>JAGWMZ010000018.1 GCA_028871475.1 Sphingomonadales bacterium | reverse complement strand
AGGGCGCTGCATGATGGATGTCCTCAACGAACCGGCCGACCAATCTAGAAACGCGCAGTCACCCGAAGGGCTGCTCCCGAATAAACGGCCTGACCTGGCTCGTGCGTCCCGGCGACGGGACCTTGCCATCGGGCGCGATGGTCCTCTCGCCCGAAACCCTTGTGTCCTACCTTCGTCCCTGTTGGATAACGATCACGCTGCGGCCAGCCTGTGCTCGAAGCATGTTCCGTCGCAGAGCATGCGGTGCATGACGACTGCCAGCTTGCGCGCCAAGGCGACCTTGGCTTTCTTCATGCCCGCCCGGCTTGCAATCTTCGCAGCCCAGCTCTTGAGCTGCGATCCCTTGACCGGCCGGGTCAGGATGATGTTGGCCGCCTCGTATAATGCGGTGCGCACCTCCTGGTCACCGCATTTGGAAATGCGCCCGGTGACATCAGTTTCCCCCGACTGGTACTTGCGCTGGGTCAGGCCCAAATGTGCTCCCACGGTCCGCGATGACCGAAACCGGGCCGGATCATCAATCGCCGAAACGAACGTCAGCGAGATCAGCGCCCCGACACCGGGCACAGTCATCAGCAGCTGCGCCCTCTCGTCCTGGCGAGCCCTGCTATTGACCAGACCATCGAGCCTGCGAAACTGTTCAAGCAGCGTAGCCCGCGCCTTCAGCAGGGCATCCACCGCATTGTCGAGCCCGGGAACCGATGCCGCAAGTTCCCGAACACGTCCTTCGAAGGTCTTGCGGTTGGTCGGCCCTACCTTCAGCCCATAGCCACGCAGCAGTCCGCGCAGGCACAGCTCAAGATCGATGTACTTCGACTGCAGCATCTTGCGGCCAGCCAGCAGCGTCCTGTTCTCCTGCGCTTCCTGCGACTTGCAATGAACCGGGCGATACCAGGCCAGGCGCATCAACTGGGCAATGCCGCGGGCATCCTTGCGGTCGGTCTTCACCGGCATCGACCGGAATGCATCGCGCACCTGCCTCGTCTCGAGCAGGGTCACTGGCAACTTCGCCTCGATCATCGCGGCATAGAGCCACTGCGACAGCGGGCCAGCCTCCAAACCGATGGCCGTCACCTCAAGGTCCAGACCCTCAAACCAAGCGACGATCGCCTCAGGCTCGCTGGCAACACGCGCCTCCTTCACGATACTGCCCGCAGCATCCACAACGCAGAAATGCGAGACTTCCAGCGAAACGTCGATCCCGGTATAGTAGCCCACGGTGGTCTCCCTCGATGCTTGGCGCAGCCCAACCGCTGACGCCGTTCAACCATCGTACCGGGAGGCCACCAACCCTGCATCAGGGATGCGCGACCAACGCCGGACCGTTACTCCATCTAGTTGGTCCTTATGCCGCCGCTCTGGGCCAGCTCAAACAACAGGATCACCGCAATGGCCAAGTTCGAAACCTATCGCGACGCTTTCCCCAACGCCCGGCTGACCCGCAAGGCCAATGGCGTGCTGGAAGTGACGCTGCACACCGATGGCGGAAAGCTGATCTTCAACGGCCATACGCATGAACAGTTTGTCGAGCTCTTCCACCAGATCGGCGAGGACCGGGATAACCGCGCGGTCATTCTGACCGGCTCGGGTGATGCTTTCATGGACGCGATCGATCCTGAGGGTTTCGACTTCTTCTCGCCTCAAGGCTACGACAAGATCCTGCGCGAGGGGCGTAAGGTGTTGTCGAACATCCTCGACATCGAGGTACCGATGATCACCGCCCTGAACGGTCCGGTGCTGCTCCACAGCGAATATGCGCTGCTGACCGACATCGTGCTGGCGACCCCCGAAACAGTGTTCCAGGACAAGCCGCATTTCGAGTTCGGCATCGTTCCAGGCGATGGCGTGCATGTGCTGTGGCCGCATGTGATCGGTTCGATCCGCGGGCGCTATTTCCTCCTTACGCGCCAGCTTCTCGATGCCGATACGGCGAAGGATTATGGCGTCGTCAATGAAATCGTTCCGGCCGATCGCCTGCTTGCGCGCGCGCACGACATCGCCGACGGCATCGCCGCGCTGCCGCCGCTGACCGGCCGCTACACCCGCATTGCGCTGACCCAACCACTGCGCCGGTTGATCGACGAGGGCACCGGCTATGGCCTCTCGCTTGAAGGCATCAGTGCTGCAGACCTCGCGCGCAGTATGGCGGCTCAGGGTTGATGCGATGGGCGCCGCCCCACCTTGTGGGCGGCGCCCCTGCCGCGATGGTTCCCAAGTTATGGCCGATGCGGTCGCCCTCTGATCCCATCGTGCGCCTATGACTTTGCCGCGACGGGCAGACGGAATGGCGCTCCCAAGCGATTGAACGCGTTCATCGTCGCGATAACGAGCGTGAGATCGACCAAATCCTTTTCAGAAAATGCGGCGGCAGCGGCCGCATATGCGTTGTCCGGAGCATGGGTCGTACTGAGGTTGGTCACGTCCTCTGCCCAGGCCAGCGCTGCACGATATTCATCGGAAAACAGATGCGGCACCTCGGCCCAGACCGGAACCAGCGCGACTCTGTCGATCGACATGGTCTTGAGCAAGTCGCGTGTGTGGATGTCTATACAATGGGCGCAGCCATTGATCTGTGAAACACGCAGAAAAACGAGGTGAATCAGTTCTTCGGAGAGATTGGTTTGCTGTGTCACATAACGGTGGACCCCGAAGAGCGCCTTGGCACCTCCTGGTGCGATGTCCGACCAATTCACACGCTTTATCTCGGGCATGATGCTTTCCTCACCAATGGCGCCGACCATCGGCACTCATTGATTTGACGAGTCAGGAAAGTGCATCGTGACATCGTGGTGCACATATTTTTCGATTCTGCTGTCGTCTCATGTCAGGGCCTTCGCCTCCATCTCGTTATGTAGGCAGGCACTGGCGTAGAAGACATGGATATGCCGATCATTTTCATCGGCGAAGCCAGAATGATCGGTCGGCCCCTCCTTAGCCTTCCGCGCGCCAACCGCCTCACGGCCATCTATCACCCTGCCGCCCGGAATCACGGCATGCCGGCAGGGAAGTTTCCCTGTCCGGCCACCTTGGACGTGGCGTATCTGCAAGCTGATCCTGAGGGGATAACTGCGCCTGAATGCCGCAAAATGGACCGTAAAAGGGTGCTACAAATCCACATCCAACAAAAACCCATTGCGCAACCCGTTTCACCAGCCTGCAAAGGACGCTCGCACCGCCCATCGGCGACCTATCAGGACGTGACAGATTCAAGCTTGATCTTCTGCAACACCATATTGTCATCCAGGCGCCATACCCGCAGCCTATGCCGCCCGGCTGCAACTGGACCTATTTGCGTCGTCAGCCGCATCATGTTGTCGCAGACCGACCGGGCCCACAGCTTTTTGGTCGGAGTGTCCTGCGCGCCGCCCGTTGCCTCCAGATGCGCCTGAAGCACCTGCATGGGGCCATCGTCGAGTGACACGCCGATACGATCGCCCGGCCCGCCTGACGTATCGAGCGTGGGGGCCAGATACAGCGTAAGCTGCGCCGGGCCCGCTCGCTTGACCAGAATGTCATAATCGAGGCTGACCCCGTCGCTTTGCTCCGTCGGTGCCTGCCCTTGCGGGAGGGCGACCACCGCGCCCTTCCCATGCCCAAGATCGGCAATGGGCGTCCAGCGCAGGCCCTTGCCATGGTTCGCGCGGGTGAAATCCACCGCTTCCAGCGTGACGACGTCGTCAGGCATCGCCGGGGCCACGAAAGCAGGCCGAGCATGGAGCCGGTCGCTCGGCGTATCGGCGCCAACGCGTGACACGCTGGGCATGGTCTGCTGGGTGGGGTCGTTCCAGATGACATAGCTCATATGGACCTGCGCCATCATGCCATCCCACTTGCCATTGTTGATGGTGTGATAGCGCGCGGTCAGGTCAGAATCGCGCTTGAACGCTGTCTCGACCTGATGGGCGAAATAATTGGCGCGCGGATCGTTGCGCGAGGCCAGCAGCGTGTTCCAGGCGGCACCGTAATACATGCGGTAGAGGTTGGCCATCGCGGCGATCGGAAATTCCAGCAACTGGTAATAGGCATCGAGCTGTTCGGGCTCCAACCGGGCGCGCGCCGCCATCATGCGCTCCTCCAGCGCGTCCCACTGCGCGACATAGTCGCCAAACTCGCCGCCATCCAGCCCGTCGGGCCTGATGCCGCCCAGGGGAAAGCTGTTCTGGT
This sequence comes from Sphingomonadales bacterium, assembly GCA_028871475.1. Taxonomy (GTDB): domain Bacteria; phylum Pseudomonadota; class Alphaproteobacteria; order Sphingomonadales; family Sphingomonadaceae; genus Novosphingobium. The sequence goes on along the minus strand of JAGWMZ010000018.1, from coordinate 77,378 downwards.
CGATCAGCTCGGGTTTGCGCCGGGCGGTGTATTTGCTGTAGCTGGTGATGAGTTCGCCGATCGCATCAGCCTGCTGCGGGCCGAAGGTGGCCTCCGCCCAACGGCGCGGATAGGCCGCCAAGGCAGAGGGCGTCATGGCCTCAGGGTCCCAGGCCATCGCCATGATGAAACCAAGCGGATATTCCATGGGCTTGATGTCGCCCACATTGATCATCCACATCGCCCGCGCATCGCGACGATAGGCCAGATCCATCTGCTGCCAGATCTTTTCGATCTGGTTGGTGTTGATCCATTTGTAATTGCGGGGCACGCCGACATAATCGAAATGATAATAAATCCCCTGCCCGCCCTTGCGCGGCGGCGCGCCGAGCTTTGGCAGGCGCCGGATCTGCCCCCAATTGTCGTCGGAGAACATCAGGGTGACGTCATCAGGCACTTTCATGCCCTTGTCGTAATACTCCTGCACTTCCTTATAGAGCGCCCAGACCTGCGGCTGCTCCGAGGCTGGTCGCTTCGTCACATTGGCGATGATGGCGCGCTGGTCATGCACGATGCGCTCGAGCAGCTCGGTGGCGGTTCCGGCGGCCATGGCCTCGTCGCCATCGCCGCGCATGCCCACGGTGACAACCGACTCATACCCCTTCCCATCGCCCTTCGACATCATGCGCTCGATCCCGCCGCGCCAGAAAGCGCGCAGGTTCTCCGCGTTGCGGCTATAATCCCACGGGCCGCCGGTGATGCCACCCTCCTTGCCCCGGTGCCATTCGGCCTGCGCGCGCAGCATGGGCTCATGGTGGGAATTGCCCATCACCACGCCCATGGCATCGGCCAGCACCATGCTTTTGGGATCGTCGAGCGCGAAGGCCTTGCCCCACATGGCAGGCCACAGATAATTGCCCTTCATCCGCAGCAGCAGTTCGAAAACATGGGCGTACATGGCTGAATTGACGCCGCCGAACTTCTTGGCGGCCCAGCCGCTGAGACACGGGTCCTCGTCATTGATGAAGAAACCGCGATAACGCACCTTGGGGCGGTCAAGCGCGGTCGGCAAGGCCAGCGTCAGGTCACGGCGCCGGGCCACCGGCACATCGGCAAACCAGTGCCAGGGGGAAACGCCCATGCGCTCGGAAAGATCATAGGTTCCGAACACGGCGCCGCGCCGGTCTGATCCGACGATGACCAGTGCCTGTGGCACGCCCGGGAAGGGATTGCTTACCACGATGCGGCGGAAGGCCTCCCACTGTCCATCGAGATCCTGGATCGAGAGCTTGCCCGCCGCGACCATCCTCTCGACAATGGCGCTCTGGCCTTTGGCCGCGATGATCACCAGTGGGCCACGCACGCCTTCGGCATGCCCCCGCATGAGTTGCGGCCTGGTGCCGCTCACCCGTTCAAGGTCGGCAGCAAAGCTTTGCGCGACATGCTCAATGGCCGGATCGGTCTTCTCGTCGATGAGGATGTCCATGGGCCGCCCGCCCGACACCAATGCAAACCGCATCGCCATGATCGGCGCAGCCATGGAAGAGAACGGCGTGATCAACGCTGAAGCGGCCACGGCCCCCAGAAGCACGCGCCTGGACAGTTTCAGTCGATCATCATGCATCGCAAATCCTCTTCGAATGACCTGCCGCCAAAGGCGAGCAATGGGTGCGCTATCATTTTGCGTCTCTCTGCCACCGATCGACGCGAGCCGCCACTACAAATCGCCAAACCGATGCCTGTGGTCAAACAGATAAATGCCGAAATGGTCTGGCAAATTGTCTGACGGCGGTTTAGGGTCGGGCGTGTCAGCCAGGCCATTGCCGGCCTGGCATGGGTTGATCCATCAATACACTCATGGCGATGGCCTGAAGGGCCCGATGCCCGCTTCACATGCGTTCTGCGCGAGAGGATAATAAGATGTTCACAAGGCGCAGGATGATCGAGACCACCATGGCGGCGGGACTGCTCGCTTCCCCGCTGGCCGCCGCCGTGCGTTTCAACCGTCAAAAGCCGGGCTTTGACATCACGCTGGATGCGGGCGGCGTGACACCGATCTTCGTCGATCCGACAGATTTTCCGGGCGTGCGCCGCGCCGCCGCCGATCTTTCCGCCGACATCGGGCGAGTCACCGGCAGCCAGGCGCGCATCCTGCAAGACCCGAAGGCCCTCCCCCATCGTATCATTCTCGTCGGTGCTCTTGGCCACAGTCCGCTGATCGACGCCATGGCGGCCAGCGGCAAGCTCGACGTTTCCGCAATCCGCGGCCAGTGGGAGGCCTTCAGCCTGCAGACCGTGGCCAACCCGCTCCCCGGCGTGGCCGAGGCACTGGTCATCGTGGGCAGCGACAAGCGCGGCACCATCTATGGCATTTATGATCTGTCGCGCACCATCGGCGTATCCCCCTGGTATTGGTGGGCCGATGTTCCGGTGGTCCGCCGCAGCCATGTGCGGGTGAGCTATGGCCATTATGTGCAGGGGCCGCCGGCGGTCAAATATCGCGGCATTTTCCTCAATGACGAGGCCCCCTGCCTGAGCGGCTGGACCAGCGAAAAGTTCGGCGGCATGAATGCGAAATTCTATGCACGGCTGTTCGAATTGCTGCTGCGGCTGCGCGTCAACTATCTGTGGCCGGCCATGTGGAACAATTCCTTCGACGAGGATGACCCCGACAATCCCCGCCTCGCGCAGGAATACGGCATCGTCATGGGCACGTCACATCACGAACCGATGATGCGCGCGCACAAGGACTGGACCGACCGCAAGGCGCATATGGGCAATGGCCAGTGGAACTATGCCACCAACCGCGAGCCGATCCGCCAGTTCTTCCGCGAAGGGATCGAGCGCAACCGCGACCATGAGGTGATCGTCACCGTCGGCATGCGAGGCGATGGCGACACCGCGCTCGAAAGCAGCGGCAGCCTGAAATCGGACGTCGCCTTGCTGGAGCAGATCATCAGCGACCAGCGCAGCCTGATCGCGCAAGGCATGGGCAAGCCTGCCGATCAGGTGCCGCAGGTCTGGGTGCTCTTTACCGAGGTCTACAAATATTACGACGCCGGGCTAAAGCTGCCCGACGATGTCACCCTGATGTTTGCCGACGACAATGTAGGCAATCTGCGGCGCCTGCCGCTGCCTTCTGAAAAGGGGCGCAAGGGTGGCTTTGGCATCTATTTCCACATGGACATGCACGGTGGCCCGTTTTCCTACCAGTGGATCAACTCCAATCCGCTGCCCAAGATCTGGGAGCAGATGAATTTGGCGCATGAATATGGCGCCAACCAGATCTGGATCGCCAATGTCGGCGATCTCAAGCCGCTCGAACTGCCGATCGAGTTCTTCATCGCCATGGCCTGGGACCCGGCGAAGGTGGACAAGGACAAGATCGCGGCATGGACGCGCGACTGGGCTGCCTGCCAGTTCGGCGAGACCCATGCCGAGGACATCGCTTTTCTGCTGTCCCGCTATGCCAAATACAATGCTTGGCGAAAGCCCGAGCAACTGACGCCCGACACCTATAGCCTGGAAAATTACCGCGAAGCCGAGCGCGTCTGTGCCGCCTGGGACGAGCTGGTGCGCCGCGCCGATGCCGTTAACGGCGCCCTCGCGCCCGACCAGCGAGACGCCTTTTACCAGCTCGTGCTCTATCCCGTGCGGGCCTGCGCCAACCTTACCAACCTCTATGTCGCGGCGGCCCGCAACACCCGTTTCGCCCGTCAGGCCCGGTCCAGCACGCGGCTGGAGGGTGAGGAGGTCAAGCGCCGCTTCCACTATGACGCAACACTGCGGGACTATTACAACCACACCATGTCGGGTGGCAAATGGGACCACATGATGGACCAGACGCACATCGGCTATTTCGACTGGTATCCGCCCGAAGCCGACATCATGCCCGCCATCGCCGAGATCGCTGTGCCCGAAGGCGCCGAATTCGGCATCTGTGTCGAGGGAAGCGCGCATTCCTGGCCCGGCTTCTATCTGCCGCCCGCGCTTCTCCCCCTCGACAGCATCACCCGCCGCCCGACCTGGCTGGAAGCCTTTGCGCGTGGCACGCAGCCGGTGAGCTTTGCCGTCACGGCCGACAGGCCATGGGTGACGATCCGCGAGGAGCAAGCCTTCAGCATGTCGGCAGCGGATCGCCGTTTCTGGATCGATGTGGATTGGCAGCATCTACCGCCGGGATCATCGCAGGCGACCGTGACGGTGGCATGCCGCGAAACGGGCAAGACCATCGAGGCAACGCTCACTGCCTTGCGCGCCACGCCGGAGCAGGAACGGCAAGCGCAAGCATGCTTTGGCGGCTTGACCGGCGCCTTCTCCATCCCCGTTACCGCCTTTCACCGATCAATTCCTGTCAATGGCGTGCGGTGGGAAAGCATCCCGGATTACGGCAGGTTTGCCGCAGCCATGTCGATCTTTCCGGTGACGGCCCCCTCCTTCCCCGATCCATCCCGCTCACCCAGGCTGGAGTATGATGTATTTCTCGGTGCGCCGGGCGACTATCATGTCGATCTGGTCACCAGCCCCACGCTTGAGGTCATTCCCGGCATGCGGCTCTCGGTGGCGGTGGCGCTGGACGATCAGCCCCCCGTCAGCGCCACGGTGTTCACGGCGGAGAACGGCGCCGCTGAAGATTTTCTGGGATCGAGGCATCCGGCCAACACTGCGGGCAACGCGCGCGCCATGCGATGCGTGGTGCATGCCAACCGCCCGGGTCGCCATGTGCTGACCATCGCCATGATCGACCCCACGCTGGTGCTGCAAACCATCATCGTCTCGAGAGGTGACTTGAGACCCTCCTATTTCGGGCCAGACCAGGACGGGCAATTGCCTTGATACCTCTGTGATAGCCAGTGGGGTCGGTGAGGCTGCGCTGACCCGCCGACATTGCCCCGATCAGCCGATTGGTGCCAGGTGCCGGCGGCGCTTGATCTTCCCTGTGGTGGGATCGAAAATTGGTTAGCTCAAATGTTCAACCAAAGGCCAAATAGGTCGGACCAAAAAGTATGAGTTAATAAGGGAGCCTGCATGAAGACGCTGCGCCGATTACATCTTCGGCAAAATCAGCGATTGAGGCCAGCTGCCGCCATTAGGCGTTCACGCAGCCACAACAGGCCAGGATCACCGGCACGGGCCGAATGATATTGCATCATCTCATTCATCGCCGGCAGTTTGATCGGGCAATCCGCGATGGCCAATGAGAGCGGTGCGGCAAGCACCATCGCCAACCGCTCAGGGATCAGCGCCAGGCGGTTGGTTCCGCGCAACATCCAGGGCACCTGCAGAAAGGAGGATGCGACCAGTTCGATCCTGCGGCGGTCTCCGGCCGCCTTGATCGCCATTTCAACGAAGGTCGGGGAACGGTGGATCTCAAGGGCTACATGGCCGCAACTTTCGAAGCTCTCGACGGTCAAGGGGCTCTGAAAGACGGGATTGGACGCGCATCCGATCACCACATGGCGCTCGCTGAACAGCAGATCGCTGGGATGATCCTTGGCCGTGTATTGCTCGGGGGTGAGCATGAGGTCGAGTTCGCCATTATCCATGGCCCTGCCCGAATTGGAGTCTGGCAGCAGCAGTTCAAACTCGATGCGGGGCGCAGCCTGCTGCAGGTCAGGCAGCAAGGGGACGATAAGAACCGTGGCAATATAGTCAGAGGCGGCAATACGAAAGCGACGCGCCGATACGGCCGGATCAAAACCCGTGCCCGAAGTGATGAGATTGCGCAGACTCTGGATCGCGGCGCTGATGTCGGGAGCCAGGGCCGCCGCCCGGGCGGTCGGGATCATCTTTTTCCCATGCTGCACAAGAATGTCATCGCCAAAGGATTCGCGCAGGCGCTTGAGCGCGGCGCTCATCGCTGATTGGGTCATGTGGAGGCTGTTGGCCGCCTTCGTCACATTGCGTTCGCGCAGCAGCACGTCAAAGGCGATCAGGAGATTCAGGTCGAATTGGTCAAGTCGCATCAGCTTTCCCTCGTCGCGGCAGTCAGACACGGCTGGGCCATACCGTATCGATGATAGGCACACGCCCAACGGAATCAACACAGCATTTGTCGTGCCAGCTGAAATCTGGTCACACCAAATCTGCCGCTATCCGTCCAAAGGGAAAGAGAAATAAGGGCACGCGACGAGCGACCTTTGCCAAGGCATGCTGATCGGCCTTTCTTCTCCTCTCAGACGCGACACATCGGTCTCGCTCATGGAACCGCGCACATCGGGGCCTTTTCGTGCCCGCAAGATAGCAGATTCGGTATGGTGACCCGCATCGATCATCACATTTGTCGATGGATATACAATCATAATTATCGTTATCGAAGCTGATAGCATGAGGGTAAAAAAGGTCAAACCAATAACGGCATTTGGACAGCCGAAGGGGAGGATTATATCGTGCATCACCTTGGTCTTGGGGCGACCCCGGAATCGTCGAACCTCTGGCAAAAGCGCTGCGCTCTGCTGGCCGGGGTGGCCGCCATGGCCCTGCCCTTGTCCGCCTTCGCGCAGGACGGCGCGCCGGCACCGTCGGCCAAAGCTGCCGATGCGCCGGTCGCAGCGGACATTGTGGTGACTGCCTCGCGCATCGCCCGCGACGGCTACACCTCGCCCACGCCCACAACAGTGGTGAACCAGGACTCTGTTTTGCAGCGGGCGATTGTCAACATTGGCGATGCGCTCAACAGCGTGCCGGCCTTTCGCGCGGGGGTCTCGCCCAACGCGGGCGGGATTGGTAATACGGGCGCCTATCTGGCCGACCTGCGCGGCCTGGGCCCGATCCGCACGCTGGTGCTGCTGGACCGGGGCCGTATGCCGCAAACCATCATCCCTGGCGTTACCACCTCGGCAGGCACCACCGACCTCAATGTCATTCCCACGGTGCTGATCAAGAATTCCGATGTCGTCACCGGCGGCGCCTCTGCCGCCTATGGGTCGGATGCCGTCGCCGGCGTCATCAACTTCCAGATCGACGATCATTTCACCGGGCTGAAGGGTTCGGTGCAATACAGCCAGACCCGCTATAACGACGCCAAGGACAAATACGCCACCCTGGCCTATGGCACCAGCTTTGCCGATGGTCGCGGCCATTTTGTCATCGGCGGGGAATATAACGACGATGGCGGTACGGCCTATTACAACACCGCTCGCGCCTGGGGACGCGAGGGATGGGGTAGCCAGAGCATCGCCAATCGCCCGGCCGGGACACCCTATACGGTGGTGGGGCCCAACGGAAATTACTATGGGACGGCGACCAGCGGAGGCCTGATCCTTACCGCCGGCGCATTGCAGGGCTTGGCCTTTGTGCCCAAGGCCGGTGGCGGCGTGACGACCGCCACATTCAGCCGGGGCTTGAGCAACCTGACCTCGAGCCTCGACTTCTTCACGCCCGCCGCACTTGCCGCCAATACGGCAGCGGGGATCAACAATCTCAACACCCAGCAGTTGCGCCCGGCCCAGACGCGTTACAATGCGATGGGCAAGGTGTCCTATGAGATCAATGACAACCTCACCGCCTTCATCGAGCCGCTCTATTCCAACGTGAAGACCACGGGGATCATTCTCGTCCGGCGCGACGGGGCGGGCGCTGGCCCGGCTCTCAAAATTGCCAAGGACAATGCCTATCTGGCGCAGGCGCTGACGCCCGCGCAACTGGCTCTGGTTCCAGCCAGCGGTCTGTCCCTGGGCTATTCAGGCCAGGATTTCGGACCCAGTGTGCGCACCATCCAGAACGAATTGGTTCGCGTCCAAACCGGCTTGCAGGGCCGCTTCGGGACCAACTGGAAATGGGACTTTGGCTATCTCTACGGCCAGAACACCTCTCATGTGGCGATCAGCAACACGTTCAACAATGCCAATTTCGCCAATGCGCTCGATGCGGTCAGTGTCGGCGGACAGATCGTATGCCGCAGCGCGGCCGCAACGGCAGCCGGCTGTGTGCCCATCAACATCCTTGGCTCCGCCAACGTGTCTTCTGCGGCGGCCAACTACATTCTGGGCACGTCAACGGGCTCTGGGAAAACAACGCTGCACGATGTGTCGGCCAACCTGCAAGGCGAACCCTTCTCGACCTGGGCGGGGCCGGTCTCGATTGGCGTTGGCGCTGAGTTCCGCAGGGAATCGGTGCGACTGGCGACGGATCCCATCTCGCAGGCGTCGGGCTGGCTCACGGGCACAGGTGCGTCCTTGCCGACCGTCAGCCAGAACGTGAAGGAAGCCTATATTGAAACCATTGTGCCGCTGCTGCGCGATGTCCGCTTCGCCAAGGAGGTGGAGTTCAACGGCGCCGCGCGCATTACCGACTACAGCACTTCGGGCAGCGTGGTGACCTGGAAGGCGGGGCTGACCTGGAAGGTCGGTAGCGGGTTGATGCTGCGCGCCACGCGTTCGCGCGATATCCGCGCGCCCAATCTCATCGAACTCTACACGCCCCAGACCCAGTCGCTGCCCCTGCCCACCGATCCGCGTGTCGGCGTGGCGCGGCCCACCAACAATGCCGGCTTCATTGTGGGCGGCAATCCCAATCTGCAGCCCGAAAAGTCGATCACCCAGACAGTGGGCGCCACCTGGCAGCCTACCTTCTTCCGCAAACTGCAATTGTCAGTGGATTACTATAACATCCGCATCCAGGACGCGATCACCTCGACCAGTACACAAGGCGTGGTCAACAACTGCTTCATCGGCGGGACTTACTCCGGCAATTCCTGGTGCTCGCTCATTACCTTTGCCAACAATGATCCGGTCGCCGGGCAGATGACCGGCGTGCGCGGGGTCACGGCCAATGTCGCCTCCTTCCGTACGCGGGGCATCGACCTGCAGGCAACCTATCGTCAGCCGCTCGACGAGATCGGACTGAAGGGTATGCTGACGGTCAACACCATGGCCACCCATGTCATGTCGTTCTGGTCGTCAACTGACGTGTCCACCCTGTTTCCCAACGGTATCGACCGGGCGGGGCAGACCGGCGCTTCCTTTGGCGGGCCGGCGGGGTTGCCCAGTTGGCTGATCAACACCACGCTGGATTATGAGGTCGGCCGGTTCGGCTTCAATGGTAATGTGCGTTACGTCTCGCCTTCGTTGCAGAACAATGGTCTGTATGGGCCCGATCAGGCCGGATATGATCCCACGCTGACCACCAGCATCAGCAACAACCGCATCCCGGCGGTGGCCTATCTCGATATCGGCCTGCGCTACAGCTTTGGCGCGGCCAAGCAGTTCACGCTCTACTTCAACATCAGCAATCTGTTCGACAAGGATCCGCCGCTGCCTGCCAACGGCAGCGCCTATTATGACCTGATGGGCCGCACGTACAAAGGCGGCGTCCGCTTCAAGTTCTGATGACCGATCATGCCGGGCGACCTGCGTTGCCCGGCATAAGGCAGCCCCGGGGGGAGGCAGCCTGTGAACGGTTTTCTCAGGTCAATACAAGGTGCCCAACCCATGAAGCTCAGGCTTGCGCTCTCCCTCTCCCTCGCCCCCCTTTCCCCCACATATGCCGCAACAAGCGCGGCGGCCCGTCAGCCCCTCGTTTCCATCGATAGTGGCAAGGTTCAGGGCATCTCCCTGTCCTCAGGCGTCGATGCCTATCTCGGCATCCCCTTTGCCGCCGCGCCAGTGCGCGACCTGCGGTGGAAAGATCCCCAGCCTGTCGCGGCCTGGGCCACCACCTACCACGCCGACCGCTATGCTCCCCAGTGCATGCAGCCCCAGCGCAATCTGATGGCCAATCAATATTCCGGGGCCGAAATTACCAGCGAGGACTGCCTTTACCTCAACGTCTGGGCCCGGCCGGGGATCAGGAAAGCGCCCGTGATCGTTTATATTTACGGCGGCGGCTTCTACATCGGCTCGTCCAGCATGCCTCTTTACGGTGGGGAAGCGGTGGCGCGCGAAGGGGCCGTGTTCGTCAATTTCAACTATCGCCTGGGCGCTCTGGGCTTCCTGGCCCATCCCGAACTCTCGGCGGAATCGCCGCACAAGACTTCGGGCAATTACGCCTTCCTTGACCAGATCGCCGCGCTCAAATGGGTCCGGCGCAACATCGCGCGCTTTGGCGGCGATCCGGCCAATGTCACGATCATGGGCCAGTCGGCCGGGTCGATGTCGGTGCAGACCTTGCAGGCCAGCCCGTTGGCCGCCGGATTGTTCACGCGCGTGGTGGGCATGAGCGGCGCGGCCGCAGGAGGACCAAGCGCCAATGAGCCGCTGGCCGATGCCGAGCAGGAAGGGCTCAAGCTGCAATCCGTGCTCAAGGCCCACAGCCTTGCCGAATTGCGCGCCATGCCCGCCGACCGCATCGTGGTGCCGCGCACGCCCGACGCGCCGAAAATCGGTCCGTCGCAAGATGGCTATGTTTTGCCCGAAAGCGTGGAGCAGGTCTTTGCCCGCGGCGGTGAGCATAATGTACCCGCGCTACTGGGTTTCACGCATGATGAGTCCTTTGGCGGGCTGGGCGCGGTCAAGGGTCTGGCTGATTACAGGGCCAAGGTCGAGGCTCGCTACCGTGACCGCGCTGCCCGGTTCCTCGCTCTCTATCCCGCCAGCACCGATGAGGAAGCCCGGGACCAGGCCCGCGCCGCCGATCGTGACAGCACGATGGCGTCATCGATGGGGCTGTGGGCCGATGCGCTGGCTGCGCATGGTCACGCAAAGGTCTATACGTATGAATTCGCGCGGCCCCACAGTTACGCGCCCCACGCCGTGTTCTCGGATCTCGATCCGGCGAGAGCCGGCGCCTATCATACGTCAGGGGTGCCCTTCTGGCTGGGAACGCTCGACAGCTTCAACCGCTATCGCCAAACGCGGGCCTGGACCCCTGCGGACCGCGCCTTCAGCCACGCGATGACGCAATCGCTTGTCGCCTTCGCGCGCAGCGGAGACCCTGACACCGCCTTGCTGCATTGGCAGCCCTATGTGCCCTCGGCGCCGGTTCTGCTAAGGTTGGGAAGGGATGCTCAACTGGCGGCCTGGCCTGATCGAAACAAATTCGACTTCTTCCGCAAGGAAAACCAGCTGCGCGTCACAGGCGGCGCGCTCAGGGACTGAAAGGTACATCCATGTCCAATTTTTCTTGGAAATCGTCGAGCCTGGGTCGCCGGGACGTGTTGAGCGGGCTTGCGGTTGGCCTCGCCGGATCCATGGTGGGCCCTGCGCTGGCGGCGGGGACAGGAACGGGAGCGTCCCGCCCCAACATGATCCTGTTCTTTATGGATGAATGCCGGGCCGACGCGCTCAGCGCCTATGGCAACCCGGTGTGCCGCACGCCCAACCTCGATGCCTTCGCCCGGCAGGGAACGCTGTTCTCCCAATGCCATGTGCAATATCCCGTCTGCGGCGCCTCGCGGTGCAGCCTGCTGACCGGCCTGCCGGTGGCCAATACCGGGCATCGCAGCCTTTACTACTTCCTGCGCCGCGACGAGCCCAACCTGTTCCGCTATTTGAAAGATGGCGGGTACGACACCTATTGGCTGGGCAAGAACGATGCTCTGGCCGCCGAAAGCTTCCCCCTCAGCCTGACCGAATGGCATGGCGAAGCAAGCGGGTGGAGCGGACCGCGTGCCCCCTTCGATCTCAAAAAGCCGGACCTGATGCTGATCGATGCCAAGGTCGACCGCAAGGCGACCTCGGACTACAAGCTGCTTGAGCGCGCCTTCAAAATTCTCGAGCGGCGCGAGCAGGACAAGCCCTTCTGCCTGTTCATTGCCCTGAACCAGCCCCATCCGCCCTACCTTGCCCCTCAGGGGTTCAGCGATCTTTACAAGCCGGAGGCCCTGCCGCCCCTTGCCCCGCCGGGCCTGGCCAAAAAACCGCTGTTCCATGATCTTGTGCGCAAGGCCTACCATCTCGATCAGGCCAATGATGCCGATTTCCGCAAGGTCAGAGCCACCTATTACGGTCAGGTCAGCTATGCCGACTGGATGTTCGGCGAATTGATGGAAGCGCTTGAGCGGACCGGTCGAGCCAGCGACACCATGGTCATCGCCTCATCCGACCATGGCGATTACGCGGGCGACTACGGGTTGGTGGAGAAATGGCCCGGCGGACTTGAGGCCACTTTGACCCATGTGCCGCTGATCATGCGCATGCCGGGCGGCACACAAGGCCATGTCGTGCCCGAGATGGTGGAACTTTATGACGTGATGGCCACCATGCTGGAGGCCGGACAGGTCAAGGCCCGCCACACCCATTTCGCCCGCAGCCTGATGCCCCAGCTCAAGGGTGCGCCAGGAGATCCCAACCGCGCGGCCTACACCGAGGCGGGCTATGACAGTTTCGAGCCGCAAGCCTTTGAGCCGCCCATGGAAGGGCCTCCCAATCTCTACACCGCCAAACACGATCTTCAGACCGAGGACCCGGCCACCGTGCGGCGTGCTGCGGCCGTGACCACCGCGGCCTATAAGTTCGTGGCGCGGCCAGGAGGGCAATCCGAGCTCTATGACCGCAAGCGCGACCCCATGGAGCTGCGCAATCTGATCGACGAGCCAAAGATGAAAGCCGTGAAGGACACAATGACCGAGACTCTCATGGCTCGTTACATCTCGACCACCGGCGTCCCCCCGCTTGATCGCGACGGGCGCAATACACCGGAATTTTACCTCATGCCCAAATTGGATCACGCCCAAACGCCCTGACCGGTGCCGCCTGTCGCACTCGGCTGGCCACTGTCAGTGTCTTGCTGTCTTGCCCATGGCATGAGTTGCCAAATCGGCTGGACAAGCGTGAGGTGGGCCTTGCCGGACACCGCGCGCCCTTGGCGCTGCCACCCTCCCGCACCAAGGCAAGGTTTCATCACGCTCATAGGCTCGCCCTCATCAACGGACTCGCTGGGGCGCATGCCCGGTATACACCATCTTTATGAAGCCGCTCCTGAATGACCGGCTTCCGGCCCGGCCAGACAGGACAGATCGCTGAAACCCTCGAAGAATAACACGCTTCACTTCGCTCTTGCAGATTGACCCTGAGCCATAGGCAACTCAGCGTAGGTGACATCGGGCCGCCACTCGGAGGGGACCAGCCCACCCTTGCCCAGTATGGCCTCAACCACGCCCTCCTCGCCATGCCGGGCCCAGGCGGCGGCAAGATCGGCGGCGCGCGGGTCCTCGACGGGGCGGACATCGCCGCGGACATGGCGCAGCCATGCGCCCAGCGCCGTCAGAATGGCGGGACAGTCCCGCCCGGCCCGCTGGTGGATGGCCAGCGTCGCCAGCCAGCGCTGCGGGATCTTCTGGCTGCCATCCATCGCGATCTGGATCAGCCGATGGTCAAGCGCGCGATTGGCAAAACGCGCCAGCAGCGCCTGGGCATAGGCGGGCAGATCCTGCCCGGCCCCGGCCTCGATGGTGGGCGCGGCTTCTGCCAGCATCATCCGCTCGATCAAGGCGCGCAGCGCCGGATCGGCCACCGCCTCATGGACGAAGGTATGGCCCCGCTCCAGCCCCAGATAGGCCAGCGCCGAATGAGCGCCATTGAGCATGCGCAGCTTGGCTGTCTCATAGGGCGTCACATCACCCACGATCTGCGCGCCCACCCGCTCCCAGGCGGGACGCGGACCGGCAAAGGCATCCTCGATCACCCATTGGCTGAAAGGCTCGGTCACCACCGCGCCTTCGTCCCGCAGGCCGGTGATGCCTTCCAGCCAGGCGCGGTCCTGCGCGGTGGTGGCAGGCACGATCCGGTCAACCATGGTGCAGGGCGTGGTGCAATGCGTCTCGAACCAGGCCAGCAGGCCAGCGTCACGCGTGGCCAGATACTGGCGCAACAGGGCGCGCAACTGATGGCCATTGTCGGCCAGATTGTCGCAGGACATCAGCGTGAGCCCTGATAGCCCCGCCTGCCGCCGCCGGTCCAGCCCCTCGGCCAGCAAGGGGTAAAAGCCGCGCTCGGCCAAAGCCTGATCGAGCCTGCCATCGGCGCTGCGGCAATAGCCCTTCTCGGTGACGGTGAAGCTGACGATATGGGTCGTGGGGGCGGCCAGATGATCGATGATGGCCGCGCGATCGGCCCCGGCCAGCAGCACATGGGCAATGCTGCCGATGAGACGTAGCGAGGTGCCCTCACCCGAACGCTCCGCCAGCATGTAGAGCCCATCCTGCGGGTTGAGCTGCTCGGCAACATCGCTCGAGCGCATCGAGACGCCCACGATCATCCAGTCGCCGCCGTCCAGTTCCATGGCGCGGTCGGTGTACCAGGCCTGATGGGCGCGGGTGAAGGCGCCCAGCCCGAAATGAAGGATGCCCACAGCCTTGCCGGTGCGATCATAGGCGGGGCGGGCGGCGCCCTGCGGCATGGCACCGCGTGACAGGCGGCTCACAGGCGGTAGGCCTTCTTCACCAGACCATAGGTCAGCTCATGCGCCAGCTCGGCCGCCTCCCAATCCTTGAGGCGATGCTCGGCCACCAGCGTGGCGAGGAAACCGCAATCGATGCGCCGCGCCACATCGTGGCGCGCGGGGATCGACAGGAAGGCCCGCGTGTCGTCATTGAAGCCGACAGTGTTGTAGAAACCGGCGGTTTCGGTGGTGGAGAGGCGAAAACGCCGCATGCCTTCCGGGCTGTCATGGAACCACCAGGCCGGGCCCAGCTTCAGGCAGGGATAATGGCCGGCCAGCGGCGCCAGCTCGCGCGCATAGCTTGTTTCATCCAGCGTGAAGAGGATGATCGAGAGGTCGCGCTCATTGCCCAGCGTGTCGAGCAGGGGCTTGAGGGCATGGACATAATCGGTGCGGGTCGGGATGTCGGCGCCCTTGTCGCGGCCAAAGTTTTCGAACACGCGCTGGTTGTGGTTGCGCATGGAACCGGGATGGATCTGCATGACCAGGCCATCGGCCAGGCTCATCCGCGCCATTTCGGTCAGCATCTGGGCGCGGAACAGCTCGGCCTGCTCGGCGCTGGCCGTGCCGCGTACCACCTGGGCAAACAGTGCCTCGGCCTCCACCGTCGACAGGTTGGCGGTGCGGGCGGTGGGGTGGCCATGGTCGGTGCTGGTGGCGCCATGCCGCGCGAAAAAGGCGCGGCGATTGCGATGGGCGGCCAGATAGCCCTGCCAGCTATGGGTGTCCTCGCCGGTCAGCTCGCCAAGACGCACGAGATTCTGCGCAAAGCCTTCGAATTCGGGGTCGACCACCGGATCGGGGCGATAGGCGGTCACCACCCTGCCCGCCCAGGCACCCGAGGCATTGTCCGCCATGATGCTGGCGTGATACGCCAGATCATCGAGCGGGCTTTCGGTGGTGGCGATCACCTCGATGTTGTAGCGATCGAACAGCGCGCGCGGCAGGAAGTCCTTGGTGGCCAGTTTTTGGGTGATCGTGTCGTAATAAAGATCGCTGGTGGCCTCATCCAGCATGACCTCCATGCCGAAGGCCTCGGCAAAGACCCAGTCGAGCCACATGCGCGATGGCGTGCCGCGAAACAGGTGCCAGTTGCGGGCCAGAATGCGCCATGCCTCGCGCGGGTCATAGGTGGCCCGCGACGCGCCGATGCCCAGGCTTTCCAGCGGCACGCCCTGCGAATAAAGCATGCGGAACACGTAATGGTCGGGGCGCAGCAGCAGTTCGGTCGCATCACCGAAGGGCGCGTTCTGCGCGAACCAGCGCGGGTCGGTATGGCCATGCGGGCTGACGATGGGCAGCGCTGCGACGCTGGCATAAAGATCACGCGCAATGTTGCGGATGGTGGGTTCGACCGGCAGCAGGCGATCGGGATGAAGGTCGAGACGATGAGACATTGGGCAGCTTCTTCTCGTTGGTCAGGAGGTGGCGCGGACATAGCGCTCGCGCTTGGCCTGTGCCGCGCGGCGAGCTTCCTGGATAGCCTTTTCCTCGGTAGCAAAGAGCAGGCTTTCCAGCACGGCGCTCAGATGGGCGCGCA
This sequence comes from Sphingomonadales bacterium, assembly GCA_028871475.1. Taxonomy (GTDB): domain Bacteria; phylum Pseudomonadota; class Alphaproteobacteria; order Sphingomonadales; family Sphingomonadaceae; genus Novosphingobium. The sequence goes on along the minus strand of JAGWMZ010000018.1, from coordinate 61,540 downwards.
TGGCGCCACGCGCGGCGACCGGATCGCGATCGCGCAGTGCCTTGAGCACGGCTGTATGTTCATCAACCACCGGCTTGATGTTGGCCACGCGGGCCTTTTCATGCAGCAGCGCGCTTTCGGGTGAGGTCGCGCGCAGCTCCCACAGGCGCTCCACCGCTTCCAGAACGGCCGCGTTGCGCGTGGCGCGGGCAATGGTCAGATGAAAGGCGCGGTCGGCCTTGTGGCTACCCTCGGGCACTTTGTTTTCCTGATCGATGGCCACCACCAGCCTGTCCAGTTCGGCCAGTTCCTCCTCGGTAATCTGGGTGGCCGCCAGCGCGGCGGCCTCGCCCTCGAAGAGCAGGCGCGCTTCGGTCAGTTCGAAAGCGGTGATGTTGAAGCCGGGCGTGCCCTCATTGCCGGGCAGACGCTGCACATAGGCGCCCGAGCCCACCCGAACCTCGACCAGCCCCTGCACTTCCAGCGCGATCACGGCCTCGCGCACGGTCGGGCGGCTGACGTTGTAGGCAGCGGCCAATTCGCGCTCGGTGGGCAGCCTGTCGCCCACCGCATAGCGCCCGCTTTCCAGTTCCACCATCAATTTGCGGTAGAGGTCCTGGTAAAGCCGGTCGGACTGTCGCTGCACTTCGCTCATGGTGATTTCCGGGCCCGTTGATTTGACCTGACCAATTGCCCTGTTGCGCGGCGATAATCAAGGGCATTGATGGCCGCGATCGCCAACTACGGCGAATCGAGCCTGGGCGATGTGCGCCAGAGATCCATGCCGGCTGTGGTGCAGAGACGCGGGATTGGCGGACAAGTGGCTCCCAGCCGCCTCATCCATCAATGCACTGAATGCCAAATCATGAAAGAAATTTATTTGACGCATTATGGACAATTGGTCAGATCAATGCCAAGGCAAGATACCCTGAATTGGTCGAGAGAAAGTCATGAAGATCCAGTCCGCCCGCGTCATCGTCACCTGCCCGGGGCGCAATTTCGTCACGCTCAAGATCGAGACCGACCAAGGGGTCTATGGTATCGGCGATGCCACGCTGAACGGGCGCGAAAAATCGGTCGTCAGCTATCTTGAGGACCATGTCATCCCCTGCCTGATCGGCAAGGACCCGCGCCGGATCGAGGATATCTGGCAATATCTCTATCGCGGGGCCTACTGGCGCCGCGGCCCGGTCACCATGCGCGCCATCGCCGCAGTCGATGTGGCCTTGTGGGACATCAAGGCCAAGATGGCGAGCATGCCGCTCTACCAACTGCTGGGCGGGCGCAGCCGCGATGGTGTGATGGTCTATGGTCATGCCAATGGCTCGGACATTGCCGAAACGGTCGATGCCGTGGGCCAGTACATCGACATGGGCTACAAGGCGATCCGCGCCCAGACCGGCGTGCCGGGCATCAAGGACGCCTATGGCGTGGGCCGGGGCAAGCTGTTCTACGAGCCGGCCGATGCCGCCCTGCCCAGCCTGACCGGATGGGATACGCACAAGGCGCTGAACTATGTGCCCAAACTGTTTGAAAAGCTGCGTGAGACCTATGGTTTCGACCATCATCTGCTGCATGACGGGCACCACCGTTATTCACCCACCGAAGCAGCGCAACTGGGCAAGGCGCTCGAACCCTATCGCCTGTTCTGGCTGGAAGATGTGACGCCGGCGGAAAATCAGGAAGCCTTCAGACTGGTGCGCCAGCACACCACCACCCCGCTGGCGGTGGGAGAGATTTTCAACACGATCTGGGATGCCAAGGACCTCATCCAGAACCAGCTCATCGACTATATTCGCGCGACGATCGTGGGCGCGGGCGGCGTCACCCATCTGCGGCGCATCGCCGATCTGGCGGCTTTGTACCAGATCCGCACCGGTTGCCATGGTGCCACCGATCTCTCGCCTGTCACCATGGGCACGGCGCTGCATTTCGACACATGGGTGCCCAATTTCGGCATCCAGGAATATATGCGCCACACGCCCGAGACAGACGCCGTCTTCCCGCATGATTACCGTTTCGAGCAGGGCCTGCTCTATTGCGGCGAGACCCCCGGTCACGGCGTCGACATCGATGAAACGCTGGCGGCCCAATATGAATACAAGCCGGCCTATCTGCCGGTCGCCCGTCTGGAAGATGGGACGATGTGGAACTGGTAAGCGGGTTTGGCCCGTCTTTGCCGGGTGATCCCGGGCGGAGACGGGCATCCCGCCGGGCAGCGACAAGAACACAGCACAACAAAAGGGGAGAGAAATGCGGTTGAGTTGGCTCACAGCGCTGACAGGTGTGCTTCTGGCCACGGCGGGCCATCCGGCCATGGCGCGCGAGGCCGTACGCGACCGCATCACCATCCCCCTCAACAATGGCTGGAGCTTTCGCCCCGGCGGCGCGCAATCCGGGGAGGGACCAGCGGCATGGACCTCGGTCACTCTGCCGCATAGCTGGAACCGCGTCGGGGACTATGACAGGCAGACCGGCATCACGCGCCAAGGGCCGCCGATCGACAAGCGGCAGGGCCTGTCCACCTATCAGCTCGACCTCGGCCACTCGCCCTTGCGTGCGGGCGAAAGGGCCTGGTTGCAGTTCGATGCGGTCAGCCGTTCGGCGAAGATCTGGGTCAACGGCACCTTTATCGGCCGGCATGACGGCGGTTTTTCGCGCTTTCGCTTCGACATCACCGATGCGCTGAAAACCGGCGACCATAACATTGTGCTGGTCGAGGTGGACAACACCCAGCCCGCACCGGGCGCCGCCACGGCCGACATCCTGCCGCTTACCGGCGATTTCTTCGTCTATGGCGGCATCTACCGCCCCGCCAGCCTCATCGTGACGCGCGGCGCGCAGTTCGACCTGCTCGATGCCGGCGGGCCGGGTGTCTATGCCCGGACCACGGCGTTGACTGCCACCGGCGCAACGGTTGACGTCAAGGCCCTGTTGCGCAGCCAGTCCGTCACCGGGCCCTATCGTGTGACAGTCCGTCTGGTCGATGCCAAAGGACAGACTGCCGCTTCGGGCGGCGGCACGGTCTCGCTGAAGGCAGGTGCGACAGCTTCGGTTTTCACCCGGTTGCATGTCCCCCACCCCCGTTTATGGCAAGGCGTCGCCGCGCCCAATCTCTATACGCTGGTCGCTGAATTGCGCGATACGCAAGGAAACCGGATCGACCGCGTGGTGCAGGATTTTGGCATCCGCCAGATGCGCCTCGACCCGCAGCGCGGCTTCATCCTCAACGGCAAGCCCTATCCACTGCACGGCGTGGCGCTGCACCAGGGCACGATGACCTCGGGCTGGGCGGCCAGCGATGCGGAGATCGCCAGGGTCTTCAACACGGTGCGCGATATGGGAGCGAACGCCTTGCGCCTCTCGCACTATCAGCATGGCGAGACCATCCATCGTCTGGCCGACCGCGCCGGCGTGGTGCTATGGGACGAAGTGCCGCTCGTCACCGCCTGGACCGTGTCGGACAAGCAGACGCAAGCGAGCCCAGGATTGCTCGCCAATGCCCGGCAGCAGCTTCGCGAGTTGATCACCCAGAACAGCAACCATGCCGCTGTCGCCGTCTGGGGCATTGCGAACGAGGTTGACTTTGGCCCCAACCGGCCCGGCTTCCTCAACAATGGCACCAGCGCGGTGCCCGATCCCATGCCGCTGCTGCGCAATCTCAACAGTCTGGCTCACGACCTCGATCCCTCGCGCCCCACCGCTCTGGCCACATGCTGCGAACATGATGACATGCCCGGCGTTCCTCTGGTGGCAGGCATCACCGACACGTCTGGAGCCAACCGCTATTATGGCTGGTACTATGGCCAGTTGCAGGATCTGGGGACGAGCCTCGACACGTTGCACGCCAAACGCCCCGACCAGCCGCTGGCGGTGACCGAATATGGCGCGGGCGGCGGCGTTTCGCTTCACACCGACAACCCCGAGGGCGGGCCGATCGATGCAGGCGGCCACAAGCAGCCCGAGGAATATCAGGCGCTGCTGCATGAGGAGAGCTGGAAGCAACTGGCGCAGCGTCCCTATCTGTGGGCGACCTGGGTATGGAACGGCTTCGATTTCAGCTCGGTCGCCCGGCACGAGGGCGATGCCACCGACATCAACACCAAGGGACTGATCAGCTTTGACGGTTCGATCAAGAAGGACGCATTCTATTTCTATCGCGCGCAATGGTCGAGCGCGCCAACGGTGCATATCACCGGCCGCCGCTATGTGGATCGCGCCTATGGCGTCAACGACGTCAAGGTCTATTCCAATGCGCCCTTCACGCGATTGACGCTCAACGGGCGCGCATTGGGTGAGCGGCGCGATTGCCCGCAGCATGTCTGCCTGTGGCAGGACGTGAAGCTGGCGAGCGGCGCCAACGCCCTGTCAGCCATCGGCAGCTTCGCCGGGCATGATGTCACCGACAGCGTATCCTGGGTGCTTGCGCCCAGCCAGGTCGATGCCTTCCGTATCGACGCCGGATCGGTCATCGCGGCACCATCGAGGGCGGGCCATTTCGGGTCGGATGCTTTCTTTGTGGGCGGCACTGCGGGCACTGCCGACCTGACCCCGCGCTATCGCCCGCCAACGCTGGTAAAAATCGAGGGATCACCCGACCGTGACCTGCTGGCGACCTACCGCGAAGGCGAATTTGCCTATCATCTGCCCTTGAGGCCCGGCACCTATCGCGTAACCCTCGACCTCGTCGAACCTTCTGCCGCGCCCGGTGAACGGATCTTCGATGTCACCGCCAATGGTCGCCCCATGATCGAGGCCATGGACATCGCCACCGCCGCGGGTGGCAAGCTCAAGGCGATCCAGCGCAGCTTTACCGTCCAACTCGACACGCCCGGGCTCGCGCTTGGCTTTGCCACGCGCAAGGGCAAGGCGATTGTTTCGGCCCTCTCGGTGGAACGCATGCCGTGAGCCAACGCGCATTCCTGGGCCTGCACCGGCGCTGGTGGGTGGTGGGCCTTATCGCGCTGGGCACGGTGTTCAACTATCTGGCGCGTTCGACCCTGGCCACGGTGGCCCCCACGCTGAAGCAGCAATTCGCCATGACGACGGAGCAATACAGCTTCATCGTCATGGCCTTTCAGGCCGCCTATACCGTGGCCCAGCCCATCGCGGGGCAGTGTCTCGATCTGCTGGGCACGCGCTTGGGCATGGCCCTGTTCGCCGGGGCCTGGGCGCTGGCCAACATGGGGCACGCGCTGGCGAGCAGTTGGCAGGGTCTGGCGCTGGCGCGCGCGGCGCTGGGCGGGGCCGAGGCTTCGGCCATGCCGGGCGGACTCAAGGTGGTGGCCGAGTGGTTCCCCCCGCGCGAGCGCTCGATCGCGACGGGCTGGTTCAACATGGGCGCCTCGCTGGGCAACATGCTGGCCCCGCCGCTGGTGGCTTTCTGCATCATTGCCTGGGGGTGGCGGTCCTCCTTTGTGGTCACAGGAGGGCTGAGCCTTGCCTGGGCTGTTGGCTGGTATGTGCTCTATCGCACGCCCAAAACGCCCGCCGCCGATGACCCACGGCAGGCAGCCACGGCTCCGGGCTGGGGCGCGATCGTCACCGACCGCGCCTTCTGGGCGATTGCCCTGCCGCGCTTCCTGGCCGAGCCGGCATGGCAGACCTTCAACTTTTTCATCCCGCTCTACCTCGCCTCGGTTTGGCATCTTGACCTGGCCCATATCGCACTCTGGGCATGGTCGCCCTTCTTGGCGGCTGACGTGGGCTCGGTTGCCGGCGGCTATCTGGCCGCGCGCCTGATGCGTTCGGGGGTCTCACTGGTCGCCTCGCGGCAGATCGTGGTGGCACTTGGCTGTCTGCTGATGCTGGGCCCGGCCTGCATGGGCTATGCGCCCGATGTCACCTGGGCCATCGCGCTGTTCTGTGTTGGCGGCTTTGCGCATCAGATGCTGTCTGGCGCGCTGCTGACCCTTGCAGCCGATCTTTTCGTGCCGACGGCGGTTGGGCGCGTCTCGGGACTGGCGGGCGCGGCGGCCTGGATCGGCGGGCTGCTTTTCACCCTCCTCATCGGTCAAAGCGCGGACGCCTTTGGCTATACCCCGCTGTTCTTCGCGCTGGGCGGCCTCGACCTTCTGGCAGCCTCGGCCCTGTATGTCGTTCTGCGCCCGCGCCGCTCTCGCCTTGCGCCGGAACTGGATGCCACTGTCAAACCGTAGCCCGCAGGCTGATCGGCAAGGTTGCGCGTCACGGCGCCATTATCCCAGCAGGAAAGCAATATCCTCGTCGTTGAGGCCCGAACCAGCCACGGCGCCGCTCTCGCTCCACAGCATGTCGGCCAGTTCCTGCTTACGCTCCTGCAAGGTGAGGATCTTTTCCTCGATGGTGCCTGTGGCAGTCCGGCTGGATTGCTCTCTGTCGCGGATGACGGACCTGACCGGGTCCATCCGGCATCAGAACTCAGCGCGGCGCCGGCACGCGCAGCACATTGCGCATGGCAACGCTCGAATGAATGCGGGCAATGCCCGGGAGGCGCGAGAGAATATGGGTATGGATATGCTCGTAGTCCGCTGCCCCGCCCGTCGAGACGCGCATGGTATAATCCACCTCACCCGTCATCAGATAGCATTCCTTGATTTCGGGATATTGCCGCACGGCATGCTCAAATCGGCGCAGATATTCCTCTGTCTGCCGCTCCAGCGTGATGCGCACGATGACGACGGTGGCTTCCGCCTCCTCGGCCATGGCCAGACGCGCACCATAGCCCTGAATGACCCCGCTTGATTCCAGCAGGCGCACTCGCCGCAGGCAGGCCGAGGGTGACATGCCCACCCGCGCGGCCAGATCCTGATTGGAGATGCGCCCGTCGACCTGTAGAATGCGCAGGATCTCGCGATCCAGCCTGTCCAGCGACATATGTCAAAATCCACCGTTTGATACGCAGGTTATGCGAAGTATGGCGTTAATTTCGCATAATCTGCGTAAAATCGCCAGCCTATTTCCAATTCATGCGATTAGTCTCCACCGTGAAGGAGCCTGACATGCGCCAACCCCCAGAGCTTGCCACAGAGCTTGCCGGTGCGATTGTGACCATCGACCTTGACGCCGTGGTGGCCAACTGGCGCCATATCGGGCGACGCAGCGGCGCTGACGAAACCGCCGCCGTGGTCAAGGCCGACGCCTATGGTCTGGGCGCGCGCCAGGTGGTGCCGGCGCTGGCCGCCGCGGGTTGCAAGAGCTTTTTCGTCGCCCATCTGGCTGAGGCGCTCGACCTGCTCGACCTCATCCCTTCCGATGGCCGGATTGCCGTGCTCAACGGGCTGACGCCGGGCGCGGAAACTGTCTGCGCGCAGGCGGGCGTGGTGCCGGTGCTCAACTCCATGGGGCAAGCGCGGCGCTGGCAAGCTTGCGCGCGCACGCTCGGCCGCCCTCTCCCAGCCCTGCTCCAGTTTGACAGCGGCATGTCGCGCCTTGGCATCGGCCCGCAGGAAGCGCGCGAACTGGCACAGGATGACGCTTTCCGCGCCGCCGTCCCGCTGCGCGCGGTGATGAGCCATCTGGCCTGCGCCGATGATCCGCAAGACCCCGCCAATGGCCAGCAGCTTGTCGCCTTCCGCGCCATGGCCGACCTGTTCCCGGGCGTGGCGCGCAGCTTTGCCAATTCGGGCGGCTGCCTGATGGGCGGCGAGTACGGAGCCGACATCGCCCGCCCCGGCCTTGCCCTTTACGGCGCGCAGCCCGCCAACGCGCCTGATCCCGCCATCCGCCCTGTCGTGACGCTGGAGGCGCGCATCATGCAGATCCGCGAGGTGCCCGCCGGCGCCGGGGCCGGCTATGGGCTGACCTGGCACGCCGCCGCGCCCGCTCGGCTTGCCACGCTAGGCATCGGCTATGCCGATGGCTGGCTGCGCAGCCTGTCAGGCCAAGGCAGCGCCTATGCCAAGGGGCACAAGCTGCCCTTTGCCGGGCGCATCTCGATGGACAGCACGATCATCGACATCACCAGCCTGCCGCAGGGCGCGCTGGCCGAAGGCGATCTGGTCGAACTGATCGGCCCCCACCGCGCGATCGAACAGGTCGCGGAGGAGGCCGGCACCATCGCCTATGAAATTCTCACCAGCCTGGGCGCTCGCTACGCCCGCCATTATTTCCCCCATCAGGCGCAGATCCGCGCGGAGGCCGCAGCATGAAGATCGCCGTTCTGGGTGCCGGTGTCATTGGCATCACCACCGCATGGTATCTGGCGCGCGCGTGCCATGAGGTCGAGGTGATCGAACGGCAGCCCGGAGCGGCGCTGGAAACCAGCTTTGCCAATGCAGGCGAGATCTCGCCGGGCTATGCCTCGCCATGGGCAGCGCCGGGCGTGCCGATGAAGGCCTTGAAATGGCTCGCGATGCGCCATGCCCCGCTCATCCTGAACCCCGGCTGCGACATGGCGACATGGCGCTGGATGGCGAAAATGCTGGGCGAGTGCAATGCCCGCTCCTATGCCCGCAACAAGGCGCGGATGGTGCGCGTGGCCGAATACAGCCGCGATTGCCTTGAAGCGCTGCGCCATGACACCGGCATCGCCTTCGACGAGCGCCAAAACGGCACGTTGCAGGTCTTCCGCACGCAGGCGCAGCTTGATGCTCTGGGCAAGGACACTGACGTGCTCGCGTCCTACGGCGTGCCCTTCGAGGTGCTGGACCGCGCCGGTTGCATCGCAGCCGAACCGGGCCTTGCCCATGCCAGCGCGCCGATTGCCGGCGGTCTGCGCCTGCCCCATGATGAAACGGGCGACTGCTTCAAATTCACGCAGAGCCTTGCCGAGCGCGCACAGGAAACAGGCGTCACCCTGCGCTATGGCGTGGGCATTCAGGCGCTGGAGAGCGATGGCCGGCGTATCACCGGCCTGCGTACCGATCAGGGTCTGATCGCCGCCGATGCCTTTGTGGTGGCGCTGGGCAGCTTCTCGCCCGCGCTGCTGCGCCCGCTGGGGATCGACCTGCCGGTCTATCCGGTCAAGGGCTATTCGATCACCGTCCCGGTTGCCTCGGATGCCGCCGCGCCCCAATCGACCGTGATGGACGAGACCTTCAAGGTCGCCATCACCCGCCTTGGCGACCGCATCCGCGTGGGCGGCATTGCCGAGCTTTCTGGTTTCAATCGCGACTTGCGGCCCCGCGCGCGCGACACGCTGCATCTGTCGCTGGGCGAGATGTTCCCCGGCGCCACCCTTCCCGGCAGCGATCGGGCCGGCACGGACAATTTCTGGACCGGCATGCGCCCGATGACGCCCGATGGCACGCCTGTCATCGGCGTAACGGGGCTCGACAATCTCTATCTCAACACCGGCCATGGCACGCTAGGCTGGACGATGGCCTGCGGTTCCGCCCGCGTGCTGGCCGATGTCATCTCGGGCCGGCAGCCCGAAATCGAGCATGGCGACCTTGCCATTGCGCGCTATGGCCGCGCGGCCTGAGATCTGAAACATTCGGAAAAGCCCAGCCTTCCTGCCGGACCGGCCGGCATCAGACTGGTCAGCCTGCCGATGACGACCGCATGGTTCAGGAGCCCGGGCGGTCCATGCGCCTGACCAGCCTGTCGTTTTCCACCGCAACCGAAGCCGCGCGCGCCAGCGCCTCCAGCAAAGCGATCTCATCCTCGCTTGGCTTGCCGACTTCGGACCAATAGGCGCCAATCGCGGCAATCGGGTCGGTCTTACCGATCGGCACCATCAGCATCGAGCGCACGAAGGTGGTACGATAGGCCGACAGGGGAACGCGCGGATCGTTGAACACATCGCCGATCACCGCAGTATGCCGATGCTCCATCGCCCAGCCCGAGACACAAGTGGCGGCAGGAAAAAACTGCCCTTCCCACAGGGGCTCCATCGCATCCTCCGCGATATAATGGCATTGATCGCCATCACGCAGCACGATTGCGATGCCGTCCGCCCCCACCGCGCGGCGGGCGAAGGCGCGCAGCACGCTGACCACCGCATCCAGCGACCGGGCACCTGCCAGGGCCTCGATGGCTTCAGCCGCGCAGCTCCACCGCGCCGCCAGAGCCTTGTTCCGGGAGTTGTCCCCTGGAAATGGGTTATCCATCAACAAGATTCCTCTCGTTTCTGGCCAAGTGTTAGCATGAAACGCGGTGATGAAGAAGCACTCCTGCGCAGATGGCCAAGCAACGGATCCAGCGCCGGGAACACGAACCTTTCGATCGCTGGTGCCCGCCTGATCCGCTGTCAGCGCCGTTTGCCGCGATAGAAACCGGTGGTGACCTTGAGCACCTGCGGGTGGTCGATGAAATTCAGGCCATAATCGGTCTGGTCGCCGTTCCACACGCGCGCCGTCACCCATTTGCCATCGCGAAATGTGCCTTCCTCCACTGCGACGATCACACCGTCATCGCGGCTCTGCGCTGGCGAAAAACTGACGCGCACATGGTCGCCCATCACCAGATATTCATGGTCGGAGAGTTGCGCCACCGCCATGCCGCCCACCGGCTCGCTGGCCCAGGGCGCCGGCTCGGCCTTGATCCAGGTCCAGTCCTTCATGCCGAACTGCCACTGGCCCCAGCTCGCGGTGATCCTCCACTGGCCCAGCGTCACCGATTGATCGGCGCCGTCATCGGGCTTGGCCGCGCCCCAGGTGGGGTGGGTGGCCGCAATCCTCGCCCAGTCGCGCATGATGCTGCCCACCGTGGCATAGGGCAGGGCGAAAGTGGCCAGCTCCTTCTGGTCGATCCCGCGCGCGCCCAACGGATAGTTGAAATAGCCGCTGGCATCCATGCCAAAGGGCGAAAAGCCGATGCCGCCCCGTCCGATGGTCGGCCAGAAAAAGCGCGCGAAATCCTTCGCATTGCCGATCTCGGGCACCATCAGCGCATTGTCGGGCCGGTTATATTTGTCGAGATACTGGATCACATTGGCGCTGGCGCGATCATAAATGTCGGGCGCGGCAAGGTCGATGGAGGGGGCCGCCGCCTTCCAGATGTCGAGCACATCCCACTGCGGTCCGCCACTGGCCACGCCGGTCGGGTCGGGCACGTTGGACGGCCCCGCCAGTGCGGCATTCACATACATCGGCAGTGGCTTTACCGCCTTGCCTGCCTGCGCCACGGCGTTGACATAGCTCGCGACATACCAGGTGTTGAAGGCGCGCGGCGCCTGCGCTCCAAAGGCCTGGGTCCATGTGCCGGACTTGCCCGTCTTGCTCGCCAATGCCACCGGGATGGGCTGCGCAAACAGCCGATTGCCCTCCGCCGAGAAATCGCGCGGCACGCGGTAGGAGCCGGTCTCGTTCTCGGGCTGAACCATGATCACCGTGTTCTGCCGGTCATGGTCGCGCAGATATTCCATCACTTTTACAAAGGCGCGGCTGTCAGCCGCCAGCGTGGCGGATGACAGAGGGGTCAGCACGCCATGATCCTTGCCCTGTGGGTCCTTCATCCGGAGGAAGCGGGCATTATCCAGCTTCACCCATGCCGGGGCATAGGAGGGGCTGGTGTTTTTCCATGTGCCGAACCACAGCAGCACCACGCGCTTGTCATGCGCGCGGGCCTGATCGAGCAGATCCTGCAGGAAAGAGAGATCGAACCTGCCCTCCACCGGCTCCACCTGTTCCCAGGCGATGGGCACCTCAACGGTGTTGGCGTGGATGGCATCGAGCACCGGCCAGGCGGTTTTGAGCGGCTCGGCGTAATTGCTCGAATTGTTGACCTGCCCGCCCAGCATCACGAAAGGCGCGCCATCGACGATCAGCGCATGATGCCCCTCGCGGCTTTCCAGCCGGGGCATGGGGGTGGCGTTCTGCGCGCTCACGGACTGCGCAATGCCCGTCTGGGCCAGCATCGCTCCGGTCAGCACACCGGCCAGCGCCAGCGACTTCAGCTTCGTCAACGTTGTCATCATTTCCCCCTAACAAGATCGCCAAAGATCAGCCCGCGCCCGTCCGTTGCCACATAGACCCGCCCGAACAGCCGCGGATCGCCCGAAACCATGCGGATCCGCAGGCCCCACTGGTGAGCATTGTCGTTGATGCGTTGCCATGCGCCGCCGCCATCGAGCGAACGCCACAGGCCGCGCACACCCTTCACCGTACCAAGCGCATAGAGCGCCGGTCGGCCCACGGCCTGCCCCTTACCCAGGCCAAAACGCTCGACATGAAGTGCCGCCGCGCGTCGCTGCCAACTGGCGCCGCCATCCGCCGAGTGCCACAACGCCCCGCCCAGTGAAAGCCATAGCCCTCCGGCCCGCTCGGTTTCGGCCAGCAGCGGCGCGGGGTCTTCGCGGTTCAGCGAATGGGCAGCGGAAAGATCCGCCGGCAGCCCCCTGCCCGCCACGGGGTGGAAACGGGCGCCGCCATCCTCGCTGCGCAGAACATGGCCCTTGGCGAAATCCAGCGCATAGAAGCGGCGCGCGTCAACCTTGTCCGCCGTCACCCGCGTGCGCGCCGGCAGCCCCGAAACGCGCTGCCAACGAAGACCATGATCGCGCGAGAGCAGCGGCGCATCGGTTTCAACCAGAAACACCGCACCATCGGCCGAAACGGTGATCGCCGCATCGCCGGTTTCCTCCGGGCAGGGTGAGCCGTCACCATGGGGCATGCAGGGCGGCAAATGCAGCCCCCGCCACGATGCCCCGCCATCATCCGACCATGCCAGCGACGTATCGGGTACCTTGCGCATGTGGGTGTTGCCGCTGCGCACCATGATCATGGGCACGCGCCCGGCATAATCCAGCGTGTTGGTGTTGGTGAGAAAAGGCTGAAGATGCATGCGCGGCGGCGACACCGCCAGATCATCATGCCGAAAGCCGCCAATATCGCCAAAGCCGGAGATCAGATGCGCACCGCCGGTCGGGCTGACAAGGGTGATGACGGCGGTTTGCTCGATGCCCTGCGTCCAGGGCCGCCACGGCATCGTGCCCGGCTTGTCGAACGCCTGCGTGCCATAGACCGTGGCGCCCGTGACATAGGCGGCATGGCCCGGATCGAATGGGTCGATCGCCAGACCCGCGATCCAGTGCCCGAAATTGGCATGGCCATTGAAATCGAGGAAGGGCGAGGAGGAGACGTCGCGCGTCGAGCGGCGCCACAGCTCGTCCCAATGGGTGCCGCCATCGCGGCTCAGCCAGACGGTATCGACCGGATCGCCGCGATCGACCGTGCTGACCGCCAGCATGTTCGGGTCCGCTGCCGAAACGGCAACGCCCATATAGCCGCTACGCGGCGCTGCGAGCCCGCGCAAGGGGGTCACCTCGCGCCACGCCATGGTCATCGTGTCCAGCTGCCAGACCGCGCCGCGCGTGATGCCATTGGGCCCGATCCCGTCATTGAGCGTGAGTGTGAGCTTGCCATCTCGCCCCAACACCGCCTTGGCGGCCAGCAGGTCCGATGGCGGGCCGCCTGCAACGGCGCGCCAGCTCGCCCCCCCATCCTCGGAGAGGAACAGATGCTGCGCGCCCGGATCGGCACTGCCCACGAAGATACGGCCCTTGCGCGCGGGGTCGAAAACCACAAAGGACAAGCCGCCATGTGTTCCCCGGCGGCGCTTTGGCAGGCCCAGCCCGGCCAGCGGAAAGCTGACCACCTGTTGCCAATGCGCCCCCGCGTCCCGGCTTTGCCACAGACCCTGATGGCGCGAGCCGAACAGCAGCCGCGCATGGTCGAAGGGGTCGATCGCCAGACGCTCGCCCAGCCCGCGACCATCCTCATTGCCGCCCATCGCGAAGGGCACGGGGGTCACCTGCCAATGCGCGCCATAATCGGTGGAACGGAACATCGCGGCTGGCATGCTCGCCGCCATCCCCGCGGCCAGATAGACCGTGCCGGCATCGACCGGATCGACTGCCAGACTCTCGACCCCCATATAGCTGGCCTGCGCCACGCCATCCTGCAGGGGAAGCCAGCGTGCGGACCGGGCGTCCCAGCGATAGGCGCCGCCCATGTCGCTGCGCAGATAGGCAAGGCCCGGCTCCACCGTGCTGAAGATGATGCCGGGCGCAAAACCGCCCCCGCCGACGCGGACATTGGACCAGTCATAGGCAACCGTGGGCAAGGATGGCGCTGCTCTTACGGCAGGAGATGCAACAGCACAGGCAACCATGGCCGCAACGCAAGTCGCAAGCCCCGCCGTCATGCTCTGCGCGAAAGGGCGCGCGCGTCCTGCCCGTGCCATCGTCACCCCCCACCTCCCATCTTTCGTTTTTTGAAGATCGGTGCGATGAATAGCGCTACCATGGCGTGATGCAAAGAGAATGCGATCAGAAACCTTTTCGGTGAAAGGGAAAACATGATCGCTCGCATGGGTGCAGAGATTGGACGACAACAAGGCCAGAGGCAGGCTCTGGAGAGAAGGACGCATGAACACGGTATTGACCTCACGCCGCACACTGCTGGGCGGGATGACGCTGGCAGGTGTGGCCGCCTCGACGATCGCGCCGCAAGCGCGTGCCGGTACCCGCTCCATCACCCACCACGGCCCCTCGATCCCCCTGTGGCCCGGCGAGGCCCCCGGCGCCCCTGCCAAACTGCCGAAACCGGCCTATGAACAGCGCTCGAGCGACGCGGGCTTTGACGACCGCTGGCTGACCGGTATTGCCCACCCCACCATCGAGGTGCGCCGCCCCGCCTTTCAGGATGGCTCGGCTGTGCTGATCATTCCAGGCGGCGGCTATGGCTTCCTGTCCATCGACAATGAGGGCGAGGAGCAGGCCCGCTGGCTGACTGAGCGCGGCGTTACCTGCTTCATCCTCTATTACCGCCTGCCCGGCGAAGGCTGGGCCAACCGGCAAGTCGTGCCCCTGCAGGATGCCCAGCGCGCCATGCGCCTCATCCGGTCGCGCGCGGGTGAATTCGGCATCGACCCGGCGCGTGTTGCCGTGCTGGGCTTTTCGGCCGGCGGCCATCTGGCGGGCAGCATCGCCACGCGTTTTGGCGAGGCAACCTATACGCCAGTGGACGCGGCCGACCACCTTTCTGCCCGGCCCGATCTGGTCGGCATGATCTATCCGGTGGTGACGCTGGCCCAACCCTTCGTCCATGCCGGCTCGCGCGATGCGCTGCTGGGCGCCGGTGCAAGCGAGGCTGAACGGCGCGCGGGATCGGTGGAGAACCTGGTGAGTGAGAGCACGCCGCCCGTCTTCCTGACCGCATCGAGCGACGATGGGCTGGTGCCGATTGCCAACAGCATGGCGATGTATGGCGCGCTGCTGGCCAAGGCGCGCCCTTGCGAATTCCATGGTTTTGACAAGGGTGGCCATGGATTTGGCGTTCGCCTGCCCAAAACGACCCCCGCCTCGGCCTGGGCGGATCTGTTCTATGCCTATGGGCGCCGCCACGAGCTCTATCGGGCCTGACGCCGCCTCAGCCGGGCGGCGGGGCGACATCGCCCCCCTCCCGGCCCCGCGATCAGGCAAAATCGCCACCCCCCAATGTCACCGGCACACCGGCGCGCAGACGAAGCTGGCGGCTGCGCGCCCCCCAGCGCAGCATGCGGTCCCCAGTCATTTCGGGATGCAGCGTCACCGAGGCCAGATGGCCGCCGCGCCACGCTATATCCACGCCGCAGGCCCCGCGCGCGCGCAGCCCCGTCATGTGGCCATCGGGCCAGGCGGCGGGCAGCGCGGGCAACAATTCGATCACATCGTCATGGCTGTGCAGCACCATTTCCACCATGCCCGCCGTGCCGCCGAAATTGCCGTCGATCTGGAAGGGGGGATGGGCATCGAACATGTTGGGATAGGTGCGCTCGGGCCCCAGCAGGAAATGCAGGATGCTGTGGGCATGATCGCCCTGGCGCAGACGGGCCCAAAGGTTGATGCGCCAGGCCGTCGCCCAGCCTGTCGCCTTGTCGCCGCGAATTTCCAACGTGCGCCGGGCCGCAGCCGCCAGATCGGGTGTCGCATCGGGACTGATCTGATGCGAGGGATAGAGGCCATACAGATGTGAGACATGGCGATGCTGCTGCTCGGGGGCGTCGGCGTCCCAGTCCTGCTGCCATTCCTGCAACTGGCCGAGATGGCCGATCTTGTAGGGCGCCAGACGCTGGCGGGCGGCTTGCATTTCCGCGACAAAACCCGCGTCCTGCCCAAGCAGTCGAGCCGCCGCGCTGGTCTGGTCGAACAGGTCGCGCAGGATCGCCATATCCATCGTGGGGCCGGCACAGACCGCCCCGCCATGGCCATGCTGGTTTTCCGGGCTGAGCGAAGGATTGGTGACCAGCGCGCCAGTGTTGGGGTCGGTTTGCAGCGTATCAAGGAAGAAGCGCGCAGACCCTGCCATCACCGGATAGACCGAACGCAGGAAGGCCATGTTGCGGGTATAGTCGTAATGCTCCCACAGATGGGTGCACAGCCAGGCACCGCCCGTGGGCCACATGCCCCAGGACGCACCGTCGATCGGCGCCGTCTCGCGCCACAGATCGGTGTTGTGGTGGCACACCCAGCCCCGCGCGCCATACATTTCCCGGGCGGTGCGCGCGCCGGTGATGGCCATTTCGCGCAGCATCTGCACCAGCGGCGCCACGCATTCGGCCAGATTGGTCGAATGGGCGGGCCAGTAATTCATCTCGGTGTTGATGTTGATGGTGTATTTCGATCCCCATGGCGGATCGACGCTGTCGTTCCACAGGCCCTGCAGGGTGGCCGCCTGCCCGCCCGGCTGCGAACAGGAAATCAGCAGATAGCGCGCATATTGGAAATAGAGCGCCGCCAGCCCCGGATCATTGCCCGCCGGTGCGGCCTTGATGCGCTCGTCGGTAGGCAGTTGCGCGTTGGCCGAGGTACCAAGGTCGACGTCCATGCGACGGAACAGGCGCTGATGACGGGCGCTGGCATCCCAGGCGATGCGGGCAAAACCGCGTGGCGCGGCGCGCGCGATGATGCCGGCGGTGACGGCCAGCGGGTCGCCCGAGACATCGGCGAAATTGCGATAGCTGGTCGCCATCGAGATGAGGATCGTGGCCGAACGCGCGCCGCGGATCTGCAGCTTGCCCTGCGCGGTGGGCGTGACATGCCCGCCCTGCGTGGTCACCGACAGCCGCGCGGCAATGCGCAGCGCGCCCGCCACGCCCTCCACCGCGCCATTGTGCCCGGTCAACAGCAGGCCAGTGCTGCCCTGCGCGCGGGTGACGACGCCCTGCTGCAGCGAGGTCAGGGCAAGATCGACATCGAGACCGCCCGGCCCCGTCACCGACAGTTTGAGCGCGATCACCCGGTCGCCCTGCGAGGCGATCACCTGCCGGACATGACTTGCCCTGCCTGCGGTAAAGCGCGTGGTGGCCATTGCCGTGTCGATGTCGAGTTCGCGGTGATACTCGCTCACTGTGCCCAGGCCAGGGAAATCGAGCAGCAGATCGGCCAGCGGCTGATAGGGCATCTGGTCGCGCGGGTGGGCGATGATCGCCTCGTTGATGATCGCCTCGGCCTCGGCGATGCGCCCGGCAAAGACCAGTTCGCGCACTTTGGGAATGGCATCGCGCGCGCGGGGGTTCACCGGATCGCAAGGGCCGCCCGCCCAGAGCGTACCCTCGTTGAGCTGCAGCCGCTCCTGCGCCGTGCCGCCAAAGACCATCGCCCCGCAGATGCCATTGCCGATGGGCAGCGCCTCGGTCCACACTTTGGCGGGCTGGCGATACCACAGCAGGTGACGGTTGCCGCTGGCCTGCCTCGCGGCCGGTGTCCCGGTCGCGGCCCTGGCGGGCACATTCATCGCCAGCGTCGCGCCGCCCGCCGCCAGACCTGCCATCGTGTCACGTCGAGTGAGGTTCATCGTCATTATTCCCGGATAGGCAAAACAGGCTTGGGCACAGTGCGTGGACGGCAGATCAGCCACAAAGCGGCAACGGCCGCATCAGGAACCGGCGCCGGATAAAGGCGGGCGCGTGGTAAGCGCGCGATAGCGGAAATCGCGCAGCTTCGCCTCGCCCTCGCCCGCAACATAGAGGCCGAGACGCAGGCTGAGAAAACCGCCGAACACATTGTGATGGATGCCGGACACTTCCATCCGCGTACCGTGGCGCTGCCATGTGCGCCCCTCGTCATGGGAATAGTGCCAAGTCACCACATTCTCGTCATTGGTCACCCGCAGGCGCAGGCTGCGGGCCTGATGCGTCACCGCCGCCCAGGGCAGTTCCTGCGCATATTCGTAGATCCGCAGTTTTTCGGGCGTAAAGCCCAGGCCGACGAAACCCTTGTGATTGTAAAACAAAAGCAGGCCCGCCTCGGCCTGGCCGGTCAGATCGATCGAAATCTCGGCCTCATAGGCGCGATCCCCCACCAGACAGGTGAGCGGCGAGGATTCCATCGGCGATGCGCCGCTGGCGGCAATCACCAGCCCGCCGGGCCGATAGGCCGCCCTTTTCGCCTCATCGCGCCGGGGGGCATGAAAGCTCCACTGCACGCCCATGCGATCGCTGGTGAAATCATCCGATAAGCCCGGGGCCGAGGCGCTTGGCCGCCCGCCCGCAGGCTTGCGCAGGGGCTGTGACAGATCGCCGCCTTTCGCGCGGAACCAGCCATCATCGGTCCATTCCATCGGCTCGAGCAGCGTCTGGCGGCCCAGCGTGCGCATGGCGTTCTCATAGCCGTGATAGACCATCCACCAGTCCCCCGCCGGCCCCTCGACCAGCGTGGCATGGCCGCGCGACCACCATGGCTCGGCCGTGCTGGTGGTGCGCACCAGCGGATTGTGCGGGCAATGTTCCCATGGCCCGTGGATCGATGTCGAGCGCGCGGCAATCACCATATGCCCGGTCACCGGGCCGGCGGTGCCGCCAATCGCGGTGACAAGGTAGAAATAATCGCCTCGTCGCAGCAATTTGGGCCCTTCCGGCGCGAAATTCTCGACCACCCAGTCATCGGGATAGCGCCATGGGTCATAGGCCTTGACCAACGGCCCGGCCGTGGCCAGCCCGTCGTCGGTCAAGGGGACCATGCGGATGCCATTGGTGAAGAGATAGCGCTTGCCATCCTCGCCCACCACATGGCCCGGGTCGATACAGCCGCTGATCCTGAGATCGACCGGCTCGCTCCACGGACCGGCGATGTCATCGGCCCAGATCACGAAGATCGACCAGCCCTGCCCCGTCGGGTCGGCGGGGATATAGATGAAATAACGGTCATTATGCCGAACCAGATCCACCGCCCAGATCGTGCCGAGATTACGACGCAATGCCGGGCCGACCGGCGCCCAGTTGACCAGATCGGTCGAGCGCCAGATCACCAGCGCCGGATAGGAATCGAAGGACGAGAAGGTCATGTAATAGACATCGCCATCCTTCAGGATCGTGGGATCGGGATGATCACCCGACACGATGGGATTACGATAAAAGCCATTGCCCAGATCAGCCTTGCGCTGGCCATCGGCGCCCACGCCCCATTGCGGCGCGGACATGGGCCGGGGCGCGGCGGCTTGCGCGGGCGAGCCTGTCAGGGCGATGGGGGCCAGCACGGGGGCCGCTGCCCCGGCCAGCGCGCCCTGAAACAAGGTGCGGCGATTGATGGTCATGGGCAGTGCCTCACCGGGCTTCCGGGTCAAGGGTGGCGAGCGCAATGTCATTGCTGCGCATCGTCACGCGGATTGTGGCGCGGCCATTCGTGCCCACGCGCAGCAGCCTGTCCTGCTCGGGGCGGTCGGCAGTCTGCTGTTGCAACTGTGCCAATTGCTGCGGGCTGAGCGCCTCGGGCATGCCCATATCGATATAGGAGGAGAGCGGATCGTTCACGCGGTAGCCGGTGCGATGGATCTGCAGGCGGTAGGTGCCAGGTTTGACATGGGTGAAGGTGAGCACCACCGGGCGACTGGGCGTGGCTGGCACCTGCCTTGTGTAGAAAGGCTTGTTGCTCACCTTCTGCACCGGCTGCTGAAAATCCCAGACCAGCGCGGCCAGCCTGCCGCCATTGCGCGCGGCGATCACCTGATCATCGCCCGTAGGCAGCGACCGGCCCTGCACCTCGTGCAAATATTTATAGGCAAACCAGGCCGGCTTGCGGATGCCCTCGCGGTTCATCAGGCCAAAGCCGCCATGGAAAGGTGTGGGCGGCGGGCCGGGCTCCTCGAAAAGATCGGTATAGGTCCAGTAGCTCATGCCCTGCGCCAGCCTCTGCGAGGCCTTCAGCTTGCTGAGGATGTAGGGCGCGCTGATATAGCTGTCGTGCACGAAATCGCGCGGCGTATAGCTGGTGCTCCATTCGGTGAAATAGAGCGGCAGCGTGGGATAGGCCGAGGCGGCGATCTGTCCCCGCACCTTGCGCACATCGCCCACAATGGCATCGGGCGAAGGCGACAGCTTGGTGTCCTGCTTGCCCTGTTCGTCCAGAAAACCACCGTCCACCCCGTAGGTATGCGTGGTGACGAAATCGACGGGCAGCTTGTTATCGGCGGCGAATGTCAGGAACTCTGGCACCCATGCCGCCCCCGCCGTGGCCGGGCCGCCAATGCGCAATTGCGGATCGATGGCCTTCATCGTGCGCACTGTATCGGCATAGAGGCTGAAATAGGCGCCCTGATCGGCCTTTTCCCAGAAACCGTCGAGATTGGGCTCGTTCCACAGCTCGAAATACCAGCGGCGCACCTCAGCCTCGCCATAGCGCTGGCGCGTGTGGTTGATGAAGGCCGCGACCAAATCGCGCCACATCGTCGGATCGGGATGCGAGGTGTTGCCCTTCCAGTAGAACAGCTGCTGGTTGGAGGTGCGTAGCGCCGCCGGGGTCCAGCCCAGTTCGACGAAGGGGCGGATGCCCTTGGCCAGCAAAGCGTCATAGAGCCGGTCGATGCCGGTCCAGTCATAGGTGATGCGCCCGTCAACCTTGCGCACAGTGCCCAGCACATCGTGGAAGATGTCGTGGAAGCGGATGTAACGGAAGCCCAGTTCATCGACTGCCAGCTTGAGCTGGGCCTGACTGTCGGGCCGCATCAGCGTACCGGGATAGTCCGAGCCGACCGAGAGGTCGAAGAAGCGGTCTACCGGCGCACCGGGCGCCGCAGCGTCCAGCATAATGACACGCGCAGCCGGCGTTGCAGCCTGCGCCGCCTGTATCGAAACCGTGGCGGCCAGTGCCGCGAGAAACGCCATCCTGCTCATTATCCACACCCATCCTGTCATGAAAGTTCCGGTGTTGCCCCGCCCCCGGACCTCATCTATCCGGGGCCGGCGGCGATCACACCAGCCGGTTGGTGCGTACCAGTTCGCGGTACCAGTCCGCGCTCAGCTTGGGCGTGCGCTTCTGCGTCCGGAAATCGACATGGTGGATGCCGAAACGCTTGGTGTAGCCATCCTCCCATTCGAAATTGTCCATCAGGCTCCACAGAAAATAGCCCTTGACGGGATGCCCCTCGCGCGCGGCGCGCTGCAGATGGGTGAGGTAATTGCGCAGATACATCACGCGATCGGCATCATAGACCTTACCGTCCGCCGCCACCTGATCATCGGCCGAGCAGCCGTTTTCCGAGATGTAGATCTTTTTGGGCTTCCAAAGATCGCTGACGGTGCGCACGCTCCAGTACAGCGCTTCAGGCCCCACATAGAGCCAGGGCGAGGCCATGCGCGGCGACTGGGCCAGATGCGGCAGGATCTCGTATCCCGCCGCGTTGTCGGCCGCGCGGACATAATTGGGCGTATAGACATTCAAAGAGACGAAATCGAGCGCGCTGCCGATCGCCTTCATGTCACCGGCCTGCAGGCGGGGCGCATCGGCGCCCTGCTCGGCCAGATAGCGGTCGGTATAGCGGCCTTCCATGATGGCGGTGAGAAACATGGCGTTCTCCTCGCGCATGGCCTTCATGGTGGCGGCGATATGCTCGGGCGTCTCGATCACGGGCACGACGATGGTGGCATTGTCGGCCAGACCGACCTGCGTGCCGGGCCGGGCCGCAGCGCGGATCGCCTGCACGCCAAGGCCGTGGGCCAGCACGCCATGGTGGCGCACCTGATTCACCGCCCCCATCGGCAGCTTCAGCCCCGGCGCCTTGCTGCCCGCCATATAGGCAAGGTCGGTGAAGCAGCGCAGTTCATTCACCGTCATCAGGTGGCGCACGCGATCGGTGATCTTGCCCGCCATATAGCCGGCATAATCGGCAAAGGCATGGGCCGTATCACGCGATTGCCAGCCACCGGCCAGACCCGTGGGCAGGTCCCAGTGGAACAGCGTGGCATGGGGCTCGATGCCCGCTGCCAGCAGGCCGTCGATCAGCCGGTTGTAATAGTCGAGCCCCTGCGGATTGGGTTTGCCCCGCCCCTCGGGGAAGATCCGCGACCAGGCGATCGAAAAGCGGTAGGCCTTCACCCCCAGTGCTTTCAGCAGCGCGATATCCTCGCCATAGCGGTGATAGCTGTCGCAGGCGACATCGCCGCTCGTGCCATCGCTGATCCTGCCCTTGCTGCGCGCGAAGACATCCCAGTTGGTCTCGCCGCGCCCGCCCTCGTGAACGCCGCCCTCAATCTGATAAGCCGAAGTGGCGCAGCCCCAGAGGAAACCCGCAGGGAAGGCGAGCCCGCCTTCAGCCGCCGGCACCGGCGCCTCCATGCCGGCCTGCGCCGGCGCGCCGCGCGTGGCCAGCGCCGACCCCAGCGCAGCCGCGCCAAGCCCCAGCCCCAGCTGGCGGCGGTTCATTCCAGTCATTGCTCAATCTCCTGAAAAGTGGTGGCGCGGTTCACTGGCCGCCCATGATCCTGACCAGCCCGGCCAGCGACTGGCCGCTGGGCAGCAGTTGCCGGCTCGTCAGCTTGCCCGTCGCATCGTCCCACACCAGTTCGGCCTTGCGGCCATCCTTGCCGCTGCGATAGCCATTGGTGGTGCCGTCATCGTCATAAAGCGTGAAGCTGCCATTGGCGCCAGGATAGACCCGGATGCTCTCCAGCGCCTGCTTGCTGGCGGTGCTGTCCACCTGAACGCCCAGCGGCACAATCGACCCGGCCCGCACGAAGACGGGGATGTGGTTGATCGGCGCATCGGCCTCGATGATCTGGCCCCCCTCATAACGGCGGTTGGTCCAGAAATCGTACCAGGCGGTGCCGGCTGGTAGATAGACCGACTTTTTCGTCTGCCCCTGTTCCGTCACCGGCGCGACAAGGAAGGCCTTGCCCAGCATATATTCATCGCCCATGGCCGCCGCCTTGGCATCCTTGGGGAAGTCCATGAAGAGCGCGCGCATGAAGGGCGCGCCGGTTTCATAGGTCTGGCGCCCCTCGGCATAAAGGTAAGGGATCAGCGCGTAACGCAGGCGCAGATTGTCGGCCAGAATGGGCTCTGCCGCCTTGCCATATTGCCACAGCGCCGTGCCCGGCCGCTGGCCATGGATACGCAGCGTGGGCGAAAAGACGCTATATTCGAACCAGCGCACGAACAACTCGGGATAGTCGGTGTAGGTGGCAGGCATGGCGGTCGCGCCGGCCGGGTCGACCAGCACGGGATGCTCGGGTTTGGGCCCGCTGGGCCACTGCCAGCCACCAATGTCGCTGCCCCAATAGGACAGGCCCGAGGCGGTAAAATTCAGCCCGGCAGGCACCTGCCGGCGCAGCGCGTCCCATGTGGCGTGAACGTCGGAGGACCAGAACAAAGCGCCGGTGCGCTGCGAGCCGAGATAGGCCGCGCGCGCAAGGATGAGATTGCGCAGATTGGGCCGGTCACGCGCCGAACCGTCCGCCACGCCCTCGGTGTGCAGCAGCGGGAAGAGATTGTGGTAACGGTCGCCCGAACCGATCGAATAGAAGCTGCCGTCGGGCACCAGATCGGGCTCGGTCTCATCCAGCCAGAACCAGTCGAAACCTTGGGCAGCGATGTTGTCGCGGATCTTGCCCCAGAACCACGCGCGCGCCTCCGGGTTGGTGCTGTCGATCAGCGCCCCGGCGCGGTCAGAGCGGACCGGCAGGCCATCGACCGTATGGCCGTCCTTGTCCTTGAGCAGCCAACCGTTGGCCGAAAGCATGTCGAAATAGCGCGATTCCCGCTCAAAACGCGGCCAGACGCTGATGATCGAGCGCATGCCCATCGCTTTGAGCTGATCATTCATGCCCTTGGGATTGGGAAAATAGGTGCGGTCGATGTCGAGTTGGCCCATGCGCGTCCAGTAGAACCAGTCGAGCACCATGACATCGAGCGGCAGCTTGCGCTGGCGATAGCCCTGCGCAATATCGAGCAGCTCCTTCTGGCTCTCATAGCGCGCCTTGCTCTGGATGAGGCCGAAGGCGGGTTTGGGCGGCAACGGCGTGGCGCCAGTCAATTTCGCATAGCCTGCGTACAGATCATCGCTGGTCTTGCCGGTGATGATGAAGAAAGAGACCCGCTCGCCCACCTGCGACTGGAACCGCGTGGCGCCATGCAGCCCCGGCCAGACCAGCGTGCGCGAGGGATTATCCCACACGATGCCCCAGACCTTGCCGTCACCCTTGTTGGTGATCATGAAGGGCACGCAGACGGTCTCGCCTGCCGGGGCATCATAATTGTGGGCGCAGTCGATCTGACGGCCCTTGAGGTCGAAGATGCCTTCCTGGTTCTGGCCAAGCCCGTAATAATGCTCGCCCGGCGCGGCATCGAAGCTGGCGCCGACCTTGAAGGTCTTTTCGCCATTGACGGTGACGGGCGCCATCTCCCAACCGCTCATGCGCGCCAGCAGCGTGCCATCGGCACCCTTCACCGACAGGCTGACCGGCGGCAGCGAAGGCGCGAAATAGCGCTCCATCATCGTAGGGGCGGGCGGATAGGGCTTGGCATCCACCGTCAGCGTCAGCGCGGAAGAAGCAAAAACATCGCCCGCAGCATCAGTGCTGTGCGTCCAGCCCGAGGCATCGGATTTGGCATTGGGGCCCTCGCCAGGCGCGGCGCTGGCCAGCGCGGGATCGAGCGCGATAGTCACGCGCACGATGCCCGGTGCATAGGGTTCCACCGCCACGCGACTGCCATTGCGGTCGAGCAGCGCCATCGGTTCGGCCATGGCCGTTCCCGCGCCCAGCGCCAGCCACGACAGACCCAGTGCCCAAAGCGCCTTGCGCCCCCAGCCCCCCGATGAGCTATACTGTGGCGCTGCCTTGGCCTTCACGCCGGACACGGACGCTGAGATTGAAACTGGCGTTACGGCGTCAAAGTGCTTTTTCACAAAGAGCATCCCCTGCTGAACATGGCCGTGACGAAACGCATGCTTTGTCACATATTAACAATCATCTGACGGCATGATGCCGCTATCTTCAAAACCTTCCAACCATCGCGCGGCCCGTCACGATAACGTGGCGGCGCTGGCCGCACCCCCCGATCCGCCGGCACCGGCGGACCCGATCCATCGGTCGAGGACGTGGCGCTGGGTGGGCATGGCCTCGGCGGCGCGGGCGATCACCTGCCGCATGCCGCGCAACATCCGGTCGAGATCGCTGGGCCGCACCATATCGGTCAGCGGGTCAAAACCCTGCGGGATGATGCCCTGCCCCAGCAAGACGGCCAGCCAGTTGCTGTCGAGAAACAGGTCTTTCTCGCGGCTGAGCAGGCGCCCAGTTTCTCGGAACATGGCGATCTTGTCGGCCAGCGTGGGCGGCAAGGGCAGATGGCGGCAATGGTCCCAGAACGGCTCGCCCTCGCGCTCATTGGCGATGTAGTGGAGCACGAGGAAATCGCGGATGCGGTCATGGTCATCGACCACCTGCCGGTTGAATTCCTGCACTACGCGCGGGTTGAACCCACGATCGGGGAACCAGCCCAGCAGCTTGGTGATCGCGCTTTGCACGAGGTGAAGGCTGGTCGATTCCAGCGGTTCGAGAAAGCCCGCCGACAGGCCGATGGCGATGCAATTGCCATCCCACATGCGCTCGCGCCGCCCGGTGGTGAAATGGATGGGGCGCGGATCGGCGAGGCAGGCACCCTCGACATGCCCGGTCAGCGCGGCATGGGCCTGCTCGTCGCTCCAGAATTGCGAGGCATAGACCATGCCATTGCCCATGCGGTGCTGCAGGGGAATGCGCCATTGCCAGCCTGCCGCATGGGCCGTGGCGCGCGTATAGGGCCGGTCGAGATCGACGCAATCGCTGGGCACGGCCAGCGCGCGGTCGCAAGGCAGGTACCGGCTCCAGTCCTCATAGCCCACGCCCAGCGCATCGCCCAGCAACAGCGCCCGCATGCCAGTGCAGTCGATGAAGAGATCGCCCTCGATCATGCCGCCATCGTCAAGGCACAGCGCCTCGATATGGCCGGTTTCGGCGTTGCGCTCGACCCGGGTGATCAGCCCCTCGCGCCGCGAGACGCCGCGCTGCTCGGCAAGGCCGCGCAAATAGCGGCCATAAAGCGTGGCATCGAAATGATAGGCATGGGCAAAGGTCGAGAGCACCGAGCGCGGATCGCCGTCGCCTGGCCCGAACTTGCCGGCATAGGCCGCCTGCTCGTTGAGGGAATAGGCGCCCAGCGGCGCGGTGTCGCCCAGATGGCGCGCGCGCAGCCAGTGATGGTGAAAGGCGCTGGCGCCAAAATCATCGCCATAGCGGCCAAAGGGGTGGAAATAGCGGTGGCCGGCATGGCGCCATCCGTCAAACTCGATGCCCAGCTTGAAGGTCGCCTTGGTCGCGACCATGAAATCGCGCTCCTCCACCCCGGCGATGCGGTTGAAAAGCTGGATCGCGGGAATGGTGGCCTCGCCCACGCCGATGGGGCCAATCGTCTCGGATTCGATCAACGTGATCGAGCAGCGCTGCGGCGGCAGGGTGGCCGACAGGGCCGCGGCCGTCATCCAACCGGCCGAACCGCCGCCCGCGATCACGATGGAACGGATTGGGTCATGGGTCATGTCAGTGGGCTGCCTTGCAATGGCGTTCCAGATACGCCTGATGATCGGGAGCAGCGCGACCGGCGCGAGCCAGATCCTCGCGCCGCCGCGCCATGGCGCCGCGCGCCGCCTCCAGCGGCAGCGTATCGGCCAGGGGATCGTAGCGCTTGGGCAGGAAACCGTTGCCCAGCAGGATCGCGGCCCAGCTGGGTTCCTGATAGGACTCACCATCGAGCAGCGGGATGCGCCCTGTGGCGCGCCACACGTCCAGCTTGTAGCGCAGCGTCGGGGGGATCTCCATGGCGCGGGCTGCCTGCCAGAAGGGCTCGCTGCGCTGCGAGACGCAGTAATGGGCGATGATGAAATCGCGAATGCGCTCCCATTCCACGCGCACCACGCGGTTGTATTCGGCCGCCACCGACGGATCGAAACGGCGGTCCGGGAAATATTCGATCAACCGGCCGATGCCGTTCTGGATGAGCTGGATGCCGGTTGATTCCAGCGGCTCGAGAAAGCCGCTGGCAAAGCCCAGCGCGACACAATTGCCGTGCCAGAACTGCGCGCGATGCCCCGCCTTGAAACGGAACCGGCGCGGGGTGGCCAGCGGCTCACCCGCCAGTTGGCCCAGCAATATGGCCTCGGCCTCGGCGTCATCCATGTGGGTCGAGGCATAGACGATGCCATTGCCCTCGCGGTGCTGCAAGGGGATGCGCCAGATCCACCCGGCCTTGACCGCCGTGGACCGGGTAAAAGGCGCGGGCGGCGCGCTGCGCACCGAAGGGACCGCGATGGCACTGTCGCAGGGCAACCAATGAGTCCAGTCCTCGAAGGGCACATGGAGCCGCTTGCCGATCAACTCGGCGGCAAAACCGGTGCAATCGAGGAAGAAATCGCCATCGACGCGCGTGCCATCGGTCAGGATCAGGCTGCGGATATGGCCCGTCTCACTGTCCTGTTCGACATCTGCCAGCCTGCCTTCCACCCGGCGCACGCCCGCCGCCTCGGCATGGTTGCGCAGAGCCCGCGCATAGAGTGCCGCGTCGAAATGATAGGCGTGGGAGTAACGCGGATCACGCGGATCGGCGGGGGTAAACTTGCCCTTGCGTGCAAGCGCATAGGGCGCGGAATAATCGTCAATCGGCGCGGTCTCGCCGCTCTGGCGCAGCCGCATCCAGTGCTGGTGCGGAGCGACAGCCTGGAGTGGCTCGCCATAATCGCCAAAGCCGTGGAAATGGGTGTTCCCGACCACGCCCCAATCGCAAAACTTGATGCCCAGCTTGTAGCTGCCGCGCGTGGCGCGCATGAACTCATGTTCGTCCAGCCCCAGCGTTTCGTTGAAGAGACGGAACACCGGCACGGTCGCCTCGCCCACGCCGATGATGCCGATCTCTTCGGATTCGACCAGCGTGATGGTCATACGCTGATGGCTCAACCGTCTGGCCAGCATGGTGGCCGCCATCCATCCCGCCGTGCCGCCGCCCAGAATCGTGATGGACCCGATGGGTGTCTCGCTCATGACGCGTTCCCGTTGTGTGGCTTGGGCAGGTGAGACAACTGGCGGGCCCTTGTCCAGAAAGTTCGTGACATGGCCCCGGCAGGGACCCAAAGCGGTCCGGCAGGTTAGCCCGCCGGACCGCCCCGCGATCAGAACTTCGAACGCAGCAGGACAGCGATATGGCGGTCCGACTGTTCCCAGGCGTAGCGCGGGTGCAGAGCGGCCGGACCCACGTCGATGTAGGTGGCGGCCTTGAGCAGGTTCTGCGCCTGGATGCCGACCTTGACCCAGCGGGTCAGGTCAACAATCACCGAGCCATCAAGCTGACCATAGGCCTCGTTCCACACCGGCTGGTTGACGTTGGCGCCATTGGCATTCGACATGTATTCCGAGCGCCAGTTGTAGGCGAGGCGCGCCGACACACCATGCTTTTCATACAGCAGCGCCGCGTTGAGCGAGTTCTTCGACAGCCCCTGCATCGGCAGGTTGCCGGCAAAGACCGTGCCCACCGCCGCCTGGATGTTGGCCGGATTGCGACCGCCCGAGTTCGAGATGAACGTGTAGTTGCCGTTGAAACCCAGACCCGAAAGCAGGCCAGGCAGCTTGTCGAAGAACATGGTGTAACCCAGTTCAAAGCCCTTGATGTTGCCATGGCCGCCATTGATGGCCGGGTTGTACTGGAACACCTCGGTCACGCCATTGCGCGTGAGCGACTGCGTGCCGCCCATCGAGCTGATGTAGTTCGAAATATCCTTGTAGAAGGCCGCGAAGGTGAAGGCATTGGCCTTTCCGAAGTAATATTCAAAGCTCGCGTCAAAATTCCACGACTTGATCGGCTTGAGGTTCGGGTTGCCGCCGTTCACCACCAACGGCGCGACGGTTGCCAGCTGATAGCCATTACTCTGGAAGGTGAAGTTGTAGGTCTGATTGGCCTGCATGTCGACGAAGCTGGGACGCGAGATCGTCTTGCCCACCGCCAGGCGCAGAATAGTATCTTTGCTGAGGTAAAAACGGGTGTTCAGCTCCGGCAGCAGGTCGGTGTAGCTGTTGCGGTAGCTGACCGGCGTGGAAGAACCACTGCCCACAAACGTCAGCACATTGGCCAGATCCTGGCATGCTGCCGCGCCGTTCGCCGCAGTGCAACCGGCCACCGTCTGCGCATTCTGCAGCGGCGGGATCATCTGAAAGCCATCGGCGGTGTTGCGGGTGCGCACCACGCGCAGGCCGATGTTGCCGTCGAAATGACCCAGCAGGCCATCGTCCTGGCCAAAACGCGCCATGACATAGCCCGCCAGCGTCTTTTCACGCTGCATGTTGGTGCCATAACCGTTCTGGGCATTGGCCGAGGAGGCGAAAGAGGATGCGGTCAGCGGTGACCAGCCCCAGCCCGCGTTTTCGGTAGCGGCCAGATAGTGATAGGCATTGGCCGTGCCATTGGTAACCAGGCCGTTGTTGGCAAACCATGCCGAGGGCACATTGACTTTGCCACCCAGGAAGTTGCCGAAAGAATAGAGGCCCGTCTGCGCCGGAAGGCCGGTGCCGCCCGGATCCTGATTGAAGAAGACCGGCGTGCCGCCACCCCAATAGGCAGCGCTCAGCAGAGACCAGTTGTAGATCGAGGACTGGGTCAGCAGATCCTTGCTGGTGTTGCGCAGACCGAATTTGATAGCCTGCAGGAAACCGCCATTGTCCAGATCATAGGTGATATCGGCGCGCTCGGCCCAGGACGAGGCGTAATTGTCCTCGATATGGTCCATCGCGGCCGTCCAGAAATATTGCGACGGATCATTGAAGGCGCCAGTGCCGGGTGTAATGTTCAGGCTGGGGTTATTGCCCGTCAGGTCAAAGGCAACCGTCGGGCGGGCGGCAGCCGTGGCGCCAAAGCTGTTGAAGGTCGACATGGAATAGACGCTGGCATGCGACGACACGTGATCAATGTCGACATCCACCGTCCAGTGATCGGCCGGCTTCCACTTCATCGAGCCGGAAAATTCGCGCGTAACCTTGTCTTCCTGGCCCGAACGGGTGTCGAGCAGCAGTTGGGCATTGGTCAGCGTGCCCGAGGAGAGCGAATTGCCCGGCCCGTTGAACTTGAAGCTGGGGTCGAGGCTGAAGCCGCCGTTCTGGTCGTTGATGCCCACGGCATGTTCGATATCGCGCGGGGTCGTCTTGGCGACAAGGCCCTCGAAGGTGAAGAGAAGGTCGGGCGAGGTCCGCACCTGCAGCACAGCATCATAGGAGTGGCGCACCTGCGTCCAGTCCACCGAGCGATAGCCCAGACCCGAGGGCAGGGCGACGGTGGTGCCCGCCGCCAGTCCCGCCTGCGCGGTGGGCAGGACGGTGGTGCTGATGCTGCCGGTCTGCACGGCATCGGTGCGGTTGCCGGTCTTGCCGGTGGCCGCCGAGAGCAGCACGCCGACCTCGACGCCATCGACATCCCAGCGATGGCTGAGCACGGCATTGCCCGAGAAATAGCCCTGCTTGCGCTGATCGGCATAGTTCCAGTCGGCCGACACCGCCAGGAAGCCCTTGGAATCGAGAGGCTTGCGCGTGCGCAGGTCAACGATACCGGCGATACCGCCTTCCACCATGTCGGCCGAAGGGGTCTTGTAGACATCGACCGAGCCCATCAGGTCGGGCGAAACGTCCTCGAAGCTGAGGCCGCGGCCGCTGTTGGCCGAAAACACGTCATGGCCGTTCAATTCACTGCGCGTCCAGGACAGGCCGCGAATGAACACCCCGCCGCCTTCAGCGGGCACGCGGCCCGGGTCGCTGCCTTCCAGCGTGTTGACGTCGCCGGTGCGCTGGAGCGTGATGCCCGGCACGCGCTGCAACGCTTCGGAGACGGTGCGGTCAGGCAGGGCGCCAATGTCCTGCGCCGAGATGGAATCAACGATAACCTGAGAATTGCGCTTGGTTTCCAGTGCCTTGCTGAGCGAGCCGCGAATACCGGTGACCACGATCGCCTGTGCCGAAGGATCATCCTTGGCATCATTGGCGGGGGCGGTCTGCGCCAGCGCCGCGTTGGCCATCAATGAAACACCGATCGCAGCACCCGATGCTGCCAGCAGCGCCAAGCCCCTCAGCTTGCGACCGCCATTATGGTTGGTGTAACCCATACGTACCTCTCCCCTCACGAAAAACGTTTCGATTCATGCTTTTCCTCCGCGAGCGTTACGCTGCGGATGATGATGTGGCAGATCATGACATGTGGCAGCAGGCCCTGACTTGCCGGCCTTTTCAGCGCGGCATGACGAAACCTCGATCGTTGTGCAGGCACCACGACCAGCCGCGCGGCATACACAATGCCCCCAGCCTCAATGTGTCAACCAGGCCCCTCTCGGCACAGTTTTCATCTTGCCACGTAAATCACTCGAAGCATCAGGCCTGACGCCCAGCACAGCGATCCGGACCGTCCCGCCAGCCATCGTCACGAAACTGCGTCACATCCAGCTCTGGAGCCGTAACTTTGGCGATGTGTACAGTTGCGGCCATCGCTGGCGACATTGTCGCG
Organism: Sphingomonadales bacterium; assembly: GCA_028871475.1. Classification (GTDB taxonomy): domain Bacteria; phylum Pseudomonadota; class Alphaproteobacteria; order Sphingomonadales; family Sphingomonadaceae; genus Novosphingobium. The sequence goes on along the minus strand of JAGWMZ010000018.1, from coordinate 29,883 downwards.
CGAATGCCAATCCCCCTTTTATCCCTCTCCAATAACACTGAGTTATAAACTGACAACGCAGTCATTGCAACGGGATTTTGATATAGTCACGCTAGACACGGCGCCATGCTGCATCGCAAAATTCGAAATTTGTGATTTATAATAACTATTTTTCAATATGATAAGTAGATATTCGAGACATATACAAAGTGTCATTCAGGGCCGCCTGAGGCGGCCTTCGGCAAGGCACAAAATCGCATGCCTGTAGAGTGTGTGCGCGACCGTAAGACAACGTAATCATAGACATCATCACGATGATCTATGCGGTGTTTGATTGAGTCTGTTTCGCTTTCAGGTCTTGGCGTAGCACCGCGAGCGCAAGCCCCTCTGCCCCATGTGGGCGATGGCTGGCCATGACCCGGATCGACGAGAAAGCGATTCGCGATCGCGACAATCATATCCGGTATGGCGGGCGAGAATCGCAGCTATCGCAAGGCCCCAAGTTTACGCCGCGAAGACCTCGAGCGGCGAGGCTGCGCAGAAATTCAGCCCAGAACGTTGGCCTTCGAACAGCACCGCCGTGCGGCACAAATCGAAGCCACGGTCGGACAATGGCCAGCTATATGGCAGTGGCGTCGTACGGGAAATGCGGCCTGCACCAACATTGCATGATCCCGACCATCCTGTCCCGCATTGCCTGTTTACGGAATGATGACATGTCCATCGCATCAACACATCGCTGACAAGGAGAGCAAGAACTTCATAGGGTTTGAGCCTGAGGTTTGGTCCGATAGACATGTGCTGGCCGGTCAGCATGTCCTCGCCCTGCAAGGGTGGCAGAAATACCAGCCTTGAAAGCGCGCGCCCACGATAAGGGGTGATCCAGAAGGTCAGCGACAATCCGACTGTCGTGCCATGGGTGGCGGCCCGAGAATGATCGGCATCGAAATCGGAGTTCGGCCAGAGGAACTCCATGGGGCCAAAGGCGCACGATCGCCACGAGGGCCCGATCGTCAACCATTCCCTGTCCGTCAATTCATACCGCTGCCACGCGATCCAGCCCTCCAACCGGTGGAAAAGTTGAATCACGCGACGCTAGCAATCTTACCGATTTTATCAGCCTACACCCTCTTCATACGGTCGTCCTTCTCGTTCAATAACGGAAGGAGAAACTCGCGCCATACGTCACCGGCTGACCGGTCAGCCGGCTGAAGTAATCGATGTAGCGATAGGCATTGGTGTAGTAATAGGTGTTGGTCACATTCTTGCCCCACAGCGTCAGGCGCCAGCGATCATCGGCAGAGGCAATCCCCGCGCGCAGATCCAGCAAGGCGTAGGACTTGATGTATTGTTCCGCCAGTTGGCCCAATGCCGCATAGGTGGAGCCATTGTAGGTGACGCTGCTTCCAAGGAAGAATTTCCGGCGACCATTGCTGGCGAATTCATACTGGACATCGGCATTGCCAGACACTTCAGGGGTAAAAGGAAAGGCTTCGCCGGCAAATTCGCGCTGGCGGGCAAAATTATCGTAATTCACGAAAGTGCCGTCGATCCGGCTGTGCACATAGGTCAGAGCACCGGTCAGCGTCAGACCAAGCAACGGACGGGCCACAATTTCCATTTCGCCGCCGATGATGTGCGACTTGGGAATATTCACCAGTTTCTGCAGTGAATTGAGCACCGCGTCGGGCACGCGGCCAAGAATCTGCTTGTCGCTGTAATCGTAATAGAAGAAGGCGCCGTTTACCTGCAGTTTGCGTCCGAACAGCGGTGCCTTGAATCCCGCCTCATAGGCCAGCAGGGATTCCTGTTTTGCCGGCTCGAACTGGCTCGACACGGATGCGGAAATCGTGGGGAAAGCCCCCTGTTTGTAACCGCGGCTGATGTTGGCATAGAGCAACGTGCCACCCTCGACAGTCCAGTTGACGCCCGCGCGCCACGACACGTTGTTTTCGCTTAGCGTCGAGCCATAGCGGCCCGGCTGATATCCTGGAACCGTCAAGGTCACGCAGTCTCCAGCCCCTGCCGGATGGATTACGGCCTGACCGGTCAGCAGCGCTGATCGCTTGTTCTGGATCGCGGCGTAGTAACCATCACCGGAATCCGCCAGGCAACCGTTAAAGTCGCGCCGGTTCGACGTGTAGCGCAGCCCCCCCTGCAGCGTCAGATGCGGCGTCAGTTCATAATCGAGATTGCCAAAGCCCGCGTAATTGCGATCGCGGTTGTAGGCGTCGAGAAAATAGGCCTGCAGCGGCAGCCCGAGTGAGATCGTGGCAGTGGAGTCCCGGAACGAGGCGGTGTAGGAATCGTGGATCGCGGCGCCCAGGAAATTGCCACCCACAATATAGCGCAAGCGCCCTGATTTTCCGGCCACCCGCAATTCCTGAGTGAGCGCCTTGATGCCACCGACCTGATAGAAGCTCTCGTTCAGCAAGGTCGTACCCTGCGCCGCAATGCCCGCGCGAACCTGCAGGTGATCATAGGCCGTGAGCGAGGTAAGCGTCAGGTCATCGGCCAGTTGATAGTTCACCCGTGCCGAAATCTGGTAAAAACTGTCATCATGCCCATAATTACGATCATAATTGACAGGCCAGTCGGCGGCGCGGTCATTGGCCGGGGCGATCGGCTGATTGATGAGGCCATTGCGCGTGGCCGCGGGCAGCAGGGCGAGATTGGGCGTCACCAGCGGATTGAAGGAGATGGTCTGCGGAAACTGGGACGCTGACTTGTTATACCAGCCATTGACATTGAGCAGCACCGACAGGCGCGAATCCGGCTTCCAGTCGAGCAGGAAACGACCTTCGCTCTGATTGGCGTCACCTGCGGTCTGGTCGCGCGTGTAGTTGTACTGCCAGTCCCCGCCCTGAAGCGTATGGGCGCTCAAGCGCAGGCGCAACGTGTCACTGACCGGCCCGGTCACATAGGCTTGCATGTCAAAGCGGTCAAAGCGACCAAAGCTGATATTGCCGCCCGCACCCAGCGTCGAGGCGGGCTTGGCCGAGATGTAGTTGATGGCGCCACCGGTCGAGTTCGAGCCATAGAGCGTCCCCTGCGGTCCCTTGAGCACTTCGACCCGTTCGAGATCGAGCGAGGCGCCTGTTGTCATTGCCGGATAGGGCAATGGCACTTCGTCGGTATAGACCGATACGGTCGAGGTGCTGGCCAGTGCCGTGTCGTAGAAGCCCACGCCGCGCAGCGTGTACACCGGCACCGTCAGGGCCGTCTTGGCAATGTTCAGGCTCGGAACAACTTTGACCAGATCATCGGTCGAGGTCAGCCCGCGATTGACCATATCGCTGCCGGTCATCGCCTGAATGGAGACGCCGATCTTGTTGATGGATTCACTGCGCCGCAAGGCAGTTACGGTGATTTCATGATCCCCGGACGATGCATCTCCGGACTGGGCCGGGGACGCAGCAGCAGAAGTCGCTGACGTACCGGCTTGCTGAGCGCAGGCGGGCGCTGCAAGCGTTCCCAGCGTGGCGCCAAGACATACAAATGCGATGTTTCCAGTTTTCACGATCCACCTCTCCCTATTCATCGATGATGCTTATCGGTCAGGAAGAGTCGCGATATCAGAACACAAAAACCTGGATGCGGCAGCATCCTGTTTGTCTTTGCCCTCTCCCTGCTTTATCTTCACGAGGAGTATAAAGCAGGTAATTTGGTCACAATCGCCATCTGGCAATCGTGCACTGTGTGCACAGCACAGCGCGTGATCAACCTTGATGACCGGATCCGATCAATCTTGCCCGGCGATCTGATCGCGCAAGCGTTCCTCGATCCATGCGACCTGGGCACATAGCGGCGGCAGGAAGCGTTCAGCCGCCATTTCCACGCTCATGGCCGAACTGAAAAACAGCACGTTGATGCCGCCGATCACATGCGTGGGGCCCTGCAAGGGAAGGCCGATGGCGCTGATCCGCGGATCGGCGCCTCCCACGGCCCAGACATAGCCGCGCTGACGATAATCAGCCAGCAACAGCGCCACACGGTCGGCCACCGCGCCACGGTCTCCGGGAATCGCGCCATGGCGCAAGGCAATCTCGAGCATTTCCTCCCGGTGGGCTTCACTTGCGCCAACCAGTATTGCGCGTCCCAGCGCCGTATCGAGCAGTGGACGCCGCGTTCCGACCATGGCGCGATGCACCGAATAGGGGCTGAACCGATGCGTGGTCTCGCGAATGACCATCCAGCCGCTGTCGAAAGTTGCAAAATCGGTTGGCCACATGACCTGCCGCAAGAGGGAAAAGAGCGCCTCGCAAACGATACGTGCCGTGCGATCCGTTTCGGTCAGCCCTTCGCTCAGATCGCGCACCATGGGCGTCAGCACATATTGGCCATCAGAAGGGCTTTTCGACACATAGCCCAATGATTCTAGGGTGCTGAGCAGACGATAGGCGGTCGTGCGATCGATGCCGGCCAGGCCGGCCAGATGCCGCGGATCAGACCGTCCCGCCGAATTGAGACAGGTCAGCAATTTAAGCCCCCGCTCCAGGGCCCGCACATGCGAATAGGTTTCGCCACTATTCATGATCCCCTCCGTGCATCTGGTGCACAGTGCTTTACACCCTTGATAGGCTGAAGCTCTAATCTTTCCTGGCAAGGTTGGCAGCATCCCAGCCGCGTCTGTTCACCAGATGCACGAACCAGCGGAGATGATTGCCGCCCTGGCTCATGTCTGAAATGAAATAGCCACAGCCCCAGAGGCGCCGCCAGTCAGGCGCTACGGGGAGAGGACCATCACCATGACAATTCGGCTGAAATGCCTCTCGCATACGCCTTTGCGCGGCCTCAACGATCCTGGCGAGGATGTGGTGCGCGACGTGAACCAGGCGCTACTCTCGGCCCGGGCGCAAGTGGAAGAGTATGATCCCGAACTGATCGTCATCTTCGCGCCGGATCATTTCAATGGCCTGTTCTACGATCTCATGCCGCCTTTCGTGCTGGCGACCGCCGCGACCGGGGTCGGTGACTACAAGAGCATGGCCGGCTCCCTGTCGATCCCCGCAGATCTGGCGATGGATCTGGCCACGCATCTGCTTGAAAGCGACATCGACATGGCCGTGTCGCACCGCTTGCAGGTCGATCATGGCTGCACCCAGTCACTCGAGGAACTGACGGGCAGCCTCGACCGCTACCCGGTCATCCCGATCATCATCAACAGTGTCGCCCCGCCCTTTTCGCCTTACCGCCGCATCCGCCGATTGGGCGAAGCGGTCGGCCGCTTCCTCGCCGGCCTCGACAAGCGCGTCCTGATCGTCGGCAGCGGCGGCCTGTCGCATGAGCCGCCTGTGCCCTTGATCGCGGACGCATCCCAGACAATCCGCGACTTCCTGATCTCCGGTCGCAATCCCACCGCCGAAGCACGGCAAGCACGACAAGCACGCACCATCGCGGCCGGCCAGATCTATGGCACGCCCTCCTGCCCGCTCACCCCGCTCAATCCGGGATGGGATCAGCAGGTGATGCGTCTCCTGCTCGATGGCGATCTCGAAGCGGTCGAACATTTCGATATCGCAGGCATCAGCAAAAGCGCTGGTCGCAGCGCTCATGAAATCCGCACATGGGTAGCCGCCTTTTCGGCCCTGTCCGCCGCCGGGCCCTACACCGGGCAACAGGATTTCTATCACCCGATCAACGAGTGGATCGCCGGCTACGGCATCGTGAGCGCCCTGCCCGACACTCAACTGCCCACCCTCATGACTCAAGGAGCCCCAGCGTGACCCAAGCCAACACAGCCACCCGTGTGTCCGTACCGGGCGAGGATGAGATCGTCCAGCGCGCGCAAGACTTGATCCCCTGGCTGCGCGAACGCGCCGAAGCCACCGAAAAGGCGCGCAGCGTTCCGATCGAAACCATCGATAAATTCCGCGAGGCCGGATTTTTTCGTATTCTGCAGCCTCGTCGCTGGGGCGGCTATGAAATGCACCCCAACACCTTCAACCGGGTGTTGATGGAACTGGCGCGTGCCTGTCCGTCAAGCGCCTGGGTGGTCACGGTGCTGGGTCTGCATCCCTTCGAATTCGGCCTGCTGGATCCACGCTGCGGCGACGAATTGTGGGGAGAGAATCCGGATGCTCTGGTGTCTTCTTCCTATGCCCCCTTCGGCACTGTCCAGCGGGTCGATGGCGGCTATTGCCTCAACGGGCAATGGAAGACATCAAGCGGCTGTGATCACGCGAATGGCGGCGCCTTTGTCGGCGGACGGATCGCCAATGTGGCTGGCGAAGTCCAGTTTCGTTCATTCTGGGTGCCCCGCAAGGATTTTACAATCATCGATGACTGGCATGTGGTGGGACTGGCCGGCACAGGCAGCAAGACGCTTCTGCTCGACAATGTCTTTGTTCCCGAACATCGCAACCATGTCATCGCCGATTATGGCGAGGCCACGCATGGCACGGCTGAAAACCTGTACAAGATGCCGTTTTTCTATGTGTTCTATGCCGCCATCTCTTCGGTGATCATCGGCATGGCACGCGGCATGGTCGATCTCTACATCGATCACATGGTGCCACGCCAGAACATCAATCAGGCGATCGGTGCGGCGGTCAGGGATCCCTTTATCAAGAGCCGCCTGGGCGATGCCGAAGCCAAAATCCTGGGGGCCATGGCGCGCGTCCTCCACAATACCGAAGAGGCCTGGAGCTATGCCTCACGCGGGGAACTGGTGCCACTGGACTTGCGTATCCGCCATTTCGCCACCAACCAGTTCACTGGCGGCGACTGCTTCGATGCCGCCCACAGCATCTTCAAGAAGACCTCAACCCGCGGCGTCTGGCTGTCCAGTCCGCTTCAGCGCCAGATGCGTGACATTTTGGTGGGCGCCAACCACATCACCCAGAACCAGGACAACATCGGCGAATTGCTGGGCGGCCATCTGTTTGGCTCCCCGCTGGCGCCGGGCAATCCCTTTGGCGTGAAGATCGCGTCATGAGCCAGCACATCAATCAGCTGCTCGAATGGCAGCCCAACCCGCATCTGGCTGGGCTGCCATCTGTCGGCGCGGACAGCCATCGCAATGCGATGCGTCATGTGGCCGCTGCGGTGACGATCATCACCACCCATGATCACGCCAACCCCATTGGCCTGACCGCCACAGCGGTCTGCTCAGTGACGGCTGATCCTGCGCGGCTGGTTGTGCTGATCAACAAGAACACGGCAGCCAGCCCGGTCATCGTCGAACATGGACGCCTGTGCGTCAACGTGCTGGCCGGTGATCAGGAAGATGTGGGCCGGGTGTTTGCGGGCATGATGCCTGGCGTTGTGGGTCCAGCTCGCTTCGACCATGGCACGTGGGACAGCCTGGTCACCGGCGCACCCAGCCTGAAGGACGCACTGGTCAATATCGACTGCCGCGTGATCAAGGTCTTCGACGAAAGCACCCATCACGCCTATCTGTGCGAAATTCTGGCCACGCGTGAACGGGCGGGCGGCGAAGCCCTCATCTATCTGGGCGGTGCCTTCCATCACCTGCCCCATTCCTGATCGCCCGATCTGGCGCCCCCCTTTCCCAAAGGACAGTTCATGACCCCTATGGCTTTCACAGAGGCCTCGACCAGCCGCTTCACCCAGATCAAGGTCGGTGACGCAACCTATCGCATTCATTACAACGACATTGGCAGCGGTCCTGAAACTGTTGTCATGTTGCATGGTTCGGGACCGGGTGCCACCGGCTGGGCCAATTTCAGCCGCAACATCGCTCCCATCGTGGAAGCAGGCTATCGCGTGCTGCTGGTGGATTGCCCGGGTTGGGGAAAGAGCGATACGGTGATCTGTGAGGGGTCGCGCTCGGAACTCAATGCGAGCGTCGTCAAAGGCGTGCTTGAGGCGTTGGGCATCGATCGCGTGCATCTTCTGGGCAATTCGATGGGCGGGCACAGCGCCGTCGCCTTTGCGCTGGCCAATCCCGAACGGGTGGGCAAGCTGGTCCTGATGGGCGGTGGAACCGGGGGCCCCAGCCTCTATGCGCCCATGCCCACCGAGGGCATCAAATTGCTGCAGGGCCTCTATCGCGATCCCACGATCGAACGGTTGCAGGCGATGATGAACGTCTTCGTCCATGATGCCAATGCGCTTACGCCCGAACAGATGGAGCAGCGTCTCGAGAATATGCTGGCCCGCCCTGATCATCTCGAGAATTTCATCAGAAGTCTGGCCATCAACCCCCGCCAGTTTCCTGATGTCGGTGCCCGCCTGCATGAAATCTCGGCCCAGACCCTGATCGTCTGGGGACGCGATGACCGCTTTGTGCCCATGGATGTCGGGCTGCGGCTGCTGGCAGGCATTGCCCATGCTCAATTGCACGTCTTCGCGCGTTGCGGCCACTGGGCGCAATGGGAGCATGCCGAAACCTTCAATGAGATGGTTCTGGCGTTTCTGCGCAGCTGATCTGTTGGACACAAACCGCACCCTTCGGGCTTGAACGAACCCGCCTCGACATCAAAGGACAGGACATTGGCAACTTTAAGCGACAGCCATGGCACGGCCGCTCACTTGCTGCGCAACGCTTACAAAGTCGGTGCGGTGCCGCCACTGCGCGATCATCTGGAACCGACAGATGTCGCCGGAGCCTATGCCGTGCAGACCATCAACACGCGTTTGTGGGAGGCCCAAGGCCGCCGTATCGTCGGCCGTAAGGCCGGATTGACAGCCAAGGCGGTGCAACAGCAACTGGGCGTCGATCAGCCGGATTTCGGCGTGCTTTTCGACGACATGCAAGTGGCCGACGGCGGCACGCTGGACCCTGCACTTTGCATCCAGCCCAAGGTCGAGGCGGAAATCGCCCTGGTGCTGGGCGCGGATCTGCCGTCAATCGAGACCACCGCCGAACAGATTGGCGCGGCAGTGGCCAGCGTCCATGCCGCTCTTGAAATCGTCGACAGCCGCATAGCCGACTGGAAAATTACCTTCGCCGACACAGTTGCTGATAACGGCTCCTCAGCCTTCTTCGTGCTGTCCGACGAAGGCAAGGCCCTGGAGGGGCTCGATCTCTACACGGCAGGCATGGTGATGGAGATCAATGGCGACATTGCCTCCGTCGGGGTCGGTGCCGCAGCGCTGGGCCACCCGCTCAATGCCGCCGCATGGTTGGCCCGCACGCTGGCCGAGCGGGGCGAGCCGCTGCGCAAGGGCGACATTTTGCTGGCCGGCGCGCTCGGGCCAATGGTTGTGCTCACCCCCGGCGACCATGTGGTGGCGCGCGTCGGCGGCATCGGTATCTGCAGCTTCACTTATGCAAAGGGCTAAAGCCATGGCCAAGACCAAAGTCGCCATCATCGGGTCGGGAAATATCGGCACCGATCTGATGATCAAGATCATGCGTCTCTCTGACGTGCTGGACATGGGCGTGATGGTGGGCATCGACCCCAAATCAGATGGGCTGGCCCGCGCGGCGCGGATGGGCGCAGCCATCACCCATGAGGGCATCGACGGTCTTGTCGCGATGCCTGAATTCGCTGAAATCGGCATCGTTTTCGATGCCACCAGTGCGAGCGCGCACAAGCGTAACAACGACATCCTTCAGGCTCACGGCAAGAAGGTGATCGACCTCACGCCGGCAGCCATCGGGCCCTACACCGTCCCATCGGTTAACGGCGAGGCCAATCTGGACGCGACCAATGTCAATATGGTGACCTGCGGCGGCCAGGCGACAATTCCCATCGTGGCTGCCATCAACCGGGTTGCCAAGGTGCACTACGGAGAGATCGTCGCCTCGATCTCCTCAAAAAGCGCGGGACCGGGCACGCGCGCCAACATCGACGAATTCACCGAAACCACCAGCGAAGCCATCGTCAAGGTCGGTGGAGCCACGCGAGGCAAGGCAATCATCGTGCTCAACCCGGCAGAACCGCCGCTGATCATGCGCGACACGGTTTTTGCCCTGTGCGAGGAGGCCGACCCCGAGGTTATTCGTGCCAGCATCGCGGACATGGTTGCCGAGGTACAGGGCTACGTTCCGGGCTATCGCCTGAAACAGGCGGTACAGTTCGAGCATATCGGATCCAACAAACCTTTGCGCATCCCCGAAATGGCCGACACTGGCCAGACCGAGTTCACGGGACTCAAGGTCTCGGTCTTCCTCGAGGTGGAGGGAGCGGCGCATTACCTGCCAGCCTATGCCGGCAATCTTGATATCATGACCTCAGCTGCGCTCAGGACCGCCGAGAAGATCGCCCTGCGCCATTTCGTGGGAGAAGCAGCATGACATTCGATCCCAACACACAAAAGCTCTACATTCAGGATGTGACGCTGCGCGATGGTATGCACGCTGTCCGACACCAATATGGGCTGGACCATGTGCGGGCCATTGCCAAGGCACTGGATGCAGCGAAAGTCGACGCCATCGAGGTTGCCCATGGCGACGGGCTGCAAGGCTCATCCTTCAACTATGGGTTCGGCGCCTACACCGACTGGGACTGGATCGGCGCCGTGGCCGAAGTGCTCGAGCATGCGGTGCTGACCACTTTGCTGTTGCCTGGCATCGGCACGGTGCATGATCTCAAACATGCCCATGAGATGGGCGTGCGGTCCGTGCGCATTGCCACCCATTGTACCGAGGCCGATGTTGCAAAGCAGCATATCGAGGCGGCGCGCAATCTGGGCATGGATGTTTCCGGCTTCCTGATGATGAGCCATATGACTGATCCGGACTCACTTGCCCGGCAGGCCAAGCTGATGGAGGACTATGGGGCCCATTGCGTCTATGTCACCGACAGTGGCGGCGCGATGACCATGGACGATTATGCCGCCCGCCTTCAGGCTTATGACCGCATGCTCAAGCCCGAGACGCAGCGCGGCGTACATGCCCATCACAATCTCTCCCTCGGCGTGGCCAACTCGCTGATCGCGGTGCAAAATGGCGCGCTTCGTGTCGATGCTTCACTGGCGGGCATGGGCGCAGGGGCAGGCAATGCCCCGCTTGAGGTTTTCATTGCCGCCGCCGAGCGTTATGGCTGGAATCACGGTTGCGACCTCTATGCGCTGATGGATGCCGCCGATGATCTGGTTCGCCCGTTGCAAGACCGCCCGGTGCAGGTCGACCGTGAGACGCTGACCCTTGGCTATGCAGGTGTCTATTCCAGCTTCCTGCGCCATGCCGAAATGGCCAGCAAGGCTTATGGCGTGGATACCCGCTCGATCTTGGCTGAAGTCGGTCGTCGCAAGATGGTCGGTGGTCAGGAAGACATGATCGTCGATATCGCGCTGGATCTGGCAAAAAGGCCCAGCCCGGCTACGGCATGAGCAAGCCTCCCGGGGGCATACCAGCTTGACTGGGTACAGCGATGCCGGGCGTATGGAGGACTATCTCCGGCATTCGGAGATGGCATTTCAAGGCGAAGGCGCTGGTTCGATGACGGCTTGATACCCCACGATAGTGATGACGCAGTAAGCTGAGGATGCCTGACGGCCCGGACCCGGGCGCCAGGCCCAGGCTCCATGTGCGCTAGACAGCATCCGGCGTCGGGCTGACCAGTGTAACCTGTTCGGGCAGGACCGGGTCGTCATCGCCGGGCGCACGCGGTGTGATCAGTTTTGCCAGACGCGGGCGCAGGCGCATCTCCAGATTGTCGATCAACTCATAGACCACCGGCACCATCACCAGCGACAGCATGGTCGAACTGATCAGCCCGCCGATCACCGCAATGGCCATGGGCTGGCGGAAGGTCGATCCTTCGCCAATGCCCAGCGCTGTGGGCAGCATGCCCGCCGCCATGGCCACGGTGGTCATCACGATCGGGCGGGCACGTTCACGACAGGCGTTCATGATGGCCTCACGCTGGGGCTGCCCGGCGCGCTCATCCTCGATGGCGAATTCCACGAGCAGGATGGAATTCTTGGCCGCCAGCCCCAGCAGCATCAACATGCCGATCAGCACCGGCAAGGTGATGGCGATGCCGGTGAGCTTCAGCGCGACAAAGGCGCCCAGCATGGTCAACGGCAGGGCCGAAAGGATGGTGATCGGCTTGAAGAAGCTGTGAAACAGCATCACCAGCACGAAATAGATCATCAAGATGCCCGACGCCATCGCCCCCACGATGCCGCCGAACAGATCGGCCATGGCCTCGCTGTCGCCGGTTTTGGCCTCATGCACGCCGGCGGGCAAATGATGCATCGCCGGCAGGGTCGCCACTTCACTCAGCGCCTGACCGATTGTGGTGCCATTGAGGTCGGCCTGCACCGACACGCGCCGCTCGCGGTCATAACGCTGGATCTGCCCCGGGCCCGAGGCGATCGAAAGATCCGCCACCGTGCGCAGCGGCGTCATCTTGCCATCCAGCGTGGGCACTTGCAGATTGCCGATCTGGTCCAGTTCCATCCGGGCATCGCGCGGCAGGCGCACGCGGATCGACAGGCGCTGCTGCTGTGTGGGGAATTTGGCGACATTGGCGTCGATGTCACCAATCGTGGCAATCCGCACCACCTGCGCGATGGCCTGCGAGGAGACATTCAAGCGGGCCGCCGCATCGGGCGATGGCCGGATGATCAGCTCGGGCGCTGATGGCGGCGGCGCGGGGCGCGGGTCCAGCGTGGTCTTCATGCCGCGCATGTCGCGCAGCAAACTTGCCTGCGCGCGGGCCAGCGCATCGCCGTCACGTCCGGCCAGCACCACTTCGACCCCCGCCGCGCCAAAGCCGCCCTGATTGTTCAGCCGCACATCGGGCACCTGCCGCAACAGGCCGGTGATCGAGCGCTGGAATTCATCGGTGGTCATCGAACGCTCATGCCGGAGCACGATGCTCAGCGTACCCGTTTGCAGATCGGACGAGCCGCCACCACCGCCCGGTCCCCCGCCCGAACTGGTCGAACCCACCTGCGCGAACACCCGCTCGACATCGGGCAGTTTGCGCAGCCGCGCAGTGACATCGCGCACGGCGCGGTCCATCGTCTCGTGGTTTGCCCCTGCCGTGCCCTGCATCGAGAGGTAGAAATAGCCCGGGTCGCCCGTCGGCTGAAAGCCCACCGGCAGCGTTGCGGCAATGCCCAGCGCGCCGACAAACACCAGCACGCCGATGCCCACCGTGGTCCTGGGTCGCGACAGCGCCCAGTCCAGAACCCTGGGATAGAGCCCGCGCAATTGGTGTGGCGGGGCGCTGTGGGTGGAAGGCTTGAGGAAATAGGCGGCCATCAGGGGCGTGACAAAACGCGCGACCAGCAGCGAGAAGAGCACCGCGACCGCCACCGTCAGGCCGAATTCGCGGAAAAACTGTCCTGATTGCCCGCCCATGAAGGACACGGGCGCAAAGACCACAATGATGGTCGCGGTCGTCGCAACCACGGCAAGGCCGATGGCATCGGCCCCGATCAGCGAGGCGCGATAGGGGGAAGCCCCGGCCTCGATGCGTTTCTGGATGTTCTCGATTTCCACAATGGCATCATCGACCAGAATGCCGATCACCAGCGTCAACCCCAGCAGGGTGATGACATTGAGGCTGAAACCGAAAATCACCATCGCGCCAAAAGTGGGGACCAGCGACAGGGGCATGGCCAGCGCGGCAATCACCGTCGCGCGCCAGTCATGCAGGAACAGGAACACCACCAGCGCCGCCAGCACCATGCCCTCGATCAGCACATGCACCGTGGCCAGATAGGAAGCGCGCGTGTCCGAAACGGTCGAGACGACCTTGGTGATCGCGATGCCGTTGTTGTCCTGCATCAGCTTCGCAATGGCCCGGTCCACCCCATCCTCAACCGACACATCGCTGGCGACCGTGGTCTTGCTGACCTGAAAGGCGATGACGGGATGGCCATCGAGCCGGGCAAAGCCACGCTCCTCGGCATGGCTGTCGGTGATGGTGGCCAGATCGCCCAGCGTGACATATTGCGTGGCGCTGAGCGGGATGGTGAGGTCACGCAAGCGGTCCACCGTGGCTGCAGACCCCAGCACGCGGATGGTCTGCTCGCGCCCGCCCGCTTCCGACCGGCCGCCGCTGTCATCGCGATGGAACTGGGCCAGCGCGGTGTTGATCGCATAGGCCGTGACGCCATGCGCCGTCATGCGGTCAGGGTCGAGAGTGACGTTGATCTCGCGGCTGACCCCGCCGATGCGTTTGACCTGCGCCACGCCGCGCTGCGCCTGCAGCGCGCGCGCCACCGTATCATCGACAAACCATGACAGATCGAGAGCGCTCATCCCCGGCGCGCTGACCGCATAGGTCAGGATGGGGGCCGAGGACATGTCGACCCGCGTGACGCTGGGCGCATCAATGCCCTGGGGCAAGGTGGCGCGCGTGCGCTCGACAGCAGTGCGCACGTCATCGACGGCCTTTTGCATGTCGGTGCCGATCTCGAATTCAGCCGAGGTGGTGGAGGAACCAAGCGTCACGGTCGAACTGGTGTGGCGCAGCCCGGCAATGCCGGTCAGGGCATCCTCGATGGGACGCGTGATCTGCTGCTCCATCTCGCTGGGCGCGGCGCCCTGCTGGGTGACGGAGACCGAGACGACCGGAAATTCGACATTGGGAAAGCGCTTGATCGGCAGCAGCAGATAGGACCAGATCCCCGCCAATGTCAGCGCGATCATTACGACGGCCACGGGAATGGGATGGCGGATCGCCCATGCGGACATTTTCATGGGATCAGCGCCCCCCTTGCGCTTTGGCAGCCACGGGCTGAACCTTTTCGCCATCCAGAACGAAGTCCTGCGATCCGGTCAGCACCCGCGCACCCGCGGGCGGGCCCTGCGTCAGTTCGATCATCCCGCCGCCACGCCGCCCGGTCTTGACCGCCATGCGGCGCACCGTGTCGCCCGCCCCGATCACGGTGACCGAGGCGCCATTGCCGTCATAGGAAACGGCGGCCTCGGGGACGGCCAGCACCGGCACCGGGGGCCCGGCCAGTTCTGCGCGGGCATAACCGCCCGGGCGGATCTCACGATCCACCGGCAGCAGGATGCGCGCGCGGCCAAGGCGCGTCTGGGCATCGACCTGCGCGGCGACCAGACGCACCGTGCCATCCACCCAGCGACCGGAGGCGAGGCGTACCCGGGCATGATCGCCCTGATGCACCGCGCCCAACAACTCCTCGGGAATTTCCGCGTCCAGCTCGCTGCGGTCATCGCGCGCCAGCGTGAACATCACCGTCGAGGGCGAGGCGACGTCACCGGGCCGCACCGAACGCGTCAGGATGCGCCCCGAAACTGGCGCGCGCACCACCATCAGACCCTGCCGGACGAGCTGGGCGGACAATTGCGCCTGCGCCTGATCGACCTGCGCCTGCGCGGTGCGGGCAGCCAAACGGCGCTGGGCGATGGCTTCGTCGGACAAGACGCCGGTATGGTCGAGCGCCGAGACGCGCGCGGCTTCCTGATTGGCCTTGTCGGCCGCGACGCGCGACTGGGCAAGGGCCGCGCGGTTCTGCATGATGTCCGAGCGCAGCAGCGTTTCATCGAGATAGGCCAGCGGCTGCCCGGCGCGCACCAGCGCATCCTGATCGACCAACACGCGGGCCACCAGATAGCCTGAAAGCTGGCTCGACACTGCGGCTTCCTCGCGCGCCACAAGCCGGCCCGACACGTCGATGCCGGTGCCCAGCGGCTGGCGCACGACCGTGGCAAAGGGCACGGCGCGCGGTGTATCGGCGCCCGGTGGCGGCGCTTCGGCCTTGTGGCAGGCGGACACCGCCAGAAGGGATGCCAGCAAGGTGGCAAGAACAGGCGAACGGGCGGTCATGGTCTGTGGTCCGGGAAAGATGTCACGGGATGGGTGGGATCGAGCGGAGTCCAGCCTCCGCCAAGGGCGCGGAAAACATTGACCGCATCGCTCAGCGTGGTCGCGCGCAGGCTCGACAGCGCGCTACGGCTGCTGCGCCAGCTCCGCTCGGCCGTCAGCAGGGCGGTGAGATCAACGACACCGGCGCGATAACCGGCATTCTGGCCGTCAAAGGCATGGCGGGCCCGCGCCTCGGCCTCGACCAGCAGGGAGAGGCGCGTGCGGTCGGCGGCATAGGTGGCCAGCTGGTTCTGCGCCTCGCCATAGCCGGTCTGCACCGCTTTTTCGTAAGCGATCGCCGCCTGCTCGGCGCGGGCACGCTGGGCGCGCACCTCGCCCAGCAGGCGGGCGCGATCAAACACCGGCATCGCCACGCCCGCCGCCAGCGACCACAATGATGTGGTGTAACCGGCGGGACCGGCAATCGCGCTGATGCTGGCGGTGGGTTGCAGGCTGAATTTGGGCAGCAGGGCCAGCGAATCGAGGTGCAAGCTGCCCATGGCGGACCGCAACCGCGCCTCTGCCTGCACCACATCGGGGCGGCGCACCAGCAAGGTGGCCGGCGTGGTGGCCGGCACAGCAGGCGGCGGGCCCAGCGCCCCATCGACCGGCAGGCTGTCAGCGGCATCACCGGCCCGGCCCAGCAACACCAGTAGGGTCTGGCGCGAGACGGCCAGTTGCGCCTCCAGCTGCACCACATTGGCCTGCGCGGTGGCGCGGTCGGCAATGAGACTGTCGGCATCGACATCGGCGCCGATCCCCGCATGGGCCTTGCGAACGCCAATATCGGCCAGTTCGGCTGCCACGCGCAGGGAATCGCGCGCCTCGACCAGTTGCAGCGACAGGCCGCGTGCCTCGAAAAGATTGGTCGCCACCTGCGCCGTCAGGCTTTGCAGCGCGGCATGATAGGTGAAGGTGGCCGTCACCAGATCGGCATCGGCGGCCTGACGCGCCGCACCGCGCCGTCCGAACAGATCCAGCTCCCAGGAGGGGGAAAAACTGCCCGCCGAGGTGGTGGTCGCACCAATGGGCGACATAAAAAAGGCCCCGGCCGCGCCCATGCCGCTGATCGTGGTCTGCCCGCGCGTGATCGAGCCCGAGGCATTGCCCTGCACGTCATAGGCCAGCAAGGCCTTGGACCGCGTGGCTCGCGCCTCGTCCAGCATAGCCAGAGCCGAGCGGGCATCGGGGGCATGGGCCAGCGCCTGATCCTCCAGCGCGGTCAGTTGCGCATCGGAAAACAGCAGCCACCAGCGGTCCAGCGTCTGCGCCGGAGCGGCGTGGACATCCTGTCCACGCGTGTCGGCGGTGAAACGCTCGGGCAGGCGCAGATCGGGCCGGGACACTGAAGTCGCCCCGCAACCGGCCAGCAGCAGCAGGGCAGGCAGCGTCAGGAAAAGGGAATGGCGTCGCATGATGGCCACTTATGCCAGCCCGATCGCCGCTTGCGGGTCAGGACTTTGCAAATGAAGTGTAAGGTTTGTGTAAATCGGACGGGACAGCGCCCCGACAAAGCGCCACAAAGAGGCCATGGACACGCCTGCCCTCAACATTCTGCTGGTCGATGACGATGCTACCCTCACCCAGATGCTCGCCGAATATCTGGATGGGGAAGGCTTTGCCTGCCGCGCGGTGCACACCCTTCCCGAAGGGCGCGAGGCGGCGCTGTCGGGCCAGTATGATGCGGTGATCCTGGATGTGATGTTGCCGGGCGGCAATGGCATCGACCTGCTGCGCACCATCCGGGGCATCAGCGACGTGCCGATCATCATGCTGACCGCCAAGAGCAATGACACCGAGCGCGTCATCGGCCTGGAGCTGGGCGCGGATGATTATGTCGCAAAACCCTATTTCCCGCCCGAACTGGTGGCGCGGCTGCGCGCCGTGTTGCGCCGCCCGGCGCGGCGGGCGTCCAGCGGCGACCACCTGCGGCTGGGGGCTTTGGCGCTGGATGCGGCGCGGCGCTGGGCCGGATGGGGGGGCATGGCGCTGGAGCTGACCGTGACCGAGTTCAACCTGCTGGAAATTTTGCTGCGCGGCGGCGAACGGGTGTCGACCAAGGACGAGCTGTCGCTGCGTCTGCTGGGGCGGCGGCGGGAAAGCTATGACCGTTCGATTGACGTCCATATCTCGAACCTGCGGCAAAAGCTGGAGCGGGCCAGCGGTGAACGCCTTCACATTGCCACCGTGCGGGGCATCGGCTGGCGGCTGGAGGTGGCGCCATGAAGGGGCGGCTCTTCTGGAAGATCTTTACCGCTTTTTGCTGCGTCTTTTTCGGGCAATTGGGCGTGTTGTGGACGCTGTTCATCGTTATCGAGCGCAACCATCCCTATTGGGCCGATGATCTCGAACGCTATGCGGCCCCGCGTCTGGAACAGATGGCCGCCGCCATCATTGCGCATCAGGGGCCAGGGGCGATCCCCGTAACGCTGACCGGCGGCACCAACCCCACGCTGGTCGTGACCGCCGAGGGCGCGGCGCCTCCCTCCGGCACGCGCGCGACCACCGCGCTGGCCACCGCGCCCGATGGCCACCGCTGGCGCATCTTTTACCGTCTGCCGCGCAAATTCGACAAGGGCGGCATCACGCCGCCGCTGATCTTCTACATCAGCGGCATCCTGTCGGGGCTGGTCTTCGCGGCCATTCTGGGCCTTTATCTCTCGCTGCCGATCCGGGCCCTGCGCGAGGGGCTGGAACGCTTTGCGCGCGGCGATCTGGGTGTGCGCCTCGCCGCACGGATGGGGCGCCGCCGTGACGAGATCGCCGATCTTGCCCGCGATTTCGACGGCATGGCTGAAAAGGTCGAGCAGCTTGTCCTCTCGCGCAGCCAGCTCATCGATGACATGTCGCATGAATTGCGATCTCCTCTTGCCCGGCTGCAACTGGCCATTGCCCTTGCCCGGCAAAAGCCTGATGGCGCCATGATCGCCCTTGACCGCATCGAGCAGGAAGCGCGGCGGCTGGACACCATGGCAGGCAGCCTGCTCACCCTGTCACGGCTGGAAAGCGCCGGCGCGCGTCCCGATCATTTTGTGCATCTGCGCGCCCTGATCGAGGATCTTCTGGCCGACATCCGCTTTGAAAGTGAAGCGAAGAATCTGCAGATCGTGCTCACCTGCCATGCCAGCATGCCTGAGGGCTTCCATGCCGATGTCGCGGGCGATGCCGAATTGCTGCGCCGCGCTTTTGAAAATGTGTTGCGCAATGCGCTGCGCTTCTCACCGCGCGACGGCACGATCCATGTGACCCTGTCCGAGGAAACCGACCGGATCGTCGTTGAGATCGAGGATGAAGGGCCGGGCGTGCCGGCCGAGCAGCTATCGCGCCTGTTCGAGCCCTTTCATCGCGGCGAAGGCGAGACGGGCGGCTTCGGGCTGGGGCTGGCCATCGCCAGACGCGCGGTGGTCGTCCATGAAGGAACGATTGTCCTGACAAACCGGCGGCCCAGCGGGCTGCATGTCTGCATCACCCTGCCTGCGCGCTGGGAAGAGGCCGCGCTGTAACCTCCTGCTCGGCTGAGCTGAATGCAGGCGCTGGCGCAAGCCACCGCAAAACAGCCCTTTGCGCGAAGCCCTTCTCGACCTAATCTCGCCACGCCACGATGAGGTCGAACATGCTGAATGCGGACTTGGTCTGGCCGTTGCAGGGCAAAATGCCGGCGGTGAGGTTTGCGGATCCGTCCGGCGCGCCCGAGGCGGCCGTCGTCACCGCTGTCGAGCAGCCGGTGCTGCTCGGCTATCGCCCGGCCAGGTCCAATGGGCGCGCGATGCTGGTGCTGGGCGGCGGGGGCTATGTCGCGCTCATGGCCGGGCGTGAGGGTGTTCAGGTCGCGCAGTGGCTGACGGGGCTTGGCTTTCATGCCTTCGTGCTGTTGCATCGCTTTCCTGACGCCGCCCATGGTGTCGCGGCACCACTCGATGATGCGATCGAGGCGATACGCATGATCCGGGCGAGCGCGTTGGCGCCCGATGGCCTTGGCGTCGTGGGCCTGTCATCGGGCGGGCATCTGGCGGCCTGCCTGTTCGCCGCCTACCCTGAGGATTGGGGGCCGCAGTCCCTGCCGGCGCGGCCCGATCTGGCCATCCTTGGCTATGCGCCGATTTCAACCAATGCCAAGGGGCGTACGATCATCCCCGACAAGCCACCGCTGCCGCCCGCCGAAAAGCAGGCCTTTTACGACCGTCTCCAGCCCGACGCGCAGCTTCTGCCCTCGCCGCCGCCGGCCTTTATCGTCTATTCGGAAAGCGACCCGGTTGTGCCGATCGACAATGCGCTCAGGCTGCGCGCGGCATGGCAGGCGGCGGGAGGATCATCCGAGCTGCATATCTTCGCCGATGCTCCGCACGGCTTCGCGCTGGATACGCCGGACCAGCCAGTGTCACTCTGGCCGCGACTGTGCGAGGCCTGGCTGCGGCAGGTCGGCTTTCTGCAAGCGTAACAGGTCGATAAGGCCGGGATCAGTGACTGGCGCAAGATGCCGGCGGGCCGGATCACAGGCAAGGCGGTTCATCGCCGAACGGATACTGTGATCATCCAAAAAAGAGGCGTCGCCATCGTTCAGGCGACGCCGGCAGTGTGGTCTCAATTTTGGTGCAGGATCAGAACTTCAGGCCCGCGCGGACGCCATAGGTGCGCGGATCGGACACCTGCAAAGTACCGTTCGCCCCGCCGCCAACGGCGGTCACCAGCAGCTTGTTCTCCAGATTCTTCACGAAGCCCTGCACATAATAGCGCTTTTCGGGCGCATTATAGGTCAGCGTCGCTTCGGTCTGGGTGTAGGAGGGCTGGTTGAACTGGCCATAGATGGTCAGGGCGATCATCCGATAGCTGCTCGAATAACGCGAACGCACGCCCGCGATCAGTTCGCCGCCATTGGCCATGGGGAAGGTGTGCGCCACACCGCCCATCAGTGTGATGCTGGGGCTGCGGTCCAGCTTCAGCCCCTGGAAGTTGAGCGTGGGATAGGTCGCGGCATTGGGATAGAACGTGCCGTAACGCGCATTGAGGTAGGACAGCGAGAAGTCGATCTTGTCATGCGGGGTGGCGGCGAAATTCGCCTCCGCCTCAATCCCGTCCACCTTGGCCGAGGCGGCATTGGTGGTCTGGGTGCACTGCGTGCCGCCCGCGCAGTAAGGCCCGACCTGCGTAAGCTGCAGATTGTTGTAATTGTAGTGGAAGGCGGACAGATTCAGGCGCAGGCGCCGGTCGAACAAAGCTGTCTTGGTGCCGATTTCATAGGCCGTCAGCGTTTCGGGCTTGTAGTAAAGCGTGCTGGCCGGCAGCGTGCAGCCCGCAGCCGTGCCCGCTTCACAGCCATCGTTGAAGCCGCCCGCCTTATAACCGGTCGAGATCGTGCCATAGATCATGGTCGATGGCGTCACCTCATAATCCACACCCACCTTCCAGGTGGTCTTATGATAATGGCGATCGGCGATGTTGGGCGTTTTCACGTCGCCCGGCGCCGCGCAGCTCAGATCATAGGCGCAGGTGACGGTGTAGCCGGAACGGGCCTTTTCATCCGAGGTGTAGCGGATGCCGCCGGTGATGTGCAAGTTCTGCGCGGGCGAATAGGTGACCTGACCGAAACCCGCCACGCTGCTCGACATCACATAACCTTGCGGGAAGGCGAAGAGATAGCCCGGATCACCCGGATTGGTGCGCGCGCCATTGAGCACGCGGTCGAAAATCTGCAGAGCGATCGAGCCACGCTCCTTGAAGTAATAGACACCGGCCTGCGCGCGCAGCGGGCCATCGCTGTTGGTCGATAGACGCAGTTCCTGGCTGTTCTGCCAGTACCAGCCATCGAACTGGTTGGGGGCAAAGCCGGTCGCGTAATAGCTGTAATTGCCTTCATGCCGCTTGAACTCGCGGTAGGAGCCGACATAGTTCAGCGTGACGAAGCCAAGGTCATATTTGAACTCGCCCATCATGCCATAGGTCGCATTGTCGCGGCGCAGATTGGCGGCGCGGTCAAGCCGATAAAGGCCATCCGCCGTGGTCGGCGTCAGCGTCAGCAGCTTGTCGTTGCTCACGCCATTGGCGATATAGACCGGGTTGACGGTGTTGGTGGTGTAGGTCGAATAGAAATTGCCGGTCGAGAGCGTGTTGGTGCTGATCCCGCCCATATGCGAATAGTCGCCGCGCAGCAGCAACTCGCCCCGGTCGAACTTCAGCAGCGCGGTCATGCGGGCCGAAATGTTGTCCTTATAGGGATTGAGATTGGCGTTGAGGTTCGGGCCCGCCTTCAGGAAACTGTCGCGATGATCGTAATTGACGGCGAAACGCAGGCCCAGATTCTCGTTAACCGGCGTGTTCAGCACGGCGGTGGTCTGCGTGTTGTTGTAATTGCCGTAGGACGTATCGACCGAACCTGAAAACTTGCTCAGATCGGGCCGGTTGGTGATGACATTGATCGCGCCCGCGGTGGTGTTGCGACCATAGAGGGTGCCCTGCGGCCCGCGCAGCACTTCCACACGGCTGATGTCGAAGAAGCTGACCTCCTGCGCCTGCTGGCGGGCGATGTACACGCCGTCAGCCATGAAGGCGGCGCTGGGGTCACCCTTTTCGGTGCCGTCGGCGCTGGTCACGCCGCGGATGGTGATTTGCAAACCATTGTTGCGGTTGATCATCACGCTGGGCACCTGGTCGCCCAGCGCCGTGGGGTTGGTGATGCCCGCCGTGCGCAGTCCTTCGCCCGATACGGCGGTGAGCGCGATCGGCGTCTTGGAAGCCAGTGTCTCGAAGCGGGTGGCGGTGACGATGATATCGCCATTGGTTGGCGGCGAAGCCTTGGCTTCAGCCTCCACCTTGGCCTCGGCCTTGTCTTGCGCCAACGCGGGGCTGGCCATCAGCACAGTCAGCATGGACGCACCAAGAAGTTCGATGTTCTTCAACATGATAATCCCCCTGTTCGTTATCACTCATCGGCCCGGGCATGATGCTGCATGCGCCTTGGGCAAGCATCAGCGCTTCCGGAACCTCGCTTGAGGTAGCCGGTGAAAGGCGCCATGGATGAAAACGATACCAAATCTGCGTGAAACCATGGCCGAAAACGCTCGGACGCACGCCTTCAGGCTCATCCCGGATGCATCAAATCGCCCGGAAAACAGGATTTGGTACCGATTACAATATGAATTTCATAAAAAGCGGCCTGGCCGCATGTCCTTATCCTCCCCCTGTGGCGCCCCATCCTGTTTGACGGATCAGTGGCGCATGTTGCATTGATAAACAGCCCATCCCGAAGGCGCAAGACAATCCTTGCCATCAGCCCCGCGCCGTGGACTCCCTTAAAACCAGACTATGCGGCAGCACCTGTGTCCAGGTTTCAATGGGGCGCTTGTGCAGCACATCGTCCATCATCCGCATTGCGGTTTCGCCCAATTCAATGGTCGGCTGACGGATTGTCGTCAGCGGTGGCGCGGCAAAGGCGCCAAAACGCAAATCATCGAAGCCCACCACGGCAATGGCGCGTGGAATCACCAGTCCGGCCTCCCGAATGGCGTGCATCGCACCGATCGCCATCTCGTCGCCCGCGCAAAAGACGCCATCGGGCATCTGCCCGCCCTCCAGCAAGCGCCGCATCGCGGCATAACCCGATTCAATCGAGAAATCCCCCTGCACCACCCAATCCTCGCGCAGCGCCAGACCGGCGGCCAACAGCGCATCGCGATAGCCTTTCAGCCGGTCCACCGTCAGCGGGTTTTCCAGCGGGCCGGTGATGGTGGCGATGCGCTTGCGCCCGCTCTCGATCAGATGCTCCACCGCCAGATAGGCGGCAGCGACATTGTCGATCACCACATTGGGGCAATCGAGCCCGTCGAAGCGCTCGCAGGCCAGCACCAGCGGGATCGGCGGTTCCGTGCGGCCCGCTTTCAGATTGTCGGTGACGATGCGCGGCAGCAGCGAGCCGAGCAGGATCAGCCCGTCAGCCACGCGGGTCTGGACCATGTCGGCGTAGTAATCCAGCCGCTCCTGCTTGCCCTGCGTCTCACCGATCAGCACCCGGTAACCCAGACCATGGGCTACGTTCTCAATGCTTTGCAAAATGCCCGAAAAGAAGGGATTGGCGATTTCCGGCACGATGACGATGATCGTCTCATTGCTGCGCCGCCGCAGCTGCCGCGCAATGGCGTCGGGCGTGTAATTCATCTCCTCGATGGCCTGCTGCACCCGCTCGCGCCGCAAGGGACGCACCGCTTCGGGCTCGCGCAGCGTGCGCGAGACCGTAGCGACGGAGACGCCGGCCCTTTTGGCAATGTCGCGGATCGTGACCAAGCTTGTTTTCCTTTTGCCAGCAGACGGTTAAATCATGCCCGCCTTCATCCATTCCGTGGCATGATAGGCCGCCCGCGCGGACATCGCCATATAGGTCAGCGAAGGGTTCTGACAACCGCTCGACGTCATGGCCGCGCCATCGGTGATGAACAGGTTGGGCACCTCATGCGCCTGGTTGAAACCATTCAAGACCGAAGTCTTCGGATCGCGCCCCATGCGCGCCGTCCCCATCTCGTGGATGCCCAGCCCGGGTGGGTGCAGCTTGCCATTTTCAGCGGTGATGGTGGCGCCCGCCGCGATCAGCATGGCCCTGGCATCCTCCAGCATATGGCGGCCCAGTTCCTTGTCATTCTCGCCATGCGCGCAATCGATGGTGAGCTGCGGAATGCCCCATTCGTCAGTCTTGGTGGCATGCAGCGTGACGCGGTTGTTGGGATCGGGCAGCATCTCGCCAAAGCCCGAGAGGCGCACCGCCCATGGGCCTGGATGGCGCACGCGGTCCTTCAGCTCCGCGCCCACGCCCGGCTGCGCATCGGCCATCGGGCGCCAGCCCTGACGCATCACCCCGCCCTGATAGCCATACCCGCGATGATAGCCGGTGTCGTCGGCCTCCAGATTGCGATAGCGCGGGATGTAGATGCCATTGGGGCGGCGCCCGCGATGATAGGTTTCCGGGCCGTTCATCACGCCCGCGACGCTGGGGCCATAGACATGGTCCATCAGATTGCGCCCGACCTGGTCCGAACCATTGGCAAGCCCGCGCGGATGGGCATCGCTGCGCGAGTTGAGCAGCACCTGCGCCGTGCCGATGGTGGAGGCGCAAAGGAAAATCACCCGCGCCTCATAGACACGTTTTTCCTTGGTATTCTGATCGATGATCCGCACGCACGTCGCCTTGCCCGTCTTGGCATCGGTGATGATCGAATGGGCAATGGCATCGGTGACGATGGTGAGATTGCCGGTCCTTTCCGCCGCCGGCAGCGAGGAGGACAGGCTGGAATGATAGGCGCCAAAGCTGCACCCGCGCTCACACAGGGAACGATATTGGCAAGGATTGCGACCCAGTTCGATATGGTGCGGTTGCGGCTCGGTCAAATGAGCGCAGCGGCCCTGGATCACCTTGCGGCCGGGAAAGCTCTTCTCCACCGCTTCCTTGAACAGCTTTTCCGTGTCGGTCATCGCCATCGCAGGCAGAAACTGGCCATCGGGCAATTGGGGCAGGCCTTCCTTCGCGCCTGAAACGCCGATGAAGGTTTCCACCTTGTCGTACCATGGCGCCAGATCGGCATAGCGGATCGGCCAGTCCACACCATGGCCGTCGCGTTTGTTGGCGGAGAAATCCATCTCGGAAAAGCGGTAGGTCTGGCGCCCCCACATGATCGAGCGGCCACCCAGATGATAGCCCCTGATCCAGGAAAAAGGCTTTCCTTCCGCACTTTCGTAAGGGTGCTGGCTGTCCTTGACCCACAGATCCTTGGTGGCGCTGTTCACCGCATAGCACTGGCGCTGGATCGGGTAGTCCTTCGCCAGTTCCTCCTCAGGGATGTTGCCTGCATTGGGCAGGTCCCAGGGCTGCATCCAGTCGGTGTAGGAGGCGCCATGCTCAAGCTTGCGTCCGCGCTCGATGATCAGGACCTTGAGGCCCCTTTCGCACAATTCCTTGGCGGCGATCCCGCCGCTCATCCCCGAACCGATGACAATGGCGTCAAACATCCATCTCTCCACGATTTCTGTTGTTCCGGCGGTGCGTTTGTTCCCGCGAGGCGCCGTTTCTGGCGGTTTTGGCGCTCAGGCAATCACCAGCAATTTCCCGGCGGGCATCGCCCCGGCCCAGGCCCGCGTCTGCGCCGTCATCGGGGTCGAGGCTTCCCAGACGCCGGGGTTGTGCTCATAGCGCAGTTCGACGGTCGAACCCGGTTCGCTCAGGTAATAAAGGTTGATGATCAGATCCTTCAGGCTGGCATAGCGCATGTCGCTGGCGAGATTCCTGGCATCATAGGGCACCAGCACCGCCTTGCGCTGCGCCGGAGTGAGCAGCGCTAAAGGCTTGCCCGTCTGCGCTTTGGCCTCATCGTCAATGGCGCCCAGCGCCTCCAGATAGGCGGTGCGACGGGCCGGGCCGGCCCAATCATGCATCAGCGCATCGAATTGCGCGGGCACGCCCACCTGCACCGCGCCGGGCGTGTCGGTCAGCGGGATCAGCGTATCGGCAAAGGCAGTGACCAGCGCGGTGGTGGGTTTGTCGAGCGAAGGCGCTTTGCCGACCGCGGCGGCCAGCGCTTCGGCAGGCAGAGCAGCAAGGCCGATGAGGGCGCCAATCCCCTCCAGCATCTGCCGACGATCAAGCTCGATCATCAGGAAATCCCCTCTCATTTGTTTTCTTGACCGATGCCGTTTTTTTCTGGCAACGTTTACAAAAATATGGGGCAGAGGATCTCACCTTGTCAACAACAATACAAAAATTACGCCTTTTCAGCATGATGGCGTTACAGTTGGCCATTTGGGGCGCCTGGGCTCCCAAGCTGTTCCCCTATATGGGAATGCTGGGATTTTCCGCGTCACAGCAGGCTTTAGTGGGTTGTTGCTGGGGTATTGCCTCGGTGGTCGGTATCTTTTTCGCGAATCAGTTCGCGGACCGCTATTTCTCCGCTGAACGCTTTCTGGCCGCCAGCCATGTAATCGGTGCCATTTGTCTGTTCGGTGCGGCCTTCAGCACGCAGTTCCTGCCCTTTTTCCTGTTTTATCTGGCCTATAGCCTGGTCTATGTACCCACGCTCTCGGTAAGCAACACCATCGCCTTTGCCGCGCTCAAGGATGGCAAGGATTTCGGCACGGTGCGCGCGGGCGGCACGGTGGGCTGGATCATGGCCAGCTGGCCCTTCATCTTCATTCTGGGCGCCCATTCCACGGCGGTGGACGTGCGCGCGATCTTCATCGTCTCGGCGGTGATCTCGCTGCTGCTGGCCGGCTTTTCGCTGACGCTGCCGCACACTCCGCCGCAAAAGGGCCACGGTGTCGATGCGCTGGCCTGGCGCCGTGCGCTGGGGCTGCTGAAGAAACCCTATGTGGCGGTGCTGTTCTTCGTCACCTTCATCGATTCAGTCGTCCATAACGGCTATTTCGTGATGTCCGACGCGTTTCTGACCAACCGCGTGGGCATTGCGGGCAATCTCTCGATGGTGGTGCTCTCGCTGGGGCAGGTTGCGGAAATTCTCACCATGCTGGTGCTGGGCAAGGTGCTGGTGCGCATGGGCTGGCGCACCACGATGATCGTGGGCATCCTGGGCCATGCCGCGCGCTTCCTCGCCTTTTCCTTTCTGGCCGACAGCATTCCGGCGATCATCGCGGTGCAGCTGCTCCACGGCATCTGCTACGCCTTCTTCTTCGCCACGGTTTACATCTTCGTGGATGACGCCTTCCCCAAGGATGTCCGCTCCAGCGCGCAGGGCCTGTTCAACCTGCTGATCCTGGGCGTGGGCAATATGGTGGCCAGCTACGTCTTCCCCAATCTGATTGCCGCGCTGACCGGCGCGGATGGCAAGGTCGATTACCAGACGCTGTTCTATGTTCCCGCCGGGCTCGCCCTGCTGGGCGCGCTGGTGCTTGCCTTTGCCTTTCACCCACCCACGGCGGCACCCGCCGGGTCTTTGGAGGATATCTGATGGCTTTCAAGATGAATCGCCGCAGCCTGCTGGCAGGCGCAATGGCCATGGGGGGAACGGCAGGCGTTGCCGCTGTCACCCCCGCTTGGGCCGCCCCTGCCCAGTCCTTTTTCAAGCGGATCAACAAGCCCATCGGCATCCAGCTCTACACACTGGGCGAGGCGGCGCAGAAGGACCTGTCGGGCACCCTCACCCGTCTGGCCGCCACCGGCTACAAGGAGTTCGAACTCCCCAGCCTTTACGGCCGTAGCGCCAGGGATCTGCGCGCCGAGGGCGACAAGGCGGGCGTCAAATTCAGCTCGATCCATATGACCATGCCCGCGCGCGTCCCCCCCGGCTCGCTCACCCTGATGAGCAGCCCGCAGGAGATCGCCGACGCGCTGGGCACATTGGGCATCGGCAAGGCCGTGCTGCCCATGGCCCTGCTGCCCGATGGCTGGAAGCCGGGTCCGGACATGCGCGCCTCGCTGATCCAGGGCGTCGAGGCGGGCGGTCTCGACATGTGGAAGCGTCTGGGCCATCTGCTGAACGAGCGCGCCGCAGCGCTCAAGCCACATGGCATCACGCTGGGTTATCATAACCACAACATGGAGTTCCGCCCCATCGGCGGCACCACGGGCTGGAATGTGCTGCTCAAGGAACTGGACCCCAATCTGGTGTTCCTCGAACTCGATCTGGGCTGGGTGACGGCGGGCGGACACGATCCCGTGGCCGAATTGCGCCGGCTGGAGGGCCGGGTGAAGATGGTGCATCTCAAGGATGTGAAGCCCACCACCAAGACCAATTATGCCTTGCAACAAGACCCCTGCGAGGTGGGCCAGGGCAAGCTCAACTGGCACGCCATCCTGCCCGCCTGCGTCGCGGCCGGGGTGGAACATTACTTCGTCGAGCAGGAGCCGCCCTTCGCGCATGACCGTTTCGAGTCGGTGAAGATGTCCTACGATTTCCTCAGCCGCTTCAAGGCTTGAGGCTTGCGCCGGGGGCATGCGCATGGTCCCCGGCACCTTGCGAAAGAGAATGAATGATGACGTCACGCCGTTTACGCATGGGGTTGATCGGCGGCGGGCCGGGGTCCTTCATCGGCCCGGTGCATCGCCTTGCCGCCGAAATGGACCGCGAGATCGAACTGGTCGCAGGCGCCTTTTCCAGCAGTGCGGAAAAATCGCGCATTGCCGGAGAGGATTATCGCATCGATCCCGCACGGGCCTATCCCGACATCGCCACAATGATCGCGCAGGAAGCCGCGCGCGAAGATGGCATTGATTTCGTGGCGATCACCACGCCCAACCACATGCACCTGCCCGCCGCGAAGGCCGCGCTTGAGGCGGGCCTTGCGGTGATCTGCGACAAGCCCGCCACCACCACGCTGGCCCAGGCGCATGAACTGGCAGCCATCGTGGAGAAGGCGGGCAAGCCCTTCGCCCTCACCTACACCTATTCCGGCTATCCGCTGGTGCGCGAGGCGCGGGCGCGCGTGGCGGCGGGCGCATTGGGCGCGATCCGCAAGGTGGTGGTGGACTATCCGCAGGGCTGGCTGGCCAAGCCCGAGGCCGGCAAGCAGGCGCAGTGGCGCGGCGATCCCTCGCGATCGGGCATCGGGGGATGCGTGGCGGATATTGGCGTCCATGCCTTCCATCTGGCCGAGTTCGTCACGGGCTTGCAGGTCACGCAGATTCTGGCCGATCTGGGCACGATGGTGCCGGGGCGGCTGGTGGATGACGATTGTCAGATTCTGCTGCGCTTTGAAAATGGCGCACGCGGAGCCCTGCTGGCGTCGCAGATTTCGGTGGGCGAGCGCAATGGCCTGACGATCCGCGCCTATGGCGAAAAGGCCGGGATGCGCTGGCGGCAGGAGGAGCCCAACCAGCTCTGGCTGTTCCACGACAATGGCCGCAGCGAGCTGGTGCAGGCCGGAGATGCTGAGTTGGGGCCCGATGCGAGATGGGCAAGCCGCACGCCGGGCGGGCATCCCGAGGGCTATCTGGAAGCCTTCGCCAATCTCTACCGCGATTTCGCGCGTCTGCTGCGCGGCGAGGATGGCGCGCTGATCCCCGGCATTGCCGATGGGCTGCGCGGCATGGCGCTGATCGAAACGGCGGTTCATGCCAGCGCGCGCGGCGCGGGCTGGGTCGATTTCACGGTTTAAGGCGACACATCCATGAAGACGATCAAGGGGCCGGGCATCTTTCTGGCACAATTCCTGGGCGATACGGCGCCTTTCGACACGCTCTCGGGTCTGGCCGGCTGGGCTGCTGGTC
>JAGWMZ010000048.1 GCA_028871475.1 Sphingomonadales bacterium | reverse complement strand
AGAAATGACGGTGGTCGGTGTAAGCAACCAAATCATACGTCAAATCATAGCGTTACACCACATCCGCCAACCCCTGATGAATTATTCCGGTTAGCTCCACCATCACCGGCTGCGCGTTCAATCACGCTGGATACGTCCGACTGACGTATCCAGCCATCGGGCCGGGCGCTGTCTTGGTTTCCCGGGCCTGCGCAGAGGGGTACCCCAAGCAGGGTTGTTCCTGCATCAACCATCCTTCACGCAAAGGAACACCGGCCCGCGCCTTGGCTGACGGGCCGGCATCCAGCGTCAGGGCTTCAGGCGCCAGCCGCTCTTGAAGATCCACCACAGGAATGCCAGGCACACGGCCATGAAGCCCGCGGTAAAGGCCAGGCTCGCCTCCACGCCCACATCGCCCAGGCCATAAAAGCTCCAGCGAAAACCGCTGACCAGATAGACCACCGGGTTGAACAGGCTGACCGTGCGCCACGGCTGGGGCAGCATGTCGATCGAATAAAAGGCGCCGCCAAGGAAGGTGAGCGGCGTGACGATCAGCGAGGGGATGATGGCCAGTTGCTCAAAGCTTTTCGCCCAGATGCCGATGATGAAGCCGAAGAGCGAAAAGGCGATCGAGGTCATCAGCAGAAAGGCCACCATCCATACCGGATGCAGGATGCGCACGTCGGTGAAAGCGGTCGATGTCGCCAGAATGATGAGCCCGATGATCACCGACTTGCTGGCCGCCGCGCCGACATAGGCCACCACCGCCTCGATGGCGTTGAGCGGCGCGGAGAGGATCTCGAACATGGTGCCGGTGAATTTGGGGAAATAGATGCCCACCGATGCGTTCGAGATGCTCTGCGTCAGCAGCGAAAGCATAATGAGCCCGGGCACGATGAAGGCGCCATAGCCGACACCGCCCACATGCTGCATGCGCGACCCGATGGCTCCGCCGAACACGATGAAATAGAGCGCCGTGGTGATGACAGGCGTGGCGATGCTTTGCCAGACGGTGCGCACGGCGCGCGCCATTTCGCTGCGATAGATCGCCCAGATGCCGTGGAAATTGATGCCCCCGCTCATGCCGCTTTCTCCACCAGGCCAACAAAGATGTCTTCAAGCGAGCTTCTGCTGGTGTCCAGATCCTTGAAGGCGATGCCCAGTTCATCTAGACGGCGCAGCAGCGATGGCATGCCGGTGTCATCGGCTTCGGCATCGAAGCTGTAGATCAGCTTGTGGCCATCGTCTTCCAGGCTCAGCGACCAGTTCGCCAGCTGATCAGGAACGCTCGTCATGGGTTCGGCCAGCGTCAGGCTGAGGCGCCGTTTGCCCAGCTTGCGCATCAGCGTGGCCTTGTCCTCGACCAGCAGCACCTTGCCACCGTCGATCACCCCCACGCGGTCAGCCATTTCCTCGGCTTCCTCGATGTAATGGGTGGTCAGGATGATGGTCACGCCCTTCTCGCGCAGTTTGCGCACCAGGGCCCACATGTCGCGGCGCAGGTTGACATCGACGCCCGCGGTGGGCTCGTCGAGGAACAGCAGGTCCGGCTCATGGCTCAGCGCCTTGGCGATCATGACCCGGCGCTTCATGCCGCCCGACAGTTCCATCATGCGGGCATTGCGCTTTTCCCAGAGCGAAAGGTCGCGCAGCAATTGCTCGATATAGGCCGGATCGGGCGCATGGCCGAACAGGCCCCGGCTGAAGCTGACCGTGTTCCAGACGGTGGTGAAAATATCGACCGCGATTTCCTGCGGCACCAGGCCGATGCGCTGGCGGGCCTTGCGGAAATCCTGCGTCACGTCGATGCCGTCCATGGCGATCTGGCCGGAGGTCTTGTTCACCGTGCCGCACACGATGCTGATCAGCGTGGTCTTGCCGGCGCCGTTGGGGCCCAGCAGGGCGAAGATCTCGCCACGGTTGATGGCCAGATCGACGCCGTCGAGCGCCTTGTGGCCGGATTTGTAATGTTTGCTCAAGGCGGAGATCGACAGGATCGGGGGCATGGAAGCTCCTGAGGCGCGAGGGTTTTATCATGAGAGGCATGGCGCGGGGCCAAAAGGACATGGCCTGCCAGCGCGCAGGTCACGTTCCTTGAAGATAATATCTATCAACCTGCTTACCAGAGGGCGAGTGGATAAATTCACCAAGGATGCCGCCACTTGCGCCGACACTGGCATCGCGTTCGCACTTGGGCTAGCCTGCGCGCCATGCAAGAAGAGCCCTCTGCCTCGCGACCCGGCACCTGGACAGCACAGCGTCCCCACCAATGGTCGAAAGGGCAGCGCACTGCCGCCATCGGCGCGGCCGCCCTGTTGATCGGCGCAGGGCTCTGGACGCTGCATTCCTTTCTGCACGGTCTGGGCTGGGGGGCGATCTTTGCCACCTCGCTCTGGCCCATGCATCAACGATGCTGCCAGCGCTGGCCGGGCGGGCGGCGGCTGTTGCTGCCCCTGGCCTTTACCCTGTTCATCCTTCTGGTCTTCGTCATCCCGCTGGTCATGGTGGTCACCGCGCTGGTGCATGACAGTTCATCGGTGCTGCAATGGCTGGCGGCGGCCCGCGCGCAAGGCGTTCCCGCGCCCGACTTCCTTTATGCCTTGCCCCATGGTGATCAATTGGTGGCGTGGTGGCAATCGGCACTGGGAACACCGGAGGGGATCAGCCGCCTCTCCATGCATGCCCAGGGGCAGGGTGGCTTCCAGCTGGTGACGGGTGAGCGCATCGTGGGCGGGCTCACCCATCGCATCCTGCTCGTCAGTTTCATGCTGCTCACACTGTTCTTCCTGTTGCGCGATGGCGACAATGTGACGCAGGCTTTGCGCATCGCCACCCGCCGCGCCTTTGGCTCAGCAGGTGAGAATGTCGCCCGGCAGGCCGTTCAGGCGATCCGGGGCACGGTCAATGGTCTTGTCATCGTCGGCTTTGGCGAAGGGTTTATCCTGGGCTTGACCTATATGCTGGCGGGGGTGACGCATCCCGCCCTGCTTGGTCTGCTCACCGCACTGCTCTCGGCCATTCCCATGGGGGCGGTGGTGGCGGTGGTCGTCGCGGTGGGGATGCAGGTGGCCGCAGGGCATATGGCCGCCGCCATCGTCGTGGCCGCGGTTGGCGGCGCGGTGATTTTTGTGGCCGACCATTTCGTGCGCCCGGTCTTTATCGGTGGCGCGACGCGCTTGCCGTTCCTGTGGGTGCTGCTGGGCATCCTTGGCGGCATCGAGGCATGGGGGCTCATCGGTCTTGTCCTCGGCCCGGCGCTGATGGCGGTTCTGATGCTGCTGTGGCGCGAGTTTGTCGGCGCGGTGAAGGGGCCGCTCAACCCTGCCGCGACGGATTCCGAATGACGTCTGTGCGACAGGGGACGAAGCCGACAGCTGTCCTTGCCATGGTGATGGCTTTGTCGGCCTGCGCCAGCGGGCCGCATGACCGGCCGGTCAGCGATACGCCGGTGCGTGTCGGGCAGCCCTATACGGTGCGCGGGACGACCTATCGCCCGGCGGTCGACCCGACCTATGACCGGCTTGGCTATGCCACCTGGTACGGGCCGGAATCGGGAAGCCAGACCGCCAATGGCGAGCGCTTCCGCCCGGATGGCATCAGCGCCGCCCATACCACCCTGCCGCTGCCCAGCTATGTCGAGGTAACGTCGCTGGAGACAGGGCGTACCATCCTCGTGCGGGTCAATGACCGGGGGCCGTTTTCGGGCCATGGGCGGATCATCGACCTGTCACGCGGGGCGGGCCGCCTGTTGGGGATCGCGGCGCGCGGCTCGGCGCCGGTCCGGGTGCGCGTGGTCGAGCCATCCGAAGCGGACCGCCGCCGCCTGCGCGAAGGCAGGGCGGCTCTGGCGCGGCCCCCGGTGCCGCAATCGACACTGGCGCAATGGCGCGCCGCGCTTGCCGGTGCCGCCCCCTATTAGGTCAGCAGCGGGGCGTGGGCATCGACCAGAATGGCACTGGCGGCATTGAGGCCGATCACGTCGACCGTGATGCCATGCCTGCGCATCGTGGCCACGACCTCTTCCAGTGCGCCGACCGCGGTGATGTCCCAGAGATGGGCGTAGGTCAGGTCGATGCGGACATGGTTGACCTCGTCGCGCAGGTCGAAACTGTCGGCAAAGAGCGAGGCGCTGGCAAAGAAGATCTGGCCCGATACGGTGTAGAGCCGCGTCTGCGTGGAGGCATCGAGCGATGAGCTGACGTTCATCATGCTCGACACCTTGAAGGCGAAGAACACGCCGCTCAGCAAAACGCCGACCGCAACACCGGCGGCCAGATCATGCGTGGCGACGGTGACGGCCACGGTGGAGAGCATGACCACGCCCGACACCTTGGGATGGCGTGCCAGATCGCGTAGTGAGGACCATGAGAAAGTGCTGATCGAGACCATCACCATGATGGCCACCAGCGCCGCGACGGGGACCTGCGCCACCCATGGGCGCAGCGGGACCATCACCACCAGCAGGAAGACTCCTGCCACGAAGGTGGACAGCCGACCGCGCCCGCCATAGCGTACATTGCCCACGGTCTGCCCGATCATGCCGCAGCCCGCGATGCCTCCGAACAGGCCCGCCGTCAGATTGCCAAGGCCAAGCCCGGTGCATTCGCGCGCCTTGGAACTGGTGCTCTCGGTCAGGTCATCGACAACGCTGGCGGTCATCATGGATTCGAGCAGGCCGACTGCCGCCATGGCAAGGCTGTAGGGAGCGACCACCTGCAGCGTGGCGAGGTTGAGAGGGACATGGGGCAGGGCCAGCACCGGCAGGGAGGAGGGCAGCTGGCCCAGATCCGCAACGGTGCGCAGCGGCATGGGGTGGATGATGCTGATGAGGGTGAGCACGAGGATGCAGATCAGCGGTGAGGGGATGGCATTGCTGAGCCGGGGCAGGAGATAAATGATCGCCAGCCCCAGGCCGATCATGGCGTAGGTATGCCAGGTTACGTCCAGCATCTGGGGCAACTGCGCTGAGAAGATGAGAATGGCCAGCGCATTGACAAAACCGGTGCGGACCGACCTTGAGACAAAGCGCATCAGCACGTCGAGCCTGAGCAGGCCAAAGACGACCTGCAGCGCGCCGGCCAGCAGGGTTGCCGCCAGCAGATAAGGCAGGCCATGTTCGTGAACAAGGGCCGCTGCCACCAGAGCGACCGAGCCTGCCGCCCCCGAGATCATCGCCGGGCGCCCGCCGGTCACGGCAATGACAATGCCCAGAACGAAGGAAGCGAAAAGGCCGACTTGCGGGTCCACGCCCGCCACGAAGGAAAAGGCGATCACTTCGGGGATCAGTGCGAAAGTGCCGACCATCCCGGCCAGCACATCCCGCCTTGCGCCAGAGACGCTGTCGAACCACTCGGTGCGATACCGGTGCCAGAAATCTTGGGTCATGAAACATCTGTTCAGCAGCAGGGCCGCCTTGCGGCCTCGCGTTGTCCGGCGGATCGGCGGCCGGAAGAGCCACCCGGAATTTCACCGGGTCCTGATGAATGAGGGCGCTATATGGAAAGCTGGCGTGGCGTGCAACCGCCGGAACGCCCGGCGCGCGACAGGAAAGCCACGGGGCTGGCAGGCCTTGGATCAGACATGGGTCTGGACGGCATCATCGGGCAGGGGCTGGACCCTGGCCGAAGACTGCCGGTGCCGACAGGCCAGCGCGCCGACGACAGCGGCGACAACCCCCGCGCCCGCCGCCACTGCCATTGCCCAGCGCGGCCCGGCGTGGTCGGCAACGAAGCCGACGATCGGCGCTCCGATCGGCGTGCCTCCCAGCGCGATGGCCACGCGCAGCGCCATGACACGCCCGCGCATGTCCGGCTCGGTGGAGAGTTGCATCAGCGTGTTGGTGGAATTGGTGAAGGTCAGCGTCGCCATGCCGGTCACCACCAGCGCCGCGCCGAACCACCAATAGGTTGGCGCCAGTGCCGCCAGCGCGCAGCCCAGCGCGAAAAGGCCACTGCTGGAGATGAGCAGGGCAAATCGGGGCCGTTCCCGCCGCGCGTTGAACAAGGCGCCCGAGACGGTGCCTAAGGCCATCATCGAGGACAGCAGCCCAAAGCCACGCGCATCGGCGTGAAAGACACGCACCGCCATGGTGGAAATGAAAATCGGAAAATTGAGCCCGAAGGTGCCGATGAGGAACAACATGGCCAGAATGGTCAGCAGGTCCGGTCGGGCGCGAACATAGGCAAGCCCCTGAATGAAGCCGCCGCTGCCGCGTCTGGACCGCGCCGGCGAGCGCAGTTCACCCCGGTTCATGGCCAGCAATGCCAGCAACACGGCGAAGAAGGACAGGCCATTGATCAGAAACGACCATCCGGTGCCGACCGCCGCGATGATGAGCCCGGCGACGGCTGGTCCGATCATGCGCGCGCCGTTGAAACTGGTGGCGTTGAGCGCGACGGCATTGGGCAGATCCGCATCGCCGACCAGCTGGCCGACAAAGGTCTGGCGCACGGGCGCGTCAAAGGCCGAGGCGCATCCGAACAGGAAGGCAAAGATATAGACCTGCCAGAGCGTCACCACGCCCGTCACCGTCAGCACTCCGAGACCAAGGGCCAGCGCGCCGCTGATCCCTTGGGTCCACATCAGCATCCGGCGCTGGTCGAAACGGTCGGCGGCAACGCCCGTCCATGGCAGCAGCAGCAACTGCGGGCCGAATTGCAGCGCCATGACGATGCCCACGGCCGATGCGCTGTGGTGGGTGAGGACGGTCAGCACCAGCCAGTCTTGCGCGGTGCGCTGGACCCATGTGCCGATGTTCGAGACAAAGGCGCCCATGGTCCAGAGGCGATAATTGCCGTTGCGCAGCGAACGGAACATACCGCCTGTGGTACTGATGGAGGCGGTCATGCCCCGGCGATCCGCCACGAGACAGGGGTGGCCTGGGGTTTGGTCATCGCGGCGCGCTAGCATCTATGCGGGCAAACTGCAAAGGATGGCGGCCCGTCTGGCAGACCCACCATAAGCCGACCTTGACGGGCCGCGAGGTTTGGGACAAAGGAGCCTCCTCTTTGGGGAGTAGCCGCCCGCATTTTTCAGCGGGACCTGCGTCAACACACTTGGCTTTTGCCATGGCGCAGGCAGGTTTGCCACAACAGGCAAATTTGGCGAGACCATGGATCGGCAGCGCACGAGGGGTCGGGCGGGGCCGTATCCATGTGTGCCTTGCCCGGCCCCGGGGACGATGATGCATTCTCTTTGGCTTTCTGTGACGCTTTTGCTGGGCTCGGCGGTGCTGATCTATCTTGCCTGCGAATTTTTCGTGAATGGCGTGGAATGGGTCGGTCACAGGATGGCGGTGGGCCAGAAGGCAACAGGCACGATCCTTGCCGCTTTCGGCACGGCGCTGCCCGAAAGTGTGGTGACGCTTGTCGCGGTGGCCTTTGGCGCGGGGGCGGCCTCGAAGGATCTGGGGATCGGCGCGGCGCTGGGTGGGCCATTGGCGCTGTCGACCATTGCCTATGCCACCGTGGGCGTGGTGCTCATCACCACACGGCAGAACCTGCCGGCGGTGTGTGAGGGGTTCCGCAGCCTGCGCCGCGATCAGGGGTGGTTTCTCGCCATCTTCACCGCCAAGATCGCGCTTGGCCTTGTGATGTTTGCGTGGAAGCCCTGGGCAGGGGTGGGCTTTCTGATGGCCTATGCCCTCTATGTGCGACAGGAAATGGGGGCGGAGCAGGGCGAGGAGGAAGGTGATCTTGAACCGCTGCGCTTTCAGCCGAAGGCCGCCGCGCCCGCCACGTCAATCGCGCTGGCGCAGACCCTGCTCGCGCTCATCGTCATCTTCCTCGCTTCGCGCAGCTTCGTGATGCAGCTTGAGCATCTGGGGCCGGCGTTGGGCCTCAAGCCCCAATTGCTGGCCTTGCTGCTCAGCCCCATCGCCACGGAACTGCCCGAAACGATGAATGCCATCATCTGGGTGCGACAGGGCAAATATCGGCTCGCCTTGGCCAATATCTCGGGGGCCATGATGATCCAGGCGACGATCCCCACCGCGCTTGGCCTGTTCTTCACACCATGGATGCTCAGCCCGCCGCTGCTGCTGGCCGCGGGGATGACGGGCCTTGCCATTGTCGCGATGTTCTTCGCCTTCCGCCGGGGCAGGACTTCGCGCGTGCTGCTCGCGGCGATGGGGCTGCTCTATCTTGCCTTTATCGGCGGAATTCTCGGTCTGGGTCTGGCGGGTTAGGTGGAGCCGAGCGCCAGATCCCGCGCCACCCGCTCAAACAGGTCCGGATCGGCCCGCAGCTTGTCCTTCTCATCCTCCAGAATGGCGGCAAACAGCCTTTGGCGGAAGGAGGTGACCCGCTCCGGCGCCATTGGGTGCGGGCTGGAGGAGGTGAGTATGTCGATCAGCCTGCCCGCCGCATGCAATCGCCCGAGCAGATAGTCGTGCTCGCGATAGGCGCGGCTGAAAAAGGCGGCGAAATAATGGAATTCCTCGCCCTTAAGGCGCCGGATGGGGCCAGTGGCATCGCTGGGCGAAATGCGGTCGACCTTGACCGGGTTCATCTCGGCAAGCCCGCTGCCCTGTAGCAGGGCCAGGGTGGCGACATCGTAAAAGGCAAAGCCGAGATAGGCGTGCAGCACCAGCCGCGCCAAGGGCTCTGCCATGGTGGTGAGCGCGGTGGCCAGAATGGCATCCACCTGTCGGTCAAGCTGGCAAAGGGTGGATGCGGCGGCCAAAGCCCGCAGAACCTCGCCGGGTTCGGTGAGCGCGCGCGATGCGTCAATGGATGGCGAGGCAGGCCGTGTCAGGCATAGCGACAGCGCCTGCCATGCTGCTGCACGGGCGGTTTCATAATCGGCGGCATGGGCAGCGGGCAGGTCGAGCCGTGCCTCGTCAAGCTGGCGCAGCAGATAGCGCAGCCGCCTTTCGCGATAGGCACCATCATGCACGCGCAGGAAGGCGATCAACTCGCTGGAAAGGCCCGGCCCCTCGGTCGCGGTGAGTCGCAGATTATGCGCCGCCCACTGGCCCAGCGCGTCGCGAATGGCGCTGCTTTCCATATGTAGGACGCTGGCGTGCACCACACGGGTGATGGTATCGAGCGTGCTTTCCAGCTTGACCTTGGCATAGGCCTGATAGGCGTAGCCGGCCTGCGCCGCCGCGGCTCCTTGCGTTGCCGCGCGCCATTGCGTCAGCCGATCGGCGCTGGGCCGCAGGGGCCCGATGGTGCCGCCCAGCAGAGCCTTGACCGTGTCCTCCACCAGCGGGCGGATGCCGTCGATGATGGCGCGGGCCTGTGTCAGCCGTTCCGATTGGCGGGCCAGCGCCTCGAGATTGTCGCGGATCGGCTGTTCGCGCGGAATGGTCGAGAGAGCGCGGAAGATGGCACTGAAAAAGCCTGGTGTTTCGGGCGTGTGCAGTGGTTCGGCATGGGTTTGGGTCGGGTCGATGTAGATCAGGCGCCGGTCGATTTCGGTTTCGGCAGGCCGTCCGGGGAGGGCGGCGATAGCCTGCGCGAAAGGCGCGTTGACGAGAATGGAGCCATCCATCAGCGCCGTGCTCTCGGCCTCGCCATGGGCCATTTGCTCGGGCAGGATGCGGGCCATGAAGGCCTCGCGGCCGGGCCAGTCCTCTCCGCGCTCGGCCATCAGGTGGTCGATCTCCCCCACCTGCAAGGGCGGGAAGGCACCGGGGAAGCTGGCGGTTGCCCGTGCCGCGAAGACCAGTTCGGGCAGGGCGCCCAGGCTTCCCGCGCCCGATAGGGCGTGAAAGCCGATGTCCACGCGGTGTTCGCGTTCTTCCACCCAGGGCGGGCTGTTGAGCGCGACGCGCTGGGCATGACCGGCAAAATCGGTCGCAGTCGTGAACAGGTCGATGGGGTGGCCGATGGGGAGGAGCGGCGGGCCGGCCTCGCCCTCTGCCATGGCGTCCAGCGCCTCGGCGATCAGCCGCGAGAAGCCGATGCCGCTGAAG
Organism: Sphingomonadales bacterium; assembly: GCA_028871475.1. Taxonomy (GTDB): domain Bacteria; phylum Pseudomonadota; class Alphaproteobacteria; order Sphingomonadales; family Sphingomonadaceae; genus Novosphingobium. The sequence continues at coordinate 15,232 of JAGWMZ010000048.1, read as the reverse complement.
GGGGCCTCGAACCAGCGTGAACGCACAAAGCGGGACAGCTTGGCCCGGATCTCGTCATGGACGGGGCTGTCAGGGTCGTTGATGCCATCATCGCCGAGGCCATTCTCGCCGCGCATCAGCATCATGCGGACGAGCGGTACGGCCCATTGCTTGGCAAGGCTCGTCCAGCCCTGCGCATCGGGGTGCAGCAGAACGTCGATGTCAGCCTTTTCCAGCCACATGCGGGTCAGGGGTTCCAGCGACTGGCCACTGTGGATGGCCTGCGCAAGAAACACGCCGTTCATGCCCCCTGCGCTGGCCCCGGCGACAATGTCGGGCAGAATGGCGATGCGCAGGCCGCATTCGCGCGCAATCGTGTCGAGGATGTCGGCATAGATGAGTTCGGTGTCGGACAGGGCCGCGGGCCACTGTTGCGCATAGGTGCTGGCGCGCGCCAGCTTCCAGACCTCCTTGGTGACCCCGTGCATGTAAACGGCAAGACTGATCCCGCCGTAACAGACCATGGCAAGGCGTAATTCCTTGTGCCGCATGGGTTCACTGTGCGACCGCTTGACGCCGTTGGCAAGCGCTGAGGCGATGTGCTTGCGCCAGGCCATGGATCATGGCGCGGCAGCGGCCAAAAAAAATGGGCCGGTACTGGACCGGCCCTTTGGAAAGTTTGGGAGAGGATGCCTGAAAGGCAGGGTTCTTGTCGCATTGCAGCATTTTGTTAGCAAGTGCAAAAACGTCAAGCGGGCGTGCAATTTCGGCGCAGATGAAGAATGCCCCAGCCTTCATTCTGAGCCGGATCATCCTGCCTACCTGCCAAGAATACCTAGGGAAATGATCAGTATATTTTTGCCCAGTCTGTGGAAAAAGGCGGGCAAGGAGGAGCCTGAGCTTGCGATGCCCTGACCGATCGCCAGATGAAAGCGGACGTTTGCGCGCTCTGGCCGAGTATCAGATCAACCCGGCACAGGGGCTTCCCGCTCTTGCGCCGATTGTGGACATGGCCGCGCGGCTGTTCGATTGTTCGGGCGCTGCCGTCAACATGATCGGGGATACCAGCGTTACGCTGATCGCCAGCCAGGGTATCGGTCAATGTGACCTTTCCCGAGACTTGAGCTTTTGTGCCCATGCCATCAATCAGGACGGCGTGTTCCTGGTTGCCGATGCCACGACCGACGCGCGTTTTCACGACAATCCCCTGGTCAGGGGCGGGTTCATCCGTTTCTACGCCGGGGTTCCTTTGCGCGCACCTTCGGGCCATGCGCTGGGCGCGCTTTGCGTGGTCGACGAGCAGCCGCGCAAGGGTTTCGCCATCATGGACCGCCAGCGCCTCATCCAGCTTGCCGAGATGGCAGCGGACAAGCTGGAGCTTCGGCGCCTCGAAGTGGCGAGTGTGGCGCGGCGTTTTTCTGCCAGCGCCATTCCCTCACCCAGCGCCATCATCAGTTGCGACGGCGATGGGCAGGTCACCGGATGCAATGCCGCCGCCGCCGAATTGCTGGGCTGGAGCATGATGGATTTGAGCGCCGCACCGATCGAAATGGTCTTTGCCCCGGCGGACCGGGCGCAGATCCGGGACAGCATTGCGCGCCTGCTCACTGGTGCCATGCCCATGACCGAGGGCGATGTGCTCATGGCCCAGCGCCGCGATGGCGGGTTCAATCCGGTCGAGTTGCACTGGTCATCGTGGACAGAGGACGGCCGCAGTCAGGTGGGACTGATCCTGCGCAATGCCAACGCCGACCAGAGCGAGCGCGATGCGCTGTACCGGCTCGCCAACTTCGATGCGGTGACCGGTCTGCCCAATCGTAACCTGCTGTGGCGTCATCTTGAGGAGAGCTTTGCCGCTCGCCGCGCCTTTTCGATGATCCTCATCACGCTGGAGGGTTTTGCCGATGTGAACAACACGCTGGGGCGCACGCTGGGCGACAGGGTGCTGCGCCATGTCGCCCAGCGGTTGCGGAGTGCCCTGCCGCATGCCACGCTCATCGCCCGTAAGGGTGGTGTGAAATTCGCAGCGCTTCTGCCCTCGCGCGATCCGATCCTGTTGGGGGCGGCCGCGCGTTCCATTCAGTCCGCCATCGCGGTGCCGCTGGTTCTCGATGGACATGATCTGCATCTGGCCAGCTTTGCCGGCATGGCGATTGCGCCTGACCATGCCAGTTGCCCCGACGATCTGGTGGGCAATGCCGAACTGGCGCTCGGGCAGGCGGCAAGTGGCGGGCGCGAGACAGCGTTGCTCTTCCTGCCGCAGATGCGCGCGCAAGCCATCGCCCGGCGCCAGATGGAAACCGAGTTGCATCATGCGTTCGAACTGGGGCAATTTACGCTGCATTTCCAGCCTCAGGTCCGGCTTCGTGACGGCCATGTCACCGGCGCGGAAGCCCTGATCCGCTGGCAGCATCCGGTCCATGGGCTGCTGATGCCGGCGGCTTTCCTCACCTCGCTGGACAACAGCGTGCTGGCCGAGGCGGTGGGGGGATGGGTGCTGGACAGGGCCTGCGCACAATTGGCGCAATGGCGGCGTTTCCATTCCGCTTTCACCATAAGCGTCAATCTCTCATTGGCCCAATTGCGCCGGGGCCATCTTCCCGAGATTGTCGCCGGGCTCCTCAGGGAGCACGATCTGCCGCCGGAGTGTCTCGAACTCGAGATCACCGAGAACATCATTCTGGACCGGCACGAGGACATTCTTGCGCAGCTCGAACAGATCCGCGACAGCGGCGTGAAATTGTCCTTTGACGATTTCGGCACCGGCTTTGCCTCGCTCAATCTGCTGCGCAACTATCCGGTCAGCCACATCAAGATCGACAAGGGCTTCACCTGCCTGGTGGGCACCTCCGCTGCCGACCGGGCGATCGTGAAGGGGGTGATCACCATGGCGCGCGACCTTGGGCTGGAAGTGACCGCCGAGGGTGTCGAGAGCCAGACTATAGCGGTCTATCTGCAAGGTCTGGGCTGTGACAAGGGGCAGGGGTTCTTCTTCGGCAAGCCCTGCAGCGCCGATTGCTTCGCCGAACTCTACCTTAACCCGACAGGGCTGATAGCCAGCGCCTGAGTTCCGGGTCACACCTCAAGGCAGGCGGAAGGCCAGACCTTATCAGGCAGCGATGGTCAGCCGGTTGCGGCCGTCGTGCTTGGCGCGGTACAGCGCGGCATCGGCGGCTTTCATCGTGTCCTCGACCGAAGTGTGAGGGGTCAGGGCGGCAAGCCCGACACTGACGGTGGCACGCACGCTTTCACCCGAAACGGCGCGCGCTTCGCTGCTTGCAAGGCGGACGCGAATGCGTTCACACACCAGACGAGCCTGTTCCGTGGTGGCTCCTTTCAGCAGCACCGCGAATTCCTCGCCGCCAAGCCGCGCGCTGACATCGCCGCTGCGCACCGTGCCGCGCAGGACAGCTGCGAAAAGGACCAGCATCCGGTCACCGGTTGCATGGCCATGGTCGTCGTTGATGCGCTTGAAATGGTCCAGGTCGAACAGGGCAAGGCAGCCGCCGCTGCCGATGCTGGCGCTGTCGGCCACGCTGTCGGAGAGTGCCTTGTCGAAAGCCCGACGGTTGCTGAGGCCGGTGAGCGGGTCCGTCATGGCCTTGTGCGACAGGTCATCCATCAACTGGCGTCTTTCGGTGACATCGCGCAGGATTGTCACCGTTCCATCTGGTTGCCCTGCCGTGTCCAATGTGGCGCACATCTGGCTTTCCAGCCAGACAAGCTGGCCATCGCCACGCTTCAGCCGGTATTCGACGGCGACTGTGCTGTCGGGATGGTCCAGGGCCTGTTGCCGCGCTTCCATAAGAGCGGGACGGTCTTGCGGGTCAACCAGATCATAGCCGATGCGGCCGGCCAGAGCCCAGGGCGTATAACCCAGAATGCGCGTGGAGGCAGGGGAGGCGAAACGTATCCTGCCATCAAGGGCAAGCCGCATTGTCACATCGCTGGTGCGGTCGATGATCAGGCGGTGCAACGCCTCTGCCGCGCGAAGTTGCCGCATCACCCGTCGACGCGCTTCCAGATCGGCGGCAAGTGGCAGAAGAATGACCACGATTGACGCGAAATAGACCTGCAGGACTTCGAGCTTCACCGTCATGGTGCCGTGCAAAAGGGCGGTCGGTCCCAGACCGGCAAGCGATGCGACAAGGCCGATGACCATCAGGATGACGATCGAGATCACCGCCCCCGGTCTCCCGAGACGCAGCGTGGCTCCCATCATGGGTATCAAGGGAAGCATGACCAGCGGAACAGTGTTCTGGCCAAAGGTGATGGCGCTCGCCAGAACAACCCCCGAGAGCCAGAACCCCCATTCGAACCATTCGCGTGTATGAAGGGGCCGGCTGGCGTACCGCGCCTTGGCCCGCAGCAGCAGCATCGGCGGCGCGAAGGTGATAAAACCCAAAGCGTGCGCGGTGAACCAGTCACGCCAGGCTTGGCTATAGGGCAGGCCAGAGGCCAAATGCGCGCACCAGGCCCCAGGCAATGCGCTGAGCGCGGGCATGATGATGCCGGTCACCGCAAAGAAACAGCCTGCTTCGCCAATCGCCCGGAACCGGCCAAAGCGTGGGTAGAGGCGCTTGATCAGCCATGCCGCGCCCCACGCTTCGGCAAGGCCGGTGACGGTGAGGGGAAGGGCGAATGTCCACCCCATGCCAAAGGCGGCGATGGCGACGGCGCCCGCCGGAAAGCAGGCCAGAATGACGGGCAGCCAATGCCGCCGGGAGGTGGTCGTCAGCACTGAAAAGAGCAGGGGACCGGCCAGCCAGACCATCGCGATGCCATGGTCGATGCGGGTGAGTTGCAAGGCCAGCGCCGCGCAACAGAAATAGGCTAGACCCGTGAGAAGGAGCGGCACGAAGTGCGGTCTCGAAACACCGGAAGACCCAGAAGAGACAGCTCTGCCAATCATGGCATGGATGTGCACCAAAAGGGTTAATAAATTGAACAGGGTTCCAAGGGTAAATTCGTAGTTTCCGCTTGCGATGCGCTCAGCAGTCGATCGAGGAAGGCCTGCGCCGTCGGGCCCGGGCGGCGGGCATGGACCAGCCAGAGCCGCGTCAGCAAGGGTTCGCGCAGGCAGCGATAGACCAGATTGTCGACCCTGAGGCGCGTGAGTGTGCGGGGCAGCAAGGTGGCGCCGACGCCGGCTGCCACCAGCCCCAGAAGTGTGGCCAGACCGGCCGCCTGGCTTTCGATGCGCAAGGAGATGCCGGCGGCCTGCGCACGGTTGAAAAATTCGTCGTAATAGCTTGCCGCGCCGGCGGCGGTGGTGATGACCAGCGGCATTCTGGCGCAATCGAGCAGGCTCGGCCGCTCCTTTTGCGTCGCGAAGGGATGGTCCTTGTGGACGGCGACAACCACTTCCTCTTCCAGCAGCAGGCGTGCCTGCAAGCCATCGGGCAGCGTGGGGTGGATGGCTGTACGCACCATGCCGATGTCGAGATTGTCCTGCCGGAGCAGTTCGATCTGATCGAGGCTGTGCAATTCGCTGACGCTCAGTTCCACCTCTGGGTAGCCCTGCCGATAGCTCAGCAAGGCTTCGGACAGGCATTGGACAAAGGGACCCGAGGCGCTGAAACTGATGCGCAGGCGGCCGCGCTGCCCATGCTGGGCCAGTTGGGCCACCTGTCGGGCCTGTTCGGATTGGGCGATGGTGCGGCGCGCTTCCGGCTCGAAGAGACGCCCCACTTCGGTGAGCGTAACACGCCTGCTGGTGCGCTCGAACAGGCGCACGCCCAGTTCCTCCTCCAGCCCGCGGATCAACTGGCTGAGCGGGGGCTGCGACATGCCCAGACGCTGGGCAGCCCGGCCGAAATGCAGGTCTTCGGCGACGGCAAGGAAGGCGCGCAATTGCTTCAGGTCCATGCGCATGTATTAAGACAAAAGTCGGATCAATCAATCTGCATTCGATATTGGACAAGAAACGTCAGCGAGCGCAATCAGCGCGCAGCCGTGGCTTCCCCCCCCTCCACGGCCTGCCGGTACCCAGCTCCCGGAGCCGGCCAACATGATGTCGCAACCTTTATGCCCCCCATACTGGAGGAGCGACGCATATCTGGTAGAGATGCCTTGAGCGGGGCATGACCACTTGTGCGCGTCGTCGCGTGCGAGGTGCTGGAGTTATCGATGCTGGATATCGTCAAGGTTGCGCTTCAACGCCCGCTGACCTTCATTGTGATGGCCATATTGATCGCCATGGGCGGCACGATTGCTGCGTTCCGAACGCCGGTCGACATCTTCCCCGAAATTCGCATCCCGGTCATTGCGGTGGCATGGCAGTTCAGCAACATGTCGGCCCGCGACATGTCCGAGCGCATTGCAACGCCTTACGAGCGTGTTCTGACCACGACCGTGAACGATATCGACCATATCGAAAGCCAGTCGATGCAGGGCATTTCGGTGGTGAAGATCTTTTTCCAGCCGAACGCCGACATCCGCATCGCCAATGCCCAGGTCACCGCCATTTCGCAGACCGCCGTGCGCCAGCTGCCGGCTGGCGTGCAGCCCCCGCTCATTCTCAATTTCAATGCCTCCACCGTTCCCATCGTGCAGCTTGCACTGTCGGGCACCGGGCTCAACGAACAGCAATTGTTCGATATCGGCATGAACCAGATCCGCATTCGGCTGATCACGGTGCCCGGTCTGGCGATGCCCTACCCTTCGGGCGGCAAGACGCGTGAGGTGCAGATCGATCTTGATCCGGCGGCGCTGCAGTCCAAGGGGCTGTCGGCCACCGATGTCGGCAATGCGATCGCCGCGCAGGATCAACTGACGCCGGGCGGTTTCATCAAGATCGGCGATCGGCAATACAGTGTGCGTCTGAACAACGCGCCTGACAGGATCGAGGAATTCAACAATCTGCCCATCAAGGTGGTGAATGGGGCTACGGTTTACATGCGCGATGTCGCTCATGTGCGCGATGGCTTCCCGCCCCAGCAGAATGTCGTCCATGTGGAGGGGCAGCGCTCGGTGCTGCTGACGGTGTTCAAGAATGGCGGTGTCTCGACCCTGTCGATCATCGACGGCGTGAAGCACATGATCACCAGGATCAAGCCGGGCCTGCCGGCCAATCTCAAGGTCATGCTGGTGGGCGATCAGTCGCTCTTCGTGAAGGCGGCGGTGTCGGGGGTGGTGCGCGAAGGGCTTATCGCGGCGGGCCTGACCTCGCTGATGATCCTGCTGTTCCTGGGCTCGTGGCGCTCGACGATCATTGTGTCCACTTCCATTCCGCTCTCGGTTCTGGCAGCCATCGGCGCGCTCTCGATCTTCGGGGAAACGCTCAATGTGATGACGCTGGGCGGTCTGGCTCTGGCGGTGGGCATTCTCGTCGACGAGGCGACGGTGACGATCGAGAACATCAACTGGCATCTGGAGCAGGGCAAGGGCGTCATTGAGGCGATCACCGATGGCGCGGCGCAGATCGTGGTGCCGGCTTTCGTCTCGCTGCTGTGCATCTGTATCGTTTTCGTGCCCATGTTCTTTCTGCCGGGCGTGGCGGGCTACCTCTTTGTGCCCATGGCGCTCTCGGTGGTGTTTGCCATGATCGCCTCTTTCCTGCTCAGCCGGACACTGGTGCCGACCATGGCAATGTATCTGCTCAAGCCCCATACGCATGATGAGGCCCAGGGCGAACCCAATGTCTTCCAGCGCTTTCAGCGCGGCTTTGAAGCGCGCTTCGAGCAGCTTCGCGGCGGGTATATCCGCTCGCTCAACACCGTGCTCGGGGTGCGCAAGCCTTTCATTGGCCTGTTTCTGGGCGGTGTGCTGCTGTCCTTCCTGCTGCTTCCCTTCCTGGGCAGCAACTTCTTTCCCGAAGTGGATTCAGGCCAGATCCTGATGCATGTCCGCCTGCCGGTGGGCACGCGTATCGAGACCTCGGCTGCCAGGTTCGATGTGATCGGCCGCTCGGTGCGTCAATTGATCCCGGCCAGGGAACTGGCCACGCTCACCGACAACATCGGCCTGCCGGTCAGTTCGATCAACACCGTCTATGACAACACCGGCACGATCGGCCCGCAGGACGGCAATGTGCTGATCACCCTGACGGAGGACCACGAACCCACCGCGAAGGTGGTGGCGATGTTGCGCCGCGAGCTGCCACGCCGCTTCCCCGGCGTGACCTTCTCCTTCCTGCCCGCAGACATCACCAGCCAGATTCTGAATTTCGGTTCGCCCGCCGCCATCGACGTGCAGGTGATTTCGAAGAACCCGGCGGAAGGGCGCGCCTACGCCACCAGGCTGATGCAGAAGATGGGTGGCATCCCTGGCATTGCGGACCTGCGCATTCAGCAGCCGGCCCACGCGCCTGAACTGACCGTGGATGTGAACCGCACGCTGGCAGGTCAATATGGCCTCACTGAAAAGAACGTGACCGACAGCCTTGGCACTTCGCTTGCCGGTACGTCACAGGTCGCCCCGCTCTTTACGGTGAACCCGGAAAACCATGTGTCCTATGCGGTGGTGGCGCAAACGCCGGAATACAAAGTGTCGAGCTTGAATGATCTGGGCAACATCACCGTCAACGGCGCAGGCGCAACCGGTGAAACGCAATTGCTGGGCGGCCTTGCCGACCTGCGGCGCAGCAACACCGAACCGGTCGTGACCCATTATAACGTCCAGCCCGCGATCGACATCTATGCCGCAACGCAGGGGCGCGATCTGGGGGCGGTCGCCGGCGACGTGCAGAAGGCCATTCATGCACTGGCCAAGGAACAGCCCAAGACGGTCAATGTCATCATCCGCGGGCAGTATGCCACGATGAACACGGCTTTCTCGGGGCTTGGCTTTGGCCTGTTGGGTGCCATCGTGCTGATCTATCTGCTCATCGTGGTCAATTTCCAGAGCTGGACCGACCCGCTGGTGATCATCAGCGCCTTGCCCGCCGCGCTTGCCGGCATCTGCTGGATGCTTTTCGTCACGGGCACCACGCTGTCCGTGCCAGCGCTGACGGGGGCGATCATGTGCATGGGCATCGCCACGGCGAACTCCATTCTGGTGATCAGCTTCGCTCGTGAACGTCTGCACATTCTGGGCGATGCCACCAAGGCGGCGCTGGAGGCAGGCTTTGTCCGCTTCCGCCCGGTGCTGATGACGGCGCTGGCCATGGTCATCGGCATGCTGCCCATGTCGCTGGGCCTTGGCGATGGCGGTGAACAGAACGCGCCGCTGGGCCGTGCGGTGATCGGCGGGCTGATGTTTGCCACCGTCGCCACGCTGTTCTTCGTACCCACGCTGTTTGCCATAGCCCATCGCAATTACGGCAAGGCCGAGGCCAATCCTTCCGACCCCCACACCTCGCTTGATCAGGCTCCCCATCATGCATGAACAGACCCTTCTTCCCGAACTTGACCAGAACAGCGGCACCGGCGGTCTGAAGCGTCTGGCCGCAGGTGTGACGGTGGTGGCCATCGTGGCCGCCGGTATCGGCATCACCATGCGCCTGCATGCCACCAACAGCCTGCGCTCGGTCTCGCAGGAGGCCGCGGTGCTCAATGTCTCGGCCATCATCCCGCGCTATGCGCAGGGCGATGACGAGCTGGTTCTGCCCGGCAATCTGCAGGCCTACAATTCGGCGGCGATCAACGCGCGCACCAGCGGCTATGTGAAGCGCTGGCTGGCCGACATTGGCGACAAGGTGCATCAGGGGCAGGCGCTGGCTGTGCTGGATGCGCCCGATCTCGACCAGCAACTGATCCAGGCACAGGCCGATTATCAGACCGCGCTGGCCAACCAGCATCTGGCCGAAACGACCAATGCGCGCTGGAAGAACCTGCTCTCCAAGGATGCCGTCTCGCAGCAGGATGCTGACCAGAAGGCCGGTGATCTCGCCGCCAAGGTCGCCTTATCCCATTCGGCGCTGGCCAATGTGAAGCGGTTGAAGGCAACGCAGGGCTTCAAGACGCTCTACGCCCCCTTCGACGGCGTGGTGACCAGCCGCGCCGCCCAGATCGGCGCGCTGGTGGTGGCGGGCAACATTGCAACGCAGCCGCTCTTCACCGTGTCGGACGTGCACCGCATGCGTATCGATATCCGGGTGCCGCAGGCCTATTCGGCCATGATGCACACGGGCGACGCCGCCGTGCTGACCCTGCCGGAATATCCGGGGCGCAAGTTCTCCGCCACGCTCACCCGTTCAGCGGGGGCCGTGGATGCCAATTCGGGTGCGGTGCTGGTCCAGCTTGAGGCTGACAATGCCGATCGCGCACTCAAGCCCGGTGCCTTTGCGCAGGTCCATCTCAATCTGGGCGGCAAGTCCGGCGGGCAGCAGGACATCGTCTTGCCCGGCAGCGCGATCCTCTATGGAGCGAACGGCCCGCAGGTCGCCGTGGTCGACGGGCAGGGGCATGTGACCATGCATGCGGTGACCATCGCGCGTGACAAGGGCAGCATCGTCCTTGTTTCGGGCGGCATTGCCGTGACCGATCATGTGATCGACAGCCCGCCCGATGCGGTGCGCACGGGCGATGTCGTGCATGTGGCGCAGACCTCGCCGGTCCCTGCCGAGCCGGCGCCCAAGGCTGACAAGGGTGGCGCGCATGCGGGATAAGGTCTTGCGGCGCCTCCCTGCCCGCACGGCGCTTGCTTTGGCTCTCGCCGGCACGGCGCTGGCGGGGTGCAACATGGCGCCAGCCTATCGTCCGGCCACCGTTGCGGTGCCCGACCATTTCGCCGCCCTGCCCGGATGGGAGGAGGCAAGGCCCGCCGATGGCATGGCGCGCGGCCAATGGTGGAAAGGGTTCAACGATCCGCAGCTTGATGCTCTGGAAGAGCAGGCGGAAAAGGCCAGCCCCACGCTGGCCGCGGCGCTGGCGCGGTATGACGCCGCCGCGGCGGCCGCCCATGTCAGCGCCGCTGCCTTGCTGCCTGAAGTGGATGCCACCGGTTCGGCCGAGCGGACGCGTTTGCCGCGCGACCGTGCGGCAAGTTCGGGCACCACCGGCCGGGCGCTGACCTATGACCTCTATTCGGTCGGCGGCACGTTCAGCTATGAGCTGGATTTCTGGGGCCGGGTGCGCAACAGCGTGCGCGCGGCGCGGGCGGAGGCCCGGGCCAGCGCGGGTGATCTGGCCAGCGCGCGTCTGAGCATTCAGGCCGAAGTGGCCGACGCCTATGTTCGTCTGCGCGGACTCGATGCCCAGGCCGAGTTTTTGCAGCGTGTGGTCGATGCCTATCAGCGCGCCTGGCAGCTCAACCATGATCGTCATGTGGGCGGGGACGCTTCGGGCGTCGATGAAAATCAGGCCCTGACCCAGCTTGCCAGCGCCAGGGCACAGGTGGCGTCCATTTCCGCGCTGCGCGCCGCCACGCAGAACGAACTGGCCGCTGCGGTGGGTGCCGTGGCGTCCTCCTTCACGGTTGCGGCGGACGCCCGCCCGCTGGCGATGCCGGCCATGCCGGGCAGCACGCCCTCGCAATTGCTGCAAAGGCGGCCCGACATCGCCGCGGCGGAAAGGCGCATGTATGAGGCCAATGCGCAGATCGGCGTGGCGCGCGCGGCGCAATTCCCGACCGTGACGCTGGGCGGGGCCGCAGGCTGGCAGGCGACCGGCGGGCATGACCTGCTTTCGGCGCCTGACACGACCTGGGCGCTTGGACCTCTGGCGGCCACTCTGCCCATCTTTGATGCGGGCAGGCGGCGCGCTCAGGTGCGCGAGGCGCGCGCCCAGTTCAACGAGGCCTCCGCAGCCTATCGCGGCAGCGTGATCGCCGCTTTCCAGCAAGTCGAGAACGCCCTGTCTGCGGCGCGGGACTATACCAGGGAAGCGCGCGATCAGACCGTGGCGGCGCAGGCGGCCTTGCGCACGGTTGATCTTGCCACGATCCGATATCGTGAAGGCGCCACCGATTATCTCGAAGTGGTGACGGCGCAGACAGCGGCCCTGGCAGCGGAAAGCCAGCGCATCGCGGTGGAGACCCAGCGTCGGCAGGCGGCCATTGCCTTTGTGAAGGCGATTGGCGGCCAGCCTTCTTGATCTTGGCGGCGTTCTCTTGCACCATGGCCATGGTGGGGTGACGCAGGAGCATGTGATGAGCGAAGAAAACGCCGCCCCGGACACCCCCGTGCCCGGTGTTGAGCCTTATGATGGCCCGGCAGGCGGCTGGGGCGCGTTGCGCGCCGTGGCCGTGGCAGTGCGCGATCAGATGGGGGCCTCGGCCAACACGCGCGCCTTGTTCAGCATGAACCAGCCAACGGGTTTTGACTGCCCCGGCTGCGCCTGGCCTGATCCGCACAAGACCTCTTCCTTCGAATTCTGCGAAAACGGCGCCAAGGCGGTGACATGGGAGGCGACGGCCAAGCGCGTCGAACCCGACTTCTTTGCCCGCCACAGCGCGAAGGAACTGGAAAGCTGGAGCGACCATGCGCTGGAAGACGCCGGGCGCCTGACCCATCCCTTGCGTTATGATGCTGCTTCGGGCCATTTTGTGCCGATTGAGTGGGATGAGGCCTTTTCGCGGATCGGCGCTGGCCTGCGCGCACTCGACCACCCCGATCAGGCGGAGTTCTACACCTCCGGGCGGGCGTCGAATGAGGCGGCTTTCCTGTACCAATTGTTTGCGCGCGCCTTCGGGACGAACAATTTCCCCGATTGCTCGAACATGTGCCATGAGGCCACCAGCGTTGGTCTTCCGCAGTCGATCGGCGTGGGCAAGGGAACAGTCACGCTCGAGGACTTCGACCTGGCAGATGCGATCTTCTGCATCGGGCACAATCCGGGCACCAATCATCCGCGCATGCTTTCCACGCTCAGCGCGGCGGCGCGGCGCGGTGTTCCCATCGTGGTGGCCAACCCCATGCGGGAGCGGGGACTGGAACGTTTCAAATCGCCTCAGCATCCCAGCGAAATGCTCTCGCCCGCCTCCACACAGCTTGCCTCGGCCTATCATCTGGTCAAGGTGGGCGGCGACAGCGCCATGCTCAAGGGCATGATGAAGGCGCTGTTTGCCATGGATGCCGAAGATCTTGCGCGCGGCGGCAAGGGCGTACTCGACCGGGCTTTCATCGCTGAACATACGCAGGGCATCGAGGCCTTGCAGGCCGATGTCGAGGCTACCGGCTGGGAGGACATCGTTCATGGCTCCGGCCTGACGCGCGCGGCCATCGAGAGCATGGCCCAGACCTATGCCAGGGCCGAGCGCGTGATCCTGTGCTATGGCATGGGCATCACCCAGCACGCCCATGGCACGGCCAATGTCCACCAACTGGCCAATCTGTTGCTGCTGCGCGGCAACATGGGCAAGCCGGGCGCGGGCATCTGTCCCTTGCGTGGCCATTCGAATGTGCAGGGCGACCGCACTGTCGGCATCACCGAAATCCCGGAAGAAGCGATGCTGGCGCGGCTCGATGCGCGTTTTGGCATCACCAGCCCGCGCGCCCATGGCCATGCTGCGGTGGAATCGCTGCAGGCCATGCGTGACGGGCGGTCGAAGGCGGTGATCTGTCTGGGCGGCAATCTGGCGGTGGCCATGCCTGATCCCGATGCCTGTTTCGAGGCCTTCCGCAAGCTGGACCTTGCCGTCAGCATTGTGACGAAATTCAACCGCACCTGCCTGCAGGTGGCGAAGGAAACCATCATCCTTCCCTGCCTTGGCCGCACCGAGCTCGATGTTCAGGCCGGTGGCGACCAGTGGGTCACGGTTGAGGATTCGATGTCGATGGTCCATGCTTCGCGCGGGATGTTGCAGCCGGCATCGCCTGATCTGAAATCGGAGCCGGCCATCCTTGCCGGTATCGCCAAAGCCACCTTGCCCGAGGTGGCGATCGACTGGGATTGGCTGATTGCCGATTACGACCGTATCCGCGACGCTATCGAGGCGGTTTACCCCGATTTCCGCGACTTCAACCGCAGGGTGCGCCAGAAGGGCGGTTTCCGCCTGACGGTCGGCGCATCGCACCGCGTCTGGAACACGCCCACGGGCAAGGCGCAATTCATCGCCCATCCGCTCGATGAGCTCTCGCTGCACCCGGGCCTGCTGTTGACCACCATCCGCAGCCATGACCAGTACAACACCACGATCTACGGATTGAACGACAGATATCGCGGCATCACCGGGCGGCGCGATGTGGTGTTCGCCCATGAGGATGATCTGGCCGCCCACGGCCTTGCCCATGGCGACAAGGTCGACATCAGCGCCGGTCCGGGGCGGGTTCTGCGCGGCTATACGGTGGTGGCCCATGCCATCGCGCGCGGATCGCTGGCTGCCTATTACCCGGAAGCCAACAATCTGGTCCCACTCGAAGACCATGATCGCCAGAGCGGTACGCCTTCCTACAAATCCTTGCGTGTCACCATGGCCCGCAGCGTGGATGAGAGCCTTGTCCCTGCCGGTTGATCGCCTTTCGGGCAGCGCCGGGGAATTTCATCTGCGACGTTTCGGCGCCGATGGCGGGCAGGGTGCGGTGACGCGCCCTGTCGCCATCGAGATGCCGGTTGCGCTGGAAATCAATGGCTTTGGCTATGCGGTGCTGATGGCCTCGCCATCGGATCTTGAGGATCTCGCTGTCGGTTTTGCTTTGGCCGAACGGTTGATCGAGGCGCCGGGGCAGATCGAGGGTATCGACGCCCATCACGCGGACAAGGGCGTGATTGTGCGGATGCAACTGGCGCCTGAACGGGCCGGTCTCGTGCATGAACGGGTCAGACACCGTATTTCGGAATCTTCCTGCGGCCTGTGCGGGATCGAAAATCTCGAGCAGGCCATTCGCCCACTGCCGCGCCTGCCCGATGGTCCCGCTGTTGATACTCGCGCTGTCTTTGCCGCGCTGGCCGCCTTGCGCGACGCGCAGCCGCTCAACGCGGCAACGGGCGGTGTCCATGGCGCGGCGCTCTGCGCGGCGGATGGGGCGATCCGTCTGGTGCGCGAGGATGTGGGGCGCCACAATGCCTTTGACAAGCTGATCGGCGCGATGATGCGCCAGGGGCTGGGGTGGGAGGGGGGCTTCGCGCTGCTCTCCTCGCGCTGTTCCTATGAACTGGTTGAAAAGGCGGTGCTGGCGCGCTGCCCGGCGCTGGTGACCATTTCGGCTCCCACCATGCTGGCGCTGGAGCGTGCCCTTGGGGCCAATCTGCAACTGGCGGTTCTGGCTCGTCCCGACGCCTATCTGTGCATGGACTAAGGGTCTGTTGATAAATAACTGAATCTGCGCTGTCTTTTTTGACGGTTTTAGGATTCCCGCGGTGCCTCGAAGCTTATAGAATCGCGGGGTGATTGACGAGGCGGCCATCAAACTGCGCTACGATGCGCTTGATCC
>JAGWMZ010000017.1 GCA_028871475.1 Sphingomonadales bacterium | reverse complement strand
GGCGCGTCATCCATGCCGCAACAGCATGGATGACGCGCCGCGCGCTCTTGGCCTGACACCGGTTTCCGCGCTAGCCTGCGGCCAAACAAGGGGAGAGACGATCATGCAGCGCAGGCAATTCCTGACGCGTTCATCCGCTATGGCCACCACTTTGGGCGCCACCACGCTGGGCGCCGCTGTGATGGGCGCGCCAACGGCGCGGGCAGCCTCCGCCGCGCCGGGCGAGATGGGCGCGGGCCTGACCATCGACACGCCCATGGCGCCGCCTGAATGGGCCCTGCTGCAACGCGCGGTTCTGGATGCTCACAAGGACGCCTGTGCCGCTTTCTTCCATCGCTATTTCGACAGCAATGGTTTCCTGCTGGCCCGCACCCGCTGGGGCGGCGACGATGGCCCGGATGACGCCATCGAAAACGTCAATGACTGGCCGCAACTCTACGCGCTGGGCGGCGATGAGAGCATCCGCACCATGTATGAGCAGGCCTATGAGGGCCATGTCCGCCAATATACGCTGGCCCATACCACGCAGGTGCCCTTTGCCCGCGATGGCATGTATTTCCGCGAATTTCCGGTGATGATGGACTGGCAGCACAATGGCGAGGGGCTGACGGTCTTCAACAACATGGGCCTTGGCAATCCCTATGGCCAGGCCTACCGCAGCCGCGTGCGCCGCTTCGCCGGTTTCTACATCGGTGAGGACAAGAGCGCGCCCAATTACGACAAGGAGCACAAGATCATCCGCTCCATGTTCAACGGCAGCCGTGGCCCGCTGATGCGCAAGGCCACGGCGCTGGACTGGGCGGGCGATCCGGTGGAACTGGCGGGCGTGGATCAGAACGCCCTGCTGCATGGCGAGCATGACTATGCCCAGATGCTCGCCCACTTCAAGGATTACACCGACACCACCGGCGACAACCCGCTCAATCTGGAAAGCACGGGGCTGGCGGTGAACGCCTATATGCTCTCGGGCGAGGAGAAATATCGCGGCTGGATCCTGGAATACGTCGATGCCTGGGCCGAGCGGGCACGGGCCAACAATGACATCATCCCCACCAACATCGGCTATGACGGCAAGATTGGCGGCGAGGCCGGGGGCAAATGGTATGGCGGCGTCTATGGCTGGGCCTTCAGCCCCATCGTGCCGCAAACCGGCAAGCGCGAGAACCGCAACCGCATCGGCTTTTCGCTCACCGGCTTCATCAATGCCTATCTGGTGAGCGGGGGGCAGGACAAATATCTCGATGTCTGGCGTCGCATGACCGACCGGATCAATGCGCAGGCCAGGATGGTGGACGGCAAACTGTCGGCGCCGCACATGCACGGCGATGAGGGGTGGTATGCCTTTCAGCCGGGCAAATGGCTGATGGGCTCGCAGGACATCTGGTATCTCTCGATGAAGCCGGACGATCGGGCCCGCATGCCTGATCACCCTTGGGTGAATTTTCTGGAAGGCAAGAACCCGACCTATCCTGTGGCCGCACTGCGCCTGGCGCTGGAACGCATCCGCAATGCCCATGCCGCGCTGCTCTCTGACCAGTCCACGCCCGACACGCGCTTTGCCGATACGGTGATGGACCAGAACCCGGCCAACATCGCTGCGCTGGTGCAACTGACGCAGGGCGGGATCTATGTCGGGCGGCCCGGCTGGTCGCCCTATTCGCCCAATGTCGGCGGGGCGCTGCAATTCCTGCGCTTGCGCTGGTTTGATCCGGCGGCGCGGCGCCCCGGCCTGCCCGAAGGGGTGGCGGCGCTGGTGGAAAGGCTGTCGGCAGAGGAAACGGTGGTGACGCTGGTCAATGCCAACCAGAGCGAGGCGCGCGATCTGATAATGCAGGGCGGCGCCTATGGCGAGCATCAGATCCTGAGCGCCGCGATCGAGGGCAAGCCGGCTATTGCTGTCAATGCGCGCTGCATGCGCCTGCGCCTGGCACCGGGCGCGGGGGCGCGGCTGGTGCTGGCCATGAAGCGCTATGCCCATGCGCCAAGGCTGGACTTCCCCTGGGAAGCGCCGATGGTGGATGGCACCGAGCCACTGCGCGAGATGACCGCGCAGGAGCGCGACGCGATGTTGTGAGGCGTGCGTCGTGACGCGCTGTTTTGGTCCGGGTATTAAGGATTATTACGGGGCGTGGTGTGAGTCATCCTTGACCATAGCGGGTCTAGGCAGAAAGCATGAAGCTGCTCGTCCACATCGGTCTGCACAAGACCGGCTCGACCTATGTGCAACATCTGCTCAATAACCATCACGCCGCGCTGGCCGGGGCGGGATTGTGGTATGACCCGCAGCCGCATTACCCCGCGCATCACGCCGCCGCATGGCGCCTGCTGATCGGCGATGGCGCGCCGCTGGCCGCCATGGTGCTGGCGGCGCGGCGGGCCGGTTGCCACACGGTGATCCTCTCCTCGGAAGATCTGGAAGGGGCGCTCCACGATCCGCGCGCGCCCTCGGCCATTGCCGCCACGGCGCGCGATTGCGGCATCAGCGCGGTCGAATGGCATGTGGTGTTGCGCGCGCCCGGGGCGGTCTTCCCCAGCCTGTTTGCCCAGTTGCAGCACCATATCTATGTCGACAGCTTCCAGATGTTCTATGATGCCATGCATCGCGGCCATCTCTTTTATGACCAGCCGCGCCCCGGCGAAGGCGTGCCCTACTGGTATTACTGCATGGATCAGGCCCGCGATCTGGAGCGTCTGGCGCAAAGGGTCTGCGACCTTGGCGCGCATGATGTCATCGCCCATGACTATCAGGATGGCGCGCCTTTCCCCGGCTGGGCCATGCTGCCCGAGAACGCCCGCGCCGTGCTGACCGCCCTGCCCGGAGCCGAGGCGCGCAATGCCCGCCTGCCCGGGGAGGCTGTGGCCAAAGGCTATGTTGCGCGCGCTTTCGAGGCGGTGCCCGATGTGGAGCAGCAAAAGGCGATGATGGAGGCCTTTACCGATTCACTCCGCGCCAGCCTTGATGGCGTGGCCACCTATGCGCCGCTCATTGGTGAGCGTTTTGCGGAAAGTCATCGCGCCGCGCTGGCCCGTTTCATGCGCTGATAGGTCAGCTTTCACCGATCCGCTCGATCTTGCCCACCAGCAGCAGGAAGCACAGCGCCGCGGCCAGCGCGCACGCCGCCACCACCATCAGCACCAGATTGAAGGAATGCGTTTCCTTCAGGATATAGCCGATGACGATCGGGGTGAGGATGGAGGAGACATTGCCGAACATGTTGAACAGGCCGGCCGACAGGCCGGCGCTGTTGCGCGGGGCCACATCGGCCATGACGGCCCAGCCCATGGCCCCCACGCCCTTGCCGAAGAAGGCAAGGCTCATGAAGAGCAGCACCATCGCATCGCTGCTGACATAATTGCAGGCCACGATGATGAGGGCGAGCAGCATGCCCGAGACGATGGGCACCTTGCGCGCCAAGGTGAGCGAATAGCCGCGCCGCAGCAGCCAGTCCGACCAGATGCCGCCCAGCACGCCGCCGGCAAAGCCGCAGATGGCCGGGAGTGTTGCGAACATGCCGGCCTTGACCACCGAGAGTCCGCGTTCCTGCACCAGATAGACCGGGAACCAGGTGATGAAGAAGAAGGTGAGGGCGTTCACGAAGAACTGGCCCAGATACATGCCCCACAAGGTCGGCGTGCACAGCAGCACGCGCATTTTCTGGCGCGTTTCCTCCTTGCTGTCACGCGGGGCTTGGGCGGGCGGGTCGATGAGCGCGCCGCCTTCGACGATGAGCGCCATTTCGGCCTCGCCCAGCCGCGGATGATCGCGCGGCGCCCGCACCACCATCGGCCAGATGGCGGCAGCGGCCAGACCAAAGACGCCCATGGTGACAAAGACCCAGGGCCAGCCGAAACCCGAGACGATCCACCCCATCAGCGGCGCGAAAAGCACGGTGGCGAAATATTGCGCGGCGTTGAAAATGGCGCTGGCCGTACCGCGTTCCCGCGCGGGGAACCAACTGGCCACGATGCGCGCATTGCCGGGGAAGGATGGCGCTTCGGCAAAGCCCACCAGAAAGCGCAGGGCGAAAAGTGTGGTGACGGCCGCCGTGCCGCTCAGCCAGACGACCGCGCCATGCGCCGCCGTCACCAGCGACCAGATGACGATGGCCCAGAAATAGACGCGCGGCGCGCCGAAACGGTCCAGCAGCCAACCACCGGGGATCTGCGCCACCACATAGGCCCAGCCAAAGGCCGAAAAGATGAGGCCCAGTTCCAGCGGGCCGATCCCCATGTCCCTGGAGAGCGACGGCGCGGCCAGCGACAGGGCCGCGCGCACCGCGTAATTGATCACCGTCACGGCAAACAGCATGGCCAGGACCGCCCAGCGTACTCGACCAACCCGCTGTTTCG
The DNA here is from genome assembly GCA_028871475.1 of Sphingomonadales bacterium. Lineage (GTDB taxonomy): Bacteria > Pseudomonadota > Alphaproteobacteria > Sphingomonadales > Sphingomonadaceae > Novosphingobium. The sequence continues at coordinate 77,880 of JAGWMZ010000017.1, read as the reverse complement.
CCACAATCACTCACTCTCTCCCTTTGTCATTGTTTCCCACCATGACGATGGGAGAAGGGCGGGGAAAGGCTCTTTCCCCGCCCTAAATTCGTCAGGCCTCAGTAACGCATCCGCACGCCGATGCGGAAATTGCGGCCCAGCGTGTCATAGAGCACCGGGTTGGTCTGCAAGGTGGAGGAGGCGATGCCGGCGGCGACCGGCGGGTCCTTGTCCAGCAGATTTTCGATCTTGAAGTAGAACTCGGCCTTTTTCAGCCCTTCGCCCCACAGTTTCACACTGCCGGCCAGGTCGAAATAGGTCGCGCCGGCGATATAGTTGTTGTCGATGTCGACGCCTGATTTCCAGGTGTTGTCATAGACGCCAGAGGAGACCGAGCGCATCGTGGCCTGCAGCGATCCGCGATCGCTGTCATAACCCAGCGTGGAGTAGGTGCGCCAGCGCGGGATGGGATAGGTCGCGTTGGGGCCGCCGTTCTCGCCGACATATTCGATGGTGTTGCCCGAGTTGGTGAAGGCATAGTTGAGTGCGCGCGTCGCCAGCACATGCAGCGAGAAGCTGCCGTCGAGGCCGGGGATGATCTTGCGGGCATCCATGCGATAGGAACCGTCAAAGTCGATGCCGCGCACGCGCACCGTGGCCAGATTGACCGGAACGCGCAGGATCGAGGTGATGTTGCTGTTGGCGTCACGCGTGACATAGGAGCAGATTGCCGTCTCGCCCGCCGCGCAGCGGTTGACGATATCGGCCACGGCCAGCGTGGTGATCGCATCCTTCAGGCGGATGTTGTAATAGTCCACCGAGGCCGAGAAGCCCGGCAGGAAGCGCGGGCGCAGCACCCCGCCAAGGCTGAGCGTATCGGCCTTTTCCGGGCGCAGGTTGGGGTTGCCGTTGCTGACCGCGGTGGTGCGCACGGTCACGCCCTTCACCGGGTCCGCCACGTCGGTCGCCTGCGTGGCGCCGGCGATATACATTTCGCTGATCGAGGGGGCGCGGATGTCGCGGCTCAGCACGGCGCGCAGCTTGAAGTCGGACACCGGCGAATAGGTGAGGCCGGCCTTCCATGTCACCACCGTGCCCGAGGTGGAGTAGCTGGTCACGCGCACCGCGCCATCGAAATCGGCGGATTTGCCCAGCTTGCTGTTCTTGAGCAGCGGGATGACGCTTTCGGCAAAGCCTTCGGTCACATTGTAGCCGCCGGCGTTGGTCTTGTAATTGCCGGTGTACCAGCCATTGGTCTGCGAGAGCGCATCGCCCAGCGCACTGGCGCTTTCGCTGCGGTGTTCGATACCGGCTGCCAGCGAGATCGGTCCGGCCCAGTTGTTGAACAATGTGCCGCTGGTCGATGCGGCGCTCACTTGCTCGGTGATGCCCTGCGACTGCCAGGCGATGCCCTTGACATAGTTGATCGCCGCCTGGCTGGCCACGCCATAGCCGAAGATGTTGAGCGGAACGCAGCCATTGGTGGGGTTCGTCAGCGTGGAGCGGCAGACGATGTTGCCCTGGCTGTCCTTCACCGCATCGATGGCGCGGGCGAAATTGGCGGTGTTGGTGGTGTTGAGCAACTGAATGTTGAGGTCGGTGTGGCCATATTGATAGTAGGCATTCCACGACCAGCCGCCCACCTTGCCTTCCAGCGCGGCGACGATGCGATAGTTGGTGCGGGTGATGTTGCTGACCGGGCGCCCAAGGTCATAGGTGGAATAGCCATAGCCGAAAGAGGAGACCCCGGCATTGGCGGCGGCCTGCTGCACGCTCGCTGGCAGGAAGGCGTTGCTGGCGGACATGGTGAGATTGCCGGCATAGCGCTGATAGGCGGCGCTGTTGCGCGCGCCGCTGCGGCCATAGGACCCTTCGATCGAGCCGGTGATGCTGTCGGTCAGCTCATAGGTGGCGCGGCCCCAGGCATTGTCGCGGTCGATGCGGGGGGACAGGGCAATGGTGTTGCCCTCGTTCCAGTTGTTGCCGCCCAGCATGAAATTGCCCGCGATGGGGCCATAGACGAACTGCGACACCGCCCCGCCCGACAGGAAATTGGTGCCCTTGAGCGCGGTGTTGGTGATGACGCCGCCCTGCGAGACGTTGTTGTAGTTCACATTGGTCGCCACGATCTGGCGCGGTTGGCCATTGCCCGCCACATAGGACGGGTTGGGCACCAGATAGGTGGCGCGATACCAGTTGCGCTTGGCCGGATCGAGATAATCGACCCCGTCCTGATGTTCGTGTTCATAGGAAAACAGGATGTGGCCCCTGCCGCCGCCAAAGTCGCGGCCATAGGCGATGCTGGCGTCATAGCTGGCATTGTCGCCGCGGCTGGTGATGCCGCCGTTCACATTGGCCTTGATGCCGCTGAAGGTACGGTCGATGATGAAGTTGACCACGCCCGCTACGGCATCAGACCCATAGGCCGCCGAGGCGCCGCCCGTCACGATGTCGACCCGTTTCACCAGGGCGGTCGGGATGTTGTTGACATCGACCGCGCCGGTCTGGGTCGATGGCGCCACGCGCTGGTTGTCAACCAGCACCAGCGTGCGGTTCGGGCCAAGACCGCGCAGGTCGAGCAGGTTGAGGCCATTGACGCCGGTCGAGGTGTTGCCATTGCCCACGCGCGATGTCTGGCTGGGCGAAAGCTGGGGCATCTGGTTGACATAGTCGGCCAGGTTGGCGGGCGCGGCCTTGTTGATGGCGTCCTGGCTCACCACGGTGAGCGGGGTGGGCGCGTCATAGCCATCGCGCTTCACGCGTGAGCCGGTGACGATAATGTCCCTGTCGGCGATGGGTTTGTCGGCAATGGGCGGGGCAACGCGCGCGGTGTCCGGGGCGGCTTGCCCGGCAGCAGGGGCCGTCTGCGCGTGCACGGCGGCGGCCAGCACCAGCGCGGTCATCCCCGTGCTGGCCAGTGCCGCACGGCGCAGATAGGGGCGCAGTTGTTTGAAATCATGTGCCATGTCTTGATCCCTCCCAGGGAGCCGTTCCCGCTTTGCGGTGTTGTCCGGCTGTTTGTGTGTGTCTGGTGTCGGCCATCGCGGGCCGTCAGTCCAATGCCCAGCCGCGATTGACCTATTCGCAGGCGGTATTGATGCGCCCGGTGTCCATCGCGGCATCTCGGGCTTTTTCAGTGGCTGTGGTCGGTGCAGCCCTTGGCGTCGATGCGGCAGGAGGCTTCGGTCCAGCGCCGCGCCTGATCGGACAGGGTGACGCCAAGACCGGGGCGGTTCGAGAGCATCATCAACCCGCCTTCGAGGATCTGCCGCTCGTTGAAAAGCGGGTCGAGCCAGTCGAAATGTTCGACCCATGCCGCATGGGGGTAAGCTGCCGAGACATGGACATGGATTTCCATGGCGAAATGCGGCGCCATCATCAGGCCGGCCTGCTCGGCGCGGGCCATCACGCGCTGGAACTGGCTGATGCCGCCCACGCGCGCCGCATCGGGCTGGACGAAATCCACCGCGCGCGCGTCGATCATGGCGAAATGTTCGGGTGCGCTCACCAGCATCTCGCCCGAGGCGATGGGCGTGTCCATGGCGGCGGCAAGGGCAGCGTGGCCCTCGATGTCATAGGCGTCGAGCGGCTCCTCGATCCAGACGAGGCCATATTGCTCCATGGCGCGGCACATGCGCAGCGCGGTGGGCCGGTCCCATTGCTGGTTGGCATCGACCATCAGCGCCACGCGCCCGTCGATCTGTCTGGCGACCGCTTCCAGGCGTGTCAGGTCCACCTTGGGGTCGGGGTGGCCGACCTTGATCTTGATGCCGCCAATGCCGCTGGCGATGCTCTTTTCCACATTCTCCAGCACTTCGGACAAAGGCGAGGAGAGGAACCCGCCCGAGGTGTTGTAGCTGGGCACGCCATCGCGCCATGCGCCCAGCAGGCGACCCAGCGGCAGGTTGGCGCGCCTGGCCTTCATATCCCACAGGGCAATGTCGATGGCGGCGATGGCCTGGGTGGACAGGCCCGAACGACCCACCGAGGCGCCGGCCCAGACCAGCTTGTTCCAGATGCGCGCGATGTCAGCCGGGTTTTCGCCGATGATGCTGTCGGCCACTTCGCGGGCATGGGCATACATGCCGGGGCCGCCTGCGCGCTTGGAATAGGAAAAGCCAAGGCCGCTGTGGCCATCGGCCGTTTCGATCTCGGCAAAGAGCATGGCCACGCGGGTCAGCGGCTTTTGCCGGCCGGTGAACACTTTGGCATCGGAAATGGGTGTGGCCAGCGGCACCCAGGCAAGGCTGAGCGTGATGGCGGTGATACGATCCTGCGGCGTCTGGGCGAACATGGCATCCTCATGTCTGGCTTTGGCACCATGATCGGGATGGATGACGCGCGGATCAACGCGAAAGGCGGCATCGCTCGATAGTGGATAGGTATTGGTTTTGCGCGGGCGTAACGGCCAAGCCAGTCTGAAAGCCATAAAGACGAGAGGCCGCCGCCATGAAGATCACCGCCGTCCGGGTCACCCCCATCGCCTTTCGCGACCCGCCGCTGCTCAATGCCGCCGGGATTCATGAGCCTTACGCCCTGCGCTCGATCATCGAGGTGGAGGCGGGCCATGCCGCAGGGCCCAGGCTGGTGGGGCTGGGTGAAAGCTATGGCGATGCGCCGGTGCTGGCGGCGCTCAGCGCGATTGCCCCCGCGCTGGTGGGTCTGAGCATCCATGATCTCAACGGGCTGGAGCAGATCATCGCGTGCGAACTGGGCAAGATGCCGCCGGCGCAGGCCGGGGCGGAGCTGGCGCCCGGGTCACAGCCCTCGCGGCTTCTGCCCAATTGCCTTTCGGCCTTCGAGGTGGCCCTGCTCGATCTTCAGGCACAGGCCGCGGGCGTGCCGCTTCATGACGTGCTGGGTGGTGCGGTGCGCCGGCAAGTGCCCTTCAGTGCCTATCTCTTCTTCAAATATGCCCGCCATATCGAGCCGGAGGAAGCGCCCGATGCCTGGGGCGAGGCGGTGACCCCGGAGCAGATCGTGGCGCAGGCGCGGCGGATGATCGACCTCCACGGTTTTTCCTCCATCAAGCTGAAGGCCGGCACACTGCCCCCGGCGGTGGAGATCGCCAGCATCGAGGCCTTGTCGAAAGCCTTTCCCGGCATGCCCCTGCGTATTGACCCCAATGGGGTGTGGAGCATGGAAACGGCGGTGGATGCGGCAAGAAAGCTGGGGCCGCTAATCGAATATTACGAAGACCCGGTGGCCGGGCAGGACGGCATGGCGCAATTGCACCGCGAAACCGGCCTGCCGCTGGCCACCAACATGATCGTGGTGAGCTTTGCCGGCCTGCGTGAGGCGGTAGCCAAAAATTCGGTGCAGATCGTGCTGAGCGACCATCATTACTGGGGTGGTCTGCGCGCCAGCCAGCATCTGGCGGTGATGTGCGACACCTTTGGCCTTGGCCTTTCGATGCATTCCAATTCGCATCTGGGCATCAGCCTGATGGCGATGGCGCATCTGGCGGCCGCCACGCCCAATCTCTCCTATGCCTGCGACACGCATTACCCCTGGGTGGAGGAGGCCGACGAGGTGGTCGAAGGTGGCAAGGTGCCGATCCTGGGCGGCTGCGTGAGCGTGGGCGATGAGCCAGGCCTGGGCCTGCGGCTGGACCCTGAAAGGCTGGCGCGCGCCCATGCCACCTTCAACCGCATCGCCATCCGTACGCGCGACGATCTGGGCCAGATGCGCAAATATGACCCGACGTTTTCCGGTGCCAGGCCGCGATATTGACCCGCCGCCCCTTGCCACCAGCGCGCGGCGGGGCGATGGTGGAGCGATAAACAGGGGGCCGGATGTTTGAACTGATACAATTGCGCTGTTTCGTGGCCGTGGCCGAGGAACTGCATTTCGGCCGTGCCGCCGCGCGGCTCAACATGACCCAACCCCCGCTCTCGCGCCATATCCAGGTGCTCGAACGGATCATGAAGGTCGAACTGTTCCACCGCTCCAGCCGCTCGGTGCGGTTGACGGCGGCGGGCACGGCCTTTTTGGCCGAGGCGCGGCGGGTGGTGCGCATGGCCGACAGTGCCGTGGCCACCGCGCGCGCCGCGGCAGAGGGGCGGCACGGGCTCATCACGCTCGGCTTTACCGCAGCGTCGGGTTACAGCTTTCTCTCGCGCTTTATCGCGCGGGTGGGCGAGGTGGCGCCTGATGTGCATTTTGTGCTCAAGGAAATGGTCACGGACGAACAGCTCGAGAGTCTGGCGGCCGGGCGCATCGACCTTGGCTTCATGCGCCCGCCGGTGCGCCAGCCTGATCTGGCCAGCCAGCCGGTGCTGCGCGAGACATTCATCATCTGCTCGCCCGCCGGCGTGCCCGAGGCCGAGCGCCCGCGATGCCTGGCCGATTTCGACCGCCGCCCCTTCATCATGTATGCGCCCGACAAGGCGCGCTATTTCCACGATCTGCTCACCGGCCTGTTCACCGGCGCCAGGGCCGAGCCGCGCCATGTGCAATATCTGGCGCAGATCCACACGATCCTGATGCTGGTGGGGGCCGGGCTGGGTTTTGCGCTGGTGCCGGAAAGCTCGCGCCGGCTGCATCCCGAAGGCGTGGTTTTTTCCGAACTGGAGGATGCGCAGGGAATCGTGGAACTGACCGCCGCCTGGCGCCGCGATGCCGACAACCCCGCCCTGCTGGCGCTGGTGCCGCAACTGGCATCGCTGTGCGGCATGGATGATTAGTGGATTGATAGCGGCGCGGCATCAAGCGATGCCCAGCCGCGATTGGTCGCCTCCCCCGCCCGCAGGGTAAACTCTTGGGCAAACAAGGAGAGGACCGATGGAAAGACGTCAATTTCTCGCCGGAGTCGGCACTGGCATGGCCGTGGCCGGGGCGCCTTTGGCGGCAGCCCCCATGCCACATCACCGGGCGACTGCCCCCCGCAAACTGCTGATGAAGCTGGGCTGCCAGAGCGGCCCTTCGACCGACGAGCATTTCGCCTTTCAGGCCCGCTATGGCGTGACCCATGTGGCGGCCAGCGCGGGCGTATCGGGCGAGCGGCTGTATGCCACCGCTGATGAGGTCAAAGCCCTGCGCGAGCAGGTGGAGCGCCACAAGATGGTGCTGGCCATCCTTAATCCGCTGCTTCTGCCGTCCAGTCCCATCGACAAGGAAGCCCATGGCGGCATCATGCTGGCCAGCAGCCCCGAGCGCGAGCGCGAGGTGGAGGCCTTCCAGAACCAGATCCGCGCCTGCGCCGCCGCCGGCGTGCCCTGCATCAAATACAACATGTCGATGCTGGGCGTGCTGCGCAGCGGGCATCAGCCGGGGCGAGGCGATGCCATGTTCGCCGCCTGGGACGAGGCCAGCGCGCATCCAGGCGCGCCGCTGACCCGCGCCGGGCCGGTCAACGCCGAGCAGTTCTGGGAGCGCATCACCTGGTTTCTCGATCATGTCGTGCCGGTGGCCAATGAGTATAAGGTGCGCATCGCCTGCCACCCGCAGGATCCGGGCGTTGGACCGCAAGGCTATCAGGGCATCAATCGCGTGCTGGGCACGGTCGATGGGCTCAAGCATTTCGTCTCGATCCGCGAGAGCCCGTACCACGGCCTCAATTTCTGCCAGGGCACGGTGAGCGAGGATCTGGAACGCCCCGCCGAGCAGATCTTTGACGTGATCCGCTGGTTCGGCACGCGGAAAAAGATCTTCAACGTCCATTTCCGCAACATCGTGGGCCATCGCGGCCATTTCCGTGAAGCCTTCCCCGACGAGGGGGATGTCAATCTCTACAAGGCGCTGATGACCTATGCCGAGGTCGGCTATGATGGCATGTTGATGCCCGACCATGTGCCTGTGGTGCCCGGCCACCCGGAGGCCGAATGGCAGAGCTTTGCCTTTGCCTATGGCCATATTCGCGGGCTGATGCAGGCGGCGCAGGCTGCCCATGGTCTCGACTGGAACGTGATCCGCGCCTGAGAAAAAGACGGGCGGGGGGCAAAGGATTGCCTCCCGCCCCAAGGCAGGGTTCGGGAAAAAACTCAGCGGACCAGGCAGGGCTTCTTGTTGTCGAAGCGCCAGCCGGGGATCAGATATTGCATCGCGGCGGCATCGTCGCGCGCGCCAAGGCCGTGGCGCAGGTAAAGTTCATGCGCGGCGGCCAGCTTCTCTTCGTCCAGCGTAAGGCCCAGACCCGGCGCGGCGGGAAGATCGACATGACCATCGACGATCTGCGGGGGATTGCGCGTCAGCGCCGCGCCGTCCTGCCAGATCCAGTGGGTGTCGATGGCGGTCACTCGGCCCGGCGCGGCGGCGGCGCAATGGGTGAACATGGCGAGCGAAATGTCGAAGTGGTTGTTCGAATGGCTGCCCCAGGTCAGGCCGAAGGCCTCGCACAGATGCGCCACGCGCACCGCGCCTTCCATCGTCCAGAAATGCGGATCGGCCAGCGGAATGTCGACCGATTGCAGGCTGATCGAATGCGCCATCTGCCGCCAGTCGGTGGCGATCATGTTGGTGGCGGTGGGAAGACCCGTGGCACGGCGGAATTCGGCCATCACCTCGCGGCCGGAAAAGCCGTTTTCCGCGCCGCAGGGGTCTTCGGCATAGGCCAGCACATCGCGCAGGGGTGCCATCAGGCGGATGGCTTCGGCCAGTGACCAGGCGCCATTGGGGTCGAGCGTGATGCGGGCCTGGGGGAAGGCCTCTTTCAGGGCACGCACCGCCAGCACTTCCTCCTCGCCGGGCAGGGCGCCGCCCTTCAGCTTGAAGTCGCGAAAGCCATAGCGTTCCTGCGCCGCCCGGGCGAGGGCGACCACCGCCTCTGGGGTCAGTGCTTCCCGGTCGCGCAGGCGTTCCCATTCATCCGCGCTGTCGCTTTCGTCGCGATAGGGCAGGTCGGTCTGCCCCTTGTCGGCGATGTAGAAGAGGTAGCCGAGCATCTCGACCCGGTCGCGGTGGCGCCCGGTGCCCAGCAAATCCGCCACGGAGACGCCGACATGCTGGCCCAGCAGGTCGAGCATGGCCGCCTCGATCGCCGTCTGCGCATGAATGGTGGTGCGCAGGTCAAAGGTCTGCAAACCGCGCCCGCCCGCATCGCGGCTGGCAAAGGCGCGGCCCACCTGCGCCACCACGCTGGCGTGGGTGCCCAGGGCCTTGCCCACCACCATGGCGCGCGCATCCTCCAGCGTCTGGCGGATTGCCTCGCCGCCGGGCACTTCGCCAAGGCCCGTGCGCCCGTCGCTGTCGGTCAGGATGACGATGTTGCGCGTGAAGAAGGGCCCATGCGCGCCCGACAGGTTGAGCAACATCGAATCATGCCCCGCCACAGGCACCACGCGCATGGCGGTCACAACCGGGGCACCTGCCATTACAGCGACCCCTGCGCCCTGGCGATCAGGGCCGAGAGCTCGTCCATTTCGGCGGGCAGCAGATCGGTCAGCGGCGTGCGCACGGGGCCGGCGGGGCGCCCGATGGCGGTCATGCCCGCCTTCACGATCGACACCGCATAGCCGCGGCCGCGATTGCGCAGGGCGATATAGGGCAGGACGAAATCATTGAGCATCCGGTGCACCGTTTCATGGTCGCGCGCGCGCACCGCCTTGTAGAACTTCACCGCCCATTCGGGGAGGAAATTGTAGATGGCCGAGGAATAGGTCGTCACGCCCATCTCCAGATAGGCGGGGGCAAAGGTTTCGGCCGTCGGCAGGCCGCCGACATAGGTCAGCCGGTCGCCCAGCTTGCAGAAGATGCGCATCATCAGTTCCACATCGCCCACGCCATCCTTGTACCCCACCAGATTGGCGTTGCGATCGCACAGGCCGGCCAGCGTGTCCTCGTTCACCACGGCATTGTCGCGGTTATAGACGATGACGCCCAGCCTGGTAGCCTTGCACACGGCATCGATGTGGCCCGCCAGCCCTTCCTGCTTGGAGCCCACCAGATAGGGCGGCAGCAGCAGGATACCATCGGCACCGGCCGCTTCGGCAGCCTGCGCCATCTCGACCGCGATCGCCGTGCCATAGCCCGCCCCGGCGATCACCGGCACGCGACCGGCGGTTTCCTCCACCGCTGCGCGCACCACCTGTGTCACTTCCGCCGGGGTGAGCGAGAAGAACTCGCCCGTGCCGCCCGCCGCGAACAGGGCGGCCACGTCATGCTCCAGCATGAAGCCGCAATGGTCGCGGAAAGGGGCCTCCTCAAATTGGCCCTGCGCATCGAAATGCGTCACGGGGAAAGACAGCAACCCGGCCCCGATCATCTTGGCCATCTCGCCTGCCAGCATCATATCCTGCAATCCCATCCTGCGTTTGGTCTATGAGAATGGGCTAGTCGCACGGAGGGCAAGGGTCCAAGTCCAATGCGGTGTCAATTCATGCCGGTTGAGCATCGCTTGGGGGCAGGGCGGGGCAGGCGGCCTACACGATAAGGGTGGTCATGCGGCAGGAGGCCGATGAGCCGCCCATATACACGCGGTAGGGACCATGTTCCAGCCGCCAGCGAGCGCCATCGCGCCAGCGCAGCGTGTCGAGCGCCACGCACATGCGCGCGACTTTGGTTTCTCCGGGCGCAAGGGCAACGCGGTCAAACCCCTTGAACTGTTTCACCGCGCGGGGTGCCTCGATGCCCGGGGCGCCGATGTAGCATTGGACCACCTCTTCACCGGCGATGCTGCCGGTGTTGGTGACGGCCACCGACACCTCGATGGCGTTGTCGGCCGGCCTTGCGTTGATGGCGCGATAGGCAAAGTCGGTATAGGACAGGCCATGGCCAAAGGGATGGCGCGCGTCATGCCCGTCCCGTTTCAGCTTGGTGTAGCCGTGCCACAGGTCATAGTTGATCTCGTCGGCGTCGCGGTCGAAGAAGGGGGAATGGGCCTCGTCGCGCGCCACGGTGAAGGGAGGTTTGCCCGAGGGATTGACTGCGCCCGTCAGCACCTGGGCCAGCGCCGTGCCACCTTCCATGCCGGCATAGAAGCTGAAGGGAATGGCATTGGCCTCCTCGCGCCAGTCTTCCACCATGACGGCGGAGCCAGCGACAATGGCCACGATCATCGGTTTGCCCGAAGCGCGGGCAGCGCGGATCAGCGCGACCTGTTCTTCCCGCAAGGACAGCGATACACGATCGCCGCCAATGGGGGGACAGGCTGGGACCGCGCGGTTTCCGGTCCGCGCCCAGGGCGATGTCGCCAAGGATATATTCGCCCTCTTCCTTGGCGGTATAGCCGACGACCACCAGCGCGACATCGGCCTGTGCCGCGGCCCTTGTGGCGGCGGCAAGGTCGGTTTCGTCAGCATGGGTTACGGCCGGCTCGCCCAGCAGGCGTTGCAGCCCCTGCAGCGGGGTGACGACATAGGGCGGGCGGACCCGGCTCGATCCGTTGTCGCCAGTGTTTTCCATGGCGGCCAGACGGCCCAGCACGGCGACCCTTACCCCCGGCTTGAGCGGCAATGTGCCGTCATTTTCCAGCAGGACAGCGCATTTCTGGGCCGCCTCCAGCGCCAGCGCGCGATGGGCGTCACAGGCGATGAGATCTGCGTCATAGGCGGGCAGGGGGTCCTCCATGGCCGCAAAGCGCAATTGCGTGGTGAGGATGCGGCGGCAGGCGCGATCAACGACATGGGGTTTGACCGTGCCGGCTTCGACCGCCGCCACGAGATGGTCGCCAAAAACCAGCGGCTCGGGGTTTTCGATGTCGAGGCCGGCTGACGCGCCATAGACCTTGTGCACGCCGCGCACCCAGTCGGAATGGACGAAGCCGGTGAATGTCCATTCGTCGCGCAGGATGTCGGTGAGCAGCACGCGATCCTGGCCGGTGAACTCGCCATTGACCTTGTTGTAGGCGGTCATCACGCTGGCGATGCCGGCATCAAGGCAATGTTTGAAATGGGGCAGATAGACTTCGTGCAACGCGCGTTCGTCGGCCTTCACATTGACCTTGAAACGGGCGTTTTCCATCGAGTTGAGCGCAAAATGCTTGACCGTCGCGATGACATTGTGCGTCTGGATGCCCAGCCCCATGGCCGCGCCCATGACACCCAGGTGATGCGTGTCCTCGCCATAGGTTTCCTGCGCGCGCCCCCAGGCCGGGTGCCGCAGCAGATTGATGCAGACCGCGCCGGAAAAATTGCAGCCCTGCGCGCGTGCCTCAATGCCCATCGCCTCGCCGATGCGCAGTTCGAGATTGGCATCGAAGGTTGCGCCGCGCGCCATGGTGCAGGGAAAGCAGGTCGAGTTGCCGCGTGTCACCCCGCGCGGACCATCGGTGAACAGCAGTGGCGGCAGGCCAAGGCGCTCATTGCCGCTGCCGGCGCGATAGGGGCGGGCGCCCCACACGCGGTCATTCTGCTGCAGCGCCTCGAAGAAGCCCTTGCCCGACATCATCGCCACCTTCTCGGCCAGCGTCATCCCGGCGATCAGCGCCTCTGCCTGCGCTTCGACACTGTCGGCCTGCGCATCCGCGGCGTTGGCACCCAGCTGTTCAGCTATGGTGTGGAAGCGGCCGTGGCCGTCGTTGTCGATGGCGTGGTGGCGCCGCGCCAGGTCCAGGGCTTGCCGATCTGGCCGACATCCAGCGCGTGGAAGTGCTGCGCGGTCCGCAGGGCACGCTGTTTGGCAAGAATGCGACCGCCGGCGTCATCAACATCGTGACCGAAGCGCCCACCAACCATCTGACCGGCCATGTCGACGCCACCATTGCCGAAATGGGCGAATATCGGGTCAAGGGGTCGGTTTCGGGCCCGCTGGCCGATGGGCTGAAGGGGCGCGTCAGCGGCTATTACAACGATGTGGGCGGCTACATTTACAACGCGGCCACCGGCAAGATGGAAAATGGCGTCAAGAGCTGGGGTGTGCGCGGCAAGCTGGAATGGGATGCCACCAGCCAGCTGACGCTCAAGCTCCTGGCCGACATCAGCAAGACCGACGCTGATTGCTGCTCGCGCGTGCCCGTCAGCATCACCACCCCGGCCATGGCAACACTGCTGGGCGGCGTCACCGCGTCGCCGACCAACCGCACCGTGTCGAATGACGACAATTCCTATTATCGCACCACCACCGGCGTCTTCTCGCTGCAGGGCGATTATGATCTGGGGGCCGCGACGATCACCTCGATCACCGCCTTCCAGCGCTTTACCGACAGTGACCAGTTCGAGCCTGACCAGACCTATTCGAACCCCAACCGCTATGTCGGCGCCTTCCCCTATTCGCAATGGAACAACAACGCCAACCATGTCGCCTACAGCAACTGGTCGCAGGAGTTGCGCATCGGTTCGAACGGCTCGCGCGACCTGACCTATGTGGCGGGCGTGTTCTACAACCATATCGATCTCAACCGCTATCAATCGCGCCGCCGCCTGACCTGTTCGGCCGGCGCATCGATTGGCGCTGCCTGCTCGGGCACGCAGGTCGCCCAGTCGGCGGGCATGCAGGGCTTCTACACGGGCGACAACATAGCCGGTTTCGGCCAGATCGACTGGCGCGCCGTGGGCAAGCTGCACATCATCGGATCGGGTTGATGAATTTCCTGGCCGGTTTCAACTTTGGCGGTGGTCTGGCCGCTTTCCGTCCTGCTGCTGTGGGTGGGGATGAAGGACTATCGCCGGATCATCGGGGGGTGATCCGGCCCTGCGGGAGAGCGCTCAGGCGCTCTCCCGCAGCACGATGCGGTGGGGCAGCCATTCGGCCATGGGGGCCTCGCCCAACTGGCCATTGTCACGATGGCGCGCGATCAGCCAATCGGTCGCGCGCGTCGCCATCAGGTCGATGTCCTGACGAACGGTTGTCAGCGGCGGCCAGATCTTCACGGCAATGGGCGCGTCGTCGAAACCGGCCACGGCCACATCCTGGGGAATGCGCAGGCCCCGGCGGTGCGCGCTCAGGATCACCCCGGCGGCCATGTCGTCATTGCTGGCGAAGATGGCGTCGGGCGGTTCGGGCAGGTCGAGCAGGGTGGCGCCTGCCGCCAGCCCGGATTCAAAGCTGAAATCGCCCATGGCGATCAGCGTCGGGTCAATGGCCAGCCCATTTTCGGCCAGTGCCGCGCCATAGCCTTCAAAGCGCATCTTGCTGCCCGAATGGATCGACGCGCCCATGACAAAGCCGATCCGCCTGTAGCCCCGGTCAAGCAGATGGCGGGTCATGGCCATGGCCGCGGCCTTTTCATCGACGCCGACTGTGTCCATGTCGACGAGTGCACGGCCACAGGCGATGGCTGCCATCGGCGCATCGAGCCCGGCCATGGCCGAGGTGCCCGAGATCATCTCGCTGTAGGGCGGGGCCAGCAGGATGGCGTTGGCACCGCTGCGCACCAGGGCGGACACCGCCTCCTGCGCGGCGGCGGCGGAAAGGTCGTCGCATTGGCGCAGGATAATCTGCACCCCGGCGCGGGCTGCGGCATTGAGCGCGCCCACCAGCATGGCTGACAGAAAGGCATTGTGCGCATTGCGATAGACGATGCCGATCCGGGTCGAGCGCGCCGAGGCCAGCGAGCGCGCCGCCGCATTGGGCACATAGCCCAGCTCCTCGACCGCTTTCATCACGGCCGCGCGCGTGGTGTCGCGTACCGCCTTGGTGCTGTTGATGACGTGGGAGACGGTCATCGGCGAAACGCCGGCGGCATCGGCCACCGACTGGATGGTGACGCTTTGCCGTGATCGTCTTGAGCTGCGCATCAGCTTCCTGGCCCTTTTACTGTGTGCGGCGGCGCGGATGGTCCTGCCCCTGTTTCATGCGCTACGCGGGGGTGGGGGGCGAGTGCAAGAGGCTGGTTGGTATAGCGCTACAATTCTTCGGTTGCGCACGGCGGTTCTTTTCGCCACACCGTCCCGGCAAAGCGGCAACAGCCGCCCCCGAGTCAAGTACCGTGGAAAGGACCCGAGATGGCACTGGCCAATGACCAGAGGTCGCAACTCGAAGCGCTTTATGCCGAGATCGACCCGTATGTCGGCCATGCGCTCGAATTCACCAATCCGGCCGATGGCGGTTCGATCATGCCGACGATCTCGGCCCATGTCCGCCTGATCCCCGCCGGTTTCGAGACGAAGCCCCGCAAGGCGAGCGACGGTACGATCTTTGTCGTCGTCGAAGGGCAGGGCAGTGCGATGATCGCGGGCGAGGAGATCCGCCTCGGTCTGCGCGATACGCTTTGCGTGCCCTCGTGGAAGGAAACGCGTTTTATCGCCGAGACCGACCTCGTGCTCTTTGCCTATTCCGACAAGGCCTCTCAAGAAAAGCTCAACCTCTACCGCGAATGGAACGCCTGACATGACGCTCTTCACCCTGCCCGATCCGATCCTGGCGCCCACCAGTGACGGCAACCAGTTCCCGGTGCGCCGCCTGTTCTGCATCGGGCGCAACTATGCCGCCCATACGCGCGAAATGGGCAAGGACCCTACCCGCGAGGCGCCCTTCTTCTTCACCAAGTGGGCCGAAACCGTCGTTCCCAGCGGTACGACCATCGCCTATCCGTCTGAAACCGCCAACTTCCACTATGAAGCCGAGCTGGTTCTGGCCATCGGCAAGAGCGGGCGCAATGTGGCTGAGGCTGACGCCGAAAGCTTCATCTATGGCTATGCCACCGGCCTCGACATGACCCGCCGCGACCTGCAGTTCGAGGCCCGCGACAAGGGCCGCCCGTGGAGCACCGGCAAGAATGTCGAACAGTCCTCGCCGCTGGGCCTGATCCATCCGCAGAGCGAAACCGGCATGCTGGACAAGGGCCGCATCACGCTGACCGTCAATGGCGAGACGAAGCAGGATGCGGATCTGGCCGATCTCATCTGGGACGTGCGTGAGGTGATCGCCTATGTCTCGCGCTTCTACCGTCTTGAGCCGGGCGATCTCATCTACACCGGCACGCCTGCTGGCGTGGGCGCGGTGGTGCCGGGCGATGTGATCAACGTGTCCATTGCCGGCCTGACCGATTGCACCGTGACCGTCGGGCCGGTTGCGGCATGACACGGCTGCACGGTTTCTTCCGGTCCAGCGCCTCCTATCGGCTGCGCATCGCTCTGGCGATCAAGGGCATCGCCTATGAGGGCCGCTACTATCGTCTGCGCGCGGGCGAGCAGCGCGCGCCCGCCTATCTGGCGCTCAACCCGCAAGGGCTGGTGCCGGCGCTGGAGATCGACGGCGTGGTGCTGACACAAAGCATGGCGATCTGCGATTATCTGGAAGAAACGCGGCCGCAACCGCCGCTGCTGCCTTCCGACGCGGCGATGCGCGCCAGGGTAAGGGCGGCGGCGCAGGTGATCGCCTGCGAAACCCATCCCTTGCAAAATCTCAAGGTGCTCGGTTGGTTGCGCGGGCTGGGGCAGGATGAGGCCGGCGTGCAGGCCTGGGCGGCCCGCGTGATCGAGGAAGGTTTTGCGGCCTTTGATACGCTGATCGCCCCTTATGCCGGCACCTTCAGTTTTGGCGATAGGGTGACGGTGGCCGACCTCTTCCTGATCCCGCAGATGTTCAATGCGCGTCGTTTCGGGGTCGATCTTGCCCGCTGGCCGCGCCTGCTGGCCATCGAGGCGGCCTGTCTCGCGCATCCCGCCTTCATCGCGGCGGACCCCGCCAAACAACCCGACGCTGAATAAAAGACATGCCCATGACCCGCTTTCCACTCTCCCGACGCGGTGTCATGGGCGCAACGGGCGCCGCCCTCATGGCCTCCCTGTTGCCCCGCGTGGCACAGGCAGGCAGCGGGGGGCGCCCGAACCTCATTCTCTTCTCTCCGGACGAACTGCGCGCCGATGCGCTGGCCTGCTATGGCAATCCGGTGACGAAAACGCCCAATTTCGACCGTCTGGCGCGTGGTGGCACGATGTTTGCCAACGCCCATGTACAATATCCGGTCTGTGCGGCGTCCCGCTGCTCGGTGCTGACCGGCCCGGGGATATTCCCGCGCCGATCCCCCCGGGCCTGCCGGGCAAGCCTGCCTTTCAAGAGGCGATCCGCAAGGCCTATGGTCTCGACAAGGCGGGGCCGGAGGTGTTCCGGCAGGTGCGCGCCACCTATTACGGCCAGGTGTCCTATGCCGACTGGCTGCTCGGTGAGTTGCTCGAAGCGCTGGAGCGGACCGGGCGCGACAAGGACACGGCTCTCTTCATCAGTTCCGACCATGGCGATTATGCCGGCGATTACGGTCTGGTGGAAAAATGGCACGGCGGGCTGGAAAGCTGCCTCACCCATGTCCCGCTGATCGGGCGGGTGCCCGTCGCCCCGGGCGGGCTTGTGGCGCGGGATATGGTCGAGCTTTACGACATCCTGCCAAGCTTCCTCAATCTGGCCGGGACCGCACCGCATCACACCCAGTTCGGGCGCTCGCTGCTGCCGCAGATGCATGGCGGGGCAGGCGATCCGGCCCGCGCGGCCTTTACCGAAGCGGGCATCGGCATTTACGAACCGCAGGCCTTTGATACGCCGACCGGCGGGCTCTATCGCTTCAAGTCGTAATTGCCCGCGCAGCATCCCGAACTTGTCGCCCGCGCCGCCAGTGTCCGCACCCGCCAATACACCTACATTCATCGTCCGCAGGGCGGCAGCGAGTTTTATGATCGCGCCGTCGATCCGGGGGAAACCCGCAATCTGGTAGGCACCCGGGCGGTGGCACGCGAGCAGGCCGCGCTCGAAACGCGGCTGCTCGACTGGTACATCAACACCAGCGGCGTTCCCCGCGACACGCGCAACAGCCGCGACGTTCCGGCCTTTACCCCGCCCCAGGCCCCGCAGACCACCATGGGACAGATTGAGGCCGCGCTGGATTCCTGATCGTCAGAAACTGTGGCGCAGCCCCAGCGTCACCGTGCTGCCATTGCCTGATATCAGGCCGAAGCTGCGGTTGGCGATGGCCTCCACGCGCAGCGACCGGGTCACGGCGAGCGAGGCATGCGGCCCGATTTCAAACCAGACATCATGGACATGGCTGCTGGTCAGCGCGTCCATCGTGTCCTTGTCGCCGGTCTGTCCAATGCCGCCCCAGCCGCTTGATCCGGCGATCAGCGAGGTTGCGTTGTTCGACCACAACAGCCCCGCGCCCAGCCCGATATAGCTCTTGCGGTTGTGCCCGGGCACCCAGTCGAGCCGCAGCCGCGCGGCGGCGGTCCAGGTGGGTTCGCTGCTGTTGAAATCCTCGGAGCCCAGCGTGGGGCGCAGCAGGCGGCTCCAGGCATAGGTGGCCGAGGCGGTTGGCGTGATCACGAACCGGGGAGAGACGGCCATCATGCGCCCGAAACTCACCCCGCCGGCCCAATAGGCGCTGTTGGTGATGTTGGTGCTGGGGCGGCTGAGATTGCCAAAGCGGACCGGGCCAAAATTTTGCCGGCCATAGCTGATATAGGTGTCGAGCACCCAATTGTTGTAGTTGCCGCCAAAGCCGATGGTGCCCACGCCGTAAGTCGAACTGACGGTGGGGACGCCGCTGTCGAGCTGGGAATAATAATGCGTCGCGCCCAGTTGCACATAGCTGCGGCCCAACTGGCGCAGCAGGGTAAGACTCTCGTAACTGCCCGTGGGGCCGCCGTCACGCGGGGCGATGCCGCCCGAAACACCCAGTGACCATTGCGGCGGCGGCGCGCGCGTGCCGCCGGGGACGGCCAGACAGTCGATGCTGGAAGGGTCCTTGAGGCATTGGACCATTTCGGTCGTCTGCGCGCCCACCGTGCCCGGCAGGGCCGCAAGAGCGCCGCCGGTTGCCAGGAGACCACGCAATTGTCGCGACAAACCCCTCACGCCGCCAGCCTTGGCCTCGCGTCATAGACCACAGGCACGCTCAACACGGCGGCAAAGCCATCCTGCCTTCTGGCAAAATGTACGTCGCCGCCATGCGCCCGCGCGATCGAGCGGCAGACGGTCAGCCCCAGCCCGCTGCCCGGGCGACCTGACCGGCGCGCCTCGGGGCTGCGGTAGAAGGGCTCGAAGACGCGGTCCATCTCCTCCTCGGCAATGCCCGGCCCGGCATCGAGGATCTCGGCCACGGCCTCACCATGGCGCAGTGTCACGCGCACACGGGCGCGTTCGCCATATTTGACCGCGTTTTCCAGCAGATTGCCCAGCAGACGGCGGATGCCCACCGGGTCCACCTCGACCGGCGCTTCACAATCCGCGATCACCTCGACATCGCCGCCGACAAGGCGGGCATCGGCCACCGTATCGGCCACCAGCGCGGCCAGATCGACCTTCTGACGCACGCCGGGGGTGGAGGCATCGCGGATGAAAAGGATGACCTCGTTGATCATGCTCTCCATCTCGGCCACTTCGCGCAGCAGGGCGGGGCGCTGGTCGTCGGGCACATCCTCCAGCCGGAAGCGCAGGCGGGTGAGCGGCGTGCGCAGATCATGGCTGATGGCGCCGACCATGGCGGTGCGGTCATCGACAAAGGCGCGCAGGCGGTTGTGCATCTGGTTGAAGGCATGGGCAGCGCGGCCGATCTCGGCGGGACCCTTGAGCGGGATGATCGTGGCGGAAGGGTCGCGCCCGAGTATTTCGGCGGCGCGGGCAAAGCCTTCGAGCGGCAGCACAATGCGGCGGGCAAAGAACCATGCCAGCGGGCTGACGATCAGCAGCGAGAGGACGAACCAGGCCAGCACCTGCTTTTGCCAGCGGTTGGGGAAACCTTCCGCACGCGGGGCCACGGCGATCCAGTGCCCGTCGGGGCGGCGCGCGGCGGCGACGAAATCCCCCTCGATGAAGGGCGGGCTGGCGCGGTCGAGCAGGCCCTGCGGCTGACTGCGGAAGGGGATCGGCTGGGGTTTTTCGCTGGCGCTGGTGTCAGGCAGGGCCGGTTTGATGACCGTGGCCGGTGCGGCAGTGGGCAGCGGCGCGGCGGCAGGCAAGGCGACGGGCGCGCGCGGATGGGTCAGCGGCGGGGTCCGGGTGATCGAGAGGACAGGCGCGGCCGGGGTCTGGCTGAGCGTCGGGACGAGCGCGGCGTCGGCAGCCATGGGCCGGCGCGGGGCAAGGGCGGCGTGCAACTGGTCGATGGTGAGAGGGTTCATGGCCGCCCCGCCGCTGGGCATGGCGGTGTCGGGCAGGGCGCGGGGCATGCCGCGCAGCATGGCGCCGCGCGGCATGCGGGCCCCGGCGGGCAGGCCTGTGGCGCCGCGCCGTTCTCCCCCCGCGCCGCCATTGATGGCCTGCGCCATGCCACGCCCCACCGTAACACCGGGCAAGGCCCCCGGCATGCCGCCGACAGGAAAGCCGCCCGGCGCCATGCCACCTTGAAAGACCGCGCCCGACATGGGGCCGCCGGGGAAGGCGACCGCGGGTCCGGCGGCGGTGGTCTGTGCCAGAACTTGCGGGATCAGCAGCGAGGACAGCGTTTCGGGCGCGCGGGTTGCCAGAGGGGCGCGGTGGCGCACTGGCGCGGCCACGCCGCCCACCGGCAATTGGGTGTAAAAGGCCAGCACCACATCGGCTTCGGGCAGCTTGAGCCGCCGGGCCAGCATGGCGCGCGCCTCGTCCGACACCAGCCAGCCAGTGCCCGCGACATCGGGCGGACCGTCGAGCCGCGCCTGTTCCAGCCGGGGGGAAAGCGCCTGCCCGGAAAGAGCCGTTGCCACATCGCCCATGTCCCATCGCTGCTCCGCGCGTGGGGGGATCAGCATGGTCAGCGCCAGTGTCACCAGTTGCGCGGCAACCAGCGTGCACACCAGCATGGCGATCATTTGCAGGCCCAGCGGTGGGCCTCCCATGGGCGCTAGCCCTGACGGAGAGAAGCGGCGTGTCGTCATCAGCCCCACCCTTGCCACAGACAGGCGCGACGGGCGAGGGGGCGAGGCCGCAAAGGGGTCATCCGCCGCCTGCCGCGGCCTGCATGGCCACCACCACCGCCAGAGCCACCACGGCGGCGACCGCGGCCGCGCGGCCCGCGCGCGGTTCGCGCAGCCAGCCCAGTGCCAGGGCGATCGGGTCTGCTTTTGCGGGATCCTTCATGCATCGGGCCTTGGTTATGCTGGACAATGTCGCGAACTGGTATCGGGAAGGGAGGAAAGTCGGGGCCGCCCTCCGGATGAACGGGTGCGACATAGGGTCCAACCCGAAGGGCGGCCCCGACGCCGCCGCAGACCATGACCGATCTGCGTGCGGCAAGTTCAATGCTGCCTGCTCCCGTGGCAAGGCCGGAGGATGACACCCATTCGCCGAGCACCATGGCTTGCCGGGCTGTCGATCCTGGCGGGGGAGCCGCTTTGCTTGAAGGAAGAAGTGGGCCCGGCAGTTTGCAGGCGGATTTCACCGGCATTTCACCTGTGTTTCACGCCGCGCTTCTGGCGGTGGCCGCGCGAAATGTGGCGGGCAACTGCGCTTGCTATCGATCTTTCATGCGCATATCACCCCTTCCCATGAACCTCGACACCTCGATCCTGATCGTGGATGACGATGATGGCATTCGCGGGCTCATCAGCGATTTCCTGCAAAAGCACGGCTATCGCACCGCCACGGCCGCCGATCCTTTTGTCATGCGCGCCATGCTGGCGCAGGACCATTACGACCTGATCGTGCTGGATGTGATGATGCCGCGCGAGGATGGCTTGACCGCGCTGCGCCAGCTTGGGCCCGATGCGCCCCCTGTCATCATGCTGAGCGCGGTGGGCAGCGACATTGACCGGATTGTCGGCCTTGAGATGGGCGCCGATGATTATCTGGCCAAGCCCTGCAATCCGCGCGAATTGCTGGCGCGTATCCGCACCGTCCTGCGCCGCCGCAAGGGTGGTGAAGGGGCTGGCACCGATGGCCGCGGGCCAGGCGAGAGCGCCGCCAATGATACGGATGTGCCGGTGTTCCATTTCGCGGGGTGGCGGCTCGATACAGGCGTGCGTCTGCTGATCGACCCGGCGGGCCAGGCCATTGCGCTGACCGATGGCGAATTTCGCCTGATGCGCGCCTTTGCCGAACATCCGCGTCGGGTGCTGACGCGCGACCAGTTGCTGGACTGGTCGCGCGGCGAGGATAGCGAGCAGTTCGACCGCGCGATTGACGTGCAGCTGAGCCGCTTGCGTCGCAAGCTGGCGATGGGCGAGGGCGGGCAGGAGATCATCCGTACCATTCGCAATGAAGGCTATCTGTTCCAGCCGATGGTGACGACAAGGTAATTTTATTGCCGCGCCCATGGCTCGGATCATGGGGCCCCGCCACTCGCCCTGTTGCGGGTTTTTACGTGCCCGTGCCAAGCGGTCAGGGCAAGCATGCGATTGTTCTGGACGCATCTGTCAATGCGTAAATTGCGCGCAGAAGCATTTTTTCACAGGGAGGCAACAATCAAACCCTATGGCGCAGTGCTGTGTCTTGGCGGCGATGAATGGTTGCTGATCCTGCGTCTTATGGTGTTTTTACAATGATCGCGGGTAGGGGGCGCTGAACGTGTCCCTGAATGGTAATAAAATTACCAATTTGTGACGTTTTCTTAGAAGAATATCTGTTGCACTCCCGTCAGCCTGTGTGGCGGAGAGGCAACAAGTCCCCGTTCATCAAACTGACAGCCCTGTAAGCGGCTGGCGCGGCGCGCCGGTTCTGGTCATGAGGTACTCCCTGAGCTTTTAAGGAATCGGGCTTCGGCCATCTCTGTCGGGCAACAGGGATGCCGTATGGCTATTCAACGATTTCGGCGAGTTAACAGGGGGCGGAAAGAGAATTTGGGTCTCGATCCACTCATGAGGTGACAATGACTATCGCACTGAACAATGTGCTCAAGTCGAGCGTGGCGACGCTCGTTCTTGGCACCGCGCTGATGGCGGCTCCCGCTTTCGCGCAGGCCGCAGCCAAGGCTCCGGCAACCGACGCCACCAAGGCTGACGACACGGGTCCGGTCATCGTGGTGACTGGCTCGATCACCAAGAATCCGGCGGCCGCCACGGCCTCGCCGCTCGTGGTGCTTTCGGCTGAAAACCTGTCGCAGCGCGGCATCATCACGCCTTCGGAAGGTCTGCAGGCCTTGCCGGCCAACAATGCGGGCACGCTGCCCAGCAGCTGGTCCTCTTTCGGCTTCGCCACGGGCGCCAGCGCTCCGTCGCTGCGCGGTCTGAACGATGGCTACACGCTGACCACCTTTGATGGTCTGCGCAGCGCGATCTACCCGCTGGCTGACGACGGCGTGCGTAACTTCGTCGACCTCAACACCATTCCCGACTCGATCATCGACCGCATTGACGTCCTGCAGGACGGCGCCTCCTCGACCTATGGCGCTGACGCCGTGGCCGGCGTGGTCAACGTGATCGTGAAGAAGGAAATCGTTGGTTTCCACGCGAATGCCTCGGGCGGCATCTCGCAGCGTGGCGAAGCCGGCGAAGGCCGTTTCGACGCGACCTGGGGCAAGGGCCGCCTGGCTGAAGACGGCTACAACTTCTACATCAACGGCGAATATCAGCATAACTCGTCGGTGATGATGAACCAGCGCGGCGGCATCTATGGCACCGCGGACCAGAGCAGCATCTGCGATGGCGCCGGCAACTGCCTGGCCAACGGTATCCGCAACGGCATCCAGGGCAACGGCAACTACAACGGTTTCCAGTCGACCACCGTCGGCTTTGCCCGTCCCTACACCGCTGATGGTAGCGGCCAGTGGGCGATGATCACGCCTTCGGCCGGTTGCCAGGGGCTGACCGCCCACACGCTGACCGCCGCCCAGCAGGCCGCGAATCCCACCGCGCCCAGCACCGTCTGCCAGCAGGATCTGCGTTCGCAGTACTACATGTACGCGCCGCGCATCACCCGCATCGGTGCCAACGCCCGCCTGACCGCCAATGTGAATGATCACATGCAGGTCTATGGCATGTTCAACTTCGCCGAGGCCCGCACCTTCAGCCAGGGAGCTCCGCGCTCCTTCGCCGCGCAGACGCCGAACGCGACCTATGACAACACCACCCTGCTGCTGCCGGTCTACACCTGCGCCAGCGGTGTGAACTGCAACGCCACCAATGGCGTGCTGAACCCGAACAACCCCTTTGCCGCCAACGGCCAGGTCGGCCAGCTTTCGGGTTATTATGACCAGCCGACCGAAACCACCACCGATGCCAAGACCTACCGCTTCTCGGGCGGCATCAGCGGCGATTTCGGCAAGGGCTGGAACTACAACATCGAGGGCACGACGTCGTGGGTCAATCTGGACGTGAACCAGATGAACTACATCAACGCCCCGAACCTGCTGACGGCGATCGCTCAGGGCAGCTACAACTTTGGCGACCAGAGCCAGAACACCCAGGCCCAGCGTGACTTCATCGCGCCGACCGTTCACACGACCGACCGCTCGAAGCTGACGCAGATCCAGGGCACGATCAACCGTGACTTCCTGCAGCTGCCCGGTGGCCAGCTCAACATCGCCGTGGGTGCCGCCTACCGCTTTGAAAGCGTCAACCAGCCCAGCGCCAATCCGGACGACACGTTCTACGGTATCAACGCCGTCAGCACGGCCGGTTCGCGTCGCGTTTACTCGGGCTTTTATGAAGTCAGCGCTCCGGTGCTGAGCGTCCTGAAGCTGAAGGCCGATGGCCGCTATGACAGCTATTCGAGCGGTCAGAGCAACTTCTCGCCCAAGTTCGAAGCGCAGTTCCAGCCGATCAAGGAGCTGAAGATCCGCGGCACCTTCTCGAAGGGCTTCAAGATCCCGAGCTTCAACCAGTCGAACGGTCTGCCCACCACGGGTTACTCGACGATCAACTTCAAGTGCTCGGATCCGACCTATGCGGCCTTCTGCGCGGCGCATGCCAGCAACCCGGCCTATTACGGTTCGGACGGCAATGGCGGCGGCAGCTATTCGCTGGGCGTCACCGCGGTTGGCAACCCCAACCTGAAGCCGGAGAAGTCGACCTCCTTCACGGTCGGCGGCGTCTTCACGCCTGATCGCCACCTGACCCTGACGGCTGACTTCTGGCACACCAAGATCACGGACATCATCGTGTCGGTGACCAACACCGACCCGGCGATCCAGCAGTATTTCACCAACAATGGTGTAGTGAACCTGCCGGGCCTGAGCGCGACCCAGTCGGGCATCGACTCGAACAACCCGACCGCTCTGGCGCTGCCCCGCACGATCATCGCGTCCTACACGAATGCCAACTCCGAAGTGGCATCGGGCGTCGATATCTCGATGCAGGCCCGTTACGAGCTGGGTCATGGCATCCGCTTCACCAGCCAGCTCAACGGCTCGTGGCTGACCAAGCTGGCGCTGACCGATTCGAGCGGAACTGTGTACCGTTATGACGGCACGCTGGGTCCGTGCGAAACCACCTCGTGCTCGGGTGCTCCGCACTTCCGCGCGGTGTGGGCCAACACTTTCGAGTTCGGTCCGGAGCGCAAGTATGGCGTGACGCTGACGGGTAACTACACCAGCGGTTATTCGGAAGTTGCCGCTGACGATGGCGGTACGCCGGGCGACTGCGTGGGCAGCATCGGCCAGGATGTGGTGGGTTACACCGGCACCAGCCCGGTCATCTGCAACACCCACCCGACCTTCACCATCGACATGCACACGCAGGCACGCATCGACAAGAACTTCCTCATCTATCTGGATGTGAAGAACCTGTTGAACTCGGGTCCGGTCTACGATCCGGCTGCCGGCTATGGCCTGTATCAGTTCAACCCTGCCTGGGACGACTCGAACTTCATCGGTCGTTACTTCCGCGTGGGTGCGAAGCTGGACTTCTAAGTCCAGTCAGCAGAACGCAAAAAGAGAGGGGCGGCCTGCAAGGGCCGCCCCTTTTCTTATGTGCCGATGCCTCGCACCTTGCCGGGCGAGGCATCAGGAGTGATCAGGCGGTGACCTTGTGGCGTGCGGCATAAACGCCGAAAGCGACAATCACCGCATAGCAAACGGCGGGCAGGGCCAGCGCCAGTTGCAGGCTGTGCGACACATCGGCGAATTTGCCGGTGAGCGGCGGGATGATGGCGCCGCCAACGATCGCCACATTGATGATGCCCGAACCATCGGCTGCCTTGTCACCCAGCCCTTCGCAGGCGAGGGAGAAGATGGTGGGGAACATGATCGAGTTCATCAGGCCGATGAGCAACAGGCTGTCGGCGGCCAGATGGCCCGCCGTGTTGGCTGATAGCAGAATGAGCACAATGGCAGTGGTTGCGTTGAAGGCTAGCACCTTGCCGGGGCTGAATTTCTGCAGCACCGCCGCGCCGATGAAGCGACCGATCAGCGCGCCGCCCCAGTAATAGGGGATGTAGGTCGCCGCTTGCGCCGCCGTTACGCCCAGCACGCTCTGCTGCTGGAAATAGTTGACGATCAGCGAGCCGATCGACACTTCCGCACCGACATAGAGATAGATGCAGGCCGCGCCGAATGCGAAACGCGGGCGCTTCAGCAGCGAGAGTCCCTCGACAAAGCTGGTATGGGCGTGGCGTTCACCCTTGATGCGGTTGCGGTTGAACCACACGACCAGCGCGACGATGGCCAGCGCGATCGCCAGGCCGATATAGGTGTGCACCACGGTCTGTGTTTCGGCCATGCGGTAAAGGTCGAGCGCGTCGCCGGTCAGATCCTCGGCCTTGACCTTGGCCAGACCGCCCAGAATGAGCGCGCCGCCCACCAGCGGGAAGATCACCGTGCCCAGCGAGTTGAACCCCTGCGCGAAGGTCAGGCGGCTTGATGCCGTCCGCGCCGGGCCGAGCAGCGAAATGAGCGGATTGGTGACAATCTGCACCATCACCACGCCGCTGGCCAGCACGAAGAGCGCGGCGAGAAAGACGAGATAGACCGCGCTCTTCGAGGCCGGGATGAAGAGCAGGCAGCCCGCCGTCATGGTCAGCAGCCCGACCACCGCGCCGCGCATATAGCCGATGCGCTTGACCAGCGCCGCGCCGGGCAGGCCGATGATGGCATAGGCGGCGAAGAAGGCCGTCTGCACGAACATCGCCTGCATGTAGCTGAGCGTGAAAAGCTCTTTCAGCTTGGGGATGATGACATCGTTCAGGCTGGTGATGCCGCCGAAGATGAAGAACAGGCCCATGACGAAGAGGCGCAGTTCGGGGGCGTTGATGTTGCCGCCTTCCTCCGCAATGGTTGCAGGGTCGGTGCTGGTCGATGCGTTGGGCATCAGGGCCACGGGGTCACTCCTCTCTGCCCGGTCGGCTGGTGCCACCGGGTTGTTCCTGTGCCCGCCGTTGTGGTCGGGCATGGGGCCACAATGCCTGAAAGGCCGGCCATGGCCAGTGGGAGTCAGGCCAGAGAGATCGAATTCATCCGTGGAAAGGCGCGCTATTTCCGATAGATAGCGCTACCATTGCACGCCTTAGCCAAAGGCGCGCGACAGGGCGTGATAGAGCTTGGGCGGGCAGACCTGCGCGCTGACCCAATCGGCAATGATCGCCGTGCCGAACAGCGGCAGGATCATGGTGCGCGTCGCGGTCATTTCGGCCACGATGATGACGGCGGTGAGCGGCGCGCGCACCACGCCGGTGAAGTAACCGATCAGCCCGAGCAGGACCATGGCGGGCGCAGGCGTGCCGGGCGTCAGCAGCGAGAGCGCCTGACCCAGCCCGGCGCCGACAGAGAGCGAGGGCGCGAAAATGCCGCCTGGCGCTCCGCTGAGCGCGGTGGCCAGGGTGGAGATGAACTTGGCCGGGCCAAAGGTCAGCGGCGCGGCCTGGCCCGACAGCAGGCCGTGGGTGATGTCATAGCCCGTGCCCCAGGAAATCCCGCCCGAGGCATAGCCGGTGATCGCCACCACCGCGCCGCAGATGCCCGCCACGATGAGCGGGTGCCCGCGCATCCAGCGCGCCGGTTTGACCTTCGAGGCAGAGAGCGCCACC
The DNA here is from genome assembly GCA_028871475.1 of Sphingomonadales bacterium. GTDB lineage: Bacteria > Pseudomonadota > Alphaproteobacteria > Sphingomonadales > Sphingomonadaceae > Novosphingobium. The sequence continues at coordinate 50,223 of JAGWMZ010000017.1, read as the reverse complement.
AGCGCGCGCGAGAACGCGCCGCCTGCCAGACCGCCCGTAATCCCCGCCAGCGGCACGCCGATGGCCATCTGGACCAGTGACATGCGGTCGTTCATGGCGCCGAAATAGACATAGTCGCCCGAGAGACCCAGGCTGATGAGGCCGCCGACCATCACCGCCATCATCACCAGCACGGCGACCTTCTGTTCAAAGGCGCTGGCCAGTTCCTCGATGGCGAAGGCCACACCGGCCAGCGGCGTGTTGAAGGCTGCCGCGACGCCCGCCGCGCCGCCCGCGATCACCACGCCCGCGCTGACCGGCACGCGCAGCACGCGGTGGATGGCCATCATGATCGCGGCGCTGATCTGCACCGTGGGTCCTTCGCGCCCGGCCGAACCGCCGGCCAGCAGGATCAGGCCCGTGCCGAAACATTTGGCCAGCGCCACGCCCGGGGAGAGCAGCTTGGTGGCGGTCTCGCTTTCAGGCGCGTGGGCGGCGGCCATGACCTGGGGAATGCCCGAACCGCGCGCTTCGGGCCAGAGCAGCCGCGTCAGCCATACGGTTCCCATAAAAAGCACCGGGGTGAGCACGAAGGGTGCCAAGGGCCACCGTCTGATGACGGCCTGAAAGGCCTGCTGGGCCAGGTCGCCGAAATGCGCAAAGGCAATCGCGGCCAGACCGAGCAGGACGGCGCCGGTGAGCGCGGCAAACCGGACGCGCCAGATGCGGGAAGAATGGGTGAGCTGCTGCCAGGCGGGGAAGAGTCTAGACACAAAGGCGCCCCTAACGCGATTGACCGCGCACGTCCACCCGGGGTGGTCATTATGCCACCAAAGACGCGGGTTTGGCGTGCTTTCTATCGCGATCAGGCCGCCAGCCGATAGCCCAGACCGCGCACGGTTTCGATGCGTCCGGGGCCGATCTTGCGGCGCAGGCGGCTGATCAGCACCTCGATGGCGTTGAAATGGCGTTCCTGCGCCGGATCGTAGAGCTGGTCGAGAATGTCTTCTTGCGAGAGCACCTGCCGGGCATGGCGCAGGAACAGGTGCAGCAGGCGAAATTCCGCGCGTGTCAGGCGCAGCTGGCGCCCTTCCAGCTCCACCGTGCGGCCCTGCGGGTCGAGGCGCAGCCCGTCCCGGCCGATCCATTCGCTTTCCGGCCCGTCGCGGCGGCGCAGGGCGGTGTGCAGCCGCGCCAGCAATTCCTCGAAGCGCACCGGCTTGACCACGAAGTCGGCGGCGCCGGCCTTCATCGCTTCCACCTTGTCGCGCCAGCTGCCGCGCGGGGTCAGGGTCAGCACTGGAACATCGGGCTCCTTCGTGGCCCAGCTGTGCAACAGGTTGCGACTGTCGGGCAGGGCCATGTCGAGGATGATGGCGGCGATGTCATGCGGCGGCACGGGGGCGCCCTGTTCGTCGCGCAGGGTCTGGCTATCGGCGATCTCCACGGAAAAGCCTGCCTCGCGCAGCCTTGTGTCCAGCCGCTGCGTCAGCTGCGGATCATTCTGTGCCAGCAACACACGCACTGCCAAACACTCCCTCAAAGTGGCGCCCGATCATGGCCCCGATCGTGGCAGGGGTTTTACGGAAAGGCTTGAAAGGGCAGGATGTTCCACAAGCGGGCGGCGATGGCGCCCGCCATGCCTTGTTCGCCATTCCTCAGGCCATTAGGAGAGGCACAGCACAGCTAAGGAAACAGGCGTGGCCGATATTCAGCATCTGATCGACATCATCGTGGAGGAGATGCGCGAGCGCCCCGACAAGGGCCGTGTGGCCGACTATATCCCCCCGCTGGCCCATGTGTCGCCTGACAAGTTCGGCATGGCCGTGGTGCTGGCCGATGGCCGCATGCTGTGCGGGGGCGACGCGCAGGAACCCTTCTCGATCCAGAGCATCTCCAAGGTGTTCAGCCTGACGCTGGCCCTGGGCATGGCGGGCGATGGCCTGTGGAACCGTGTGGGGCGAGAACCCTCGGGCAGCGCCTTCAACTCCATTGTTCAGCTGGAACGTGAACAGGGGGTGCCGCGCAACCCCTTCATCAATGCCGGCGCCATCGTCATGTCGGACATCATCCTTGGCCGCGGCGAGCCGCGCGAGGCCATCGGCCAGACGCTGCGCCTCGTCCGCGACCTGGCCGGAGACGACATGATCGCCATTGATGAGCATGTCGCCCGCGCCGAACTGGCAACAGGTTTCCGCAACGAGGCGCTGGCTGCCTATGCCAAGGCCTTTGGCAATCTGAACAATGAGGTCGATCGCGTGCTGGGCGTCTATTCCCATGCCTGCGCCATCGCCATGAGCTGCGCGCAACTGGCCATGGCCGGGCGCTATCTGATGCTGGGCGGGCGCAATCCGGAAACGGGCAAGCAGGTGCTTTCGCCGCATCGCACCCGCCGCATCAATGCGCTGATGATGACCTGCGGCCATTATGACAATTCGGGCGAATTCGCCTTTCGCGTCGGCCTGCCTGGCAAGTCCGGCGTGGGCGGCGGCATTTTGCTCATCGCGCCGGGGGTGGCCTCGGTCGCTGTCTGGGCGCCGGGGCTCAACGCGCAGGGCAATTCGCTGCTGGGGTCGATCGCGCTGGAGCGATTGGCCGGGCGGGCGGGCTGGTCGGTGTTTGAGCCAAGGGGATAAGGGAAAAGCGGGCCATCGCCCCTCCTGCCTGTCTCTTTCCTTCAACCCCCAAAAAACGGGCCGCCCCGGACTGGAAAGGGCGACCCGTCAGGTAGAGCCCGCCGCAGGATTCGGCGGACCCGCGCTTCAGGCGTGTGCGAGTGGTCGCAGCATATGTTCCTGTCCGCTGACCGAGGCGCTTTGCCCGCCCCGGCGGCGGCGGCCCAGCCATTCGCCCAGCAGTTCGGCGCTGGTGTGGTCAAGGCCGTGGAGGTTATCGAGGTCGAGATGGACTGGCTTGTCGGCGGGCAGCTCGTCGAGCGTGCGCGTCAGGCGTGGCAGGGTGAGGAAGGTCGCCGCACCCGAGAGCCGCACCGTCCGCGCTTCATCCTCATGATGGTCGATCCTGAGCCGCAACCGTGAGGCATAGGGCAGCAGTTCGATCAGCGAGAGGGCAAGGCCTGCCAGCACGCCGGTCAGCAGGTCGGTGGTGACGACAAGGGCAAAGGTCGCCGCCCAGATGCCGGCGGGCACCGGGCCATAGGTGGTGAAGAGATGACGCACATGTTTCAGGCTGATGAGGCGCCAGCCGGTGATGACCAGCACGCCGCCCAGCGCCGCCATAGGCACCTGCCGCAGCACGAAGGGCAGCAGCGCAACCAGCGCCAGAATCCACACGCCATGCAGAATGGCCGAGGCGCGGCTTTGCGCACCGGCCTGCACATTGGCGCTGGAGCGCACGATCACCCCCGTCATGGGCAGGGCGCCAACGATACCGCAGAGCAGATTGCCCACGCCCTGCGCGCGCAGTTCCTTGTTGTAATCGGTGCGCACGCCGTCATGCATGCGGTCGACCGCAGCGGCCGAGAGCAGCGTTTCAGCGCTGGCGATGAAGGCGACGGCGATGGCGGCGGTGATCACCGCCGGATTGCCCAGCGGCGAGAAAAAGCCTGCGCCCGGCGCCGAGAAGGCCGTCGCGATCGATTCCGGCACGGTGATACGCGCGACATTGAGGCCAAAGGCCATGGCGACAAAGGTCGCGGCCATCACGCCCAGCAAGGCGCCGGGCACCAGTTTCAGGCTCGCCGGGCGCCATTTTTCCCAGCCCAGCATGACGCCGATGGTGACAAGGCCAAGACCCAGCGCCAGTTCGCTGGCACGGGCATTGGCAAGGTCAAGGCCCAGCACGCGCCCCGGCATCGCGGCCAGATTGGCAAGGCCGCTCGACATGGGCTTGGCATCGAAGAGGATGTGGAACTGGCCCGCCACGATCAGCGCGCCAATGCCCGCCAGCATGCCATGGACCACGGCGGGCGAGACCGCGCGGAACAATCCGCCCAGCCGCGCGACACCGGCCACGAACTGGATGACACCGGCCACCACCAGCATGGGGCCAAGGGCCGAAAGGCCGTGATCGCGCACGAATTCGAACACAATCACGGCCAGACCCGCCGCCGGGCCACTGACCTGCAACGGCGAGCCCGCCAGCGCGCCCACGACGATGCCGCCGATGATACCGGTGACCAGACCTTTCTCCGGCGGCACGCCTGAGGCGATGGCGATGCCCATGCACAAAGGCATCGCAACGAGGAAGACCACGATGGATGCGGTCAGATCGCGCACCGATGGCAGTCGCAGGGCCGGGGCGCTCATTCGGCGGCTTCCGCCAGATAGGTTTCATTGTCGATGCGGCGCGTGGCGGGCAGGGCCACGGGCAGCGGCTGATCCTCGCGCAGGGGCACGAATTTGTTGGTCGTGCCGTCAAGGCCCAGAACCTGACCCTCGCCAATGTCGACAAACCAGCCGTGCAGCGCCATCTCACCCCGCGCGATGGCGGCGGCCACCGAGGGATGGGTGCGCAGATGCGAAAGCTGGGCGATGACGTTTTCCAGCGCGATGGCGCGCGCGCGGTCCTTGCCATGCAAATGGCCCGAGCAGGCCGAAACGATATGCTCCGCTGCCGTGCCATGGCGCAGCCAAGCGGCCACATTGGGCATCTTGTCCAGCCCTTCCGGGTTCGACAAAGCCTTCATCGCGCCGCAATCCGAATGGCCGCAGACGATGATGTCACGCACGCCAAGCGCCATCACGGCATATTCCACCGTGGAGGAGACGCCGCCATTCATCGTCGAATAGGGCGGCACGATGTTGCCCGCATTGCGGCAGACGAACAGATCGCCCGGCTGAGCCTGCAAAATCTGCTCGGGCACCACGCGGCTGTCGGCGCAGGAAATCATCAGCGCCTTCGGGTTCTGACCCTGGCTCGACAGCTTGGCGAAAAGCTCGCCGCTGGCGGGGAAGGTCGACTTCTCGAAGCTGAACACGCGGCCAATAAGATCGTTCATGGTCTCACCTGTGACTAATGGGGCGGCCCGGGAGCGAGGGAATAGGGCGTGTGCGCCCCCGGGCCTTGCAGGTGAAGTTAAGGCCTGTGTTTTTCCCGTGATCCGCTGGATTGTAAGGAAATGTTGCCGCGCGGCAAAAATGGGCGGGCGTGGGGGGAGATCAAAATGCCTCCGGCGGGCAAAGGGCCATCGTCCTTTGCAATCCCATTTTGTCGGCGGGGTGACCGCTGCTGGTATGAGGAGGAGTCACGCCTGCGGCGCGGTGGGATTTTGTCAGTTTGGGCTACGGCCCTCGCATGACCTTTTGCACCTTCGAAAAACCTAACAAGCATCCCCGGCCAGAATGACCCTAGCCTCCAGCCCGCCGCCCTCGCGGTTGGCCAGAACCAGCCTTGCGCCTTCCCCGCTCAGCGATTTTTCCACGATGGCAAGGCCAAGGCCCATGCCCGGCGTGTCGCGGCTGCGCGCATGGTCCAGCCGCACGAAGGGCTGGAGCACATGGGCCAGTTCCTCCTCGGGAATGCCGGGCCCCCGGTCGGCGATGGTGATGGTGACATGGCCATTGGCCTGCGCCAGTGTCACCTGCGCATTGCCACCATAATGCAGCGCATTCTCGATGAGGTTGGACAGGGCCCGGCGCAGCGGCACCGCGCGGCCCATGGCCACCAGCGTGTCGGGGCCATCATAGGTCGCATCGCCGCCATGGTCGGTGGCATTGTCGACCAGTGTCTGCAACATGGCGGCAAGGTCGATGCGGCGCGGGGGCTCTTCACCCTGGGGCGCCACGAAGGTCTGCAGCGAGGCGAGGAGATCGCGCATCTCGCCGATATCGCCCTCGATGGCATCGCGCGTGGCCGGGTCGAGGTCGGCCTCGTCCAGCCGCAATTGCATGCGGGCCAGCGGGGTGCGCAGGTCATGGCCAATGGCCAGCATGGTCTGCGTGCCGGTGGCCAGCAGGCTGTCGATGCGGCTTTGCATGGCATTGAAGGCGTGGATGAGATTCTTGATCTCGACCGGCCCGGATGGCGTCAAGGCGGAGGAGCGCGCCGTGCCGACATGGCGCGTGGCCAGCACCAGCCGGCGCAGCGGGCGCAAAATGGCGCGGATCGTGACGAGAGCGAGCCCGACCAGAACCAGCGAGGGCAGGACCAGCGAAATGAGCCGCCCGGCTTTCAGTGCCCAGACATGGCGGCTATGGCTTTCAAAGCTGACGACACTGCCGTCGGACAGGCTCATCGTCCCGCCGATGTCGTCGCTGAAGGGCAGCAGATGGAGGCGCAGGTTGCGCTGGGCGAGCAGGGGCTGGGCCGCCAAAATCTGCCCTTGCAGCCCGGCCAGCGAGATGGCCGCCAGCGATGGTTCATGGCGCGGCGACCAGAGCAGGCGCAAACTGTCGCTGCTCAACTCCTGCGCGATCTGCGCGCGGGTGGCGGGCTTTTCCGCATCGAGCACGCGGGCCGAGGCGGCCAGCCGGTCGGCCAGCCGGGTCGCAATGTCTTCCTGAAGGGCAAAATCGCTGGCCTTTTCAAAGACCAGCGCATTGGCGGCAAAATCCACCGCCATCACCAAAATCAGCACGCCCAGCAGCCGGCCGAACAGACCTATGCCACCCGCCCATTGGCGTATCCGGGCGAAGGGGCGAACGATCAACCCCGCGTCACCGGCAGGTTGAACATGTAGCCGACGCCGCGCACCGTCACCAACGGGGCAGAGCCGCCCTTGTCGGTCAGCTTGCGGCGCAACCGGCTCACCAGCACGTCGATCGAGCGGTCTGAACTGTCGCCAATGCGCGTGCGCGACAGTTCGATCAGCCGCTGGCGACCGATGACACGCTGGGGCTGGCTGACAAAAGTGCACAGCAGGTCGAATTCGGCGCCGGTCAGGTCAACGATGGTGCCATCGGGCGCGGTCAGTTCGTGGCGGGCCATGGAAAGCGTCCAGCCGTCGAACTCGACATCGCGGCGGCCCAGATCGCGCTCGCCATTCTCCGCCGCACTGACGCCGCCGCGGCGCAGCACCGCGCCGATCCGCGCGATCAGCTCGCGCGTGCCGAAAGGCTTGGCCAGATAGTCGTCAGCGCCCAACTCCAGGCCCAGCACGCGGTCTTCCTCGCTGCCGCGTGCGGAAACGAAGATGATCGGCACCTCGCTGGTCTTGCGGATGCGGCGGAACAGGTCGATGCCATTGGTGCCGGGCAGCATGATGTCGAGCACCAGCAGATCGGCAGGTGCGTTTTCGAGCGCCACCCACATTTCCGCCCCGCTGCAGGCCGTGCGCACGTCATAGCCATGGGCCTTGAGAGCGCGGGCGGTCAAGACGCGCAGCGCGGTATCGTCCTCGACCAGCAGAATGGAAGGGGCCGAGCCGGGGACAGGATCGGGAAGCGTGGCATCAGGCATGGTTGCCCGGATAGGCATGAATGGGTTCCATTTTCAAGCAGGGAAAAGCAGAGAGTTCGGGCGGCAACCCCATGCACCTGCCGTGTCGAGGGGCCGGTCATAGGGAAACCGTGGGCGTGGAATTGCCGCCCGATGGACATCAGCTGCTTTTGGCGGCTGCGTCCGAAGGCTGGGCCGGGGCGGGGGTCGCCTCGGCGGTTTCGGTCTTGGCGGCGCGGGCGGCCATGGCGGGTTTCACCCTGGCACCCGGCGCGGCGCGAAAGCAGCCACGGTTGCGGCTGGGATCGGGATGGCAGGCCACGGTGCGCTCGACATTGTCGCGCTCGGCCAGGGCGGTGGCGGGCTTGAACGTGCCTTGCGCGCGCTGCTGGGCAACGGTGTGGCTGTTGGTGACGCAGCCCATCACCTTGCCGGGCTGGGGGTGGCAGCCAATGGCCTGCAGGGGCTCGTTGATGGCGATGGGGGCCGGTGTGGTTGCCAGCGCCAGGGTGGTCAGGATCGAGAACAACATCCGGGGAAACCTTTCGTCTTCGTGATGAGACGGAGATAGCCAAGGTGTTTTGCCCGCCCTGTGCCCTTTTGTGACGAAATGTTGCCCCGCGTCATTTTTTGCGAGAGTGCTGGCCCTTGCCGGTCCTTTTTACCGCTTCAGCCCCATTTTTGCCGCCTTGACGGTATTGGCCAGCAGGCAGGCAATGGTCATCGGCCCCACGCCGCCGGGTACGGGCGTGACAGCGCGGGCATGGTCCAGCTCATGCGTGGCGCAATCGCCCACGATTTTGGTCACGCCATCGTGGTCGGTGATGCGGGTGATGCCAACGTCGATGACCACAGCGCCGGGCTTTACCCAATAGCCGCGCACCAGATGGGGGGCGCCGGCGGCGGCGACGATGATGTCGGCCTTGCGGGCGACATCGGGCAGGTCCTTCGTCTCGATGTGAGTGACCGTCACCGTCGCCTCGCGTTCGAGCAGCAGCATGGAGACGGGTTTGCCCACGATGTTCGACTTACCGATGACCACGGCGTTGAGCCCGCGATAATCCTCGATCACACTGTCGAGCAGCATCATGATGCCCAGCGGCGTGCAGGGCACAAGGCCGCCCGTGCCGGTGGACAGGCGCCCGACATTCACCGGGTGAAAGCCGTCGACATCCTTGTCCGGGCTGATCCGGTCGAGCACGGCTGCGGCGTTGAGGCCCTTGGGCAGGGGAAGCTGCACCAGGATGCCATGAATGGCCGGGTCGGCGTTCAGCCGGTCGATGAGGGCGAGGAGCTCGGTCTCGGCGGTGTCGGCGGGCAGGCGGTGCTCGATCGAGGTGATGCCGGCCTTGCGGCACTGGCTGATCTTGCGGCCGACATAGACCTCGCTCGCCGGGTCGGCGCCCACCAGCACCACGGCCAGACCCGGAGGGGCGCCGGTTGCCGCCACGATGTCCGCCACGCCCTGCTGCGTGTCTTCCATCAGCCGCGCGGCCAGCGCCTTGCCATCGATGATCTGTGCCATGTGCTGTCCCTTTGAAACCTGCGCGCGCCTTTAGGGGCTGGCGCGGGCAGGTTCAAGCGGGGCGAAGCTGGGCACGCGTATAGGGCAGGGCAAGCGCGGCCAATGCAGCGACCACGCCCAGTATCCCTGCGGCGGCAAAGGCCGGGCCATAAGAGCCGTAGCTCTGCCGTATCAGCCCGGCACCCAGTGCCGCGCAGGCCGCGCCAAGCTGATGCCCGGCCACCACCCAGCCAAAGACGATGGGCGCCTCGCGTTCGCCAAAGCTGCGGTTGGCGATGGCGACGGTGGGCGGCACGGTGGCGATCCAGTCGAGCCCGTAGAACACCGCAAAGGCGCCAAGACCGATGGGGCCGAAGGAGAGGAACGGCAGCACGATGAGCGAAGCCCCTCGCAATCCGTAATAGACGAAAAGCAGGCGGCGCGGGTCGAAACGGTCGGTCAGCCAGCCCGAGGCGGTGGTGCCCAGCAGGTCGAAAAAGCCCATGGTGGAGAGCAGGCCTGCGGCGGCAACGGGCGCGATGCCATGGTCACCGCAGTAGGCGATGAGATGGGTGCCGACGAGGCCGTTGGTGGTGGCGCCGCAGACGAAGAAGGTGCCGAAGAGCAGCCAGAAGGTGGGAGACTTTGACGCCTTGGCCAACACGGTCAGCGCCAGCATCGGGCTGGCCGCCGCGCGCGGTGTCGGCACGGCGCCGGGGGCTTCGCCAAAGCGGGTGGTGCCGACGGCGACCGGGCTTTCGGGGACGAGAAACCAGACCAGCGGTATCATGGCGAGGCAGGCGACCGACACCATCGTCACCACGCCCTGCCAGGCGCCATTGCGCGTCAGCCAGGCGAGAAAGGGCAGGAAGATGAGCGCGCCGGTGGCGGTCGAGGCCGAGAGCAGACCCATCACCAGCCCTTGCCGCCGGGCGAACCAGCGATTGGTGATGGTGGCGCCCAGCACATTGGCAATGGCCCCGCTGCCCAGGCCCGAGATAACGCCCCAGGTCAGCAGATAGTGCCAACTCTCGCTCATCCACCGGCTGAGCAGCGTGCCCAGAGCCATCAAAGCCAGCCCGCCCAGCATGGTCCGCTTGATGCCCAGCGAGAGCATCAGCGCGGCGGCGAAAGGGCCCACCAGTCCATAGAGAAAAATGCCGACCGCCGAGGTGAGCGAGACGGTAGCGCGGTCCCAGCCGAAATGAAGCTGCAGCGGCACCATCAGCACGCTGGGTGCCGAACGCAGCCCGGCGGCCACCAGCAGGCACAGGAAGGTGACGGCGCAGACGAGAAAGGCGCGGTGGAAGCGGGCGGTCATGCGGGCAGATCCTGAGAGAGCGATGAGGCAAGGCGGTCGGCGCTGGCTTGCAGGGCCAGCCATTCGCCCGGCTGCATGGAGGCAAGGATGCGTGTCTGCAGTGCGGTCCAGTCGGGCTCGGCGCGCATGATCAGCGCTTCGCCGGCGGGGGTGATGGCGGCTATGCGCAGCCGCGGCGAGGGAGAGGCCAGCGCCAGCCAGCCTGCGCGTTCCAGCGCGGGCAAGGCGCGGTAGAGGCTGGTGCGGTCCATCACCAGCCTTTGGGCCAGTCGGGCGAGGGGAATGGGGCTGCCCTCCGCGCGGAGGTAATCGCGCGTGTGGCGCAGAATGGCGAATTGCTGGATGGTGATGCCATGGTCGGCCAGCGCTTCGTCATAGGCGCGGGTGAGCGCCCGCGTGGCGCGGCGCAGTGTGGTGCAGACGCAGAGGGACGGCGGCAAAGGATGCATATGCATCCTTTATTCGATGTATATGCATCATGTCAAGGAAGGTAGGCGGCTTCGGCAGGGCTGGCGCGGCGGGGCCGGTGGCGGTATGGGGCGCGGATGATACGTCTTTCCGATCTCATCCTGCCGCTCAACCATAGCCCCGAGGAACTGGAACAGGCTGCGCGCCTGCGTCTGGGGCTGGAGGATGGCGCGCCGATGCGCTGGCATGTGGTGCGGCGCGGCAATGATGCGCGCAAGAAAAGCGCGATCAAGCTGGTCTATACGGTTGATGTCGAGGTGGCCGATGAGGCTGCGCTGCTGGATCGCCATGCCGGCGACCAGCATGTGCGCGCCACGCCTGACACATCCTATCACTTCCCCGTCATGGCGCCCGCCGATTACAGCGGCCCGCGCCCGGTGGTGATTGGCGCCGGCCCCTGCGGCTTGCTGGCGGCGCTGATTCTGGCGCAAATGGGCCTGAAGCCGATCATTCTGGAGCGCGGCAAGGCCGTGCGCGAGCGGACCAAGGACACTTGGGGCCTGTGGCGCCGGTCGGAGTTGAACCCTGAATCGAATGTGCAGTTTGGCGAGGGCGGCGCTGGCACCTTTTCGGACGGCAAGCTTTACAGCCGTATCAAGGACCCGCGCCATCTGGGCCGCAAGGTGCTGGTGGAGTTTGTGAAAGCGGGCGCGCCCGACGACATTCTCTATGAGGCGCATCCCCATATCGGCACCTTCCGTCTGGTGACGATGGTGATGAGCATGCGTGAGACCATCGAGAAGCTGGGCGGCGAATATCGCTTCGAAACGCTGGTCAGCGGGTTTGACGTGGGTGAGGACCGCAAGCTGCGCGGCCTGCATCTCTCCGATGGCGGGTACATTGAAACCAGCCATGTCATCATGGCGGTGGGCCATTCCAGCCGCGACACGTTCCATGCCCTGCACGATGCGGGCGTGACGATGGAAGCCAAGCCCTTCGCCATCGGCGTGCGCATCGAACATCCGCAAAGCTGGATCGACAAGGCGCGGTTTGGCGAATGCGCGGGGAATGAGATTTTGGGCGCGGCGGCCTATTCGCTGTCGCATCAGTGCAGCAACGGGCGCACGGTCTATTCCTTCTGCATGTGTCCGGGCGGGCGCGTGGTGGCCGCCACCAGCGAGGAAGGCCGCGTGGTGACCAACGGCATGAGCCAGTATTCGCGGGCGGAATTCAACGCCAATTCCGGCCTTGTCGTCACCATTGATCCGGGCAAGGATTATCCCGGCGGGCCGCTGGCGGGGATCGCGTTCCAGCGCCACTGGGAGGATCTGGCCTATATTGCCGGGGGCAGCAATTACTGGGCGCCCGGGCAAAAGCTGGGGGACCTGCTGGCGGGGCGCTCCTCCTCGGGCGACTTCGGCGCGGTGGTGCCCAGCTACAAGCCGGGGGTGAAGCTGACCGACCTGCGCGAATGTCTGCCCGATTATGTGATCGATGCGATCCGCGAGGCGCTGCCCGTGTTTGGCCGCCAGGTGCCCGGCTATGACCATCCCGATGTCATCATGACCGGCGTTGAAACCCGCACCTCCAGCCCCTTGCGCATCACGCGGGGCAAGGATTTCCAGTCGCTCAACACGCCCGGGCTCTATCCGGCGGGCGAGGGGGCAGGCTATGCGGGGGGCATTCTGTCGGCGGCGGTTGACGGGATCAAGGTGGCTGAGGCTTTGGCTTTGGACTTGTTGAAATAAAGGGAAGGCCGGGGGTGTTACACCCCCGGACCCCCATGACGTCTTCCGACACAATGGGCGCGCCAAGGGAGAGCGGGCGCTGTGCTTTCTGCTGTTGGAGGGAAGGACCGCATGCGGCGCGGCGATGCTGGTCCTTGCATTATCTCTCAAAACCTCTGGAAAACCCCACTCCCAGCCCTAGGCCCCAAAGCCTCCACCCGATACACCCCACCCCCGTGAGCGCATCGGTTATCATCGGCGAACAGCAGGGCGGCAAGCCCTTGCAGATCGACATCGAGGAACTCTTGGCGACCCGTTTGCTGGTTCAGGGCAATTCGGGCTCGGGCAAGAGCCATTTGCTGCGCCGTCTGCTTGAGGAAAGCGCGGCGCTGGTCCAGCAGGTGGTGATCGACCCTGAGGGCGATTTCGTCACCCTGGCAGAACCCTTTGGTCATATCGTCGTCGATGGCGCGGCCTATTCGAACAATGACCTGATCCGCCTGGCCAACCGCGTGCGGCAACACCGGGCGAGTGTGATTCTGGCGCTCGACGGACTGGAAATCGAGGCGCAGATGCGCTGTGCCGCCACGTTCCTCAACACGCTGTTCGATGCCCCGCGGGATCAGTGGTATCCCGCGCTGGTGGTGGTGGACGAGGCGCAGATGTTTGCCCCCGCCGCTGCGGGTGACGTGACCGATGAGGTGCGGCGGCTGTCGCTTTCGGCCATGACGAACCTGATGTGCCGTGGGCGCAAACGTGGCCTTGCCGGGATCATCGCCACCCAGCGTCTGGCCAAGCTGGCCAAGAATGTGGCGGCCGAGGCGTCGAATTTCCTGATGGGCCGCACCTTTCTCGACATCGACATGGCGCGCGCGGCGGACCTTCTGGGCATGGACCGGCGGCAGGCCGAAACCATCCGCGATCTCGAGCGCGGTCAGTTCCTTGCGCTGGGCCCGGCCATCACGCGCCGCCCGGTGGCCGTCCGTATTGGCGGAGTGAAGACGAAAAGCAATGCGGTCTCCACCGGCCTGTTGCCGCCGCCCGCCACCAATGGCGATGACCTTCACGTGCTGCTCCACGCCGCCCCCACGCTGGAGGAATTGACGGGCAGCGATACACCCTCACGCGCTGGTGTTCTGCCGGATGCCGGCGATCTGATGGAGCAGATCAGCACCTATGTGATGGCGGTGGCGCCGGGCACGGAGGAGGCCCCGGCCGACCCGCTGGCGGGCAGCGACAACCTCTTTGCCGCGGCGCAAGTGTCGGCGCCGCCCGCCATGTCGCCCGATGAGGTGAACAGCCTGCTCGCCAGCATCATGGAAGACATGGCCAGCGAGCCGGGCGCCACCTATCAGCAGATCGCCTCGCTCTATCAGGATTTTACCCTGCGTTGCCGGATGAAGCGCATCGGCCACCATGCGGGCGACGTCATCCAGTTCCGCCGCCGTTTCGCCATGGCCGTTGCGGGCATCTACGCGCCGCAAGAGGAGCGCTGGGCTCAGTTGATGGGGCTGGCGCGGGCGGTGTCGGATGACTGGCTGGCGCCCTATCTGGTGATTGCCCGTGCGGCCATCGAGGGTGAGCCTTGCCCCGACGACAATGAACTGGCGCGGGTCTATGGCACCTCGTCATCCGGGCGTATCCGGCGGTTGCTGGAGTATCTGGAGAAGGACGGACATATCGTCGTCAAGACCGATTACAGCGGTCGGCGCTCGATCGGGATTCCGGAACTGGGTGTGTTCACCGCTTCGGTTTAGAAGAAAAGGGGAAGGTGCGAGGGCCCTCAGCGAGCGCTTGTCGCGAGCGACAAGCTAGGGGCCCTCGCGCTCCCGTTTGTTGTCTATGCCGCTTATCCAGCGAAACGTCAGCGCATAATACGAGAGCGCCGCAGGCATGAAAGCCCCGGCGCTTCCTTTGGCGTGTTAAAACCTGCGGTGCGCCGATGCTGGCGCTACGGTCGGGAGCCGCTGACCTTGCCGAACTAAAGGGAGCGCGAGGGCGATGGCCCTCGCACCTTACCCTTCATTCCTTAACGGCGCCCCTGACGATCCCGACGCTCATCGCCAGAGGCATCGCGCAGGGGATCGAAACGCGGGCCCGAGGGGCGCTCGGCCTGACGGCGCTCGGCGCGGGCGCGGTCGTGATCGCGCTGGCTGGTCGAGCGCTCGCCATCGCGCGGGGTGCCGCGCCCGGCACTGGGACGACGGTCGTTGCTGCGGCGCTGTTCGCCGCCACGCCCACCACGGTTTTCACCGCCGCGACCGCCGCGCGTGTCACCGCGTCCTTCGCCACCACGGCCACCATCGCGCCGACGCTCGCCCTGCGGCTTGCGTTCGCCGCCACCCAGCGCCGGGTTGGCGAGGCCGCGCTTGGCGGGGGCGGGCAGGCGGGCGGCTTCCTTCAGGAAATCATCGGGCAGCGGCTTGACGGCCAGCTTCACGCCGGTCAGTCGCTCGATGGCCCTGAGGTAGGGGCGTTCCTCGTCGCTGACGAAAGAGATGGCGATGCCCGCGGCGCCCGCGCGGCCGGTGCGGCCGATGCGGTGGACATATTGCTCGGCCACATTGGGGATGTCGAAGTTGTAGACGTGGCTGACGCCCGTCACGTCGATGCCGCGCGCGGCGATGTCAGTGGCGATCAGCACCTTGATGCGGCCTTCACGGAAGCCCTTGAGCGCGGCGGTGCGCTGGGCCTGCGACTTGTCACCATGGATGGCGGCAGCCTCGACCCCGGCGGTGGTGAGGAAGCGCACGATGCGGTCCGAACCATGCTTGGTGCGCGAGAAGACCAGCGTGCGGTCGATCTCGCCGCTGGCCAGGCCTTCGCGCAGCTTGATGGTCAGTAGCGCCTGCTTTTCGGCCTGGTTGACCAGGATTGCGGTCTGCTCGACGCGCTCAGCGGTGGTCGACTGCGGGGCAACTTCCACCTTCACCGGATCATTGATGAACTGGCGGCCCAGCGCCTCGATGTCCTGCGGCATGGTGGCCGAGAAGAACAGGCTCTGCCGGCCGGGGGGCAGCAGGCGGGCGACGCGCTTCAGCGCATGGATGAAGCCAAGGTCCATCATCTGGTCGGCTTCGTCGAGCACGAAGATTTCCACATCGCGCAGCGTCAGGGCGCGCTGGTCGATCAGGTCGAGCAGGCGACCGGGGGTGGCGACGAGAATGTCGGTGCCGCCCACCAGCGCGCGGGCCTGCTTGGGGGCGGGCACGCCGCCAAAGATGCACTGGATGGAAAGCGGCAGATGCTTGGCGTAGAACTTCATGTTGTCGGCAATCTGCGCTGCCAGTTCACGCGTGGGGCTGAGCACCAGCATGCGGCAGGAGGCAGCCTTGCGGGGCTTGGGGCTCATGGCCAGGCGGTGCAGCGAGGGCAGGGCGAAGGCCGCCGTCTTGCCGGTGCCGGTTTGGGCGAGGCCCAGCAGGTCGCGGCCCTCGATCAGCGAGGGGATCGACTGGCGCTGAATGGGGGTGGGGTCAGTGTAACCCTTTTCGGCCAGCGCGCGCAGAATGGGCTCGGCCAGATGAAGGTCGGAAAAATAGGACATGAGAAACTTTCAAAATGCGCCATAGGCCACGCGCAATATGGGCGTGGGGCACGGCAAGGGCGGACTGAACTCCGGCAACCTTGCGTGACGAGGTGGCGCTGTGGCGATGATGCCTGACCGAACGGTGCGCCCTGTCAGGAAGGTCAAGCGGGCGCGGCGGGATGGTTTTTCCCGGATGCGCTGCCTTCACGCGGCCTGATCCTGACGGGCGAACCTGCGGGTGGGGGAGGCCCCTTCGCCGGTCGTGCGAAGCAGCCTTTAGCCGGGATTGGCGCGAGACGCAAGAAAATTACAGGATGGCGCGGGAAGTGGCTCGGCATCCCTTTGTCGCTCGACCATTGCGGGGGACGGCTTGCACCGCTAACGGCAGGGGATGAGAGCTTCCACGCACGCCGCCCTTTCGTCTGCCTCGCCTTCGCCAGCCAAGACTTTCTCTCCCATCCGACTGGCCCGCGCCCAGGACCTGGCCGCGCTCAGTGCGCTCAAGCTGATCTGCTTTCGCGAGACTTTTGGTCCCGAAGGTTTCGACATTCCCTATCCCGCCGATGACATCGCGCGTTTCGAGGTTGACGCTTACGGGCTGGCCAAAGTGTCGGCCGAGCTGGCCGACCGGCGCGAATGCACCTGGGTCGTGGAGGATGAGACCGGCGCGCTGGTGGCCTATGCGCGCGTGGCGCCTTGTAAATTGCCGCATGATGATGTGCGCGATGATGATCTGGAGCTGTGCCAGCTTTATCTGCGGCGCAGTGCCCAGGGGGCCGGGCTGGGCAAGCGCCTGCTCGACCATGCGCTGAGCTGGATGGAGCAGCGCCGACCGCGATCGCTGTGGCTGGGCGTCTGGCAGGGCAATCTTCGGGCGCAGCATGTCTATGCGGGCCGGGGATTTGCCATCGTGGGCGACTATCGTTTTGCCGTTGGGCAGTGGCGCGACGAGGAATTCATCATGCGCAAGAGGTTGGCGCGCGGCTGAGGTGATTCGCGCCTCTTCGAAGCCGTAAGGCGGCAATTTTTCAAGGATGACAGATTTTTGTTGCGGGGACATTTCACAAAGTTGTGCGAGGTGCCGTGCAATGCTTTGCTGGAATTTTCCGCGATGCCGTCAGTCGATGCAAGATCACGGCGCGATAGCGTTCAAAAATAGAGAAATTCTGTAGGACGTCCGCTGGGCTTGTGGCATATTTCCCTCAGTTTTCGGGTTATATGATTTTTTTATCTGCAATAAAAATTGACGAGAGGCCCTTTCCTGCAACACACACTGTGCGACAGCGAGAAAAAAGGCGCTGAAATGTCTGACATGGCATCCATGCCGGACCTATTACAGATACGTTCCAGTGGTTGTTTCTGATAGGAGCTTTCGAGCAGAGGGCATACGATGAGATCGAATGGGGGGCCAGGCGATCCATCGTGCTAACAAATTCCCTCGGGTGGACACAGGGGGCTGTATTCCACCACCGATCATTGAGACAATACCGGAACGGGGGCTCGAACCGCAAGGTTCGGGCCCCGTTTTTTTGATCGAATAGTTATGATGGAGGCGCGGCGAGGTTCTTCCGCGCCGGGCAAGGCGATGCGTCCTTGCCCCTTCCATGTCTGTCCGGGGCCGAGATAAGGAGCTTTAGGATCGAGCGCCCCTGTCGTCTCGCAGCAAGACAAAATGGGAGCGCGAGGGGGTACCCCCTCGCACCGGCCTTTCGTGTGGTTTAAAATCCGCGCGCAATCCCTTCACGCCGCGGATCGGCGCCGCCGACATACAGCGTCTGCCCCTTGGCATTGCTCTTGCGGACGATTGCCTGCAGCCCCGAATTCTCGCCGCGCCCGGAATCGAGCACTTCGCCGCGTGCGGCCAGCGCCGCGGTGATATCCTCGGGGAATTTGTCGGCGGAGTATTTGTTCCCCATCGCCACCAGATTGGGCAGCGCCACGGCATCCTGCGGCGTCATCTTCCAGTCCAGCATGGCGACCAGCGTTTTCACCACATAACCCACAATGGCCGTCCCCCCCGGCGATCCGGTGGCCGCGGCAAAGCGCCCGTTTTTGTCAAGCACGATGGTGGGTGACATGGAGGAGCGCGGGCGCTTGCTGGGCGCCACGGCGTTGGCGGCAGGCGTGCCATCGGCATTGTCGGGCGAATAGGACGAGTCGGTGAGCTGGTTGTTCATGAAGAACCCGCCCACGAAATGCCCATTGCCGAAGATGCTTTCCACGGTGGTGGTCATCGAGACGGCATTGCCATCGGCATCGACGACAACCATGTGGCTGGTGCCGCCTGGCTCCAGCGTATGGTCGGGGCCAACCTTGGGGGCGCCCGCCGGGATGCCATAGGTGACAGGCTTGGCGGTCTCGCCGATCAGCGCGGCGCGCTGGGCCAGATAGTCGGGCGCCAGCAGGCCGGCGGTGGGCACGGGCACGAAGGCGGGGTCGCCTTCATATTTGTCGCGGTCGGCATAGGCCAGACGGCTGGCCTGCGAGAGGAGATACCAGCCCTTTTCGTCCTTGGCGCTGCGCTTGTCGATGTCGGTGTGGGCAAGGATGCCCATGGCTTCCTGCAACGGCAGACCGCCCGAGGGGGCCTGCGGCGTGCAGATAATATAAGCGCGATAGGGGCGGCACAGCCCCTCGGTCTTGCGCGGCTTGTAGGCGGCCATGTCGGCCAGCGTCATCGGTGATGGCATGGGGCCGGTGTGGATACGATCCAGAATGGCCTGCGCCAGCGGGCCCGACAGCAGCCCGGCGCTGCGGTTCTGCGCGATCAGGTCGAGGCTGTGGGCATAGGCCTTGTTCACCAGCCGGTCGCCCGCCTTCATCTGCGTGCCATCGGCATTGCGGAAATAGGCCATGGCATCGGCCATATGGGCCTGCGGGGCGCGGCTGACGATCATGCTGGCCAGACGCGGCGAGACGATGAAGCCATTGCTGGCCAGTTCATGCGCGGGCGCGAACAATGTCTTCCACGGCAGCTTGCCATGGTCCTTCTGGGCCATGTCCAGCATGGCGATGGCGCCGGGAACGCCGCTCGACTGGCCGCCGGTGACGGCTTCGGCATAGGTCATGGGCGTGCCATCGGCGTGCAGGAACTGGCGCGCGTTGGCGCCGGCCGGGGCGGTTTCGCGCCCGTCATAGGCCGTAACCTTGTGGGTCTTGGCGTCGTAGAACACCATGAAGGAGCCGCCGCCCAGGCCCGAGGATTGCGGTTCGACCAGACCCAGCACCATCTGCATGGCAACCGCGGCATCCACCGCGCTGCCGCCGGCCTTGAGGATGCGCATACCCGCTTCGACAGCCAGCGGATTGGCAGCCGCGACCATGGCATGGGCGGCGGTGCCGGCCTGCTGGCGCGCGGCGGGCGTCGTGCCGGCCGTCTTGGCGGGCAGGGGGCGGGCCAGCACATTGACGGCGCTCAGCGGCGCATTGGCAACCATGGCGGCCAGCGCCAGTGTCGAAAACAGGCGGGCGGCAGAAGAAGTGACGGTATGTCGCAAGGTCGAAAGCTCCCTTGAGGGCCGGAGGGAAGGAACGCCCTGTCAGCCAGGGCGTTTCAGACAGGGCGTTTCATAGCAGGGGCAGGCGGTAAGGCGACCCTGTTATTTACCCCCGGGCATCCCTTCAGGCGATGGCCCTGCTATGATGCATTTTTCTCCTCTTCGCCCCCTTCGATGCCGGGAAAGGGCTGGGCAGGGCCGTTCAGGCGCGCCGTGTCATTCGGATAGTCGCAAATTTTCAAATATTTGCGTAGAAAGGGTGCTTCGCCATAATCGACGTGTAAAGACATGTTAACTGTAACGTGAAAAGATTTGTAAACCGCAATCAGTGTAGATTTTGTTCATGGACGTTCAGGTTGAATCACGAAAGGTCGACAGACTGCCCGTGGCATTGGCGGCCAAGGCGCGGACCATGGGCGGCATGCGTGATGAAGCCTATCTCTGCGACATTTCCACCCATGGCTGCCGTATCGTGACCAAATCGCTCTATCTGTCGGTCGGCATGCGCGTCACCATCAAGCCGGAGGGTATGGAAGCCATCGGCGGCGTGGTGCGCTGGGTGAGCGAAGAGGGGGTTGGCATCCAGTTCGACAACCCGCTCTATGCCCCGGTGGTCGAGCATCTTTGCGCCCGCCACGGCCGTTGATTCATTGGCGCCGCGCCTGATCGAGCGGCTGTTCCACAACTGGATAGCCCAGCCCCGTCGGAAAGGTCAGCCAAGACTGGCCGTCGCGCTCGATGATGCGCGGTGTGATGGTGTCGAGCGGGGTGGCAAGGGCATGGCGGCGAGTCTCGCCAAACCCGGAAAATTGCGCCAGCCGTTCCAGATTGCGCCGCGTCGGGAACAGGAGTGACAGGTCGCCTGCGTCGGCCTGATCCAGCGCCTGCCCTGGCGTGACCCACAAAAGGCTTTCGCTTTCGCCCGCGTCAGGCGCCAGCGCGACCGCGCCCGTGCCCAGATCCGCCAGATAGAAACGTGTGTCATAGGGGCGTGGCAGGCGGGGGCACCAGCGGGCGAAGGGCGTCAGCGCCGCAGCGTCAAGGGCCCAGCCCATATGGCCGAGCACCGGGGCGAGGGCCAGCGAGCGGGTGAGCATGGCGCGCGCCTCTGCTGCATCATCCGCGCCGATGCGCCTGCCATCGCGGCGCGTCAGGCCGATGGCAAGGCCCGTTTCCTCCAGCGTTTCGCGGATGGCGGCGATGCGTGCGGCCATGTCGTCGTGCCCGTCCCAGCCAGTGGGCGCGGGCAGGGTGGCGGCCAGTTGCCGGTCCGCTTCATCCACGCCGCCGCCTGGAAAGACACAGGCCCCGCCGGCAAAGCGCATGGTGCTGCCGCGCACCAGCATCAGCACCTGGGCCTGTTCGCCCTTCGGCTGGCGGAAGATGATCAGCGTCGCTGCGGGCCGGGGGGGATCGAGAGGGGCGGACATTGGCGCAGATTGCCGGCGCGACGTGGTTTGGCAAGCGGGCAGTGGCGGTGCCTTTGGGAAATCGACAGGTGGAGGGAAGCTGGTGTCGGAAATTTTTACACTTGCCCTCGTGCCACGATGGGGATGCGCGTGGAATATGCCGTAAAATATCAACAATTGTAAAATGGCACGATCTGTGCTTTATTGTGGGTATCCCGAGTGGTCTCGATCAGGGTGGTGCCGATCCCGTTCTCCCGGCGCTGCTCTTCAAGATCGAACCGCCCACAACAGGCGGGGCCGAAGTCTTCAGTCTCCTTCGGTCCCGCCCGTTGACAGGGTTTCCGTCTCTACAGGGCAGGTGCAGGCGTCCGTTTCCAGCATCTGCCTTTTCCGTTTTCCGGTCAGCAAAGGGCGCGCACAACAAAAAACCTCCCGGCTGTGTGCCGGGAGGTTTTTTGTATGGCCGGTCAGGCCTTTGGCGATCTGGGCCTGCTGATTATGCTTTGGCCACCAGGCCCTTTTCCGCGACCAGCGTCTGCAGTTCGCCAGCCTCATACATTTCCATCATGATGTCGCTGCCGCCCAGGAACTCCCCCTTCACGTAAAGCTGGGGAATGGTCGGCCACTGCGAAAAATCCTTGATGCCCGAACGGATTTCCGGGTCCTGCAGCACGTCGACGCTGTGATAGGGGGCACCCACATGGTCGAGAATGGCCACGGCGCGGCTGGAAAAGCCACATTGCGGGAACAGGGGCGTGCCCTTCATGAACAGGACGATGTCATTGGAATTGACGATCTCGGCGATGCGGGCATTGGTGTCGGACATGGGCTTGGCTTTCGCAGATATGGGGATGTCGAATGGCTCTCAGGTAGGGATGCCGGTCTTGAGCTGCAAGGCGTGAAGTTCACCGCCCATGCGCCCGCCCAGCGCTTCCATCACCATCTTGTGCTGGGCAACGCGGGGCTTTCCTGCAAAGCTGGTCGAGATCACCTCTGCCGCGTAATGGTCGCCGTCACCGGCAAGGTCGGTGATCGTCACCTGTGCATCGGGAATGGCGGCGAGGATCATGTCCTCGATGTCCTGAGCCAGCATGGGCATGATTGTCGTGTCCTTCGTATCGCTTCAATCGTCGCGTTTCGGGCTTATGGTGTCAGCTTGCCGGGCCCATCAGCGACCGGCGGGCCTCGAATTCCTTTTCGCGCATGGCGCCGCGCACATCACTGTCCGCGACATCGACACCCGCGCGCACCAGATCGCCCAGCAGCTTGCGCGTGATGTCCTCATCATCGAGCCCGTCGAAATCGGCATGGACGATGCTGCGCGCATAGGCCTCGGTTTCTTCGGGCGAAAGCCCCATGCGCTCGGCCGCCCAATGGCCCATCAGGCGATTGCGGCGGGCCAGAATGCGCATGGCCATCTCGTCCTCACGCGCGAACAGGGGTTCCTGAGGGCAGGGCATGTTTCTGAGAGTCCTTCGCAACAGGGTTGTTGGCCGCATTTATAACCTTAGCAGGGTTGGTGCAATCCTGCCATGGGGGCGTTTGTCTGACGGGATATGGGGAAGGAAAAAGGAAATGCGAGGGCCATTGCCCTCGCGCTCCCATTCGTTTGGAGAGGGCGTTTTGTGATTGACCGTTGCGCTGGCATCGCCGCGCCGCAGGCAGTAAACGATGCCGCAGCTTGCGGGCTTTAGAGCCTGCGGCGCGGCGAACATCGCTCTACCGCCGAACCCCTGCCGCTAACGCCGACAACTAAAGGGAGCGCGAGGGCAATGGCCCTCGCATTTCTCCTTCTTCCCCGTACTCAATCAATGCGCCACGGCCGCCAGAAACGGCAGATTGACCCTGGCATTGGCCTCATAACCGCCGATGGCCGCGTCGCGCGCCATGGTCAGCCCCACTTCGTCAAGGCCGTTGAGCAGGCAATGCTTGCGGAACGGGTCGATCTCGAAGGTGAAGCGGTCCTGAAAGGGGGTGGTGACGGTTTGGGTTTCCAGGTCGATGGTGATCTCATCGGTTCTGGCCACCTCCATCAGCCGGTCGATCGCCTCTTGCGGCAGCACCACCGTCAGGATGCCGTTCTTGAAGGCATTGCCCGAAAAAATGTCGGAAAAGCTGGGCGCGATGACGCAGGTGATGCCCAGATCCAGCAGCGCCCATGCGGCATGCTCGCGCGAGGAGCCGCAGCCGAAATTGTCCCCCGCGATCAGTGTGGGCGAACCGGCATAGGCCGGATCGTCGAACACGTTGCCTTCTGCCGCGCGGATGGCCTGAAACGCGCCCTTGCCAAGGCCCGAGCGCGTGATGGTTTTCAGGAAGGCGGCGGGAATGATGATGTCGGTGTCGACATTCTTCAGGCCAAAGGGAATGGCCCGGCCATGCACCTGGGAAATCGGGGTCATAGGTCTCTCAGTCGGTTTCGGGCGCATCCTCGGGATGCGAAGGGGTGGGCTTTTCCTTGGCCCGCGTTCCGTACAGCAAGACAGCCGCCAGCGCGGCCGAACCCAGCGCCGCGCCCGCCAATGCGGCGGCCCCGGCCCAATTGGCGCGTTCGGACTTGTCGTTCTGCTTGCTCATGGCATCCTCCTATGATCGCGCCGGCATGAACAGGCAAGCGCCCTGACCATGCCGAGCAGGTGATTTTTGGCTCGTTGCCGCAACATTGTGCGGCTTGGCAAGCGATGGGACGCCAGTTTTGCACCCTGCGCAAGGGCTACGTTGGTAGAATCAGTGGGAAATGCGGCGAAGCGCTGGTGTCCTATCGGCGGATGAGCGGCCCGGTTTTGCCTTTGCCCGTGGCATGAGTCGCCTCGAACAGGGCGAGATTGCGTTCCATTTCCTCGATTGAGCGGTTGCGGACCCGTTTGTGCGGCCCCCGCTGCGATTGCGGTGAAAACATCAGCCGCAGGCTTGCCAGAGCGGTAAAGCCGGCAAGTGCGGGAAGGGCGTTGATCATCGTGTCGAGCAAGTTTGTTCCCCGGCATAACCTGTCGCTTGTGAGGAAAGCCTAGCCCGGACCGGGTGAAACATCGCTTAGATGACAGGGTTAACGCCGGTTTTGGAAAATGGAGGCGGGGCGCGTCGGGCCCCGCCTTGCCGATCAGGCCGGCACCAGTGCGCGCACGTCGGTCAGATGGCCGGTCACCGCGGCGGCGGCGGCCATGGCGGGGCTGACCAGATGGGTGCGCGCACCCGGGCCCTGCCGCCCCATGAAGTTGCGGTTGCTGGTCGAGGCGCAACGCTCGCCCGCGGGCACCTTGTCCGGGTTCATGCCAAGGCAGGCCGAGCAGCCCGGCTCGCGCCATTCAAGCCCTGCTTCAATGAAAATTTTGTCGAGCCCCTCGGCCTCGGCCTGCGCCTTGACCAGACCCGAACCGGGCACGACGATGGCCCATTTCACGCCCTGCGCCTTATGGCGGCCCTTCAGCACGGCTGCGGCGGCGCGCAGATCCTCGATGCGGCTGTTGGTGCAACTGCCGATGAAGACGTTCTGGATCTCGATCGATTCCATTGTCTGGCCGGGCGTCAGACCCATATAGGCCAGCGACTTGCGCGCGGCTTCCTGCTTGGAGGCATCGGCAAAGTCTTCCGGCGCGGGCACGCTGCCGCTGATGGCGATCGTGTCTTCCGGGCTGGTGCCCCAGGTGACGGTGGGCGCGATTGTCGCGGCATCAATGAGGATGGTCTTGTCATAGACCGCGCCTTCGTCGGTCTTCAGGCTGTTCCACCAGGCAACGGCCTTGTCCCATGCCTCGCCCTTCGGGGCGTAGGGGCGTCCCTTTACATAGGCGATGGTCTTGTCATCGGGGGCGATGAGCCCTGCGCGGGCGCCATGCTCGATGGCCATGTTGCTCACCGTCAGACGGCCCTCGATCGACAGGTCGCGGATCACCGAGCCGGTGTATTCGATGACATAGCCCGTGCCGCCCGCCGCGCCCAGCGTGCCGGTGATGTGCAGCACCACGTCCTTGGCGGTGACACCGGGCAGCAGATCGCCCTCGACGCGCACTTCCATCGTTTTGGAGCGCTTGAGCAGCAGGGTTTGCGTGGCCAGCACATGCTCGACCTCGCTGGTGCCGATGCCAAAGGCCAGCGCGCCCAGGCCGCCGTGGCAGGCGGTATGGCTGTCACCACACACGATGGTGGCGCCGGGCAGCGAGAAGCCCTGTTCCGGGCCCACCACATGGACGATGCCCTGTTCGGCATCGGTGGCGCCGATCAGGCGGACGCCGAATTCAGGAGCATTGCGTTCCAGCGCGGCCAGTTGCTGCGCGCTTTCCGGGTCGGCGATGGGCAGGCGGCGGCCTTCGCCATCCAGACGGGCGGTGGTGGGCAGATTATGGTCGGGAACCGCCAGCGTAAGGTCGGGGCGGCGCACCTTGCGGCCCGAAACGCGAAGCGCCTCAAAGGCCTGCGGGCTGGTCACCTCATGAACGAGATGACGGTCGATATAGATCAGGCTGGTGCCATCATCGCGGGTTTCCACCACGTGGGCGTCCCAGATCTTTTCGTACAGCGTGCGCGCGGTGTTTGTCATAATGCACCGCGAATTAGGGATGATGGCGCAAGAAGGCAAGGGGCGCGGATGCGATGATGCTGGCCCTGACAAAGGCCTAGCGCCCGCCCGCGTGTCGGCGCCCGGATCAGAGACCCGGGCGCCGCCCCGGCAGTCCTAATCGGTGGCCTGCGGGGAACAGAGACCGACAGGAGAACATGTCCTTCCAGACGCACGAAAAAGCATTTGGTTGCATGGTGCCAGAACAATGATGCCAGCTGTTGCCCCGGCGCGACGCTTTGCCCGGGCGGCGCGAGGCGCTATGCAGGCCTCATGCCCATGCCCAACGTTTTCGCTGCCGTGATTGTCCTTGCCAGCTTTCTGGCAATGGAGGCGCTTGCGTGGAGCGCGCATAAATACATCATGCATGGCTTTGGCTGGGCCTGGCATCGCGACCACCACGAAGCTCACGAGGGATTCCTCGAACGCAACGACCTGTATGCCCTGTTCGGCGCGGCCATCAGCATCGGCGCCTTTTCGCTGGGCAGCCGGCTGGTGATGGGCGCGCAGGCGTGGTGGCCGGGTACATGGATCGGGCTTGGCGTGCTGCTTTACGGTTTGGTCTACACGCTGATTCACGATGGCCTCGTCCACCAGCGCTGGTTCCGTTATGTGCCGCGCGCGGGTTATGCCAGGCGTCTGGTGCAGGCGCATAAATTGCATCACGCCACCATCGGCAAAGAGGGCGGCGTGTCCTTCGGTTTCGTCCTCGCCCGCGATCCTGCGGTGTTGAAGCGGGAACTGGGCGAGCAGCGGAAGGCCGGAGTGGCTGTGTTGCGCGAGGTGGAAGGGGTTTAGGGGAAAGATGCGGGGGCGATGGCCAGCGCATTGCCCTTCGTTCTAAAAACTCACCCCTGAACCAGCCGCCCCGCATGTTGCTTGATCAGCGCGATCATGTTGGGCACGCCCTGCGTCCGGTTGCTGGAAAGCTGGTTGCGCAGATCGAAGGGCTCCAGCGCCCCGGCGATGTCCATGTCGGCCACGTCGGCGGCCGGTTTGCCCTGCACCGCGGCCAGAACGAGGGCGATGATTCCCTTGGTGATGGCCGCGTTGCTGTCGGCCAGGAAGGTGAGGCCGCCGGCATCGCCCGGCACAGGGTAGACCCAGACGCTGGCCGAGCAGCCGCGCACCAGCGTGGCGTCGGTTTTCAGCGCGTCGGGCATGGGGGGCAGGGCGCGGCCCAGGTCGATCAGCAGGCGATAGCGTTCGTCGGCGTCAAGGAAGTCATATTCCTCGTGGATGTCGTCAAGGGTGCGCGCTTGGGTCATGAGCGGGCCGATAGCGCGATGGGCGGGGTAAATCCATCCCCGCGCGCTTCAATTACAGATCGACGCCTGATGCGATGGCTTCCAGCTTGCGGATGCGTTCCTTCAGATCGGCCAGTTCGATGCGGGCGGCCGTGGCGGGTCCGGCGTCGGGCTCGGCAAGCGGCATGATGCCGCGCGGCGCCATGTCGAGTTCGCGCTGCTTGAGCGCAAGCCAGCCCTGCCAGCCCTTGAGCGCGGCCATCACCACCATGGCCAGCGCCAGCAGGGCGGCGGTCGCGATGGTGGGGACGACATGGGGAGCGGCCAGCCAGGGGGTGGCAGCAGCGGTGGAGACAAGCGGTTCCATGGTGGTGTTCCCGGTTGCGGTGGGGGGTCAGTCGCGCAGCGCGTCGATCTGGGCGGCGAGGGATTGGGGCGAGCCGGGGCGTTCGGCCTCGGTGGCGATGCGTTCCAGCACACGGACACGTTCGCGCAGGCGGGCCAGCTCCTGGTCCTGGGCACTGGTCTGCGGTGCGCTCCATTGCGGTTGGGCGGGCGGGCCCGCGTTGATCTCGGCCATCTTGCGCCGGTGGCGCAGATACAGGGCCATGGCGACCACGCCGGTCCACAGGAAGGGCGCGATAGCGTGGGTGAATTCGTGAATCATGGGGGTGATCCTTACGAGCAAATCAGCGCAGGCGTTCGATTTCGTCGGCCAGATTGCGGCTCTGGCGTTCGGATGTGGCGATGCGTTCCAGCACGCGGATGCGTTCGCGCAGGTCGTCCACATCGCGGCGCAGGCTGGCGTTCTGGGCCAGGGCGTCGCGCAGGTCGGCGGCGGTGCGTTCGTCAGGCTGGAAGGTGACCGAGTGGGTGCGCTTGCCGGTGGTAATGGCAGCGCTCACCACCTTGGCCAGGCCAGAGGCAACGACGATAAGGACAATGGCTTCGGCCCAGTTCATGTCGGCGGCTCCGCAAAGGGGTCAGGTGTCAGTTGAGAAGGGGGTCGGGTTTGGCCAGCTCGTCGATCTGGCTGGCCAGATCACGGGCCCGGTCGGTGGCGATGCGTTCCAGCACGCGCACCCGGTGTTCCAGCGGGCTGGGGTCGGGATGGGCGCGGGCGGTTTCCAGCTCGACGCGGGCCAGCTCGATCTTCAGCTCCAGCTCGCGCTGGCGGAAGGCGAGGCGGCTGCGATAGGCGCCGGCGACGATGCCGGTGATGGCGATGACCGCCACCAGAACCGCTGCCAGGCTGAGCGTTTCGCCCGGGCCCATCTCACCGCGCTCCAAGCGAGCTGGTGGTGGTAACCGAAGGCGGCGGCAGGGGGTGTTCATCGCCGCGCAGCGCCTCGATCTGGCTGGCCAGCGAATAATTGCCGTCCGTCACGATGCGTTCGAGCACGCGCACCCGCTCTTCCAGCTCGGCGGTCTTGCGGGCGATCTGGGCCTGCGCCTCGCTCGATTGGCCCGCGCCGCTGCGCATGTGCATTTCGGCGATCTGCCGCTTGTGCTTGGCCCAGATCGCGGTGATCGGGATGGACAGGGCGAAGAGCGGCACGAGGATGCCTAGGTCTGACATGATGAATTCCCCCTTGAATGCTTTATGGCTGGCAGCGCCTCAGCGCAGCTTCTCGATTTCTTCCGACAGGCGCGGGTTGGAGGAGACATAATAGGCCTCCACCGCGGCCAGACGCCGGTCGATGTCGCGGAAATCGGCGCGGACATCGCGGGTGGTGCGGCTGGGCGACTGGCGCACACCCTGCCAGAATTTTTCTTCCTGGCGGTCGGCATACATGCCGCTGGGCTTGTTTTCGGCCAGAATGCCCGCGGCGATATAGGCCATGAAGACCACCCCGCCCGAGAGCCACATCAGCCCCAGCATGCCCAGACGCACCCACAGAATGTCGACGCCCGTGTAATCAGCAATTCCGGCGCAGACGCCCATGAACTTGCCATTGGCCTTGTCCTTGTAGAACTTTGTGCGAAGCGGGTTCACCGGCGGGTCCTTTCGAATTGGCTGCGAAGGCGGTCTAGCCCTTCGGTCAGCTCGCCTGTGGGGGTGTGACGGTCAAGGTCGTGATGGTCTGTGGCGCGGCTGGAGAGCGAGGAAGCAGGCTGGAAATCGGGGTGTTCGCTGGAGACCAGCCTTTCCACGGTTCCCATCCGGTCGCTCAAACGGCGGGCCAGCTGGTAGAGTTCCTCAAGCAGCGCCTCATCGCTGTTGGTCAGGGTGGAGGCGGTCTTCCACTTGGTCATGTAATGCAGGATGATCCAGGGCAGGCCCACGAAGAGCGAGCCGATGGCGACGACCGGGATAACGATTTCGTCCATGCAATCAGCCCTCCTTCCTGAGTGCGCGTTTCATGGCTTCCAGTTCGTCATCGACCCTGTCGCCGGCGGCCAGCGCGGCGATCTCGTCGGCCAGCGTGGGCTTGGCGTTGCTGTCGGCCAGGCTGAGCGCATCGGCGCGTCCTTCCGCATAATCCACCCGGCGTTCCAGCGCGTCGAAACGGGCCATGGCCTCGTCCACCCGCTCGGAGGCCAGCAGCGTGCGCAGCTTCACGCGGTTTTCCGCGCTTTCCAGACGGGCGGCGATCGCGCTCTGGCGGCTGCGGGCCTCGCGCAGGCGGGTCTGCAGCTTTTCGATATCGGCCTCAAACGCGCGCAGCGAATCGTCGAGCACCGAGATCTCGTGGCTGAGCTGCTCGGCCATGTCGCTGGCCTTGCGCTTTTCGATCAGCGCGGCGCGGGCCAGATCCTCGCGATCCTTCGACAGGGCGAGCTGCGCCTTGTCGGCCCAGTCGGCCTGAAGGCGTTCCAGCTTGGCAACATGGCGGCGCATTTCCTTCTGGTCGGCAATGGTGCGGGCCGCGCTGGCGCGCACTTCGACCAGCGTTTCCTCCATTTCCACGATGATCATGCGGATCATCTTCGAGGGGTCTTCGGCCTTGTCGAGCAGGTCGGAAAAATTGGCGGCGATGATGTCGCGGGTGCGGCTGAAGATGCTCATGTGGCCTGCTCCGGTAAGGAAAGGATTTTGCGAAAGGAGACGTAACTTTTCGACCTCGCTGTCAAGGCGAAAGCGACGCCGGGGCGATGAACCGGCGTGATCGGGTTGGACCGGAGCGCGCCGGGCGTGCAGGGGCATGCCAGACGGCTGAGGTGAGCGGCCGGTGGCGCGCTCCGGTCCGGTCTCGATCCGGGGCGATTGCGGCGCGGCGCGGCGATCAAGGGGCGAAAGATCGCCCAGCGCGCCATCCGGGTCGAGAGAGGGGAAGGGAATGGTCATGGCCTTTGCCTTGAAGGAGATGCGATCCTGAGATACGTTCGTGATATAGCAATGGGCGTGCCAGTTTCATTAAATCATTGCTTTATATTGCTTTATGAAAAATAACCCATCCGCCACTTTGGTAATTCTTGCCAAGCCTTGGGGAAATATGCCAACCCTTGGTCATGGCAAGCCTTGGTACTCCTCGTGATGCGCAATTCATTGGCCAGTCCAGCGCTTTTCTGGATGCGGTGGAGCGCGCCAGTCGTGCCGCGCCGCTGCGTCGCCCGGTGTTGGTGATCGGTGAAAGGGGCACGGGCAAGGAACTGATCGCCGAGCGTCTGCACCGGCTCTCCTCGCGCTGGGATGAGCCGCTCGTCACGCTCAATTGCGCCGCCATGCCCGAGACGCTGATCGAGGCGGAACTGTTCGGTCATGAGGCTGGGGCCTTTACCGGCGCCACGCGCGCGCGGGCCGGGCGGTTCGAGGAGGCTGATCGCGGCACGCTGTTCCTCGACGAACTCGGCACGCTGTCGATGGGGGCGCAGGAGCGTCTGCTGCGCGCGGTGGAATATGGCGAGGTGACGCGCATCGGCTCCTCGCGCCCGATCCGCGTGGATGTGCGCATTGTCGCTGCCACCAATGAAGATCTGCCCCGCATGGCCGAGCAGCGCAAATTCCGCGCCGACCTGCTCGACCGGCTGAGCTTCGAGGTGATCACCCTGCCGCCGCTGCGGGCCCGGTCGGGCGACGTCGCGGTACTGGCCGAACATTTCGCGCGGCGCATGGCGATCGAGCTGGGCTGGGACCGTTGGCCCGGCTTTGCCCCCGGCGCGCTGCGCCTGATGGAGCGTTATCCCTGGCCCGGCAATGTCCGCGAATTGCGCAATGTGGTGGAGCGCGCGGTCTATCGCTGGGATCTGCCGGCTGAGCCGGTGGCCGAGATCACCTTCGATCCCTTTGACAGCCCATGGAAGCCGGTCTCCTCCATGCGCTCCGGCGAGGAGGCGGGCGATGCTCCGCCGCCGCCGGCCCCGGCGCCTGACCTTGGCGCGGTGGAGGATCTGCGCGCCGCTGTTGATGCGCATGAAAAGGCGATCATTGACGCGGCGCTGGCGCGCAACCGCTTCAACCAGCGCCAGACGGCCAAGGCGCTGGGCCTGTCCTATGACCAGTTGCGCCACTCGATGAAGAAGCACGGGCTTTTGTGAAGGTAAGTGTGAAGGTTGGGGCACGGGGCATCGGCTTTTGCGGACCTGCCTGCCGATTCATGTCTTGACCACAGTGTCATCGCGTTGTCGTGTAGTGGTGCTTGGGGGTGCTTCTGGTGTGCGGCGCGCGTGTGCGTCGCGCAGAATGGTGCCTCTCGCAAAGGAGTCCTGGCATGGGAAAGGTTGTCGCGGTTTACAGCATGAAAGGCGGGGTGGGGAAATCCTCGCTGGCGGTCAATCTGGGCTGGGAAGCGGTGCGCGCCTCAGGCGGCAAGGTGCTGATCTGGGATGTCGATGCGCAGGGCGCGGCCTCCTTCCTGCTGGGCGAAACGGGCGCCGGCATGGCGCTCAGCCCGGGCGGTGGCACGGCGAAGAAGATCTTCTCCCGCGATGTCGATCCTGCCGACGTGGTGGAGCAGACCGCCTATCCGGGGCTGGATCTGATTGCGGCGGATCTGTCGCTGCGTCATCTCGATGCTGACCTGCTGGAGGCGGACCGGCCCAAGCGTTTGCGCAAACTGCTCGCCCGCGTGGCGGATGATTACGACTGGGTGATCCTCGATTGCCCGCCGGGGCTGGGTGAACTGTCGGACCAGATTTTCCGCGCCGCCGATGTGCTGGTGGTGCCGGTGGTGCCCGCGCCTTTGGCCCTGCGCACGCTGGAGCAGGTGCGGGCAAGGCTGGCGGAGACGCGGGGCAAGAAGGCGCCGCCGATGCTGCCCGTGCTCTCGATGGTGGACCGGCGAAAGGCGCTGCACCGCGAGATGGTGGAGGAGCACAGCCACTGGCCAGTCATCCCCATGGCCAGCGTGGTGGAAAAGATGGGGCTGGAGCGCGCGCCTTTGGGCGTGTTTGCGGGGAAAAGCTCGGCGGCTGCGGCGGTGAAGGAAATGTGGAAGCAGGTGGGGGCGATGGTGGGGTGAGTTATCTGTCGCTGCATCGGCAAGATTGGCGTGACAGTTCGGCTTATGCTTTGATGTTTGCCTCATTGGCAGGTCCGGCCACAGTGTTTGCCCTCGCAGGTCTGCTGTTCGGGTTCTGGGAGCGCAACAACATCCTGTCAGATAACCCGCAGTTCACGCTGGGCTATCGCATCGGGTCGGGATTGACGGTGTTGATTGAGTTTCTCGCCATCCTGTTTCCTATGGGTGGGGTGTGTGCCTTGGGGCTGGCCATCTTTGGTGTTCCGGTTTCGCACAGGCTTGGCGACAGGGCGATGGCGCGCTGGAGCGTGGTTATTGCTTTGTCATGGGGCGGCGTGGCGGGTGGCTTGTTCTGGGTGGCATTGTCGGCTCTGTTTTCCGGTTGGTTTTTTGAGTGGCCGGGTCTTTTCCTGTTTGGCGCCATCTTCGGCGCCCCCACCGGCTTCTGGTGGTGGTTTTTCTACCGCCGCGTTCTCATCCACCGCGCCGCCTTGGCCGATTGAACCCCACCACCCCCTTGCGCTTTTCAAACCCCGCGCGTATATAGCCGATCAATCCCGACATCGTGACGCTTTGCCGGGCTGGCGCCGAGAGGGGCCGGCGGGCGGGGCTGTTGCCATATGGGGCTTTCAGATCACGTCCAACCGGAGTTTTCATGGCGGATATTGCGCGCATTACCGAAGTTATCGAGCCCGAGGTGAAGGCTATGGGATTCGATCTGGTGCGCGTGCGGCTGTTCGGCAAGAGCGAGGTGGGCGATGAGGAGCATACGCTCCAGATCATGGCCGAGCGGCCCGAGACCGGTCAGTTGGTGATGCAGGATTGCGTGAACTTGTCGCACCGCATCTCCGACCGGATCGACGCGCTGGAAGAAGCGGGCGAGACGTTGATTTACGAGGCCTATCGTCTGGAAGTCTCCTCGCCGGGGATCGACCGGCCGCTGGTGCGCCTGAAGGATTACGCCAACTGGATCGGGCATGAGGCGCGTATCACGCTGCTGGTCCCGGTCGATGGTAACCGCAAGAGCATCCAGGGTGAACTGGTTGCTCTGGAGGACGAGGTCATCACGCTGGACGAGAAGAAGTCGGGCCGTGTGACCTTCCTCTTCAAGGATGTTCAATACGCCAAGCTGGTTTTGACCGACAAGCTGCTGGCGGCAAGCAAACCCATCAACAGCGATGACGCCGACGAGTTCGACGACATCGAAGAAGAAACCGAAGCACAGGAAGACTGACCCATGGCCAGTGCGATTTCAGCCAACCGCGCCGAACTGCTTGCGATTGCCACCGCCGTCGCCACCGAGAAGATGATCGACAAGTCGATCGTCATCGAGGCGATGGAAGAGGCGATCCAGAAGAGCGCGCGCAACCGTTACGGCGCCGAAAATGACATCCGCGCCAAGCTGGACCCGCGCACCGGCGACCTGCGCCTGTGGCGCGTGGTCGAGGTGGTCGAGCATGTGGATGACTACTTCAAGCAGGTGGACCTGAAGCAGGCTGAAAAGCTGCAGAAGGGCGCGCAGATCGGCGATTTCATCGTCGACCCGCTGCCCCCGGTGGACCTGGGCCGCATCGACGCGCAGAGCGCCAAGCAGGTGATCTTCCAGAAGGTGCGTGATGCCGAGCGCGACCGCCAGTATGCCGAGTTCAAGGACCGCGCGGGCGAAGTTGTGACGGGCGTGATCAAGTCGGTGGAATTCGGCCATGTGATCGTCAACCTTGGCCGCGCCGAGGGTGTCATCCGCCGCGACCAGCAGATCCCGCGTGAAGCCGCCCGCGTTGGCGAGCGTGTCCGCGCGCTGATCCTGAAGGTTGAGCGCCAGAACCGTGGCCCGCAGATTTTCCTCTCCCGCGCGCATCCTGACTTCATGAAGAAGCTCTTCGCGCAGGAAGTGCCCGAAATCTACGATGGCATCATCGAGATCAAGGCCGCCGCGCGCGATCCGGGCAGCCGCGCCAAGATCGGCGTGATCAGCCGTGACTCGTCCATCGACCCGGTCGGCGCCTGCGTCGGCATGAAGGGCAGCCGCGTGCAGGCCGTGGTGCAGGAGCTGCAGGGCGAGAAGATCGATATCATCCCCTGGAGCGAGGATACCCCCTCCTTCGTGGTCAACGCGCTGCAGCCCGCCACCGTCAGCCGCGTGGTGATCGACGAGGAAGAGAGCCGCATCGAGGTGGTGGTGCCCGACGACCAGCTGTCGCTGGCCATCGGCCGTCGCGGCCAGAATGTGCGTCTGGCCAGCCAGCTCACCGGCTCGCAGATCGACATCATGACCGAGGCCGAGGCGAGCGAGAAACGCCAGAAGGAATTCGCCGAAAAGTCAAAGATGTTCGAGGAAGAACTCGACGTCGACGAGACGCTCTCGCAGCTGCTGGTGGCCGAGGGCTTCAGCGAGCTGGAGGAAGTGGCTTACATCGATGTGGCCGAACTGGCCGGCATCGAGGGCTTCGACGAGGATCTGGCTGAAGAGCTGCAGAGCCGCGCCACCGAAGCGCTGGAGCGCCGCGAGGAGGCCGCCCGTGCCACCCGCCGTGAACTGGGTGTCGAGGATGCGCTGGCCGAGCTCCCGCATCTGACCGAAGCCATGCTGGTGACGCTAGGCAAGGCGGGCATCAAGACGCTCGACGATCTGGCCGATCTGGCGACCGACGAGCTGATCGCCAAGAAGCGGGGCCCTGAGCAGCGCCGCCGCAACAAGGATGGCGACCGCCGCGACCGCAACGAGAACCGTGACAATGCCGCTGGCGGCGTTCTGGGCGACTATGGCCTGAACGAGGAACAGGGTAACGAGATCATCATGGCTGCCCGTGCCCATTGGTTCGATGACGAACCAGCAACCGAGGAGGCCGCCGATGCGGACTCCTCACAATGAGCGCGTAAGCGACACCAGCGCTGAAACTGCGACCGGGCGTGAACGCGCTTCCGGGCGTGGGGCAGCGCGTGGGACGAAAAAGCCGAAAGGCGCGGCCCATCAGGATGACGGAGCCGAGCGGCGCTGCATCCTGTCGGGTGAGCATGACGCACGTGACACGCTGATCCGTCTGGCGATTTCGCCCGATGGCCATGTGTTGCCCGATGTTCTGGCGCGTGCGCCGGGGCGCGGGGCATGGATCGGCGTCACGCGCGGCGAGCTGGAAACGGCGATGGCCAAGGGCAAGCTGAAGGGCGCGCTGGCGCGGGCCTTCAAGGGCGCGCCCTTGTCCATTCCCGACGACCTGCCTGCCATGATCGAGACAGCGCTGATCCGCGCCTTTACCGATCGGCTGGGGCTGGAAATGCGCAGTGGCAAGCTGCTGACCGGCTCCGACCGTATTGCCGAACATGCGCGCGGCGGGGTGGTCAGTTGGCTGGCCCACGCGGCTGACGCCGCGCCCGATGGCAACCGCAAGCTGGACCAGGCCTGGCGCGTGGGACAGGAGGCTGAAGGCAGCGGGATGACCGGCGTGACCTTGCCTCTGGACCGGGCGGCTCTGTCTGTGGCATTGGGCCGCGAGAATGTCGTCCATCTGGCGCTGACGGAGTCGGCAGCAGCCGAAAGGCTGTCGCTGCCGCTTTCGCGATTACTCCATTTCCTGAGCCGGCCAGATC
Source organism: Sphingomonadales bacterium (assembly GCA_028871475.1). GTDB lineage: Bacteria > Pseudomonadota > Alphaproteobacteria > Sphingomonadales > Sphingomonadaceae > Novosphingobium. Next base: position 14,719 of record JAGWMZ010000017.1, on the reverse strand, counting down.
ATGCCGGCACGATCAGCACCTCGGGTCCGCCCGATGATGCCGATCACGATGAAGACGGTCATGCGCCGGGTGTGCCCCCGCGTTCGGCCATGACCACGACGATGCAAGACTGAAGGGCTGTTTGACGATTATGAGCGACACTGACAACAAACCGACACTGGGCCGCAAGCCGCTGGGGCTGAAGCGCTCGGTGGAAGCGGGCGAAGTCAAGCAGACCTTCAGCCATGGCCGCACCAACAAGGTGGTGGTCGAGGTGAAGCGCCGTAAGGTGCTGGGTGGCCGCCCCGAAGGTGGCCAGGGCGAAGCGCCTGCCGCCACGCCTGCCGCGTCTGCGGCCCCCGCACCCCAGGCTGCCGCGCCGGCTCCTGCCGCGCCGCCGCGCCCTGCTGCTCCGGCGCCTCAGGCCCAGCGCCCCGCGCCCCAGCCTGTTCGTCCGGCTCCGCGCCCCGCGCCCAGCAATGAGACGCGCCAGGAAATGCAGGCCCGCCTGCTGCGTGAGGCTGAGGAAGCCCGCATGGCCATGCTCGAGGCGCAGAGCCGCCGCGAGCAGGAAGAGCGCCAGCGCGCCATGGAAGAAGAGCAGCGCGCCAAGGCCGAGGCCGAAGCCGCGCGTGCCGCCGCTGAAGCCAAGGCTGCCGAGCCGGCTCCTGCTGCCGCGCCGGAAGCCGCTCCTGCGCCGGTTGAGGCCAAGGCGCCTGCCGCATCCTCGGCTGCCGCTGCGGCGGCCTCGGTGCGCGTGACCCCGCCTGCCGCGGCGCGCCCTGCTGATGCAGAGCCCGCTGCTGCTCCGGCCGCACCGGCGGCTACGCCTGCTGTTCCTGCGCCGCGTCGCTTTACGCCGGTGGCCAGCGCGCCGGTTCGCCGCCCCGAGGCTGCCGCGCCCAAGAAGCCGGCTGCTCCCTCGCGCGACCGCAAGGGAGCGGACGAACGCCGTGGCGGCAAGCTGACGGTGACGCGCGCGCTCAACGAGGATGAGGGCGCCCGTGCCCGCAGCCTCGCCGCGCTCAAGCGCGCCCGTGAAAAGGAGCGTCGCACGCATTTCGCCGGCCAGAACCAGGTGCGCGAAAAGCAGGTACGCGACGTTGTCGTCCCCGAGGCGATCACCGTGCAGGAACTGTCGAACCGCATGGCCGAAAAGGCTGCCGATCTGGTCAAGGCGCTGTTCAAGATGGGCGTGGTCGTCACGCTCAATCATACGATCGACCAGGATACGGCCGAGCTGCTGGTTGAGGAATTTGGCCACAACATCGTGCGCGTGTCGGAAAATGACGTCGATATCGACGCCACCGAGGATGTCGATGCGCCCGAGACGCTCAAGACGCGTGCGCCTGTCGTCACCATCATGGGCCATGTCGACCATGGCAAGACCAGCCTGCTGGATGCGCTGCGCGGCACCGATGTGGTGCGCGGCGAGGCGGGCGGCATCACGCAGCATATCGGCGCCTATCAGATCAAGACCAAGGGCGGTGATCTCATCACCTTCCTCGACACGCCCGGCCACGAAGCCTTCACCGAGATGCGCCAGCGCGGCGCCAATGTGACGGACATCGTGGTGCTGGTGGTGGCCGCTGACGATGGCATCATGCCCCAGACGGTGGAGGCGATCCGTCACACCCGCGCGGCGGGCGTGCCGATGATCGTGGCGATCACCAAGAGCGACAAGCCCGAGGCCAACCCGCAGAAGATCCGCGAGCGTCTGCTTGAGCACGAAGTGATCGTGGAAGAGATGTCGGGCGACGTGCAGGATGTGGAGGTTTCCTCCAAGACCGGCGCGGGCCTGCCCGAGCTGATCGAGAAGATCCTGCTGCAGGCCGAACTGCTCGAGCTGAAGGCCAACCCCGACCGCGCCGCCGAGGCGACCGTGGTCGAGGCCAAGCTGGACAAGGGCAAGGGCCCGCTGGCCACGGTGCTGATCAACCGCGGTACGCTCAAGGTTGGCGACATCTTCGTCGTTGGCACCCAGTCGGGCCGCGTGCGCGCCATGCTGGATGACAAGGGCCGTCAGGTGAAGTCCGCTCCGCCGGCGCTGCCGGTCGAGGTGCTGGGGCTGGGCGGCGTGCCCATGGCCGGCGACACGCTGACTGTGGTGGAAAGCGAAGCCCGCGCCCGCGAGGTCGCTGCGTTCCGTCAGGAACAGGCCACTGCCAAGCGCACCACCGCTGCCCCGTCGAGCCTTGAGAACATGTTCTCCGCGCTCGCCGCCAAGCAGGCGGTGATCGAATATCCGATCGTCGTGAAGGCCGACGTGCAGGGGTCGGCCGAGGCGATCGTCAATGCGCTCAACCGCCTGTCGAATGACGAGATCAAGCTGCGCGTGCTCTCGAGCGGCGTGGGCGCCATTACGGAGAGCGACGTCAATCTGGCGGCGGCCTCGAATGCGCCGATCGTCGGCTTCAACGTGCGCCCCAATGCCAAGGCGCGCGAGATGCTGGACCGTACCAAGGTCCGCATGAAGTATTTTGATGTGATCTATCACCTGACCGACGACATCGCCAAGGAAATGGCCGGTGTCTGGGGGCCGGAGCGGATCGAGACCGTGGTGGGCCGCGCCGAGATCAAGGAAGTGTTCCCGGCGGGCAAGCACAACAAGGCCGCGGGCCTGCTGGTGCTGGAGGGCTACATCAAGAAGGGCCTCTACACCCGCGTCACGCGCAACGATGTCATCGTTTCCAAGACCAGTGTGCAGTCGCTGCGCCGGTTCAAGGACGATGTGGCCGAAGTGCGTGCTGGTCTGGAATGCGGCGTGGTGCTGGAAGGCACCAACGACGTGCGCGCGGGCGATACGCTGGAGACCTTCGAGGTCGAGATGCGCGAGCGTACGCTCTAAGCATCACGCCATCAGGGCAAAGGAAAAGGGCGGCCCGCGAAGGACCGCCCTTTTTGTTATGGGGGCAGGGGCACACGAAAAGGCCCCAGCCGATCCTTAGTTCGTGATGGCGCCCGCGATCACGCTGGCCACGATGCCGGTGCTGATGGCGACCAGCACGGCGTCATTGCCATTGCGCACCCAGCGATAGCCGCGCGGGGGAGCGCGCAGGCCGCGATAGTGACGATAGTCGATTTCGCGATAGTTCCATGCGTGGGCGCGGTCGAAACGCTGCCCCTTGCGGAACTGGTGCCAACCAGCGGGCGGGCCCCCACGACTGGGGCCGTGCATCGCGGGGCCGCGCATGGCCGGGCCATGCATCGCGGGGCCGTTGTGGTCGTCATGATGGTCGCGGCCTGGCTGGGCCATGGCGATGGCAGGCACCATCAGAGTGGCAGCCAGGATGGCGGAAATGGTCCTTTTCATGACGTTGATCCTTTCAATGTCGCATCCGATGGACAGTCTATGGCCTGCCACCGATGAGATCCAGATGAATAAGCGGGACAGTTTCGTGTAAGCATTGCAAAATAAGTTGTTCCACGCGAACGGCTTTTTGATCGGCGGCACGAGCCCCCTTTGCGAGCGGCCGCTTCATGCCCATATGGGGGCATGGCCAAACCGACTCAGACGACACCCGAAACCCGTTCCGTCCGCCTGCTCAAAGTGGGCGAACAGGTCCGTCACGCGATTTCCGAGATGCTGACGCGCCAGCAGGTGCATGACGATGTGCTCACCGCGCATAGCGTTTCCGTCACTGAGGTGCGCATGAGCCCGGATCTGCGCCATGCGACGGTTTTCGTGAAGCCGCTGCTGGGTCTGGATGAAGAGGTGGTGCTCAAGGCACTGCGCACCCATACAGCCTATTTCCAGAAGGAAGTGGCCGGGCGGCTGAAGCTGCGTTTTGCCGCGAAGATCCGCTTTCTGGGCGATGAAAGCTTTGACGAGGCGAGCCGCATCGACGCGCTGCTGGCCGATCCGCGCGTGCTGCGCGACATTGGCAAGGACGATGAGGATGCGGGCGAAGGGGAGGCATAAGCCCCCATTCCCGCCAGGGCGCGCCATGGCACCACGGGGCATCCCTGTGATGGAGCGCGCCATGTTCAAGCCTGTGTACCTTGCCCTTCTGCTTGCTCTGGGCGGGGCACCTGCCATGGCGCGGCCGGTCGCCGCCATGCCTTCGGCCGTGGTCAGCGATCCCAGGGTGGATGCGGCGTTCCCGGCGCGGATGATTGCCTTTCAACTGCCCAGCGATGGCGTCTTGCTCAATGCGGTGATGTATGTCGCCGCTGGCAGGGGGCCGCATCCGACATTGCTGCTGTTCCACGGCTTTCCGGGCAATGAGCAGAACCTCGATCTGGCGCAGGCGGCGCGAAGGGCCGGGTGGAATGTGCTGACGCTACATTATCGGGGCAGTTGGGGCAGCCCTGGCAGTTTTTCCTATGCCCATTGCATCGAGGACGCGCGCAACGCCGCCCGTTTTCTGCATGACCCGGCGTTTGCCGCCAAGGCGCAGATCGACACCAGCCGCCTTGCCGTCGCCGGGCACAGCATGGGCGGCATGATGGCCGCGCGCGCCATGGCCGATGTGCCGGGTTTTCTGGGCGCCTTTCTGATCGATCCCTGGGATATGGGAACGGAAGGCAGGACGATCCGGAATCCCGCCGCGCTCAAGGCGTTTCGCGAGCAGGAGTTGGATGGCGACCTGCCGCCGCTGGCCGGTACCAGCGCAGAGGCGCTGATTGGCGAATTGCAGGCCGATCCGCCGGAATTCGACCTGCATGCGACGGTGACGAAGATCTCCGCCCATCCGCTTTCGCTCAATTATGCGACGCGCGGGCTGGGGGCGGGCTATCAGGGCATGGTGGCCTCGGCCCGTGCGGCGCGTCCTGCCGCATTGACGACCAGCCTCACCGCCACCGACCACTCCTTTTCGGACAAACGCATCTGGCTTGCGGCGCGGCTGGCGCGCTGGCTGGGCAGCCTGCCCGTCAAATAAGCGCTGGGCCCTTGCGCTCCGCCACGCGCAAGGGCAGGGCAGGGGCATGGCCAAGCTCTATTTCTACTATGCCAGCATGAATGCCGGGAAATCGACCACCCTGCTGCAGGCTGATTTCAACTATCGCGAACGCGGCATGACCACCATGCTGTGGACCGCCGCCATTGACGACCGCAGCGCGGGGCGTGGCGCCGACCATGCCATCGAAAGCCGCATCGGCCTGCATGCCACGGCGCATCGGTTTTCGCCCGAAACCGATCTGGTGGCGCAGATCGTGCCGCTGCATGCGGTCAGCCCGCTGGCCTGCCTGATGGTGGATGAGGCGCAGTTCCTCACCGAGGCGCAGGTGTGGCAACTGGCGCATCTGGCTGACAGCGTGAACATTCCCGTGCTGTGCTATGGCCTGCGCACCGATTTTCGCGGGCAGCTGTTTCCCGGTTCGGCGGTGTTGCTCGGCATTGCCGATGCCTTGATCGAGCTGAAGGCGGTCTGCCATTGCGGGCGCAAGGCGACGATGAACATGCGGGTGGATGCACAAGGCGCGCCGGTGATCGAAGGCGCGCAGACCGAGATTGGCGGGAATGACCGCTATGTCGCCCTGTGCCGCAGGCATTTTTCGGAGGCGCGGGCATGAGCTGGGCATTGATCCACCAGATCCTCATTCTGGCATTGCCTTTGGTGGTGGCCATCGTGTTTCACGAAATCGCCCATGGCTATGCCGCGAAACTGCTGGGTGACCCGACGGCGAGCGAGGCCAGGCGCCTCAGCCTCAACCCGCTGCGCCATGTCGACCTCGTTGGGACCATTCTGCTGCCGGGCATGCTGGCACTGGCGCGCTTGCCGGTGTTCGGTTGGGCCAAGCCGGTGCCGGTGGACAAGTGGCGGCTGCGCGATCCGCGCCGCGACATGATGATCGTGGCGGCGGCGGGCCCGGCCTCGAACATCGTGATGGCGGTGCTGGGCGCGGTGGTGCTGGGGCTGCTGGGCCGTTTCGTGCCCCGGCCCGACATCGCCTGGGCGAATGAGGCGGTGGTGGTCGTCGCCACCTTCATCCAGATCAACCTCTTCCTCGCGCTGTTCAACCTGCTGCCCATCCCGCCTTTCGATGGATCGCATATCGTCGAGGGACTTCTGCCGCAGCAGGCCGCGCTCTGGTATGCCCAGTTCCGCAGGCTGGGGTTTGCGCTGGTGCTGGTGCTGCTGGTGGTGCTGCCGCGTCTGTTCCCCGGCTTCAGCCTGATCGAGCCGCTGGTGGGCCCGCCCTTTGAATGGCTCTATGGCCATGTGCTCAGCCTTGCCCGACTGATCGGAGGCTTTTGAGGTGGTCCACGGCTGGATCATCCTCGACAAGCCGCTGGAGCTGGGCAGCACACAGGCGGTGAGCGCGGTGAAGCGCAATCTGCGGCAGGCCGGCTACAACATGAAGCTGAAGGGCGGGATCAAGGTGGGCCATGGCGGCACGCTGGACCCGCTGGCCAGCGGCCTGCTGCCCATTGCGCTGGGCGAGGCGACCAAGCTGACCGGGCGGATGCTCGATGCCAGCAAGCTCTACAGCTTTAAGGTTAAATTCGGCGCGGAGACCTCGACGCTCGACCTTGAGGGCGAGGTGGTGGCCACCAGCGAGAAAATCCCCGAGGCGGCTGAAGTGGCGCAGGTGCTGCCGCTCTTCACCGGGCCGATAAGCCAAGTGCCGCCAGCCTATTCCGCGCTGAAGGTTGATGGCGAACGCGCCTATGATCTGGCGCGCAAGGGGCTGGCAGTGGAGCTGGCCTCGCGCGATGTCACCATCCACAGCCTCGATCTGGTCGATGGCGGGGTGGATTGGGTGACTTTGCGCGCCCATGTGTCCAAGGGAACCTACATCCGCAGCCTTGCGCGCGACATCGCGCTGGCGCTGGGGTCGCGGGGGCATGTGACGATGCTGAGGCGCGAGAGTGCTGGCCCCTTCACGTTGGCGCAGGCGATTTCGCTGGACAGATTGAACGAAATCGGCCAAGGGGCGCCGCTTGAACAGGTAGTTTTGCCGCTTGAGGCGGGGCTGGTCGACATCCCGGCCCTGTCCCTCTCGTCCGATGCGGCAAAGGCGATCCGCCAGGGTCGCGTTCTTCTCGGACAGCCCCATTCCGACGGGCTCTACTGTAGCTATCACGGCCGCGTGCCGGTGGCGCTGGTGGAACTTGACGGAGGCGCGATGAAGGTCGTGCGGGGGTTCAATCTCATCGATGTCGCGGAGTAAGATTATGTCGGTTTCGCCCGAACTGAAGCAGGAAATCATTCAGGACAACGCCCGCGCCGCGAACGACACCGGTTCGCCCGAGGTGCAGGTTGCCATCCTGACCAGCCGCATCAAGACCCTGACCGAGCACTTCAAGGCCCACCACAAGGATAACCATTCGCGTCGTGGCCTGCTCATGATGGTGAACAAGCGTCGCACCCTGCTCGCTTACCTGAAGAAGAAGGATGTGGAGCGTTACAATGCTCTCATCGCCAAGCTGGGCCTGCGCAAGTAAGGTTCCGGTTCTGGAAGCGCCCCTTCGCCGGGGCGCTTCTTGTATGTGACATGTGAAAATACGGGCATATCCGCAATCCGGCGGATGGCTCTGGGGCTTGGATCACAATGCCCCGCACCGGACCGGGACGGCACCCCCGGCATAGCAACCCCGCACGCGCAATAGGGCCGGGCGGGGCGAAGGAAAAAGAATGTTCGACGTTAAAACCGTATCGCTGGAGTGGGGCGGAAAGACCCTCACCCTCGAAACCGGCCGCATCGCCCGCCAGGCCAATGGCGCCGTGCTGGCCACCTATGGCGAAACCGTGGTGCTCTGCGCCGTGACCGCCGCCAAGAGCGTGAAGGAAGGCCAGGACTTCTTCCCGCTCACCGTCCACTATCAGGAAAAGTTCTCGGCCGCCGGGCGCATCCCGGGCGGCTTCTTCAAGCGCGAGCGCGGCGCGACGGAAAAGGAAACGCTGGTTTCCCGCCTGATCGACCGCCCGGTGCGCCCGCTGTTCCCCGAAGGTTTCTACAACGAGATCAACGTTATCGCTCAGGTTCTGAGCTATGACGGCGAGACCGAGCCCGATATCGTCGCGATGATCGCCGCCTCGGCCGCGCTCACCATCTCGGGCGTGCCCTTCATGGGCCCCATCGGCGCCGCGCGCGTCGGTTTCAAGGATGGCGAATATCAGCTCAACCCCTCGATGGCGCAGGTTGCCGAGGGTCGTCTCGATCTGGTCGTGGCTGCCACCGGCAATGCCGTGATGATGGTCGAGTCCGAAGCCAAGGAGCTGACCGAGGAAGAGATGCTGGGCGCCGTCCAGTTCGCCCATGCCGAAAGCCGCAAGGTGATCAATGCGATCATCGATCTGGCCGAGCAGGCGGCAAAGGACCCCTGGGAAATCAACCTTGCCGACAACACGGCGGGCATGAAGGCCGACATCAAGAAGCTGATCGGCAAGGACATCACCGCGGCCTACAAGCTGACCGACAAGTCGGCCCGCGCGAACGCGCTGAACGCCGCGCGTGACAAGGTGAAGGCCAAGTTCGCCGAGGCCGACGGCCAGACGCTGATGACCGCCATCAAGGTGTGCAAGAAGCTGGAAGCTGAGATCGTGCGCGGCGCCATCCTGAAGGACGGCAAGCGCATCGACGGTCGCACCACGACGCAGATCCGCCCGATCGAATCGATGGTCGGCTTCCTGCCGCGCACCCATGGTTCGGCGCTGTTCACCCGCGGTGAAACGCAGGCGATCTGCACCACCACGCTGGGCACCAAGGACGCCGAGCAGATGATCGACGGCTTGGATGGTCTGTCGTATCAGAACTTCATGCTGCACTATAACTTCCCCCCCTATTCGGTGGGTGAAGTGGGCCGCTTCGGCGCGCCCGGTCGCCGCGAAGTGGGCCACGGCAAGCTGGCCTGGCGCGCGCTGCACCCTGTGCTGCCGACCAAGGAAGACTTCCCCTACACGATCCGCGTTCTCTCGGACATCACCGAGTCGAACGGGTCCTCCTCGATGGCCACCGTCTGCGGCGGTTCGCTCTCGATGATGGATGCGGGCGTGCCGCTGGTGCGCCCGGTCTCGGGCATCGCCATGGGCCTGATCCTGGAAGGCGACAAGTTCACCGTGCTGTCCGACATTCTGGGTGATGAAGATCACCTGGGCGACATGGACTTCAAGGTGGCGGGCACGTCTGAAGGCATCACCACGATGCAGATGGACATCAAGGTTGCTGGCATCACCGACGAGATCATGCGTCAGGCTCTGGCCCAGGCCAAGGAAGGCCGCGCGCATATTCTGGGCGAGATGCTGAAGGCTCTGGGCGAGACCCGCAAGGAACTCTCGGCTCATGCCCCGCGCATCGAGACGATCACCATCGACAAGTCGAAGATCCGCGACATCATCGGCACCGGCGGCAAGGTGATTCGCGAGATCGTGGCCACCACCGGCGCCAAGGTCGACATCGACGATGAGGGCATCGTCAAGATCTCGTCCAGCGACGTGGCGCAGATCGAGGCCGCAAAGGCCTGGATCCTGGGTATTGTGGAAGAGGCCGAAGTCGGAAAGATTTACAAGGGCAAGGTCGTCAACATCGTCGACTTCGGCGCCTTCGTGAACTTCATGGGCGGCAAGGACGGTCTCGTCCACGTCTCCGAAATGAAGAACGAGCGCGTGGAAAAGCCCACCGACGTCGTCAAGGAAGGTCAGGAGGTCTTCGTCAAGGTCCTCGAGATTGATCCGCGCGGCAAGGTGCGCCTGTCGATGCGCGTCGTCGATCAGGAAAGCGGCGCTGAGCTGGAGGACACCCGTCCCGCCCGTGAGCCCCGCGAACCGCGTGGTGACCGTGGTGACCGTGGGGGCGATCGCGGTGATCGTGGCGACCGTCGTGGTCCGCGCGGTGATCGCGGCGGCCGTGGTGGTGACCGTGGCGATCGCGGTCCGCGCCGTGAGCGCAGCGAAGGCGGCAACCCCGATCACATCCCGGCTTTCCTGAAGTCGGACGACTGATCGGCCTCACCGGCTGACACGGAAAGGGCCCGCCGGATCGACCGGCGGGCCCTTTTCTTTGGTTGCTTCGAAAGAAAGGCCGACGGTGCGGCCGGGTCACCCCTTCGCCGGTCGCTCCGCCAGAACGATACGGTTTCGTCCCATATCCTTGGCCTGATAGAGCGCCTTGTCCGCCGCTCCCAGCGCCGAGCGCGGGTCGTCGAAGGCGAAGACATCGGCAAGGCCAGCAGAAAACGTCACCTGCCCGAACGGCTCATCGGTCGCCCGGTTGACCATGTCGCGCCGCGCCATCTGGTCGCGGGTTTCGTCGAGCAATTCCCACGCCTGATGCACCGAGCGCCCGCGCAGCAGCACGACGAATTCCTCGCCGCCGTGGCGCGCCACGTGGCAGCGGTCGTTGGAAATATGGGCCAGCGTGTCGGCCACCACTTTCAGCACGCGGTCGCCTGCGTCATGGCCGTGGGTGTCGTTGATGCGCTTGAAATGGTCGATGTCGCAAAAGGCGACGCAGAGTTGCTCGCCATTGCTCTTGGCGGTGGCATATTCCTTGGTGAAACAGGCCTCGAACGCGCGGCGGTTGGGCAGGCCGGTCAGATGGTCGTGGTCGGCGCGGCGGCGGGCATCGTCAAGGCTGCGGCGCAGATTCCTGGTCTGCGCTGCGCTGCGCTCCATCTCATGCTCCAGTTCGCGCGTACGCTCCAGCATGGCGCGGGCGATCGAGACCAGTTCCTCGACCGGTGGCGGGCCGGAAGGCCGCGCCAGATCACCGACATGCGCTTCCAGCGTCTGGTTGTAATCGGTCGTTGCGCTTTGTGCGGATTTCGTGGTGGCGCTGAAAGCCTCCAGATCGGCTTCCATACGCTGCATCAGCCGGTTGAGTGCCTGCCCGTGGTCCTTGCCTCCGCTGCGCTGGGCGGCATCCTCCAGCCAGGGCTGGCTGAGCGGTTCGCGCGTGCCCAGCTTCTCGTCGATGGCGCGTGTCAGGTGGCGATCGTGGCCGGCCAGATAGTCATGCGCGGTCGACAGGGTGAAGGTGTTGACCTCGAGATCATGGGTCATGATGAAATCGGCGATGTCGGCCAGCATCTGGCGCCGGGCCGCGCGGCGCGGCGTGTCGGGCGGCATGGGCAGGGCATCGGGCGCGGCGCTGTCCGCCTCAGCCTCGGTTTCGTGCCGATCGCTGTCGCCCAGACCGAGCCCCCGCTCGATCCAGGTCATCAGGCCTTTACCGGTCTTGCGCGTTGAAGAAGGGTCCTGGATGCTCATGCGGCAAAGAACGGCGGTACGAATTTATGGTTAAGGGCTGTGCTCATCAAAATCCCGTATGGTCGGTTTACGGAACGCTGCTTGCCGATGAATGCTGCGGTGAGGGCGCGAAAGAGGGTTGATGCGTGATGCCGGGGTCTGCCTCCAGCGCAGTGATCATCGGTGGCCCGTAGAGCCCGGCGACCAGCACCAGCGAGAGCAGCATGAGCGAGCCCAGGGCCAGCGAAAGAACGGGCAGGAAGCGCTTGAGCCATCCCAGATCATGGGGAGAGGCCAGCCCCATCACGACCATCAGCACCAGCAGCGGCAGCACGAAGCCGGTTTCGTAATCCTGGCGCACAAACTGGCTGGCGCACCACAGGCAGGTCACCAGCAGCAGGATGAGCGCCATCAGCGCATCAATCGCCAGCACGCGCTGGCGGGCCTGCTTCCATAGCGCCGTGCCCGCGGCCAGCAGCGCGCAGGCCGCCGCCAGTGACCAGATCACCTGCATGCCTCCGCGCCAACCATGCACCTCGTCCCAACTGACGCGCCCGGGCGCCAGCCAGTCCGCCATGGGAAAGACCTGAGGCGCGGCGCGGTCGATGTAATCGGCAAAGTTGAGATTGGAGAGGGCCAGCCAAGGGCCCTGCGCCGCTGTGGGCTGTGGCAGGCAGGCCGGCGCGGTGCTCCAGTAATTCAGGGCCGAGAGCGATGCGCCGACCAGCAGGGCCAGGCTTAACAGGCGCGGTCCATGGGCACGCGGCCCGCGGCTGGCGATCAGCAGCGCCGTGGCAAAGACAGGCATCAGCACCAGCGCCTTGACGTGATAGGACAGCGCCACCATCGCCAGTGCCGCAATCCCCAGCGAGCGCAGCCAGGCGATGCCCGGCGCCGCCGGGGCGGTGGCGTAGAGCATGTCGGAAAAGGGGGTAAAGCGGTTGCCCGGCGTCTGCCAGGCACCGCTGGCGATCAGCAGGGCGGCCGTCAGGGTGAGGATGATGGGCTGTCCGGGCCGGCTTCCCACCAGCAGCAGCGGCGTGCAGCCAAGCCCGATCAGCGCGCAGGCGATGACCGCGATGATGTGCCGCTGACTGCCATCGCGCGAAACCCGGCGGATGAGTTTGAGGACCATCCAGACCCAGAGGCACGCATTGGCCACGCCCGATGCGCGCACCCAGAAGGGCGGGGCGGCATGCAGATTGGTGAAGGCCGAATACCAGCGCACCGGCCACATGAACAGCGGCGGCACAGCCAGCGTCCCAGCCCCGCATTGACCAGCGGCAAGCCTGTCGACGCCGTCGATCCAGAACCTTTGCTGCAGCCGCCAGCCGAGTTCATCACTGTGGACCGGCAGCAGCAGCCCGGCCGCCAGCGCGAGAAAGGCGCAGGCCACGACCCAATGGCGCAGCATATTGAACAGCCGGAGATAGCCCGTTGCGGGTCGATTCGGTTCGGTCATGGGGCGCATGGTGTCACTGTGGTGTGGTCCATTGGTCCGGGCTGATGCAGCAGAACTGGCCGTCCACATGGGCTCTGGCGCGCAGCGCTGGCGGCAGGGCCGAGCATCCCAGGATGACGCCTGAGGATCTGATCTGCCGCAGATAGGCCAGCGGATCGGTCAGCCGACCGCTGTAGCGGGGCACGAGGACTGAATTTTTATGGTCTGGCAGGTGGCTTTGCATGAAGGTGAAATAGGTGACATCGTCCAGCAACAGACGCTGTGGATGGTGGGCTTGCGTAATGCCGCAAGCCGCCGCCGCGCGCTCGACCTGTTGCCGGATTACAGGATAATGCGCGAGGCCGACCGAGGAGGATTGCCCGGGTAGGTAACCACCCCTTGACGAGACGTCGACCAGCCAGGACCCGTAGATCGCCATAATACCCAGAGCGCTCAGCGGGAGCATGCAGGCGATCAACGCCGCAACGCGATGAAGCACATGGGGCAATCTGGCAGGCACATGCTGACGTGAAAGGGCAAGGACAAAGGTCAGGATCAACAGCGGCAGGACGAAGCTGGCTTCGTAGCTGTTGCGCACGATCTGGCTCATGCACCAGGCGGAGGCCGCGGAGAATGCGCCCCATGCGAGCAGCATTTCGGGAGAGACTTGTCGACGAAGGATCGCGGCCACCATGCTCCAGACGGCGAGTACGAACCCCGGCAGCCACAGGAGAATGAGGCCTATCGTCCAAAGAATTTGCGTCAGCTTCGACACGCGCTGCGGTGGCAGCCAGTTGGCCATGGGGGTGATGTCGGGAGCCGCCTGCGCCACATAGGCCGGCATATTGTAATTGGCGATCAGGCGAAAGGGGGCGGTGGCCCAGCCGTTGCTGGTCAGCAGTTGCAGGCCAAGGCTTTGGCTGGCGTGTTCGGCAGCCATGGCAGGGTCATTTGGACATGCCATGCGGTCGAGCCAGTAATGGGCTGACACAGAACTCATCGCGATCATCGCCGCCATGCAGGGGGCCTGGATCAGCCAGCCCCGGCGCATTGGCATGGCAACGGCGATGGCGACGATGAACAGGGGGATTAGTACAAGCGACTTGAAATGATAGGCCATGGCGATCGTGCCAAGAAGCAGGATCGCGAGCGGGCGCCACCAATGGGCCCTGCTGGCGGGTGGTGGCAAGGCAATGAGAATGGCCCCGGTGGCGGCCAATATGATGGGTTGTTCGGGGCGGCTCCAGATGAAAAGCCACGGCAGAACACCCAGTCCCATCAGGCCGTAGGACAGCATGACCAGATCACGGCGTCGGGCTGCCGCGCGCGTCACGCGGAAAATCAGCATCAGCAGCAGGCCGGCCCAGACCAGTGCATAGCCGATACCCGAGACGCGAATGCCCAGCGGTGCGGGCCAGAGCGTGTTGAAAAAGCCTGAATACCAGCGCACCGGCATCATGAACCATGGAGGCACCGCCAGCGTGTTGGGGCCACATTGTTCGGAAAAGAGCTTGTCAACGTCGTCAAGCGCGGCCCGCTCCTGAAGGCGCCAGCCCACCTCGTCGGTGTAGAGCGGGACGAGCAGGCCGATCAGGATCATCAGCACGAAGATCGCCAGCGTCAGCGCAGGCAGGGCTTGCCTGATGCGCAAGGACGGCGAGTTGGCTTGTATCATGCCGGTGCCATGACAAAACGCGCGGCATACCGCAAGTCGGCTGCCGCGCGTTCTTGTATATCAGGACGCCGAATGAGGGGTCAGCGCAGGCGCGGACCGCCAAAGGGCAGGGGCGGAGGAGGACGGCGCGCGCCGCGCGGCAACTGGGCCTGATAGGCGCGACCGCAATGTTCCACGCAATAAGGGAAACCGGGGTTCACCTTCTCACCGCAGAAATGGAAGTCGGGCTCACCGGGATGGCCCATCGGCCAGCGGCAGATGCGGTCGTTCAGATCCAGCAGGCTGGTCTTGTCGGCGATCTCGGGGCTGGGGCGCGCAGGCACCAGACGGCGCGGCGGGGCCGGGGGAATCGGCGCCTGCTGATCGCCGGGGCCCTGACGCAGGAAGCCGCCGGGACCGACCGAGACGATGCGCGGGGTGGGCGCGGAGGGTGCCGGTGCATCGGCCGTGGGCGCGGTGGCCACGGGCGCCGGAGCAGCCGGCGGCGGA
>JAGWMZ010000082.1 GCA_028871475.1 Sphingomonadales bacterium | reverse complement strand
GCAAAGAATCCATCAAAATCAAGGTAGAGGTGTTCAATCGTTGTTGGTTTTCGCATGGGCTCCAGCCCGAATCGGGTGAGCCACAAATGAGAACATAATGGGAACTTTTAGGCAATAGGGCCGCGCCCGAGGTGGCACAGACCATCGGGCAAAAAAATGGCCAGCCCGAAGGCCGGCCTTTGGAAAGTTTGGGAGAGGATGCCTGAAAGGCGAGTTTCATTTCGCACTGCAACATGAATTTCGCAAGTGCGGAAAAGATGTTGTCGATTGCCATCCATGCAACTGATGTCACTGAAAAACCGTATTCAGGCCAACGCAGGTTGACAGTCATGCCACATAACGTGAGGCAAGACCGCATGTGCAACCTTTATCGTCTGAATAAACCTGCCGCTGACATTGCTCACTTGTTTGGTGTCGAAACCACCCAAGGCGCCAATTACAGCGAAGAAGTCTATCCCGGTTATCCCGGGCTGGTGATGGCGGGGCGGCGCCTGAAGGTGATGAACTGGGGCTTCCCGCTCATCATGACCGGCCGCAACGGTCAGAAACTCAAACCCAAGCCTGTCACAAATGCCCGCGACGACAAGCTGAGCACCTCCTTCTGGCGGGCCAGCTTTGAAAGCCGCCGCTGCCTGATCCCGGTCTCGGCCTGGGCTGAGCCAGAAGGTGAAGCGGGGCAGATGACCCGGACTTGGTATTCCTTCCCGGGTGGCGAGCCATTCGCGGTGGCCGGTCTATGGCGGGCGACAGAAGAATGGGGCGATGCCTACACCATGGTCATGGTCGAAAGCTCGCCCCAGATGCGCGAGGTCCATGACCGTATGCCGGTGATCCTTCGTCAGGATCACTGGAAAACATGGATTGAGGGCTCGCCGCGGGAAGCCTTTGGGCTTTGCCGGACCTGGGAGGAGGAACTTGCCGTTGAGCAGACTGCGACGCGGTGGGCCGGGCGTGGACTGATGGGAATGCTGCCGTTCGAGTGAAGCAATGCGCCTTCGGGCATCGATCGACGCTCCCCCATGTGGCGAAAAGTGGAGGTGGAGGCGGCGGTGCGAGCAATTCCGCTCGCCCGAAAGATTACGCCTCATGCTCACCGACAGCGAACGCTTCGCCTTCACAGCCCGGCGCATTCACGGCTTTGCCAGCACCGGCAATGCCTATGACGCAACCCAGACCGATGATCGGATCGCCAGCGGCGACACGCTGCTGATCCTGCCGGAGGGTGTTGTCGGCGTGGCCCATTGCTGGCCCTTCGCCGTCACGCAAGCGGCGGGCAAGCTCCATGGCGTTCAACCCAAGGTGCATGAAACGCTGGGCGACTTCGCCGCCGCTTTCAACCTGACCACCGCCGACATCGAGGCTGCCATCGCGCTGGCCCAAGCGCTCGGCTTCACTATCGATCCCGCGCTGTCCGCGCTCCTTGCGCTCACCGCCTGACGCCCACCCACCGGAGAACCATCATGCTGACCACCGCCACGTCGGCGGGCGCAGACGCGCGCCTAGAACAGATTGCCCGGCTCAATGATCGCACTCGCCTTGGCCTCGACCGCAGCGCTCGCATCGTCATCACCCGCAATTGCCTCGAGCGCCTGGCCGAGAGCGAGGGCGCGCCCGAGGAAACCATCGTGCTGCAAGCCCGCCTGATGGCGGCCTTTCGCCATTGCACCTTCTCGGAAGACAGCCCCGAGCGGGACTTTGCCGCGATCGAGTTTCTCGGCCGCAAAGTGTGGATGAAGATCGATTATTACGACGCGGCGATGGAATTCGGCTCGGAGGATCCTGCCGATGCCTCGATCACCACGCGGGTGATGACCATCCTGCTGCCCGAGGATTACTGATGTGCGGGCAGCTTGTCGTCGACCGCGCCCACGAAAGGTTCGGCGCCGAGGTCACCATCGCCGACCTCGCGCGCCATTCCTTTCCCGACTTCAATTGCAACCTCGTCCATATTTACGAGGTCTGGGAAAGGCTTGAAGAAGACTGGCGTTTCGAGCTCGATCGTGATGCCAGCACGCTGGAATATGCCACGGGCGTATCCGCGCGTTTCAAGGACGGCTCGACCCTCCACATCAGCGCCTGGGCTGATTGTTGCGACGGCTCTGGCTGCCGCCATTGCCGTGGCTGACCCCATCCTTTCAGGAGCTTGTCAGAATGCGCTTTCAACCCACCGCCGAGACGCTGGCCATCGTTGCCCGCCTCGGGGGGCATTGGAATGGCCGCTATGCGCTTGTGCCATGCCCGGCGCATGAGGATCGCACGCCCAGCCTCT
Source organism: Sphingomonadales bacterium (assembly GCA_028871475.1). Taxonomy (GTDB): domain Bacteria; phylum Pseudomonadota; class Alphaproteobacteria; order Sphingomonadales; family Sphingomonadaceae; genus Novosphingobium. Next base: position 2,686 of record JAGWMZ010000082.1, on the reverse strand, counting down.
CGATCCGGCAAGGGCAGCATTCGATCCTCGTCCATTGCTTTGCCGGATGCGATGGCGGGGATGTCATGCGGGCCATCCGGCAAGTGCTGGGGCATCCAGTTGGCAGCCAGCGGGCTTTGCCCGTGCCGGCCAATGATCGGACCGCGCCCTTTCAGCGGCTCTGGTCCGAAGGGGTAGCGATAACGGGAACACTCGCCCACCGCTATCTGCGCGAGATCCGGGGCATCACCGTGATCCCGCCCGATGTACGGTTCCATCCAGCGTGCCCAATGGGGCGCGGCCCATCGCCCAGACGCCTGCCAGCCTTGCTGGTCGGCGTCTTTCGAGCGCAGCGCGTCATTGCTATCCAGCGCCTGTTTTTGGACCCCGTAACCGGCCAGCGCACGCATCGCATGATGCTGGGCCATTCGCGCGGCGGATCCTGGCCCGCCAGTTTCGCGGGCGCCACCATGCGGATTGCGGAGGGCTTTGAGACGGCCTGCGCCTATCGCCAACTTACAGGCCACGAGGCTGGCACCTGCTTTGGCCTGCGCAACTTTGCTGGCTTCGCCGTCGGTTCCGGCATTCGGCAGGTCGTCCTCCTGCCCGACAACGATCAGGAGGGGGTGCAGGCGGCGATTGCCGCCATTGCTGCGCGGCAATCGCCCCAGCAGCCCTTCAGCCTTGAGCGATGTCCCTCTGGCTTCAGCGATTGGGCCGAGATGACACGTCCACCTGTTCACATGTCCACGGCTTCATAGGTCCACATGTGGACAGGTGAACATGTGGATGATGCCACAGGTGGCAAAGTCGAGAGGGCGATGGGTGGGTGACCTGAAAGGAGGCCCAAAACCCATGTTCACCGTTCCCACTCTACCCGCGCCCAATGCTCTTGCCGATCCAGCCTTTCTGGCCAGCGCCGCTGGTGAAAGCTGGGTCGGAGCACTGGCTGACAATTTCCCGCATACCCGTTACTGGCGGGACCGCTCCGACTGCTGGTCGCTCAAAAGCCTCAACGCGTTGGCCGAGAAGATCATCGACGCCCGCTATGACGGCAATGCTATCGAGGATGCCATGGAGGCCGAGTTCCCGCCCGCCGAACCTTACCAGACCTGGTATCACGAGGTGGCGCCACAATTGCGCTCGTGCCTGCATGAGGCAGACCTCGACGAAGACAGCGAGGCCATCGACGCCATTCGCTATGCCTGGGAGGACCATGCTGCCGAGCGCGATGACAGCAGCGTGGCCGATCTCTTCGCCAGCTATGACCATTGCGAATTGCTGTTCCGCTTCAGTGCCGAGCGCTGGCTCGATGATGCGCTGGTCTTCTCGCATCGCCCTTGGCCTCAGGCCAGCGAGCTTGCCGTCACCGCCAATCTGCAATTTGCGCTGAACAACCTCGGCTACACCATCGGGGAGTTCCGAAAGGCCTGTGGCAACCGCCATCCGGCCGACCGCGCCCTACCACGCCATTCCCGGCGGCGGCGCGCGCCGATCATCAGCCACGAGCAGCTTGCCGAAGTTATCGACAATGCCTGCTCCACATCCTTCCTCTTCTGCCTTTACGCGATCGTGCCGATCCCGGACTTGATCGCGCTCGACCTCGGCCAACCCGTCACTTTCGAGAAATGCTGGGTGGCGACGATGGACCCAATCAACGGCACGTTCTTCGATGTTCCGGCCAATGGGCCGGTGACTGTGAAGCCGGAGGATGGGCGCTTCCTGTCCGGTGGGCATCTGCGCTGGTCGCCGGAGAACATCTGTGGCCTGCACACGCCTTACTACCGTGCATCTGTGCGGAACGGCTGACCCTGTCTCGTGATCCGCCGAGGATGGAGCCAAGCGGGTGGAGGATGAGTGTCATGGGCGCAGGCGCCCAGAGACGCATCCCACCCTGCGGCCCCTAGAATGCAAGACGGGGCCTTTGCCAAAGGAAAACCCCATGAACATCGGCACCATTCGCGCCAACGACCGCGGTGCGCTGACCGGCAGTATCGCCACACTTACCGTCGCCATGAACTTCGCCTTACGCGGTGTAGCCTCGAACCATCCCAATGCCCCTCGCTATGAAATCTGCACGCGCAGCCCCGCCGGTGCCGCCGTCCAGGTTGGCGCGCTGTGGGAGCAAACCTCGAAGACGACCGGCGAATGCTTCCTGCAAGGCCGGATCGATGATCCCTCGATGGCGCGTCCTCTGGCGATCAACGCCTTTCGGCAGAGCGACGGCAGCTACAACGTCGCCTGGCTGCGACCGCAGCGCCGGTCTGGCTTTCGCGTGGCGGCATCGGCCAACGACAATCCGACCTATCTGGACGCGGCCTGACGGTTTGCGCGCGATGCCTCGAGTGATGTTCGCTCGGGGCATCAGTCTCCAGCCTGCGGCGCTTGGCGTCATGCCGGGATGCTGGCCTTGCTCGGCTCCGGCGGCGCGGCGCTGGGCGGGCACCGGGCGGGGAAGAGTTGAGGGGAATGAGGATGGGTGTCTGGGGCCAAGGGGCCAAAGACGCGAACCAACTTTCGGCACCTAGGACGCAAGAGGGTGTCGGGCCAGAGGAGAATACGGCCATGAATATCGGTGAACTGAGGCTCAACGGCGCTGGCGTTTACATGGGCAAGATCCAGACCGCCACGCTCGACCTCGTGGTGGGCCTGCGCCCGGTCAATTCCAGCAATGCCGCCGCCCCCAAGTATGACGTGATGGTCCGCG
>JAGWMZ010000047.1 GCA_028871475.1 Sphingomonadales bacterium | reverse complement strand
GAAAGGGCGTGTTCGAATGTCAGAATCTTTTCGGACCACTAGAAACCTTTGATGCTAGTGGATTTTACGATTTTGACATTTGCAGACCCATCCCATCCGCCAGGGGATGCAAATGTCAAAATCAATCCACTAGCCCACCTCTCAACGACTTCAGCCCGGGCCGGATGATGTGGCCCTCAACCGATCCACAAGACATGATGGGAGAAAACACCATGCAAAGACGTAATCTGATGAAGGTCCTGGGGCTGGCGGGCCTCTCATTTGCCTCGACGGGGGGCAGCGGCGCGATGGCCGCCGGCAAACCGGGCGGCGCGCGCAAACCGATCGTGCTCTATTGCGATCTCGCGGTGGACCCGGCGCGCGAGCAGGAAATGCTCGACCACTATCACCGCGACTTCCTGCCCGCCGCGCAAAGCTTTCGCGGCCGCGGCTTCATCGACCTCAAGATGCTCAAGATCCGCAGTGTCATTCAGGGGCGCCCGGCACCGGCCCATGGCATCAACTATCGCTTCCAGCTGACCTATGAGAGTGAGGAGCAGCGGCAGGTCTGGATTCGCTCTCCCCAGCATCGCCGGGCATGGCCGTTGATTGAAAACACCGTGCTCAACAAGGACTATCTGGTCCTGCTGACCGACGCGGTCTGAAGGGAGTGACCATGCGACATATCCGTAACCCCCTGTGCGCCCTGGCAATGATCGGGGCACTGAGCACGCTGGGCCCGGCGCAGGTGACACTGGCGCAGAACGGCGCTCCGCCGCCCCGCCCCGTCGTCACGCCGCATATCGAGCGGATGGACCCGGCGCTGGACGCGCTGGTCGATGCCTCTCAGCCGATCGAACGCGTCGCCACCGGCTTCGTCTTCACCGAAGGGCCGATGTGGTACAAGGGCCGCCTGTTCTTCTCCGACGTGCGCGACGACAAGATGTATGCGGTGACGCCCGAGGGGAAGGTCGAACTGCTCAACGGCGAGTCGGGCGGACTGGCACAGCATCCGCCCCATGTCGATGTCGGCTCGAACGGCGCGGCCCCCACGCCGGGCGCCATAAGTGTGGTGGCGCGCATGGGCGCGCGTGACATTGCCCGTATGGACGCGCCCGGGCAGATGAAGCCCTACATCACCCATTATCAGGGCAAGCGGCTCAACAGCCCCAATGATGTGGTCTATGCCAGGGACGGTGCTTTGTGGTTCACCGATCCGCCCTTTGGCCTGAACTACCTCAAGGAAGGGGCCAAGGCGGCGCAGGAGCTGCCCTTCGCGGGCGTGTTCCGCTATGACACCAAGGGCAAGCTGACGGCCGCCATCACCGACATGCCCTTCCCCAACGGCATCGGCATTTCGCCGGACGGCAAGACGCTCTATGTCGACAACTGGGGGCCGGAAGGCTATTTGCGCGCCTATGATCTGGCCGCGGACGGCACGCTGTCGAACATGCGCGAGGTCATCCGCTTTCCCGGCCAGTCGGGGCCGGACGGACTCAAGATCGACATGGCGGGCAACATCTGGATGACGGGCCCGGGCGGCATCCGCATCATCACGCCCAAGGGCAAGGTGCTGGGCCAGATCAAGCTGCCCGAAACCGCGGCCAACCTGGCCTTCGCGCAGGATGGGCACACGCTCTACATCACCGCGTCGACCAGCATTTACCGCATCCACACCAAGGTCGCTGGCGAACTTCCCCGCTACATGCGCCCCTGATGCATCAGCCCCCGCGCCGCAATCTGGGCGGCGCGGGGGTCTGTTTCAGCTGATCAGCTTGCGCCCGTTCCGTAATGGGCGGTCAGATAATCCATGACCACCTTGGTCTCCTCGGGCGACAGCTCCGCACCCCGGTCGATCATCATCTGGATCACCGCATCCCATTCCTCGGGGCTGCGCTTTTTCATGAACACCTGCGATGTCGCATGGCAGAACTTGCAATGCTGATTGATGAGGTCAAGGCCGGGGCCCGGCGGCGGCTCCAGGGACGCCGCGCCGGGCGCGGGCATGGGTACGGGCATTGCCGGCTGATCGCCCGCCAGGGCATGGCCGGCCACCAGCGACACGGCCAGCACAGTCGAGGTCAGGATCAGTTTGCGCATCGGGGGCATCCTCTTGTCAGCGTCATATATCAGGGCAGCGCATAAGCGACCAGTTCATCGCTGGTGGCCGGTGAAAAACCGAAACCGCCGGTGCTGACCACCGCCAGCACCTGCTTCCCCCCTGGCGTGCGATAGGTCATCGGCATGCCGTAATTCGAACCAGCCATGATGTCCTGCCACAGCAATTTGCCCGTGCGCGTGTCATAGGCGCGGATGTGGCTGTCACGCGTGGCGCCGATGAAGGTCAGTCCACTCGCCGTCGTGATCGGTCCGCCAGCGGACAATGTGCCCGCATCCTTGAGGGCAGGATTGCCATTGTCGCCGATGGGGTGGCGCCAGGCGACCTTGCCCTTGGCGACATCGACCGCCACCAGCTCGCCAAAGGGCGGTTTCTGGCAGGGAATGCCCGTTTTGGAATCGACGAAATAGGTGTAGCCGGTGTTCCAGGTGCCATCATCGGACTGGACCAGCTTTGACGGCGCGCCCAGCGCGTTCACATTGATGATGTAAAGGCCGGTCGCCGGATCGAAGGCGCCGCCGCCCCAATCCACCCCGCCCAGGCTGCTGGGATAGGTGTTGACCGCATGGTTCCTGCTCAGCGGCTGGAACAGCGTGCTGGGAGCGATGTCCATGTCCACCGCCATCTTGTGGCAGGTGGCCGAGAGTTCGGGCGTCGCATCGAGGATCTCATCCATGCGGAACGAGGTGCGCGCCAGTGGCGGGGGAGAAAGCGGCATGGGCTGGGTGGGCCAGGCCTGCTCCATGGGCACGTCGCTTTGGGTGGGCACCGGCACTTCGCGCACCGGGATCAGCGGCTTGCCCGTCACACGGTTGAGCACGAACATGATCGCGGTCTTGTTCATCACCACCAGCGCGGGGATCACCTTGCCGTTCCTGCGCAGGTCGATCAGATTGAGCACCGGCAGGTCGAGGTCCCAGATATCGTGGTGCACGGTCTGGAAATGCCAGAGATATTTGCCGGTCTTCGCATCCACCGCAACCACCGAATTGGCGAACAGGTTGAGGCCCTTGCGATCGCCGCCCCAGCGGTCGAGCGTGGGTGCGCCGATGGGCAGATAGACGATGCCGCGCGCGGTATCGACCTGCGGCATGGTCCAGACATTGGTGCCCGAACGCGCCTGCGTGCTGCCCTTCTCCCATGTGTCATAGCCGACCTCGCCCGGGCGAGGCACCGTGTGGAAGGTCCAGACCAGCGCGCCGGTCCGCGCGTCCCAGGCACGCACATCGCCCGCCGCGCCCTTGACCGGCATTTCCTGCACGCGCGAGCCGGTGATGATCAGATCCTTGTAGATGGCCGGCGGGCTGCTCATCCCCAACGGCGCGGGAAAGCCGTTCATCACCTCGGGCGTCTTGAGCTTGACGGTGCCATTCTCGCCAAAGCCGGCCGCCGGCTTGCCAGTGGCCGCATCCAGGGCAATCAGCAAACCGCTGCGCGTGCCGAACACGATGCGCGGCCCCGCGCCCTTGTCACCGGGCCAATAGGCCACCCCGCGCGTGGAGGGCTGGTCACGTCCGGGCAGTTCGAAAAACCACCTTTCCTTGCCCGTCGCCGCATCGAGCGCCACAACGCGATGATAGGGCGTGGAGACATACATGATGTCCTTCACCACCAGCGGCGTTGCTTCCGAGGCGGCAAAGCCGGTGGAAAAGCGGCGCATCAACTCGGGGTTGGCACCGGGAAATGTTTCCGCCTTCACGCCCGGTGGGCGCATGTGATAGGTCCACAACTTCTTGAGATGCGCCACATTCCCCGGCGTGATCTGGGTCAGCGGCGAGTGACGCTCACCGCCTGCGTCGCGGCCATAGTTGGCCCAGTCGCCGTCGGGGGCCGCAACCAGCGGCGTGGCAACCAGAATGGACAGCAAAGTGGTGAAAGCAAAGCGGCGCGAACCTTTCCGGAAAGAACTCCGCCTCTGGATTCCCTGAATGTCGGTCAACGTGGCTATCTCCCAAATATTTGATTTATTAATTGTTTTCCGAATCATCGACCATAGCCGCAACCACGGTTGTCCTTTTCTCGGGAGGATGCTAGCAAGCAGTCAGATCATATACAATATGATCCTGAGAGGGAGTGACGACATTTCGCATCCCGCTTTTCAGGATCCTGCAAAACTCTGGGGGAACGATGGTGACCAAAGTTGATCAGCCTCTCGCCGGCATCCGGGTGCTCGACATATCGCAGGTGATGGCAGGACCATTCTGCTGCATGCTGCTGGGCGACATGGGCGCCGATGTCATCAAGATCGAACCGCCCAAAACGGGCGATTCCACCCGTCACTCGATGGGCTTCCGCCTGAAGGGTGAAGACAGCCCCGGCTTTCTCGCGCTCAACCGCAACAAGCGCTCGATCACGCTGAACCTGAAGGATGAGGCCGACCGCGAGGTGCTCTATGCGCTGGTCAAGACCGCCGATGTGGTGGTTGAAAACGCCCGGCCCGGCGTGGCCGCGCGCCTTGGCATTGATTATGATACGCTGAGCGCGATCAACCCGCGCCTTGTCTATGCCAGCATTTCCGGCTTTGGCCAGACAGGGCCCTGGGCGCAGCATCCCGGTTTCGACCTTATCGCGCAGGCCACCTCGGGCGTGCTGTCCTCGAATGGCTTTCCCGGTATGGAGCCGGCCAAGAATTCCATCGCGGTGGCCGATCTGGGCGCGGGCCTGTTCTGCACTTATGGCATCCTTTCGGCCATCATCGGGCGGCAGACCAGCGGCAAGGGGCAATATATTGACGCTTCGCTGCTGGAAGCGGCAATGGGCCTCTCGATCTGGGAGACGACCGAATATTGGGGCACCGGCAAGGCCCCTACCCCCATCGGCTCGGCCAACCGCATGTCGGCCCCCTATCAGGCAGTGCTGGCCAAGGATGGCTGGTTCGTCATCGGCGCGGCCAACCAGGGCCTGTGGCTGACCTTCATCAAGGCGCTGGGCCGCGAGGAATTGCAGGACGACCCGCGCTATTCCACCAATGCCGCGCGCGTGGCCAACCGCACCGAGCTGATCGGCGATCTGGCTGGCACACTCATCACGCGGACCAAGCAGGAGTGGATCGACCTGCTGCTGAGCGTGGGCGTGCCCGCCGCCCCCATTCTCGATTACGGCGAGGCAGTGGTGAGCGAACAGGCGGTGGCGCGCGACATGGTGCAGATGATCCCGCATCCGGTGGAGGGCGAGTTCAAGGCGCTTGGTTTTCCAGTCAAGATGCGCGGCACGCCGCAGGAAGTGCGCCTGCCCCCGCCGCTGCTCAACCAGCACAATGACGAGATCCGCGCCGAACTGGTCGCCAAGGGCCTGCTGCCGGCCACGGAGTCTGCCCAGTGAGCGAGGCCACCAGCGAGACGCCGCGCGTCATTTACGAAAAGCAGGGCCACACCGCCCATATCCGCTTTTCCAATCCCGCCGCACATAATGCGCTGACCAGCCAGATGTGGCACCAATTGCGCGATGCCGCCCGCGACATCGCCGCAGACCGCGCCATCCGCGTCGCCACCTTTCGCGGCGTGGGCGCAAAGGCCTTCATTTCGGGCACCGACATCAGCAAGTTCGCCGATTACACCACCGGCCAGCAGGGCGTTGATTACGAACGCGACATCGACGAATGCATGAGCGCGGTCGATGCCATCCCCTGCACCACCATCGCCCTGGTCGAAGGCTGGGCGGTGGGCGGCGGCATGAACATCTCTGCCGCCTGCGATTTCCGCATCGCCACGCCGGACGCGCGCTTTGGCTCGCCCATCGGCCGCACCATCGGCAATTGCCTCTCCGCGCTCAGCCTGGCACGCATCGGCGGCGCGGTGGGCGTGCAATATGCCAAGCGCATGGTGCTGCTGGGCGAATTCCTCACCGCGCAGCAACTTCACGACAGCGGCTTTCTGCTGCGCATCGTCGAACGCGACGCACTGGAGACCGAGGCCGAGGCGCTTTGCCAGCGCGCGGCGGAAAATGCGCCGCTGACCACCCGCGTCACCAAGGAAACCCTGCTGCGTGGCCAGAAGGCACTGCTGCCCGATATCGAAGACCTGATCGCCCTGGTCTATGGCAGCGCGGATTTCCGCAAGGGTGTCGCCCAGTTTCTCGCGCGCACAAAAACGCTGCCGGACTGGGCCGGCGAGTGACCGCCAGCACCATACGCGGCGCAAACGAAGCGGGAGCCCGAGGCTCCCGCATTCTTGTTCAGGGTTTGGTGCTCAGGATCTTGGTGGTCCCCATCATCGCCGGGTTGGGCGGCAGATCGATGGTGCCGGCGGGGAAGCCGTTCATCTGGAAAATATAAGCCTCGACATCGGACACGCTGCGCCCGCCCAGCGAGCCGGGGTTGTTGAGCGGCATCGTGTCATGAATGCGGGTGAACAGGTCGGCGGTGGTGGTGCTGTTCCAGTTGTTGAGAAAGGCCGAGCCCACCAACGGCGGTGCCACGTCGATCCCCGCCAGTGTCTCGCCATGGCACATGGCGCAATTGGCGGCATAGACCGCCTTGCCGCGCGTCGCCTGCGCCGCCGAATAGGTGCCGTCCCAGACCGTCCGTCCATCCGATTGAGCCTTTGCGGCGAATGAACCGGCCAGCACCATGGCGGATGCCACAACCATCAAACTCTTGCGCATCATCATCTTAAATCCTCGCCAATCCTGTCAGGCCATTCCCGGCAGCCGGAACGCCACCAGTTCAGCGCTGTAATTGCCGCCGCCAATCGCCACGACGATGTATTGCCTGCCCTTGAGCATATAGGTCATCGGCGATCCGCTTTGCGGGGCAGGCATATAAACCGCCCCCTTTTCCTCGCCGGTCGCCTTGTCATAGGCGCGCAGCATGGCGCCGCGCACACCGTATTCATTGGTGTAGAACCCCGCCTCACCGCAGATCACCAGCGTCTTGGTGCACAGCGGCCCCAGATTGCCCGGGCGGCCGGTGCGCGGGATCTTCTTGCCCTTGAGCAGCGGATGGTTGCGCACATTGTCGGGCGTTTCGCCATGGGCGATCTGCCAGGCCAGATCGCCCTTGGTGAGGTCAATAGCGGTGATGCGGCCATAGGGCGGCTTGAGCAGCGGCAGGCCCTGCACCGCCAACACGCCGGGCGGCGGCCCCTTGGCCCCCGAGGGCGGCGGCAGGCGGCGCAGGGCTGCCCCACCACCGGTTTCCGATCCCATCGCCGTCTGCGCGCGCGGCTTCCTGCCGTCGATGCCATGCACATAGGGATAATCCGAGACCTTGGGGTCGGAGTTGGCAATGATCCCCATCACCGAAGGCTGCGTCTTGGAATAGACATAGACCATGTGCGTGTCAGGGTCATAGCAGCCGCCGGGCCAGTTGGTGCCACCCTGCACCCCCGGATTGTTGATCGTCCCCCAGCTTCCCGGCTTTGACAGGGTGGGCGGGGTGAAGAGCGGCCCGATCCGGTAGTTCTTGATCAGCTCAACCGCCTGCGCGCGCAGTTCGGGGGTAAAATCGATCAGATCATCGATGGTCACGCCCTGCGAATCATAGGCCGGCGGCTTGGTGGGCACGGGCTGGGTGGGTGAATACCATTCGCCCGGCACGTCGCCGGCGGGAACCTTGCGCTCCACGATCGGCCAGATCGGCTTGCCGGTCGCGCGGTCCAGCACATAAAGGAACGCCTGCTTGGTGGGCTGAGCCAGCGCCTTGACGATCTTGCCGTGCACCGGAATGTCGCAAAGGATCGGCGCGCAAGGGACGTCGCGGTCCCACAGCCCGTGGTGGACGAACTGGTAATGCCATTTGCGCACACCCGTTTCGAGATCGACCGCGACCAGCGATTCCCCGAAAAGCGCGTCACCACGACGGAACAGGCCCATCTCGTCACCCGTGGGCAATTCGACGGGAATATAGACCAGCCCCAGCTCCTCATCGGCCGACATCTGCGCCCAGGCGCCGCAATTGCCCGCAATCTCGGCGTCACCATCCAGCCATGTATCGTAACCGAACTCACCCTTGCGCGGGATGGTGTGGAAGATCCATTTCCGCTTGCCCGTGCGGACATCGAAACCGCGAACGTAGCCCTTCACATTCTTGCGTGTGGCCGGCACGTCGCCGGCGGTATGGGCCGCGCCCACCACCACCACGTCACGCACCACCAGCGGCGTGGAATGCAGGCCGACATCGGAATTGACCAGATCAATCGTCTGGTCGAAATCCTGCTTGAGATCGACAATGCCATTGTTGCCGAAGGCCGGATCGGGAATGCCCGTTGCCGCATCGAGCGCGATGAGCTGATAGCCGATGGTGACGTAAAGGATGCGCTCCTTCGTGCCGTCGGTCCAATAGGAGACGCCGTGCCCGGAAAGCTGGCGCGGCGCATTTTCAGCGCGCAGGCCTTCGTCCATGCGGTGCATCCACAGGAGCTCGCCAGTCGCCGCGTCGATCGCCACGCAATCGCGGCGCGAACCTGCGGTGGTGAACAAGCGCCCCTTGATCAGCAGCGGGGTCGATTCAAACTGGTACTCCTTGCGAGCGCCCAGAACATCGGTCTTGAAGCTCCACGCCACTTCCAGATCGCCGAAATTGGCCGCATTGATCTGTTCGAGCGGCGAATAGCGCGTGTTGGCCTGATCAGCCGCATAGTAACGCCATTCCGTATCGGGCTGGTTGGAGCGCGGGGTCGCGGCAAAGGCGCGTCCCGATTTGCCCATGCCCACCATGGCGACACTGGCCGCCGTTCCGCTCAGCAAGATCCGTCGTGTTACATCGACCATGGCTCTGACCCGCACCCTCTATCTTAATTGGATTGGCCGGGACGGATGGCCGCCCCGGCATGGTTCCTGATTACCAGGCAACCGCGACATATTTGGCTTCGCAATATTCCAGCAGGCCGTGATGACCGCCTTCGCGGCCAAGGCCGCTCTGCTTCACCCCGCCAAAGGGCGCGGCAGCGTCGGACACCAACCCGCGATTTAGCGCTACCATGCCACATTCGATGCGTTCCGCAAGGGCAAGACCTGCCTTGAGGTTCTCGGTGTAAACATAAGCAGCCAAACCGAATTCCGTGGCATTGGCCTGTTCGACCGCCCAATCGACATCATCGAAGGGAATGACGGCGGCCACGGGGCCGAAGATCTCGGTGGTCAGCAATTCCGATCCCGCACCGACATTGGCCAGCACCGAGGGTGGATAGAAAAAGCCCTTGCCCGCCGGCGTCTCGCAACCCAGCCTGGCCTCGGCGCCCTTGGCCAGGGCATCGGCCACCAGACGCTCGATCTTGTCGATCGCCTCACGGTTGATCATGGCGCCGCATTTGGTGGCAGGGTCAAGGCCCGGCCCCATCGTGTAATCCTGCATGGCGGCCACCAGCTTCTCGACAAAGGCGTCGTGAATGCGGCGGTCGACATAGAAACGGTTGGCCGCGGTGCAGGCCTCGCCCGCATTGCGCATCTTGGCAACCATGGCGCCCTCGATGGCCAGATCAAGATCGGCATCCTCAAGGATCAGGAACGGCGCATTGCCGCCCAGCTCCATCGAGGCCGAGATGACCTGATCGGCCGCCTCGCGCAACAGGATGCGGCCCACTTCGGTCGAGCCGGTGAAGGAGACTTTGCGCACGCGGCTGTCATGCAGAATGGCGCTGCACACCGGGCCGGGCGTGCTGGTGTTGATCACGTTCACCACGCCATCGGGCACGTCCGCGCGGCGCATGATCTCGGCCACGGCAAGGGCGGTCAGCGGGGTTTCCTCGGCGGGTTTGAGGATGCAGGTGCAACCTGCCGCCAGCGCAGGCGCGATCTTGCGCGTGGCCATGGCGGCGGGGAAGTTCCAAGGCGTCACCAGCAGCGCGATGCCGATCGGCTGATATTGCACCATGATCCGGTTCGCGCCGCTGGGCGAGAGCGAGAGTTCGCCATGCAGGCGCACGCCCTCCTCGGCATACCAGCGGAAGAATTCGGCGGCATAGGCCACCTCGCCCCGCGCATCGGGCAGCGCCTTGCCATTCTCGCGCGAGATGAGGCGGGCCAGCCACTCCTGATTGTCCATCATCATGTGGAAACAGGCCATCAGAATGTCGGCACGCTTGCGCGGCGCCATGGCGGCCCAGGCCTTGGCGGCGGCAGCGGCAGCATCGACGGCGGCGATCCCCTCCTCGGGCGAACAATCGGCCACGCTGGCAATCACCGTCTCGTCGGCAGGGTCGATGATGTCGATCCGCTGGCCGCTGGCGGCGGGCACCCAGCCCTTGCCGATCAGCAGGTCGAGCGGGATGGCGAAGGGGCCGGCATCAGGCGTGGTGTAACTGTTTTCAGACATGCGAAAATCCCGGTTTGGAAGCTCAGGCGTCGATCAGAGAGGCACGGTCACCCGTGAAGGCGGCACGCGTGATGCTCTGCATGGCGGCAAGGTCGAGGGTGCGCGGGTTGTTCTTCACCAGCCGCGCGGCGTTGAGCGAATTGGTCGCCACATAGTCCTGCTGATCCTCGCGCAGGCCAAGGTCGGCCAGAGTGCGCGGAATCTTCACCGCCGCCATCAGATCGGCCACGGCATCGATGAAGCCCTGCGCCATCACATCGGGCGCGGCCTGCGGCAGGCCGATGACCGCGGCCAGCTCGGCGAAGGCGGGGATGCAATTGGGCAGGTTGAACTGCATGACATAGGGCAGCAGCGAGGCAACGCCATCGCCATGGGCCGTATGCGTCAAATTGCCGACGGGATATTGCAGCGCATGCGCCGCCGCCGTGCCCGCCGTGCCAAAGGCGCAACCGGCCGCCGTCGCCGCCAGCATGATGCCCTCGCGCGCTTCCATATCGGCGCCGTTTTCACAGGCGCGCTGCAGGAAGCGGAAAATGTTGCCCACCGCCAGCTTGGCGAAATGGTCGCTCAGCACATTCTTGCCAACGAAGACATGGTCCTGCGTCAGCATCGGATCGATGGGGCGGGCCAGCGTGGTATAGGCCTCCACCGCATGGGTCAGCGCATCGGCGCCAGAACAAGCCGTCAGCCCAGGTGGGCAAGTGGCGGTCAGCTCAGGGTCGCAAATGGCGCAGAGCGGCACGAGATGCGGGCTGGCGATGCCGATCTTGGTGCCGCGTTCCTCATCGGCCACCACGGCCACCGGCGTCACTTCCGAACCCGTACCGGCGGTGGTGGGCACGGCGATCAAGGGCATCACCGGGCCTGGGACGGCAAATTCGCCGTAATAGCTGCGCAGATCGCCGCCATGGGTCAGCAGTACCGCCACCACCTTGGCCATGTCCATCGAACTGCCGCCGCCAACGCCGATCACTACGTCAGGCGCGAAATCGGCGACATCAGCGACGCAGGCCTCGATCGAACTGATCGGGAGATCGGGGATCGTGTCGTCGAACACATGGGTTTCCACGCCATGCGATGCCAGATCGGCCAGCATGGCGGCAAACTCCGGCTGGGCGGCTTGCCGCTTGTCGGTGCAGAGCAAGGCACGCTTGCCCATACCCGCGGTCACCGAGCCCAGAGCGTGGCGCTGGCCCGAGCCGAAAAGCAGCGAGCGCGGCAGGCGCATCGCGCCAAACATGGAGAGCGCGCCGCTCACTTCTTCTGCCCCTTCGCGTTGAACCTGCCGAGATAGGCGATCACATTGGCGCGGTCCTTGGCGTCAGGCACGCCGGGGAAGGCCATCTTGGTGCCGGGCACCATCTTGGCCGGGCCGGTCAGATATTTATCCAGCGTGGCGGGCGTCCACACCAGCTTGGCCGCCTTCATCGCGGGCGAATAGGCATAGCCAGGCGATGACGCCGCCTTTGCCCCCACCACGCCATTGAGCACCGGGCCGAAACCCGCCTTGGCATCAGAGCCGACCTTGTGGCACGCGGCGCAGCGGGCGAAGACCTTCTCGCCGGCGGCAGGATCACCCGCCGCCTGCGCGCTGCTGCCTATCGCCAAAAGGGCCAGACCCAATCCCGCGCCCCAGATCCCCGATTTCACCACAATTCGTCTCCTTGAAGTCCGCTGGCGGGCGCGGCTTTCGCACGCTCGTCCCTGCCGCGGGCGCCCATCATCGGGCGCATCAGACCGTCACCCCGTCCTCGGGCGTATCAACATAAAATCGCCGGGTCGGATCGACCCGCAGCATCAGCAGGCCTGCCATCGCTCCCAGGAAAGCGACGATACCAAAGGCCGAAGCCCAGCCATATTGTGTGGCAAACCATGCCGTGACGCCCACTGCGATGGCGGCGCCAATATTGCCCATGGTGTTCATCACCGCCGAGACCGAGCCGGCAAATTCACCACCCACATCCAGCGTGACCGCCCAGGAGACGCCCACCGTCAGTTCCAGCGCGAAAAGGCCAAGCGAGAACCAGCCGATGGACACCACCGGGTCCTGCGCCAGCGCGGCCAGGCTGACCGCCACGGCCGATGCCCAGAAACCGCTGACCGACACCACCCGGCGCGACCATGCATGGCGACCGGTCGTCTTGAGCAGATGGTCCGAAAGAGCCCCGCCCGCCACATCGCCCAGCAGCCCGGCCAAAAACGGCACCGAAGCGTAGAAACCCATGTTCTTCAGCTCGATACCGCGCGCGGCGGTGAGATATTTGGGGAACCAGCTCAGGAACACGCCGATGTCATAGGCATAGCAGAAATACATCGCGCCCAGGATCCACATCTGCCGGTTCGACAGGATCTGCCGCCATGGCACCTTGCGCTTGCCTTTGGCGAATGGACCCAGCGCGCCGGTGATGCGTTCCAGCTCGCCCTCATTGACGCTGGCATGCTCGGCAGGGCTGTTGCGGTAATAGGCGTACCACCCCAGCGCCCAGACCACACCCACCACGGCAAAAACCAGAAACGGCAGGCGCCAGCTCAGCGCCGTCAGGCCCACCAGCGGCACCACCATGAGCGGCGTCAGCGTGCTGCCCAGCCGCGATCCGGCATGGGTGGCCCCCTGCGCGATGGCCCGTTCAGAGGGCAGCATCCAGCGTGACAGCGCGCGGTTGGCGATCGGAAAGGCGCCCGCCTCACCCATGCCGATAAGGAACAGGCAGATGCCCATCGTCACGGCCGAAGTGCTCAGCGCGGTCAGCGCCGTCAGCGCCGACCACCAGATGACCACGCAGGTCATCGCCAGACGCGGCCCCACCTTGTCGCCGAACCAGCCACCGGGGATCTGGAACAGCGCATAGGCGATGGAATAGCACATCAACACCTTGCCCAGCGTGATGGTGTCGAGGTGGAATTCCTTCTGGATGAAAGGCGCCGCCACCGACAGCAGCACGCGGTCGATATAGGTGATGAAATAGGCCGCGATCACCAGCGCCAGCACGATGTAGCGCGTGCGCGTGGGTCGACCCACGACGCTGGACACGGTTGTCAGACTCACGGCTGGCGCCCGCAGGCATCAGCCGGGCGGCCCGCGCAGGTCTGCCAGATGGTGCGCACCGGCTTGCCTGCGATGAAGACCGCGCTGATCTTGCGCGTGTTGCGGATGTCGGTCAGCGGATTGGCGTCGAGAACCAGCAGGTCACCCCACTTGCCCGGCGCCACCGTGCCGATGTCTTTCGCGCCGATGAAGCGGGCGTTGCTGCTCGTCGCCGCCACAATGGCCTGCATCGGGGTGATGCCCGCCTTCACCATCAGCTCCATTTCCCAATGGGCAAAATAGCCCGGGAAGCGCGCACTGGGCCCGCTGTCGGTGCCCATGCCATAGGAAACGCCCGCCTTGGCTTCGGCGGCGAAGTTCTGCATCGCCAGCCTGAGCACCTGCGGATATTTCGGGAAGGTCGGCGAGGAGCGCAGCTTCTGCGCCCGCTGGGCACTTCCCAACTCGCTCAGCACCTGCGGCGTCACGCCGCGCGAGAAGAAGGGATCGTTAAGGAAGGGCAGCGTCGCATAGGTGAAGGACGCCTCCCGGCTCAGCGTGGCGGCCATCTGCCAAACGCCCTTGGCCTTCATGGTGGCGATGTCCTGCCGGCTCATCGGCTGGTCGCGCACTGTATGGGCAAAGCCGTTGATGCCCTCGCGCATCAGTTCCTCGAGATTGTCGCGATAGAAGATATGCGCGACGGCTTTCTTGTGGTCCCTGTGCGCCTCGTCGATCACCGCCGAACTGATGCTGGCGGGCATGCGGTCGGGCAACGAGCCGAACTCGTCATCGACCCAGAGCTTGATCATGTCGGCGCCCTTGGCGGCCTGCGCATCGACCATGCGGCGGGCTTCAGCGGGAGTGGATACTTTCTGGTCGAGCCCCGGGACACCGCCATAGGAGCCCTTGAACACCACCCCCTGACCCACGGTAAAGATGCGCGCGCGGTCAGGCCGCCCCGCCTTTTGCGCCGCCTGCATGGAGAAAACGAAATCCTTCTCCGTACCAAGCGCCTGCACGCTGGTGATGCCATAGGCGGCATAGGTGGCAAGCTGGGCATTGATGCTCTGGGGGGTCTGATATTTCAGATCCTGCGTGATGCCATCGACCAGACCCAGGTGGACATGGCTGTCGATCAGGCCGGGCAGCAGGTATTTGCCGGCCAGCTTTTCCACGGTCGCCCCGGCGGGCACTTTCACGGCAGCGGCCGATCCTACCCAGGTGATCCGCCCATTGGTCATCACCAGCGCCTGATGGGCAAGCGGGGCATGACCCGTGCCATCGATCAGGGTGAAGTCGCGCAGCACGACCGTCTCGGCCATCGCCGGGGTGGCGGCGGACAACGCCCCCCCCATCGCCAGAGAGGCGAGAGACGACACAATCCAGCGTTGTTTCGCAAGGCGCGACATTGACCCAGCCGGCATCCCAATCATCTCCCGATTCATATCATATATGATGTTGGGAAGATTGGTATGGGCTTGCCAGAGCAGTGTCAAGCGCACTTTGGCCGCCGCCTCACGCGCTGATACGGCTGGGCCCGGACAGCGCCGGGTCCCGAAAGATCAGGCCTCGACGACGTCCTCGCCGGCATCGCTGAGTGTTGCCGTCGCCAGATCCATCCGCCGTTCCGAGGCGATCAAATGCTCACGCATCGCCGCACCTGCCGCCTCGGGGTCGCGCCGCGACAGAGCTGCGATCAGTTGCCTGTGCTCCACAGCCGCCTCTTCGGGCGCATTGGTGCGATAGAGCGAGCGGAAGATTTGCAGATGGGCATGCAGACGTTCGATCGTTTCCGCGATCAGGCGATTGCCGCAGCCATCCGCGATCTGGCGGTGCAACCTGGCATCGGCCTCGGCAAAGCGCGCGTAAGACCGCTCATCGCCAGCTTCCAGCGTTCCCATCTCCTCCTCAATGCCGCGCAGCACGGCCAGCGACGCCTCATCCATATGGCGTGCCGCCTGCTCGGCCACATAGGGTTCGATCAGCATGCGCAGCGTATAGACCTCATGCATCTCCGACCGGTTCATGGGCGGACTGGCGCGATAGCCGACGTTGGGGGTTCGCAGCACCAGCCGCTCCGCCTCAAGCTGACTGAGCGCCTCGCGCACGGGGGTCTGGGAAATGTCGAGCTTGCGCGCGACCTTGTCGATGGCGATCCGCTCACCCGGCGCGATCTGCACCGAAAGGATCATCGAAAGCAGATAGTCATAGGCGCGCTCGACAAAGGTGGGGGATGCCGCACGCGCACCCTGCCCCGCGTCACCCTGGACAAGACGCACGCCGCGCACAACTGGAGGAAGTGACATATCCGAAAAGCCCTATCCATCTTACCTGACGGGGAAGGCCTGAAAACGCCGCATCACCACGTGCCCAGCATTCCCCCCGAATGGACTGTCGTAACACCATCGGCCCGCTGTTCAAAGGCGATCGCCTCGAAATCCGCAAAATCCTATCTGATATCGCTCCCATCAATGCCGGATTCTCGCTCCGGAAGGCGGCCACGAGGGAAAAATCCAGCATCGTCCCGGCGCTTGCCATAGGGCATCGGCTGGCGCCTTGCGGCAGCGGAGCAACCGCAAGATTGTATATTATACGATTGTGCAAACAGGCTGCCTGCATCATGATAGCGCTAAGTCGACTGTCAGAATCGGCGCCTCGACATGCCGGGGAGGAGAGAACCACCGTGCGTTTTCAGAATTTTGCGTCAGCATTCGCCGTGCTGGCCGCCGGCGCCATGCTGACGACACCGGCCTCCTCTCAGCAAAGCGCCGCGCCAGGGCCCGCCGAACTCACCCGGGAACAGATCGCTGCCGCCAGTGCCGCCATGCATCAAAAGGAAATGGAACTGGCCGGCGTGGAGAAAACGGTCACGCCGCGTGCCGGGCGCGACCGCAATGACCCCAATTTCGCCAATTTCGATGAAGCCAAGGCCGACACCGGTGCCCCCCTGCCCCCGCTGCTGACCGCCAGCAATGGCACCAAAATCACCACCGCCGCCAACTGGTGGAGGCTGCGCCGGCCGCAGATCGTCGCGGCCTTCGAATCCGAGGTCTATGGCCGCGTGCCTGCCAATGCACCCCGGATCCGCTGGCGCGTTACAGAGACGGTCAAGGAAAACGTGGGCGGCCATCGGATGATTACGCGCAAGCTGGTCGGCCATGCCGACAATGCCGCAGCGCCCGATATCAAGGTCGACATTCTCATGAATGTCACCACACCTGCCGATGCAAAGGGCCGCGTGCCGCTGATGCTGATGATCGGCTCGCTGCGCCCCTTCCACCTCCCGGCAGGGTTCAAGCTGGCCCAGCCCAAGGTGCCCTCGGCCGAGAGGCAGATGGCGGCAGCCGGCTGGGGCTATGCCACGATCGACACGGCCTCGATCCAGGCCGACAACAGCGCGGGGCTGACCGCGGGCGTGATCGGTCTGGCCAACCACGGCCAGATGCGCCACCTGCATGACTGGGGCGTGCTGCGCGCCTGGGCCTGGGGGTGCAGCCGCGCACTCGACTGGATGCAGACCGACAGCCGGATCGACGCACATCGCGTGGGCATCTTCGGCCATTCGCGCAATGGCAAGGCAGCGCTGGTGGCCCTGGCTTTCGACCAGCGCTTTGCGGCGGGCTATATCAGTTCCTCTGGCGCGGGGGGCGCGGCGCTTCTTCGGCGCAATTATGGCGAGGGCATCGGCAATCTCACCAGCGATGAAGCGCATTGGTTCACACCCGCCTTCCTCAAATATGGCGCGGTCGGCCACAGCCCAGCAGAACTGCCCGTCGATGCGCATGAGCTGATCGCCCTGGTCGCCCCGCGCAAGATCTTCATCGGCGGCGGCATGTTGATGCTGGACCCGCCAGACCTGGTGCCCGGCGACGCCTGGGTGGACCCACGGGGCATGTTCATGGCCGCCAGCGCCGCCTCGCCGGTGTGGAAGCTGCTGGGCAGCAAGGGGCTGGAAACCACGCAATTCCCCAAGCTGGGTACGGCGCTGACGCAAGGCAGCATCGGGTTCCGCCAGCATGAGTATGGCCATACGCCCCTGCCCAACTGGTCTACGTTCATTGGCTTCATGCAGCCTTATTGGGGGCCCGCTCATGGCGCATGAGAGCAGCGGCAAAGGGACGCTCCGCCTCAGCCGAAGAGGCATGCTGGCAGGCAGCGCGGTGCTTGCCGCGCCATTACCCGCCATGGCCGCCAGAGCTTCGCTGCCTGCGTCCGCATTGCTCTCGGGTGGAAGATTACCTGCCGATGTGAGGGCGGCCCTTGCCGGCGCGACCTTGCTGCATGGCAGCGCCGATACGCCCATCACCGGCATCATGGTCGCCACCGTGCCCAGCCTGTCGGTCCTGCGTCAGGCGGTGGCGACAGGCTGCAACCTCGTCCTGAGCGCAGAAGCCCCCCTCTACAGCCGCCCGCTGCCCGAGGATGCCAACCCCTTCGCCAAGGCTGGTGCCGAAAGACTGTTTGCCGATCCGGTGTACAAGGAGAAGGCCGCCTATCTCGCCGAGCACAAGCTCATCGTCTATCGCCTGCCCACCCGCAGTGGAGCGCGCAGCGGAGAGGGCGTGCCCTCGACCTATTCACCGCTCTTCACCACCCATCTGGCGCGCGCGCTGGGGCTGGCACCCATGGCCAATGCCCCATGGTTTTTCTCCACGCCGCCCATCCCGCTGGGCACGCTGGTGCAGCGCGCCCAGATGTCGGTGGGCGCCCACGGAGGTCTGCGCGTGATCGGCGATCTTGCCATGCCGGTGCGCAAGGTCTGTGTCGTGCCCGGCACAGCAGAGGTCGTTGCCACCCTCACCCATCTGCGGCAGGCCGATGTGCTGGTGACGGGCGATCTGCGCGAATGGGAGATCGTGCCCTATATTGCCGACAGCCGCGCGGCGGGCCATCCAAAGGGATTGGTGGCCCTGGGCCGCATCCTCTCCGAACAGCCCGGCACAAGAGCGCTGGCTGCGGCCCTGCGCGCCGCTCATCCGGGCCTGCCCGTCAGCATGGCGGAACGTGCCGACCCGTTCTGGAGGATCTGAGCCATGACCCCGAGACAGGTCGTCGACGCCATCTATGCCAAGGCCGCTGCCGAAGGCGTGCCCCCCTTCACCCGCCCCTCGCGGCGCGACACGTTCAAGATCGGCGATCCGGACATCAAGATCACCGGCATCGCCACCACTGGCATGTCCACCTTCGACATGCTGAAACGCGCCGTGGCCGACGGGCGCAATTTCATCATCACCCATGAAGACACTTGGTTCCGCGATGATGACATTGTCGATTTCCAGGCCGATGATCCGATCTATCTGGCCAAGAAAGCCTTTATCGAGGAGCACAGGCTCGTCATCTGGCGCAATCATGATCTGGCGCACCGGATGCACCCTGACCAACTCTTCGCAGGCCAATTGCGCTTGCTGGGCTGGCAGGCGGACAAGGATGATACGGTGGCGATCGGCCGCTGGCCCATCGTCACCCTGCCCCAGCCGATGACGCTGGAGGCGCTGGCCCGCTATGTGACGCAGCGCACCGGCACCCGCTCGCACCGCATCACCGGCCCGCGCGGCATGATGGTGCGCAAGGTGGCGATCGGCGTTGGCTATGCCTTCCCCGATTTCACGCAGGTGCCTGAGGTCGATGTCATCGTGGGGGGGGAAAGTGCCGAAGGGTCGGACAGTAATCTTCCCACCTATGACGTCACCGCCTTCGCGCAGGATTCCACCTTGCTGGGCCACCCGCGCGGCGTCATCCTGCTGGGCCACATGGGCACGGAAGACATCGGCATGAAGCTGATGGCCGAATGGATCGGCAGCTTCGTGCATGATGTGTCGATCCGCTACATGCCGGCGACCGAACCCTTTACCCCGCTCAGCGCCACGCAGGGTTGAGCGCGCCGAGAACACCCGATTGGAGGATGCCGTGACCGACACAATCACCCGACGCAACATGATGGAACTGGGCGCGGGAGCGACTCTGGCGCTGACGACAGGCAGCGTCCTTCACGCACAAACCGGCGGACAGGCTTCGGTCGGCTATGCCGTGGTCGGACTGGGCAAGTTGAGCCTGGGGCAGATCCTGCCCGCGCTCCAGCGCACGAAGAACGCCCATCTGGCGGCTCTCGTCAGTGGCCACCCGGACAAGGCGAAGAAAGTGGCCGCGCAATATGGCCTGCCCGAAACCGCCATCTACAATTACGAAAACTTCGACAGCATCGCGAAAAACCCGGCCATTCAGGTCGTTTACATCGTCCTGCCCAATTCGATGCATGCCGACTTTACCATCCGTTCCTTCAAGGCGGGCAAGCATGTGCTCTGCGAAAAGCCCATGGCCGTCACGCTGGAGGAGTGCGAAAGGATGATCGCGGCGGGCAAGGCCGCCAACCGTCAACTCATGATCGCCTATCGCTGCCAGTATGAGCCGGTGAACGTGACCGCGATGCAACTGATGCGCAAGGGCACGGTGGGCACGCCGCGCCTTGTCAACGCCGTGATGGGCAAGCAGACCGACCTGTCCGACCCGTCCGATGCCTGGCGCCTTGATATGAAGATGTCGGGCGGCGGGGCGCTGGCCGACATGGGCATCTATGGGATCAACGCCACGCGCTATCTGCTGAACGAGGAGCCGGTTGAAGTGCGCGGCTGGGCCCGCACCGACAAAAACGACCCGCGTTTCAAGACCGTTGAAGACATGATCGCCTGGCAGATGCGCTTCCCCTCGGGCGCGATCGGGGACGGGTCCTCCTGCTTTTCGCAGCCGGGCACCATGGCCTGGCAGGTGGTGGGCAGCGAGCGGCGACTGGTCGCTGATCCTGGCTGTTTCTATGGCGGCAATTCGGTTCGCATCGTTGGCGGCAGGAATGACCCTCAGCCGCAGGTGGCCGAGATCGATCATTTCGGCAATGAAATGGACTGGTTCGGCGATGTGGTGCGCGGGCGCGCCCCCAATGTCTCACCGGGCGAGGAAGGGTTGCAGGACATGCGCATCATGCATGCCATCATGCAATCAGTGGCCAACGGCGGGCAGACGGTGAAGCTCGATACAGCCTATCGCCGCACCTACGATCCGGCAACCGTCGTGGGCGTTCGCACCTCGGCCTGAGCATCCGTGGCACGGTGCCTTGCGCTTTCTGCTTAGCCAAGCCATCAATGGGAAAACAACGTCTCATGGACCGAAAGGTAGCGAGGATGACCCGATACGCTCTTGCCGCGCTGTTGGCGGCTGCCCTTCCCCTGAGTAGCCACGCCGGGACAAACGCCCAGACCCGCGCTCTGGCAGCACCGCAACCCGATGCGATGTCGCAGGTGACCGACGCCACCAGCATCTCAAGCGAGAGCGAGAGGGCCGCGCTCATCGCCCGGACCAAGGCCGAGATGGCGAGCAGCGGCAAGACCTTTGTGTGGCAACCTTTGCTGCGCGACGGCAAGACCATCGCCGCCATCGAATATTGGGGCGCCGCCCGCCCGCCTGCCACCCATACCGCAGAGGATGAATATTTCACCGTGCTGGACGGCGGCGGCACGATGGTAACGGGCGGAACCATGGTGAAAGCCCAACTGTCCCGCCCCGGCCTTGTCGAGGGTGAGCGCATCGATCATGGCACCAGCCGCGCACTGCACAAGGGCGATGTCGTGCTTATTCCCCGCGGCGTGCCGCACTGGTTCGGCATTCCGTCCGGTCAGGTGATGGTGCTTCTGGGGGTAAAAATCCCCGTCTCTGCCCCGCAGCAGTAAGGCCCGCTTATCAGCGATGAGGGGGGAAAGGCCCAGTCCGCCCATCATGGCGTGACGATAGGCTCCCCGGCCTGTCGCTTCAGTGCTGGGCAGGCGCGTTTGCCGGGGTCAGCAGGATCAGCGATACACCCTGACGCGGCAGGGTAAAATCGAGCCCCGCGCCGCCATGTGAGACTTGCAGCATGCCATCACCTTGCGCCACGGTGGCAAGCTGCGCAGCCTTGAGCAACTGGGCCCGCTGCGCATTGTTGGGAGCAATGGGCGAGCCCATCGCCAGCCACGCGGCATAGCTGTTCGAATGATCACGGTCGATGCGGTAATGCTGCAGTCTGGCCCCATGGGCAAAGGCGGCGGGCAGGTTTTTAAGGTCGATATGCACGCGCGCATCGGGGCCGGCCACATCGTCATCGTGATAATGCCAGACCAGCACCGTCAGCTTGCCCTTTTCGGGGCTGGCGAGGTCGAGGCTGGCCACGCTGCCGATGTCGGGCGCGCCGCGCACGCCCTGCGTCATCACCTCGTCCAGCGGGCGCTGGTGGTCGGAAATGGCCGGGATCGTGCGGCCGCTCATCTTGGCGAACAGCTTGAACATGTTCATCACCGGCAGGTCGATGCCCGCCGAGGTCAGTTGGCGGAAGCCGGCGAAATAGGGCTGATCCTCGAATTCGAAGGCCCAGGTGATGAGCCCGTCCAGCTTCACGCCGCGCCGCGCGGCCAGGGCCTGCAGGCGCGGAAAGGAGGCCGCCGTATAGCTCGAATACATCGTGC
Source organism: Sphingomonadales bacterium (assembly GCA_028871475.1). Taxonomy (GTDB): domain Bacteria; phylum Pseudomonadota; class Alphaproteobacteria; order Sphingomonadales; family Sphingomonadaceae; genus Novosphingobium. The sequence continues at coordinate 4,559 of JAGWMZ010000047.1, read as the reverse complement.
CATTGCGATAGGCATTGGCCGGGCCCTGACAGGCGGCGCATCCCTCAGGGTCGGACTCGCCAATGATGACGGGCTTGTTGCGGAAATCGGGGTCAGCCTGGATCTGGGCAAATTCATGGTCCGCCACCTTGAGATGGGTGGCAATGCCCATCCGCACATGGCCCTTGCCCTGCCCGTCGTCGATGAAATTCGGGCTCCCCTTGGCGTGGAAGGAGAGGAAATCATCGGGCGTGCCAGCCGCCTTCACATGGTTCATGAAAGCGGTGAGATAGGTATCATCCATACCCGCAATGTCGGGCCCGCCAACCCTGGCTTCGGGCAGGGCGCGGCGGACACCGCGCACCGCGGCGTCATGCAGCTTGAAGAACTCCTCCTGCGTGCCGCCCCAGTAATATTGCGGCAGATTGGCCTCATTCCAGGTTTCGAAATACCAGCTTGCCACCTCTTCCCGGCCATAGCGCTGCACACAGTGGCGCACCCATTGATAGATCAACTCTTCCCATTTTCCGTAATCCTTGGGCGGATAGGCCCAGCCGGTGCGGATATCGCCGCTGCCCGGGCGGAAATTGTGCTGGTACGGCTCGGGATGAGTGGAGAGCGCCTCGGGCATAAAACCCATTTCGACATAGGGCTTCACGCCGCGCGCGCGATAGGTGTCGAAGATGTGGTCGACGATGGTCCAGTTATAGATGGGGTGGCCTTGCGCATCCTCGGTATAGGCGTTGGTCGAGCCCCATTTGAGCGCCGCCGTGCCATCGCCGCTGGTCAGCAGATTATGCGTGCGAAAATAGACGTGATCGGGCGCAAGGCTGCCAAGCGTGGCCAGCGTGGTGCGGCCATCCTTCATCGTGGCGTAATTGGGCTCGTCCGCGCCGAAAAAGCGCCATACCGGATTGACCGGCGCGCCGGGATGGCCGGCATCGACAGCGACCGTCACCGGAATGGCATCGCCCTGCGCCATGGCAAGGCTGGGGGCTAACGCCAGCAGAAGCGCGAGTGATCTGGCGATAACATCCGTTCCAGGCATGGCGAAATTTTTCCCAAAGTGAGCGCGTGCAACCGCCCTTCTCGTCACCTTAATAGCTCAGACAAATGAATCCAGTCTCATCTTGCCCATGCCAGAAAGGAAGGGTGCATGGCATGGCAAAACAGGGCTGTCTTGGCGCAGCAATGCGCGACATCGCCTTGATTCTCGCCCCTGCGTGCCATAACGATTGCCGCAGACCGAGAGGACAAGTCGATGCACAACCATATATCCTCAGACCAGACCGATCATGGCGGCCTGACCCGCAGGGAGGCCATTCCCATCACCGGCATGGGGCTGAGCGCGGTGTGGATGGCGATCACGGCAGCGCCTTTGCAGGCTGCATCCGGCACCGATGCGGTGGCGAGCCCGCTCAAACCCTTCCCTCTGCAGGACGTTCGCCTGCTCGATGGCCCTTTCCTTCACGCGCAAAAGCACAGCATCGACTACCTCCTCTCGCTCGAGCCTGACCGTTTGCTGCACGGCTTTCGCGTCAATGCCGGCCTGCCGCCCAAGGCGCCGGTCTATGGCGGGTGGGAATCAGCCCCCACCTGGACCGACATCCACTGCCAAGGCCACTCGCTGGGCCATTACCTCTCGGGCGTGTCGCTGATGTATGCGGCAACCGGCGACCAGAGGTTCAAACAGCGTGCCGATTATATCGTCGCCGAACTGAACGCCTGCCAGAAGGCGAGCGGCAGCGGCCTGCTCTGCGCCTTTCCCGAAGGGCCCAGGCTGGTGGCAGATTTCATCGCGGGCAAGCCGGTAGTCACCGGCGTGCCATGGTACACGATGCACAAGGTCTATGCCGGCCTGCGTGACGCGCACGAACACACCGGCAACCGGCAGGCGCTCGAGGTTTTGCTGCGCTATGCCGACTGGGCCATCATCGCCACCCGCGCCCTGCCCGATGACCGTTTCCAGACCATGCTCGACACCGAACACGGCGGCATGAATGAAATTTTCGCCGATCTTTTCGCCATGACGGGTGACACGCGCTATCGCGATATGGCGCGGCGCTTCTCGCATCAGGCGGTGCTGGTGCCGCTCGCCAAACATCAGGACCATCTCGATGGGCTGCACGCCAACACGCAGATCCCCAAGATCATCGGCTTCCAGCGCATTGCCGAAGTGACGGGTGACAGGCAATACCGCGATGCCGCCGATTTCTTCTGGCACACGGTGGTGCAGACCCGCTCCTATGCCACGGGCGGGCACGGCGACAATGAGCATTTCTATCCCGTGGCCGAGGCGGGCGAGCATGTCTTTTCGGCCAAGACCTCCGAAACCTGCGGCATGTACAACATGCTCAAGCTGACCAGGCAATTGTTCATGCAGCAGCCCCAGGCCGCTTACGCCGATTTCTACGAGCGCGCGCTCTACAACGGCATTCTCGCCTCGCAGGATCCGGACACCGGCCTCGTCACCTATTTTCAGGGCAACCGGCCCGGCTACATGAAGCTCTATTGCACGCCGGTCGATTCCTTCTGGTGCTGCACCGGCACCGGCATGGAAAATCACGCCAAATATGGCGAGGCGATCTATTTCCGGGGGGATCGCTCGCTGTGGGTCAACCTTTTCATCCCTTCCACCCTCACATGGAAGGAGCAGAAGGCAACGCTGACCCAGACCACCACCTTCCCCGAGGTGCCCACCAGCCGCCTGCGCTGGACTTTGGCCCAACCCACCGAACTGGCGCTGATGCTGCGCCACCCGGCCTGGTCCCCCACGCTGGAGGTGCATGTGAACGGAGAGCTGGTCACGCGGTCAAACCAGCCCGGCAGCCATGTCGCGCTCGACCGCCTGTGGAAGAATGGCGATACCATCGACCTTGTGATGACCATGCATGTCACCGCCACGCCTCTTCCCGCCTCACCCAATGTCTTTGCCCTGACGGCGGGCCCGCTGGTGCTGGCCGCGGCGCTGGGTTCGGACGGCATCGCTCCCGGCTCCGATATCGTGGTGAACGAGCGCAAAATCGGGGAGTATCTCAACACACCTTTTACCGCGCCGCATCTGGCCGGAGACCCCGCCGCCATCGCCGCCTCGGTCAAACCCGGCGTTTCCCCTTTGCGCTTCACCGTCGCGGCAGCCGATGGCACGACGCTGCAGCTCGAACCCTATGCGCGCATCGCCCACCAGCGCTATGTCACCTATTGGAAAGTGTGAGGAGCAGCCTGGATCGAACTGATCAGCGATTGCGTGGTGGTAGCGCTATCTGTAAGGTCACTGCACAAAGAAAACCGGGAGAGTCATGATGAGTCGCGCGATGCTCACATTGGGCATCATAAGGTACTCATCCCCCCTCACGGCATTGATGTCTGAGTGCCTTGCTTCTCGGGGCAGGGAAATCCGCGTGCGACGCATTCAGGAATGACCGTCTGGTCCATGGCTGCCGCAAACAACATTGCTGGTGGCACCGGCGACCATGGCGACAACAGTGGAGAGCGATAAACATGATGCGTGCCCTCTTCCTCGGCGCGGCGCTGCTGGCGAGCAGCCCGGCCATGGCGCAGTTCACCGCGCAGGACCCCGCGCCCGAAGCAAAACCCGTCTACAAATCCATTCCCCTCTGGCCCAATGGCGCCCCCGGATCGGCCGCGCGGCGCCATGAACCCGAGATCGGGCGCGATTACTGGCTGCGCAACATCAATGATCCCTCGCTGATCGCCTTTCCCGTCGATGCCTCGCATCGCAATGGCGCGGCCGTGGTGATCATTCCGGGCGGCGGCCACAAATTGCTGGTGTGGACCAATGAGGGCACCAAGGTCGCCACCGCGCTCAATCGTATGGGCATCACCACCTTCGTGCTTAAATACCGTTTGGCCAATGAGCCGGGCTCACATTACACGGTGGAAGGCGATGCCGCCGATGACGCGCGCCGCGCCATGCGCTGGGTGCGGGCCCATGCCAGGGATTATGGCATCGACCCGAACCGTGTCGGCGCCATGGGCTTTTCCGCCGGTGGCGAACTGGTCTCGCTGATCGCGGATGATCCCGAGCCGGCTGGACGCCCGGTGACCGATGAGATCGATCATCTCTCCGCCCGGCCGGACTTTCAGATTCTGGTGTTCCCCGGCCAGCGAGCTGCTGAGGCCACCGCCGTGGCCAGCGCTCCTCCGGCCTTTCTCGTCGCGGGCAGCCGCGACCCGTGCTGTGCTGAACCGACGCTCAAGCTCTATGAGAAACTGCGCAAGGCCGGCGTGTCTGCCGAACTGCATATGTATGCCGACAGCGTGCATGCCTTCAATCTGGATGAATCGAACCGCATTTCGATCCTGCACTGGCCTGACCGCCTGAACGACTGGCTGGCGGACAGCGGCTGGCTCTCACCCCGCGCCAAATAAGCCCCCCGTCACCATATCGCGCCCTGCCCTGCGATGGTGACGAAACCGCCCTCAAACGGGCTGGAGCCCATATTCCTGGATTTTGCGGATGAGGTCTCTGTGTCTTGGGAGGCGCTGTCGCAGGTTTTCGGTGCGGGTTCGGTTTTCGCGCAAGCTTCGCTCGGCAAGGCGCTCGTCGGCGGTGAGGA
>JAGWMZ010000081.1 GCA_028871475.1 Sphingomonadales bacterium | reverse complement strand
ACGCCTGCTGCGAAGGCAGCGAGCTTGGTGCTGGCGGCCTTGGCGATCCACGGATCGAGGCGGGCCTTGCCCTCGAGGAACTGGGCATGGAATACATCCTGGGTGCGCGCGAGCGCACCAGCAGCCTCATCCGCCGACACGGCCCCGATGGTGCCGCTGGTCCTCGAGAGGCAGGCAGGAATGGGTCAAGGAAGTGCGTGTCGGCACGCACGAGCATGGCGTTCGGTGATCGATGCGGCGTTGGCGCGCAGATCATGGCCATTCGCTAACCTGCGTGCTGGTGCTGCTCAAGGGCGATAGAGGGCGCGTGACTGTCAGTAAGAAACCTCAAATTGCCCCCTGTCCATGTCGGAATCCCTTGCCCGGTCGCTTCAGCTTGTCGCCAATCCACTTGCTCTCTGACTCTGCGCGCATATATGAAATCCACTTTGCATATATGCAACCGTCATGTAACAAGCCTTTGCCCAACGCGTTCCTCGCTAACACAGCAAGGAACGGGGGCAGCGAGGTAGCGGTCACTTGAATGGCGCGAGTCGATGTTACAGCCACCAAGGGGTGGGGTGAGTGTTCAGGCTGGACCCGGATGCACCCCGCAAGATGCGCTAGAATTTGGCGCGTTGCGGATATCGCCCGACAAGGCCCGATCAAGCCGGCGGCGAGAAGCTTCGCGCACGATGCGACCGATAGCTGGGAAACGATAAGACGGGGAGGAACTTGGCGATGGAAGGCGGGATCATGCAGCGGTTCGTGAAAGCACTCGCATTGGCCGCCGTGGCGCTACCGGCAGCGACGCAGGCGCAGGTGCCCGACACCATCCTTTACGGCGTCGCCTATTATGACGAGTATACGCCGGTTGACCGCGTCGAAGAGGACGCGCGGATGATGAAGGCGGCAGGCATCAGCGTTGTTCGCATCGCGGAATCGACATGGGGCACATTGGAACCGCAGCCTGGGGTCTTCGATTTCAGCCATGTCGATCGGACGCTCGCCGCGATGCACCGGCAGGGTATCAAGGTGATCGTTGGAACGCCCACTTACGCGATACCAACATGGCTCGCGCGCCAGCATCCGGGCGTGCTCGTTGCCGACCGGGCCGGGGTACGCGGGCTCTATGGCACGCGCCAGAACATGGACATCACCGATCCCGACTACCGTGCCGCGGCCGAGCGCGTGATCGTCGCCTTGGTGGACCATGTAAAAGACAATCCTGCGGTGATCGGCTACCAACTCGACAACGAGACCAAGCCCTATGGCACCAGCGGCCCTGCGGTTCAGGCGGCGTTTGTTCAGTCGCTCAAGGCGAAGTGGCCGAGCCTGGACGCGCTGAACAAGGCGTGGGGCCTCGACTACTGGTCGAACCGGATCAATCGGTGGGAAGACTTTCCATCGACCAACGGCTCGATCAACGCCAGCATGTCCAATGCCTTCGCCGCCTACCAGCGTAGCCTCGTCACCGATTTTCTGGCCTGGCAGGCCAAGCTGGTGCGCGCCCATGCCCGTCCCGACCAGTTCATGACGCAGAACTTCGATCTGGGCTGGCGCGAGGGGTCTTATGGCATCCAGCCGGAGGTCGATCACTGGAAGGCGGCGCGGTCGCTCGACATCGCCGGCATCGACATCTACCATCCAACCCAGGACAAGCTGACCGGCGCGGAGATTGCCTTTGGTGGCGACGAAGCCCGCTCGATCCGCAACGGGCAGAATTATCTGGTGATGGAAACCGAGGCGCAGGGTTTCCCGCAATGGACACCCTATCCCGGCCAGCTTCGCCTGCAGGCCTTCAGCCATCTTGCCTCGGGTGCGCAGATGGTCGAATACTGGCACTGGGCGACCACCGCCAACGCCGCCGAAACCTATTGGCGTGGACTGCTGTCGCAGGACTATAAGCCCAATGCGGAGTATGCGGAGGCCAAGGTGATCGGCGCCGAGATCGCGCGCCTTGGCCCCAAGCTGGCGGGCATGACAAAACACAACAAGGTCGCCGTTTACGTCAGCAACACGGCCCAGACCGCCTTCAACTCATTCAAGCCGGCAGGTATAGAATACAACCAGGTGCTGCGACCCTTCTATGACGCGCTGTATCGGATGAATGTCGAGACAGACATCCTGTCACCCGACAGCACGGAAAAGCTCGATAATTACAAGCTCATCGTCGTGCCCGCACTTTATGCGGCAAGCGACGCCGAGATCGCGCGGCTCAATGACTACGCCAAGCGCGGTGGCCATTTGCTCTACACCTTCAAGAGCGGCTTTTCGGATGAGAACACAAAGGTCCGCTATGCTGCGCAGCCAGGGGCGATCGCGCAAGCGGCGGGCGTCACCTATCAGGAGTTCACGATCCCCGTCGGCGTTACGCTGGCGGGCAATCCGTTCGGGGTATCGGATGCCGACAATGCACCGCGCTGGTGGATGGAGATGTTAAAGCCCACGACCGCCGAGGTGGTGGCGCGCTACCAGCATCCGTCGTGGCCGGCTGCCGCCGCGATGACCCGCAATCATTGGGGCAAAGGCGAGGTCAGCTACGTGGGCTTCATGCCGAGTGACGCACTGGCCGAAAAGATCCTCGCCGACGAGGTCAAGCGCGCAGGTGTGGAGCCATCGGTTGCGGGCTTGCACTTCCCACTGATCGTGCGCGGGGGCACGTTGAAGAACGGCCACACGGTCCGTTACGTGCTCAATTATTCGGCTGTGCCACAGCATATGGCAGCCCCCGCCGCGGGCACCGAGCTTTTGCACGGACGCAAGGTACAGCGTGGCGAACAGATCGACCTGGCCGCATGGGACGTCGCCATCATCGAGGAAGACGGACGATCCGACTGACAAGGCGTCAGCCAAACGCCTGCTCGCTGAAGAACCCTCGGCATCCGCAGGACGCAGCGGGAGATGCGACCGGGAATCTCGGCCTTGTCGGTCGTCTCTAGAGCGGCGGTCGATTATGCCGGGCAAGCTATACAGATGGTCCTGGCTGGTGGTATTCACGGGGAAACCTCTTGGCCGCTAGGTTTCCAGCGTAGCCTTCCATTGCGCTCGGTGCTTCTCGTTGCGCCAGCTATCCTCGCGCAGGGTCATGTAGGCATCGGCAGCATCACGGAAGGTCGTGCCGGACACCTTGGCGGCTTGAGCGGCGGCCTTGGCTTCCAGGGCCTGCTTGCGTCGATCCGACACCAGCACCAAGCCCGCCTTGGCTTCACGGGCCTTGTCACGGGCCAACTCGCGCGCAGCGGCCAGGGAGACGGCATCATGCCCCCAGGCTGGCCCCAGCCCGATGTCGCGTACCTTCCCACCGATGCTAGCACGATAGACCCATGACCGGGCGCCGCTGTCCTTCACCAGAAGATAAAGCCCGCCGCCGTCGGCATGACGACCGGGCTTGGCGTTCTTCACCGCAAGCGTGGTCAGGGCATTGCTGAGTTTCCGAGGCATGCCCGCCAGCACACCTTCATATCTTGCGACGGCAGCGTTGGCGGGGCCGACAAGCGGAAAGAGGGCTGCAAGATCAAGCTCTGCCGGAGGGAAGCCACCTGTATGGTAATGGACCGGCACGCAATGAGACTCCCTGTGTTAGGCGCGGTTTAGCCGCCTGCGTCGTCATTCGGCAAGCCGTCGGCTCCCAGGCCATGGGGATATGGTTGCCGATGCACGCGCCTGGCAGGATAGGTAGTTGGTTTGGTAGTCACGAAAGATTGAGATCGATGATCGCCGTCATCCGCCTATGTCCGTTCCCAGCCGTAAACCCTTTAAGGGGACTATTAGGGGAACTGAACGGCGCGTTGAAATAAAATGCTTATATTTCAACGCGCGATGGCGGAGACGGAGGGATTCGAACCCTCGGTGCCGAATTCTCAGCACGACGGTTTAGCAATTCACGCACAGAACGCGTTCGACGCGACGTATTTCGGGAATACCGCTTGTTTTCATGGCATTAGAGTTGATGCAGAACGCGCAAAGCCCGCTTCGAAGCACAACATCTTCCGTCACAAAAGTCGGCACACCTCCTTTGCCCCATCGGGCCGTGCTGAAAACCGTCGTTATGACCCCAAACGCGCAAGACGCGCTGAGGTCGCAGCCACTGAACCGTCGGAAGGTGTGCCACCCTGGCCTCCGGTCCGAGACATAGCTCGAAAGCTACAGGCATTAATTATCCTGCCTCGCTCACAGGGGCAAGATTTGCGTCGATGGGAGGGGAGTGATGAGCACCACCCTTGCCCATAGGGGGCTGCCAGCTGGTGTAGGCCGGTTCGATCTGCTGCGTCTGTTCGAGCAGGTCGCTCGACCGGGCTTTGGCCTGTCATCCACGGCAGTGGCGCTGGTCCGGCACTATGTGCTCAAAACGATGGATGGAGATTACCTGTCGGACCGCATCTGCGCGGTCTGGACCCAGGCGTGTCGTTTCGCCGAAGCCTTGGGCCTGACGCCTCGCTCGATCAACTCAGCCGAACGAGAACTGGAACGGGCTGGCTTCATCGTCCGCAACGCTGGCATTAACGGCGAGCGCGCTGGCGACCGGCAGGGCGGGATCGTGGTCTGGGCGGCAGGTATCAATCTGGCCCCACTGGTCGAGCGCTTTGCTGAGATGCAGGCCAAGGCTGAAATGCTGGAATTGCAGACCCGCGCGATTCAGCAATGCCGAGCAGAGATCCGCCAATTGGGTCTGCGCATCCGCGAGGCTTGTGACGATGATCTGCGCGAGCGGGCGGCAACCATCCTGCCCGATGGCCGCACGGCGCGGATCACCAACATCGACCGCCTGATCGCCATCCGCGATGCCTTGTCCGCCATGCTCGCCGCCATCGAGTCCGCACCCGATCCTGAGCCCCGTGCACTGAAAACTTCCGACGCGCCGGAAGAAAACTGCGCACCCAATATACAGAACCAAAACTCACCACGAAGATGTACCGCGCCAGTCCGCGAACCGCTCGATTGTGGAGCGGCATGCAAAATTGGTTCTGACTCATATTCCGTGCAGAATTGACAGGACAGGGCGCGGACTGTTGGATTCCTGCTGATGGTTAGTGGGGAGGAATGTCAGTGGTCGCAAAGGCATGGGACAGCAGCCTGTCGTTACCGGGACTAATCGTT
>JAGWMZ010000046.1 GCA_028871475.1 Sphingomonadales bacterium | reverse complement strand
GATCAAGCGCATCGTAGCGCAGTTTGATGGCCGCCTCGTCAATCACCCCGCGATTCTATAAGCTTCGAGGCACCGCGGGAATCCTAAAACCGTCAAAAAAGACAGCGCAGATTCAGTTATTTATCAACAGACCCTAAGCGGGGTGTATCGCAAGCCGATGTGTATCAGATGATGGCCTATGGACGCCTCTATCGGTGCAGCAAGCTCACCTTGCTATACCCACATCATGGTGAAGCTGGATGCGATGAAGGGTTGATCGGCACCTATGCGATCAACTGCAGCGAGGATCGCTTGGAACTCTTCTCGATCGATGTCGCTCGTGAAGAAGCTATCAAAACACGGCTTTTATGTGTCTGTCCACCGGCATCAATGTAAATTTGTGATTTTCTTTCGGCATGTGACAAGTCGTTGTTTTTTTACGATTGCGCGTTAGAAGTCTGCAACACGCCAATCTTGAGGCACGATCATGCAGTTGCGCGCTAACGGCAATTGCAGTCAACCAGAGGGCAAGGTCAAAAATGCCGTTATTCTCACTTGCGAAACCGTTCGAGAATGCCCGCTCAAAGGCGGAAATGCAGGCGCTTGCTCTTGTCGGACATCTGGAATCCGGCTTGGTTGCCTGGCGGGAAGGCAAGGATCAGGATCAGCATAAGCGTGATCTCGAGAAGGATATTGAGGCCAGGAAGAGCGAGCGGGCCGCAAGCCTGGATGAGGCTCGATCGTTTGATGAAGCCATCGAGAATGGCGAGAAGCGGGCGAAGCAATGTCTGTATGCGGCGATTGCACTCGGCGTTCTTGGTGCGCTTTTAATTATTTCCCTGCCATTTTATTGGGGTGGTATTCTCATCGGGGGGGCTGTCGTCGCCTTCTTGGCTATGGCCGCCAAGAAGACCGCCGGCGAACAGGCCCGTGCCGCGCAGGATCAGGCGCGCGCCCGCGCTTCGGATATAGATTCGGCCATTGCGCTGCTGCGTGATGCCCTGCGCAAGGTCGAGGGCGAGATCAGCGCGCGCGCCGACGCCTATCCGGAAGTCTCGCTGGCATCGGTCAATCTTGGCGTGGAAGTCGTGCAGGTCGCGGGCCATCCGGTCGTGCTTGACAGCGCGGGTTTTCACGAAGCGCAAACCCTGCGCATTTTCGATGCCACCCCGGTCCGTAGGACGGTGAAGCGCCTCAAGTCCGAAATCGACAAGCTGCAGGACGTCCCGGTCATGCTGTCCGTGGAGAGCAATGCCGGGAGCGATGATCCCCTCGACACGCTTTATGGTGAGGAGGACAAGATCTCTGAACTGGTCGATGGCTTCTCGTCCGGTCTGGGTGGTCTGGACCGTATCGAAATCAGCCTGCCGCTGGTGGAGGGGGGCACTGCCCTGATCAAGCGGTTGCAGGCCGGTGAACTCGATCCAGTGTCCGATCCTGGGGCTCTGACCGTGAGTGCGAAGGCGAGCGGGGACGAGATCAACCGCTTTGTGACAGAGATTAACCGCGCCCGCGAGAGTGGCGAGGAGGCCTTGGCAACCATTCGCGAGGTTGCCGATGGTCTGGAAACGGTATGCACCCGCTACAGCGAAGCGCGTGGCAATTCGATCAATGCGCTTCACACCGGCCTGCTTGATGTGCTGGACAAGGCGAACTGGTGCAACCGGCGTTTTTACTGCCCGCGCACGATTATGTCGCCCGCCTATACGCAGAGCCTGATCGGGGTCGATCTGGCCGATGCTCACCTGCTGGCGATCGATGAGTTGCTGTATCGCCTGCGCAGCGATGGAGAGATCGCCCGGAGGCTCGATTCCGCGCCCGAGCTGCAGACCAGGCTTATTCAGCAATATCAGTCGATTCGTCAGATCGCCGATCATGCCGGAGGAGGAGGTGCCGAGTCTGGCCTGTCCGCTGCCGAACGGTCGCGCATCTTCAACGAGGAGCAGGCTGGCCTGATCAAGGCCTTCCGTCTCTCGCTGCAGGAAGTCATGACCGGGGCTCGTCATCCCCTGCTTGAAGTGTCGCGCGAGGCAGTCCTTTACTTTGATCCGCGGGAGGATGAGTGGAGTTCGCGCGTGAGTCCCTACCGGTATTCCACGCCCGATGCCGTGCGTTATGGCGCGATTGTGAAGGCCTATTCGGATCTCATGATCCCCCTGTGGGAGCATCTCTGGACCGAAAAGGCCGATTTCAGAAAATCGGAGCTGTTCCGAACGAATCAGGATATGATCCGGATGACGGAGAAAGAATCCGAAAAGCTCATCGATGTCGCCAATGAATTTCGCGCGGATATGCGCTCTGTCCGCGAAAATTCGAACATTTTTCGTGCGGACCTCACATCGAAGATCGATGAGATTCACGAGTTCCGCAATAGCATGGACCAGATCGGCCTGCTGTCGCCCACGATGCAGGCGGCGATGTCCGATGATCGCATCGCCGCGCTCGACATCGATGGCGGCGCGATCGACTCGATTGACGGCTATGAGAACGCCTTGACCCGCGCCCCGCAGGTGCAGGCCGAAACACGCGGCACAATGCATGATCCCATTGATTATGTGCGCGAGCCCGACATTGTTATTCAGCAGATCGCGCCGCTGACCAGCCGCCTCGCTCCCGCGCTGGAGGCCAGCCATGGCTGATGGCGGGGTCAGTGCTGGCTATGTGAACAGCCAGATCAGTTCCCTGCGGGCGGAACTGATGAATGAAATTCGGTCCCTGAAAGCATGGACAGCAAGCGAAATCCGGCGACTGGAGGAAGAAATGCGCGAAGTTGGTGTGATGATCGTTCGTGCCATCGATACGCAGACTGATGCCGTCGTGGGTGGGGTTGCGGCCAACACCGTGATGATCAAGGGGCTGACCTCAAAGATCGAGGAGGAGTTCGGCAGGACGATCGACAAGCTGGATGCGCAGATCGAATCCGCGCTTCAGGTCGAATATGTCAAGAAGGCGGCCGAGGCCAGTTCGATCCGGGCCAAGCTGGGCGCCTTCGTGAAAGATATCCGGGAAAGGTTCGATAAATCCTTGCTCATGTCGGCCTCGAACCGCGATCTGTACAATCTGAATTTCCGCAAGATCGTAGATGAATATCAGAACAAGGTTCGCACTATCGGGGATCATATTTTCAAGATCCGCGACGAGGATATTGCGCCGGCCATCGCGGCGGCCCGCGTTCCTTACGAAATGGCCCATGGTCTCTCGATCGAGATGGATCTGACCCGGCTTGCCGCCCGCTCTCGCAATCTCGACCAGACCGTCGAGTTGCTGCGCAAGTCCCGCGTCGATGAGGCGCTGTCCTCGCTCGATGACGTCGAACGTGATCTGGCCAGCTTTGATGCCGGTTGCCCGGTGCCTGCCGCCAACATCGAACTGTGTGTGGAGGCCGTAACGATCCATTCCGCATCCGGAAGCTCCTTTTATGCGGGTATGGACGCGCAACCTGTTGCGGATGGCGAAGCGATCAAGCTGGGGCATGTCGCCGATCTGAGCGCTTATGCCTCGAACGAGGGGCATGCCAGAGTGTCCGATATACTTGCGGCTGCCGGGCGGAGAACGGCCTCTGCCGAAGAGGTCAAGGCCATCGCCAGGGCGGCGGCCGATCTTGCCGAACGCAAGCTGATCTCGGCTGACGCGAAAGAGCAGATCACCGAATTTCTCTTCGCTGGCAAACTCAAGATGGTGGAGGCTTGACGACAATGACGATGGTCGGCAGCAAAATCGTGATCAATGCGTCTGTGTCGGGCAGTATCTTTCCGCAAAGCGAGAAGGATATTCCTTTCCCCATCGTGATCGATGGCACGGCCGGCCCGCTTCGCGTCGAGGGTTCGGTTTATGGCCGCGAGCTGGAATTGCGCGGCGAGGTCAGGATCGATGGCCCGGTTGTGGTGCGCGGTGATACCCGCATCTCTCCGCGCGGGGCCGCTATCCGCCTCAATTCCGGGATCACCGTCAATGGTTCGGTGCGCGCGGTTCCCGAGGGCGATGGCGAGGGGATTCTTGAGAATATCGAGAATGCCGGACTGATCGTTAAAGGGGACATCACGGTCAATCAGAATGTCGCCCTGCGCGACGCGATCGTGTTCGGCAGCATCCGCGCGGTCAATTGCACGCTGGAGCGGTGCATCGTTCTGGGCACCTGCATCGTGAGCGAAAGTTTGCGCGTGGTGAACAGCTCGATTGGTGGCTATGCCGCGCGTGATGTCACCTTTGAAGGCGGCTGCGTCATGCTTCATGCTCTTGGCGAAAGCCAGACCTCGCCGGTCTTTGTGCCTTTCGAAGCGTCCGATGGCAGGATCGATGCCTGCGACATCCATTTCTATCCGGCCATGCGCTCCCGTGCCGCGCTGATGCTGCGGCGGGGCGCAGCGGGCGCGGGTGACGGATCGCGCCTGTATCCGGGGATCGACTGGATCGAAACCGACGCGACAGCCAATCCCGCCCTCGATGAAGAGGATGGCATCCTTTACCGCAAATGGGTTCTGTCGGTGGGTGGGCGCATTGCCGACTATTCCACGATTGCCGATTCGATCGCCGCGCTGACGCGCATGCTCAAATGCGGTTTCGAGTTCGAGCATTACCACCCGGATCATCGCCCGCATCTGCTTGCATCGGCCAGACAAGGGCTGACCGCGGAGGAAACGTGGATTCTCGATGAGGTTTGCTCGCTGGAGGAAGTGTAATGGGGCGTTTTGTGGTGGCGGTTTTCGCCACGCTGATCATCTGGATGATGTTTCGCTGCCCGCTTCAGTTCACGCCGCAATCCGCCCTGCTGGTGCTCTCCGCGCTGCTGGGCTGCTATATGGTCATCTGGAACGATGTGCTGTTCGCCATCTTTGACAGCGACGGTTACACCTATGGCAATGTCGCAAGGGCGGTGGCGTTTGTCGGCTTTCTGGTGACGCTGGTCGCGGCCCTGCGCGGTTATTACCTTCTGGCGCTTGCTCCGGAAGGCGCCGGGATCGTCTCGCCCTTCAATTGGATTTTTGTGGTCCTGGGCATTTTCATCTCTTTCAGCCTGCCTCTCGCCAGCCGGCGTGTTGTGGCATCCTTGCCGGACAAGTCGGTTCGGCGTGACTTTGAAGATCCGCGATAGGGGGCGGCCATGGCATTCGATTGGTTGAGGCGGGAAACGAAATCCCAATATATCGCGCGCCCGGCCGAGGCGGCGCATGAACTGGTCTATTATCACCCTGACCGCAGCATTCCGCGCGGCGCGAAGCTGACGGTGCGCAGCGACGAATGCGCGTTGTTCTTCCGGGAGGGGCGCTATATCGGCAGGATCGATGCCGGTACGGCTCTGCTCGATACGGCAAATATCCCGTTTCTGGGCCATTTGCTGGTCGATGGCTTTACCGGGGGCAATCATTTCCTCTGCGAGCTGTTTTTCGTCACCTTGCGCGAAACCATTGAGGAGGTGCCGCCTTTCGAGGTCGGGCAGTTCATCGACAGCAACTCGCGCAAGGTCGTCAAGGTCATTGCCGAGCTCAACTACACCATGCGCGTTGTCGATCCGCCCTTGCTGATCACAGGTCTGGGCGGGCAGAATGCCCAATCGGGCATTGCGGTTGCCCAGATCCTGGCCGGGCGCACTGCCACGGCCCTGCGCCAGTCGGTCGCGACCCGTGCCAGCACACGCGCCATTCTCGATATCGTTTCGAACATCGATGTCGATGCCATCGGCAACGAACTTGTGGCCGCAGCGCAGGCAGAGTTCAGGCCTTTGGGGCTTGAGGTCGTGCGCGCATTCGACCTGCGGCTCGATCTTGATGATGAAAGCCGTCAGCGGCTTGTCGAATTTGGCGAGCGGGAATCGAATCTGGCCTATCAGGCCAAGGGCGCCTCGATCGCCAATCAGGACGGTTTCACGCATTTCAATGCTGTGCAGGGGCAACTCGCGGCGCTTGAAGGCCTCGGCAAGGGGCTGGCGACTGGACACAGCCCGATGGTGCTCTCCGGCAGCCTTGGCGGGATCGGCGGTGGCATGGGTGCTTCGGCGACGATCACGCCCGCGCGGCGAGATGTTGGCCGGGGTGGCACGCCGATCACCCAGCAGGTGAGCTTTGTCCTCATCCACGCGCAGGGGGACAAGGGGCCTTATACAGCCCGCCAATTGGCGCTTGTGCTGATCGCCGAGGGGCTTGATCCTGCCACTGCCTCGATCCGCCGCTCGGATGATCCGGCCAGTATGGCCTTCACCGCTGATCTTGAGCCTCTGGTGATGGTCGAGTTTGATCGGCGTCGTCGTGCCCCCGCCACCGGGGTTCAGCCAGCGACACCGGTACCGTCAGCGCCGGCCGCGACGTCAGCGGTCAACATGATCGATGTCCTGAGCGGGGCCATCCGCGCCGCCGGCAGGGATGGTCGCATCCCGCGCGAAGCGTTCGCTGCTCTTGCTCCCATGGCGCAAACTCTTGGTCTGGCGGCGGATCCGCAGCAGGCGTCCCTGCTCGTGGCAGGTCTTGCGGCGCAGGCCGGCCTGAGCATCGACCAGTAACGGGGCTATCCATGCTTTCAACATGCCATACCTGCCAGGCTCCGCTTGGCCCAACGGCTCGGGTTTGCCTGCAATGTGGTACGTTGCGAGCGACGACGCCACCTGAAGAACCCGCAACGCCCACGGTGGCGGCCAAACTTCCCGAGGATATTCCGGTTGCATCCCACGAGGCAGAGGTGCCAGCGGAGGCGGGGCCGGAGACGGACGTGGTCCCGGACGAGACGCCTGAGCTTTTGGTCGAAAACGTGCCAGCCGTGAGAGACGCGCCGCCTGCGGGAGAACTGTCAACACCTTCCCAAGGTGAGCTGGTACAAGAGCGTGAGCATGACCTGCCTCTGGCTCGTGCAACAGCCGCACCCGGCTTGGACGCACCCGCTCCTGTTTTGGAGAGGGCGCCGAGCAAGAGCAGATGGATCGTGGGCGGCGCGGCCGGCGCGGGGCTTGCCGCCATCGGTACGGCCATGGCATTCTATATCGTGTCGCAGCATCCCATCACACCGGTCGTGAAGGTGCAGCCCCAAGCGGAAAGCTCTGCGCCTCCAACCCCGCTTCCCGCCGCAGCGCCGATGGCGATGCAGCCCGCGCCCGCCGAAGAGACTCCCCCCGTTGCAGCAAACCAGGCTCCGCCGCTTGACGTCAATCCTGCGGCAACCAGCACGGTTGACCTGCCGGCAGTCCAGGCCGCCTATCAGCATTCGATCCAGACGATGAATGCCTTGTGGCATACGCTGCCCCTGGACGTGCAGCATAGCCTGCTTCCTTCGCAGCGGGCGTGGATCAAGGACAAGGCACAGGACTGCCGTGCCCGCACCTCCTCTCTGCCCATGACCGGCGATGTTCAGGAAGCGGCCAGGCTGCAATGCGAAATGCAGCGCGACCAGGAACGCTTGAAACAACTTTCGCAATATCGGGCCACGACATCCTTGCCGGGTCATGATGGCGATGCTTCTGTCAGGCCATCCATCGGGATGGCGCCACCGCAACGCATGGTGCCAAACCAGAATCCGGCCGATCAGATTCTCAGACAGACAATGGCGGCGGCCCGATCCTGCTATGCCCAGCAGAATTATGATTGCGCCGAGGCCGATGCGAACACTGTCCTGCGGATCGATCCTTCGTCGGCGGATGCGCAGATGCTGCTGCAGGCGATCAGGCGCAAGCGACAGGACGCCTTGCAATCCAACTGGAATGCTCACTGAATGAGACTGGGGGTTATGTGAAGAAACTTCTGCATTTCATCGGCGTGCTGGCGTTTGTGTCGGCGCAGCCTCAAGCAGTCTATGCCCAAGGTCAGCCTTACCCGCCTGCACAGCCACAGGCCCGGAAATGCAACGCGGGTACTGCTGCGGTAACCGGGGCGATTATTGGTGGGTTGCTGGGAGGGCTGGCTGGTCGGAATCACGGCCGGGGAGCCGTGCTTGGGGCTGCTGTTGGTGCTGGTGTGGTCAGCATTGCATGCGTCGCCGTAAACTCCCGCGTTACCAAGACGCGCACAAATGCTCAGATTGCGCAAGAGCATGCGTCGGATATCGGCGCTGCGGATACTCCACGCCTGTTTTCCTATACCAGCTCGCCTGACCGTGCCCAGTTTGATGCTAGTCAGCCGATTGTGATTCGTGACAGCATGGATATGTTCATCCCGGCAAATTATCAGGGGCAGGCTGTTTCGGAAGTCTGGACCATCACTGAACCCGGCGGGGAGTCAAAGACCCTCCCGGCCAAGGTGGTCGATAATGGCAATGGCCAGGCGGGTGGACAGATGACGAATGAGATCACCTTCAATCTGCCCAGCGGCATGCGCCATGGGGTTTACAAGGTTGCGTCGCAGGTGATGGTCGGAACCAATGTGCTGGGCACAACCCAAACCTCCTTCGTTGTTGTTTGAGGGGGTTGGAGAACTATCGAGTTTAAGCCCTGGCTGATCGAGGATCAGCCAGGGCGCATTTTAAACGTCGAGATTGACAAAAGCTCGTCGAGCTTTTGATCTCAATCGTTGAAAATGCTTCTGAAAGTTTGGCTTTAAAGAGGCTTGGTAACGAAAATTTCCCAATGATTTGAGTGCCCATCGCTTTCAAGACGGGTGCACCATTTTCCTATCTTTTCAGCAGCATTTTCCGTTGGTCAGGCGCTCGGATAGCCTGCGCTGAACGGCTCAGTCGCGCTTTCCGGGGATCTTGCCGAATGTCATGCTCTGCCAGACGCCATCGCGGCGGATGAGCCCATGCATCAGGGCTGCGGCCAGATGCAACAGGATGAGCAGGAAGAAGGCCACGCCGATCACCGTATGGGCCTGGCGCAGCCACCAGTAGAGCATCAGATCATGCGGCATGATGGCCGGCAGAGCCAGCGAGGGGCTGAGCGATACGCGGTCATCCGCTGCCGACAGCATGGCCCAACCGATCAGCGGCATGCCGATCATCGCGGCATAGAGCAGCCCATGCGACCCCTTGGCCGCCAGTTTCTGCGGTTTGGGCAGATCATCGGGCAATGGCGGCGCGCCCGTGCCCAGCCGGATAGCCAGCCGCACCAATGCCAGCAGCAGAATGGCGATGCCCAGCGGTCTGTGCAGCGCCAGCAGGCTGACATAGGCTGGCCCCGTGGTCGAGACCATGCCCACACCGATGAACAGCATCGCCAGAACCAGCAGGGCCATGGTCCAGTGGATCACACGCAACAGGGGCGCGAAATGGGTGCGGTCAGGGCGGCTCATGGGTGCATGTCCTTGCCAATGGCGCTGGGGCCGGGATGTTCGCCGGCGCGGCGGGTGAAACTGGTGGAATAGACCTTGGACCTTGCCGCCAGCAGCGGATCATCCGAGATCGCGATGCCACGCGGCAGGACGGTCGGGTCGAAATTGAGATCACGGCACTGGCCAGCCTCTTCCGGCCCCACTGCTGAAACCGTCAACGTGCCGGCGTCGATCACGCGGTGCGGGTCCGTCCACGCGATGGTGGCGTTGTTCGTTACATCCCCAGGATTGGCCACGACCAGTTGCAAGTGCCAGCGCGAGGGGCCTTTGGCCGTGCGTGCCACCATTTCCTGAAACAGCGCGTCGCGCGGCAGGCTGGCGAGCGTGTTCTTGTCGAGGTCCGGGCCGGTCGCCTCGGGTATGATCTGCCAGCGGACCAGGTGCGTTGTGCCGGCGCCATTGGTGAAGCGAAAAGCGTTGATGCTGTAGTAAATGGCCGTGGCAAAGCTGGCGGGCAGCGGCGCTTTGGCGATATAGGCCTGAAACGCGGCCGTTTCAGGATGCTGCGCCAGATAGGTCTTCATTCTGGCCGGGTCGGGCTTGCCGGTTTTCGGGTCGGGCGTGCTGGCCACTTGCAACGCCTGGAAGGCGGCGGGATCGGCCACCGGGAAGATGGGCGTGTGATCCATGGCCATACGCCATTCCTGCCCGTCCGGGGCTGTCAGGCGCAGCGCCATGGCGTGGAAGACATTGCGCCCGTCGGTGGCCAGCGGATTGCCACCGCCCAGCGAAAAGCGCCCGATCACCGGATAGGTGCCGGGCTGGAACATGCTGGCCGGGGAGAGTGCCAGCCCGGCGCCGTTGGTGGTGAAGCTGCCCGAGAAGCACAGGCCCTTGGCATGGGCGCGGCGATAGCCCGCATGGGCGCCGCCCGCATTGGCTTCGAGCGCATTGACGATGTCGCCGCCCGACTGGCGGTGCGGGCCGATGATGCCCGCGACCCAGGCGAAAGCCGTGGCCAGAGCCACCACGATGGTGCCGATCAGCGCCATGGGCAGGAATGTGTTGCGAGATGTCCTCTGTGTCATGCGGGCTCCATTCCGTCCGTCGCGGTGAGGCCGGATTTTGTTGGCCGGCTGCGCCTGCTGGCAGGCTCGTTCATTGATGTGTTCGCTGATGGTGGGTGAATGGTTCCGCCAGCGCGGCACATTTTTTTGCGCGCCAGCTTTTCTGTATCATGCCGCCGCCGGGCCTGTCCCGACCGGAAAGCCGGCTTGCGATACGCTCATGCATGGCCGTGACATCGGTCCACCATATGGGCCCATGGGGAATTCATCGCTTTTTCTGATTGGAACGACCCATTTAAGCGTTTGGAGGGATGGATGGGTGCGGCCTATGAAGCGGTTCAGGAGATGAACCATGACGCTTGAACAATTGCGGATTTTTGTCGGCGTGGCCGAACGCGAACATATGACACGCGGCGCGGAGGCGCTCAACATCACCCAGTCGGCGGCTTCCGGCGCGATCGCGACCATTGAGGCGCGCTATGGGGTGCCCCTGTTCCACCGTGTCGGGCGCGGAATCCAGTTGACGCAGGCAGGCCATGTCTTTCTGGCCGAGGCGCGGGCCGTGCTGGGCCGCGCGGCCCATGCCGAGACGATCCTTGCCGATTTTGCCGGGCTGATGCGCGGCCGGTTGACCATCGTGGCCAGCCAGACCATCGCCAGCTATTGGCTGCCGCCCCGGCTGGCAGCCTTTCACGCCCGTTATCCGCAGATCGGCATCGAGGTGGCGATCGACAACACGCAGGGCGCGGCAGAGCAGGTGCTGAGCGGTGCCGCCGAACTTGGCTTTATCGAGGGTGAGATCGACGAGCCCGCGCTGGCCCGCTGGCCGGTTGACCATGATCCGATGGTGCTGGTGGGGCGCGAAAGGGTCGATGCCATCGACGCGGCCTGGCTGGGCGCGGCGCGCTGGGTGATGCGCGAAAAGGGATCGGGCACGCGCTCGACGATCGAGGAAGATTTGCGCGCCTTTGACGTCGATCCGGCGGCGGTGAATGTCGCGCTGACGCTGCCCTCGAACGAGGCGGTGGCCACGGCGGCGGAGGCTGGGGCCGGGATTGCCGCGCTGTCGCGGCTGGTCTGCGCGCGGGCGCTCAAGACCGGGGATCTGGTGGAATTGCCCTTCAGCCTGCCCGACCGCTCCTTCTATGCCTTGCGCCACAAGGAGCGTTATCGCACCCGCACGGCCGATGCCCTGACCGAACTGATCAAGGAGATGGGGAGCGCTTGATAGCCTCGTGATGCTGCGCGCGGGCCGCCCCGATCGAGGCGGGCTGCCGGTGGCAAGCCCGCCTTTTGCCGATAGGCTTTAGCGGCGCGTGGCGTTGATGGTCACGGTGATCTGGACATTGGCGCCGACCATCTCGCTGCTCCGCCACTGGCCCTGACCCACGCCGAAACTGCTGCGGCCGATCGTCAGGCTGCCTTGCATCTGGGCGTTTTTCCCCTGAATTTTCAGGGTAAAAGGCAGGGCCACCGGGTGCTTCACACCGCGGATCGTCAGCTCGCCCAGGGCCTGATAGCGCCCACCGCCCAGATCCTTGAAATTGCTGGCAACAAAGCTGGCGCGCGGGAAGGTCGCGGTGTTGAACCAGTCCGCCGTGGGCAGGCTCTGGTCGCGGGTGGCATCGCCTGTGACAGCCGAGCCCATGTCAATGATGGCCGCCACGCGCGACTGGCCCAGCGCCTTGGGGTCGAAATTGATCTGTGCGTCCCAGCGGCGGAATTCGCCATGCACGCCCTGATTGCTGACCGAAACGCCAAAGCCAAGATGCGAGTTGGCCTTGTTGACGTTCCAGGCGGGGGCGGCGGCCATGGCCGGGGCGCTCAGCAGGCTGGTGCCAAGGGCAAGGGCGGCGATGGGGGTGAAACGCATGGAGGTTATCCTTGAGTTTGAGGGGAGAGATTGAGGGGAGAGGGGGATTACCGACCACGGCCAAGGCGGGGCAGCATGCGGGAAAGCACTTTGTCACCGGCGATGAAGTGATGCTTGAGCGCGGCGCCGACATGAAGCGCCACCAGCCCCGCCATGCCGAAGGCCAGCGCCTTATGTGTCGCTTCAGACAGATGGTTGACCTGCATGCGGGCCTCCATGGGCCAGTCATGCACGGGCAGATGCGGCCATGGCACCGTGTGGAACAGCAAGGTTGGCAGGTTGAAGCTGCTGGTGGAGACGAGCAGCCAGCCGGTCAGCGGCATGCCGATCATAATGGCATAGAGCAGCCAGTGCACCGATGAGGCTGCCAGCTTTTCCCAGGGGCGCATCGTGTCGGGATAGGGCGGTGCGCGATGTGTCAGGCGCCAGGCCAGCCGCAGAACGCTGAGCAGCAGCACGAGAATGCCGATCGACTTGTGGAGCTGATAGTTTTCGAACTGCGCCAGACCCTCGAGCGTCTGCATCCACCAGCCAAGTGCCAGGTTGGCCAGGATAAGGGCGGCGATCGTCCAGTGCAGCAGCATGGCAATGGGAGAGTAACGAGGCATGGAACATCCTTCACGACGGCCGCGCAGGAACGCGCCGCGACATGGGGGCGAAAGCGAGGGAGATCGAAGGGATCAGCTGGGGACTGGTGTTGACACCAGAGATAGTCTTGCGCGCAGCGGCATGAAATCCACGATTATTTGCTTCTGACTATGCGATTTTACATAGATGTGTGCGTCGCAGTGTCGTCGCCCGCCTGTCGCCCTAGCTCTGGCCGCGTGGCACGAAATCCAGCGGCAGCGCGCGGCTGTCCTTGATCGTTTCCATCGAGATATGCGCCGAGACATCATGGATTTCCACATGGTCGATCAGCTTCTTATAGACATGGTCGTAATGTTCGATGCTGGGCACGGCCAGCTTGAGAATGTAATCGGCCTGGCCCGTCAGCCGGTGGCATTCGAGCACTTCGGGGATCGAGGCCAGCGTTTCGCGAAAGCGGGAAAGCCAGTCTGCGCTGTGCCGCGCGTTGATGATGACGAAGAGGGTGAGCGGCAGGCCCAGTTTCTTGCGGTCGAGATGCGCGGTGCTGCCGGTGATATAGCCGGAGCGGCGCAGATCCGCGATGCGGCGCGAACAGGCCGAGGGCGAGAGATGCACCGCTTCGGCAATGGTGGCGACGGGCATGTCGCTGTCGCGCTGCAGCAGGTCGAGAATGGTAATGTCGCGCTGATCGAGCATGGGGCGCACTCCGGAAGCGTATGCAGGCAATCTCTTGCATGTTATGCGCGCCATGGCGATGGATTTAGCGCGATTGCTGTGCATCGGGGGTGAAATCGCACCAACTTTGCACCCAAAAGGCGCGGCAGATGCATTATCCTGCCGTCTCAAGTCATGAAGAGGTTTCCCATGTCGCTTGCCTTGACCATTGCCCAGCCTGTCGTCCCGTCTGCCAGCGACATGCCCGATGGGCGCGATTGGGTGAACCGGGCGATCGCCACACTGTCGGCCGAGCAGACGCGCTCGGCCGATACGCATCTCATCGAAGTGCCGCTCCGCAACGCGCCGGGTATCTCGCTCTATCTCAAGGATGAATCGAGCCATCCTTCGGGCAGCCTGAAGCATCGCCTCGCCCGCTCGCTGTTCCTATACGCCCTGTGCAACGGCTGGGTGCGCGAAGGCACCACCATTGTCGAGGCCTCCTCGGGCTCCACCGCCGTGTCCGAAGCCTATTTCGCGCGGATGCTGGGCCTGCCCTTCATCGCCGTGGTGCCCGCCACCACGGCCTGCGAAAAGATTGCCCAGATCGAGCATCAGGGCGGGCGCTGCCACCGGGTGGACGACCCGCGCCAGATTTATGCCGAGGCCGAGCGGCTGGCGGCCCATTGCGGCGGCCATTACATGGACCAGTTCACCTATGCCGAGCGGGCGACGGACTGGCGCGGCACCAACAACATCGCGCAATCCATCTTCGACCAGATGCGCGCCGAGGCCTCGCCTGTGCCTGCCTGGATCGTCTGCGGCGCGGGCACCGGGGGCACTTCGGCCACCATCGGGCGCTACATCCGCTATGGCCGCCATGCCACGCGGCTCTGCGTGGCCGACCCTGAGGCTTCGGTCTTCCACCGGCATTTCCATGATCGTTCGGTAACGCAGGTGGATGGCGCGGTCTCCTGCATCGAGGGTATCGGGCGCCCCCGTGTGGAGCCCTCGTTTCTGCCCGATGTTGTCGACCGCATGATCGCCATTCCCGATGCGCGCAGCATTGCCGCCGCGCGCCATCTCAGCGCCGTGCTGGGGCGCCGCTGCGGCCCGTCCACCGGCACCAACCTGCAGGCCTGCCTTGACCTTATCGCGGAGATGGTGGCGGCAGGGCAGGGCGGCTCCATCGTCACGCTGCTGTGCGATTCGGGCGATCGCTATTCCTCCACCTGTTATGACCAGAACTGGTGCGACCAGCGCGGCTTTGCCGAAGCCGATGCCGACCCGCGTCTGCAGACCTATCTGCCGCTGCGCCATGGGGTGGTTTGAGGGGGCTGAGGCGGCCCGATATAAGGCCTTGGTGCCAACTGTTGCAAAAGGCATTGGATTGCGCGTCGAAATGTCTTAATCGCCCGATTAAGAGAGGCGGCGGCCATCGAGGCCCCGGTGTCAGAAGGGCCAATGCATGTTCAAGAAGATCCTCATCGCCAACCGTGGTGAAATCGCCTGCCGCGTGATTCAGACCGCCCGGGCCATGGGGATTGCAACAGTCGCTGTCTATTCCGATGCCGATGCCGGCGCGCCCTTTGTCGCCATGGCCGATGAGGCGGTGCATATCGGCCCTTCGCCCGCCGCCCAGTCCTATCTGATCGCGGAGAAGATCATCGCGGCCTGCAAGGAGACGGGCGCCGAGGCGGTGCATCCGGGCTATGGTTTCCTCTCCGAGCGCACCAGCTTTGCCGAGGCGCTGGCCGCGGAGGGTATTGCCTTTGTCGGCCCGCCCGTGGGCGCGATTGCTGCCATGGGCGACAAGATTGAGTCGAAGAAACTGGCCAGGGCGGCGGGGGTCAATGTTGTCCCCGGTTTCGTGGGCGAGATCGAGGACACCGAACACGCCGTGCGCATTTCGGCCGAGATCGGCTATCCGGTGATGATGAAAGCCAGCGCCGGCGGCGGCGGCAAGGGCATGCGTCTGGCCTATACCGAGCAGGATGTGCGCGAGGGCTTCGAAGCGGTGAAGCGCGAGGGGCTCAACTCCTTTGGCGATGACCGCGTCTTCATCGAGAAGTTCATTCTCAACCCGCGCCATATCGAGATCCAGATCCTGGGCGACCAGCATGGCAACATCCTTTACCTCAACGAGCGCGAATGCTCGATCCAGCGCCGCCACCAGAAGGTGGTCGAGGAAGCGCCATCGCCCTTCGTCAGCCCGGCGATGCGCAAGGCCATGGGCGAGCAATGCGTGGCGCTGGCCCGCGCGGTGGGGTATTATTCGGCCGGCACGGTCGAACTCATCGTCTCGGGCGCGGACCGGACGGGCGAGAGCTTCTACTTCCTGGAAATGAACACCCGCCTGCAGGTGGAGCACCCCGTCACCGAGGCGATCACCCGCATCGATCTGGTCGAACAGATGATCCGCGTGGCGGCGGGCGAAAAGCTGTCCTTCTCGCAGGAGGATGTGATCATCGATGGCTGGGCCATCGAGAACCGCATCTATGCCGAGGACCCCTATCGCGGTTTCCTGCCCAGCACCGGGCGGCTGACGCGCTATCGCCCCCCCGTGCCGGGCTGGACACAGGATGGCAGCGCCAATGGCCGCCGCGGTGTCGAGGGCGTGCGCGTTGACGATGGCGTGAAGGAAGGCGGCGAGGTCAGCATCTTCTACGATCCCATGATCGCCAAGCTGGTGACCTGGGGGCAGACGCGCGACGAGGCCGCCGACCGCCAGATCGCTGCGCTCGATGCCTTCGAGCTGGAAGGGCTGGGCCATAACATCGATTTCGTCTCGGCCATTATGCAGCATTCCCGCTTTCGCAGCGGCGAACTGACCACCGGCTTCATCGCCGAGGAATATCCCGATGGGTTCCACGGCGCCCCGGCCAGCGCCGATCTGCTGCGCCATCTGGCCGCCATCGCCGGCTTTGTCGCCACGGCGCGGGCCGACCGCGCGATGCAGATCTCCGGTCAGCTCGACGGGCAGCTTTCGCCCGATTTCGACTGGCAGGTGACGCTGGATGGCCAGGTTTTCGCCGTCTCGCTCGATGGCGATGACATCTCTGTCGATGGTGAGCCGGTCGATCTTGCCATGGCCTACACCCCCGGCGACCGTATGATCCACGCCGAAATCGGCGAGCAGGCGCTGACCGTCAAACTCTCGCCCACGCGAAAGGGTCTGACCCTGACGACGCGCGGGGCGAGCCACAAGGCTGCCATCCTGCCCGCCCGTCTGGCCCCGCTCGCCACCCATATGATCGAGAAGATCCCGCCCGACCTGTCGAAATTCCTCATCTGTCCGATGCCCGGCCTGCTCGTCTCGCTGCATGTGGGCGAGGGCGACACGGTGGAAGCCGGGCAGCCGCTGGCCGTGGTGGAAGCGATGAAGATGGAAAACATCCTGCGCGCGGAAAAGACCGGCGTGGTGGCCAAGGTGAACGCGGCGGTGGGGGATAGTCTGGCCGTCGATGCGGTGATTTTGGAAATGGAATAAGAAGGAAAGGTAAAGGTGCGAGGGCTATCGCCCTCGCACCTTTACCCTGTTTTACTTCAAGCCCTCTTTCGCCACCGCCATGCTGGCCAAAGGCTTGCCCACCACGATGCCATAGCGCGCATAGGTGTGGTCCACCGAGGGATCGAGCCGTCGTGCGATGGCCAGATCCTGTGCCGCGGCCCCGGGCTGTTGCAACTGGGCATGCACGATGGCGCGCAGAAAGCGGCTGGGGGCAAGACCGGGCGTGGCGAGCAGCACCGCGTCAAGGTCGGCGAGCGCTTCCTTCAGCCGGCCCATGCGCAGCCAGATCAGCGCGCGGCTGTCGAGCGCGCCATAGGTGTCGCTGCTCAGTTCGACCGCGCTGGTGCAATCCTTGAGCGCGCTCTCGATCTGGATGGAGCGCGTGCCCTTGATCCAGCAGCGCGCGTTGAGCAGCGAGGGCGAGCCGGGTTTGTCGGCGATCATCGCGTCGATGATTTTGATCGCCTCGGCAGGGTCGCCGAACTGGCCGATGATGTCGGCCTTGGCCATCCTGTAGCCATCGCGTGTTTTTCCGCCCAGCGCGATCTTCTGGTCGAGCAATTGTGTCGCGCCGGCCAGATCGCCGCTTTCAGCTTCCAGCGAGGCGGCCATGCCCACGGCCGCACCCGATGCCGGGTCGAGCGAGCGTGCCTTTTGCGCATCGGCCAGAGCGTCGCCCAGCTTGCCCAGCGCGTAATATGTTCTGGCGCGTTGCAGATAGGTGTCGGCATCGGGGGCGATGGCGATGGCGCTGGTGAGATCGGTCAGGGCGCCAGCATAGTCGCCAAGTCCCTGGCGCAGCGAGGCGCGGTTGAGCCATGCGCTGGGCTCGCCCGGCTCGGCCTCGTGGATCATGCTGGCATAGATGCTTTCCAGCATGGCGAGTTGGGCCGGCTTTGCCGCGCCTGTCACGGCCAGATCCCAGCGGCGCGGCGTGTTGGCCGGGGCGACAAGGCGCGGTTCGGCCGCCAGCATGGCCGCCACCTTGTCCCGCTCTGCGGGGATGTCGGCGGCGGCGATCTCACCGCCCAGCGCGTCGATGCGTTCCTGGACCTGGACCACGCCATCGGCCATGGTCATGTGGCGCGTCAGGCGCCGCCCGCCGGCCTGCGTTTCGGCATTCTGCTGCCCATCCACGGTAAAGCCCTTGCCATGATCGGGCAGGTGCACTGTCAGGTCGTAGGAGGCCGAGAGCGGGCCGGGGATGGCCACGGGGATCGTCGCCCAATCGGTGCGCGCGCGATTGGGATCAAAGCCCAGCGCATCGTGCAGATTGTTGAGCGAGCGGCGCATGCGCTTGTCGTCCCACTCCCAGGGCGAGGATTTGATCCCCCGCGCGCTCAGCGTGATGGTGCCGCTCGCCACATCGGTGGTCATGGCCGTGTCGGTATATTGCCCCGAACTCAGCATCTTGGTGAAGAACTGCTCGATCATCTGGGCGCGCTGTTTGGTGTCCAGCTTGGCGCCTGCCGTGCTGAGCGTGGCGTAGAGCGGGCCGCGCATCACCACCCGCGCCGAAAAGGCGCTGGGCAGGTCGACGCTGGCGCTCTCGTCGGCATCGACCGACAGGGCGATGAGCGGGCGGCCTGGCGTGCGCAGCGGCAGGTCGATCAATCCCGCCCCCTTGGGGCGCAGCGGCAGAACATGTTCGAAATCGGGCGTGTCGCGGATATCCTCGATGCGCGCGCCGCTGCCCGTGCCGTCCAGCCAGAGATCCTGCCCGTCGATCCGCGCATGGACGAGCACATGGTTGAAGGCGGCGACGGAGGGCAGATGCGCGGGCACCGTATCGCCCGACTGCGCATTGGCCAGCACCGCCTCGGCATCGATGCCACTGCCGCGCAGCAGGGCGAGCAGCAGCAGCGTCTTGGCCTTGCAGTCGCCATAGCGCTTGGTCCAGGTGTCGGCGGGCTTCTGGGGGATGTAATTGCCGCCATCCATGCTGACGGCGAAATAGCGGATTTCATCCTGCACCAGTCGCAGGGCGCGCTGGGCCTTCTCGATCTGGCTGGGCGCGGCCTTGATCTTTTCAAGCTCGGCGGCAAGCGGGCTGCCCGGCGTGATGAGCCCGTCGGTGGCGAAGAGCGGCGCCATCACGCGCGAGACATCGGCCCAGTCGGCAAAGCTGGAGGTTTCGACGAAAGGCACCATGCGAAAACGCGCCGGCGCATCCTGCGGACGCTCGGGCTGCTTGGGCAGGGTGCTGGTCACCTCGATCTGTGTATAGGCGCCAAGCCTGGTGGGGGTCACGGACACGCCTTCGCCCTTGGCCTGCCAATGGGTGGCGGATTTGGCATCCCATTGCAGGCGGGTGCGGGTAAAGCCGATGCGCAGGGGCGCGGTGGGCAGGTTGAAGCCGGACTGCACATGACCCGCCAGCGCCGTATCGCGTGTGGTGACCGACGTGCGCAGGCGCAGCGTATCGCCCGTGCGCAGGCCTTCGGCAGGCAGGGTCGCGGTCAGGATGCCGGTATATTCGAGCTGTTCGAGCGATTCCTCGCGGCGCAGCACGGTAAAGCTCTTGCCGCCCGCCAGCAGGTCGATCACCTTGCCATCGCGCAGGATGGAGACCTCATGGATGATGAGGTCGCCCTTGTCAGGCGCCCAGGGCAGGGTCAGCGTGGCGAGCTGGTTGAGCGCCTCGGCCGAGGTGACGCGCACGGCCTTGTCGGTATAGGTCCAGAGCTGGCCATTCTCGATGCGCGACTGCGTGTCGAACACGAGCAGTTCCGGGGCATCGGGGTTGGTGGCGGTGGCATTGTCCAGCGGCGCCTTGGTGACCCATGCGGGTGCTGGCTGGTTGAGCGGAACTTCGCCCGCCATGGCCATGGATGAAACGCCGCAAGACAACAACAACACCAGACCGGCGCGACGCATGTGACCAAACCCCCTTTTATCAATCTGCACAAGGATGTGGCCAGAGTGCGGGGCGAAAGCAACATGGCCTTGCCGATTTTTTGGTGAGTATTTTGGATGCGTCTGGTGTGGACTTTTGTGCCTATGGGTTTGCGTGGATCAGGGCGCGGTCGTTTCGGCGGCGGCGCGGCGCTTTTCGGCCATGATCTCCCATGCGGTAAGGAATAGCGCGGCCACCACCGGGCCGATGACGATGCCCGACAGGCCGAAGGTGGCAATGCCCCCCAGCGTGGTGACCAGCACGACATAATCGGGCAGGCCCGTATCGCGCCCCACCAGAATGGGGCGTAGCATGTTGTCGGCCATGCCGATGACGATCAGCCCCGAGACGACCACGATCACCCCATGCGCGATTTCGCCGATGGCCAGCAGATAGAGCGCCATGGGCACCCAGACGATGCCTGTTCCCACCGCCGGCAGCAGCGAGGCCAGCCCCATCAGCAAACCCCAGAGCAGGGCTGTCGGCACGCCCACCAGCCAGAAGGTGATAGCACCCAGCGCGCCCTGTACGACGCCCACGATCATCGACCCCTTGATGGTGGCCCGCACCACCGAGACAAAGCGCCGGGCCAGCGCATCGGCATTGGCGCGTTCCATGGGCAGCGCCGCGCACAGGGCCGGGCCCAGCCGCTCCCCGTCGCGCAGCAGGAAGAAGCAGACATAGAGCGAGGTGCCAAAGGCCAGCATGAAGGCTGCCGCATTGGTGCCGATGGCAAAGACCTTGGCCGCCACGCTGCGAAAACTCAGGTTGAGCGCATCGGAGATCTGCGCCTGCACACCATCCAGGCTGCTCATCCCCCAGTCGGACAGCCGTTGTTGCAGCCATTGGGGCAGCCCGTCATGGGCTTGCTGGAAATAATGGGGGATGTTGATCTGCCCGCCGATCAGGCTGGCATAGACCGCGCTGGCCTGCCCCAGCACCAGCGTGGCGACAATCGCGGCGGGCAGGATGACCGTGACGACGATGATGATCAGTGTCAGGCTGGCGGCGCGGTTGCGATGTCCGGGCATGTTGGCCAGCACGCGCTGATACAGCGGCTGGAACAGGATGGCGACCAGCGCCGCCCACAGCAGGGCCCCGGCAAATGGCGCCAGCACCAGCGCCATAGCCAGGGTGACGGCCACCAGGAACACAAGAAACCCGCTGCTGTTTGTCACCTGCTGCTTGTCCATATGTCCCCCTTCAGGCGCTCCATGGCATGAAACGCGCGGAATGGCTTCAGGAACCGGCAGATTTTGCACATATGAACGTTGCCGGTCAGCGGGTGCGGGGGCTCATGCGGTTTGCCCGGTGTGCCGGGTGGTGGCCTGCACCGGGCCAAGAATGAGGGCCATGGCGGCGATCAGGGAACCACATGCGGTGATGGCGGCAACGGCTGACAAAGTGAAGCCCGCCTGGAACAGCAGGCCGCCAACCACCGGGCCCAGCGCCGCGCCCCCGCGCCCCACGCCGATGACAAAGCCTGTGCCCCCCGCCCGCGAGGCTGTGGGGAAGGATGAGGCGACGAGCGCATAGAGTCCCACCACGCCCGCATTGGTGCAAAAGCCGCCGATGGCCGCCGCCCAGGACAGCGCATGCAGCCCCTGATGCGGTTGCCCGAACCAGCTGACCGTGGCGACCGAGGCCAGCATGAAGGCGATGATGAGCGGGCGCAGCGGCAGGCGCAGGCTCAATAGGGCGAAGGTGAGGCCGCCCACCAGCCCGCCGACATTGGCCCAGACCAGTACGCCACCCGCCGCCGAGGGCGAGAAGCCCATGTCGGAAATCACCTTGGGCACCCATTTCAGGATGAAATAGAAAGTGAGGATATGCATGAAATAGGCGATGGTGAACATCACCGTCAGGCCGCGCAGATCAGGGGCGAACAGGTCGGCAAGGGTCGTCTTGCGGCTGCGTTCGACAAGGGGTGGCAAGGCATTGACCGTTTCGTGCCCCAGCTTGCGCAGCGTGTGGTTGAGCCGGGCCAGCGTGTCGTTCCTGCGACGCAGCAGGATGGCGCTCACCGGCTCGGGAAGAAACAGCGCCACCAGCGGCAGCAGCAGCAGTGACATGCCGGTGCCCAACAGAAAGACGTCGCGCCAGCCATGGGTGGCCAGCATGGCGCTGGCGATCGAGCCACCCGCGATGGCGCCCATGGGGTAGCCAGCCGCCATGATGGTCACCGCCGCGCTGCGGGCGCGGTCATTGGCATATTCGGCGACCAGAGCATTGGTCACGGCCAGCATGCCCCCGATGCCAAGCCCGGTCAGCACGCGGGTCAGCGCCAGTTGTGGAATGGAATGCACCAGCACTGTGGCCCCCATGCCCAGCGCCATCATGGTCAGGCAGGTGAGCACCGTGGCGCGCCGACCGATGCGATCCGCCACCTGCCCCAGCAGGATCGAGCCTGCCGCCATGCCGACGAGTTCGAAGGAGAGAACCAGCCCCAGCGCCGCGCGGTCAATCGCCCATTCCCTGGCGATGCCCGGCGAGGCAAAGCTGATCGAGAGCACATCGAACCCGTCCAGCGCATTGAGCGCCACACAGATGGCAATGGCCAGCACCTGTTGCCAGCGCATCGCTTGGGCAGCCATGCGCTGGCGCGGGTCCGCGTCCGACACTGGGGGCATCCTGTTCTCTCCGTTTCGGGCTGTTGTTGTGCTGTGTGCCCTTGGGCGGGTTTAGCCGATCAGCATCAGCGCATCGAGGGCCAGCAGGCCTTCGCCCTCTGGTCGCAGGATCACCGGATTGAGATCGAGTTCCAGCAGGCGGGGATTGGCCACCAGCACGGCTGCAACCTGACGGATGAGGCCCGCCAGCGCCCTGACGTCGAGCGCCGGGGCGCCGCGCCACCCGGCCAGCAGCGGCGCGTTCTTCAACCCCATCAGGGCCGCGATGATCTGCTCTTCGCCAAGGTCGGGGGTGATGAGCGCCACGTCCTTGAGGATCTCTGCCGTCACCCCGCCGAAACCGGCCAGCACCACCGGGCCCCAGTCGGGATCGTTTTTCGCGCCGACGATCATTTCCAGACCGCGCGCGCCCATCGTTTCGATCAGCACGCCGTCGAGCGTGATCGTGGCGTCATAGGCCGTGACATTGGCGTGGATGCGGGTCCATGCCGCGCGCACGGCATCCTCGTCGGCAAGGTTGAGGATGACGCCGCCGGCATCGCTCTTGTGGCTGAGTGCGGCGGCCTGCGCCTTCATGGCGACGGGATAGCCGGCCTGTGTGGCAGCGGCGACAGCTTCATCGGCGCTGGCGGCGAAACCGCCGCGCGGGAAGGCGAGGCCAAGCGGGGCCAGCAGCGCCTTGGCGCGGTATTCGGGGATGACCCCTGCTTCATCCTCCAGCGCGGGAATGGCGAAGGGAGGCGGCGTGTGGTCCGAGAGGTCGCGCGTGGCGGCCAGACCGATGCGGGTGAGGGCGCGCAGGGCGCGTTCGGTGCTGGGGAAATAGGTGGCGCCTGCCGCGCGCAGATCGGCGATGTAGTGGGCGGGAATCTCCGCGCCCTCATCCAGCCCGGCGAAGACCACCGGCTTGGTGGCACCAGACAGCGCGGGAAGAATGGCGGGAACCTTGATCTTCGCCGTGACAGGATCGCCCTGGATGATGCCTGCGACAATGGCGCCAACCCGCTCATCGGCCATCAGGGCATTGAGCGTGTTGGTGTAGATGACGGGCTGCGAGAGGCCCTGCGCGGTGATGTCCAGCGGGTTGGACACCGGCACGAAGACCGGCAGCGCGGCGCGCAGGGCGGGGCTGTCATCATCATGCAGGTCGGCCAGCGGCAGGCCCAGTTCCTCGGCCAGATCCAGGGTCAGCGCCTTGAAGGCGCCGCTTTCGCCCAGCACGGCGACTTCGCGGCGGGGCAAGGCGGGACTGCGCAGCAGGATCTCGGCGATGTCGTCCAGCTCTTCCAGCGTTTCGGCAAAGATCACGCCCGCACGTTCGACCTTGGCACGCATCAGCGCATAGTCGCCCGCCATGGCGCCGGTATGGGTGGCGGCGGATTCGCGTGCGGCGCTGCTCTTGCCGGGGTGCAGCAGCACGATGCGCTTGCCCGCCGCATGGATGGCGCGGGCGGCGGTGAGGAAAGCTTGCGGATTGCGGAACTGCTCGACGATCATCGCCACGACCTGCGTGCGGGGATCATCGACCAGCCAGTCGACATAATGCTCGACCCCGCTGGCTGCTTCATTGCCGGTGGAGACCGAATAGGACACCGGCACGGCGCGGGCCAGCATGGTGGTGCACAGAACGGCGGCCATCGCCCCCGATTGCGACACCACGGCCAGCGCCTTGCCGGCCGGCGGCGTGATCGCGGTTTCAACGAAGGTCAGCGCGGCATTGTTCACATGGTTGACCAGGCCCAGGCAATTGGGCCCCTCGATGACCATGCCGGCCTCGCGGCCGATGCGGGCGATTTCGGCCTGCTGGGCCAGACCCTCGGGGCCGCCTTCGGCAAAGCCGGCGGAGAAGATGATAGCCGCGCCCACCTTGCGCGCGGCAAGGGCGCGCACAGTATCCAGCACAAAGGCCTGCGGAATGGCAAGGACCGCCACATCCACGCCCTCTGGCAGGGCATCGACCGAGGGGAGGCAGGGAAGATCGCCGATCCTGTCGCGATTGGGGTTCACCGGATAGATCGTGCCGGTAAAACCATTGCGCAGCAGATTGCCCAGCACCGAAGCGCCCAAAGCGCCCGGCTTGTCGCTGGCGCCCACCACCGCGACCGAGGCCGGGCGAAGAAGGCGTGCGATCTGCTCCCGATCGGGATAGGTTGTCGTCATCTCTGCTCTCCCCGACTACGTCTTAGCGCGTTTTGTTCAGGTCATAGGCGCCAAGACCGGGCTTGAAGGTCTTGTCGTCGATGAACTGGCGGGTGGCTTCCTTGCGGCCTTCGCTGTCGAAGTAATTGGCCGCTTCCTGCGCGCGGATCAGATAGTCCTCGGCATTGTCATAGGTCATCTCGCGCACGCGGCGGATCGCCCATTTGGTGGCGCGCAGCGCATGCGGGTTCTTGCCCAGCAGCACATTGGCCATCTCGGTGACGCGCGCCTTCAGCTGGTCGCCGGGCACCGCCTCGTTGACGAGACCCCACTCGGCGGCCTTCTTGCCATCCACATTCTCGCCCATCATGGCGTGATACATGGCGTTGCGGAAGCCGGTCAGCTCGACGATCACCTTGCTGGCGCCGCCGCCCGGCAGGATGCCCCAGTTGATTTCCGAAAGGCCAAACTGCGCCTCTTCAGCCGCCACGGCCAGGTCGCAGGCGAAGAGCGGGCCATAGGCGCCGCCAAAGCACCAGCCATTGACCATGGCGATGGTCGGCTTTTCCAGCCAGCGCAGGCGTTCCCACCAGCCATAGGCCTCACGCTGGGCCTTGCGGGTGGCGCCGAGGCCCTTTTCCTCATTCTCGCGGAAATATTCCTTGAGATCCATGCCTGCGGAAAAGGCGGTGCCTTCGCCGGTCAGCACGACGACGCCCACATCCTCGCGGAATTCCACGCTTTCCAGAACGCGCATCATCTGGCGGTTGAGCGAGGGGCTCATGCAATTGCGCTTGTCCGGGCGATTGTAGGAAACCCACGCGATCCGGTTCTCGACGAGGAGCGAGACGGTTTCTTCTTCGCTGCGGGCAGGGGTGGGGTCGGCCACGATAACTCTCCGGTGATCTGTTTGTCGGTTGCCAGCAGGGATAACAGCGCAATTGCTATAGTCAATAACATAAATTGCGGCTCGTCGCGCTTTGCAGGCAGCATCAATCCATTCCCGCAATCGCTTGATGCCAAATCAGGGATGGTCTGGGCCGCGATCCGGGCCGATCCTGCACCCCAGAACAAACCTGAAGATCCGAGAGGAGAGGCCCCATGATCCCGAGGTTCACCCGCCTGCCTGCCGTCGCGGTGGCACTGGCGGCCGCGACGCTGGCCAATGCGCAGAGCGACCCGGCGCATTATCCCGCGCAGGCCAGCTTTCCCCATGAGAACCGCGCTGCCGTGGCCCGTCATCTGGCGCAGGCAAAGCAGCTGGCCGGGGCGGATCTTGACGATGCTTTCAACTGGCGCTGCTTCATCAGTCCGCTCGACAAGCGGATTGTGGCCGGGGTTCAGCATGATGGTCTGGTCCCGCCCACGCGGGTCTTCGACAATCTCTATTCCATCGGCCAGAATGCGGTCTCGGCCTGGGCGATCGACACCAGCGCCGGGATCATCGTGATCGACACGCTCAACAATGCCGATGAGGCCCGCGACATTCTGGTTCCCAACATGCGCAGCCTGGGGCTGGACCCGGCGCGGATCCGCACCGTGCTGCTCACCCATGGCCATGGCGACCATTGGGGCGGGGCGAAATATCTGCAGGACACATTCGGCGCCAGGGTCGCCACTTCGGAGCAGGATTGGGCCATGATCGAGAGCCCCGACCATGGTGGCGGGCCCTTTGCGCATCTGGTGCCGCCCCGGCGTGATCAGGTGCTCAAGGATGGCGATGTGGTGACGTTGGGGAACACCAGCGTGAAGGCCTATGTGACGCCGGGTCATACGCCAGGCACGCTGTCCCTGATCTTTCCCGTGTCCGATCATGGCAAGCGGCATATGGCCGGGCTGATGGGCGGCACCGGGGGCGGACGCGACAGCGTCTCGGCGCATGAGCAGATCGCTTCGCTGGCGCGCTGGCAGGCGATCACGCGGGCTGCGGGCGTGGATGTTTTGGTGACCAACCACCCCGTCCACATGAACGCTACCGAGAAGGAGGCGATGATTCGCTATCTGCCTGATGCGCCCAATCCCTTCATCTACGGCGTCGAGAAGTATCAGCGCTATATGGGGGTGATGAGCGCCTGCTCGCGCGTGCAACTGGCCCGTCTGGGGGAAAGCGGCGACTGATCCGCAGCGGCG
>JAGWMZ010000045.1 GCA_028871475.1 Sphingomonadales bacterium | reverse complement strand
CAATCCCGACTGGCTGAAAACACGTTCGCTCGTGACGGCCTGATCGATTTGTCGGGTCCAGTCATCCGCCTTGCCAGTCTAACGCCGGAAGACCTGTTCGTCCTTCTGTCCAACATTCGCGCGATCATGCAGGGGGAGGACGATGCATTGCCCGATGCCAGTTTGGAGGCATTCATGGCGCATTGCTCTTCGCGGATTGGGGAGGCGTATTTCCGCACGCCCAGAAACACCGTGACGGCATTCGTCAACATGGTGGCGGTCTTGCAGCAAAACCTTGGCACTGAATGGACCGACCTAATAGAGAAGATTGAGGTCAGGGAAGACCGGGGCGATGACATGGCCGACATCGATGAACAAGTCGGTGCTGCACCGGTCGACGATGACCTAGCCGCTTTCCGTTTGTGACTGCCGCCTTCGATAAACTCGCCAGGCCAGTCCAGCGATGGATCCGGGCTCAAGGCTGGCGAGAATTGCGCGATATTCAAACGCGGGCGATTCATGTCATCAGGGACTGCCAGGCCGATGTGATCGTTGCCGCATCGACAGCGGGCGGCAAGACCGAGGCTGCTTTCCTGCCCTTGATTTCCGAAGTCCTGGAAGCGGAGGTCGGCGGAATTGGAGGGTTTGATCTACTCTATATAGCGCCGCTCAAGGCGCTGATAACCGATCAGGCAAACAGACTGGAGGCAATCTGCCAAGAGGCGGAACTTCCAGTTGTGCCTTGGCACGGTGACGTTGCGGCTTCGATCAAGACCCGGGCGACCAAGCGCCCGCGCGGCATTTTGCTGATCACGCCTGAATCGCTAGAAGCGCTGTTCATTCGCCGTGGACTTGATGTTCCGCGGCTTTTTCGTTCTGTACGTGCGGTCGTACTCGACGAAGTCCACACCATGCTCGACAGTGAACGCGGCGTTCAACTGCGCTCACTGCTCACGCGTCTGGAACTGGCCATCGGCCGGCCAGTCAGGCGAATAGGGCTTTCCGCGACCTTGGGCGATATGGCACAGGCTTGTGTTTATCTGCGCCCTGATGATGCTGCTCATGTTCAAGTGATTGAAGCGAACGGGGGAGAGGCCGAGCTTCGGTTGCAACTGCGTGGTTACGTCGCAGGCGGTTCTGACAAAAGCATCCCGGCGCCAACAGAGCTCATTGCGAAGCATATTTTCGATCACCTGCGTGGCACCGATAACTTGGTCTTTGCAGGTTCACGCCAATCAGTTGAAATCTACGCTGATCGGCTGCGGACTATGTGCGAGGACGCCCGCCTCCCGCAGGAATTTTATCCTCACCATGCCAGCCTTTCCCGTGATCATCGCGACCTAGTCGAGCGGAGGCTCAAGGATGGCAAATTGCCGACTACGGCGATTTGCACCTCCACACTGGAGCTTGGGATCGACATCGGAGATGTGAGCTGTGTGGCGCAGATTGGCGCCCCATTCAGCGTTGCCTCTCTCAGGCAGCGCCTCGGGAGATCTGGGCGCCGCGCTGGCAAGCCGGCCATCCTTCGCCAATATGCTGTTGAAGCCATGCTCGATTCGAAAAGCAGCTTTGCGGACCGGCTCCGGCTAGGCCTCATCCGGTCAACCGCTATGATCGAATTGCTACTCGAAAAATGGTGCGAGCCTGCGCAATCGGGGGCATTGCACCTTTCGACTCTGGTGCATCAGATATTGTCGATCATAGCCGAAAAAGGTGGCGCCCATGCCCCTCGGCTCTATCGTGTGCTTTGTCAGGACGGACCGTTCCGCCAGGTCAGTTCAGCTATTTTTGCCGAGGTCTTGCGCGCAATGGGGCAGGCAGATCCCGCTCTGATTGAACAGGCCAAGGACGGCCTATTGCTGCTGGGGCCAATGGGGGAAACTTTGGTTTCCCATTACAGCTTCTATGCGGTGTTCCAGACACCGGAAGAATACCGGCTGATTTCGGATGGAAGGGAGTTGGGCACTCTGCCAGTCGACAATATGGTCGCACCGGGCATGATGCTCATATTTTCAGGGCGGCGCTGGTTGGTC
Organism: Sphingomonadales bacterium; assembly: GCA_028871475.1. GTDB lineage: Bacteria > Pseudomonadota > Alphaproteobacteria > Sphingomonadales > Sphingomonadaceae > Novosphingobium. The sequence continues at coordinate 24,661 of JAGWMZ010000045.1, read as the reverse complement.
CATGAGGTAGATGATCGTGCCAAGGTCATTCTTGTCACGCCCGCCAAGGCCGGCACCCCACCGATTTTTGGCGGTGATGCCGGCATCATCCATGACGTCGTGATTGAAAGGATGTTTTCGGTCCTAAAACGGAATGACAGCCCCGCCTATATGGACGCTACGGCCCGGGACCTACTGTCGGAAGCGCGGTCAAACTTCGCCCAGATGCACTTCTCTCATGGAAGGATCGCACAAATTGGCGAAGGAGAGTGGATCGTCGCTACCGGTCGCGGTACGGTCAAAACAACTACCCTCGCCTTTGCGTTGAGGGCGCGGGGCTTTACCGTCCAAATCTTCGATGGCTTTCTTGAGGTTTTGATCGCGAAGAGCACGCAGCCTCTGGACGCTGCACTGAAAGACCTCGCAGACGGTGGCGATGCCAAGCTGTTTGCGGGTAATGCAAATTTGATGACGGAAAAATTTCACCCCTATCTTTCAAAAGCGTTGCTCGAGATCGACGCATTGGCTGTTCGTCTCGATGAAAACAGTTTGCCTGCGCTTGCAGAGACTATTCTTTTTGATAGCCAACTGGTTCAAGGGATCTGAGGTTTGTCGATGGGGCACCTAGCGTCACTCGCTTATCGATCAATGCAGAGTTTTGTTTGCAATATGTTCCGTATTTGATTATTTTATAGCTATGTCGGAACTTGATGAAATCGCCCAGCTCAAGGCTCAGGTCGAGCAATTGACTGCTGAGAATGCATCCTTGCGCGAGGCTGGCTTCCGTGGGTCGAAGGCCGAGGCGCTGATGGCGCTCGAGTATGACCGCATTCCTGCCTTTATGAAAAGCCAGCAGGCCATCGCATGGCAGCGGAAGATCGCTACTGTTGTGATGATCATTGTGCCGGTTATCGTGCTGGCAGTGGCGATTATCGGGGGCATGAGCCTTTATCGGGACCATCAGAGTTCGGAAGAAATGCGTCGTCTGAACTCGGAATCTTATGCCGATTTTAAGACCAACCCGCCGCCTCAGCACTGACGCCTAATCGACGTCTTTCCGAATTTTCAGATCTTTTTGACCGGTGATTTGTCCTTTTTTCTGAAATTCAGATTTCAGGGCAGCATCATCCCCGGCCACCTCGGTCGCCCCTCTCCTGATCGCCGCTCGGGCCGCATCATCGCCCGGCGCATGATTGCCTGAGCCCGATCCAGCATTCGGCGCGAGGGTTGGCTGTCCGCCCGGTAATGGCGCCCGGCGCGATTCCTGCGGGCCAGGCGTTGCCTGTGGCATGGAAAACTCAGCGGGCGCTGGCACGGCACCCATCGTCGCAGCCGGATCCACCAGACCCGCACGAACCGGCGCCAAGCCCTCAGCGGCATATTGCTCCAGAATGCGCCCGACGATCATGTTGCGGACTTCGCGCTGATGGGGGGATGGTGTGGTGTTGGTGAGCGAGGGCGCCCCCAGATCCCGGAACTCGGGGCTTGCGGCCATTTCGGCATAGCGGGACGCAATGACCTGGCTCATGTCGTCCGAGATTTGGTAGCCGTTGTTGCGCGAGAGCGAGGCCATGCGTTCAAGGCGCGAGCCGACCTCGTCGGAGCGGGTTGCCTGCCGTTCGAGTGATTGCGCTTCGGAGAAATCCCGCTCGATGGCGCGGCGCTTTTCGGCAAAATTTTCGACGCGGTGGAAGGTGCCATCGCGCCAGTAGCCGCCATCGGTGAGCGTAATGTCCTGCCCGTTGGCATGGTAACGCGCAACGTTGCTGCCCTGGCTCTGGCTGAGGCCATCGCTGGTGCCATGGGCTTCCTGATCGCCGGTAGTCTTGGTCCATTTGTGGTCCCAGGAACCGCCTGCCGAAGCCCCTACATCGGCGCCGAGCACCTTGCCGCCAACGCCGGCCTTGATGCCGGCATTAATCCCGAAGGTGTTGGTTTCGGCATGGCCCAGCGATCGGCCAGAAGTCAGGCTCTCGCCGATCGTCCGGTTGGTGCCGGTCTGCTGCTTGGAATCGATGCCCTGACGGTCGAACTGGCTGGTGGTGTTGCCGCCTTGGCCGCCACTCGCCCCTTCGCTACCGCTGGCATGGCGCGAACCAGACGACAGGCTGTCGAGGGTACGCATCCCATGGCTCCAGCGCTCGGCCGAGGTTTCGCGCTCGGCATTGGCGCGCGAATGATATTGCGCGCCGGTCTGCTGAAGATTGCCGGTGACGCTTTGCATCTCGCTGGCCGAGAAGCCGAAGCGGCTGATTGCGCCGCTCGTGTTGTAGACCGTCGAGCCGTCGGCCATCGTCGAGGTGATCGTGCCATTGTCCCCGCGCATATTGACCTGCGGAATAGGGCTGGCGGCCACATTCCAGGTCGGCGCGGTGTTGACCTGATGCCCGGTCACGTTCTGGAACTGGCTGTTGCCATAGGCATAGTTGCCGGTGGTGCGCTCGACGGCCGCAGCCTCGGCCGCGTGCATTGCGGGCGCCAGCATGGCGGTGGTGTTGGACGCGATTCCCATGGCGCCCTTAGCCATGCCGGCGGCCATCACCGGCACGAACATCAAGAGGTAGCCCGCCAGCGTTTCCATGTTCTGGTTGACGGAATCGATGCCCGCCATCGTCGCCATCGTCATCCCAGTGGGCGCGAGCGCGGAAAGTTGGGCCGCCGAATATTGGGTGATGAACATGTGGAGCACCGCATAGATCGGTCCCCAGGATGCGAGATAGAAGAAGCCCGTGAGGTAGCCCTTCAGGAGCGCCGGCCCGGTCTGCGGAAACAGGAAGAGCGGGAAGACCACCGGGAACATTGCATAGAAGACGATGGTGAGCACGAGGTTCAGCACTGGCACCCAGGTCATCGCCTGCCGCGCCGCCGAGATATAGCTGTTCTGAGCCTGCACATCGGCGTGAAGCGCGGCGAATGTGTCGCCGCCGCCAGAGCCGAAATTGGCCCGCGCCTCCATGAAGGCATTTACGAGGCTGCGCTGCTGGAAGATTGTCTGCGCGCTCATCGAGGTGCCGCCGTAATAGGCCTGCGCCATCGTCGGCAGATCACTCTTGAGCTGGGTGACCGCGCTTGCGGCCGGCAGGTTGGGATAGAAGGCAGGCGCCGCGGCGCTGATTCCGGTGGTGGCGAGCGTCGGGAAGGCCTGCACGATGGACTGATAAGCGCTCTGGCAGCCGATGATTGAGGCTGTGCCTCCGCCGGCAGGGATCCAGGTGGTCGAGCGCGCCGGCGAGCCCGGGCCGATGGCGGAGAGCAGGTCGGGCGAGCTTGCCAGCGTCGACCAGCCATTCCCCTGGCCCAGCAGGATGTCATAGAAGGTGCATTGAGCCAGATAGCCCTCGACATTGGCCTTCATTACGGGATCGGCAATCGTGAATTGGCTGGTGAGATCGTTGAGGCGCGTGGGGTAAATCATACCGCCTGCGCTGTAGGTCAGCGCCGCGGGCATGGTGAAAACGCTCTCGGCAGTCTTCGTCAGCCAGTTGTTCACCTGGCTTGAGAAGCTGGCGACCATGGCAAGGCCGATTGGCACATTGGCCACCGCGCCATTGCCGACCGTCGGGTTGATCGTGTCGGAGACGACCACCGTGGCCGTGGGCACGATCATGCACATGTACATGGCGGTGGCCGAGAGGAACCAGTGGAACAGCACCCGCCAGTTGAGCGAAAAGGCCATCACCAGCAGGCTGTAGCCGAGGCCCATCACCATCACGACTTGCAGCATCGAACGGAAACCGCCGCCGCCGGTCCAGGCGGCGACGGCGTTGAGCACGTTGACGATATACTGACCGCCCCCGCTGGTGATGACATTGACGGTCATGGGGCTGGTCTCACTGAAGGGGGTGCTGGCCGAGCGACCTCTCGAACTGGAGGGCTGCGGTCATCTGGGGGGACATGGTGTTGCGCAGTGTGGCCTCGATGCGGATCGTGCGATCGAGGATCTGCTCGGTGCGGGTCAGGCGCTCTGAATTGTGGACCACCTGCGCATCGAGGGTCTTGGTCACATCGCGGAGCTGATCCTGCCACTGCTTGAGTGTCAGCGGATCGGCGTTCTGGAACGATGACTGGCCGTCGGTGACCATCTTGTAGAACTGGCCGACGATGGTCTCGAGCAGGTCGACCGAGGCGATCTCGGCGAGGCTGGAAATGTCAGCCGTGTTCATGCCGCCAAAGCTCGCCGCGGCATTCACGACCATGATCTTGTAGAGCGGGATCGTGGTGGCGCCAAGCAGGCCGATTTCCTCGGAGGTCAGTTGCTGGTTGCCCTGGATGCGCCCGGCAATATCGATCAGAAGGTTATAGACGCGGGTTTTCAGGGCATTGCTGGTGCTGACCGACAGGCTGGTCTGAGTGGGGTTGAGGCACGTGTCGGTGGTGTCGCAGGCATAGACGCTGGCGCTGCTCCCGCCATCGAGCAGCGCGGTGATGAGCGCAGGGTCGCCCTGGCCCAGAAACTTGAAGGTGGGGCCTTGGGTGTCGCTGCTCCCAGGCTGGTAGATCACCGTGCCGACAAGGCTCATCAGGTACTGTTTGAAGTCGGTGTCGAAGCTCGGGTATTTTTGGGTCAGCATCGACCAGGTGTAATTGTAGGGGCCCGCCGGGATCGTGGTGTCGGAATTGCCCTTGAGCGTCGAGGTCTGGCTTCCGCCGGTGCCGCAGCCCTGCTCGGAAGCGGCCCAGTCGGAGAAAACGCCTTGGCTGTTGCCGATCTGCTTGCAGAACTGGCTATCCCGCGCCCCGACCATACCGGCGAGCCCGGCCGCCACCTGCTGCCCCGCCTGACATGCATCGAGGCTATGCTGGGTGAACTGCTGGACCTTCTGCATCATCTTCTCGATCGAAGTGCCGATCTGCGATGAGATGGCGTTGATCGCGAGGTCGAAGACGAAGGCCAGCGCGCCATTGGCCGCCGCCTTCATGGCCGCGACGATCTGGTCGGTGTTGATGAAGGAAAAGCCGCCCGTGAAAATGTCGATGCCGCCGCAGCCCGCCTTGACGCTGGGCATCTGGAGCGAGCCCAACTGGTAGGTCGTCTGAGCAGGGAAACGGACCCACAGATTGCCGCCTGAATAATAGCCGCCCTGCTGGCCGTTGTAGGCGACCGGGCCGGTGGCATTGGCCGCGCCGCCAAGGCTGGAAAAGAAGGAACCGAGCTGGCCGTTGACGTCGGCCTCGGCGGTCTGGATGCAGAGCAGATTGCCCAGCGCCATGACGGCGAGGAAGCGCGGCAGCCAGAAGCGGACGATCGCGGGCCAGCGCATCAGAAGTCGCTCCCCGGCTTGACGCTGGTCAGATAGAAGATGCGTTGCAGCACTTCGTCCTCGGCCATGACGCCGTAGCCGATGGGAATCGGCTTTTTGAGGTAGGTGTCGAAGAGCACGAGCGCCGGCACCTGGCCGCCTTCAAGCCCCATCTTCTCGTACTGGCCCTGGTTCACGACATAGCGCGGAAAGGCGGGGGTCGGGCCGCCGTCCATCGAGACCGGCAGGACCGAGAGGTGGTATTTGTCCGAGAGCGAGCGGACGATGGGCGAGAAGACCTCGCAGGCCCCGCAGGAGGAGGAGTAGAAAAAGAACAGGCCATAGCGCTGCGACAACGAGGCGATGACGGCTTCGCGGTCGTTCTTGCGCTGCTCAAGCCATGCCGTCTTGCCCAGCGTGCTGACCGGGCGCTGGAGCGTGTAGTCGAGATCGGGATGCTGCCAGATCGCGCGCTCCCAGACATCGGCAAAGGTCGAGGCACGATCGAGCTGCTCGCGCTGGTAGCGGACATAGGCGATGATGTTGTCCGAGGACGGCTCGAGGATGGCCTTGGCCTTCAGTTCCTCAAGCCGCGCGCCGATCTTGTCGAGTCGCTGGCGATAGGTTGGCGATGCCGCGCTGGGGCTGGCCGCCGGCTCGCTGGGCTTGGGTTTCGGGCGCTCGCAGTAGAACCAGGTGCCCAGCTTGCGCTCGCCGCAATAGAAGGGATCGCCCCCACCTGTGGACGTATCCACAGGTTCACTTGTGGCGCTGTCCACTTGTCCGCCCGTGGACATGTTCACGTCCTCACGATTGGACATGTCCTCCTGTTCACCCGTTACTGCGGCAGGAGGCGTGGCCATGACGGCTTGCGGCGTGGCCACTGCGATGAGCGAGGCGGCGATCAGGCTTGCGGGGATGCGCATGGCGTCAGGATCCTTGACCGTTGGTTTGGTAATAGGCCTGGACCTTCTGCTGGATCTGCGCGGAGGTCTGGAGCGAGGCCGGCAGCGACACGGCGCTGGTGAAGTCGGCAAAGACCTCCGAGAAATCCATCTTGGAGAGGTCGAGCTTGGAAAACTGGTCGACAGTGAAGCCAGTGCAGTTGGGCGATTGCGGGCTCCCGAAATCCATACCCAATTGCGCGCGGCCCTGTTCCTGGATCACGCGGGCCAGTTTGGACTGGTAGCAGCAGTAGCTCTTGCGCTCGGTGGTGCAGACGAACAGCGCCTTTTCCGAGCAATATTCGCCGACGTAGTGGCACAGGCCCATGCGGTCCTTCACATCGAGCTGGATTTCCTCGCTCGAGCACATGAAGAGAGCGAGGAACTGGGTCGCGAGGCCCAGGAGCATCGCGTAATTGCCCGAGGCGAGCCCGATGGCGGCCGTGGCCGCCGCCGCGCCGGTCAGCAGGCCCGAGACCTTGCCCGCGCAGCAGTTGACGAGGCCGAAGAGCGGCTTGTGGCAGCCGGTCGCATCACCATCAAAGATCGTCAGATTGTTGGCATCGAACTGCTGATCGGCGTCCTTCATCGCGTTCATCGCGACGAGCGCATTGGCGAGATCCGGCGCCGGCGAGGTCGGAAGCTGGGTGCAGCTCCCATCGATGCAATAGACGTCTCCGCTACACGAATAGGCCTGGGTGGTCTGGCTCGTGGTCGGGGTCGTGCATTTGTAGACCTCGCTTTTTACCTGGCAGGCGCCAACCTGCGGGCTGTCGAGGCAGACCTCATGGTCGAAGCTGCAATTGCTCTTGGCCGACAGCGTTGCGCAGTCGTTCGCGCTCGATAGCGTGCTGCACTGGTAGCTGGCCTGCCACTGCCAGCAATCGTGAGTGACCGCGACGCCATTGATGGTCCGCGTGGTGGGCGAGGCATCGACGCAAACCTGGCTGGGTTGCAGGCAGGTCTCGCCGGTCGGCAGCGCCGTCAGCTTGGCCTGGCAGTCGCTGTTGTCGACCGTGGAGCCCTGATAGGTCTGGATCGGCCCGACATAGGCCGCGCCGGGCACGCCCGGGGCCTGATCCTGCGGAGGCGGCACGAAGCACAAGGTGCTGTGATTGATGCAGTAGTTGCTCGATGCGCTGGTGCCGAAATTGGTCTGCGCGCCGCAATTGTAGGTGGTGTCGGTCTGGGTGAAGATCACCGCGATGTCGGCGCCCGGCGGCCAGGTCGTTTGCGAGGGTTGTTTGGTCTGGCTGACCTGCGTGCAGGAAGACTGGCTGGCAAAGCTGCCGCAGTCCGACACCTCACCCCAGAAGAAGGTCAGATTGTTGTAGGGATTGTAGATGTCCCATTCCGAGGTGTGGCAGGTGTATTGATAGGCGCTGGTGAACTGGTTGGCCCAGCCAATGGTGCAGGTGAAGCTGCTGTCGGCCTCCGCCGTGCCGATCTGGCAGGAATCGTAATAGGTGCTGGCGGTCCCGGTGCTCACCGGAACGGGCTGGCAATTGCCTTGCGAGCTTCCCGCGATTCCAGTGTAGCTCGTCGGGCTGCTCTCGACCTGTTTGGCGCTCGACAGGCCGAGCGTCGAGGTGTCGACCGTCGGGCGGTTCGGGTTGGTGACGATGGCATAGGGCTGCGAGGTGGCCGCCGCCACTGCGCCATCGCCGGCGAGGCTATTGGGATTTGCGAGGTACTGCCCCTGCGGCAGGTCCGATCCGCCATAGCCGGGCACGGTATTGGGCGCAGTCTGGCTGGTGACATTGCCCGTGACCTGGCCCTGCAACTGGCTGGCGATCGCGCTGGCCGCCGCCTTGGGATCGACGGTCTGGGCTGCGAGCGGCGTGGCCGCGAGCAGTGCCGCTGCCGCCAACACGCTTGGTGCCAATCCGCTGAGCAGGATCGAGCGCGCCCTCATGGCCTGCTCTCCAGATTGGCGAGGGCCGTTTTGGCCACCGGCGCGCCGGGGCCATGGCCTTGCGCGATGGTCTCCAGCGCGAAATGCGTGGTCACATTGCCGGCGACGCGGTCGTAGGGCGTGGGGCTGCTGGCACAGTCCTCGCCCGAGCACAGGTCGAAGCTCGACGTAGCCGCGACATAGGTGGGCACCGCCTCGATGCCATAGGCGCGGAACAGCCGCGGATCGATGCTGACATGCGCGCCTGTCGTGTTGCCAATGGCTTCGTGCAGCGCGGCCATGAAAGGCTTGGGACCGCCGGGCGAGAACCCCCGAAAGACCACCATGCCGCCCGCCTTGGAAACGTCGGAAATCATCTGCTTCAGGGATTCAGGCGGCATTGACAGGCTGGCAAAGGCGATGAGCATCGGAGCTGATTGGGGTGCCGATTGCGACGATGGCGCCATGCTGCGACCCGCGTCGGCTACCAGCGCATCGAGATCGACAGTATCGCCAGTCGGGTTCGCTTTGGCCCTGGTCGCGGCCGCGGCCTGCATCTTGGCGCGCGAGGTCGCCACCAGATCCTCAAGCTCATCAGCTTGATCGGCATTGGCCTTGGCCTGGTGGCCCAGAACCTCATCGACAAACTGGCCAAGGTTGCGGGCATGAACCTGCGCCGCCTTGTTGATCGCGTCGAGATCGAGCCCATCGACCGTGGTCTGAGCCAGCACCGTTCCGACCCCGCCGAGGGCGACCAGGGAGCCGATCAACAGGAGCGATTTGCGCATGGTTGACCTTCCCATCAGAACGCGCAGCAATTGCGCTTGCGCCACAGGAGGTAGCCGACATCCTCACCCACCACCGGATAGGAGTGCGAGGTGAGCTGGACGGCGGTCGATCCACCGGGAGGCTGGCAGGCATAGCGGCCCGTGGTGGCCGCGACCGGGTTCACCATTTGCAGGCGGTATTGCTGCTTCCTCATGATCGGCATGATGTATTTGCCGCAGAGGCCCTGATCCCCCATCGTGCCCCAGGCCAGCGCGGTGCGGTGCATCTTGAAGACCATCCGCTCGGCCGCGAGCCGCATCGACTGGTCCATCGTGTCGTTGTTTCCGATGTTGCCGGTCATCGGGTACATCGAGCCATTGCAGCCCGCGCACCAGAAGAGCTGGTCGAGCGGCAGCGCGGCGGTGGCGGCGACGCAATCGGCAGCGCAGGCGACCTGCGCCAGCGGAAAATCGAAGACCACCGTCTCGGGATAGACGAGCGCGGCCAGCGTATCGTCGTTCCAGGTCGGGTCGATCTCGGTCATGTAGGCGAGATCGAACGAGGCCTGCTCGAAGCATATGAAATCGCCCAGCAGTTCGAGCAGATAGAACAGCGGGTAGACGTAATAATGCGCCTGATACTGGGCGCTCATCTGCGTGTTGCCGCCCTTCTGCGAGGCGGCCGAGATATGGCCGTTCCCGACATACATGCCGGGGTTGATCGTCAGCCCGCCAAGGTTGGGGAAGCAGAAAGGCTTGGTGGTCACATCGATCAGCCGCACCGGCTCCCAGAAGCCGAACGACAGGCCCGGCCGGATACCGCAAAGGCATACCGGCAGGCTGGGATTGGACGGATCGGGTTTGTCGCTCGGCCAGAGGTCGAAACCGCCGATCGAGAGCGGAAAGAAGCAGTCCCAGCAGATGTCGGTGATGGGATTGGGGAAATGGCCGTGGCAGGTAGGCGAACCTTGCGCCTGCGCTACCTGCGCCGAACCAAGCGTCAGGCTGGCGGCGAGCATCGCCCAGAATTTGCCCCTGCGGCGACGCGCTGCCTTGCCGGTGCGGAGCCCACGCCCAAAGCGTTGCCAGAAGACGGGGCGGATGTGCTTCATCGGCGTTCTCCCGTTTGGGGCAGCGCCACTTCGCGGATGTCGAGATGGTCGCCCTGCTGGACGAGCAGCGCAGGCGTGTGGGCGATGCCGAACTTGCCCGTGAGGCTCCCCATCTGATCGAAATAGAACCGGCGCTGGGTTGCCTTCATGAGATCGGTGGGCGAGCCTTTGACCAGCACGATCCAGAGCTTGTCCGGCGCGCCCTGACGCAGGGCCCAGTCGCGCTCAGCCGCGCTATCCCCATCGATGAAGGCGAAGCTGTGGGCGAGATTGAGATGGGTGAGCGGATTGAAGCGTTCGCCCTGCGCGGCAATCAGGTTCCCGCGCGCATCGCGGATATCCTGCGAAAGCGTGACGCTCGGATCGAAGTCCCAGCGCCTGTCGCTGGTGGCTGGCGTAATCCCCGCCACGGCATGGGGCCGGCGCACGCTGGCCTGTGCCGCCTCGACAAAGCGCTGGTTCATGGCATCGAGCGTGCCGTTCTGCCGCGCGGCCTCGAGGCGTGCCTTGATGACCGCGAGCAGATCCGGCTCGGCAATCGACCAGGTCGGGCCAAACGTCCCGAAATCGCGGGCGCTCGCCATCATCGGCGCCGAGCCGATCCCGAGCACCGCGAGCAGGATCGAGGCAGGGCCAGCGCGCCTCACAGGATCGGCGTCCCGATGCCGATCAGCCGGTCGCGGCAGACGAAGCCGATCGCGGCGTAGCGGCTATCGAACCCGTCCTTGTGCGGGCTTCCGGCATAGATGCAGCCCGGTGGGATCGTGCCAAGCGGGCCGGGCACCAGATCCTCGCCCTGATGGGTCTTGGACTTCAAGTGGGCGATGGTCTTGCCATTCACCTTCACGGCGTCGCCCGTTCGGGTGACGACATCGCCCGGGACGCCATAGGCGATCTTGGCGAAGGGCTTGGGATCAGCCCCGAAATGCTTGATCACCAGTGGATCGTGGCCGGGCGCGAAAACGACATAGTCACCGCGCGCCGGAAAGCGCCCGGTCTCGACCAGAAGCGCCCAGTTGGGGAGCGATTCGCTGGCGTTGATGAGGAATGCGTGATGGTCGTGCCAGTCCTTGAGTGCGGACCAGCCAAGCGCTGTGGCGCCGATCAGCGCCATGCCGCCGAGCTTGAAGCGCCACGACGACGCGCGCGGTGCAGCGACCGGCGCAGCTTCACTTGCCGCTGCCATGGTCGGCTCCCTTGGCATCGAAGAACTGCCGCATCTGGACCGCGGGGCTTTGGGCTGATGGTGCGGCCGCCCCGGCTTGCGGCTTGGCAAGGCTGGCATAGACCTCGTCGCGGACCTGCGGCGTGATGTCGGGGACATCGCCGGCGACGACGGCGTTGCTGAGCAGCAGGACCTCGCCTTGCGCCGCGTGGCGGGCGACCGCGAGGTTGAGCGCCTTGATGTAGGCGCCGGTTTCCGCCGTGATCTGGTCTGGCGTGGCGCCGCTGCGAGCCTCGCCCTGGACATAGTCCCGCACGAGGTCCGCGAGTGCCACCTTGCGGATAGTGGTCACTCGCTGCTCGAGGCCAAGCAGCTTGTGGGTGGTCCAGCTTCCCCAGAGCAGGCAGGCTCCAGCCAGCCCCATGGCCAAGATCTGGCGGTGGTTGTTGGCGAGGAAGGCGAGCAGCACGCCGCGCTTACCGGTTGCTACAGGCCGTGAAGGGGCGACTTCGAGCCCCAAGGGCAATTCGCCCTGCGGCAACGGGTTGTCGTCATGCATTGGAAGGTTTCCCATTGTCGGAGGCGTCCTCGAAGGCCCGGGCAAAACCGCCACGCCGGAAAAATGCGATCAGCAGCAGGATCGCGAAGAAGCCGATGATGACCTCTTGGTCGAACCGGTCGCGGCGGATGGTGGTGGCCGCGACATAGCGGTCAGCGAGATTGGCGAGCTGCGCCATGGTGAGGGGCAGCGAGAAGTCGCCGATCGCAAAGAGGACCAGCGCCAGAACGCCAGCAGCGGCCAGCACATTGACGGCAAACCAGCCTGTCAGGCGCAGAGCACAGGCCGCCACCGCGCCCCAGTTGATGGAGGTGGATTTGGTGCCGGAGCGCCGACGGTTCATGGCCGTGCTCCCTTGGAGCTACGATCAAGGCCGTAAGCCACGCATTCGATGGCATCGGCCATGGTGGCGCCGCGCGCGACCTCGGTCTCGATCCGGGCGTAGACTGCGGGACTCGACGAATAGAGCGTCCCGGAAAAGGGATCGAGCACGAGGCGGCAGACGGTCTGGGTGTCCGGCCCTCGGATCAGGAGGTCCGAATATTCCGTACCATTACGCTTCAGCGAACGCAGTAGCGCATCGGTGAAATTGTCCATCTCGAAGCGGTCGGACTTGCGGAAATCGACGATGGTCTCGGGCTTTTGCTGAAGCACGAGCATCCAGTCGGAGTTTTCCAGCGCCGCCTTCGAGCCCCCCGACTTGTAGAAATCGTTGATCGACTGGGTCGCGGTGATGAGCGAGGCACCATATTTGCGGCAAGTGCGCGAGTAGGTCTCGACAAAATCGGCCATCGCGCCGCCCTTCAGCATCGCCCAGGCCTCGTCGATGATAAGTGCCTTGGGGATCTGGCGGTCGAGCTTCCTCATCGTTTGCGATGCGACGAACATGATCGAGGTCAGGACCACGCTGCGCAGTTCCTCGCGTGAGGAAAGGTCCGAAAGCTCGAAGACCGTCAGATCGGCTGAGAGGTCGAGATTGGTATCGCCAAGGAAGAACGGACCGTAGGTGCCGGCTTCCGAGAACGGCAGCAGTGCCGTCGCCAGATCGTCGGCCTGCGGGTGACCGGCGGCGCGTAGCGCGGCAATGATGCCATCGACCGTACCCTCGCGCGCTTTCTCGTTCCAGACGCTGTTCACGGCGGCGTCGATCAGCCCGCGCTCGGTGTCGTTGAGGCGGTTCTCGAAGCGGGCCATCTGGCTGATGATGGCTTTGAGCATCGCGAGGCAGTCGACGAGATAGTCCTCGTCACCCGCTGCAAGCTCGAGATCGATCATGCGGAACGGGTTGATCGAGATGCCGGACGACAGCTTGAACTCGGTGAAGGTGCCGCCCAAGGCTTTCGCCATGTGCTCAAAGGAGCGGCCGTCATCAATGACGATGGTCTTGGCATTGACCCCGGCAAGGCTCGCCGTCAGGTCCTGAAGCAGCACTGACTTGCCCGAGCCGGACTTGCCCGCGATCGCGACATTGTGGTTGCCGGCATTGTTCTGGAAGGGCGACCAGAACTGGGGCTGACCGCGCCGCCCGATGAACAGCAAGTGCGGGATTGCCCCGCCATTGTATTCGCCTTGGACGGGGGCGAGCGCTGCCACATTGGCCGAGAGCACCGTGCGGAACCGCCGCATTCGCATGAGATCGCGCGACAGGCCGTCGGCCAGCGTCAGCGGGAAAGAAGCCAGCAGTCCGCCGGTCTGGAGATAGGTCTCGTCGATCAGATCCCAGCCTGCGGCCTTGTAAATCGCCTTGAGGGTGCGCTCATTCACATCGCCCCGACCGAGCGGTGAGACCATGGTGACGCTGTAGTAGATCTGGACCAGCTTCTGCCCGAGACGCACCTGCGCTTGAACATGCTCCCATTCAGCCGATTGGGTCTTGAGGCTGGGAACGAGGCGCGCGGCTTTGCCATCGGCCAGCGCCGTGGTGCGGGTGAATTTCCAGCCAGCCTTGGCTTCCGAAGTTTCGGCCGAGGGGATGATCCCGGCAATCGACTGGAGCACCGGGCACGGCAGGCAGAGCTTGGGATTGAAGATGTCGCCGATGACCTTCTGCGTGTCCCAGGGCGCCCAGCGCTCAGGGAAATAGCGCACCGACATGGTCCGCACGTCGAACTCATGCGGGCTCATCTCGGCCATCTCGGGCGCGCCATCGATCACAAGGCCTGAGGGCCGCAGTGAAGGCGCCTCGAGGATCAGCCGGTCCTTCTCGACGCGGGTGACGAGATCGCGGCGAATGCACTGCTCGTTGATCGGATCGAAGGGGCTGTAATCGGGCGCGTCATCGCCCGCGCCGGTGGCCGGGCAGACGACATCGTCTATGAAACGGATGAGTTCGGTCGGACTGAAGATCCGCGTCGTAACGTTGATCGAGTCGAGCGCCGAGGTGATCCCGTCACGCACGGCGAGCAGGGTCTCGGTATCAACGCCCGAACCCGCGCCAACCCCCACGGCAAAGAGCACGCGGAACTGGCGCAGATGGAAAGGGCCATCGGTGGCAAGCGATGCCCAGGCGCCGCCGCGCAGCAGATCGAGCCTATAGCGCGCGAGCTTGTTGAATACCGCACCGGCGCGGACGCGCGGCAAGGCCCACTCTTGCAGCTTCTCGGCGACCCGGGGGCTGGCGTAATTGATGATCTGGAATTCGCAGCCGGCCACCAGCACATCGGAGATGATCGAGGTCAGGATGTCGCCGATGCGCTCGTCTGCGCCGATCAACGGGGCCAGCTCAAGGATGAAGCCCTTCGAGCGGGTGAGATGGAAGATCTGCGTCTCAGCCGCATAGGCGCGATAGCCGAGGAAGCTGGCAAGCATGGGCACATCGCGCGTTTCTGCGCGGTGCTCGGGCGCCTCACTGTCGCCGGTGACAAGTTCGATGAGCCGGGCGAGCATGGCGCGTCAGTTCCCTTGCGGCGGGAAGGTCGCCGCGCTGGTCTTCGCTTGCGTCGGCTGGGGGGGCGAGGGTTTTGGCGTGTCGGGCTGTGCTTGGGGCTGGTTCAGGATCGCCTTTACCTTGTCCTTGATCGCCGAGACCGGATCGCCCGGATCGCCCGGAGCGCTCGGCGCGGCGGCGTCCGCCCGGGGCTTTGCCGGCATCGCAGGCTTGGGCGACGGATCCATCAGCGCCATGTCGGGCGCCATTTCGGCGAGGGTGAGCAAGCTCATGTCTGTGCCTGCGCCCATGGCTTTCGCGTCGATGGGAGCGCTGGACACCTCGGCAAGATGCGGGGCGTCGACGGCGACAAAACCGGTGGTGCGGGGATGCAGGCGACCCGAGCCATCGCGCCAGGGCAGATAGACGATTTTGAGCACCGGCCTGATCGCCGAACCGGCCGGGCCGACAAAGGTCCATGCCTTCTTCTCCTTGGATGTGGCGGTGGTCTGGGACTGGGGAGCGTCCTCATCGCTGTCGGCGGACGGCGCGCCATCCTTGGTCTTGTCACCTGCATCGATGGCGTGGATCGCGCTGTCGTCGATGGTGGTCGACGGTGCGCAGGTGCCGCGCGGGGCACTGCACACGAAGCCGCTTTTGATGTTCGAGTGGAACAGCGCGCAGCCAGTAAGAGGCATCAGGCCCAAAGCGGCAATGATCGGGGAGATGCGCATGGGTCAGGCGCCTCCCTTCAGCCAGCTTTCGAGGAATTCGCGTGGGCGGAAGCCCAGCAAAACTGCACCATCCTCGCGCACCAGAACCGGCGTGCCGGTGAAACCATGCGCGCGGGCGAAGGCCTCGTTGGCATCGAGGCCGCTGGTGTCGCAGCCGCGTTTCGCGACGTCCTGATCGCCATAGGCCCGCTCCACTGCGGCGGCCTTGTCCTCTGCGCAGATCACGCTTTCCGAAATCGCTCGCGTGCCGAGGATCGAGATTGGCCGCTCAGTAACGTGCGCGCCCATCGCCTTGAGGGTCTGGTGCAGTGCGCGGCAGTACCCGCAGTGAAAATCGCTGAAGACGGTGACCTTGGGGGCGTTGCCCGCACCCCATTCGATGGCTCCATTCGCGGGCAGCGCGGCGAGACTGACCTTTTGCGCCGGAGCCGAGGCGGGCGCTTGCGCCGATTGTGGGGGCGCGGGTGCGAGGCCCGCGCTGTCCACCACCTGAGCCCGCGCCGTTGCGGCTGATCCCACCAGCATGTCGGGATTGATGGCCAGCAGGCGAGCAGCCGTCAGATCCTGATGCGTCTCCATGTCATAGATCCGCCCGACGATGAGGTAGCGGGCTGAGGGGTCGATGTAGAAGAGATTGGTCCCTGCCTGGACCTCACAGATGCCGGGGATTTGGCGACAATCCACCTTGCTGACCGTGGTGCGCGGCAGGCGCTCAGCTAGGGCCTTCATCGCCGAGGCGTCTTTTGCGACCGCAAGATGTTGATGGACTGCGACAGCGGCTCGCGCGTCGGCAAGGCTCGGCAGGCAACCCAGAGCAAGGCCCAGAACGGGTAGCAGGCGCAAGGCGGATCTTGTGTGGGTCACGGATGGGGTTTCCTTCAATTGCGGATGAAAACGCCGTCGAGGAACACCACCTCGACATCGAGGCCGGTCGGCATTTCGACGACAGGCTGGTACTGCTCGGCGCGCTCGATCAGATATTTGGAGACCATGTCGCCGGACTGGGCGATGCCCTGGCCAAGCCCGCCCTGGGCGATGTCCGAGGGCGAGAGCGTCGAGCGCTGGCCATTCACGCTGACCGTGGGCGAGGTCAGATAGGCTGAGGAATTGGTCGAGAAGCCGCGCCCGAAGCCACCCAGCACGCCGGCAATGAAGGCCTGGCCCACCAGATTGCCCGAGCGGTTGACCACTCGGCCGCGCACGCCGGTCTTGCCACCGAATGCGATGAAGCCCTTGACCTCACTCACCGCGACCTTGCCGCCCGGTTGCGGGCAGGTCATGCGCTGGAGCTTTACGTAGACCTTCTCGGACGAGAGATCGGCGAGCGCCGCGCCATTGACCATGCAGCCCACGATGTTGGTCTTGAGCAGTTTGCCCGCCACATAGACCGAGCGCGCCGGCCCGGTGATGCGTAGCACCACGGGCAGCGGATCGGTCTGGCTCTTGGTGTTGGTCGTGGCATCGACGCCTACCACCACCTTGGCCGTCGCGATAGAATTGGGCGGCAGGTAGTTCTCGCTGTCGGTGAACTGGGTCGTCTTGCCCGGAACGATGCGTGTGCCCGTGCCGCCTGCATCGCCGCTGAAGGAGAGCAGCTTCACTTCATTGGGCCGAGGGCCGCTGGCGGGATCGACCGAACCGCGAGCGGGATCGCCGGACGGTGGCGTCAGCGGTGATCCGCTGGGGATGGCCGAGGATCGCTGATAGGTCGGCGGCGCGCCTGCGCCATAGAGCGCGCTTGGCCCAGCAGTGGCGCGCTGCATCTGGGTCGAGAGCGTGGAAATCTGCGAGCGCAGTTGATCGTTCTCGGTCTGATAGGCCGACAGCACCTTCGATCCGTCGGTCTTGAGCGCCTGATTCTGACCCTGCAGATCCTCGATCTGCTTCTGCAATTGATCGAGCCGGGTCGAATCGCCCTGCAGGGTCTTGATCTGGTTGCCCTGCGTGGTGAGCTGGTTCTCCGAGAGGGCCATCCATTCCTTGTCGGCCATCGAGCGATTGACCATGTCATCGGTCGAGATCTTGATCGCCTTGGGATCGTCCTTCTTGTCGGCGCTGGCGGTCTGGGGCGCGGGCGAAGCCAGGATCCACCACATGCCCGCCATCATCAGCGCGCCGCCCAGACCCCACATGGCGATCTGTTGACGGCGGCGGGTGGCGGCATTGCGGGCGAGATCATCGGTGCCGGAAGCTGCCGCGGCGGGGCTGGCCTGCGTGGTGGGCGCGTTCATGGCTGACCTCCCGCATCGGCGCTGCGCTGGACAATAAAGGCCGTGGTCGCCTCGCCGGGGGCCAGACGGGGATTGGTAATGCTGACGGCGATGGCGTCGGTAGGCGCGACTTTGTCCTCGCTCAGGACTACGGGTTTGGCGCCGCGGTTGGTGATCTTGAGACGTTTGCCGGTGTAGGACGCTCCCACATATTGCCCGACCATCTGGACGACGAGCGCGTCGATGTTGACCGGCACCAGCGCACGCCAGGTGATGTCGAAGCCTTCGATCGGCTTCTGGGCGTACATGGCCGTGATCAGCCTCGATGAGGCATCCTGGGCCGACAGGCCAGCAGGCCATTGCTCGCCCATGGGTCGCGGATGCTCGACATCGGCATTGGCGATGAACACCTGCCGGGCGTCCGAGCCACCCACGGCGCAGATGAATTTGTAGACGAAGCCTTTGCGCGTCGTCCCGAAGAAGGAGATCGTGGGCTTGGAAAAGCCGCTTGCCACAGAGAGGTAAATGTCCCCACGCAGCGGCTCGTTGACCACCTGAAAATCGTCGGCAGGATTGGCGGCCTGCACCTTGGAGACCGAGGCAAACTGGTCACCTTTAAGCGAAATGCGGGTCAGATCCTTGGCCGAGGCCTCGCAATGGACGGTGCCATTGTCGGCCACCAGCAGCGTCTGATCGGCATAAGCGGGCGCAGCACTTGCAAGGCCGACGCCGATCAGGGCGAGGCCAAGGGCGCGCTCAGCCCACCACATGCGCGGGGCAAGGCTTGCCCCTGCCGACAATTCCAGAATGGCCATGAAGCAAAAACCTTGTGGGATGGTGCCGAGGATTGGGCCGCTCATGGCGTGTCCTCCGGCTTGGCAATCATCCCGAAGCCTTTGAGCTTCAGGGAGACGCCGTTGTAGGTCCAGGTGAAGCGGAAGGTGCGATGCTCTGTGGTCACCTCCTTGGAGGCGACGACGGTATGCAGCGTGCCGCCGACCGTGCTGGTCAGCGTGTCGGGATCGACCCGCATCGCATCGGGCGTGAAAAATTGGGTGATCTGCGAGCCTTGCTGCTCGGCCACCACCTTCATCAGCGCCTTCTTGACCTCGCCGCGGGCCTGATCGTCAGTCACCTCGAGGATGGAGTCCATCCAGTAGGTCAGGCTCTGGGGCGACCGGTTAAGGGCGACCATCGCCACATCGCGGGTCACCATCTCGAGATAGTCGGGCGAGACCTTGGCGCTGGTCAGCGTGAGCGGGGTGCGCAGGGTCGGGACCAGCACGACCTCGCGGTCCTTGTGGCCGGCGGAGACCACGCTGCCGACCGCAACGAGGCCGAGAACCAGCGAGAGCAGCGCGAGGCCGTTGCGCTGGCGCAGGATGCCTTGCGATTTGTCGTGGGCGAGATCGATGTCCATCTCAGCCCGCCAGCACGCGAAGATGGGACGGCGGGAAGCTCTTCATGGCGAAAAACTCGCCAGGCAGGTGCCAGTATCCAAAATGCAGGATCCAGGCCATCGAGCGTCCGGCGCGGAGTTTGCGATAACCGAACCAGGCCACGGTGGAAAACACCAGCCCGATGACGATATGCGAAGCCAGAATGCCCCAGATGAAGGGGGTGACCATCACCAGGAACTCGTCCAGCGTCCAGAAGCCGATGAGCTCCGGATCATCCAGATGTTTGGGGATCGCATAGCGTTCCATCGCTGCCCGCCGTCACATGAGGTTGTGGGGGATCGGGCCGGTCTGCGCGGGGGTGTGGGAGGGGCAAGTTCCCCGTGCAGCCGGCCTTCTGGTCAGATGGTCGCGGTGACCATCGCGGTGACGATCGGCACGCCCGTACCGGCGGCGACCCCCGTGCCGACGGGCACGGCGACCTGCGCCAGCGAGAAGCGGCCCGAGGCCAGACCAACGATGCCGCCCGCCAGGCTCAGCACGGTGATCACCTTGCCGCCCGAACCGGACAGGAAGTTGGTGAACTGCGTGAGCGCGGTGTTGAACGAGGTGTCGGTGCCGGCAAGGGCGGCGCCCGGGCCGAGTATGGCGGCCGCCACCACAGCGACGCCGAGGTAGGGCAGGATCGATCCGCGTTTGGCCGCGGGCAAGGCGAGAGACGACATAGAGGCAGGTCCTTTCGAGAAGGCAGGACGAGGTGTGTTCCTGTCCCGATCCCGAAGCTCCACCAGGCGAGGATTCTTCGGCAAGAAAGGCGCGCGGCCAGACGCCCGAAATTACGCATTCTTGGGGGTTTTGGACTATGGTCAGCCCGATTCGGCACCGGGCGCGTCAGGGGGCGCACTCATTGGGGCCGAATGTGAGAGGGGAATAATCGATTGCGCCCTGCCATGGGCGCAAAGCGCCCCAAACGGCGCAGCAATTTCCTCACCTCACGTGAATCGGGAGGGGGTAGTGGCCGTGGCGCAAGAAAATTCAGAGGATAGCAAGAGTTCGAAATCCCAGACCGCACATCGACTGATGATGAGCCCGACGACCTTCAAGTCGCTAAGCTTGGCGATCCACAACCTCTCGGTGCGCGAGCTGGAATTATGCTCACCGCGCCGCCTTCTGACCAGTGTGCTCGAAGATGGCGATGGTCCACTTTTACAGCTTTCCGTCAATGAGTTGGATGCAGTCTGCCGAGCCGAAATCCTCACCGGAAGGGTTAAGGTCAACATCCGCGTCGATTCCAGTGTTAACGATCGGATCAGGGAATTTCGCGAGTATGCCCAGCGACGACTGGGCCGTCCGGTCAGCGTGATTGAGGCCGTAAACGCCTGTGCTTACGCGATGAATGGCCGAGTTTGAGCCAAGCCAAAGTCAATACGCGCGAGTCTTGACAAGTCGCCCATGCGCGCCGGATTTGGTTAATGCCGATGCGTGATGAGGAGCGACATGACCGAGACACCTCAAATTGCACCTGATGACTATACTTTAGTATATTCCATCGACGATGATCCGGGGCCGGATGACCATCAATCCGCCTGTCTGCGCCAACTGCTGCGCCATATCATCAAGCAAGATACGCGAACGCTGGCCGAGATTGCCACTCTGGCGCAGATGAGCCGTCGCCAGTTGGGGCGGATCGTCGCGGGCAAGAAGCCGTTGCGCCTCGCCGATTTGCAGCAGTTGTCTGGGGTTTTGCAGATTGACCGCGCTCGCGCCGTCGTGGCGATCGAGATCCTCGACGATTGGCGCAGCTACGACGACCCCGCCTTGCACATCATGATGCAACTGATCGGCCCGGTCGTCGCCAAGGTGAATGCGGGCGCCGCCTTTCCGGTCGAGGCGCTGACTGGCCCCGCCGAAAACCTGCTGTCCGATTGGCTGGCCAAGACGATCATCACCAATGAGGAACAGATCCGCAATCGGCGCAATGAGTTCGTCAAGCTGCCCAGCCTTTGAAATCAATATCCTCACGGCGAGAAAGTAAGAGCCCGGCTGCATCCCCTTCGGGTCGCCAGCAGCCAGCATAAGAGGGCCGATTTCTGCCTACTCGCGGCTCACCATGGTCAGAGCAAGCTGTCTCTGCATGGTCGTCAAAATGCCTGAAACATAGTGGATCGTCTCGGCGATGCGCGGCACCTGATGCCTGGTGCGCACTCGACCGGCCCCAGCGTTGTAGGCGGCCAGCGCCAGATCGAAGCGACCGAATTCATCGAGTAAAGATCGTAAGTAGCGAGCGCCACCGCGCATGTTCTCGCGGGGATCCCAAATGTTGCGCACGCCCAGAACGCGGGCGCTGGCTGGCATGAGTTGCGCGAGGCCTGTGGCCCCTTTGGGGCTCACGGCCACCGGATTGTACCGGCTTTCCTGAATGATGAGGGCGTCGAAGAGGCTGATCGGCACGCCGGCATCGCAGGCGGCTTCTGCCATGGCTGGATACCATACGGCACGACGCTGTTCGGCCTCCCGTGGGATTTGCGGATTTGGCATGTATGACGCCGTACCGCACGGCCCCATGAAGCTGTCTGCTTCGATCCTGGGATAGAATGGCTCAACCTTGTGCCGGGTGGCCAAGACCTTTGGGATCAGTTCGTTCCACGTAGGTCTGGGTGTCGGTTGATACGGGGCTACCGGCCTGAATGTTGTGAAATCTTTGGCTAGGTCACTCAGACTGTCGACGGTCGGTGCGACTTCTGTGGCTACTGGCCGTGCTACCCTCAACGTGAAAGGCTGCTGCTCGTGGGGGATGTCGGTGAAGGCCGTCAGTTCAACGTGCCGCGCCGACGCACTTGGAATTATGACCAGCGAGGCGATGCTGGCCAGTAGCAATCTGGGAATCATGACCAAGTCCAATGTTTGGGCTTGGTTCGGTTATCGCTCACTCATAATGAGCCGGTTTATGTTGCTTTTTCAAGCGCGCTTTCGCCTTAAAAGCAGTCCTTCGCGACGTGGACTTGCCTTACAGAGACCGGTCATCCATTCATCTTTGTCCTTTTGGGTTGTCAGATGGCAGTTTCAGGGGGAAGCAGCGGGACAAAAGGGCGAACATCGGATGAACCAGCATGACCTGATGGTTTCGGTTCTCACTGCCGCTGGCGGTGAGCCGATCGAGCGTCACACGGGGCCGGGCTATACGGGCAAGATTGCAGATATCCTGTTCCCGGCAGACGATGTGATTGTCGAAGTTAAGTCGCTAACCACAGATCGGGCGGCATCGGACGAGACGTCGGAGGCTGTTTGCGAGATGTTTTCGCGCCACACGCATATGGGAGCGCCGATGATATTCGGCACAGTTACGGTGAAGTTGCACGATCTACCTCCCGCGATCGCCATGAACACGCTGCGGATCGCTGGCAAAAGGGTCTTGGCTGAGGCGAAAGCCGCGAACGCGCAGCTCAAGGCGACGAAGGCTGCGCTGGGGCGGCCAGACGCGATGGGGCTGCTGGCATTGATTACCCCGCCTTTTCGGCTGGATCGGCATTCGATCGTGGCCTTGGTGGGCGACGCAATGCGCGACAATCGGTGCCGCTCCATCGACCAACTCTTCCTAGTCGAAACCCCACTGGCGGCGCCGGAGTCTTATCGGCGGTCGGGAAACAGCTTCATGTCTTTGCATTCACGACCCGATGGCGATCGAACCCTACCGCAGCATCTCGCCGAATCGATCGGACGCGCTTGGGGCGAGATCACTGGACAACCGGCGGGGCGAGGAAATGAAGAGGACTACCACCGCTTTGGAGCGACTTCCTGACCCCGCCCCACAAGGGGACGTTCAAAGGCTCATTCGTGATCGTCGGTAGCGAGCTTTCGTTCTTCTGAGACTCGAAGCTTGAACACTCCGGCAAATCCGGAGCGGTTCAATCGCCGCGAGGCTCGCAAAAGATTGAACCTCACCCTCGTACCCGGCAGGTGATAATGGCCTCGCCAGCCTTCTAATTTCTCGCCTATCCTGAGTAATGAGGCTACAGCGCGCCTCCATCATCAGGACACCTCATGACGAAGCTCAGCCTCCAGGCCAAACAGGATTTCCTCGAGAAGGAGGCAAGCACACGAGACCCTATCAAAGGGATCGCCGAATTTGTCTGGAATGCTCTCGATGCTGATGCGACGCAGGTCAGCGTTGTCTTAGCGACTAATGACCTGGGCGGAACCGTTGCAATCCAGATTTCGGACAATGGTCATGGTATCACCGAGGAACGTGCCGTCCATGACTTCCAGCATCTGGGCGACTCGCACAAACGACGGGCCGTGCGTACCCGCACCCACGAGCGTGCCGTTCATGGAAAAGAAGGGCGTGGTCGGCTTAAATTCTACTCAATCGCCCGCCGCGCACAATGGCGGACCGTGGCCGAAGTCAATGGGAAGCGACAGGCGCTGACCCTTACGATTCAGGCCAACGACCTGGAGAATGCAGACCTCTCTGAGATTGTGGAAACCGATGCCCCAACCGGCACCACTGTCGATCTGTCCCCGCTCAAGGAGACGTTCGACAGTTTGTCGAGCCAAGATTCATTCCGCCAGTTCAGCACGATTTTTGCGCCCTATATCCTGCAATATCCAGGCGTCGAGATTTCCTACAACGGCTTCACGGTCGATCCGCGCATCACCATCAATAAGATGCACGACATCCCGCAGGGGAAGATCATATGCCCAGGCCGCACCATTGAGGATCTTCGCCTCAAGGTGATTGAGTGGAGCACACCGACGGATAGCCGGCAAATCTTCTTTGGAGGGGATAACGGCATCGTTCTGGGCTCACAGGCTGCCTATGTGCAGGCACCCAATTTCATATTTTCTGCTTATGCCTATAGTGCCTATTTTCGTGAACTGGCTGACGCCAATTTGCTTGAACTTGACGGCATCAACGACCCTGACTTTCTCCACGTCCTTGAGCATATTCGCGGTAGTCTAAAAGATTACTTCCGTGATCGTCAGGCTGATATGGCAAAAGGCTTGATCCAGGAACTGAAGGAACAAGGCGCTTACCCTTACGAAGGCGAGCCAGGCAACGAGGTGGAAAAGCGAGAGAGACAGGTCTTTGATCTGGCGACCCACGCGGTATCATCTTATTCGCGCGAGTTCTCCAAGGCAGATAGCAGCGTCAAGCGAATGACGCTTGCCTTCCTCAAGGAGGCAGTCAAACATAATCCAGACGCGCTCTCGACGATTCTACGCGCTGTCGTGAATTTGCCCAAGAGCCAGCAAAACGATTTCTCTGAGCTTTTACAGCGGACGGAACTGGGCAACATCATCTCATCCTCCAGTCTCGTTGCTGACCGCGTCATGACGCTCCAGACCCTGAACTCGATGGTCTTCGAGCCCAAATACCGCCAGTCCGCAAAGGAGCGTGGACAGCTCGATGCGTTAGTGCGCGACAACACCTGGCTTTTTGGAGAACAGTTCCACTTCACTTTGCCGGAGGCTGGCCTCAGCCGGGTGATGGAACGGGTTGCCGAGGAGCGGACCGGCAAGAAGAGCCCTAAAAAAGACATTAGGAAACCGGATGGTAAAAGGGGGCGCGTCGACCAATTCCTTGGGCGTGTAGTGCCTGGACCAGATCAGACCCGGCGGGAATATCTGCTTGTGGAATTAAAACGCCCATCCCTTAGGGGCTGACTCATAAAGAAGCGGCGTGATTACAGGCGGTTGCGATTCTGCGGGTCATTTGATTGACGGAAGCGATGAAGAGCCAAGTGGTGGCGCTTTCGATGGTCCGCTCGAAGTCCTTGGCGAGGCGGCGATTTCG
>JAGWMZ010000044.1 GCA_028871475.1 Sphingomonadales bacterium | reverse complement strand
CACGCTGCTGCCGGGCGAGCAGGTCGATCTGGAAGAGATGAACGAGGTCAACGGCAAGCTGACGGAGGGCCAGCGTCCCGCCGAGGGCAAGCCGGTGCTGCTGGGCATCACCAAGGCTTCGCTGCAGACGCGTTCGTTCATCTCGGCGGCCTCCTTCCAGGAAACCACCCGCGTGCTGACGCAGGCGGCGGTCGAAGGGAAGAAGGACTCGCTGATCGGTCTGAAGGAAAACGTCATCGTCGGCCGCCTGATCCCGGCGGGCACGGGCGCGGGCATGAACCGCATCCGCGTGACGGCCTCCTCGCGCGATGCCGCCCTGCGCGCCTCGATGCGCAAGCTGCAGGAGCATCTGATCGCCCCGGCCTCGGCCGCCGAAGAGCATGCCGCCGAACTGGCGCAGGGCCCCGAGGCTGCCGGTCTGGTCGATCCGCTGGGTGCTGTTGAAGGCACCGCGCATGGCACTGATGCCGACGCCGGCGATTACCTGATCAAGGGCGACGAGGCCGAATAAGCCTGCTGCCCTTTGGGTGACACATACAAAGCCCCCGTCGGAGCGATCCGGCGGGGGTTTTGTTTTGGGTTTTAAGGGAAGGGGGCCTCCGGCGGGCAAAGGGCTATTGCCCTTTGCAATCCCGTTATTTTTGGGTGGGGTGATTTCTGGGGCGGTTGGTTTCGGGAAGAGGGTTGGGCCGCTTCGCGGGATGTTTGATTGGAAGTGGAGTTTTCGGATGCCGTGACAAAGCTGCCACTTTCATTAAGGTATTTTTGCCGACTTTGGCACAGCCTCAGGATCATAGGGCAGTGGATTTCTACCAACGTCACCGATTAGCCACCAATGACCCTCCCCCTCGGCGCACTGGCCATGTTGGCAGTCAAGAATTTCAGACATCATCTGTCGGATCTCGGAGACCGTTTCGCAATTCGCCTCTGGATCAAATTTCACGTGTATGATGACAGCCGGTTCTAGACCTCGCGCCAGCTTCAGATTTGATCGAAGGCTATTTTTTGAGATGCTGGCACCGTTGAACTTCAACGCGCCGTTCGCAGCAACGGCTACCGTGTCGACGCCGTTCCAGATGCTGTGCCCTTGGCGAGGTGTGATCCAGCCTGCGGGGCGAGCGCCACATCCTCCACCATAAACGGTTGCCTTCGTGTGGCAGCTACTCGTACCCAAAGCTATGCTCAGCAAAAAGGCGCTTTTCCGTTTCATGGTGCTCGTGATGACATCATTTTGCCGACCTAGCCAGTGTCCGCTCCCTCCAAACCTAGCCGACATACACCCGCTGCGAAGCAGCCCTCAATAGCCTCCACGCCCCCTCAAAACGCCACGAAGTCTGTTCAGCACAACGCAGCCAAATAAAGGGATTGCAAAGGGCGATGGCCCTTTGCCCGCCGGAGGCATTTCAAACCTTCTCTTTAAACCCCATGATACTCCCGATACCACCGCACGAAATTGGGCACTCCCACATCAATGCTGGTCGTCGGCTGATAGCCCAGATCGCCCGCAATCGCGTCGATATCGGCGAAGGACTGGCGCACGTCGCCCGGCTGCATGGGGAGAAGCTCAACCTCAGCCTTGCGCCCGCATTGTTCTTCCAGAATCTCGACGACCTTCATCAGATGCTCTGACTTGTGGTTGCCGATGTTGTAGAGGCGGTGCGGCTTGGTCGAACCACCGGCCTTTGCCAGCCCATCATCGGGTGCGGGGTTGTCGAGGCAGGCGACCACGCCGCTGATGATGTCGTCGATATAGGTGAAATCGCGGTACATATCGCCGTGGTTGAAGACGGGGATGGGCTCGCCGGCCATGATCTTTTTGGTGAAGATCCACATCATCATGTCGGGCCGGCCCCAGGGGCCGTACACCGTGAAAAACCGCAGGCCGGTCAGCGGCAGGCGATAGAGATGGGCGTAGGTTTCGCTCATCAGCTCATCGGCCTTTTTGGTGGCGGCATAGAGGCTGATGGGCTGGTCCACCCGGTCCTCGACCGAGAAAGGCAGCTTGGTGTTGCCGCCATAGACGGACGAGGAAGAGGCGTAGACCATGTTCTCCACGCCACGGTGTCGGCCCACTTCCAGCAGGTTCAGGTGGCCGGCAAGGTTGGAGGAGAGATAGGCGTGAGGGTTCTCGATCGAATAGCGCACGCCCGCCTGCGCGCCCAGATGGACGATGCGGTCGAACTCAAGCCCCTTCAGCGCCTCGACCAACCCCGGATAATCGGAAAAATCCTGGCGCAGGAAGGTGAAGCGGTTGCCGCCTGCCTCTTTCAACCGGGCGATGCGCGCTTCCTTCAGCCGCACATCGTAATAGGCGTTGACCATATCGACCCCGATGACCGTATCGCCGCGCGCCAGCAGCCGTGCGATCAGGCTGTAGCCGATGAAGCCGGCGGCGCCGGTAACCAGAACTTTCATGAAAACCTCGGTCTTTCGTGGCGGCCGTGAGGCAGCGGGGAGTGTCCGCCTTAGGGTAGCAGTGGCTAAAAATCCGTTCCAGCGCGAAGATCCTCCCATTCCGGGTGCCGCTTGAAGGCGGCGGCGACATAGCTGCAACTGGGCAGGATTTTCGCGCCAGCCTCGCGTGCATCGGCCACCAGCGCCTCGACCAGCGCGCCAGCCACGCCGCGCCCGCCGATGGCCGAGGGCACCAGCGTCAGGTCGGCGATCCACACATGACCCGGGGCGTTTTGCCAGGTCAGCAGGCCGGTGGCGGTCTCGCCCTCCACCGCTGCGCGATAGTCGCCGCCGGTGGGGGTGGGGTGACGGGTGATGGTGATCTGGGTCATGTCCGGCATATGGGAAGGGGGAGAGGAAATGCGAGGGCCATCGCCTTCGCATTCTCTCTTCTTCCTTCCCCCGCCCTTCACCCCCTTGACGCCGTCCCACGCTCCCCTATCCCCCGGCCCATGCAGTTCCTCTCCGACAACGCCGCCGCTGTTCACCCTGCTGTCTGGGCCGCCATGCAGGCCGCCGATGCGCCGCAGCCGCCCTATGACAATGACGCCTTGTCGCAGTCGCTGGACGAGGCCTTCTCGGAATTGTTCGGGCGAAAGGTCAGTGCGCTCTGGATCGCCAGCGGCACGGCGGCCAATTGCCTGGCGCTGGCCACCATGGTGCCGCCCCATGGCGGGGTGATCTGTCACCGCGATGCCCATATCGAGAGCGATGAATGCGGCGCTCCGGGCTTCTTCACCCATGGCGCCAAGCTGATGCTGGCCGAGAGCGAGAATGCCAAGCTGACGCCGCAGGCCATCATGGACGTGATCGGCCCGATCCGCCGCGATGTGCACCGCGTCTGGCCCCATGCCCTCTCGATCACGCAGGCGAGTGAGGCGGGTTGCGTCTATCGTCCCGATGAGGTGGGGGCGATCGGCGCTCTGGCGCGTGAGCAGGGGCTGAAGCTGCATATGGATGGCGCGCGTTTTGCCAATGCGGTGGCGTTTCTGGGGTGCTCCCCTGCGGCGGCCAGCTGCGATGGCGGCGTGGATGCGCTCTCCTTTGGCTGCGTCAAGAACGGGGCGATGAGCGCCGAGGCGCTGGTCTATTTCGACGAGGCGCTGGCGGCCGATGTTAAATTCCGCCGCAAGCGTGCAGGCCATTTGCAGAGCAAGGGCCGTTTTCTGGCGGCGCAGGTGCTGGCCATGCTGAAGGGTGACCTGTGGCTGCAAAACGCCCGCGCCGCCAATGCCGCCGCTGCCGACATCGCCAGCGGCGCGAAAGACCGGCTGCTGTACCCGGTCGAGGCCAATGAGGTGTTCCTGCGCCTGAGCGCCATCGAGCGTGACGCTTTGCGCGCGCAGGGCTTCGGCTTTTACGATTGGGGCGAGGATGGCGCCCGTTTCGTCACCGCATGGAACGCGGACGCCGGCGATGTGGGCAAACTGTCCCGCGCGTTGGCGGCCTTGTGAGCGAAGCGAGCGCGCAGCACGGCGTGAGCAAAGCCAGCGCGCATCACGGCTTTACCACGCGCGATGTGCTCTGTTTCGTCACGGTCAGCCTCATCTGGGGCTCGACCTGGCTGGTGATCAAGGAGCAGGTCGCCGTCATGCCCGCGGGCTGGACGGTGACCTTCCGCTTCACGCTGGCGGCGGCAGGCATGTTCGTGCTGGGCCGCATCCGGGGTGAGGACATGCGGCTGACGCCGGGCCGGGCGGGGCTGGCGGCTATGCTCGGGCTTTTGCAGTTCTGCGGCAATTTCCAGTTCGTCTATCGGGCTGAAACCTTCGTCACCTCGGGCCTTGTCGCGGTGATGTATGCGCTGCTGATGGTGCCCAATGCCGTGCTGGCGCGGATCTTTCTGGGATCGCGCATTTCCGGGCGCTTCATGGCCGGGTCGGTGGTGGCGGGTGCGGGCATCGCGCTGCTGATGGCGCAGGAATATGGCAGCGCGCCGCCCGCCGGCGCGCGCGACGTGGCGATTGGCGTCGGCTTTACCCTGCTGGGCATCCTGTGCGCGTCCAGCGCCAACATCCTGCAGGCCACGCCCGCCGGCCGCCAGCAGGCCGTC
Source organism: Sphingomonadales bacterium (assembly GCA_028871475.1). Lineage (GTDB taxonomy): Bacteria > Pseudomonadota > Alphaproteobacteria > Sphingomonadales > Sphingomonadaceae > Novosphingobium. The sequence continues at coordinate 23,048 of JAGWMZ010000044.1, read as the reverse complement.
GTGCCGCTGATCGCCTGGGCCATGGTCTTTGGCGCGCTGATGGACGCCGCGCTGGCCCTCACGCTTTACGGAGCGCCCAGCCTTGCCGCGCCACCGCCGTTCTGGGCGGGGGTGGTTTGGCTGGCGGGCATGGGATCGGTCGTCACCTTCCCGGTCTATTTCAGCCTCATCCGCTCGATCGGCGCGGGGCGGGCGGCCTATTCCAACGTCGTCGTGCCGGTGGTGGCCATGGCTTTGTCCACCCTGTTCGAAGGGTTTCAGTGGACTGCCTTGGCCATTGCCGGGTCGGTTCTGGCATTGGTTGGGGTGTTGATTGCCCTGTCTGGGCGGAAGGGGTGAAGAAGGACGGGAAAGTGGGAGGGCGATGACCCTCGCAGCCTGTCACGTCTTTTCTTCCTCCCAAACCGCCTGCAACCCTTCCCGATAATCGCGGAACCGGGGCACCCAGCCCAGCACGCGCCGTGCCCGCCCGTTGGCGACCCTCCTGTTCTCGGCATAAAACCCGCGCGAGGCCTCGGAGAGCGTGTCGAGCTTTGCCAGCGCGGGCGGCTCCACGCCCATCAGCCGGGCGGCTTCCGCGATCACGGCATTCTGGTGGCAGGGGGCATTGTCCGCGATGTTCCAGGGGCCGGGGGCGGCTCCCGTTTCCAGCGCGAGGCTGACCGCGCTGGCGATATCCTCGACATGGATGCGGCTGAAGACCTGCCCCGGCAAATCCAGCCGGTGGGCGCGGCCAGAGCGCAGCCGGTCGAAAGCGCTGCGCCCCGGGCCATAGATCCCGGGCAGGCGGAAGGCATGGGCGCCAAGGGCCAGCCACTGCGCCTCCGCCGCCACGCGCGCGCTGCGCCTCCCGCCGCCGACAGGGGCGCTTTCATCCACCCATGCCCCGCCGCAATCGCCATAAACGCCGGTGGAGGAGAGATAGCCCAGCCATGGCGCGTGCAGCGCCGCGCCATAGCGTTCCAGCACCGGATCGACGCCCTCGACCGGCGCGACGGTGGACAGGATCGCGGTGGCCCGCGTCAGCGCGGCATGGACGCGCAGATGGTCGGTGAAATCCATCGTGCCATGGGCGCCGGTCGATTCCACCTGCCACCCTTCATCGACCAGTCGCCGCGCGATGGCCTTGCCGCAATAGCCAAGCCCGAAGATCATCATCACTCTCATCATGAAAACCATATGGGGGAGGGGCTGGAAAACCGAAACCCTTTGCGCCAGAAGGAGGCATGATGGATGCCCAGTCGAGCCCTAGCGCCCCCGCCGCCACCCCCCTCGTGATCCGCCGTGAGGATTATCAGCCGCCCGTATGGCTGGTGGGCACGGTCAACCTCAGTTTCGCGCTGGGGCTGGACGAGACGCGGGTGACCAGCGTGCTCAAAGTCCACCGTAATCCCGAGGGCAGCGGCGAGACCGCGATCCGCCTCAATGGCGACGGGCTGATCCCGCTGGTGGTCGAGGTGGACGAGGTGGTGCGCAATGACTGGCGCATGGAGGGCGATGATCTGGTGATCGACCTGCCCAGCGACGATCATGAAATTTCCATCGTCACCCAGATCAATCCTGCGGCCAACAGCCAGCTCATGGGGCTCTATGCCTCGAACGGCATGCTGTGCACCCAGTGTGAGGCCGAGGGCTTCCGGCGCATCACCTTCTTCCCCGACCGGCCCGATGTGCTCTCCATCTACAGCGTGCGGATGGTGGGCGACAAGGAGGCCTTCCCGGTGCTGCTTTCCAACGGCAATTGCCTGGCGAAGGGCGATTGCAATGATGGCACCCACTGGGCCGAATGGCACGACCCCTGGCCCAAGCCATCCTATCTCTTCGCGCTGGTGGCGGGCGATCTGGTGGCGACGCATGGCGATTTCACCACCATGTCGGGCCGCAAGGTCGAACTGAACGTCTGGACGCGCCATGGCGACGAGGACCGCACCGACCACGCGCTGCGCAGCCTGATCAATTCGATGCGCTGGGACGAGGAGACTTTTGGTCGCGAATATGACCTCGACCTCTTCAACATCGTCGCCGTCTCCGATTTCAACATGGGGGCGATGGAGAACAAGGGGCTCAACGTCTTCAACACGCGCTATGTGCTGGCCGATCAGGACACGGCGACCGACAGCGATTTCGACGGCGTGGAAGGGGTGATCGGTCACGAATATTTCCACAACTGGTCGGGCAACCGCATCACCTGCCGTGACTGGTTCCAGCTTTCGCTGAAGGAAGGCTTCACTGTGCTGCGGGACCAGTTGTTCAGCGCCGACATGGGGTCCGAGCCGGTCAAGCGCATCGAGGATGTGCGCGTGCTGCGCGGCACGCAGTTTTCCGAGGATTCGGGGCCGCTGGCGCATCCGATCCGCCCTGATTCCTATCAGGAAATCAGCAATTTTTACACCAGCACCGTTTACAACAAGGGTGCCGAGGTGATCCGCATGATGCGGACCATGGCTGATTTTGGGGCGGGCCGCGAACGCTTCCGCAAAGGCACCGACCTCTACTTCCACCGCCATGATGGCGAGGCGGCGACCTGCGAGGACTTCATCAAATCCATCGAGGAAGGCGCCGGGCTGGATCTGAAGCAGTTCCGCCTGTGGTATTCGCAGGCCGGTACGCCGACAGTGACCGCCCATCTGACGCATGAGGGCGACAAGACCAGCCTGCATCTGACGCAGACCGTGCCGCCCACCCCCGGTCAGCCAGTGAAAAGCCCCATGCCCATTCCCCTGCGCGTGGCCCTGTTCGACCGCGTCACGGGCCAGCACCATGGCGAGGAACTGGTAGTGCTGACCGGCGAGGAAGGCCGTTTCGACTTCTTCGGCTATCCGGTCCGCCCTGTGCTGTCGATCAACCGTGGCTTTTCCGCACCCGTGGTGGTGGAAACTGACGAGACACTGGAAGATCTGGTCTTTCTGGCGGCGCATGATGACGATCCTTTCGCCCGCTATGAAGCCCTGCAGAGTCTCATCACCCGCCATCTGGTCGCCGGTGTGACGGGTGGGTTAAACGAGGCTGCCCGCGCGCAGGGCCGCGCGGCGATTGCCACGGCCATGCGCACCATGCTGGCGGACCCGAGCCTCGACGATCTGATGCGCGGCGAATTGCTGACATTGCCCACCCACGCGTTCATCGCCGAACGCATGGCGGTGAGCGACCCCGGCATGATCGAGGTGGAGCGCGAGGGGCTGAAGGCATGGCTGGGCGCGGAGCTGGGCGATGAGATGCGCGCGGCGCATGACCGGGCGAGCGCCGTGCCCTTCAGCCATGAAGCCGCCTCGAAGGGTGCGCGCAAGGTCAAGAATCAGGTGCTGACCTATCTGGCTGCCAGCGAGCCCGAGGCAACGGCCCGCCGCGCCGCCGCGCAATATGACGTGGCCGACAATATGACCGACCGTCAGGGCGCGCTCACCGTGTTGTGCGGGCTGCAAAGCCCGCTGCGCGAGGAGAAGCTGGCTGATTTCCATGCCCGCTATCAGGACAATGCGCTGGTGGTGGACAAATGGTTCAACCTGCAGGCCGGGTCGCTGCATCCCCAGGTGCTGGCGCATGTGAAAGCACTGGCGCAGCATCCCGATTTTACCATTGCCAACCCCAACCGCGTGCGCGCGCTCTATATGTCGCTGGCCATCAACCCGCCCGGCTTTCACGATGCCAGCGGCGAGGGCTATCGCATGATCGGCGACCTCATCATCGCGCTCGACCCGATCAATGCCCAGACGGCGGCCCGTTTCGTCGCCCCTCTGGGTCGCTGGCGCCGGGTGGAGCCGGTGCGCGGTGCCATGATGAAGGCCCAGCTTGAGCGGATCGTCGCGCAGCCGGGCCTGTCGAAGGATGTCTTCGAGCAGGTGAGCAAGAGCCTTGGTTGAGGTGCTGCGCGCGGGCGCGCTGGATGGCGTCGCGCATGGCTTTCTGGGGCGGCGCGGGGGCGTCTCGCGTGGTCTTGTTTCCGGTCTCAATGTCGGGCTGGGGGCCGAGGATAACGCGCGCGACGTGGCGGAAAACCGCGCGCGCGCCGGGGCCGCCGTGGCACCAGGCGCGCGGCTGGTGACGGTCTATCAGGTGCATTCGCCCGATTGCGTGGTGGCGGGCGACTGGGACGATGCCCATCGCCCCCATGCCGATGCGCTGGTGAGCGACCGGCCGGGCGTGGTGCTGGGCATCGTCACGGCCGATTGCGCGCCGATCCTGCTGGCGGACAGCGCGGCGGGCGTGGTGGGCGCGGCCCATGCCGGGTGGAAGGGCGCCTTTGGCGGCGTGGCCGAGGCGACCGTTGCGGCGATGGTGGCCTTGGGCGCGCGGCGTGAGCGGATCGCCGCCGCCATTGGCCCCTGCATCGCGCAGGCCAGCTATGAGGTGGATGAAGGGTTTCATGCGCGGTTTCTGGCGCAGGATGCCGGGCATGGCCGCTTCTTCGCCCCGGGGCGCGAAAGCCACTGGTATTTCAACCTTGAAGATTATGTCGCGGACCGTCTGAAGGGCGCGGGGGTGGCGCGAATCGAGCCATTGAGGCGCGACACTTATGTTGATGAAGAAGGATTTTTCTCCTTCCGCCGGGCCACCCACCGGGGCGAAGCGACCTACGGGCGCCAATTTTCGCTGATCGCTGTGACCTAAAGGCCAAGCCGGCCCACAAAAATGCGGTTGAGCCATCGGGTTTTGATGTTTATCAAACCTAAAAAAGCCGGTGTCCGTCAGGGACGAATGCGTGAAGCATGCTACTGACAGGGCGCGGGCAGGGGATACCTGAACACGTCCGCGCGTGTTTTGTTAGCATGGTTCGTTGGCTCTTCGAGACCCGAGGGGCTGCTGGTGCAGGGCGTTTCCCATGGATTGTCGTGGGGTCGTAATGAGGCAAGGGTCGATCATGACGCAGACTGAGGTTGCCGAAGTAATGGAACCTGGTGGCGCCCAGGGGGTAAGGCGCCGCGATTTCATTGAGGTGGCCGCGGTCAGCGCGGCAGGCGTGGGGGCGCTGGCGGTGCTGGTGCCGCTGATCAGCCAGATGGCGCCTTCCGCCGATGTGCTCGCTGAAAGCTCAACCGAGGTGGATATTTCCGCCATCGCGGCCGGGCAGGCGATCAAGGCGGTGTTCCGCAAGCAGCCGGTCTTCGTGCGCCATTTGACGCCGGTGGAAATCTCCGAGGCGGACAAGGTGCCGCTGTCGGAACTGCGCGATCCCCAGACGCTGGAAGAGCGCACCAAGCCGGGCAAGAAGGAATGGCTCATCACCATGGGTGTGTGCACCCATCTGGGCTGCGTGCCGCTGGGCACCGGGCAGGGTGAGCCCAAGGGCGAGTATGGCGGTTATTTCTGTCCCTGCCACGGGTCGCAGTATGACACGGCCGCGCGTATCAGAAAGGGCCCCGCGCCCAAGAATCTGGTCGTGCCTGACTATGTTTTCTCCTCGCCCACCGTCGTCAAGATCGGCTGACCCACCCTTCGCTTGCTGAGGATTTTGCCATGAGCTTTCCATGGGCCAATGAATACAAGCCAAAGCACCCGGCGATGGTGTGGCTGGACGAAAAGCTGCCGCTGCCGCGCTTTGTCTATAATGCGGTGGGCGCGGGTTATCCTGTGCCCCGCAATCTTAACTATATGTGGAATTTTGGCGTGTTGGCGGGCTTTTGCCTCGTCATCCAGATCGTCACCGGCATCGTGCTGGCGATGCATTATGCCGCCAACACCGAAGTCGCCTTTTCCAGCACCGAGCACATCATGCGCGATGTGAACTGGGGCTGGATGCTGCGTTATGCCCATGCCAACGGGGCCAGCGCCTTCTTCGTCGTGGTTTACGCCCATATCTTCCGCGGTTTCTACTTTGGCAGCTACAAGGCCCCGCGCGAGATGATCTGGCTCTTGGGCGTGGTCATCTTCCTGCTGATGATGGCGACGGCCTTCATGGGCTATGTGCTGCCCTGGGGCCAGATGAGCTTCTGGGGCGCGCAGGTCATCACTGGCCTGTTCAGCGCCATTCCGCTGGTGGGCGATGGGCTGCATCAATGGCTGCTGGGCGGTTTCGCGCCGGACAATGCCGCGCTCAACCGCTTCTTCTCGCTGCACTTCCTGCTGCCCTTCGTCATTCTGGGCGTGGTGATCCTGCATATCTGGGCGCTGCACATCCCCGGCTCGTCGAACCCGACCGGTGTTGAGGTGAAGAGCGAGAGCGACACCGTGCCTTTCCATCCCTATTACACGGCGAAGGATGGGTTTGGCCTGGCGGTCTTCCTCTTCCTCTATTGCGCCATGCTGTTCTTCTTCCCCAACGCGCTGGGCCACCCGGACAATTACATTCCGGCGAACCCTATGCAGACGCCCGCGCATATCGTGCCCGAATGGTATTTCTGGCCTTTCTATGCGATCCTGCGCGCCTTCACGGCGGATCTCACCATCCCCTTCACCCATATCGTGCTGGTGCCGGCCAAGCTGCTGGGCGTGCTGGCCATGTTCAGCGCCATTCTGGTGTGGTTCGCGCTGCCCTGGCTGGATACGTCGCCGGTGCGTTCGGGCCATTATCGCCCCAGGTTCCGCAAGATCTATTGGGCGCTGGTGATTGACGTGGTGGTGCTGGGCTATTGCGGTGGTTCGCCGGCGGAGGAACCCTTCGTCATGATCAGCCAGATCGCGGCGGCCTATTACTTCCTGCACTTCTTCATCATCCTGCCGCTGGTCTCCATGACCGAAACGCCGCAGCCCCTGCCTTTCTCGATCACCGAGAGCGTGCTGGGGAAAGATGAAGCCGCCACTCTGGCACCAGCCGAATAAGCGAGGGGGACTTATCATGCCACGTCTGATTGCCGCCCTCGTCGGCGCTTTTTTCACCCTGTGCCTGCTCATTGCCTTTGGCACGGGGCTGGTCAGCTACATCAGCGAACCGCCCGCCAAGACGGTGGAGGCCGCCTTCCACAAGGCGCCCAATGAAGACTTCCACCTGCAGAGTGATGGGCCTTTCGGCACCTTCAACCGTCAACAGTTGCAGCGCGGCTTCCAGGTTTACAAGGAAGTCTGCTCGGCCTGCCACTCGCTCAGCTATGTCGCCTTCCGCGACCTGAAGGAAATCGGCTATAACGATGCCGAGGTGAAGGCGATTGCCGCCGGCTTCAAGGTGCCCGTCTACAACGCCGCCACGGGGGAGCTGAAGACGCGCGACGGTGTGCCGACGGATCACTTCCCGCCGGTGGTCTATGGCGGTTCGGGCAGCCCGCCTAACCTCAGCCTCATCACCAAGGCGCGCCATGGCGGGGCAGCCTATGTCCACTCGCTGCTGACGGGTTATACCGATCAGCCGGCTGAACTGCTCAAGAAGTATCCGGAGAGCAAGACGCCCGATGGCCTCTTCTACAATCCCTACTTCGCCAATCTGAACATCGCCATGCCGCCGCCGCTCGTCAGCGATGGTCAGGTGAGTTACAAGGATGGCACCAAGGCCACCGTCGACCAGATGGCCACCGACGTTGCCGCCTTCCTGGTGTGGACCGCCGAACCCAAGCTGGAGAAGCGCCACCAGACGGGTTGGCCGGTGCTTGGCTTCCTGCTCTTCGCCAGCGTGCTGGCCTATATGGCCTATCGCAACGTCTGGGCTGACAAGAAGCACTAAGGCCGCTAAAGGCTGACGCGAAAGGGGGCTCCTGCATCATGGGTGCGGGGGCCCCTGCCGTGTGAAAGGGACGTTCGAATGCGCGCTGAGTTGATCGAGGCGGAGGGCCGTTTGAGCCTTGAGGACCTCAAGGCGCTGGTGCGCACGGTGCCTGATTTCCCGCAGCCCGGTATCCTGTTTCGCGACATCACCACGTTGATCGGCCACGGCGCGGGTTTTGCCGAGACGGTGCATCGTCTGGCCGCACGCGCGGCGGATGCGGGCGTGCAGGTCATCGCCGGTATGGAGGCGCGCGGCTTCATCTTCGGCGCGGCGGTGGCGGCACGTCTGGAGCTGCCTTTCGTGCCGGTGCGCAAGCCGGGCAAGCTGCCGGTGCCGGCCATCGGCATCGACTATGCGCTGGAATATGGCACAGACCGTCTGGAGATCGACCCTGAGGCCATTGCGCCCGGACAGCGCGTGGTGGTGATTGATGATCTGATTGCCACGGGCGGCACAGCGCTGGCAGCGACGCGCTTGTTGCGGCAGGCCGGCGGCGTGGTGGACCATGCGCTGTTCGTGATCGACCTGCCGGATCTGGATGGCGCGGCGCGTCTGCGTGCGGCTGGCGTGCGGGTTGAGGCTCTGCTGGATTTTGACGGCCACTGAGCAGGATTTTACGCTTGTCATGGCTTTGTGATCACGAAGTTTGTGGATTGCGGCTGAAGAGCATGACAGGTGCTTGCGCAAAGGCGTGACAGTCGCTAGGGCGCACGCTCCAGTGCAATGCGGAGCGGTGGCCGAGTGGTCGAAGGCGCTCGCCTGGAAAGTGAGTATACGTCAAAAGCGTATCGAGGGTTCGAATCCCTCCCGCTCCGCCAGATCCCGAACTTTGGTGATCTCTCCCGAACCGATATGAACACACAAAACCCCAGAGAACTAAGGTTTTTCACGCTTTCTTAAGTCGCAATCGTTCGCCAGAATTCGCCATGAACCACTGCCATAATTATGGCTGATATTATGGCTGGGAGCGTGCACCGATCCTTGCTAAGCTTGGGCGTGAGGTGATCGAATGCGTGCAAGAAACAAACTCAACGTCAAGCAGTTGGCGAATCTGACCAAGCCCGGCTGGCATTCGGACGGGGGCGGCCTCTATCTCAGGGTTCGAGACAGTGGCACCCGTTCGTGGTTTTTCATCTATCACATGGATAACCGGCGACGCGAGATGGGGTTGGGCTCCGAACTCGATGTCACCTTGGCCAAAGCCCGGCAAAAAGCGTCGGAGGCCCGGCAGAAGGTTCTTGACGGCATCGACCCCCAGAAAGAGCGCTTGGATGCAAAGGCACAGGCGCCCGCCAAGCCTCCCATGACCTTCGGAGTGTTTGCCCTCGAATGGCTCGACGGCATTGAGGAAGGCTTCAAAAATCCAAAACATCGGCAACAGTGGCGCAACACCCTGACCAATGACGCGGCCAATCTATTCCCATTGCCGATTGCTGAGATCGACACGCCCCACATCCTCGAAACCCTGCAGCCAATCTGGCAGACCAAGAACGAGTCGGCCACGCGGTTGAGGCAACGCATTGAGCGCGTGCTGGATGCCGCAAGGGTGAAGGGCCTGCGCAGCGGTGAGAACCCCGCACGATGGAAGGGCCACCTTGCGCATTTCTTGGCGGCACGTGGCAAGGTACAGGTGAAGCATCACGCGGCCTTACCCTTCCGCGAAATCTCCACATTCATGGGCGAACTGCGTCAGCGCCGCGCCACGGCGGCACGAGCGTTGGAGTTTACCATTTTGACAGCCGCGCGATCAGGCGAGACACGCGGCATGACGTGGGCTGTCAATCGGCGTTGAACATTGACCCCCTGATCGGCGCGTAGAATTGACCCCCCTTTCGGTTTGGCAGGCGGTTATCCCGGTAGTCCATGGGAGGGGCCCGCGCATGCCGTCGCGCGCCGTTAGGTGCGCTGGCGGCGGCATGCGTGGGAGGGCCCTGTGGACCCACCGGGTTAACCGCCGGGATGGGGGTCCGGGGGAAGGGTTTGATCAGCTGCGGTGTTTGAAGCGCCAGCTATCGTTGCCGGTTTCGATGATGTCGCAGTGATGGGTCACGCGATCGAGCATAGCGGTGGTCATCTTGGCATCGCCGAATACCGTGGGCCATTCCCCGAAGGCGAGATTGGTGGTGATGATGACCGAGGTTTTCTCATAAAGCTTACTGATCAGGTGGAACAGCAACTGACCGCCGGTCAGAGCGAACGGGAGGTAGCCGAGTTCGTCGAGAACGACGAGATCGAGGCGCGCGAGCTGGCTGGCCAGCGTTCCGGCCTTGCCGATCCTGGCCTCCTCTTCGAGTTGGTTGACCAGATCGACGGTGTTGAAGAAGCGTCCCCTGGCTCCGGCACGCACAACCGCAGCGGTGATGGCGAGTGACAGATGGGTCTTTCCGGTGCCTGTGCCGCCCACCGCGACGATATTGCGGCGGGCCGGCAGGAATGAGCCTGCATAGAGCGAGCGCACCAGCCCTTCGTTGATCGGCGTGTCGGCAAACACGAACCCCTCCAGATCCTTGATTGCGGGCAATCTGGCCGCATTCATGCGGTAGCGGATTGATGCTGCCTCCCGGCTTGCGGTCTCAGCGCGCAAGAGGTCGGTCAGGATCTCATGGATAGTGCGGCTCTTCTGGAGACCGGTGGTGACCGTATCATCGAAGGCGCCGGCCATGCCGCGCAAGCCGAGTGCCCTGAAGTGAGCGATCATCTCATGCCGCTGCATCGAGACCTCGCGCCTGATCATAGCGACCGCAATTGGCCTTGGGTGGGTGGGCAAGCTGCAGGTTCGTCAACACGTTGATCGGCTCGACGATCACAGGCCGCCGTCGACGTGAGAGAATGTTGAGAATGACCTCGTCACTGCAAAGCCCCGCTTTGAGAGCTTCAAGGATCGCAGCCTCGACCGCATCAAGCCCTTCTTCCGGTACCTGCGCCAGAACCCGCACGAAGCGCCGATCAGCATCATTGCCCTTGCCCAGGGCCTTGCGCAGCGCAGCCAGCCCTGGAGGCAGAGACCAGTCCATGAAGGGAGCGCCATTGCGCAAGGCCCCCGGCTTCCTCGCCAGGACGGGCACGTAATGCCAAGGATCATAGGTCACCTGATCTCGCCCGAAGATCCGGGGGTGCTCAGCCACGACCTCATCATTGCAGCGGACGACGATGCGCGTTGCATAAGCGCGCACCTGCACTGCCATTCGGCCGGCCTTGGCCATGACCGAATAGCGATTACGGTCAAAGCTCACGAGGCAGGTCGAACTGGCGACGTGATCGCTCTCGAAGAAACCGTCGAAGGCCGTTCCCAAGGGGCGCAGCGCTCCGCGCTCTTGTTCAAACGCCTGGGCAACCGTCATGCCGGCAAGGTCAGGATGCGCCTGTTTGTTGGCTTGCCGCAGGCTCTCATCAAGGAGCCACGCGTTCGCCTCCTCCAGGCTGGCAAAGCGTGGTCGCGGCTTGAACAGGCTCTCGCGCGTATTATGCACCTGGTTCTCAACCTGCCCCTTCTCCCAGCCCGCCGCTGGCGTACAGGCCACCGGTTCGATCCGATGATGGTCCATCATGACCAGGAAACGCCGGTTGAAGGCCCGGTCCTTGCCGGCAAACACCGTCGTCACAGCCGTCTTCATATTGTCGTAGATGCCCCGCAGCGGAACGCCGCCGAAATAGGCAAAGCCGCAGGTGTGCGCATCGAACACCATCTCTTGGGTCTCGCGCGGGTAGATCCGGCGGAACGCCATGCGTGACCAGCACAGCCGCATATGGGCCACCTTCACCCGCATCGGCGCGCCAGCAATCTCGAAATCCTCGTGGCTCCAATCAAACTGGTAGGCCTCTCCAGGGGCAAAGCTCAGCGGAATGTACAACTGGCCTGGATCGACCGCAGCTCCATCGCGTCGCTCGACCTTCCAGCGGGCCGCATACCGCCGCACAGCGTCGTAAGATCCTGCGAAGCCTTCGCGCTGAAGCAGGTCATGGATCCGGCTCAGCCGCAATCGATCCCGCTTCACCGCACGCTCGTTCTGTTCCAGGAACCCATCAAGCTGCTTGGCAAAAGCCCCCAGTTGAGGGCGTGGACGCGGCGCGCGCTGATAACTGAACTGCGCACTCTCCGCCCGGATCGCCTTGCGGATCGTGTTCCGCGACAAGCCCGTATCCCGCATGATTGCCTTGATCGACTTACCTCGATCATGCTCGCGCCGTATCTTCGCAATCGTCTCCACTACCAACATCCCCATCCTCGCCGTTCGTAAGCACGAACGGACAGCCTCTGACGTGCCCAAGAGGGGGGTCAATTCTAGACGCCGATTACCCCTCAGACGGGGTCAATTTTGCATGCCGCTCCACATATAGTGTGTGTTGTACACAGCACACCTCTACACCAACGATATCTACCACATTCAGCTTGATCTGATACAGATTTCCCACCTTATCGCTCCTCATTCATGTGCATGGTTCTGGAGGTAAGCATGAACCCCTCCTTGGTAGGCCTCATCCCCATGCACAGGGTGAGATCGTTGATCTTCTGACGGTCCATCCACATCAGCCATGCGCTATGGTGTGGCTCAGGTATCCTGCCCTTGGTGCTCACACGCCTCATGCCTCCCTCATCTGTCGGGATTGTAGGGACATGATTCCAATGGCTTTTGATGGCATAGGTGAGAGGATGCGGTAGGGTTGCCCTATCAATGGCCTCGATCCAGACTCTTGGTCTTGCAGGTAAACCGTAAGCAGCAGCCCGCACGCAGGCACCCTGATACTTGGGCTTCTCCCGCAACAGGTCGAATGGCTCTCTCGTCGGTCCGCAAAGGATGACCTCGTAATGCATGTCATAACCTTGCCGGTTGACGTCAAACTCCGCATCGAGACCTGCAAAGACGAAGCCTGGATAGTCCGCTAACCCTGCCCGCCTCAGGTCGTGCCGAAGGCGGCTCATGAGCGTCTTGGGCTTCAGGGTTTGAAGATCGTCTGCGCTCGTCCACATGCCTTTCGGCAACAGGGTGATGTGCCACAGGCCCCATTCCGGGAACTGATCAACGAAATGCCAGAGATTGCCGATGATCAGCCAACGCCCATTGCGGTACAGGACCTTTGAGGCCAAGGTGTCACTTGGATCGAACATGTGTCCGGCCTCCTTCTCCAAGCGGCGAGCGAGTGCCAAAGCAGACGTGCGTTCGACTGGTGGGTACGTCTCCGCAGCCTTCTTTAGCCGTCTGGCACGCAGCCGGTCCTCGGCACGGGCCTTTTCCTCGGTTTCAAACTTGATCACGCCGTCAGGATCGGCGGTATCTCGATCTGGCCGATATCCCTTCGGAGGCATGGGCAGATCATAGAGAGTGGAGCCGACCATCACGCATCTCCTTCCGGAGCGGAGTGCACCAAATAAAGCTGGGGCTTCTTGCTGGGCACTGCCTTTCTTGAAGGAACGTCCGCCGAATTTTCCGGGGCGGAATATGCCAAATAGATCTGGGACTTATGTATCCGAGGTGCAATGAGCGCCAGTGCGCTCTCAACCGAAATCAGGGTCTTGCGACCGATGCGCTCAACATCGAGCCGGCCCTCTTTGATGAGGGCAAACGTTTTGGTCCGCCCCATGCCCGAAATTTGGGTGAACTCGTCGGGGGTGATCGTTACGCGGCTGGCAATGTCATGAATGCTCGTAATCATTTGAATTTACTTTCGCGAGACACAGCTTTCCTGTTCCCCGGAACGCACTACGCATTCAGAGGCTATCGGCTGTATCGATGTGGAGGCAATGTGAGCCGGGCAGCGGGGCGCGGCTCAGGAAGGTGGCGGTAGCGTTATGCTCCTCACCTTACGCAATTTATGCGGTAACAAAATGTGCGGCGTACGGGTGCCGCTAGGATGAGTTTTGAATGGCTATGTCATGACGCCCTCCTTGCCTGCACGGTCATGTCGTGACGCGCGTCATCCATCCGTGGTGCAAACATGGCGCCACGGTGGATAGGGTTGAAATTTGGGTGGAGCCTGTTCGCAAGTCCTGGGCTTTGCTATCTGCCGGGCAGCGACCTTGCGAACAGGATGAGGTATCAGGGGAAATCAGCGGCCAGCGGATCAAGCGGAAGTCATGGGAAGGCTACCCTCACCATCGGTACAACGGACCTATTCCGGACCGGCGAATGTCTCGACGTAATCAAGCCACGATTCGTTATTTAATTTCAGACCCTTACCATATACAAAGGCCCAAACCCCTTCCTTATCGCCGATAAGCAACGGGACAGTCCCTTCCATTTCACGCCAAAGGTCGCGGACGTCTCGCCATATCGAGGCAGTTAGACGCTGACGGCCAAGTAGGGCTAGAAAATCTCGCTTGCGAATATGGGCTACCCCTAGGTCCGACACAGCGGTGAGCAATCGCAAAAGTTCGGTGTCACTTCGTGCTGCCATAACCTTATCCTTGATTCGATTCGTTGGTGTGAACAAGGATATGGACCCCATTTATGGATTAAGCAACCCACTTAATGCATTGCTGGCGTACTAAATTTAAGCCCTCGATGGGGCCGGATTGTTGGAACGCTGGAATTCAGCGTAGGCGGGTGCATAGCGTGCCATAACGCCCCCACGCTTAAAGATGCATCCGATAGATGCGTGCACCTTCTTATGAGGCGTCTACGATGTAGTACATAAGCTTCCCGTCTTGCAATAAATTATAAATGCGTTTGAATTAATAATTTACAAATGAACCGTATTTACGGATTCATGCATGGAAATATATAATAAATTTGCAACGCTCCTTGAACTCAACAAATGAATGCTGGTCAAATGTATATAGAGTAAATGGCCATATTTGACTTTTTTACTGAAATATGCCATATTTCAGCTATGAAAACATTTTTCTTTATAAATAAGACGCCGTTTACGCGGGCATATTGCTCGGCTTGCAGCATGGCACTGGAGCCGTAATGGCGGCGCGATCCTCGTCCGTAGCCACACCTCCCAACAGCAAAAACCTGCCTTTACGATCCTGCATCGCAGAGATCGCCACACGCCATAGCATTCGTCCCTATCAGCAGGGGCAGCTCGATTATCTCTGCGGGCTATACTCGGCTGTCAACGCCGCCCGCTTATTGCTGTCAGGCTTGGCGCCAGTGGGAGAAGCCGCGGGCAAGGCGCTGCTGGCAGCCGCAGCAGAGTATATCGATTCCAAGAGCGGCCTGCATGAAGCCCTGACGTGGGGATTGACCTTGCGGCGACGACACGCTGTCGCACGCTATGTCGCCAAAGTGGCCAGCACGAAAGAGTGCAGGCTCACACTTGAGCGGCCAGAGTTTCGTGGATGGTCCTCAATCGATGATGCCTTTGCGTGGATCGAGGAAAGCCTATCCCACGGCAAGCCCGTTCTGGCCTACCTGGCCAACCTGCCAGATCATTACACCGTCATAGCGGGCATCACGCCGACCACGCTCGAACTGTTCGACTCTGCAAGGTCCCGCAACATTGATCGCTCTGTGTGCGGCCTAACGTCAGGCCAGCGTATCATTCCTCCAAACGGGCTGCTTCGCATGGCAGCAGAGCGTTCAGGGTAGCCCGGCACAATCCAACCACCATCATGAAAGGGGCTCGGCATGATCCGCCGGGAAGAGAGAGATATTGCCCAATCCACCATCACGATCCGCGATCTGAATGACCGTTTGCGCCAGCATGGCGAGGGAGGCCGCATCATGTTGACGCGGGCGGTTGCTGCCCAGCCGCCAGACCGGATTTCTGCCATCCTTGCAGCGGTGCAGAGGTTCGATGCCTTCACCTCTGCAAATGACCCATGGGGCGAACATGACTTTGGTCAGGTGCAGATCGAGGGGAAGCGATATTTTTGGAAAATCGACGCTTACGATCTCAATATGGAATTCGGTTCGCCCGATCCTGCTGACGAAAGCCTAACGCGACGGGTCATGACGATCATGACCGATGGCGGCCTGTGATGGCCGTTTCTTGGCATGACCTACCAATCGAGTCTCATCGACATTTGCGGTCATGTGCCTCCCGCCTAGCTGATCATCCGCGTCCACATCACGTTCGGGGGTGGAGCGGTTTTCCTCCCGAACGTGAACTCCCCATAGGATGGAGCGCCAACTACGCCTGCGGACAAGCCGTTGATACAACAGAGTAGCGATCAGCAGCAGCGCCAAAACGATTTGCACGAAATAGGAAGGCAGGTGTTCGATAGCGATTGATGTCACGGAAAACAATGGGATGAATGCCAGAAGCCACTTGCCCCATGCTTTGGCGATCACCAGACCGCGCCCCCTTTCCTCATTGATCGGTTCTGGCATTGCACCCTCGCGGATAAAGCAAAATAGTCGATGCTGCTCAGGATGCCGACGTGGCCGCGATCTGTCTGCCGGTTTCGCTATAGGTGACCAGCAGGCGCCCGACCTTTAACACGACGGTGCTGCTGGTAAAGCCATGCAACTTGCCTGCTTTCACAAACAGGTTTTTGCCGTGTGTATCATAAACGTGAACGAGAGTCTTCCGCTGTACTGCATTGCCGATAGTCATAGGTCCATCCTTTGGCGTGAAAGTGGGCGTAGCATCAAATCACTACGCACCCAAATTGCGCATCACCAAATAACAATTGCCATGATTGATTGCCGATCATCACATCGACAAGATGTCCTCGGGCTTTTCAATGGTGATGCTATCATAAATGGGTGTTTCGTATCCGAAACGCTTTGCGAAATCGGGTCGAGACCATGCGCTTAATTTCCCATGGCAAGCATATGAGTATAAATCGGCGCTATCGCTCAAAATATCAGGTATGCCATTGGTGAAATCGAGTATATCGACCTGCCATTTCCCATCAACGTTCATCATTACTGCTGGCAGATTCAAGGAGCAGTAAACGTAGACCTGATGCTGGTCACTGTTCCACGTGATCATTTTCCTATCTTCCGATTTGGAACCTGTATCTCGCGACGTACCGCCAAGGATGTTTAAGGTCACCAACCTCGATCCATCGGACTTTTGCGATACAATTTTTCTGGTAATATCGGACCAGCTACATTCGCCCATGTGGCAATTGCCTTCGGCTATAAGGCCCTGTGGGGGTGGAGGCGGCGCTTCAGATTGATCGGTTTGCTCATTGGCGGACGCTTCCGTATCGGGAAAGGCTGAGCTTTCTGGCTGTGGCGTTGCGCTGTCAGGAGACGCGGCGCCGAACACGGCGCCCATCACAGCGGCAGCAAAAAGGCCAAGGACCAGAAAAAAGGCAATTCTGATGTACCAAGGGTGGCGATCAAAGCGCTCACTTGCCGTCAGTCGCCGATGCCGTTCGAAAGCCGAAGAACGGGCGGGCTCCTCATCAATCTCGACATATTCGGCATCAACAATGTGCTCGTTGATGCCGGGCTCGCCATCAAGCCGGGTTAGCCGTCGATCATTGCTCATAGCATCCCCACATGTTCACAGTTGCAGGCATGGCGACCGATCAGCGTTGAAGCTGCATGAAATAGCAGCCCTCGGGTCCAGACGACAAAAAGGACCCTGACTGGATTGGCAGGCCCCACGTGCCACCGGCGTTCTCGCAAGCCCTGACCTTGCGCTGGAGATTGGCGCGCTGCGCAGGCGTCAGAGGTCTTTTCGCCTTATCGACGTAAGCCCCCAAGCCATTTGCTCGCATAATCTCATCCCGCTCGGCAGCGGCGGCGGAGAACATCGCGTTGTAGCCCTCGATCGCGTCATGTGGGCGTGGCGCAGGCTTGACCGGTTTTTTCGTGGGGCCAAGCGTGGTGAAGGTTGGCTTTGCTGCGCCCTGCTGCGGTTGAGCGTTCGTTGCTGTTGGCTGGACGCCAAGCGCAGGAACCAGTTGCATGCCGCGATAGTAAAATGACCCAATCAGCCGCTTTTGACCGGGCGAGAGTTGCGCGATCTGAAAGTTGGCCGGTGGAAGGTCCATTGTGACCGCAGGCCCGCTACTCGCCGGGGACAGCGTATAGGGTACGGTTTTAATCTCCAACGGATCGGTGCCCGGGGGGAATTTGTGCTCGGAATAGACATTCGCGGAAAATCGGAGTGTGCAGTGCACGATCTGATCGGCGACTTGGCCGCTGGCGACGCTTGGTGGGTTTGGGTCAGGCATCGCGTCGTCGACCTGCGACTTGTAATAAACCCTCTGCATGTCACCGACCGTTTTGCTGGGCAGGAACTCAACGAGCCACGCGTCCAACCGCTGCTTGACCGAGTGTCGCACGGCATTGTCCCCGCACGTCTCTGGCGTAACGGTGGTCCCTGTGCCCTCGGGCCCCTGCGTGGTGACGCTGTTCGCCAGCGTAGCGCATTGGGCGTTGAACGGCTGGAGTGCGATCAAGCCTGCGCCAAGCATTGCTTTGGACAGCGATATACAGCGGCGACGGCCCGCGCGAGCAACAGTGGGAAAGGGAGGTAGAGTCACGACAGGCACAAGCGATCACCTAAGGCTGAAGTATGAATATATACTATAGTTGATAAAACTAGGTGCTTGGATGCGCAATGGTTTTCGCATGGACATGCGAAAACTCGTGGGAACGAATGCTGCGCGTTTGCGTCATGCCAGCGGCTTGACGCAGGAGCAGCTTGCCGAACGTTCGGGGTTGAGCCAGCAATACATCAGCGGGCTTGAGGGCGGGCAGCGCAATCCCACCGTTTTGACCCTCTTCGAACTCGCGACGGCTTTGAACGCCGAGGTGGTGGACTTTTTTCAGGTCTGACCTACGCCCGAAAATTTGCGGCCTCTCAACTTTCCCTCTCGACCGCCATACGCGTTCCATTCATGTTCTCGGCCATGAATGACGAGGCAACCGATCTCATCGATTTGATGGCTATCCAGATTGGTATGATCATGGAGGATAGCGCCCCTATCGCTCTGGCGATAAGGCGGCGGCATGGTGCTGATCGGCAGGCAGCGCTGCAAATACTCGGCACGGCTTCGGATCAGATTGCAGCCTTGTGCAAAGCAATCCATGCCATGCAGGCCGGTGTCGGCTGGACCTGAACGAGAAAGCGTGATCAATCCCAGCCATCTGGAACGCAGCCATGTAAGTCGTGACGAGCATCATCCGGGCAAAACAAGCTTGAACAAACATGGAACATGTTGACATGAGAATCCCTCTTTCGGCATAGTGATAAGGTTCAAACGGTCAGAAGGGGACCCCATGCAGTCGGACCGCGCGCTCACTGTGATTGATCTTTTTTGCGGGGCGGGCGGTTTGTCGGAAGGCTTTCGACAGGCAGGTTTCCACGTCTTGGTCGGACAGGACTATGACGCGCGGGCAGGGGAGACTTTCGCCGCAACGCATCCCGAAGCCCGATTCATTGGCGGCCCCATACAGGATGTCACTCCTGCGCAACTGCTCAAGGCTGCTGGCAGGAAGCGCGGAGAAATCGACGTGATAGTCGGAGGACCTCCGTGCCAAGGCTACTCTGTCTATAATCACCAGCGCGGCGAGGACGATCCGCGTGCAGGACTGTTCCGCGAATATCTGCGTATCGTGAAGGGCATCAACCCACGCTGGATCGTGATGGAGAATGTCACCGGCATCACGTCCATCGCGGGCGGGAAAATCGTCGACGAAATCTACAGGGGGCTTGAAGGCCTTGGCTACCGGGTCGACATGAAAATCCTGCGGGCGGAAGACTATGGTGTGCCGCAAGAGCGGCGCAGGGTGTTCTTCATCGCCACGCGTAGCGATGCGCCCATTCTGTTCCCCGAAATCACGCATGGACGGGATCTCAAACCTTATGTCACCGTCTGGGATGCCATTTCGGATCTTCCGAAGCTGATGAACGGTGAGAAGGCGGACCCGCGCCCTTATCGCACTGCTCCGAAGAACGGCTATCAGGCGGTCCTTCGTGGCGATCGCACAATGGTCGCGAACCATTCGGCCTCAAAGCTGTCCGTCATCAACGAGCAGCGTATGAAACACATTGCCCCCGGCGGATCGTGGCGGGACATCCCGCGCGAGTTACTGCCCAAAGGCATGTTGAAGGCCAAGCGCTCCGATCACACAAAGCGGTACGGTCGCCCGCGCAAGACGGATCTGTCGTGCACTGTGCTGACCAAATGCGATCTGCATTGGGGGGCCTATATCCATCCCGAGCAAGACCGCTCTTTCACTGTCCGCGAGGCTGCACGCCTGCAAGGCTTCCCCGACTTCTTTGAGTTTAAGGGCAGCCCAACGGAGCAATACGTTCAGGTAGGCAACGCCGTGCCACCAATCCTCGGCAAGGCCGTAGCGGAAGCTGTTTTGCAGGCGGACGAAATGCAGGCACAGGCTGAGCCGCGCCGCCGTGCTAAGGATCTGCACATTGCCGTTTAATCCGGAAACCATCGTCGGAGAAATCCTCGGACGACGCGCAGCAAAGGGGGGCGATCCGGCAGCTTCAGACTTCGAATGCCCATATATCCATTCACGGTGTCCGAAGCGCAGCACGCAGCTAAAAGAAGAGCCGTATCCAGTCTGCACGCTGTGGCGGAAAAATGATGCCGGTAATCCCGAGCTGGACCTGATTTTCGTTTGCCCGAAGCGGTTCTACGCCGTCGACTTCCTGAACGATGTGGTCGAGCATTGCTGGCCCGGAGATAAGCCCAAAAATCCGCAGGTTGCTCCCGAAGTCAAAATGTCAGGCTTTGGCAACGTCGATTTTGTGATTGCCGATGTGAAGGAAGACGGTGAGGTCGAACACTTCCTTTCCGTCGAACTGCAGGCGATCGATATCACCGGCTCGGTGTTCCCTGCCTATACGGCGCTTCGGGCAGGCGTGGATCTCGACAAGCGCCCCACCTACGGCCTGAATTGGGATAACGTCTATAAGCGGTACGTGACGCAGCTCATCCGCAAGGGCTATTTCCACCACCACTGGAAATCAAAGATCGTCGCTGTCATTCCAGAGCAGGTCTATCAGTACATTACGGGTAGGGCGGATTTCATCCGCTCAACGGACGTCAAGAATCCGCAGGTCAATATCATCTTCATGACCTACCGACTCGAACATGATCCGACTCGCCCCGGTGAATATCGCCCGAAGCTAATCACGGTCGAGGGTACAAGCCATTCGAGCTTGCAAAGCGCAATGATGTATCAGGATGCCCCCGGCAAGGAAGCGTTCACGGCGCAGATCAAGAAGTCGCTGGTGCGCTCGATCAACCTTGCGGACTTGATCACAGGCGGCGAAATTCCAGGGGAACTAGGGGATAACGAAGGTGGCGGCAGCTCAGACTTAGAACTCTAGGAAAATTTGCCCGTCCCGTTTCTCCGTCATCGCGGCGCGCTTGAAAGGCGGAGACTGGGACAAAGCGGCCGATCGGGCTGGACAGCTCGAAGGCCCGGTCGTTCCAGAATTTGACGTTCGCCACCGTACGCGACGTCCCCCTTCTTGCTCTGCCGCGCGGATATTATAAACCTTTATTCGGGCTATCATATACGCGGGGAGGACGGGGTGCGTCTTGTTAAGTTGCTTTTGGAGAATTTCCGGTGTTACAAACAGGCTATCGCCGTCGAGTTCGGAGACATGACTACGATCGTCGGTCGTAACGACGTCGGCAAATCCGCCATCATGGACGCACTAGCGATCTTCTTCGAAGAAGCGAAACTGGACAAGGATGATGCCTGCCTAACGGGAGACCGCAAAGCCGTCCGTATCACCTGCGAGTTCGATGATCTTCCGGAAAAATTGGTGCTCGACGCCGACTTCGAGACCACGCTTGTGGCAGAGCATCTTCTCAACAGCGATGGCCGGCTCGAACTGCGAAAGACCTACGACGGCTCGATTGGGACGCCCAAATTGATCGCGGTCGACGCGGTCGCCCGCCACCCACGAGCGCAGGGCGTCTCGGACCTGTTGCAGCTAAAAAAATCGGAGCTGATCCAGCGCGCGGCAGCGCTCGGCATCGACCTCACGGGCGTCAACAAGCAGGCCAATGCGCCGGTCCGCACCGCAATCCGCGATGGCGTTACCGACCTGGAGATTGGCGACGCGCTGGTTCCGCTGTTGGAAAAAGAGGGAGCAAAACAGTTGTGGTCGGCCTTGGCGCCGCATCTGCCGGCCTTTGCTCTTTTCAAGTCTGACCGCGCTAGCACTGATCAGGATTCGGAAGCACAAGATCCTCTAAAAGCCGCGATCAGAGACGCACTAAAGGCTGTGGAAGCTGATCTCGCTCAGATCCAAGTGCGGGTCGAAACAGAGGTCCGGCGCATCGCCGACGCCACGGTCCACAAAATACGGGAGATGGACCCCTCACTCGCGGAAACGCTCAATCCCATCATATCGGTAAAAAAGTGGGACACACTTTTTCAGACCAGCATCACTGGCGAGGAGGGCATCCCGCTCAACAAGCGGGGAAGCGGCGTCAAAAGGTTGGTGCTCCTAAATTTCTTCCGGGCGAAAGCCGAGAAGGCGGCCAGCGAGCAACAACACGGCTCGATCATCTATGCAATCGAGGAGCCAGAGACCAGCCAGCACCCGCGCAACCAGCGGATGCTGATGGCAGCGCTCTCGGATCTCGCGACCCATGCTGGCCGGCAGGTCATCGTCACCACGCACACACCGATGCTTGCCCGCGCCGTCCCCGACGACACGCTCCGCTTCATCGAGCGCCAACCCGATGGCACGAGGACGGTCGCGAATGGCGGAGGGGCGGCCAACGACAAGATCGCAAAGTCTCTTGGCGTACTGCCAGACCATAGCGTCAAGTTGTTTGTGGGGGTGGAAGGGAAGCACGACATTGCCTTCTTGAAGGGCATCAGCCGCGTCTTGAACGCCGAAGGAGTAGACGTCCCCGATCTGGAGCAACTCGAGATCGCAGGGACACTCATTTTCTTTCCATTTGGTGGCAGCAATCTCGCGCTGTGGACATCCCGGCTGCAAAATCTCAATCGCCCAGAGCTTCACCTCTATGACCGGGACAATGTACCTCCGGCTGCCGGAAAATACCAAATTCATGCCGATGCAGTGAACCTGCGCGACGGTTGTGTAGCCTTGACGACCAACCGTCGCGAGATGGAAAATTATCTCCATCCCTCCGCCATCGCCGAAGCCTATCAGGATCATCAGATCGCGGTCGCCTTCGCGGGCCATTTCGCCGATTTCGACGACGTGCCGAACTTGGTAGCCCAGACAGTCCATGCGGCTCAGTCGCCCAATCCTTGGCCGGCCCACGACGCTGTCAAATGCGACCGCAAGGTCAGCAAGGCCAAGACGTTGTTGAACAATGGTGCCGTGTCCAAGATGACGGCGGCGAGGCTTGCCGAGTGCGATCCTAACAACGAAGTTATCGGCTGGCTGCAGAAAATCGCGGAGATGGTCGCCGCCGACTAAGGCCTGTGGACATTTAGGGGATTCCCTTTTTCGGCAGGATCGGATTCAAGACTGGCGAAGGGAGCGCCAGATTGGATCGACACGGATTGAGCGACGAGCAGTGGGAGCGGATTAGCCCGTTACT
>JAGWMZ010000016.1 GCA_028871475.1 Sphingomonadales bacterium | reverse complement strand
ACATCCCCATCCTCGCCGTTCGTAAGCACGAACGGACAGCCTCTGACGTGCCCAAGAGGGGGGTCAATTGTAGACGCCGATTACCCCTCAGACGGGGTCAATTTTGCATGCCGCTCCACAGATTTCGGGCTTGTGAAGGCACGCGGCTGCGAGCTGCAAACGTTGACGGATACCAAGAGGCAGGCTGGCAGGGAGTTCGTCAGCAAACGTCGTAAGCGCGAATTCCTCAAACGCTTGCTCAACGAGCGCAGGCGCATCAGCTCTGCTGACGCGATACAAACGGGCATGGAGCATGAGGTTCTGACGAACTGTCAGTTCCTCGTAGAGCGAGAACGCCTGCGACATGTAGCCAACGCGCATTCGCGTTTCCATGTCGCCTGCCGTTACCTGGCGACCGAACAGACTGGCAGAACCGCTGGTAACGTCCAGCAGCCCCGTCAGCATCTTCATGGTTGTCGTCTTGCCACACCCATTGGAGCCGAGAAAACCAAATATCTCGCCCCGACCGATCCGAAAACTGACATTGTCAACAGCAACGAAATCCCCAAATCTGCGACTGAGATTATGTGCTTCAATTGCAGGGGATTCACCTCGATCCTGCCACGGTGCGACAATCAGACGATCGCCGACAGGCCGCTTTTCTTCGGGTAGAAGCTGAATGTAAGCCTCTTCCAATGAACCGGCCCCGGCGTTCGCCATGATCTCCCTGGTATTACCCTGCGCGATGATCCGCCCAGCATCCATCGCAACAAGGTGCGCGAATTGCTCAGCCTCCTCCATGTAAGCGGTAGAAACGATCACCGTCATTTCGGGCCGCTCGTCGCGCATCGCATCGACAAGTTCCCAGAATTGGCGGCGCGAAAGTGGATCCACGCCGGTCGTCGGCTCATCCAGAATGAGGAGATCGGGATCATGAACCAGCGAGCAACACAGACTCAATTTCTGTTTCATTCCTCCAGAGAGTTTGCCGGCGGGACGGTCAGGAAATGGTGCGAGGCCTGTCGCATCGAGCAGGCGCTTCATATGCGCCCTTCGTTCGTCCGCGTTCAGACCAAACAACCTCCCGAAAAAGTCTATATTCTCCGCCACTGTCAACGTCGGGTACAGATTATGCCCGAGCCCTTGGGGCATGTAAGCGACGCGAGACAGAAATTCATTGCGCCCACGGCGATCAGCAAGGTCATAGCCCAATGCCGACACACTGCCTTGCTGGATCCGCTTGACCCCAGCAATCAAGCCGAGAAGCGAAGACTTCCCGACACCGTCCGGACCGACCATGGCGATGGCTTGGCCTTTGGGAAGCTCGAGCGCTACATCGTCAAGCGCGAGTGTCGAACCATAACGATGGGTCACCCCACTGACGCTGATCGCTATCTCCCGATCAGGCGAGGAATTGTCCGGAGCTTCCATCATCACTCTCCCGAACGGGAGAGGTTCGGCCAAGCCTTTCCACGATCAAGCCGGATGTAGCCATCCGCTGTCATACCAGCCTTCAACTGACCGGCGAGCCGCCTCGCAACATCGGCTGGCACCTGGAGCTTTACGCGATAAGACAACTTCTCGCGCTCTGACGAGGTTTCGACGAACTTTGGCGTGAACTGCGCCTCTGGAGAAACGAAACTCACGTGCGCGGGCACAGGCCGGGAAAACCCCTCAGGCATGATGAATGCATCATCGCCTATACGCAGCCTTCCCGCGATTCGCGCAGGCAGAAAAATGGTAAGGTGGACATCCTGGGTATCGACCAGTGAAATTATCTTGCCGCCAGCAGGCAGAACGGTGCCGGGCTCGACGATCCGATATTCGACACGCCCAGAGGTTGGAGAGACGATGCGCATATCGTTGACGACCGTCTGCAACTGAGCGATCTGAGCATCGGCCTGAGTTATTGCGGCGCGTGCTTCAGCGACTCCGCCCGACGCGGCCTTCACGCCAGAACTTGCCGTGTCCAACGCTATGCGACGTTGCTCCAGCTCGACCCCGGAAACCATCGACTTGGCCCTCAGCCCAACAGATTCATGCCAATCGATCTGCGCAGACCGAGCCTGCCCCTCCCGTATGCCGCGCTCCCCCTCGGCGGTCGCTATAGCAGCAACCGCACGTGCTCGCGCTGCGCGAGCACCAGCGAGTTGAGCCAGAGTATCGGCATCATCCTCCTGCGCGATAAGCATGCCCTCGTGGACATCGTCACCTTCGCGCACAAGAACGGAAACGAGGCGCCCCGGATATTTTACAGCAACGTCGGTCCTGACCATCTCGACGCGGCCGTTGCCGCGCACGATCCAAGCAGGAACCTGCCCTCTTTGCCCATACCATTGCCACATTAAATATGAACCTGACAATAATACAGAAGATGAAATTGCTAAAGAAATTACGCGACGCTTGGTCATAACAATCCCACAATGGCTAGATTAAATATCAATATATGCGCTAAATTTTGATAATTTTTCCATATGCCATAGAGACAAAACTTAAGCATCGTCAAATTAATGGCGCACAATCCAGGATTAACCAGGGATTTCACCTGGGATCAGTACTAATTTCACACTGATATTTCACCGAATCTTATATGACATGTCGTTGATAGAAAAATTCGACACATCCGTCAACTTTTAATTTGCCTAGGCTCAGGACCCATTGATTGGGTAGGCGCGATGTGATTGTCATGTTCGTAGTCAAGAGTTTTAGGCAAGCGTATCCGATCCGCATGAGCGGCGAGGGTCTGAAGCGCTGCGCATGGTAGGAAGCGGCGGCTGAGGACGACGGTTGATCAGACTGTGATGCGCGGGTTGGTTACCGCAAGACCGCGTGTTCGTCTCGGGCCTTCCTCTGTCTCAAGTCGGGCGTCGGCATTGCCGGCCACAGAATCACATCGAGGGTTGCCCTACCGTGCCGCCGCTCCCATTCATGAGCAGCGCAGGGTTTGTTTTGGCAGCGTTCTCCTTTGCGGTTGAGTGTTGATCAGGCTGGTTGAGCAGGACTTGTCGCGATGGCCCAGACGAAGGCGGCCAGTTCGCGGGCGATGGCGACGTTGACGACATTTGCGGGTTTGCCGGCGCGTGTCATGCGGCGATGACGGGCGCAGAGCCGCAACTGAGCTTTCCAGGCAATGTCCCGCACGTTCTGGGTCACCGCCTGGTTGCGTTTGAGGATTGCTTCTCCAAGCCGTGCGGGCAATCGATAGGTCCAGGCGCTCTCCACCAGCATGCGGCGAGCGCGGGTGTTGCCGGCCTTGGTGATGTTGCCGCGTGCGGTCTTGGCACCCGAGGAATGTTCGCAGGGCACCAGGCCGAGGTAGGCCATCAACTGTCGCGGATTGGCAAAGCGATGGAAGTCACCGATCTCTGCGACAATGGTGATCGCCGCGATCGACGCAATTCCACGCAAGGCCTGGATAGCCGTCACGACGGGCGCCAATGACCAGGAGGGCACCAGTTCCTCCATCTGCCGCGCGAGACGATCCCGCCGCGCTTCGGCCTCATCGACGACCTGAACCATTTCCTCGAAGGCAATCTGTCGGGCAGGATGATCAAAGCGCTGTGCCGCCAGCCATTTGCGGTGTTTGCCGGTCCAGTGATTGCCGGCGCTATACGTGCGCCCCTGTCGCAGCAGGAAGCCGAGCACCTGTTGTCGCGCCCGGCGCAGCCCCTGCATCGCCATCTGACGCGCACGGCACAGATCGCGCATCGCCTCATGGGCTTCGTCAGGCACCCATACCGCCGTCAATTCGCCGGACCGGAACAGCGCCGCCATGGTGGTCGCGTCGCGCCGGTCCGTCTTTACCTTGTCGCCCGGACGCGTCGGCACCAAGGACGGGGCAACCACGAGGCACTCGTAGCCGAGCTGCGTAATCTGGCGATGCAGGCCATAGCCACACGGCCCAGCCTCGTAGCAGAAGGACAGATGTTCGTGCCGCGCCGCCAGTTTGGCGACCATCTTCGCCACCGCTGCCGGTTCGCTCGATATCTCCCCGATAAAGCGCACCTCGCCGCGCCGACCGCCTTCCGCGACCGACACCGCTATCGTCTTTTTGTGCGTATCCATCGCAACATATGCCATAGACTGTTCCACGGCTCGTCTCCCATGCATGAGGATAGGACCAGTTACCGGTCAACCCTCGATACTGCATGCCGGAGACGGGCTTCCAACCGCGAACATGGCGTCTCAGGTTCCGCGAGGAGATCGAGCATGGGCGACTTGTATTGGCTAACAGACGAGCAGATGGTGCGTTTGTCGCCCTATTTTCCCAAGAGCCACGGCAAGCCCCGGGTTGATGACCGTCGGGTGCTGAGCGGGATCATCTTCGTCAACCGCAACGGGCTGCGCCGAGGGAGTGCCCCGATGCCCCCCCAGACCCAGGGTAAGATCGAGCGCTAGCACCAGACCTTGAAAAACCGCATTCTGCTGGAGAACTATTTCCTGCCCGGCGACCTTGAACGCCAGATCGAGGCCTTCATCGACCATTACAACCACCAGCGCTATCACGAGAGCCTGAAGAACGTGACACCCGCTGATGCCTACTTCGGCAGGGCGCCAGCCGTCATCAAACAGCGCGAAACCATCAAGCGCCAGACCATCGAACATCGACGCTTGCAACATCGCAAGCTCGCCGCCTAAAATCAAACCCCAGACGAGGCCCGCTCTCCGTTAATTTATGCCGCCTGATGCGCCAACGGTTCTGACGACGGACAGCTGTTCACCTCCTCATAGGATCTCGTCGACCAACCGTGGCGGATCATGTCGCTCGGACTGCGTCAGTGGGCGCATGGGTCATGATCAATGCGCCTTGGTATAACTTCGGCCTCGGCCGCCGACGGGCGTCTTCTTCGGCCGGTCGTGAGCACGGATAACACCGGCTCCGAGGTCTGGGCCGATAGTGCCTATCGCTCAAACCGGAACGAGAAGTGGCTTTCAGATCGAATGCTGACGTCCCGCATCCATCGGCGCAAACCCATGGGCAAGCCAATGTCAAAGGCAACTGCGCGGGCCAACGCTGCCAAATCCTCGATCCGAGCCCACATCAAACATGCCTTCGCGCATCAGAAGAACCGGTTCGGGGTATTCATCCGCACCATCGGCCTGGTCAGGGCCGAACCGAAGCTGACCCTTTGCAACCTTGCCTACAACTTCAACAGGCTGATCTTCCACGAGCGCTGCGCAAAGATGGGCCGACTCTGTCCGCAACGGGGGCAAGCCCGGTTGAAATCGCTCACAATGCCCTGGGAAACGGATCAAAGGCGCGCCCACCCGGGTCGGGCAGCATCGCTGTTAGGTGCCCTCGGGTTCCCAAGCCTCGAAGGACCCGGTTTTTGCGGGTCTCCAGGTCTTGGGCGTTGCGCCTACAGATCGATAGCACCGATCAAGCACTCAGAGATCCCAAAACTCAGCGCATAGCCACCCTCTCTCTGCAACGCTCAATATTGACCGCCTACCTTATTGCGAAACAAAGCCAATTCGACTCCGAACAATTGCGCGAAAACGCCGAAAAAACTTTAAATGAAGCAATTCAATTTTAGTTTTGTATTTTTCGCCACGCAAATTCTTTCGCGTTTCAGGGCTAATAATCCACCCCAACAACGGCATTGATAATTTTTGAACCCAGCGCTAGACGCCATTGTTTTTGAATCGGAATCGCAATGCCAAACCAAGCCGACCGCGACAAGGGCGAACAGCGCTCAAAGCCATCTCGACCTCATTCCTACAAGGAATCTGCGAAACGCAGGCAAACAAAACAAGAGAATAAGAGAACCATTGAACAAGCTGCATGGGATATTTTCTCACGCAAAGGATTCGACGCTTCAACAAATCGAGATATTATCTCCTCCAGCGGAGTATCTCCCGGAACTTTTTACAGCTATTATGGAAGCAAGGAAGCGATATTTCGAGACGTCCTCGCCAGCCTAGTTGAAAAGATTCGCGTAGCAAGTCATGATGCTCGCATGAGAGAGGGTTCGATTGAAGATCGACTTAGAATATCATTTCGTGTTTTTCTTGAGTTAATTGCCTCCCTCCCACAGGGGAGGAGTTTTTGCGAGCGCAACCAACACCATATTCGCGATATCCTTTATAGAGAGGGCATTATAGGCGGCATCATTTCAGACATGCGCGATGACTATAAAACAGAAATTATTACAGGGATGCCTCCTGAAGAAGAAATGTTAATTGTACGATTGATATTCGCAGTAGGATTAGAAGCAGCTCTCCTCTTGTCATCGAACGAAGAACTGGACGCACGCCGGGTAAGTGACCTTTCATCAAAATTTGCATTATTTGGATTGAATTTTTGGGCAACTAAGTGAACATCTGGCCCGCGATCAGCTTTGTCGCACAAATACCCAAGGGATTCCGTTCGAGAATCCAGTCCGTTAAGGGGCCGATATGAGTAAATCACCCCGCGCGTTACCGCACGACGAACTGGCAATCTTACAACGCAGCGACTTTGTTGCATAACTACTGTCAGTCACAAACCAATTATTACTTGTAATTATTATTAGACGTGCATGGTATTGGGCGTACCGATTTGAGAGAAGCGGTTGAGGATTGCTGCACGAACTTTGAGCTCGGTTATCTGGCGATCAAAGGTGCGGGCAGCGAGGCGCTGGCCGAGCAGCTTGAAGCAGTGCATCTTGGTCTCGACCAGGCTGCGGCGGTGATAGCCACTCCACTTTTTCCAGATCGCCCTGCCGAGCCGCTTCATCGCGCGCAGCGTTTCATTGCGGGCGGCGACGCCGGGACCGTCCTTGGTCCATGGCTTGCCGTTGCGGCGAACCGGGATGACCGGATCGGCACCGCGCCCTGCAATGACCGCGTGGCAGGCCCTCGTGTCATAGGCGCCATCGCCGCCGACGGTAACAATGGTCTCATTCTCCGGGATCTGCGCCAGCAGATCGGGCAGGGTCTGGCCATCGCCGACGGCATTGCTCGTGACTTCGAGCGCCCGGATATCGAAGGTGGACACCTCGAAGAACCGGCAGATAAGGCAAGCTGGCGCCATTGAGGGTCGCGCAGTGGCGTTGATGCTCGATTTTCGGCTTTCCTTGGCTGCGTGATATTTGCTTGGCGCCCTGTTTTGGGGCCATTGGCTTTCACGCGGGCGCAGTACGCCCCTCAAGCCAGGCGAGCCGCTGGAAATTATAGACCAGGTTGGCCATGCCGATCTTGATGGTGGCGCGGGCGATGCCGATGGTGCGCACGGCAAGGCCCATCCTGTGCTTTTGCCCCGCGAACACATGCTCAACGTGAGCTCGAATTTTGGATCGCCGGGTGTTGGCCTTGGCGATCCGCTCGGGCATCGGTCGCCTCGGCTTGCGCCTCTGGTGGATATGGCTCTTGAACATGCCAGCGGCGAGGAACGCCTCGTTCTTCTTGGATCGATAGGCCGTATCCGCCCACACGCCCGAGCCGGTGTTGCCCTTGCTGACCAAGTCCGGCAGTAGAGCCCCGTCATGGGCGTTGGCCGCGCTGGCGCCCCAGGTGCGGATCAGGCCGTGGGCCTTGTCGATGCCGATATGATTTTTGTAGCCAAACATCGGGATGGCGAGATCGACGGGTTTCGCAGCCTTCGGGTCGGCGCCCTCGCGGACCTTGGCCTTGCTGTACTTGATCGACCAGCGTGCATCCCTGTCTTTCTGCCGCGCCTTGGCCGGTTTCCAGTCCTCGGGTACGCGCCCTTCCTTGATGGCGGCCTTCTCGGCCTCGGTGTTGCGCTGCTTGGGCGCCGGAACCACGGTGGCATCGATGATCTGCCCGCCCATGGCAAAGATAGCCCCGGTCCTTCAGCGCGGCGTCAAAGCGAGCGAAGAGTTTGTCGATCGCCTTGGCCTGGACCAGGCGCTCGCGGAAAAGCCACACCGTCGTCGCATCGGGCACCGGGCCGTCGAGACCCAGGCCCAGAAACCGCTGGAATGACAGCCGATCCTTGATCTGAAATTCGGTGGCCTCGTCCGACAGCGAGTACAGCGCCTGAAGCACCAGCACCTTGAACATCATGACTGGGTCGAACGGCGGCCTGCCGCCCTTGCCACGAACGCTGCGGCGTAGAGCGGCAATCAACGGGCCGCGGAAAACCTCGAAATCCACCACGGATGCCAAGCGCTCAAGCGGATCGCCCGCCGCGCTCAGCGCTTCATACCGGTCCGAAAGATCAAAGAAACCGGGCTGTCCTACCATCACCGCCTCCGCTCATCGCGAAAGCCATTGAATCAGTTCGGGCCGCTACGCACCAGAGGTTTTTCGAGGCGTCCAGCTGGCCGAGATCAGTTCGGCTATGGACGAATTGGATCTGAAACCGCCGATCCTTGTCGGCGGAGGTGCGGTCGAACTTTACACCCAAGGCGCGGTGAACACTGGTGACTTTGATCTGGTTTCTACGCAACAGACCGCGCTCGAGACCATCATGATGAAACATGGCTTCATAAGGCCCGGTGGACCGGGCATTTCCACGCGGGGCTGGATTCATCCCGATCTCAAATTGGGCTTCGAGGTGGTCGGCAGCCGACTGCTTGATGGCTATGCCGATACAAGCCTGCTCCAGATGATCGAAGTCGAAGAGCACGGCACAGTGGCCGTGATTTCCGTTGAGGATTGATCGCCGATCGCATGGGTCAATACGCTTCTGGCGCGGCCTGGGACATGCTTGGACAGGCCAAAGCGCTATTCACCCTTTCTGAAGGCCTTGATCTCCATTATATGGAACGGCGAATTCGCGAAGAGGCGACGCAGACCTATGGCGTTCAAGACCTTGAAGACGACGCGTGAGGCCATCAGCCTCACCACGCTTGGCAAGCGCATAGCTGAGCGTCGTCTCGTCGTGGGCGCTGTCGAGGTGCCCCGCAATAAGGGCAAGCGACGCACGCCATCCAAGCAGGCTCTGTTGGATGAGATCGCCAAGGCCGGCGACCAGTGGTGATCAGCCACCGACCTTTTTGATCCCATGGGCGCTGTTGCATAAAAGGCTTGTGGGCTTCGGCTTTCGCCAAGCCTTGTATACAACAGCGCGATCCCATTATAATCTATATTGTTATTCTACATCATCTCTTGAAAATTTCGGAAGGTATTTTTTGCTTTCGCCCTGTACTGGTTCGGCGACATCTTAAACCAACGGGAACAAGCCCTGAAAAAGCAGCGCTGATCGGAAAATCCAAGAAGATATGCAATCTCGATCGTCGGCAACTGCAGATCACTGAGATAACGTTCAGCCATGTTACACCGGGCCTCATCTACCAGCGATGTAAAGGATGCACCTTCTTCATGGAGGCGCCGCTGCAATGTTCGCTCACTCATACCCAATTTTACCGCAGCCTGATCACGACGCGGTTCACCTTTTGCTATTTCTTTGATGATCAGGGCGTTGACCTGATGGGTTACCGGTGCCATGCGCAATCGACTGAGATAATCCCTGGCCAGCCGATCATGCATCACGGCCAATTCGGCATTGGAAGTACCCAATGGAGCCAACATATCCTCACGGGAAAAGTGCAGCGCGCAAAAACGGCTGTCAAACTGCGGCATACACCTGAAAGCATCGTAGTACGGCGCGCTGTCGACTGGCCTTTCGAAAGGCAGTTCGATATCAATCGGGGCTAAAGCTTGGTCACTGACCCAGCGACAAAAATCGACGAGCATGATCAGGCTATATTCCACGCTTGATCGGGGCGGTGAGGCAGCCATACTTCCGGGCAGAATTACAATTTTATAGCCTTGCTGCGTTTCGATTACCTCTGAAGTACAGATTTTTGAGGAAATTGTGGCGTAATCAACGATTCTCTTCAACGCTTCAAGGAGGTTGGCGCACGAGATCATCGCGTATCCGAGAACATGGAAATCGGACAGGCGAAACATCGGACGAGGAGCGATGCCGATGGCGGGATTGCCCGACTGCTCGGCCGCCAGCTGCCAAAGACGATTGACCTTTATATTGGAAAGCCTGCCATCACGCTGGGCCAGCACCTGTGGATTGATATTGGCGCCGGCGAGCAGTTTAGCGACATCCAGATTGTTGAAAGCGAGGGTTTCGACAACTCTGCGAACCCATGTAACAGATGAGAAGCCTGGCATAGTCGCGGTCCATCAATGTTGAATGGCTCGTAAAGTCAACAATCTGGCTGCGCTGGTCAATGCCTTTTTTGGGGGTACGACTAATGTCCGCGATGTATCTTTCATCGGACCGGATCTGGAGGGCCGCATGGCTTTGTTCCAGATTTGGCCCATTTGCGAACCGTGGTGAGGCAGGGCGTCCGCTGAGGCCCTGCTTCCCCCGTAATGATGCTCGGCAGACGCGGGCCACAACCGGTGCGGCGCGGCGAAACAGGAAATCATGGTCATGCCCTCTCTTGCAGACACCAGTTCTCTTGATCCACTGGACGGTATCGCGGAATCGATCGATCACGCTGCTGGCGCAGCCATTGCCCAAGTGACGTCAGGCCTTTCGCCAGCCACGCTTTTCCAGGCCTATTCCGATTGGCTGGTTCATCTGGCCTGTTCCCCCGGCAAGCAACTGCAACTGGGCGCAAAGCTTGTGCGCAAGAATGCCCGTTTGTTCGATTATGTCTTGCGCAGTGCAGGCGACGCGGAAGCCAATCTTGCCATCGAACCTTTGCCGCAAGACCACCGTTTCAACGACCCGGCCTGGAAGAAAGCACCCTTCAACTTCTTTTCACAGGCTTTTTTGCTAAATCAACAATGGTGGCACGCCGCCACCACCGGCGTATCAGGCATCACGCGGCACCATCAGGATATGGTGGAATTCGGTACCCGCCAGATGCTGGACACACTGGCGCCCACCAATTTCATGCCCACCAATCCAGTGTTGCAGAAGCGTATCGCGGAAACCGGCGGCCAATGCCTGATCGATGGCCTCCGCCATCTGCTGGAAGACATGCAGCATATGATTCGGGGTCTGCCGCCGGTGGGGGTCGAAAATTTTCCCGTGGGCGACAAGCTGGCCACGGCGAAGGGCAAGGTTGTCTTTCGCAACGAGTTGATCGAACTGCTGCAATATGCGCCCACCACCGACAAGGTTCGGCCCGAACCGGTGCTGATCGTGCCGGCGTGGATCATGAAGTATTATATCCTTGATCTGTCACCAGAAAATTCCCTGGTTCGGTGGCTGACGGATCAGGGCTTTACCGTTTTCATGATCTCGTGGCACAATCCAGGCAGCAATGATCGCAATCTGGATATGGAAGCCTATCGCCAGAAGGGGCCCATGGCCGCACTGGATGCCATCACCGCCATCACTGGGGCATCGACGGTACATGCCGCCGGTTATTGCCTGGGCGGCACGTTACTTTCCATCACGGCGGCGGCGATGGCGCGCGATGGCGACGAACGCCTGGCTAGCGTTACATTGTTTGCTGCGCAGACGGAATTCAGCGAACCGGGCGAACTGGGCCTCTTTATCGACGAAGGGCAACTCAACCTTCTGGAAAACATGATGTGGAGTCGCGGTTATCTGGATAGCAAGCAGATGGGTGGCGCTTTTCAGATCCTGCAATCTAATGATCTGGTCTGGTCCACGGTTCTGAATACCTATCTCATGGGTGAACGGACGCCCATCAACGACCTGATGGCATGGAATGCTGACGGCACCCGGATGCCCTATGCGATGCACAGCCAGTATCTGCGCGAACTGTTCCTCAACGATGATCTGGCAGAGGGCAAATACCGGGCTGGCGGCAAGACGGTGTCTCTGACCACACTGCGCAAACCCATGTTCGTGGTCGGAACCGAACGCGACCATGTCGCCCCATGGCATTCGGTCTACAAGATTCATCTGCTGGCTCCCGCACAGATCACTTTCGTGCTCACCAGCGGTGGGCACAATGCAGGAATCGTGTCTGAGCCCGGCCACAAGGGGCGGCGTTTCCACGTCCTGACCCGCGAGGCAGAAGGGCTGTCACTGGAAACCGAGCAATGGCTGGAGCGTGCTACGCCTAAGCAGGGATCATGGTGGCTGGAATGGGGGGAATGGCTGGCACGTAATTCGGGTGAGCCGGTTGGGCCACCACCCATGGGCGCACCCGATAAAGGTTATCCCGCCACCGTCGATGCCCCAGGCCGCTACATTCTGGAACAATGAGCCATGAACGGTACAACCATGATCGAAAATCGCACTTTCGATGAAATCGAAGTGGGTACATCGGCCAGCAGCACCCGTACGCTGACTCAGGAAGACATTCTGCTCTTTGCCCGCGTTTCAGGGGATGTCAATCCAGCGCATCTGGATGTCGATTATGCCGCAACAGACATGTTCCACCGCGTGATTGTCCATGGCATGTTGGGGGCGGGGCTGATTTCGGCCGTGCTGGGAACGCAATTACCGGGGCCCGGTGCGATCTATATGGGGCAGACGCTGCGTTTTACCCGCCCTGTCGGACTGGGAGACACGATCACCACCACGCTGACCGTGACCGAAAAGCGCGAAGACCACCATATTGTGCTGCTTGATTGCCGCTGCGTCAATCAGGACGGTCAAGAAGTGATCACGGGCCAGGCCGAGGTCAAGGCTCCCCGGGAAAAGGTAATACGCCCCCGCATGGTGCTGCCTGACGTCCAAGTTGCATCCCATCAAGCCTATCACGTGTTGATGGAAAAGGCATCTTCGGGAACCGCCCTTCCAACCGCTGTGGCTCATCCATGCAGTGCCGCGGCCATTCTGGCCGTTGTCGAAGCGGCAGAGGCGCATCTGATCGCCCCGATCCTGGTCGGTCCGCCCCAGCGCATTGCCGCCGCCGCGCAAGAAGCCGGCAAGGACATTTCCGCATTCACGATCCTGCCCGCCGCGCACAGTCATGATGCCGCAGCCAAAGCGGTGGCGCTGGTTCGTTCAGGCGAGGCGGCGTTGTTGATGAAGGGGTCGCTTCATACCGATGAACTGATGGGCGCAGTCGTTCCATCGGCCACCGGGCTGCGTACCGAACGGCGGATCAGCCATGCCTATGTCATGGATGTGCCCGGGCACCCCACCCCGCTGATCATCACCGATGCCGCCATCAACATGACGCCCACGCTGGAAGAAAAGGCCGATATCATCCGCAACGCGATTGATCTGGCCCACGCCATCGGAATCGCGGAACCCAAGGTGGCGATTCTGGCGGCTGTGGAAACGGTCAATCCGGCGATGCCTGCCACGTTGGACGCGGCGGCCCTGTGCAAGATGGCCGATCGCGGACAGATCACAGGCGGATTGGTCGATGGTCCCCTGGCGTTCGACAATGCCATCAGCCTGGTGGCGGCGCGTGAAAAGGGCATCGCTTCGGCGGTGGCGGGACTGGCGGAAATTTTTGTGGTGCCCAATCTGGAAGCGGGCAACATGCTGGCCAAGCAATTGACGTTCCTGGGGCAAGCCGATGCGGCAGGCGTGGTGCTGGGCGCACGGGTGCCAATCATCCTGACCAGCCGCGCGGACAGTTTGCGTACACGGCTTGCTTCCTGTGCCGTGGCGGTTCTGCTGGCACAAGCGAAGGCGCCATGAAAGCGGTCGTCAGCCTCAATTCGGGTTCGTCCAGCATCAAATTCGCCCTGTACACGCTTGATACAGGCCAGCCTCCGGTTTTTTCTGCCGGGGGCAAGATCGAACGTATCGGGCTTGCCCCGCGGCTGTCCATCCGGCAGGCTGACGGCACGGTGATCTATGATCGGGACTGGGTCGATGGCGCGGCACTAACCCATGGGGAATTGCTGGCCGATCTGTTCGCATGGGCGGCAGAGCATGTTTCGGGGCGCGAGATCGTGGCTGTCGGCCACCGGATTGTCCATGGCGGCACGACTTTTGCCGCGCCGTGTCTGGTCGATGATGCGCTGCTGGATGCGCTGGATGCTCTGTGCCCGCTGGCCCCTTTGCATCAACCACACAACCTGGCGGCAATCCGCGCCATTCGGCGGCTTCAGCCCACACTTGCGCAGGTTGCCTGCTTTGACACGGCGTTTCACCATGACAAACCCGAGATAGCATCCCGGTTGGCCCTGCCGCGTGAGATGCATGAGCAGGGCATCCGCCGCTATGGTTTTCATGGGCTGTCATATGAATATATCGCGCGACGCTTGCGCGAACTTGATCCCGATCTGGCGTCGGGCCGGGTCATCACAGCGCATCTGGGTAATGGCGCTAGCCTGTGTGCCATGCATGATGGGCACAGCCTTGACACCACCATGGGCTTTACCGCTCTGGACGGGCTGATGATGGGCACGCGCTGTGGCAGTATCGATCCCGGCGTCGTGCTGCATCTGCAAATTCAGATGGGGATGAGCCCACAGCAGGTGGAACATCTGCTATACCAGAAATCAGGATTGCTGGGCGTTTCTGGTATTTCCAGCGATATGCGCGCGCTGGCATCGAACCCTTCTTCGCAGGCGCAGGAAGCGATCGACCTCTTTGCGTGGCGCGCCGCGCGCGAATTGTGCGGATTGGTGGCATCTCTGGGTGGCATCGACGGCATCGTCTTTACCGCAGGCATTGG
This sequence comes from Sphingomonadales bacterium, assembly GCA_028871475.1. Classification (GTDB taxonomy): domain Bacteria; phylum Pseudomonadota; class Alphaproteobacteria; order Sphingomonadales; family Sphingomonadaceae; genus Novosphingobium. The sequence goes on along the minus strand of JAGWMZ010000016.1, from coordinate 72,409 downwards.
CGAAAACGATGCCGATCTGCGCCGCCGGATCTGCGAACGCCTGACGTGGATGGGTATCGAACTGGATCAGGATGCCAACATGGCCAATGCTGGCATCATCAGCCAGCCCGATGCCCGGGTCCGGGTTCTGGTCATCCCCACTGATGAAGAGCGGATGATCGCTCTGCACACTCTGAATATCGTGGAGGGCAATGTATGAAACCTCTGGTGGATCTGACCGGCAAGCGTGGTCTGATTGTCGGCATCGCCAATGACAAAAGCATCGCCGCAGGTTGTGCGCAGGCCTTTGCCGCCTGTGGTGCGCGGCTTGGGATAACGTATCTCAACGACAAGGCGAAGGATTGGGTTGCCCCGGTGGCAGAGCACCTGAATGCCGAATGGATCGCCCCTTGCGATGTTCGTGAACCGGGGCAACTGGAAGAACTTTTCGCCAAGGTGGAACGCGAATGGAGCGGGCTCGACTTCCTGCTTCATTCCATCGCATTTGCCCCCAGGGAAGATCTGCATGGCCGGGTGACAGATAGTTCTGCCGAAGGCTTCGGCATGGCGATGGATGTATCCTGCCACAGCTTCCTGCGCATGGCGAAGTTGGCCGAACCCCTGATGAAGGATGGGGGCTGCCTGCTTTGCGTAACGTTCTACGGATCGGAAAGAGTGGTCGCTCATTATAACCTGATGGGGCCGGTGAAGGCTGCGCTGGAAAGTGCCACGCGTTATGTAGCGGCAGAACTGGGGCCAAAGGGGATCCGCGCCCATGCCATTTCCCCCGGCCCCATCGCCACCCGCGCAGCCAGTGGTATCGATCGTTTCGATGAATTGTTGGCCCGTGCCGCGGCTGATACGCCAGGGCATCGGCCGGTAGAGATCGAGGATGTCGGCGCGCTGGCTGCGTTTTTGGTGAGCGACGCGGCAAGGCGGATTACTGGCACGATCATTCCGGTCGATAATGGCCAGCATTTGCTGGCATGAGTGTTCCCCTGACATGCACCAACGATCACGAGGAACGGACGCAAGTCTACGCACAGCCTTTCGATACGCGGCAAGCGCTATATATACTGATATGCTAAATCACTAATTTACAAAAATTTATACATGCACCAATCTTGATTGCCATCAATATTTTCTCGAATTCATCGCCTATGAAAGGCCAGGACATCAACCCGGATGCCCATCCATCTTCAATTTCATTTTTCGTTTTCTGAAAGGAATTTGTCGTGGCAGTAACATTTGAAACTTTCGTGGATCTGGCCAAAGCGAACGGAGAATTTGCCACAAAAGTTGCACAGATCGCACGTAGTGGTGGCGAAGATTATGTCAGGATCGTGAAGCAGATGACCCTTGGTCTGGTCGATCAGGTCAAGGCGATCGAGCCAGGCTCCCTTCCCAAGATACAGACCGAAGGCAGCGTCGAAGCGCTGGCGGAAATCAACAAGGGGCGTGAAGAGGCCGTGGCCAAAACCAAGGCTGCCTTCGAAGAACTGCAGGATGCCTGGAAGGGCGTGCTGGGCCAGACAGCCAATCCGCAAGCCGGGTTTGAAGTGTTTCAGGGATTGTTGAAGCCATGGTTTTCCGTGGGCGCTGCCAGCACCCCTGCCCAACCGGTCAAGGCACGCGCCAAAGCTGAAACCGCCACCCCACCGGCCCGTGCATGAACGGGCGGGTGGCCGCTGTCCCGTAATCGGGCGGGACAGCGGCATGATGAATGACATAATCGGGGAAAGAGTTTGCAGCACGCCAACATCCAGATCCAGGCCATAGCCATGCGGTTTGACATCACGCGGTGGAGCCGCTGCACTGCTCTTGTTGCCAGCCTGTTCTGGATCGGCGGCTGTTCGTTCGCGCCATCCTATGTGCAGCCCGCACAGCCGGTGCCCGCAACCTATCAAGGCTTTACGCAGGAACAGGGCGGCTCCATCGCCCGCATCGGATGGCATGAGTTTTTTCAGGATCCGGAGTTGCGCAGCCTGATCGAAACGGCGCTGCACAACAACCGCGATCTTCGCGTGGCCACAGCCCGCATCGCGGAAGCCCGGGCCAGTTGGCGTGTAGAAGGCGCGTCGCTCTATCCGCAACTCAATGCCGTGGGATCGGGCACACGCGGGAAATCGGTGATCAGCCTGCCGCAGCTGGGCACGCAGAATTATGACATCAAGCAGGTCACGGGGCAGTTGAGCGCCAGCTGGGAAATCGATTTTTGGGGCAAGTTACGCAATTTGCGCGCCGCCGCGCAGAACCGCTATCTGGCCACGGAAGAGGGACGCCGTGCGGTTGCAACCGATCTGGTGGCGCAAGTGGCCAACGGCTATCTGCTTGAACGTGAATATGAAGAGCGCGAAGCATTGGCCATCAAGACGATTGCCACGCGTGAAGAATCCTTGCGCATCATGCGCCGCCGTTACGAAGTCGGATCAGGTGCGAAGCTTGACATGAGCCAGGCGCAGATGCTGCTGGCCCAGGCTCAGACGGTGCTGCACCAATTGAAGCAGGATCGGGGCGTCAACCGCAATGCGCTGGCATTGCTGGTGGGCAACCAGGTGGAGATTGCGCCGGGCAGACCCGGTTTGGCAGGAGCGGAGCCGGGTGTGGTGCTGCCCGTCGGTCTCACCTCCGATCTGCTGGTTAATCGCCCCGACATCGTTGCGGCGGAATATCAGTTGCGGGAAGCCAATGCCAACATAGGTGCGGCACGTGCGGCATTTTTCCCGAACGTCAGCCTGACAGGATCGTTCGGCACCGGCAATTCCAGCCTGGACGGGCTGTTTCAACCCGGCAGCCGGATCTGGGCCTTCAACCCGACCATTTCCGTCCCCCTGTTCAATGCGGGAAGATTGGCGGCAGAACGCGATGTAGCCAAGGCGCGACAGGTCGGCGCGGTCGCCAATTATGAAAAAACGGTGCAAGGCGCGTTTCGCGATGTCTCTGATGCGCTGATCCGGCGCCAAGAACTGAGCGCGCAGATCGCCACGACCCAGATCATGCTGGATGCCTTGCGGGAACGGGCCCGCCTGGCCCAGCTTCGTTATGACAACGGGCGTTCAACCTATCTTGAAATCCTTGATGCGCAACGAGACCTGTTCGAAACCGAGCAAGGTCTTGTACAATTGCGACGAGCACATCTGGCAAGCGGCGTTGCCCTTTACGCCGCATTGGGCGGTGGTTTCGTCGGCGCGGGCGATAGTGTTGCGCCAAACACGGCCAGCCAGCCTTCGGCGCCCGCCACCCCCCATCAGACAGGAGCAGAGTAACGATGAAGGCCTCCCAGAAAAGCTGGATCATTCGGGGCATCGTTGCCGCCGCCATCCTGTCGGTCGGGGGGGTGCTGTGGGCTTTATTACGCCCTGCAGGACTGCCTGCTGGCATCATCAGTGGTAACGGCAGGATCGAGGCTGTCGAGGTTGACATCTCGGCTAAATCGCCCGGGCGCATCCGGGAAATCCTGGTGGACGAAGGCGCTTTCGTGACCGCCGGGCAGGTTGTGGCGCATATGGATACCGATGTTCTCAATGCGCAAAAGGCAGAAGCCACGGCGCAACTGGCGCAGGCATCCAACTCCATCGAGATCGCCGAAAGCCAGGTCGCCCAGCAGCAGAGCAACCGCGCGGCAGCCCAGGCCGGAGTACGCCAGCGTGAGGCGGAACTGAGCGTGGCGCGCAAGCGGCTGACCAGATCGACGACCCTGTCGCAGGAAGGGGCAACCGCGGTTCAGGAACGGGATGACGATCAGGCGCGGGTCGAGGGAGCTGCGGCCGCAGTCGAGGCAGCGCGGGCACAATTGGCGGCTGTCGATTCCGCCATCACCACTGCACGTAATCAGGTGATCGGCGCAAGATCTCAGGTCGATGCCGTGCGAGCCACGATTCAGCGTATCCAGGCCGATATCCAGGACAGTGACCTGAAGGCGCCGGTGGCCGGTCGCATCCAGTATCGCGTCGCTCAACCCGGCGAAGTGGTCGCAGGCGGTGGACGCGTACTCAATCTGGTGAACCTTGGCGATGTCTACATGACCTTCTTCCTTCCCGAGACGGTGGCGGGCAAGGTGGCCATCGGCAGCGATGTGCATCTGGTCCTGGACGCCGCGCCCGACATCGTCATCCCGGCGAAGGTGAGCTTTGTGGCCGATGTAGCCCAGTTCACGCCCAAAACGGTGGAAACCGAGACTGAACGTCAGAAGCTGATGTTCCGTGTGAAGGCGCAAATCGATCGAGCCTTGCTGGAGCGTTATATCAACAAAGTGAAAACCGGCCTGCCCGGCGTTGCCTATGTGCGTCTTGACACTGGCACACAATGGCCTGCCAATCTAACGGTGAATGTGTCACGATGACAGGGATCATCGCTGCCTCTCCTCCGGTCGCCCGGATATCGGGCGTCAGCCTTCACTATGGCAAGACCTTGGCGCTCGACGGGGTGGATCTGGATATCCCCGCTGGCAAGATGGTGGCGATGATCGGGCCCGATGGTGTTGGCAAGTCCAGCCTGTTTTCGCTTCTGGCTGGCGCGCGCGCCATTCAGAGCGGAATGGTGGAGGTGCTGGGCGGAGACATGGCGGACCGAGAACACCGCGAAGGGATCTGCCCCCGCATCGCCTATATGCCGCAAGGCCTCGGCAGAAACCTGTATCCCACCCTGTCGATTGACGAAAATCTGGAATTCTTTGGGCGATTGTTCGGCCAGGATGCGCAGGAGCGCGAACGCCGCATCGCTCAATTGACACACAGCACCGGGCTTGCCCCATTTCGCAAGCGCCCTGCGGGCAAGCTGTCCGGAGGCATGAAGCAAAAGCTGGGCCTGTGCTGCGCCCTGATACACGATCCTGACTTCCTGCTGCTGGATGAACCGACCACGGGCGTTGATCCCTTGTCGCGGGCCCAGTTCTGGGACCTGATCGACAGTATCCGTGCCGACCGCCCGACGATGAGCGTGCTGGTAGCCACCGCTTATATGGAAGAAGCAGAACGCTTCGACTGGTTGGTGGCGATGGACGCTGGGCGCATCCTGGCAACTGGCACAGCACAGGATTTTTACGCGCGCACCAATGAACCCACGTTGGAGCGCGCCTTTATCGCCCTGTTGCCCGAAGAGCGCCGGCGCGGCCACAAACCGGTTGAGATTCCCGCACGGGCCAGCGACAATGAGGTGGCCATCGAGGCGCAGGGACTGACCATGCGCTTTGGCGACTTTACCGCGGTTGATCATGTCGACTTCCGGATCGAACGGGGCGAAATCTTCGGTTTTCTGGGGTCGAACGGCTGCGGCAAATCGACCACGATGAAAATGCTTACCGGCCTGCTCAAGGCCACGGACGGACAGGCGTGGCTGTTTGGTCGCGAAGTCGAAAACGACGACATGGCCACACGGGGACGTGTCGGCTACATGTCACAGGCCTTTTCGCTCTATTCCGAATTGACCGTGAGGCAAAACCTGGAACTGCACGCCCAGCTTTTCCATGTGCCCAAAGACATCATTCCGGCCCGTATTCAGGAAATGGCCGGTCGTTTCGACCTGAACGACATCATGGAGGCCTTGCCGGACTCCATTCCCCTGGGCCAGCGACAGCGGTTGAGCCTGGCTGTGGCGATGATCCACAAGCCAGAAATGCTGATTTTGGATGAGCCGACTTCGGGGGTGGACCCGATTGCTCGCGACCAGTTCTGGCAGATGATGATCGATCTGTCGCGCAACGACCAGGTCACCATTTTCATTTCCACCCATTTCATGAACGAGGCGATGCGGTGCGACCGCATTTCCCTGATGCATGCAGGGCGAGTGTTGATCAGTGACACGCCGACCGCCATCGTGGAACAACGTGGCAGCGCGGGGCTGGAAGAAGCCTTCATCAGCTGTCTGCAAGAGGCAACGGGCAGCACTGCTCCCGTGGCAGACGAGAAGGACGCAAGTGATGAGGTAGCGCCCTCCCCCATCCCTGTTGCCACGACAGCAAAGAACGATGCGTCATCGCCCCACCTCCAAGTGTCCCCGCGTTTCAGCCAGCGCCGCATGATGAGCTATGCTAGGCGTGAATCGCTTGAATTGCGCCGCGATCCCATCCGAGCCACACTAGCCTTGTTGGGCAGTGTGATCCTGATGTTCATCATGGGCTATGGTATCAGTCTGGATGTTGAAAAACTGCCATTTGCAGTGCTGGATCGCGATGGCACGACCACCAGCGAGAATTATGCACTCAATCTTGCCGGGTCCCGTTATTTCGTCGAACATAGTCCGATCACGGATTATGCCTCGCTCGACCGGAGAATGCGCGCGGGCGAAATCAGCGTAGCCTTGGAAATACCGCCCAATTTCGCACGCGATCTAAGACGCGGTGTGCCGGTCGAGATCGGTGTCTGGATGGACGGGGCAATGCCAACACGCGCAGAGACCATCAAGGGCTATCTACAGGCGATGCATGCCGAATGGTTGAGCAACATGTCCCTTCAGGCAACTGGCGCACGACCATCCAGCGGCGCAGTTAACATCGAATTGCGCTATCGCTACAACCCCAATGTGCTCAGCCTGATCGCCATCGCGCCAGCGGTCATACCGATCCTGCTGCTCCTGTTTCCGGCCATCCTTACCGCGCTCAGCGTGGTCCGGGAAAAGGAACTCGGCTCGATCATCAATTTCTACGTGACGCCCATCACACGCCTTGAATTCCTGCTGGGCAAGCAACTACCTTATGTGGTGCTGGCCATGGTGAATTATGTGACGCTGGTGCTCGTTGCGGTTTTCGTGTTCCGCGTGCCCATGACGGGCAATCTGCTGGCCATGACGGTGGGGGCCTTTCTGTACACGTTGTGCTCTACCGCCATTGGCCTGTTGTTCTCGATCTTCATGCGCAGCCAGATCGCGGCCCTGTTCGCCACAGCCATCGGGACCATCCTGCCCTCGGTCCAGTTTTCAGGGTTGACCAATCCGGTGTCCTCGCTGGAGGGAGTGGGCAAGGCCATCGGCACGATCTTTCCGGCCAGCCATTTCGTCACGATTTGCCGCGGCGTTTTTTCAAAAGGATTGGGGTTTGTCGACCTGACCCACCAATTGATGGCCCTGGCCATCAGTTTCCCAATCCTGCTGGGTGCATGTGCCATCCTCCTTCGCAAGCAGGAGCGTTGATTCATGGAACAGGCGATCAATATCTACCGCCTTGGTATCAAGGAACTGCGCAGCCTGTGGCGCGACCCCATGATGCTGGTTCTGATTTTCTATGCTTTTTCTCTGGGTATCTATGCTGCCGCAACGGGGATGCCAGAAACATTGCACAAGGCGCCGATCGCAATCGTGGACGAGGATCAATCGCCCCTGTCCAACCGGGTCAGCAGCGCTTTCTATCCGCCACACTTTACCCAGCCAGCCTTGATCAACCTGCCACAGGTGGACAAGGGACTGGATGCGGGAACCTATACGTTTGCTCTCGATATCCCACCCAATTTTCAAAGAGACGTGCTGGCTGGGCGCCATCCCACCGTTCAGTTGAATGTCGATGCCACCAGCATGACACAGGCCTTTACCGGCGGCGGATATATCCAGCAGATCGTGCAGGGCGAGGCGAGCGAATTTCTTGCAGGAACCCGTTCTGCCGCCACAGGTCCGGTCAGCATGAACCTGCGGGCACGCTTCAATCCCAATCTGACGCAAAGCTGGTTCGCATCGCTGATGGAAATCATCAACAATGTGACAATGCTCTCCATCATCCTGACCGGGGCCGCGCTGATCCGTGAACGCGAACATGGCACCATCGAACATCTTCTGGTGATGCCTGTCACGCCCTTTGAAATCATGGCCAGCAAAGTCTGGGCCATGGGCCTTGTGGTGCTGATCGCTTGCGGCCTTTCCCTGATATTCATGGTTCAGGGGCTTTTGGGCGTGCCGATCGAAGGATCCATCGCACTGTTTCTGTTGGGTGCGGCTCTCCATCTGTTTGCCACCACATCAATGGGCATTTTCATGGGAACCATTGCACGTTCAATGCCGCAATTCGGCTTGCTGCTGATGCTTGTGCTATTGCCGCTTCAAATGTTGTCGGGCGGAGTGACAGCACGTGAAAGCATGCCTGACTTTGTGCAGATGGTGATGCTGGTTGCACCGACCACCCATTTCGTCAGTATGTCCCAGGCCGTTTTATACCGGGGCGCCGGCTTTGCGGTTGTATGGCATCAGTTCCTATCAATTATCGCCATAGGGTCCTTATTTTTCTTCGCGGCCCTTACGCGATTTCGTAAAACCATTAGCAGCATGACATAAAGAGCACCTCCAACAATGGGGTTTCCAGCTGATGCTGGCGGCCACCGGTGGTGTGTTGTCGGGGGACCAGTCCGAGCCAGGTCCCTAGATCCCGTGCTTTGGCGAAACTGCTTGCGTCGCCCACGGCCGCGATCAGAGCCGTTGCGTTCAAAACCCCAACGCCGGAGATCGAGGTGAGCCTTCGTGCGGCGGCATCATTGCGCGCCAGTTCGATGAACTCGCCGTTCAGTGCTTCGATCCTGGCATCGAGATCGCGCCATTCCGTGCGTAGTTCACCCACCAGTTGCCGCAAGCGCGGTGACAATGTCGTGTCCTCATCGGCCAACATGCCATCGATACCCAGTTCCAGCTTGCGGCGCCCGACCGGGAAGATCGTCCCGCGCTCCAGCAGGATCGCCCGCAACTGGTTGATCAGGCTCCTGCGCTCAGCCACGAGGCGCGACCGGACCCGGTGGAGAGTCTGAATGTCCAGCTGCTCCTGGTTCTTGAGCTCGACGAAGCGCATTGTTGGACGCGAGGCCGCCTTGGCGATCCCCTCGGCGTCGCGACCATCGTTCTTCTGTATTTTTACATAAGGACGCACGTACTCTGACGACCTAAGCCGGATCTCGTGTCCGTGCGCGGCAAACAAGCGCGCCCCAGATGATAGGCACCACAGCATGCTTCCATAGCAACCACGCAAGCCGGCAGCTTGGCGACATAGTCGATCAGCGTCTGACGCCGCATCGACCGGCGTACAACCACTGCGCCGGACGCATCCACGCCCACCACACTGCAGGCGCTCTTGCCCAAATCAACGCCAAGGATCACAATAGATATCGGTCCGCTCCTTTCCTTCTCAAGCACCGGCATCATATCCGATGCCGGGGAAAAGGAGCGGGCCATCCCATAAAAACTGGCCATGCAATCGAGCAGGACCGTCCCGACGTCCTGAAGCAGCGGCATGATTGGTTCGACGGACAGGTCGATCTCGAACCGGAACGCCTGGTCTTTATCGATGAAACCTGGACCGCCACCGACATGACCCGCAGCCATGGCCGCTACGCCAAAGGCGAGCGACTGCGGATGGGTTTCCCTCACGGGCACCGCAAGACCACTACACTGGTCGCCGCTCTGCGCATGACCGGCATGGTTGCGCCGATGGTGCTGGACGGTCCCATCAACGGTGATTGGTTCGAGGCCTACGTGGCCTAGGTTCTCCTGCCCGAACTGCGGCCCGGTGACGTCGTCATAATGGACAATCTGTCGAGCCATAAGCGTCCGGCAGTCCGAGATCGGATCGAAGCAGCAGCCGCGACACTGCGCTTCCTTCCGCCCTACAACCCGGACTTCAATCCGATTGAGAAGGCTTTCTCCCGCCTCAAAGCCCTGCTCAGGAAAATTGGCGAGCGCACAGTCAGCGGCCTGTGGAGCCTCATCGGCAAGCTCGTCGACATCTTCCAACCCGCCGAATGCGCCAATTACTTCAGCTCTTGCGGGTATGATCCAGACTGATCGAAATGCGCTCTTGGGGTGCCGCGGCAGATCGTGCAGCTCGGGCCGACCGCGCAGCGGGGCGGGCCCGATTCTGTAGACACCAGCACGCCGACCGCCCCGCGCCGGCGCGAGTGCGGTGATCGCTGCCAGCGCTAGCGCGACCGTCTTCGCCGAGCTTATGCCCGCACGGCAACGTCGGAAGCCGGCGCTGCCCCCCGTCGCTCGGCCCGATCGACCAGCCAGGACAGCAGCAGCCCAGGCACCAAGAACCCCGACAGGACTAGGACGCCGTGCAGGATGTGCGTGGTCGGCTCGGCGAGCGTGGCGACCTGCTTCATCGGTGATAGCCAAGGCGACAGGTTAAAGAACAGCACGACGAGAACGATGATCGGCCAGCCGATCGACACGCCGCGCGCGCGGAAGCGGGTCCATGCCCAGCCACCCAACGCCGCCGCGAAGATGCCCTCAAGGATCCACGAACCCGTCTGGAGCCGGCCCCACAAACCGTAGCCCCAGTGCTCGGCGGCATAGGGGTAGAGCGCGAGGTCGGCGTTGTGCATCGGCACGTCGGCGAGGAAGTGCGAGAAGCACGCAAGGCCTGCGACCACAGCGACTTGCCGGTCTTTAAGGAAGAAGGCCGCCCAAAGCAGCGACAGCACGATCGCCATCAGCAGCGAATGGTCCCAGTCGATGAAGGTAAGGTCAAAGAACAGGTAGGGGCCTGCGTGCAGATTCGGCGTCACCCGGTCTGCACCGAGGACGATGAGCGCCCCGTCGACGATGTCGAGGAAACCGGCTCCCAGCAGGATTGGCAACGCCCGGATGCGCGGCGCAGCAGCTTTGATCGCCATGCCGATCGCGAAATGTCCAGCGTACATACACAACTCCGCCCCTTGCAACTAACGAGGCGTATTGTATCATTAAGGCAATGAGCGCGTCAATGATACCGATAACGAAGGTCCGGCCGGGCGGTCGGACGGCCAGAGTGGCGGATCGTGTCGCGGTCGCGGTTCGCGACACACTGGAGGCGGATGGGTTCGATGGGCTGACGCTACAGGGCGTGGCCGAGCGCGCTGCCGTCGGTCGCGCGACCTTGTACCGACGCTGGCCGACGCGCGCGGCCCTAGTCCTTCACGGCTTGGCATGGGCCTTGTCTGACGCGGTGCCGATCATCGACCACGGCTCGCTCCGGGCCGATCTTGCCGCCACGCTGCGAAGCATCGGCGGCTTCCTGTCGTCCCGCCTCGGCCAGGCAGTCGTCGCGGCGGCGCTCGGCTCCGAAGAAGGGCAGGCGATCCGGCGGACATTCTGGGAAGGCCGCGCGCCCGAGATCTCTGCGATCTTCGACCGGGCGATCACCCGTGGCGAGCTACGCTTCGGCTTCGACCATGAGGCCGCCTTTGCGATGCTCAGCGGTTCGCTCTACTTCCGCGTTATCGTCGCAGGCGAACTGGTCGACGACGACTGGATCAGAAGAGTGTTGCTGCTGCTGCTAGACGGACAGTCGCCGACTTGGGGAAACTCCTGAACCTCGAATGGCAACGGGAAGTATCATCTTTCCCAATCCAATGGCGCTGTTACACAAAAGAGGCGCTAAAGGGATTCACCGTGTAAATCCTGTATGATATGCTCAAGCCGATTCCCACCAATTATGCCTTTGCCTTTCTGTACGTGACCAACGCCCAAAGTCTGTTGCACAAGGCGGTGGACGACATCGCCGACGGTGGCTTCGGCTCAGCCAGGCCGATGTCGACACGATCATGGGGCGCGAAACCAGCCAATCCTCTGCCGCGACGCCCGACGCGCCGGATGAGCAGCGCGAGGCATTGCGTCACCAGGCGCTGGCCTTTGCCGATCTGGCTGCCGCTGCGCTCAAGGATACTGGCGCCTTTGGCCGCGATCTTGGCGATGGCGCGGCGCAGATGGCGGAGGGCTATGATCTGGCCGGCATTGTGCGCATGATGATTGAGAAGACCGCCGCGGTTGAACGCAAGCTGGCGGAAACCTGCCGCGAAACAGAAAAGCTGCGCCTTGATCTCGATGCCGCCCGCGACGATGCCTCGCGCGATGGGCTGACCAATCTGCTGAACCGGCGCGCGCTCGATCACCACATCTGATGGCCGGTATGCGCGATCCACTTGTGCAGGGTTGATTTGCCAATCCCCATGTCCCCCGCAACTCGCTCACGCAGTAGGCCGCTGGTCAGTGCAATCCGCACCGTCTCGCGCTTGAAATCCTCTGTATGCTTCTTCATCTCGCGGGTCTCCTGATCCGAGCATAAAACTCTCAGGTGACCGGCACACATCCGATACAAGCCCAGGTCGCCTTCGGCCAGATGGTGGGTGATGTACGTACCGATGCACGTCGCGCGTGGCCTGCGCCATTTGCAGACGGTGCAGATAGGCTTCGGCATAGCGTTCATGCAACACCGCCAGTTCGGAATTGGACGTAACCAGCGGCGCCAGAAGATCCTGCCGGATAAAGCGCAAAAGGCAGGCGGGCTGGTCGAACCGGGGCAGGCAACCAAAACCCTGCTGGTAAGGCAAGGCATCGGTCGGCGCCGGATAGGGCAGATCGACGGCCATGGGATTGAAGGGGCGATCGCTGGCCCAGCGGCAGAAGTCGAGTAGCGAGATGCAAGCATATTCAACCCGTTGCCGCTGGCGTGGATCGGTGATGCCGCCGGCCAGAAAGCTCAGGCGATAGCCCTGCTCGTCCTCGGCAAGATCGGCCTCGACCACTTCGCTCAATATTTGCAGATAATGGATCGCCCGGCGGAACGCGGCCAGCAGATTGGGGCAAGACATCATCGCATAGCCCACTACACCGAAGCCCGAGGGACGGAAGGCCGGGCGCGGACTGACGCCGATATAGGGATTGCCTGATTGTTCGGCCGCCAATTGCCACAGCAGGCCCACCGCGCCGGTCGGGCAGGGCCAGCGCGGCCTTGTCGATCTCGCTGGCGGCCACCAGGCCATCAACATCCAGACCATTGAAGTCCAGCGGCTCGACAATCCCGCGCACCCAGACGTTCGAAGTGTAACGCGACAGGGTTCATCCTGTTGTGCCAATCGGCCTGTACAGTCGCTAATCTGGCCTCGCAGGCCAATGCCAAGCCCGGGCCTGCCACCTAAAAACGGTCCTACGTCTTGTAGCACTCCCGACCTGAACCGCCATTACCCTTGTGGGTGGGCGATTTTCGTCCGGGATGCGTCGAGCGTCGTGCCTTTTCGGCAGGCGGGTCTTCTCCAACCACCTGCCTGCCGGGAGGGCACGCAAGGTGTTTTGGAACAGGATGCCTTGTCCGCCGGGTGGCGATCCCCTCTCCGCCCCCAACCGGAAGGTCACGCCCGGCGGACTTTTTCGAACGTGCCTTGTCTGCCCATGCATGGAAAGCCATCTGCTATGACCAGTCCCAGCAACACCTCCCCCGCCACGCTGCCCGGCCAGGCGCTATGGGGCATGATGCAGCCCTTCTGGGAATTTTCCACCGACATGGCGCAGCATGCCATCCTTTACGGCGATGTGATGCGCCAGCACGGCGACAATTATCGCGCGCATATGGCCGTAGCTCTGCCCAATGTGCTGAGCTATGCCACCACCACCGTACTCGACGGGCGGGAACTGGAACGCCCGGTTAATTATCTGCAGCTGGAGATCGCGCCGCCCGAAGGTGTCAAGGTCGATCCGGGCAAGCGGCCCTTCGTGGAGGTCGATCCGCGCGCGGGGCTACGGGCCGGGCATCGGCGGCTTCAAGGCCGATAGCGAAATACGATCTGTTGCAGGCGCATTGCGCGCCGAAGCCCCTTCGCATTTCCGCCGAGATCGTGACCTGGCCCGGTCTGATGCCCGGCGATGTTTCGCTGTTCGTAAGCTGGCACGCCTGATGGCGAGCCGTGCGATTGTGCCAGAGCGGTTTTATCTTTCAGAATAACAGGATGAGAGGAAAGAATATCATGTCGCGCGTAGCCATCGTTACCGGGGGAACCAGAGGCATCGGCGAGGCGATCAGCCTTGCGCTGAAGGGGCTGGGCTACCAGGTCGCCGCCAATTACGGCGGCAACGACGCCAAGGCCCAGGCCTTTACCGACGCCACCGGCATCCCCGCCTACAAGTGGGACGTGGGCGACCATCAGGCCTGCGTCGATGGCTGCGCAAAGGTGGCCGCCGAACTCGGCCCGATCGACATCGTGGTGAACAACGCCGGCATCACCCGCGATGGCGTGCTGCAACGCATGAGCTTCGAGGATTGGGACGAGGTGATCCGCGTGAACCTGGGCGGCTGCTTCAACATGGCCAAGGCCACCTTTTCGGGCATGCGCGAACGCAAATGGGGCCGCATCGTCAACATCGGCTCGATCAACGGGCAGGCGGGGCAATATGGCCAGGTCAACTATGCCGCGGCCAAATCGGGCATCCATGGCCTTACCAAGGCGCTGGCGCAGGAAGGCGCGAAATATGGCGTGACGGTGAACGCCATCGCGCCCGGCTATATCGACACCGAGATGGTAGCCGCCGTGCCGCCCGCCGTGCTGGAAAAGATCGTGGCCAAGATCCCGGTGGGCCGCCTTGGCCATGCCGAGGAAATCGCGCGCGCGGTGGCCTTCCTGTGCCACGAGGACGCGGGCTTCGTCACCGGATCGACCATGAGCATCAACGGCGGCCAGCACATGTATTGAGGGCAGTTACTGTAATGTCAGACAGTTCCCTGTCGCGGTACGGCGGTTTCACGCAGCGCGATCAGTTGGTCGGCAACGATGCGGCGGATCGCGCCCTTGTGAGGTGTTGGGTTGGACGGCTCCCAACGGCATCGCGATGTGCCAAGGTGATGTCGTTGTAGGACACACATGAGGGAGCCGCCCGTGGAACATATTACCCGTATAGGCATGGATACGTCAAAAACGTTTTTCAACTGCATGGTGTCAATGATGTCGAGGAGCCGGTGGGTCGCGTCCCCGGACGTGGTGTAGGTTCTGACGGTAGCGCTGCTGGCAGGCTGCGCGCTTTCGATATAGCGCTGTAGCAGCCAGCCAGCAGCGCGGGTGGTCATAGCGATTTTCGGATAGGTTTGGGTTGCAAAGCTCGAACCTGGAGAACCACGATGACCGATTCCATGATGCACTTGCGCGCGCTGGTCGAGAAGGCCCCTGACGCGGATATTTTGCGCGACATGATCTCGTATGCCGCCGGGCGGCTGATGGAGATGGAGGTTGGCGGCCTGACCGGCGCCGCGCAAGGCGGGAAGTCCGTTGACCGGCTTGTCCAGCGCAACGGCTATCGCGAGCGCGACTGGCAGACCCGCGCCGGGACGGTCGAACTGCGCATCCCCAAGTTGCGCAAGGGCACCGGGCCAGCGGCGGGACGCAGTGCTGCGGGTGTTGCGCGAATACGAGATCTCGCAACGCCGGGCCTGCGGGCTGATTAGTGTCGATCCCAAAACGGTCCGGCGTGAACGCCCGCCCGACCACAGCGCCATCCGCGATGCCATGAAGGACGTCGCGGGCAAGCGCCGTCGTTTTGGCTATCGCCGGATCGGCGTCATGCTCGAGCGCCAGGGGATGATTAGGCAAAATACTGATCGACCTGCACCGAGGTCACGGCTCCGACCTCGATATCGCATTCCGCCAGATAATCGAAAAAGGCGCGCGCGTAGAGCCGATGGTTCGCCACGACCACCGGATTGTAATTCTGTGAAGTCAGTAACTTCGAAAGTTGGGCGATCAATTCGTCGTGTAATCTCAACATGATTGTTTCCTCTATCGGTTCAGAGACCGCAGAGGTTCGCTCAAAGCCAATCACCATCAATCAGGTGTCAACGCCGGGATAAAAACGGGCCATGCACCGGTTTAAAATGGGGCCAGTTGGTTTGAACAAAAAGCCTCATGGTTGAGGTTACGCTATGTCCGATATGCCGATGATTTCCTTGTGGGAGTCATTGGTGCTAAGGACGACGCACTGGAGATCATGGCAAAGATCAGGGATTTCCTGACCAAACGCCTGAAACTTCAAGCCTCGGAAGAGAAAAGTCGAATTGCCAAGGCCAGTGATGGCGTGCGGTTCCTGGGTTATGACGTGAAGGCTCACACCCAGCGTCGAACCCAACGGGTCAGCCGAGGGGGGCGGACATACAAGTCCCGCGTCTCGGCCGACAAGATCCAGCTTAGCCTGCCTTGGGATAAAGTCGCGCAATTCTGCGCCGCGAAAGGTTATGGGGATTGGTCAAGCCTCCGGGCCCTCCACCGTTCACATCTCCTTCATTGCAGCGACGTTGAAATTGCGATGGCCTACAATGCGGAAATCCGAGGGTTTGCCAACTACTACGCACTTGCATGGGATGCGAAGAAGAAGCTGAACAAGCTCCTATTCATATGGAGCACCAGTTTTGGAAGGACGCTTGCCCACAAATACAAGTGCGGAGTACGGCAGGTTTTTGATCGCCTGCGTTGTGGAGAAGACTATCAGATCAGCTACGAGGTCAATGGTAAACCCCGTGTTGTCAAACTCTGGAAGTCAAGTGAGCTGGTGGCCACACCGGCCCGTTACGGAATGATCGACATCGTTCCACACACGGCCATGTGGCGACTCAGTCGGACCGAATTCGTCGAACGGCTCAACGCCCGCCAGTGTGAGCACTGCGGCGTGTCCGATACGGCGTGTGAAGTCCACCACGTCCGGAAAATGGCTGACATGAAAGGTGCACCGTTGGGGACATGGATGCTTTCATCACGAGTGCGTAAGCGCATTGTGCTCTGCAGGCCATGCCATGTGGATCTCCATGCTGGTCGACTGCAAGACAGGCGAAACACGGCAATTTGACATAGGTGGAGAGCCGGATGCGCTGAAAGGTGCAAGTCCGGTTGGAGGAGGGACTGAAACAATCCCTTTGAAATAATTGATATTTTTTCCGAAACCCAGTTCGGACCTCAGTCGAGGCCCCCAAAAGGGCCCCGAAAATTCTGGCCTGAAAAAGCACTCGAACCGCCGCCATTCAGCGCGGTGAGGTCACGAACCGGCAGTACAATTGATGTCTGCCACGTTGTGGCGCCCGTGCTTTCAACCAGCAAGTGCAGCCCGCCTGCGTTGGGCCTACCGCCAAGATGGACCGATAAGCTCTTATGGCGCCGACACAGCGTCGTGTAATCCGGGGCCGGCCAGTCCAGGCCCGCCATCCTGAGCAGGCTCTGGGTCAGACCCGTCACTTGCCGCAGCGGCAGTTGAAACAGCCCTTTCAGCGTCAGGCAGAACTCGATCGCCCGGCCCGAAAACCGCAGTGGCCGCCCAGGCCGACCATCGGGCGCCGCAAACCAGTCCATCTCCGGGTCAAACCACACATCCAGCGAGCCTCGCCGCTTGAGCGCTGCATTATACTCGGGCCAATTGGTCGTGCGATACTTCGGCGGCGTCGCTCTGGGCATCCGGACCATCTATGACAACCAATTCCCCAAGGGAATCCATTACCTTGTTATGCAACAAAGCCGCAACCGAACAGTCAGCATCCATTTAGGGTGTGCACCTCAACCCCTCAGGAACTGGGCAATTCAGATTGGTCGTGGATGCTTGAGGATGTGTGCCAATGACCGGGTTCTGAGCGCCGCCCAGTCGCCGACAGGCAACTCAGTCCAGGGAAAGCCGGTCGCCAAGCCGCTGAATAAGGTCCATCCGCTCGTGAAGGATGGCGACAATCAGCGGCGGACATTGTCACGGGCAAGGCAGAAAACATAGTGATACTCAATGCGGGCCATCCGTAAGCCGGAGTGCATATCGCTCATGTCTCGATGGGAACCCAAGCCTCGGGCGAGACGCGCGATCCCTTGTTCGAGTTTGGCCATATAAGCGCAGACCTGCATATCGCCCCATTGCTGGCGCGTGTAGCGGATGATCGACCGGACATCAGTCTCGGCCGCCGCAGTCAAAACGTAGGCGTGGCTCAAGAAGTTTGGCCCGTGCCCAATTCCTCATCAACGATGGCACTGATGCTGAGGACTGAGGTCTGGCCAGACAAACCCTGCTCGATGCGTTCGCCCAGCAGCGCCTGCAATTCACGCCAAGCCTGATCGCCACTGGCATCAGCGGGGAACAGGCGTTCAAGCGCATATTGGCCCTGGAGGGCGGCTAGTGCCTTCAGGCTCTGGTGCTGGGGCTGGTGATGTCGATGGTCAGACGGCCCATGACGACCTCTTGTGGGTAACAACAAGCCATCATTACCGCAAATGTGGGTTTGTGGCGAGTCTTGGAATCTCGCCTTCTACGACCAGGCACGCGGCATGGGGTGTGCCTGTCCCACCGCTACGTCCGCATGCCTCCTGCCATCGGAAAATGAGACGCTGGTGACGCTGAGCGAAAGCGTAGTGGGACGTTCGCCTCAAGCACACGACTCAAGAGGTTGGACTGGAAGCCCGAGCCACAATTCCCCTTGATGCGCTCGAGGCCGGTCAACGGGACGGCTTTCCGCTTGGGCGGTAGGATGTGCCAAAATTTGTGCCACGATTTTTCTTGGCGATTCCGAAAAAGTGAAATACACAAAATAACCCGCTGAATTGTGAGATTTTTGCTCGGGGTGACGAAATCAAAAATTCCGAGTATGGGTTTTTGGTACCGCCATGCGGAGGTTCGAATCCTCCCGCCCCAGCCAGCTGATTCCTTGTTTTTCGGCTATCAAACAGTGACTTACGGCATAAATGGTGAAGTATTGGCTCGACCCGGCAAGACCGGGTTTGACCGGGCAAGACGCCTATTGTGCCATGATTTTCTCTGTTTCGGGAGCCGACTGGAGTCGGACGATGACAAAGAGAATAGCCAATTCTTCAGCCTCCATCGATGCGCACCGCGAGGGTGTGCTGCGCGATCCCCACACGCCTGACCTTGACATTGAAATGCTCGTCAATGGCCAAAAGCGCTGGCTCTATCGGCGTCGGATTCCCCGCAGCAACGTGATCGCCACCCTGTTCGGCGGCACGTTACCGGTGGTCACCATCGGAGACGCAAGCGTGTATCATACCCAGTTTATCACCACGACAGTCGGTTATCGGCCAACACTCTTGCAGGCGTTCTGTGAAGACGACTGCCGTCACGCAGCAATAAATATCTGAAGTTATACATTCTTGGCCATTAATGGTATTTTTATACCGGCCAACCGATAAAGGGACCATGTTTGACCCCGCCTTGTTTCCGATGCGACTCGTTTGGTGGAGCCGAACGACAGTGCCCCGCGGCACCCTGTGCCCGGCACGGATCATACGCGATCGGCACGGGGTCGCGGCGATGGAATTTGCCCTGATCGCGCCGCTGTTGCTGGCTCTAATCCTGGGCATTCTCAACACTTCGCTGATTTTCCTCGCGCAGTCCGGGCTGGAAACCTCGGCAGAGGCGGCCGCGCGCATCATCATGACAGGTCAGGCGCAGAATGCCGGCATGACGCAGGGCCAGTTCCAGACTGCCGCTTGCGCGACCCTGCCTCCATTCCTGCAATGTAACCGGCTTTATGTCGACGTCACCAATGTCAGCAGTTTTTCCAGCGCATCGCTTGGTGCGCCCACCTTCACCTATGACAAGAATGGCAATGTGACCAACAGCTTCAGCTTCTCGCCCGGGACGCGCGGCAGCATCGCCGTGGTGCGACTGATGTATCTTTGGCCGACAACGAACGGGCCGTTCGGCCTGCAACTGTCCAACACTTCGGGCAACAACCGGCTGCTGCAGGCGACGTCCGTGCTCAAGACCGAGTATTACTGATGCTCAAGGGGGGGCTGGGCCGGCTGGCGAAGTGCCGTTCCGGCGTCGCGGTGGTGGAATTTGCCTTCGCCATGCCGTTGCTGTTTACCATGTATGTCGGCGCCTTCGTGCTTTCTGACGAGATTTCCTGCAGTCGCAAGGTCACGATCACCGCGCATAGTGTGGCGGATCTGACCAGCCGGTATGCGTCACTGACGCCCGCAGGCCTCCAGTCGGTCATGGCTGCCAGCGCCCAGGTCATGAACCCCTATTCCGGCCCGACCACCGTGCGCGTCAGCGAGATCCTGGTGACCAGTTCCACCTCTGGCGTGGTTGTATGGAGCCAGAGCTATAACGGATCGTCCATGGTCACCGGCCTCGCCACCAATCTGGTGGTGACCCTGCCCGCGAATATGGCGGCGACGGGCACCTATCTGGTGCTGGGCGAAGTGACCTATACTTATCAGCCGGTCATCGGTCTGGGCTCGAACGCGGCCATCACGCTCTATGACAAAACCTTCATGAACCCCCGCAATTCCAACGCCATTCCCCTGAGTAGCAGTTGAGCCGCGCCATGCCCTATTCCCGCTCTTTTCTGACCCGCCTTGTGCATGACAGGCGCGGCAATGTGCTGATCATCGTGGCGGGCGCCATGGCGGTGCTGTGCTTCGCTTTGGGCTTCGGCATCGATTACAGCCGGGCGATGAAGCTGCAATCCAAATTGAACGCGGCGGCGGATGCGGCGGCGCTGGCGGCCGTCAACGCCAGCATGATGCAGAATTCAACGTCCACCGCCCAGCAGGCGGCGACCAATATGTTCAATCAACAGATCGCCGGCCTGCCCGGACTGATCTTCAACGCTTCGACCGGACTGACCGTGACGGTGACCACAAGCGGTTCGCTCAACAATGGACGCAGCGCGACGGTGACCTGGCAGGCGGCATCACAGAACATCTTCTCCGGCATCCTTGGCAGGCCGTCGCTCAACCTGTCAGGGGTTTCCTCGGCCAATGCGACCAAGGCGCCCTACCTCAATTTCTACATCATGTTCGACACCAGCCCCTCGATGCTTCTGCCCGCCACCTCGACAGGCCTGTCGCAGATCATGGCGGCCACCGCCACCACGGCCAATCCGCCCTATGGCTGCGCCTTTGCCTGCCACGAGATGACCCCCCAAAGCGACGGCATCGACATCCGCAAGGGCAGCAACGACATTTATCTCAACGCCAATTACTATACCTCGGGGGCCACGGGCTATCAGGTCGCCTATCAGGTCAATTCCTCATCGACCACGGTTTGGGACCTTTCGGGCAATGTGATGAGCGGCTACAGCTTTAGCAGCGGAAAGCTCCACAAGTCGGGCTCGGTCGTTTCGGGCTATTACGCGGATGGCTATTGGCTGACGCATAATTATCCCACGGTTTACCCGGGCCAATCGGCCATCACCCTGCGTATCGACGAGGAACGCAGCGCGGCCCAGGCGTTGATCCCCTATGCCCAGCAGATGGCCAGCGCCAATCAGGTCACCTACAACATGCAGATGTTTGGCTTTGACTGGACCCACTCCAATCTTGGTGCCGTCAGCCCGGTGACGGCCCTGACAGCCATGTCCGATGTCAACAGCCTGTCGGCCAGCAGCGTACCCGACCTCTATGCGGCGCAGGATTGGTGGTACGCCAACAACAAGCCGACAAGCAGCTATTCGAACAGCGACATGGGCACGGAATTCACCAACACGCTGGCCAAGATGCTGGCCATCATGCCAGTCCCGGGCGACGGTTCGTCGAAGCAGAGCCCGCAGGAGGTGATGTTCCTGGTGACCGACGGGATGAGCGACGAGGGCACATCGGGCGGACGCTGGGTAAGGCAATTGAGCACGGCTGATCTGGCGCAATGCACGCTGATCAAGAGCAAGGGCATCAAGATCGCCATCCTCTACACGCAGTATTTGCCGGGATCGATGACCGGGGACAGCTGGTCGCAGAGCAACGTCGCGCCCTATCTCGCCAATGTGTCGCCCTCGCTGCAAAGTTGCGCTTCGATCGGTACGGACGGCAGTCCGTTGTTCTACACCGTCACCACCGACCAGAGCATTTCTGACGCGCTGGTGTCGCTCTTCGCCCTCACGGTGCAGCAATCGCATCTGGTGCAATAAGCGCTCGACAGACACATCGCGGGATTTGCCTTCCGGCGTGAGCGGGCGAAACTGTCCTCAAATGGCAGCGCGTACCTTCTGCCGGTCCCCGCCGCTTCGGCCCATCCGGCAGGGTGTGCCATCAATGCCCCATCGCCTCTCGACATGGCAGGCCGCTTTGGGCGATAAGGCCCATTCCCGGGAGGAATGATATGGATCGCTACCAGGCAATGCTGACCTTCGTGCGGGTGGTGGAGACCGGCTCGTTTTCGGCAGCGGCGCGTCATCTCAATGTCGGCCAGCCCGCAGTCTCCAAGACCATCGCTCAGCTGGAAGGCAGGCTTCAGGTCAGCCTTCTGATCCGTTCGACCCATGGTCTGACGCCGACCGAGGCAGGTCAGCGCTTTTACGAAAGGGCCAAGACGGCGCTCCAGGAAGCGGATGAGGCGGAACTGGCGGCGCGTGGCGCGGGCGCGGGATTGTCCGGATGCCTGCGTGTCTCGGCGGCCACCACCTTTGCCGCCCTGCACATCCTGCCGGTGCTGCCGCGTTTTCTGGCCGAGCATCCTGACCTGGAAATCGACATCATCCTTGACGATCGCATGATCGATCTGGTCGCGGAAGGGATAGACATATCGCTGCGTATGGGAGACCTGGCCGACTCATCGGCCACCGCGCGCAAGCTGGCCACCAGCCACCGGGTGGTGCTGGCCTCACCCGCCTATCTCGCGCAGGCCGGCGAGCCGCAAAGCCCGGCAGACATCGCCGGACATGATGTGGTGATCCACAGCCACCTGCCTTCCGTCTGGTCCTTTACGCGCGATGGCGCCGAGGCATCGGTAACGGTTTCCGGCCGGGTCCGTGTGAGCGCGGCGGAAGGCTTGCGCGCCGCCGTGCTGGCCGGGCTGGGGCTCACCATGGCCTCGGAATGGATGTTTGCCCCCGAACTGGCCAGCGGCGCAGTTCGCAGTGTGCTCCCCGAATGGAGCCTGCCCACGCTTGACCTTTGGGCGGTATTTCCAGCCGGGCGCATGGCCAGTGCCAAGGCGCGTGCCTTTGCCCACTTCGTGGAAGCGACCCTGACGGGTGGCCAATATCGAAGGGCATAACCATGATCGCCCTGCACTGGCGGCCACTCATGCATCGCGCCCGGCCTGGCAGCACACGCATAAAGGTTTCAAAGGTGCCCGTGTTCAGGTCCGGCGGCGGGCCCGCCGTCGCTACCGCGGGTACAGCATCTAAGCGTAGGCCGCTGCGCGCGCTATGGCACAGAAGCGCACAGGCGACAGGCTGGCGGCCCCAACCAGCAATCCGTCGACCGCCGTCAGCCCCAGAAGCTGCGCCGCATTGCTTTCGCTGACCGAACCGCCATACAGAATGGGCACCGCCCGCCCAGCCTCGCCAAATCGCTCCTTCAGGCAGCAGCGGATGGCGCCATGCATCTCCTCAATCTGTGCTCCGGCGGGTACATCTCCGCTGCCGATGGCCCAGACCGGTTCATAGGCGATCAGCAAGCTGCCAGCGTCATTCGGGCATCCCTGCAGCACCTGCCCAACCACGACTGGCAGCGCCCGCCCCGCCTCGCGCTCACCCGCGCCCTCGCCTACGCACAGGATGACATCGAGACCGGCCGCCTGCGCTGCCAGTGCCTGCGCGCGCACCTGTTCGTCACCATAGCAATGCTGGGCACGCTGTTCGCTATGCCCCAGTATGACAAAATCCCCCCCTCCATCGGTCAACATCCGCGCGGAAATGCCCCCCGTATAAGCCCCGTCATCCATAGCATGGCACGCCTGTCCGCCCACCCTGACATGCCGCAAACGCTCCGCCAGCGGCAGCAGAAGGGTGACAGGCGGCGCAAGACCAATGCTCACTTGCGGCAGTTCAGCGGCGCAGCGGTCGATCTCCTGCGCGCAGGCCATATCTGCGCGCAACCCATGCATTTTCCAGTTGCCGACCAGAAACCGCCGCGCGGCGCCCTGCCTCATCGGCGGCCCGCTTTGATCAACATGGCAATATCGGCCTGCGCGATGCCATGTTCGCGCAGAAACGGGCCCAGATCCTGCGCTCTCGCCATCTCCCCATCCTCGCGCAGCACCGCGCAGAGCACGGCGGCATCGCCCACGCCAGCCATCCTGCACAGCGCCACCGCCGCCTCGGTGGCCGAGGCCCGCACCTGAACCCCACCCTCACGCGCAATCAGCGGGAAGACATGGCCCGGCGACACCACATCCTCTTCACTCGCGCCCTCGGCGACAGCCGCGCGGATGGTCGTGGCCCGGTCGGCCGCGGAAATACCCGTTGTGATTCCCACCCGCGCTTCGATGGAGGCCGAAAACGGACGCTGGGTCCGCTCCAGCCCGCCACTGTCGCTCAGCGACAGGCCCAGGCGTACCGCCCGGTCCGCGGTCATCGCCAGACAGATCAAACCCCGCGCGTGACGGGCCATGAAGTTGATGGTCTCAGGCCGGACCAGACTGGCAGCCGCCACCAGATCGACGTCACCGCCGCGCAATTGGTCGCCCGTCAGCAGGATGATCTCGCCGCGCGCGAGAGCCGCGAGCGCAGGTTGCAGGTCGCTGGCGGCGCTCATGACAAAGGGGCTCCGGCAAGCTGGCGCGCACCCTGAACCACCTGCGCGCCAACCATGGCCAGTTGTGCGACCACCTTCGGGTCGGTACAGCTGCCAGCTTCGTCGAACAGACCCGAATAGGTCCGGACAGTGGCGCCCATCGGCGTGGGCCAGCCACGCAGTGCATGCGCGATCGCTCGCAAGGTCATCATGGTGCTCATGGTGGCCTGATCGCCGTAAGCCGTGGCAATCAGGCCCACGGCGCGACCGTGGAGATAGGGGCGCGTGTCATTGGCAAGATCCTCCAGATAATCCAGCGCGTTTTTGACCAGCCCCGACACAGTACCATGATAACCCGGCGCCGCAATGATGACTCCGTCAGACGCACGCACCGCCTCGACAAGTTCGACACCGACATCGGGGCCATGCCCCGTTCCCCGATAATGAGGCAAGTCGCCCAAATAGGCCCCGCCAAACACGCGCACCTGCGCCCCGGCCCCGCGCGCGGCTGTTGCGGCCAGTTCCATGGCACGCTCGGTGGTGCTGCCGGGCACGACAGTGCCGCCGATACAGACGATGCTGGGGGTCATTGCCCTCTCCCTTTCATATATGTTTCGAGTTGTCCGACCTGTACCGGGTCGAAACGCAATCCCAGCTTGGTGCGGCGCCACAGCACATCGTCGGCGGTCCGCGCCCATTCCTGCGCCATCATCCAGTCAACCTCGCGCGCGAAGAGGCCATGGCCCAAATGCTCGCCATCCTGCACCGGGCTAGGCGCGACCGGACCGTCGGGCGCGCAGGTCAAGGTGCCATGGCAGCGCACCAGTCGCCGCGCCACGGGCAAGCCCAGATCGGGCCGCCGCTGCAGCAAGGCGGCGATCACAGCGGCCTGCCCCGTCATCGGGAAATCGCCGCCCGGCAAGGCCGCGCCATGGGTCCATGGCGCACCGGCCAGAGCCGGCAGCAGCGGCGCCAGTTGGTCGACCGCGCTGGCCGCCAGATGGCGATAAGTGGTGATCTTGCCGCCGAAGACCGACAGCAAGGGCGCCTCGCCATCCTCCATATCCATTTCGAAGCGATAGCCGCGCGTCGCCGCTTCCGGGCGTCCCGAGCCATCGTCGAGCAAGGGGCGCACGCCCGAATAGGTCCATACCACATCCGCCGGCGTGATGGACTGACGGAAATAGTCATTCACCCCGGCGCAGAGATAGGCGATTTCTTCCTCGCTGGCATGAATATCGGCCAACGATCCGGGATGATCGCGGTCGGTGGTGCCAATGAGAGTGAAGTCGTCCTCATAGGGAATGGCAAAAAAGATACGGCCATCGGGGAGTTGGAAAAAATAGGCCTTTTCGTGATCGAACAGGCGGGGCACCACGATATGGGAGCCGCGCACCAGTCGCATTTTCTGCCGGGTCGCCTGTCCCGCGCGGCCCAGCACGTCAAGAACGGCTGGCCCGGCAGCATTCACCACGGCGCGGGCGGCAAACTGTCCATCGCTGGTCACAATGTCCCACAAGCCTTTTTCACGACGCAGGCTTCCAACCTGGCAATGCGTGCGCACCTCGGCGCCACGGGCCACCGCATCGCGCGCATTGAGCACCACCAGTCGCGCATCATCCACCCAGCCGTCGGAATAGACGAAACCTCTGGTGTAGGCCGGCTGCAGGACCTTACCCTCCGGCGCATACCGGAGGTCGATGCTCCGGGTGGGCGGCAAGGCGCGCCGACCGCCGATATGATCATAGAGGAACAGCCCGAGCCGCAGCAGCCAGCGCGGCCTCAAACCCGGGCGGTGTGGCAGGACGAAGCGCAGGGGCCAGATGATATGCGGCGCGATGCTCCACAGGACCTCACGCTCCTGAAGGGATTCGCGTACCAGAGCGAATTCGTAATGCTCCAGATAACGCAGACCGCCATGGATCAGCTTGGTGCTGGCCGAGGAGGTGCCCTGCGCCAGATCGCCCTGTTCCAGCAACAGAACCCTTGCCCCGCGCCCCGCCGCGTCGCGCGCGATTCCCGCGCCATTGATGCCGCCGCCAATAACGGCAATGTCGTAAACCGTGTTCATGCGATCACCCACAGGGCAAAGCCGAAGGCCACAAGGAATGAGGTTGCCGTCGCAGCCAGCACCGGCAGAACCGAGGACCACCCCAGTTGCAGGATGAGATCGGTCCGCGTGCGCATGGCCGTGGCCGTCACCGCCAGCAGCAGCAGCCCTTTCGACATCAGCAGCGCGTTGCCAGCGATCAACGCCGGTACGGGCAGCAGAGAATTGAGCAGGACCAGGCCTAGAAAGGCCAGAATGAAGGGCGGAATGGCCAGCGCCTTCCACGGCGACTGAACGCCACCGCGCGGGTCAAGCCGCCCGATCGCCACCGCCGCCAGAGCCACCAGCGGCCCGAGCATCGCCACGCGCGTCAATTTGACCACCGTTGCCGCCGCGCCCGCCGCATTGGACACCGCATACCCCCCGCCAATGGATTGTGCGACATCATGGATCGCCGCGCCGGTCACAAACCCAGCCTGTCGGGCGTTGAAATGAGCCAGGCGGGCCAGCTCGGGATAGACGGTCATCGCCAGCGCGCTGGCAATCGAGATGACCACCAGCGTCAGCGTGAATTGCGCCTGACTCACGCGTTCGCGCCCGATCACGCCATAGAGCGCCAGCGCGGCAGATGCCCCGCAGATCGCCGTGGCCCCGCCCGCCAGTATGCCGATGGCAAGGTTTTGCCTGGCCAATCGCGCGCCAAACAGCGCCGAGCCGATCGCCGCGACCATCACCACCAGCAGCGCGGCAAACGGCCCCAGCCCCAGCGCACCAATCTGCGCCAAAGTGACCTGAAACCCGAGCAGGATGATGCCCCAGCGCAGGCAGCTGCGCCCGACGAACTCCAGTCCCTTGCCTGTATGCGGGTCGGTCGAGACAAATTGCATCGCCAGCCCGAGGATGAGGCCCATGAGAATGATCGGCATACCGTAATGGTCGCTGAACCAGGCCGCCGCCGCGCTGACGATAGCGCTGATCGCCACGCCGGGCAGCAATTGTCGCCATTTGGCGCGCGGTGCGGGCTGGTTGGCGGCCAGATGGGTTTCGCCGAACAGGTCGCCGGCCCACAGAGGGCCTTCGGAATCGAGGGCACTTGTCGTGGCCGAGTCGGGCTTTTTCTGCATCATCCCCAATCTTTTCCTGCCCCGTCGGGCTTATCTTGACCTTTTCGGACCGCGTCTCAGCGTATGTCCTACGGTGTCACATTTTGCTTCCTTTATCCTGCAATGCCGCTACTGTGCAAGAACAAAGCAAACGAAAATCATTCGAGGAGAGATGCGCCGTGAAACCCGCTGAAAGGCAGGCCTCTTCGGCCATGGCCGTCGCTTTGGTGGCATTGCTGTTTGCCGGCAATGCGCTCAACTATGTCGACCGACAGGTGGTGGCCCTGCTCAAACCCACACTTCAAACCACCTTCCATTGGGACGATGGCGATTTCGCCCATCTCGGCTCGGCCTTTCAGTTTGCTGCGGCCAGTGCACTGGTCTTTGTGGGCTGGTTCATCGACCGCTTGGGCGTGCGCATCGCCTATGGCCTGGCCGTCGCGGTATGGAGCCTTGCCGGTATGGCCCATGCCCTGGCTGCCAATGTTGCGCAATTCGTGATCGCGCGCGCGGTGCTGGCAGTGGGTGAAACCGTCAGCACCCCCGCCGGCGTGAAGTCCGCCACACTCTACCTCACGCCGGAGCGGCGCAACCAGGCGCTGGGCATCATCAACACCGCGCCCAACCTTGGCGCCATACTCACCCCCCTGATCATTCCGCCCTTTGCTGTGGCCTTCGGATGGAAGGCGACCTTTTTCGTGACCGGCGGGCTGGGACTGGTGTGGCTGGCGGCCTGGTGGTGGGGCACCCGTCACTTGATCCCTGTGGTCGCCGTGCCCGAGCGCGCGCGGGTGAACTGGGGCCAGTTGCTGCGCGAACGCAGCACATGGGCGGTCATTGGTGCCAAATTCTTCACCGATGGTGTGTGGTGGTTCGTGCTGTTCTGGATGCCCGATTTCTTCAGCCGTGTTTTTGCCATGAGCCAGGGGCGGCTGGGCGAACCGGTGGCCGTGGTCTTTGCGCTGGCCGCCTGCGGAGCGCTGACAGCAGGAGGGCTTTACCCACGCCTGCGCCGCGGCGGTCTGGGCATGAATGCGGCGCGCAAGCGGTCCATGCTATTCTTCGCGCTCGTCGTGCTGATCATGCCGCTGGCACTTGCGGCGGGCAATGTGTGGTTCGCAGCCGGGCTTATCGGGTTGGGTCTGTTCGCGCATCAGGGCTTTTCGACCAACATTTTCGGCATGGCGACCGACATCGTGCCTGCCGGGCAGGTGGCCAGCGTGATTGCCTTAGGCGCGGTGGCGGGCAATCTGGCTGGCATGGGCGTGATTGAGCTGGCGGGCTGGTCGCTCTCCCATGGGCTTGGCTATGCACCGATGTTCAGTTTTTGCGCCGTGGCCTATCTCATCGGCCTGGGGTGGATCCATTTGGTGATGCCAACCCTGACCGCAGCGACCGCCAGGGCGGTCGAGGCGTAAAAAAGGAGCCGCGCCCTGCGACGCGGCCCCTTCCCCCTCATCCCTGTCGCCATTTCAGAAAGCGTAATGGCCCGTCACGCCAACATAGCGGTTGGCATCGCGCGGGATCTGGTAACGATAGCTGCCCCCTGGACCACCGTTGATGATCGATGCAACATAGGACTGGTTGAACAGGTTACGCACCTGGAAGGTGATCTTCCATTTGTCATCCGGCGCCACCACGCCCAGCTGGATATTGGCCAGCGCATAGGCGCCGATCGTGCCGAACTGGCGCTGCACCGCATCGGTTGAGAACAGCGAAAGCTGGCTCGACTGGAAGTTGACCTGCCCTCCGCCGAACAGATCGGCCCATTGCCCCGTGCGCACCCGGTGATCAAGGCTGAGTGAGCCTTTCCATTTGGGCGCATAGGCCAGCGGCGTGCCGGGGGGCATGATGGCGGTCGAGGCGGCACCGGGCGCAGCAAAGAAACTGTCCACATGCGC
This sequence comes from Sphingomonadales bacterium, assembly GCA_028871475.1. Classification (GTDB taxonomy): domain Bacteria; phylum Pseudomonadota; class Alphaproteobacteria; order Sphingomonadales; family Sphingomonadaceae; genus Novosphingobium. Next base: position 43,230 of record JAGWMZ010000016.1, on the reverse strand, counting down.
ATCGGTATAGGCCATACCGCCGTTGATGCTGGTGTCAGGCCCAAGCCGCCAGGCCAGATCGGCCTCCACGCCGCGCGTCGATACCTCACCCGCATTGGTGAAGCGCGTGACCACAACACCAGCCACCAGATCGGGGTTGTTGGCCTGGAAATTGTGATATTTGGCGTAAAAACCGGCCAGATTGAAGGTCAGGCGCCCGCCCAGCAGGCTGTTCTTCATCCCCACTTCGTAGGCATCGGATGTTTCGGGCGAAATCACATTGGTGCCCGTGGGGGTCAGGTTGTAGAAAATATTATAGGCTGGCCCCTTATAGCCGCGCGCATAGCTGACATAGGCCATCACCCCCCGCGCTATGTCACCCTGGATCACCGCCTTGCCCGACAGATTGTCATGGCTGGTGTTGGTACGGAAAGGCACGCCATTTGAGGAGGCCAGCGCCGTGGAGGCCGCCGTGGTGGGCGACACTCCGCTGGCAACCAGGGTATTATAGGCATCGAACACACCCTGGTCGAAATTGCCGTTGATGCCGGGCCCGGCCAGCGAGGTGCGGCGCGTTTCGAACACATCCAGCTTGTCATGCGTGTAACGCAGACCGCCGATCAGTCGCAGGTGGCTCGTCAGCTTGAGCGTGGCCTGTCCGAAGACGGCCACATTGTTGAAGGTCGACCCGAAATCGGAGGTGCCAGTGGGGTAGGTCGAAGGATTGGCATTGCTGCTGCCGCAGGGGATCAGCGTATTGGCGGGCGCAGTCGCCGCCGCCGTGCACACCACGTCATTGCGGGTAAAAATGCGCTCAGAGAAGGCGCGGGAATAGTATGCGCCCAGCACATAGCTCAAGGGCCGGTTCGCGGGCGAGGTCAGGCGCAGTTCCTGCGAGAAGGTCGTCGAATGCTGCGGGCCGAAATCGTGCAACTCATTGAAACCGACATAGGGCCGGTCCAGCCAGTCGCCATCGCGGATTTCGGTGTTGTTCCAGACGCGATAGGCCGTGATGCTGGTCACCGTATGGCTGCCAATCTCGACATCGGCCTGACCGGACACGCCCCAGCCGTTCTCGCGGGTCGAGGTGACCAGATTCTGGTTCACTTGCCGCGTGTTGACGCCCAGCGGCGTTGGCAGGGCATTGAAAGCAAGGCTGGAGCCCGGCGCGCCAGCACTGGTCAGCGGGCCGGTGGCGATGATGTCGGCACAGCAATTGTCGTTGTTGCGATGCCAATCGGCGGCAACATAGATTTTCACGCCGGTGCCCGGATTGTAGAGCAACTGGCCCCGCGCCCCCAGATGGTCATAGCCATTGACCTTGGACCGGGTGGCCAGATTATAGATGTTGCCGTCATATTGTCCGGCAAAGCCGGTGATGCGGGCTGACAGATCCTTGGCGAGCGGCGCGTTGATGGTGCCTTTCACACGCCATTCGTTGCCCTCGAAATAGCTGGCATCGACGCTGCCGGACAGTTCGTTCTTGGGCATGATGCTGGTGATGTTGACCACGCCGGCGCTGGCGTTCTTACCAAACAGCGTGCCCTGCGGTCCACGCAGCACTTCCATCTGGGCAATATCGACCAGATCACTGAACGCCTCGCCCGAGCGGGCATAGACCACGCCGTCCACCACGGTCGACACCGAGGGTTCGCCAGCGATGGAGAAGGTGGCGGTGCCTACGCCGCGCAGATAAATGGTCTGGTTGAGCGTGGTGCCCGATTTCTGGAAATTGAGCGCGGGCACAAGCTGCGCAGCGCTTTCGAGGCTGGGCCGCGCAGCCGAAGCCAGCGCTGCGCCCGACAGCACCGAGACGGCGACCGGCACGCTCTGCAGCGACTCGGACCGCTTTTGCGCCGTCACGATAATTTCCGCGGTAACCGGCGCTGTGGCGGCATCACCGGCCTGTTGCGCCATCGCCGGCGTTGCGGCAAGAGCCAGAAGCGGCAACGGCAAGCACCCATAAAATATTGATTTCATGACATCCCTCCCCCGAATTATGGAACATCACCTTTGCGGCTTAGCCCCATCAGGTTTTCCATCTCGCATCTTTTCTATTGCGATTGATGGTTGATTTGCCCCTCATGCCTCGATATGTCAAGCGGTGTCACATCATGGAGGACAAAGCCTCTCCTGATGGCTGAAATAAGTATAAGAACGGGAATGGATGGGTATGACTGTGCAGATTTCTGCCATTGATGGCGGGTTCGAGATCAAATTTGCCGGTCGAACCCTCCTGCGCCATACGGCCGACTGTCCTGCGCTGGTCATCGGGCGCGGTTGCGCCGACATTGCGATGTATCGCGGCAATTTCCGGATCGAGGATTCTGCGCAGGATCTGATCGCGCCGCTTCTCTGGGCTAGCGAAGACAAGGTGCTGAACCTGTTCCATGAAAGGGTGCAAGTCGCTCAAATTGCGTTTGGCGACGATGACCTGCGTGTCACCACGCTGATCCCCGGCTATGATCGCATCTGGCTGAATTTCCATGCATCGCCAGACGAAACCGTGTGGGGCGGCGGCGAGCAGATGAGCTATCTCGCGCTCAACGGGCGCCGCTTTCCGATGTGGACCAGCGAACCGGGCGTGGGCCGCGACAAGACGACGCCGCTCACCCGGATCATGGATGAAACCGCCATGGCGGGCGGTGATTACTGGAACACCAACTATCCTCAGCCAACGCTCATCACTTCACGCTGGCTGGCGGTGCATCTCGATGCCAGCGTTTACAGCGTGATCGACTGCACCGCACAGACGCACCACACGATAGAGGTATGGGCGACGACCGCGCGTTTCGAACTGTTTGCCGATGATGGACCGCAGGGACTGGTCGGGCAACTCTCCACGCGCTTCGGCCGCCCGCGTGCCTTGCCGGACTGGGCCATCGGCGGGGCGATTGTGGGGTTGAAACAGGGCGAAAAGAGCTTCGAGCGGCTCGATCGCTTTAGCGAGGCCGGAGCGAGTATTGCTGGCCTGTGGTGCGAGGATTGGGCAGGCATCCGCGAAACCAGCTTCGGCCGCCGCCTGTTCTGGGACTGGCGGCGCAGCGAGGCGCGCTATCCCGATCTGCCCGCGCGGATCAAAGAGTTGAATGCCCGCGGCATTCGCTTTCTGGCCTATGCCAATCCCTATCTTGCCATCGACGGCATGCTTTATCGAGAAGCGCTGGCAGGTGGCCATCTGTGTCGCAAACAGGATGAGGACGCGCCCTACCTCGTCGATTTTGGCGAGTTCGATTGCGGCGTCCTCGATTTCACCCGCGCCGAGACATGCGCGTGGTTTGCCCGCCGCATTCTGTGCGAGGAAATGCTCGACATCGGTATCGACGGATGGATGGCTGATTTCGGCGAATATCTGCCCACAGACGTGCGCCTCGCCAACGGCATGGATGCGATGGAGGCCCATAACCTGTGGCCCGTGCTCTGGGCACAGGTCAATGATCGGGCGCTGGCCATGCGCGGTCGCCAGGGGGACGCGCTTTTCTTCATGCGCGCAGGTTTCAGCGGCGTCTCCTCGGCCTGCCCCCTGCTATGGGCGGGCGATCAATCGGTGGACTTCACTCGCCATGACGGCATCGGAACGGTCATCACCGCCGCCCTCTCGGCGGGGCTGGTGGGCAATGCCTACAGCCATTCGGATTGCGGCGGCTACACTTCCCTGCATGGCAACATCCGCAGCGTGGAGCTGATGAAGCGCTGGTGCGAACTGGCCGCCTTTGCCCCGGTGATGCGCAGCCATGAGGGCAACCGGCCCGACGACAATCTGCAGTATGATTCAACGCCGGAACTGCTCGCCTGCTTCGCGCGGTGGAGCCGGGTCCATGCCCATCTTGCCCCCTATGTCCGCCATCTGTGCGATGAGGCCGTGGCCACCGGCCTGCCGGCCCAACGTCCCCTCTTCCTGCACTACCCGCAAGACACGAGCCTGTATGCGCTGCAGGACCAGTTTCTCTATGGCGCCGATCTGCTGGTTGCTCCGGTGATCGAGGAAAGCGCGCGCCTGCGCAGCGTCACGCTGCCGGGCGACCAGCCATGGCGTCATGTGTGGACCGGCATGGATTTTGCCCCCGGAACGCATGACATTGCCGCGCCAATCGGGCATCCCCCTGTCTTCTACCGGACAGACAGCGCCTTTGCCGATCTGTTCGCAGCCATGCGGGAGGTGATAGCGAAATGAGCGAGAGAGCCAACATTCGTGACGTTGCCGCCCGCGCGGGCGTCGCGGTCAAGACGGTGAGCCGCGTACTGAACGGCCACCCCTATGTCAGCGCGACCATGCGCGAAAAGGTGGAAAAGGCCATGGCCGAACTGGATTTCCGCCCCAGTGTCGCGGCACGCATCCTGTCAGGCTCGAAATCGAACCAGATCGCACTCATCTACGACAATCACAGCCCCTATTACATGTTCCAGATCCAACGGGGCTGCTGGGATTATTGCAAGGCCAACGGCATACGTCTGATCGCTCAGCCGGTTGATGTGGCGGACCCTGATGTCGGTGACCAGGTGCGCGGGCTGGTCAGCGAAACCCATGTCGACGGCATCGTGCTGTCCTCTCCGGTCACGGATTGCCTGCCGGTTCTCCACGCGCTCGACGCGCTCGATATTCCCTTCGTGCGCATTTCGCCGGGCACCAACCATGCGCTCACCTCTTCGGTGTTCATGGACGACGCGCAGGCCGCCGATGACATGACGACCCATCTCATCAATCAGGGCCACCGCCGCATAGCCTTTGTCCGCGGACATCCCAACCACATGGCCAGCGAGGACCGCCTGTTCGGCTATCGCCGCGCGCTGGACCGGGCAGGTATCGCCTTTGAACCGCAACTGGTGATGCCGGGGCAATTCGATTTCGAAAGCGGCTTTGCCGCCGCCACCTTGCTGCTCGACATGGCCAACCCGCCCACCGCCGTCTTCGCTGCCAATGACGATATGGCCGCCGGCGTTCTGGCCGCCGCGCATGGCCGTGGCATGAGCCTGCCCGAAGAGCTCTCAGTGGCCGGCTTTGACGACACCACGCTGGCCCGCACGGTGTGGCCGGCGCTGACCACCATCCATCAACCGATGGCCGATCTGGCGCGGACCGCCACGGAAATCCTCGTCGCAGGGGGTGACATCACCCATCGCCGCCTGCCCCATACCCTTGTCGACCGCGCTTCCGTGGCGGCGCCATTCCGGAAAGAATTATGAGCCTCCTCCCCCTTCCCCCTGCCCAGCGCACCTTGGGCCATTCCTCCCTTGCCGTCTCACCGCTGGCCTGGGGCATGTGGCGGCTGGCTGAGCAAGGTCGCAGCGTTGGCGAGGCTGCGCCCCTGGTTCATGCCGCACTCGATGCCGGGATCACCCTGCTCGACACGGCCGACATCTATGGCTTCGATGGGCAAGGTGGCTTTGGCGATGCCGAGGCGCTGCTGGGCGAGGTGATCGCCGCCGATCCCGGCCTGCGCGACAGGATGGTGCTGGCCACCAAGGGGGGCATTCTGCCGCCCCTGCCCTATGACCAGTCGCCCGCCTATCTTGCCGAGGCAATCGACGCCTCGCTGCGCCGCCTGAAGGTGGAGGTGATCGACCTCTATCAGGTGCACCGGCCCGACATTCTGGCCCATCCGCAAGAGGTCGCGCGCGTGCTCGACGAGGCAGTGGCGGCCGGCAAGATCCGGCACATCGGGGTCTCGAACTTCACCTGCGCGCAGGTCGCCGCGCTCAATCATTTCCTGACCAACAAGTTGGTGGTCACCCAGCCGGAAATCAGCCCGCTGCGCATCACCTGCTTTGAAAATGGTGAGCTGGATCAGGCTATGATGCTGGGCCTCACGCCCTTGGCCTGGTCGCCTTTGGGCGGCGGGCGGCTGACCGCACCCGAAACCCCGCGCGACAAGGCCGTGGCCGCCGCGCTCGATGCCGTGGCCGCTGCGCAAGGCGTGTCGCGCACCGCGGCGGCCTATAGCTGGCTGATGGCGCATCCCGCCGGGATCATCCCCATCATCGGTTCGCAGAACGCCGCGCGCATCGCGGAAGGGGCCGCAGCCCTTGCCGTGCAATGGGGCCGGGAAGAATGGTATGCGGTGCTGGTCGCCGCAAGAGGGGAGAAGCTGCCGTGAGCGAGCAACAACACCAGGAACAGCAATGCGAAATCGCCTGGTTTTCAGCCCTGTGCGACGATGATTACGAATTCCTCGGCGTGCATGACCCTTACCTCAAATCAAGCTGGGAGCATTGCCGCAACATCGTGCTGCGCGCCGAGGAAGGCGGGTTTGACAACATCCTGCTGCCATCCGGCTACAGCCTTGGCCTCGACACCACCGCCTTTGCCGCCGCCGTGGCGACACAGGTGCGCCGTATAAAGCTGCTCTGGGCCACCCGCATCGGCGAGGACTGGCCACCGCAACTGGCGCGCCGCATCGCCACGCTCGACCGCATCCTTGGTTCCAACGCCGACGGCACAGGCGGACGCCTCAACGTCAACATCATCTCCTCCGACATGCCCGGCGAAGTGCTGCCCTCGGGCCCGCGCTATGCCCGCGCCACCGAAGTGATGAAGATTGTCCGCACGCTGCTCAATGGCGAGGCGCTCGACCATGAGGGTGAGTTTTACAAGATCAGGCTCGACCCGCCACGCATCACCACCATTTCGGGCCAGTGCCCCGCCTTTTATTTCGGTGGCCTCAGCCATGAGGCCCGCGAATGTGCCGCAGAGGGCTGCGATGTCTATCTGATGTGGCCCGATACGATGGACAAGGTCCGCGAAACCATCGCCGATATGAAGGCGCGCGCCACCCGCTTTGGCCGGACGCTGAAATATGGTTACCGCGCTCATGTCATCGTACGCGAAACCGAGGACGAGGCACGCGCCTATGCCAGCCGCCTGCTGTCCAAGCTGGACGATGAGGCGGGTCGCGCCGTGCGTGAACAATCGCTCGACGCGAAGAATTACGGCGTCCAGCGGCAGGCCGAATTGCGCCAGGCAGCGGGCAATGATGGCTATGTCGAGGACAATCTGTGGACCGGCATCGGCCGGGCGCGTTCGGGCTGCGGTGCGGCGATTGTCGGCACGCCCGATCAGGTGCTGGCCAAGCTGCGCGCCTATCAGGCCGAAGGTATCGAGGCCTTCATCCTGTCGGGCTATCCCCATGCGCAGGAAGCCGATCTGTTTGCCCGTCATGTGCTGCCCCATCTTCAGCATGGCCCACTGACCATCTGAGACAGAACGATAACCGGCATGGGTGGCGGGGCATTCCCCCGCCTATGCCTCAGGCGGAGAGGGCCTGTGAGCGATTTCCTGCTGGTGCTGGATGAGGGAACGACCTCAACCCGCGCCATTCTCTATGGCCATGACGGCACCGTGCGCGGCACCGCCCAGCGCGAGTTGACCCAGTATTATCCCGCGCCGGGGCTTGTCGAACATGATGCCGACGAAATCTGGGCCCATACGCTTGCCTGTGCCCGCACCATGGTGGAGCAGGCCGGTGGGGCAACGCGGATCGCGGCCATTGGCATTACCAACCAGCGGGAAACGGTGCTGGCATGGGACCGGCGCAGGGGGGCGCCCCTGGGCCCCGCCGTTGTCTGGCAGGACCGCCGAACGGCCGATGCCTGCGAGGCGATGCGCGACGCTGGTCACGAAGCCATGGTGGCGCGGAAGACCGGCCTCGTTCTGGACCCCTATTTTTCCGCTACCAAGATGCGCTGGATGCTCGACCACTGCCCCGCGCTGCGCGAGGCCGGCGATGCGCTGGCTTTTGGTACGGTGGAAAGCTGGCTGGTGTGGAAACTGACCGGAGGCCTGCATATCAGTGATGCCAGCAACGCCAGCAGAACGATGCTGATGGCGCTTGATGGCACCGATTGGGACGATGATCTGCTCGCCTTGCATGGCGTGCCGCGCGCCGCTTTGCCCGAAATCGTCGATACGGCCGGGCAGTTTGGCCATACCGCGCCCGAACTGTTTGGCGCGCCCATCCCGATCTGCGGCCTTGCCGGCGACCAGCAGGCCGCGACCATCGGCCAGCAATGTTTGATGCCGGGGCAGGTCAAGGCCACACTGGGCACCGGTGCCTTCGTACTGGGCTGCACCGGCCAGAGCATTCCGCGTTCGCATCATCGCTTGCTCGGCACTGTGGTCGCGCAAATCGGCGGGAAACGCAGCTACGCGCTGGAAGGATCTGTCTTTGTCGCCGGCAGTCTTGTCAAATGGCTGCGCGATCAGCTTTGCATGGTGATGGCGGCCTCCGAAACCGAAACGCTGGCCCGCAGTGTGGCGGATAATGGGGGGGTCTGCATCTTGCCCGCTCTGTCCGGGCTGGGGGCGCCGCATTGGCGAGCCGATATTCGCGGGCATATTGCAGGCCTGTCCCACAATACGGGTCGCGCGCATATCGTGCGGGCAGCGCTCGAAACCATCTCGCATCAGATGCATGATCTGCAAACCGCTTTTGCCGCCGATGGCGCCGCATGGCGTGATCTGCGCATCGACGGCGGCATGAGCGCAAACAACTGGATTGCGCAGGATCTGGCCAATATACTGGACCTGTCAGTCGAACGGCCGATCAGTGTGGAAACCACCGCCCTGGGCGCGGCGATGCTGGCAGGGGTCGGCTGCGGACTTTATGCCGGGCTGGCCGAAGCCGGAGCGATGCGCCAGGGCACCGAGACCTTTCAGCCCGCCATGGGCGAGGACGAGCGCAGTGCCCGCCTGTCGCTATGGCACCAGTTGTTGGCCGGCGAACTGGCCCGGCACGCGTAAGGAGCGCTCGTCAGGATGGCAGACTTCAATCCGGCCCTTTCGCGCCGAAATCTGTTGGCTGGCGCGGCGGCCGGCGGCTTTGGCATCATGTCCTCGCCGCTTCTCGCGCAGCCAATGGTCGATCTGGGGCTGCCGGGCAAACCCTCGCGGCGGCCGCTGACCAGGGCCTTTCCGCAAAAGGGCGAGATGATCCTGCAAAGGATGCGGCCGCCGCTGCTCGAAACGCCGATGGAGGTGTTTGACAAGCACATATTGACCCCCAACGACCAGTTCTACGTCCGCTGGCATTGGGCCAATATTCCCGAAAGCGTCGATGCCTCCAGCTTTCGCCTGACAGTGCGCGGCCATGTGGATCGCACGGTGGAACTTACGCTGCACGATCTGCTCCATGGGTTCGAGCCGATCGAGTATGTGGCGGTCAACCAGTGTTCGGGCAATTCACGGGGCCTGTTCGTACCGTCTGTGCCCGGTGCGGAATGGGGCCACGGCGCGATGGGCAATGCCCGCTGGACCGGGGTGCGGCTGCGTGATGTGCTGGGCCAGGCAGGGGTCAAGGCCGGGGCGGTCGATGTGCGCTTTGGCGGGCTTGACGAGGCCCTGGTGGCCGAGGCGCCCAAATTCCGCAAATCGCTTTCTGTCGACCACGCCCGCGATGGCGAGGTGATGATCGCCTATGCGATGAACGGCGAGGCCATGCCGCTGCTCAACGGTTTCCCGCTCAGGCTGATCGTACCGGGCTGGTATTCGACCTATTGGGTCAAGATGCTCTGCGACATTGAGGTCTTGCCGGGCAAGGACGACAATTTCTGGATGGCCAAGGCCTATCAGGTGCCCACAACGCCCTTTGGCGATGTGCCCGCGGGCACGAGCGATTATGCCAAGGAGCCGATCAACAAGATGGTGCCCCGATCACTCATCACCAATCTGGCCGAGGGGCAAAAGGTGACGGCAGGGGCACCTCTGATGCTTTCGGGCATTGCCATGGGCGGCGATTGCGGCGTGGCCAAAGTCGAGATTTCCACCGATGGCGGCAAGAGTTGGCAACTGGCGGCGCTGGGCGAGGATCTGGGGCCCTACAGCTTCCGGCGGTTCACGCACAGGCTCGCATTGCCCGCCGGCAAAGGCAGGATAACCTGCCGCTGCACCAACACCAGAGGGGTCAGCCAGCCGTTGGGGATGAACTGGAACCCGGGTGGCTATATGCGCGCCGGGGTCGAGACTGTGACCGTCATGGCGGGAGGCAAGGCATGATGAGCAAGCTCTTTCCCGCGATCGCCGGGCTGGGACTGGTGCTGATGGCGCCGGCCTTCGCCTCCGTGCCGGAACACAGGCAACCGACGGCCCTGGGCAGACCTGTTCCGCCCCCGATGCTGCGCAGCGTGACTGTTTCACTGCCGCAGGATTTCGATCAGGACTATCCCAAAGGGGAATACGTCGACGCCGTCAATGCCAATTGCCGCGCCTGCCATTCCACTTCGATGGTGCTGATGCAGCCTCCACTCTCGGCGGAAGAATGGCACAAGGAAGTGCGCAAGATGATTGACGTCTACAAGGCCCCGATACCCGAGGACCAGGTCGAAGCGATCACGCGCTACCTTGCCAGCCTGTCGAAAGGAGGGGCATAGTTGTCCGTCAGTCCTTCCACACGGCGCCCTTGACCTTGACTGTAATGACTGGCCCCAGCGTCTGGGCATCCTGCCCCAGCGCAAAGCCGTAGTCTCCCGCCGGAAGCGACCAGCCGCCCTCTTTCCAGTCAGCCAACAGGCGCTGGTCGATCGCCACCGACACGGGCGCCGAGGCGCCTGCCGCCAGATCCACGCGTTTAAAGCCGACCAGCCGTCTGAAGGGACGACCATTGCGGCTGACCAGATAAAGCTGGCCGACGGTGGCGCCGTCACGCTGGCCGGTATTGGTCAGAGTGAAACTGGCACTGTGCCCGTCGGTTTTCAGGCCGCTCGAGGAAAATGTCGTATAGCTCAGGCCGAAGCCCAAGGGAAACAATGGCTTGGCACCGGTCCGCGCGAACCAGCGATAGCCCACGTCCGATCCCTCGATATCGTAGTCGACGTGCAGTTGGGCATCCTTGGTGGGCGGGTCGCCGGCAAAGGCATCGCGCGCCTTTTACAGAATACGCGCGCGCGTTTCCTCGGCGCGTGGTTGCTGAGGTTCGCGCCGGTGCCGAACAGTGCCTGGTTGTTTGTCCCGATCCATGAGCTTGCTATGCCATGCTGCTCACGCAACGCAAACCTGCGCCGTGCCGTGGAAGCCTATGGTCCAAGCGTTCCTCTGCCCAGCACATCGGACATGCCGGACAGAACACAGCGCTTTCCTCGGGCTTATCCTGCCTTGGGGAAACGCAGTATCACCTCCAATCCGCCAGCCTCGCGATTTCGGAACACGACATGCCCGCCCTGCCGGTCCATCAAAGCACGGGTGATGGCCAACCCCAGACCGGCCCCACCGGCGCTGCGATCACGCGAGGGGTCGAGCCGGTCGAAAGCCTGGCCGAGGCGAGGCAGCATCTCGGGTGGAACGCCGGGGCCATTATCCGCGACATGCACGTCGATCCACTCGCCAACGCAAACGCGCAGCGTGACACAGGCGCCATGGCGCAGGCCATTATCAACCACATTGGCCAGAATCCGACGCAAGGCCAGCCGTTCCACCATCAGAAAGGCCTCGGTTGTCGGCGGCTCAAGCGTAACCTCGTCCCCCATTTCACGGCGCATCGCCACCAGCATGGCCAGTTCGGCGCCGACCCCTATGCGCTCTGGCGCGACGGGCCTTGGCGATGGCTGCGCGAAAAGCAGCGTATCGTCGAGCAGCAGACTCATTTCCGCGAGATCGCGTGCAGCCCTCTCACGCTGTTCGGCATCCTCGATGAAATCGGCCCGGAGCCGCAGTCGGGTAAGATAGGTGCGCAGATCATGCGCGATGCCCGCCAAAATCCGCGTTCTCTCGCTCACCAGAGCGGCAATGCGCGCCTTCATCTCATTGTAGGCCCCGGCCAGATCGCGCAATTCGGCGCCGCCCTCCACCGGCAGGTCAGGCGCATCAAGCCGGGTCGAAAAATCGCGCAACTGCGCGGCAAGCTGCGTGATCGGCCTTGTCGATTGCCGCACAGCCCAGGCCAGGGCGACCAATACGAGCACGCCCGCCCCGGCCCCGAGTGCCGCCCGCCCGGCGAGAAATTCACCTACGAGGGGAGACGGGCGGCTGACCAGGACGAGCGCTCCGCCACTGCGCAGCGAGACAGACAGTGTCGCCGGCGCAAGCAACCGCCCGGGCCAGGCCATGTCGCGCATCAGCCGCGGAAAGACCGCGCTACGTACCGAAAGGTGCACGTCGTGACCCGGCAATGCGCCACGATAGGCCTGCTCCACCGCCAGGGCCGTTGCGTTCCTGCTGGGTGGCAAGATGGGCATGGCTGGCATGATCGACAGCGTGTGCAGCGATCCATCGAGCGCGCCGACCAGCAGGGCGCGCCGCTCAGGGTCTGCCTGCTCCAGCATTTCGACCACCACGGCAAGCTGGCGCGGCGGAAGAAAGCTGTAGGGGTGATCGGAGGAATGGCGGCCCGGGAGGATCATCGCCCCGAAGACAATGAATTGCAGCGCCACAAAGCCCGCCACCAGAATGGCGGCAATGCGAAGCGAAAGGGTGGTACCCAAGGTCATGGCGCGATCAAAACCTTTCAACCGGGGCGGCAAAAAGATAGCCGCCGCCCCGGATCGTCTTGATCAGATCGCCCCCTTGCGGATCGAGTGCCAATTGGCGCCGCAGTTTCCCCACCATCACATCCACGCTGCGGTCGAAGGGTGCCGCGTCACGTCCGCGCGTCCAGTCGAGCAGCTGATCGCGCGACAGCACGCGCTGGGGATGCGCGGCAAAGGCCGCCAGTAAGTCGAATTCGGCGCCCGTCAAGGCAATCTCCTGACCATGCGATCCGGTCAGGGTTCGCCGGCCGCCATCCAGCACCATGCCGCCAAAGCGCCAGCCCTCGCCGCGCGGAGCCAGCGTGCCAACGCGGTGGCTGACACGGGTTCGCCGCAGGATGGCGCGGGCGCGGGCAAGCAATTCACGCGGGTTGAACGGCTTGGGCAGATAATCGTCAGCCCCCAGTTCCAGCCCGATGACGCGATCGACATCTTCCGCGCGCGCGGTGACCATCAGCACAGGGATGTCACCCCTGGCATGCAGGCGGCGGCAGATCGAAAGGCCGTCCTCGCCCGGCAGCATGAGGTCGAGGATCGCCAGATCCACCCGCCGCCGCTCGCACAAACGGTGGAAGGCCACGCCGTCACGGCACAGTTCCGCCGCGAAACCTTCGCGCCGCAGCAGGGCGACCACCAGCAGGCCGATCTCGGGATCGTCCTCGACAACCGCGATAAAACTATTGGCATCGGGAAGAGCAGGGTTCGCCATGGCCTCCTTTTCCCCCTCCATCGGCGCGCAGGCAAGACCCGCAGGATGCGATTACACTTCGTTACACAGCGACATCATCCACTTACCTTCGCGCCCCATTCCCTGTTCGTCGGGCCAACACTCTTTTGCCCCGACCAAGGAGGACATCATGCGCAAGACCTTCCACATTGCCAGCCTGACGCTGGCTCTCTTTGCTATCACCGCCGCCAGCGCAGCCGATGCACAGCGCATGCGCTCATCCTATCGCAGCGTGCAGGGCCCTTATGGGCGTGGCTATTCGGCCAGCGCCAGCGCGGTGCGCGGCGGCGGCACCGCCGCCGTCACGCGCGGAGTGCAGACCAACGGCGGCTATGGTGCCACCACCACGCGTGGCCATACCGTCTCGGGTGGAACCTATAATGGCGGGGCGACGCACACCACCAACAACGGCACCACCTGGGGCCGCAGCACCACCGCCACAGCCAATGGCGATGGCACGGGCAGCTATTCCTCCACCGTAACCGGCCCGGCGGGTGGCTCGACCACAGTGTCGGGCGGCGTCAGCCATACCGCGCCCTGAGGAGACACTGTCATGAAGCACCAGTTTGCTGCCTTTGCCCTGCTCCTGCCCTTCGCCGCCCCCCTTGCGGCGCAGGGGCTGCGCGACCCCGCCGCCATGTTCGATGAGGCCGATGCCAACCATGACGGCCGCATCAGCCGCGCCGAATTCCAGGCCGCGCGTCTGGCCCGTTTCGCGCGGATGGATCGCAATGGCGACGGAGTTATCAGCCGTGAGGACTTTACCCGCCTCATCGCCTTTCGCCCGCAAGCCGCCTCGCGCATTGAGGCGATGATCGCTGAAGGAGACCTCAACCATGACGGCAAGGTGACGCGTGAGGAGATGGCTCACGCCCCCATGCGAGTGTTCGACATGGCCGATGCCAATCACGATGGCTATGTCGACCAGGCTGAACTGGCCGCGGCCCGCACCCGCCTGCGCACCATGGCCAGGGGTGACTGAGATGGAGCGCCTTGCCCTTGCCCGCTCGCCGATATGGCTGGCGATGCTCGTCATCATGATTCTGGCCGAGATGGTATGGCGGATCCGATCCGGGCGCGGATATGATGCGCGCACGGCAATGGCGACGCTGGGTGTGGCGCTGGGCGGGCTGCCTTTTGCGGCGATCAATGCGCTGGTGATCGGCGGGGGCTATAGCCTGATCTGGCGCCATGCCCTGGTCCATTGGCCGCTGCATGACTGGCGAACATGGGTGGCAGGCTTTGTTGCGGTGGAATTTGCCTATTACTGGTTCCACCGCGCCAGCCATCGCATCGCATGGCTGTGGGCGACCCATTCGGTCCATCACAGCGCCCAGCAGATGACCCTGCTCTCCTCGATCCGTCTGGGCTGGACCAATCTGCTGTCAGCCGGGTGGATCATCTATGCCCCGCTGGTCGCAGCGGGCTTCGACCCGCGTCTGGTGGTGGCCCTGCTCGCCTTTGATCTGCGCTATCAGTTTTTTCTGCATACCGAGGCGGTGGGCCGGCTGGGCGTGCTTGAATGGGTGCTCAACACGCCCGCGCATCACCGGGTGCACCATGCCAGCAATGCGGCCTATCTCGATTGCAACTATGGCGGCGTAGTGATCATCTTCGACCGGCTGTTCGGAACGCACAGAGCGCAAAGACGCGACGAACCGCTGCGCTATGGGCTGGCCGAGGAACAGCGCAGCAACAATCCACTATGGATCGCGCTGGGAGGCTGGCCAAGGCTTCTGGCTGGCATGATCCGTTCTGGCCGTCCGCTGCGCAAGGCAGTTTCCCCGCCTGGATGAGCGGAAGCCTGCCAGCAATTCATTGACCAAGCCATCGCAATTTGCCTCAGCTCATCGCACAATGCACTATACGAAATAATACATAATCCCGTAGTTCCAGAGAACTTTGACAATTAAGACCACGCCCGAGACATCCCCGATACGGACATGTTCCAAGTTCTCCATCGAAACGCCTGACGATAGTTTGCGCTGCAACAATGACTGTCAAAAGGTGCACAATGGCGACTTTGCCAGCTTCCTTCACTACACCGAAGATAACCCTCCCTTTCACGTGGGACTGGATACGCTTCTTCGACATCATTCTGGCGACGGCAGCGCTGATTGCCCTCGCTCCATTGCTGGTGCTGACCGCCATTGTCATACGCATGAGCAGTCCGGGCCCCGCCATCTTCATCCACAAACGGATCGGGCGGGATGGCAAGACTTTCGGCTGCTGGAAATTCCGCACCATGGCTTGCGATGCCGATATGCGCCTTGCGCGGCTTCTTGCCGCCGATCCGGTCGCGCGGGCGGAATGGAACAATACGCAAAAACTGCGCAACGACCCGCGTATCACCGCTGTGGGCCATTTCCTGCGGCGCAGCAGCATCGACGAACTACCACAGCTTTACAATGTTTTGACGGGAACAATGAGCTGGGTTGGCCCACGCCCCATCGTCCCCAGCGAGATTGGCCGCTATGGCCACCACTTCCCGAAATATTGCGCCGTGCGGCCCGGCATTACCGGCCTGTGGCAAGTGAGCGGGCGCAGCAACACCAGCTATCGCCGCCGCGTGGCGATGGATGTGATGTATGTGCGCAAGCGCAATGTCGCCCTTTACGGCGTGATCATGGCGCGCACCGTGCCCGCTGTGCTTCTGCAGCGCGGATCGTGCTGACGTCACTGATTTGACCGAACGTGGCGGACGCGCCGCCTGAGCATGAGGTGCCGCCTTGAAATCGCCCAGAAATAGTACGGATCTTGGGTCTGTTTACGCGTCGGAACCGGCCTGATGATCCAGCCACCCACTGACAGGCCTGTCGTTTCCGTCATCATCGCCAACTACAATGGCTCTCTCTACCTGGAGCAGGCGGTACGCTCCGCATTGGGCCAGACGGTGAAGAATATTGAGGTTCTGATCGCGGATGACCTGTCGAGCGATGAAAGCCCGGCCATTGGCCGCTTTCTGGCTGCGCAGGATGCGAGGGTCCGATTCCTTCCTGCCGGGCGCAATGGCGGCCCTGCCGCGGCACGAAACCGGGCGCTGGGGGAAGCACGCGGCGAATGGCTTGCCATACTCGACAATGACGACATGATGCATCCGTCTCGGCTGGAATATTTGCTTGAGGTCGCGGAACGATTATCCGCTGACATCGTTGCTGATGACTTGCTCGTTTTCTCTGACACCTTCGACGGCGACACAGCGGGTTTCCTGACGACCCCGGAAAACCATGAGGAATTCGAGATCACGCCCCTGCGTTATTTCGAGCAGAGCGTGATGTATGGCGGCAAGCCCAACCTTGGTTTTCTCAAACCGGTCATCCGCCGCGCGGCGCTGGACAAAGCAGGGCTGCGCTATGATGAAAGCCTGAGGATAGCCGAGGACGACGATCTCATCATCCGCGCATTGGCCAAAGGCATGCGCTATTGGGTATCGCCAAGGCTGACCTATTTCTACCGCAAGCATCAGCGCTCGATCTCCCATCGCACCACCACCGCCGATCTCGATGCCATGGCTCGCGCATCGCAGGCCATTCACGCCCGCTTTCCCCTGGCTGACCGAGCCACCCGCCAGGCAATTCAGCGGCGGGTGGGCGCCACGCGCGACGCGCTTATTTTTCAAAAGGCAATTGATGCCCTGAAGCAAAGAAAGATCGGCGCTGCACTCGCCCTCTTCCTGAAATGCCCATCCTCTGTGCGGCTGCTGCGGCTTCCAATTGTTGCCCGGCTCTCACGCCACATCGCGCCCGCACCGTCGGCAGAACCAAAGACGGGCCGCAACGTCCTGATTGTCAGCCGACAGAGGATCATCGGTCGCGACAATGGCAGTTCGGCCTATCTTCTCGACATCGCTGACGCTCTCCGCGCGGCGGGGATGACGCCTCATCTCCTGCAACCGGCACCCTCGGTGATGGGGCGGCGGCCCGTCATTCGGCTGCGCCCCGATCTTGACGCTTTCGCGAGCCATCGCGTGCGCGGCGTGGTCAAGGCCGGGCGGTTGATCATCTCGCTCGACTGGCAGGTGTGGCGCGACGCAGTGCTGGGAACTTGCGCACGCCTCGCCAAAGCAGTGGGCCTGCGCCTGAACCTGCCAGACACCCCCTACCCTCACGCCATCGCCATGCCGTGGAGCGAGAAGGATCGCTTGTTTGTAGCCCGGTACGGTCGCAGCAAGGCCGATGCCGTGTTGATCGACTACGTCTTTCAGGGTGAGGCTGTACCGATGCTCCTCAGGCCTGAGGCACCCAGCGCGATCATCCTTCATGACCTTTATGCCCAGCGCACAGCCAGCTTCGGCGATGATGCATCGCGCGATTCAGTGACCGATCTGGACAGCGAACGCGAGATCGCTCTCATGCGGCAAGCCGATGCGGTCATTGCCATCCAGCCGCAGGAGGCGGACTGGGTGCGGCGCCATGTGCCATCCGTGCACGTGCTGACCGCCCCCATGGCCGCGCATCCCGTCGCACTTGCCCAGCCCGGGAATGACCGTGACGTTCTGTTCGTCGGCAGCATTGCGCCGCCCAATGTCATGGCGCTTGAATGGACCTTCGCCGAGATATGGCCACGGGTGCGCGAAAGGCGGCCAGATGCGCGTCTTTTCATTGCCGGATCGGTGGCAGACCGCTTTGCCGGATCCGCCATGCAGCATCGCCGCTCCGGCATCGAATTTCTCGGCGTGGTGCGCGATCTTACCCCGCTCTATCGTGAGGTCGGGGTCGTCATTTCCCCTCTGACCGCCGGGTCCGGGCTGAAAATCAAGCTGATCGACGCACTGGCACAGGGCAAGGCGGTGGTTGCCACTTCGGTAACCCTGCAGGGGGTGGAAGCCGAAGCCGGCCCTGCCGTCTGGCAGGCCGACGATGCGGCAGGATTTGCCGATGGCATTGTCAGCCTGCTGGGTGACCTTGCCCTGCGCATGCGGCGGGCCGACCGTGCACTTGATGTCGCGCGAACCGCCTTCTCGCCCGAGCAATCTTACGGCCCGCTGATCCATTGGCTGGACGAAAATCTGGCGCAGCGAAAGGACTGCGACATCGCAAAAGGACAAGCCATGGAAAGGCGGGAACCGGGCGCCGCGACCACCCGGTTCCCCTTCCGCCCGCGTAACATGAACAGGGATGCGGACGAAATTCTTCACATGAAAAGATACTCCCCGGTGACCAGCATATGGCCGTGGCTCTGAATGATGATGTCGCCGGAATTGGTGCCATCACTCACATGGTAATTGAAGGAACCATCAGCATTGGCCGAGGTGCAGCTCAGGCTTGCCGATTTGCTGAAGCCGACAAAGCGCAGCGTATCATGGACGCTGTTGTCGGTGCCACTGATGAAATCGGTGATCTGGTCGACCGGCCCTTTTGACAGGGTCATGAGATCACCGGCATTGAACGCGAAAATGTCCATGCCGCCGCCACCGGTCATGATGTCGGCACCCATGCCGCCCGTAATCAGGTCATTGCCCGTGCCACCGACAATGACGTCATTGCCTGCGCCGCCATTGAGCGAATTGGCCCCTGCCCCGCCCAGGATATGGTCATCGCCGGCCCCGCCATTGATCATCCAGCCAAAGGCGCTGACGTGTTTGTCGATAACATCGGCGCCCGCCGTTCCTGCGATATAGGTGCTCGTCGGCTTCACCTCGGCTGCCACCGCAACGGTGACCTGGCCCTGAGCGGCATCGCCATAGGCATCGGCCACCGTATAGGTGAAGCTGGCATTGCCATTGAAGAAGGCATCGGGCGTGAAGATGATCTGCCCTTGCCCATCCATGACGACGGCGCCGTGGTTGGCCCCGCCGACATCGGTGATCGACAGGGCATAGCCGGTGCCGATGCTGTCATTGGCCATCAGCGCCGAGGCGCTGATGGTGATTGGTGAGGCATAGGCGGTACTCGCCGTGTCGGCGCCAGCGGTGGGCAGCACCTGCGCCACGTCAATGGTGGCGGTGGCCAGGCTGGCTGCGCCCGACGAGTCCTTGGCCAGATAGGTAAAACTGTCTGAGCCGTGATATCCGGCATTGGCTGTATAGGTGAACGAGCCATCCGCCGCGAAAGAGAGCGTGCCATGGGTCGGGCCGGTCTGCACGCTGGCTGCCAGCGTCAGGGCAGCATCATGGCTATCGTTCACCAACACCCCATGGGCAGTGTCCACCGTCAGCGTCGCGCCTTCCGTAGTGACAAAGCTGTCGGCCACAGCCTTGGGCGCGGCGTAAGTGATGACGGGTGCTGTCACGCTGCTGGCGGCGGGCGATGAGGCAAGACTGCCGGTCGCGCCGGTGCCGGCCGAATAGGCGGTGTGAACGCCGTTAATTGTGGTCGAAACGGTATCGGCAGTGGAATAGGCCTTGACGTAGTCGACCTGCATCTGCGCCGTACTGCCCGCGACCGGAGTGCCGGCCCAACCGCCCACCGCCATATTGATCAGCATGTACATTTCTTTTTTCATCGTGTCGGGCGTGGGCATTTCGGCCACGGCCTGACCATCGACGTAATAGGTGATGGTGCTGGGCCCCCAATTGACGCCATAGGTGTGCCACTGCGTGGTATCGATGTTCAGCCGGGCCTGATCGGCGGCATTGGAGCTGGTGGCGGTAACGGCATGGGTCGTCATGTAGATGGTCGAAGGATCGCCGCCGAGCTGCTCGAAGACATCGAGTTCGGGCGGCCAGCTGCCGTCCGCGGGCAGCAGCCAGAAAGCGGGCCAAAAGCCCTGACCCGAGGGCAGCTTGGCCTTGACTTCAAAGTAGCCATATTCCTGCGCAAAGGAGGTGCGCGTCGTCAACAGGCCCGAGGTGTAACCCAGATTGCCCAGATACTGCAGGTCCTGCGTCGGGGTCGGCGCGGCGGTGATGGTCAGGATGCCATTGTCGATCGCAAAGGGGTTGATGCCGAGCGATTTCGTGCCCGTGCCCTTGTAGGCGGCATCCATATAGACCTCGAGTTCACCGTTCGAACTGAGCGTGCGCATCCCCACTGTCGATGTCGTGCCATTGCCGAACTGGGTGAGCCAGGTGCCGCCATTCATGGCCAGGCTCAGCGCATTGAAATCATCGCTGAACGTGCTGGTCATTTTCGATGTATCGAGCCCCAGCAGGACATTGTCGGCCGTCAGCGTGGTGGCCAGCGTGTTCCTGAGGATGAGGTGCTCACCATTGGAGAAATTGAGCAATGTATCCGCGCCGACCTGGCTGGTGATGGCCTTGACCTGATTGAAGCTGGTCAGCCCGTAATTGTCGAGGCGGATCTGATCCGTGGCGTTGAAACCGTAGATCACGTCGCTGCCGTTACCCTTGGCTTCGATGAAGGTGGTGTTGCTGGCCTGAGCAATGAGCACGTCATTGCCCGCGCCGCCATTGATGGTTTGCCCCGAGACGGTCGAGATGATGACGTTGTCGAGGTTGTTGCCCTCGCCATACCAGGCATTGGAGTAGAGGACGAGATTTTCGACATTGGCGCCCAGCGTGTATTTGGGAGCATAGGACCAGACGGTATCATTGCCGCCGCCAGCGGCTTCGACCACCACATCCTTGAGCGTGTTGACGATATAGGTGTCATCGCCCAAGCCGCCGATCAGCGTGTCGCCAGTGCCATTGCCGCGTAACTTGTCATTGGCGGCGGTGCCAGTCAGCGTGCCGCCGGTTGCCGCGCCGTAATACGCGCCGGTGGTGCTTGTTGAGTAGAAGAGGCTTGTTCCCAGTGAATTTGCGTAGCTCGACATTTTTTGATCCCCGCTCATTTTGTCGGGAACCAAATTCCTCCTAAAGAGTAATAGACATGTGCAGGAGTGCGGTGAACGCACTGCTTGGCTGGCCTTCGGCGTTGTTACGCTGAGGGGATGTACGCATGAGTATAAATGTATACCGATGTGCAATCGTTTTAATTTAATGATATCGTGGAAAAATCTCCCCTCCCAGCTCAGGCATTTTGGCTGTTTATGGGGTGCTGAGCCAAGGCGCAGCGCATCCCGCCTTTGACCGTCGCCACCTTTGAATCCGCGACGGACCGATCTGCAATGGGCAGGCGTAACGTGATCGGCGATAGGTTTCACGGGCGATCACGGTGATGGCCTGTGAAAGGCCGGCCACGCTGCATGACTCGCCATCTGCCACATTCAATTCGCCTGGCCCTGATTTGGGCGAGTGCCCTCGCCATCACGCCGCAGTGTCTCTACGGCAAGGCCCCTTCCTCCCCCTTGCCGACAAGGGTGCGGACAGCGACGCTGGGGCGCCCCAGTTTCGAAGAAACCTTCGCCAGTCTGGACGCCGGTGCCGATCAGATCCGACCCCAGCATCCCCATCGCTGGCGCACGGTGTTTGGCGACGGTGGCCCAAGTTCCCCCCGAAACCGGAGTGTTGGCGGAATGTCGCTGGGCATCGACCCTGACTATCGCGGCATGCCGGTGCCAGGCACCGAGAAGGATGCGCCATTGGGCATCAACCCCTTTGCCACCGGCCCTGAGGGGCTTACCATCACTGCGCGACGCGTCAGCCCGTCCTTACAGGCGCGGCTGTTCGGGCGCAGTTGGGCGACGGGCCAACTGACCACCAAATTCAGCTTTGCCCAGAAACAGGGCTATTTCGAAGCCGAAATGAACCTGCCCACCTGCGAAAAAGGCGCCTGGCCCGCACTCTGGCTGCTGCCGGCCAAGGGGCCATGGCCACTGCATGGCGAGATCGATTTTCCCGAGACGGTCGGCGACGGCAAGGTGTACTGGACCGTCCATACAGGTCAGGGCGGAGCACATGGTCACTCCCAGGTCGTCACCAAGGGGGATTGCGCGCATGGATGGCATCAATATGGCGTGATGTGGCTGCCCGACAGAATCGGCTTTTATTACGATGGCGACCTGGTCGGACAATCGGCCACGCCTTCGGACTTTACCGAAGCGATGTTCCTCATCGTCAATCTGACCATCGGCGGAAGCTGGCCGGGCGCGCCAGATCCTGCGGCAACCCAGATTGCCATGCGCGTGAAATATGTGAAAGCCTGGCGCCTGGCCCAATAAGGCCCTACGCGACAGATGGCTCCAATGCGGGCCTTTCCCCACCTTCCCGATCAGTGAAGGGAGGCTAAACTCGCCCGGAACGACAGGGCAAGGGGTGCGCGACATGGCAGGCGGAAAACAGGGATCAAGCCAGCCCCCTATCCTCACGGGCCATATCCAATCGCTCGACGGGTTGCGGGGGATGGCTGCCTTCATCGTGCTGATGTTCCACTTCCCCCATTTTTACAGCGTACAGACTATCCATCCGCTGCCCGGTGATCGCCTGTTCAATACCGTGCTGTGGCCCATCTATGATTATGGCTGGATGGCGGTTGACCTGTTTTTCCAGCTGTCGGGATTTGTGTTCTTCTGGCTTTATGCCACTGCCATCGCGCAGAAGCGTATCACCTTTACGCGCTTTATCTCCCTGCGGCTGTTCCGTTTGTACCCGCTCCATCTCCTTACCCTTTTTATCGTTGCGGGTGAGCAGCTTGCCTATGGCCGCATGCTGGGCGGAAGCTTTGTTTATACCGCGCAGGATGGATGGCATTTCGCGCTCAATCTTGTGATGGCCAATGGCCTGCCCTTTGCCGGGGCGGAGTCATTCAATGGGCCGAGTTGGTCGCTCTCGGTCGAAATGCTGTTGTATGCCCTGTTCTTCCTTGTCGCCCTTTGCGGCGGCCCGCGCCTCACCGCAGCACTGGGTATGACTGCGGCGGGTCTGCTCATCTACAAATTCGATGCCGCGTGCGGGCGGGGAATCAGTGGATTTTTTACAGGTGGCGCCCTTTACCTTTTGCAGCGGCAGCTTGGTTTGCCACGTTTCCGGATCGCGTCCGCAATGCTCTGTCTCTCCAGCGTGGTTGGCGCCGCCATACTCTGGCTTGCAGCACGCAGTTTGCCCACGCCCTGGAACCATCACATAGCCTTCGCAATTCAACTATTCCTCCGATTTCTGCTCTTTCCCTCGATGATCACGCTTGCCCTCTCGCTCGAAACCAGCCTGAGCGGCCTTTGGCGGTGGACCGCGAAACTGGGCGACATCAGCTATTCAACCTATCTCCTGCATATTCCTTTGCAGATCGCCATGGTGGTTGCCTCAGCGGGGCTCGGACTGGGCTTTGGCTGGCTGGTGAAAGCCGAAGGCATGCTGCTCTACCTGCTGATGACGACAGCCCTCGGGGTGATCAGCTTTCATGGCTTTGAGCGTCCTGTCCGGGAACGCTTGAAACGCATCAGCATGAGGCACAAAGCCGCAAAGGGTCGAGGCACGGCTGCCAGTGCGGAAGTGATCGAACCGAGCCCGCCCACCATCGCCACCTGGCGCTGACAGTCTCCAGACATGCTTTTGGCGGAAGAAACTTCGATGAGCTTTCAAACCATGGCAGCTTCGGCAGCGCCCGCATATCGCACCGCGCCGGCAATGCCGGCAAAACGCAAAGCCGGCTATGACTGGCCCATCTTCGTGTTTTGCGCCGTCATCGCGGCAAGCGTGCTGTTCTCTTATCAATTGTCCAGCCTGACCGTGGTCATTCATGTCGTCGCACTGGGCATGCTCACCGCCTTTCAATTCAGGAAAGTGGCCAGAACAACGCAGAAAAGCTGGTTTTTGATCATTCCGATAGGGTGGATCTTTCTGTCGACACTCTGGTCGCAATACCCCGGAACCACCTTCTACTACGCCACCGAAACGACCATCACCGTCCTCATCGGCATCCAGATTGGCCGCCAAACATCGGAGGATGAAGCCTTTATCGGCCTGTTCTTCGGATGGAGCCTGTACACCCTTGCCTCTTTGATGTTCGGCCATTCCGTCAAATGGGGCGCCCATGGCGGCAGCGCCTTTTCAGGACTGGCGGAAGGGAAAAATTACGCGGGCGATACAGCGGTTCTGGGTTTTATCCTGTCACTCAACGCGATCGCATGGGCGGTCAGGCGATCGGAACTCGCCGTGGCAATCTATGCCGCTGCCCTCGCCATCGCGGATCTGTTCATCATAGCGATCGCACAGTCCTCCGGCGCCATTATCGGCGTAACGGAAGTGATCGCAACCTACATCATCCTGACCGCTTTCATGCTCATGCCCCGCACAATGCGCGCGCCCATGTTCATCGTTACCGGTGTCTTGCTATTCGCCCTGTTTATCACGCGCACCCTTTGGCTTGACC
The DNA here is from genome assembly GCA_028871475.1 of Sphingomonadales bacterium. Lineage (GTDB taxonomy): Bacteria > Pseudomonadota > Alphaproteobacteria > Sphingomonadales > Sphingomonadaceae > Novosphingobium. The sequence continues at coordinate 18,921 of JAGWMZ010000016.1, read as the reverse complement.
CGGTAAGCGCTGTTGTGATGCAGTTTTTCGGCAAAGACCCGACCTTGACGGGGCGGGTCTATCTTTGGGCTAGGGCCGATGACATTACGCAATCCCATCCCTGGCTGGGCGTGGGCTACAATGCCTTTTGGGTGCAAGGAAACCTCAACGCCGAGGGGCTTTGGCGGTCAGAGGGGATTCTCGGACGGTCCGGGTTTAATTTTCACAACTCGATGATTGAGTGGAAGATCAATTTCGGAATCATCGGAATGATAATGGTATTTTCCACCATCATTGCCTTACCGATTATCAATATCGTGACGGGTTGCATTCGAAAAAATCGCCTGAATTTTACGATCATTTCAATACTCGTTTATGAGCTGTGCAGAGCCCCATTCGAGTCGATCGGCCTGGTGCCATTTTCCTATACAACCATACTCATCATCGCCGTTTATTCCGTCGCACGATCATCAATTTCCGCTAGGTCTACACCCTCACCGAAGGAAGCCTCAAACCATCTGGCCCGCCCCGCAAGGTTGAGGATTTCGCCGCCGCCGCATTGGGTCAGGCGCGTGAAAGATGTATGATCCTGACCGTCATCGCGCCGGTGGGTGAAGGCATCGCCGAGCGTTCGATCGACGGTCTCGTTCCTGCTACAGAAGCGCTCAAGGTCAGCACCAGTCTTGACCGCAGCCCCCTACCGCCCGTTTATCTCCGCCCGGCACAAGGCCAAGATCTGCAACACCTTGCTGCGAGAGGTCAGCATGGTGGCGACGTGCTACAGTTGGCAGCTCGCCGAAAGGCACGGGCAGGAGGCTTTTTCCGCCATCATCAGGACGCCCTGACCCGCACCATCAGCATCGAAAGCACGCTGCCCGCGACAAGGGTGAGCATCGCCCATATCAACACATGCAAGTCTTTCTGCACATAAAGCGCCAACACCAGCCCAGGCCCGAGGATCGCCGGGACGGTGTTGGCCAAATTCTGCAGCCCCAGGTCGCGGGCGCGGTGTCGGGTTGAACGCAAGGCCTGCGCCACCATGGCCGAATGCTGGCTGGAATAGACCTGCACCATGCAGACAAAAAGCCCATAGCCCAAAGCCGCCACCTGCCAGCGATCGGCAAGCCCCAGCACGGCAATCGCCACACCCGCGGCAAGTGCCGCAACGGCAATCACCCGCTTTCTCGTCACCCCGTGAATGGGCAGGGCCCCCACCCCCACAGCAACCGGCACGGCCGCCGCACAGGCCAGCATGGAAATCACCCCCACGCGTCGCGCGACCATGCCGGGCGTCACCTGCGACGAGAGCGTTTCAAAATAATAGACCAGCACCCCCGCGAGAAGGCTGTTGGCCGTGAGCAAGAGAAGGCGCGAAAGGCCCACCCAGACCAGATCGCCAGCCTTCATCGTCGGTTGGCTGCTCACCCGCCATGAGGCAGGCCGGGGCCGCGTGCACAACAGAGGCAGGGTCAGAAGGCCAACCCCAGCACAGGTCGCCAGATAGGCCAGCGCCTCGCCAGCCTCATAGGCCGATACCAGCCCGACCCCGGCAAGCATGGCAATGGGCTGCCCCAGCGCCAGCAATCCGCCGGCCAGACCTTTCTGCTCATCGGGCACTTCATCCACCATCAGGACCGTAACGGGAGACAGCAGGACATTGATCGCCAACTGAAACGCCAGAACGGCCACCATCAAGGCGTCGGTCGTTTTTGCGCGCAAAATCAGCCCGAACGCCAGGCAAGTCAGCACAATGCCAACCACCATCCAGCGACGGCGTCCTCCGCCATGGGCGTAGCTGCGGTCCACCACCATGCCGGCCAGAATGTTGCCAAGACTGGCCGCGATGGCGCCGCCGATGAGAATGCGCGACAAGGCGATGACCCGCCCGGCCCCACTCATCGCTTCGACCTTGAGCGGCAAAAGCAGGGTCAGCAGCGGAAGATAGGTCAGCACCCCGCCAGCATTGGCCAAGGCAAAGGCCAACAAAAAGCCGGTCGAGCGCAGCGGCCCATGGTCACGTGGCATTCTACCCCCTCATTCCGTCTCATCCGGACGGGCTGGTCAGGTCGGGCAAGGGCCGACACTGCCGCGGTGAATGATTTCATAGGGTAAAACGCGACGAAAGGCGACATCCTGCATATTGGCGCGATAACGCGGGTCCACGAGAATTTCGACCGCCGCCCCCGCCATATCGCCCAGCGGCTGACGCACGGTGGTGATATCGGGCCAAACGATTCGCGCGGCGGGCGCATCGTCGAACCCCACCACCGAGAGGGCCTGCGGCACAGGTATGCCCAGCCGACTGGCAGCTGCGATCACGCCCATTGCGGAATCGTCATTGCTGGCAAAAATGGCCGTTGGCCGGTCTTGCGCATCGCCAAGCAGGATCTCGCCGCCCTCGAGCCCGGAATGAAAATTGAAATCGCCCGGCTGGATGCGCGATGGTTTCACCGGCAGGCCGGCCTGATGCATCGCATCGAGAAAGCCAGCTCGACGCAGCGGCGTGGCGGCGTGCTGCTCGATACCCTGAATAAAGCCAATGTCGCGATGACCGAGCGAGATGAGATGGCAGGTCAAGTCAAAGGCGGCCTGCCGCTCGTCAATTTCCACCAGCGCCGAGCGTTCCGGCTGCTGGCCCGGCGCGACACGGACATAGGGAAGGCCAATCGCCTCGATCCGGTCGAGCAAGCTGTCAGACGTGCAAAGCGGGGGCACAAGGATGATCCCATCGAGCCGCAGATGGGCGATGGCGCGCATCAAGGCCTCCTCGCTCTCGGCCTGATTCGTGTCGACAGGTTCCACCACCAGATGGTAATTGCGCTCACGGCATTTCTTGATGGCACCCAATTGCAGACCGGCGGCATAGGCCGACCAGGTGGGGTCATCCACGGCCAGGCCGATCAGATAGGAACGCGCGCCAGCCAGGCTGCGCGCAGCCATATTCGGCTTGTATCCCAGACGATTGATCGTTTCGAGAACCACCTCCTTGACCGAGGGCCGCACATAGGCTTCGCCATTGAGCACGCGCGACACCGTCTTGGGGGAGACCCCCGCCGCCTCGGCCACATCCTTGATGGTGACGTTCACTGAAATTCCCGCGCCTGATACCCGAAATTTGGGTCATTTAACCACCCCGAAGGTCTAGATTGCATCACCTGCGCCGCAGGGCAAGGCAAAAGCGTGGCATTTCTGCAACGCCCGACACACAACATGACAGCGCAATCATATGCATATGATTGCGCTGTCAGAAATCACATTGACTTCATCCCGTCTTTCGTCGAACCAGCCTCCCACAGACGTCCTGTTACCTAGAGACGCCTTCAGGGAGATTTTGCATGAAACGGCATATGCTTGCCGCGAGCACTGCGCTTGCGGCCGTGATGGTCTGCACCCCCGCCATGGCCCAGACCGCGACGCCCACCCCGGCGCCGGCAGCCAATGCGGATCAGGTCGCTGAAATCGTGGTGACCGCCACCAAGCGCGAAACCAGCCTGTCCAAGACCCCGATCGCCATCTCGGCCTTCAGCCAGGACCTGCTCAACAAGCAGCAGGTGCAGGATGTGACGGGCCTGGCCCAATATGTGCCCAGCCTGCACTTTGCCCAGCAGGGTGACCAGGGCGCGATCCTGCTGACCATGCGCGGTATCGGTAACGACAGCGCCTATACCGAAGTGGCTGACCCCGAAGTCGCCATTTATGTCGACGGCATCTACAGCCCTCGCGCGCAGGGCGCCTCGGCGTTGATGTATGACATGGAGCGCGTCGAAGTGCTGCGCGGCCCGCAGGGCACGCTGTTTGGCCGCAACGCCACTGTAGGCGCGGTCAGCCTCGTCACCGCCAAGCCCAAGTTTGATGCCTTGTCGGCCTCTGTCGAGGCTGTAGGCGGCGCCTACAACCGCTTTGGCGTGCGCGGCATGATCAACATTCCGATCACCGACAACTTCGCCATTCGCGCGGCTTTCATCACCGACCGTCACGATGGTTATATTTCCTATCAGACCCCGCCCACCGGCAACGGTATCAACCCTTCGGCCTTCGTCACCAGTGGCAAGCGCTATTACGCCGGCGACCAGAAGTCGGCCCGCCTGAGCGCGCGCTGGGAACTGCCCAAGTTCCATTGGGACCTGTCGGGCGAATATTACAAGGATGACGGTTCGCCGATCCTCCAGCTGATGCAGAACCCGCGTGCCGGTCAGAAATTCTGGTCGGCCCTGGTCGATACGGCGCCCGAAACCAACCGTTACTCGGCGAGCATCCGCTCGAACATGGGTTACGACATCAGTGACCATGTTCAGGCGACCTATATTGCCGGCTGGTCGCGCGTGGGTGGCACGGCGGATTCCGATGCTGATGCCGGGGCCTTCCCTCCCACTGGCCCGACGGCCCCCGTGGACGCCTTCGGTGAGAACCGCACCGCCTTCTCGCGCTATGATTTCTGGAGCCATGAGCTTCAGCTCAAGTCGTCCGGCCACAACCGCGTCGACTGGATTTTGGGTGGCTATTACAGCCACGAAGTCAACAAGATCCGCTTCGACATCGACCAGCGCAACGGCTATCGCGACGGCACGTTCAACTGGGCCGGCACCTTCATTCAGGCTGATCGCCAGATCGACTCGACCGCCGCTTTCGGTCAGGCCATCTGGCACGTCACGGACAAGATCAACCTGACCGGTGGTCTGCGTTATACCCATGACGCTAAGAAGGACATCGGTGGCCGCAACGTCACCTTCAACGGCTGCCCCAGCACGCTGACCGGCGCGCAGGCCGCTGCTTGCGCCGCTGCCATCCCCAGCATTCCGGGCATCTTCAACCTCGACCTCAATGGCGCGGGCAATGCGCAGGACGTGGTCAACCAGTTGAACGCCCAGACCTCCCAGTATGGCAATCTCTGGGCCATTTCGCCCAACGATACCCATGGTTCATGGAACAAGCTGACCTGGCTCGCCCGTGCAGACGCCCAGGTGACCGACAGCACCCTTGCCTATGCCAGCGTGAGCACCGGCTTCAAGTCGGGCAACATCGAGGATGGCGGCCTGCTGGCCGGGCCTGAAACGCTGACCAACTATGAAGTGGGTTCAAAGTCGCGCTTCTTTGGTGGCCGCGCCACGTTGAACCTTGCTGCCTATTACAGCAACTTCACCGGCTATCAGGTCAATCAGGCGATCACGACGCGTGATGCCAACGGCAACATCGTGGGCAGCCAGATCGTCACCACCAATGCCAAGGGCGCCAAGTCCTATGGTTTCGAAGCGGAAATGACGGCCAACATCACGCATAATGACCGCATCAACCTGTCGGCCACGGTGCAGAAGACCAAGCTGGACGACCTGATCACCGTCGACAACCGCATCTACAACAACACCCCCGCCAACCTTGAAAACCTCAAGGGCAATGAGCTGCCGCATGCGCCGCGCTTCTCGATGACGGGCAGCTATGAACATGACTTCGTGCTCGACAAGGGTGGCAAGATCACGCCGCGCGCCACCGTGCATTACGAAACCATGAGCTGGCTGACCTATTTCAACGGCGATGTGGCCAGCCGTTATGCGGCGGCCAATCAGGCGGGCAAGGGTTTGCTCGGCACCGACTTTGACAAGCAGAACGCCTTTGCCAAGATCGACGCCTCGCTGGCCTATACGGCGCCCGGCGGCAAATACATGGTCGAGGCCTTCGTCCAGAACCTGACCGACCATCGCATCCGCACCAGCGCCAGCGTATCGGGTCCGACCAATGGTCTCTCGCCGGTGTTCCTGTCGAACTACGAACCGCCGCGTACCTGGGGCGTGCGCTTCCGCGCAGGCTTCTGATCCCTCCCGGCGCCCGGCCATCCAAAACCCCGGGTGCCACTCCCGCAGCCACCGCCTCCCCCCTCTCTTCTCGGGCGGTGGCTGCTCCTTTTCCTTTCCGGGATGGTTGAGCCATGGGACACACGCGCCAACTGGTGATTGTGGGCGGCGGCACGGCGGGCTGGCTTACCGCGGCCATGCTGTCGCGCAGCCTTGGCCGTGACTGGGCCATCACCCTCGTTGAATCGCCCGAGATCGGCATCATCGGCGTGGGCGAAGGCAGCTTCCCAACGCTGCGCAACACCATTGCCAATCTTGGCGTGGCGGAAGGCGATTTCATGCGCGCCGCCCGTGCCACCTTCAAACAAGGCGTGCGTTTTGTGGGCTGGTCTGGCCGCCCCACGCCCGGCAACACAGCCGACGACTATTTTCACCCCTTCGACCTGCCGCAACCGGGCAGCGACGAGCGCCTGATGCCCTTCTGGCTCGACAGCGGCGTCGATCCGCGCCGCCCGTCATGGGCCGAGGCGCTGAGCCTGCAGGAAAATGTAATCCGCGCCGGCCGTGCGCCCAAGCGCGCGCAGGACCCCGATTTCGCCGGCCCGCTGAACTATGCCTATCATTTCGATGCCGTGGCACTGGCCGGCTATCTGCGCGACATCGCCGAGGCAAAGGGCGTGCGGCTTGTGGAAACCACCATCGCCTCGGCCCGCCTGACCGATCAGGGCCTTGTCGCCGCCATCATTCCCCATGACGGCGCGCCCGAGATCGTCGGCGACTTCTTCATCGATTGCTCAGGGCTTGCCGCCAAGCTGATCGGCGAGGCGCTTGGCTCACCCTTCGTGCCGCTTGGCGATGTGCTGCTCAACGACCGCGCCATCGCGATGCAAATCCCCGATGCCGCGCCCGATGCCCCCATTGCCCCCTACACCAAAGCCACGGCGCATGACGCCGGCTGGATCTGGGATATCGCCCTGCCCGACCGCCGGGGCACGGGCTACGTCTATTCCAGCGCCCACATGTCCGACGATGAGGCCGAAGCGACCATCCGCCGCTATGCCGGCGGCGCTGGCGAGACATTGACCACCCGCCGCCTGCAGTTCCGTACCGGATACCGCGCAAGCCAATGGATCGGCAATTGCGCCGCTATCGGCCTTTCGGCGGGCTTTTTCGAGCCGCTGGAATCGACCGGCATCATGCTGATCGAGGTGGCGGCCCAAATGCTCGGCCAGATGCTGCGCGCCGGGCTGGACCCTGCCGTGCTGGAAGCCTCGGCAAGAAGCTACAACCGCCATATGGCGGCCCGTTTCGCGGCGATCACTGATTTCCTCAAGCTGCATTATTGCATCAGCCATCGCCGCGACACTGGCTATTGGCGCGACAACACCGACCCTGCCACATGGAGCGAGAGCCTGCGCGACCGGATCGCGCAATGGCGCCACCGCGTGCCCTCACGCTTCGATTTCGTCGTCGATCACGAGAGCTTTCTGCCGCCAAGCTGGACCTACATCCTCAACGGCATGGGCTTTGACACCGCTGCGGGGCTAGGCGCCATTGAGGCTGACCCGCAAGGCGCGCGGCAGGCGCTGTCGGCGGTTTCACAGCTGCGTGCCGCAGCGCCCCAAGCCATCGCGGCGCTGCCCGACCACCGCGCGCTCATCAACCAGATCCACCGCCTTTCCTGAGAAAGCGAGAACCCCCGCATGTCCGCTCATCCTTTCGCCCGTCCTTCGCGCAAGCATCTGCTGCTGGCCGCAGCCACACTGGCGATGGGCGTCAGCGCGCCCGTTCAGGCCCAGAACACCGTATGGTCGGACACGAAGCGCCCGGCTGAAGAGCGCGCCGCCGCCTTGGTCTCAGCCATGACGAGCGAGGAAAAGTTCGAGTTGCTCCACACGCTCTTCCCACCCCGCGTGATCGGTACGCCGGGCGCACCAACCGACATGCTGCCTTCGGCCGGTTACAGCCGGGCTATTCCTCGCCTCGGCATCCCCGAACTGCGCGAAAGCGACGCCAGCCTTGGCGTGGCCAATCAGGTTGAGCAGCGCAAGGGGGACACCGCTACCGCCCTGCCCGCCAGTCTTGCCACCGCCTCCAGTTTTGACCCTGCCATCGCCTATGCGGGCGGCGCGATGATCGGCGCCGAGGCGCGCGCCAAAACCTTCAACGTTTTGCTCGCCGGCGGCGTCAATTTGACGCGCGACCCCTGGGGCGGCCGCAATTTCGAGTATCTGGGCGAGGATCCGCTGCTTTCGGGCGTCATGGCGGGCGAGCATATTCGCGGCGTGCAGTCGAATCACATCATGTCGACTGTCAAGCATTTCGCGCTGAATTCGCAGGAAACCGGCCGCATGATCGCCGATGCCCGGCTTGATTGGCCAGCGATGCATGAAAGCGATTTGCTGGCGTTCAAGATCGCGATCGAGCGCGGAAAACCGGCCTCGGTGATGTGCTCCTACAATCGCGTCAATGGCGATTATGCGTGTGAAAACCACATGTTGCTGACCGACATCCTGCGTGGCCAGTGGGGTTACCAGGGCTTTGTCATGTCGGACTGGGGCGCCGTGCATTCCACGGTGAAGGCCGCCAAAGCAGGCCTTGACCAGGAGTCGGGCGCCGAACTCGACAAGGCGATCTATTTTGGCGAGCCGCTGCAAAAGGCCGTTGCCAGTGGCGAGGTCTCGATGGGCGAGGTTGACACCAAACTGCGCAATATCCTGACCGGCGTCATCGCCAGCGGCCTCTATGACCACCCCACCCCCGCGCATGAACAGACCATCGACTATACCGCCCATGCTCAGGTCGCTCAGCGGGCAGCGGAAGAAGGCATGGTGCTGCTGCGTAACGCGGGCAACATGCTGCCGCTAACCGCCTCGGCCAAACGCATCGTGGTCATCGGCGGCCACGCCGATATTGGCGTGCTGTCGGGCGGAGGCTCGTCGCAGGTCCGCTCGGTTGGCGGCGTCGCGCTGGAAATTCCGCTGAAGAGCGGACCGGCGGCCTCCTTCTCGCGCACCACCTGGCATTCCTCCTCGCCGCTGGCCGCCATTCGGGCATTGATGCCTTCAGCGCAGGTCACCTATATCGATGGCACTGACCCGGCGGCGGCTGCGGCAGCAGCGCGCGGCGCCGATGTGGCCATCATCTTTGCCACCCAATGGCGCACCGAGGCGGAAGATGTCCCCGATCTTGCCTTGCCCGACGGTCAGGATGGGCTCATCGAGGCAGTGGCCGCGGCCAATCCGCACACGGCAGTCGTGCTGGAAACGGGCGGCGCGGTGAAGATGCCCTGGCTCACCAAGGTCGGTGCCGTGCTGGAAGCATGGTATCCCGGCCAGCGTGGTGGCCCCGCCATCGCCAATGTCCTGTTTGGCAAGGTCAATCCGTCCGGCCACCTGCCGCTGACCTTCCCGGCCAGTGAAGCGCAGGCGCCGCGCCCGGCGCCGGTGGGGCTGGAGATGCTGCGCGGCAATGATGCCGCTGCCAATGCCGACGGCAATGGTGTTGACGTGCCGCCCTTCCCCATCACGTATCAGGAAGGCGCCAATGCCGGCTATCGCTGGTATGCCGCGCGCGGTGAAAAGCCGCTGTTCCCCTTCGGCTATGGCCTGTCCTACACCCATTTCGGCTATAGCCATCTGTCGGTGACGGGCGGCACGCAGCCGGTGATCAGCTTTGATGTCACCAACCTTGGCAAGCGCGATGGCGCGGATGTGCCGCAGGTCTATGCCACCCTTCCCGGTTCCCCGGTGCCCCGCCTCATCGCCTTCGACCGCGTCACCCTCAAGCCCGGCGAGACGCGCCGCGTCACGCTGCGCGCCGAACCGCGCATTCTGGCGCATTGGGATGAAGCCACCAAGGGCTGGCGCATCGCGGGTGGGCGCTACACGGTGACGCTGGCCCATGACGCGGCAGACAGGGGGCTTTCCGCGCCGGTCACTCTGACGCCGCGCAGCTTCTGATCAGGCGACCATGGCATCGATGATGCGGGCGAGCGCGTAATCCTTCTCGCTTACCCCGCCGGTATCATGGGTGGTCAGCCAGATGTCGAGGCGGTTGTAGACATTGGACCATTCGGGGTGGTGATCGGCCTTGTCGGCGGCCACCCCGATCCGCACCATGGCAGCCAGCGCCTCGGCGAAATCGGCAAAGACCAGATGGCGATGGATGGCCTTGCGCGCCGGGTCATAATGCCACAGCGCAAGGTCGTCGGGTATGTCGATCATGATGCTTTCCTGCTCAAGGCATAGGCCTGCGTGCCGTGGGTGATGATCTCGTCGGAGGGGATGACCCCGTCGGGAGCGATATCGGCTGTGCCGGCCAGCTCTTCGTAAAGCGGCGCGAAATCGGTCTCCAACGCGGATTTGAGCAGCGCCTCGAAGCTCTCGATGACGAAATAGGTCTGCTGGTAATCGTCGATGCGATAGTCGGTGCGCATCAGGCGGCGCAGATCGAACATCACCCGGTTGGGCGAGGGATCGTCCAGCGCGAAAAGCGATTCCCCGCGTGATGAGACAATGCCCGCACCATACAGCCGCAATCCATCGCCGCTTTTCACCAGGCCGAACTCGACAGTGTACCAATAAAATCGCGCCAGCCGCTGGATCGCGCCAAGACTGCCGGCGCGCTGCCCACCCTTGCCATAGGCCTGCATGAAATCGGCAAAGACCGGATTGGCCAGCAGGGGGACATGGCCGAACACGTCATGGAACACATCGGGTTCGGAGAGATAATCGAGCTGGTCGGGGCGGCGGATGAAATTGCCAGCGACGAAGCGGCGATTGGCCAGATGGTCAAAGAACACATCGTCCGGCACAAGGCCGGGCACAGCCACCACCTGCCAGCCGGTCGCCTGCATCAGCCTTTCGGACAGTTCCTCAAAATCAGGGATGCCCGGATGCGACAGGCGCAAAATGTCGAGCCCTTCGAGAAACTCAGGCGCCGCACGCCCGGACAGCATCCGCGTTTGCCGCTCAAAGAGCTGGTCCCATGTGGCATGCTCCTGATCGGTGTAGGCCGACCAGTTCTGCGGGACCGTCCAATCCTCACCCGTGCCGGCGGGGCGGACGAGCGTATGTGTGGCGGCCATGCTGCGGCATCCTTGTGGTTATTGACCTTGATGTAAGCAGCTTTCCGCTCTCGTCAATGGGCGGGCGCGGCAGCTTATCCGGCGAAGGACAGCGGCAGGCTGGTGGTGCTCTTCACATCGCGCAGGATGATGCTGGTTCGCGCCGTTGCAACCTCGGGCGCGGCAAGAATATGACGGGTCAGCAGGTCGTTCAGGCTGGCCAAATCTCGCGTGGCCACCTTCAGGATCATATCGGGCGACCCTGTCAGCATCTGGCACTCCTGCACCTCGTCGAGAGCGCAGACCGCCGAGCGGAAATCCTCTGCCGCCTTGGGGTCATGCGATGTCATCGTCAGCATCACATAGGCGCTGATGCCGATGTGGAGCTTGGTCTCGTCCAGCACGGCGCGGATGGCGTGGATAAAGCCATCCTTGCGCAATTGCTGCATGCGGCGCGAACATTGCGAGGTGGAAAGGTTGACCTGAGCGCTCATGTCGCTGGGGCCCATGTCGCCCTGCTCCTGCAGCAGGTGCAGGATATGCAGATCAAAACGATCGAGTGGCATAGGGCAATCTCCTGAGCACATATTTTGCGCAATACCAATCAAATATACAACAGTTTTGCATATTAGTCTCGCATAGAACCATCTTCGCACGGACTTTGCAACTGTTTAAGCCTAAAATCGCCTCTCACATGAAGCGCGCCAGGCGCCGATATCCTGCCCTCGGGAGAGCATGATGCCAGATCCTTTCGACAACCCCCTCGGCCTCGACGGTTTTGAATTCGTCGAATTTTCCGCGCCGGAAAAAGGGCTTCTGGAGGACAACTTTGCGGCCATGGGCTTTTCCCATGTCGCCAACCACCGTTCCAAGGACGTTCAGCTCTGGCGGCAGGGCGGCATCAATCTTGTCGCCAATTACGAAGCACGCAGCCCCGCCGCCTATTTCGCCGCCGAACATGGGCCCAGCGCCTGTGGCATGGGCTGGCGCGTGCACGATGCCGCCAGCGCCTATGCCATTGCCCTGGAGCGCGGCGCGGAACCTGTCGAAGTGCCCACCGGCCCTATGGAACTGCGCCTGCCCGCGCTGCGCGGCATTGGCGGTTCGATCATCTATCTCATCGACCGCTATGGCGATGATCTCTCGATTTTCGACATCGATTTCAACTGGCTGTCCGGTGTCGACCGCAACCCCAAGGGGGCCGGTTTCCACACGATCGACCACCTCACCCACAATGTCTATGGCGGGCGCATGGCCCATTGGGCCAGCTTCTACGAGCGCATCTTCGGCTTCCGCGAGATCCGCTATTTCGACATCAAGGGCGAATACACCGGCCTCACCAGCCGTGCCATGACTGCCCCGGACGGCAAAATCCGCATCCCGCTCAATGAGGAAGCCAAATCCGGCGGTGGCCAGATCGAGGAATTCCTGCGCGCCTACAATGGCGAAGGCATTCAGCATATCGCCCTGGCCTGTGATGATCTGATCGCGGCCTATGACAAGCTGGCCGCGCTGGGCACGCCTTTCATGACCGCCCCGCCCGCAACCTATTACGAGATGCTCGACAGCCGCCTGCCCGGCCATGGCGAACCGGTGGGCGAATTGCAAAGGCGCGGCATCCTGATCGATGGCTCCACCCAGCAGGGCGATCCGCGCCTGCTGCTGCAGATTTTTGCCGAACCACGCATCGGGCCGGTCTTTTTCGAATTCATCCAGCGCAAACGTGACGAAGGCTTTGGCGAGGGCAATTTCAAGGCCCTCTTCGAAAGCATCGAACGCGACCAGGTCCGCCGCGGCGTGCTGCAAACCCAGGAGACCGCGTCATGAGTGCTCCCGCCCTTCAGCGCATCCACCATGTCGCCTATCGCTGCCGCGACGCGAAGGAGACGGTCGACTGGTATGCCCGTGTGCTGGGCATGACCTATACGACCGCCTTTGCCGAGGACCATGTGCCTTCGACCGGCGCCTATGACCCCTATATGCACGTCTTTCTCGATTGCGGCGGGGGCAATGTGCTGGCCTTCTTCGAACTGCCCCAGCAGCCGGAGATGCGGCGCGATCCCAACACGCCCGAATGGGTCCAGCATATCGCTTTCGAACTGGCCGACGAAGCCGCGCTTTTGGCAGCCAAGGCGCATATCGAGGCGCAGGGTATTGACGTTCTGGGCCCGACCTATCACGGCATCTTCCGCTCGATCTATTTCTTCGATCCCAACGGCCACCGGCTGGAACTGGCCTGCAACATCGGCACGCCCGATCAATGCAGGCAGCTCAGGGAACTGGCCCCGGTGATGCTGGAGGAATGGAGCAAGACAAAGCGCGCACCGCGTCAGGCCGCCTGGCTTCACAAGGACCCGGCGGCATGAGCCTGCCCGCTGTCGACCATACCCATGACCCGCTGGCCACAAGCTGGGTGCCGGGGGCTGACGACCATGGCGAGTTTCCGGTGCAGAACCTGCCGCTGGGGGTGTTTTCCCATGGTACCTCGCCCCCACGCCCCGGCATGGCGATTGGCGGCCATATTCTCGACCTTGCCGGTATTGCTGCCGCTGGCCTGCTGAACGCGCTGGAACAAGGCACACGTGATGCGCTGGCGCAGCGCGATCTCAACGCGCTTTTCGCCCTCAATCCGTCCCATCGCCGCCACTTGCGCCACCTTGCCTTTGGCTTGCTGAGCGATGATCGTCATCGCCCCGACGTGGAGCCACACCTCCATCCGGCGACCGCCTGCACCCTTCACCTGCCGGCGCGCATTGGCGATTACACCGATTTCTATGTCGGCATCCATCATGCCAACAATGTCGGCGCCCTGTTCCGACCCGACAACCCGTTGATGCCCAACTACAAACATATCCCCATCGGCTATCACGGGCGGGCCAGCAGTGTCTGCCTGTCCGGAACGCCGGTAACGCGGCCCCATGGACAAATCCGTTCAGCTGGGCTCGATGCGCCCGTCCACGCCCCATGCCAAAGGCTGGATTACGAGCTGGAACTGGGGGTATGGATCTCGGGCGAAAACGAGCTTTGTTCTGTTGTCCCCATCGGGCAGGCCTGGGACCGCGTGGCGGGCATCTGTCTCCTTAACGACTGGTCCGCGCGCGACATACAGGCCTGGGAATATCAACCGCTCGGACCCTTTCTGGGCAAGAGTTTCCTCACCTCCATCTCGCCATGGGTGGTGACCGCCGAAGCGCTCGCCCCCTTTCGTGCCGCGCAGCCGCCGCGCGGGCAGGACGATCCCGCACCGCTTGCCTATCTTGGTGATCCGCTTGATCAACAGGCCGGGGCGCTCGCTCTTGATCTGGAGGTCGACCTGTTAACGCAGGCGATGCGCAAGGCCGGCCTGCCGGCCATCACCGTCAGCAAAAGCAACAGCGCCAAGGCCATGTACTGGACGATTGCGCAAATGATCACCCATCACGCTAGCAATGGGTGCAATCTGCGTCCGGGTGATCTGCTGGGCACGGGCACCTTGTCCGGCCCTTCGCCTGACAGTCTGGGCAGCCTGCTCGAACTGTCCCACGGCGGCGCCCAAAAGATCGACCTGCCCTCCGGCGAGACGCGCAGCTTCCTTGAGGATGGTGACGAAATCATCCTGCACGCCAGCGCCAACGCGCCGGGCTATCGCAGCATCGGCTTTGGTGCCTGCACCGGTATCGTCATGCCGGCGCGGTAACGGTCAGTTTTCCTCAAAGGCCAGCAGGATCGGGCAAGCGCCTGGTCCGCTGCCCTCACAGGCATTGGCCAGGCCCGTCAAGGCATCGCGCGCCATGGTCAGCTCGGCGATCTTCACCTCCAGCGCCATCACCCTTTGCCGGGCCAGCGAGCGCACCTGCGCCCTGTCTCCCACCGCGTCAAATTCCAGCAGGCGGGAAATTTCCTCCAGTGTAAAGCCTGCCGCCTGCGCACTGCGGATGAAGCGCAACCGCCGCGCATCGCCCTGATCATAGCGTCGCACACCGCCGCCCGATCCGCCGTTCATGGGACGCGCGGGCTGAGGCATCAGCCCGCGCCGCTGATAATAGCGCACCGTCTCCACCCCAACCCCGGCAGCCTGCGCCAGCCGGGCAATCGTCATATCAGCCATTCCCTTGACTCCGGACCATGGTACGGACCCTATATGAGAACCCCCAGGAAGAAACAAGCCGGTGCCCCATGAACAGCCCATCCTCATCCGCCCCCCATGCCGTGATCCATCGCATGGTCATGTCCAGCCACACCTGCCCATATGGGCTCAAGGCGCTCCATCTTTTGCGCAGCAAAGGCTTTGTCGTCGAAGACCGCCCCTTGCGCAGCCGCGAGGAGACGGACGCCTTCAAGCAGGCGCAGGGCGTGGCCACCACACCGCAGATCTTCATCAATGGCGAGCGGATTGGCGGCTATGACGCGCTGCGGGCCCATCTTGGCCTGCCCGTGCCCCAACCGGGCGCAACGAGCTATCGGCCGATCGTGGCACTGTTTTCCGTCACCGCGCTGATGGCGCTGATGGCAAGTCAGGCCGCCAGCGGTCATATCGTCTCGCTGCTGGCCCTGCGCATGTTCATCGCCATCAGCATGTGCGTTCTGGCGATCCTGAAACTGCAGGATATCGAGCGCTTTTCGACCATGTTCCTCAACTATGACCTGCTGGCGCGGCGGTGGGTGCCCTATGCCACGATCTACCCCTTTGCCGAGGCGCTGGCGGGCGTGTTGATGATGGGCGGTGTGGCGCCATGGCTGTCGATCCCGGTGTCGCTGTTCATTGGCACGGTGGGCGCGGTATCGGTGATCAAGGCCGTATATATCGACCGGCGCGAACTCAAATGCGCCTGTGTCGGGGGCTCGAGCAATGTGCCGCTTGGTTTTGTCTCACTGGTCGAGAATGTCATGATGGTCGCGATGGGGCTGGGCACGCTGATCGGCATCATGTGAAACGGCAGGGGCCTACTGGCGACGCGCGGCCAAATCGGGCATGGCCAGCGCGCCATGGCCAAGCTTTAATCAAGCGCTGATCAGGCATGACCACAAGGACCTGACATGCCCGGGCGTTTTCGACTGCCATTGATCCTGCTGCTTATTTTGTTGGCCGTGCTGGCCTGGGTGGCATGGCACCAGCAGGCTGCCGGCCCCGCCGCCGGGCCTTCCCTCCTGCCTGTGCCCGATATCGAGCCCGTCGCTGCCTCTCAGGCAGCCTGTGGACGAAACCTCTATCAAGGCGCCCAGCCGCACTTGCCGGACAAAATGGCCAGCGGCCTGACGCTGGTCTGCTATCAGGGCTATGCCTCGGCCAGTTCGGCGATCACGCGCACCCCCCTGTGGTCGGCCGAGCATCTGACCGCGCGCCGCATCGAGTTGGCGCGCGCGACCGAACGGACCAGCGCCTTTTTTCCTGAACCCTCACTCAACCCCGAAAGCCGCGGCGAACTCATCGACTATCGCCGCTCGGGTTTTGATCGCGGGCACCTCTCGCCCTCGGGCGACATGCCGGGGCATGAGGCCCAGCGTGAAAGTTTTTCCCTTGCCAACATTGCCCCGCAGAACTCCGAACTCAATCGCGGGCCTTGGGCGGATCTCGAAAGCCGCCTGCGCGATTATGCCATGGCGCAAGGCGATCTATGGGTCGTCACCGGCGTCCTGTTTCAGGGCGAGCGGATCAACACCACGCCCGATGGCCGTGTGATGGTGCCGACGTCCTTCTGGAAGGCGGCCATGGTGCCGGGCAAGGGGGGCGTTGTGTTCTTGGCCCCCAATGATGATTCTGGCACAATCCAGACATTGTCGCTGGGCGAATTTGCCGAAAGGACGGGGATCATGCCCTTTCCCCGGATCCATGATACTGCGAGGCTGGAGGTCGACTGATGGCTGAATTCAATGCTTTTGCCGACCCTCAAGCCATCAGCTTTGCCGATCTGACGGTGGAAAGTGACGAGACGCAACTGGCTATCTATGGAAAGCTGACATTGCGGGCTGACGAAGGCTCGCGGGCCAGCCTTGACCATCTGATCGACGTGCTTTCACAGGCGCGCGAAGGCCTTGCCGCAGCCATCGCCCGGGGGGACAGCGCCGCTCCGGATCCCGCACCCCTGCCGTCCGTGCGCAATCCCTTCGCCTGAGCAGGCGATCTGCCTGCCGCCATCGTTCAGACCGGCGTGACGCTTGCAGGGAATGGCGCCCAGGCGTTGCTGGCAGGGCGTTTCCTGAATGGGTTACGGCTCGGCGAGATCGGGCGCATGACATTCCGCTTCCTGCATATGGGGCGGCGGCTGCCCCTCGGCGTGGCGGTGGATAAGCCTGTGGATATAGGCCATCTTGTCGATGACCGGCCGGGGCAGAACGAAAGGATAGAGATCCGGTTGCCCCATCGAGCGATTGAGGCAGTTGACCGCATAGGTAAGCGGCAGCCACGCCTCGATCAGTCTTTCCATCGGTACGGGCCGATAAGGATTGAACGCTATGGCCGTGCCCAGATCCCGCCTTGCGCCGATCTCAGGGGCGATACTGATGCCAAAGGCCCCGCCCATCTCCAGCGTGTCGATGATATGCATGTAATGGGCCCAGGTCTCGGCCCAGTCCTCCCACGGGTGCATGGTGGCATAGGCACTGACATAGGACTGCTGCCAACCCGCAGTGGGGCCATCATTGTAATGCCGCTGCACAGCCTCGCTGTAATCCTGCCGGTCATCGCCGAACAGGGCGCGGCAGGGCTCCAGTTCCTCGGGGTCATCGCGCACCAGCATGTCCCAATAATAATGCCCGACCTCATGACGGAAATGGCCCAGCAAGGTGCGATAGCCCTCGCCCAGCGACAGGCGCGCGGCTTCGCGTTTGGCGTCATTGGCCTCCTTCAGGGCAATGGTGATCATGCCATTGTCATGCCCCGTCAGTACCGGCTTATGCCCCGGCGCTTCCGCCAGAAAGTCAAACACCAGCGGCTCGGGCGCGCCCTGGGCCAGCGTTGGCATCGGTAGCCGCAGTTTGATCAGCCCATAGAACAGGCGCCGTTTCGCCTCCTCAACCTTTTGCCAGTCGGTGCGGTTTTCCGGCAAGGAAAGATCGGGTATGGTACGGTTGTGCTGGCACGCGATGCAATAGCGCTCCGCACCATCCGCCTCGACCATCCAGTTGCATGCCGTTTCCTCCCAATTGGCGCAGAAACGATAAGGCATGGCAGGATTGGCAAGCGCCACCCAATTGCTGCCGTCGGCTTCAACGGCGCTGAGCACGCCAATATCGGGCAGATAACCCAGTTGGTGGCCACAAGACAGGCAGGCCATATTCTCGAAATAGAGCATCTGCCTGCAAGACTGGCATTGAAAGATCTGCATCGTGCCTCTCGTATTCCCAGCTTCAACCGCCCCATGCACGGGAGACCGCTTCGATCCATCACATGGCCACCGCCCCATGCGAACGAGCCGCAAAACCACCTTGTGAGAGCAGGATACGGCGTCTTTCGTTCATGGCATCACGCAAGGTGACAAGATCCACGCCCGCCCGCCGACAGCAGGCAAAAAGACCATGGACAAATCCTTCGCGCAGCAAGATGTGCCGCCGGATCTTGTCTACCAGTGCCTTGACCTTCAGACCATAGGCTTCGTCACGCGGGTTCATCGCTTCGATCTGGCGGATCAGGCTTCGTGTACCGTCATCCTGCACGCGCAACGTTTCCAGCATATCCTCGGCGACGCGCCCACGCAGCGCCGGAAAGAAAATTTCCTCCTCGAGCGTGAGATGGATCGACAACAGGGTGCAAAGCTGATCGGCAACGCTCTGGCGGCGCATGGGCCAGCGGCTCCTGGCAAATTCGCCGATCAAATCGTCCAGATGGCGATGGTCGGCCTTGAGCAAGGCGATCGCGTCGGCGAAGTGCAGATCTGTCACTTGGGCCCCCTCCACATGCATGATTGTATGGGGAAAGGGGGAGCGGGCAGGCAAGGTTCCCACTGACCAGAAAAATTCCCGGCAGCGACCTTACCAGGCTGCGGAAATAGGCCTTGTATGAGGGGGCCTATTCCCTTTGACGCGATGCACGGCGGGACTGAGCGCCGTTTTTTCGTGTGATGCGCGCCGATCCGGACTTTGTCACCGCCCATTTGGCGCCCATCAGGCGCA
>JAGWMZ010000080.1 GCA_028871475.1 Sphingomonadales bacterium | reverse complement strand
GCGCGCCAAGCGCATCGAGGCGGCGGGCGATGGTCGAGATGAAACGCCGTTCGCCGCGGCAATCGGTGGTGACCGGACGAAAGACCGGCGCCGAGGCCTGATGGGTGCGATTGGTGCGGCCAAGTCCCTGAATGGCGCGATCAGCCCGCCAGCCCGGCTCGAGCAGGAAGTGCATCCGGCGCTGCTGGTTCTTGGCATCGAGGCTGGCGTGGTATGAGCGGCCCGTGCCGCCGGCATCGGAGAAGACGAGGATGCGCTTGGCACCGCCCATGAAGGCATTGGCATCGGCAAGCGACTGGTTGGCGGTGCGCGATTCAAGCCGCTGGCTGCCGTCGGGCAAGGTCACGAGGCGGCGCGTGCGACCGGTGATCTCGGCCACGGCATCTGTGCCGAAGCGGGCAATGATCGCATCGAGCGCGGGGACGATCGGCGGTAGCGCGCCGAGCAATTCCAGCGTTTCGGCCTTGATCCACAGGGCTTCCTGCGAGTGGACAGGATTGCCCGCCTCATCGACCATCGGGCGCGAACGCTCATTGCCGTCCTCGTCCCAGTAGCTTTCCATGGCGCGGGTCGGGAAGGCGTTGTCGAGATAGTCCGCCACGATCTCGCGGGGCGAAAGGTCGAGCTGGATCTCGGCACGGTCCTCGGCAGAGAGGTCGGCGAGACGCCGGTCGAGCAAGGCCTCGGCGGTCGAGACCAGTTGGATGACGACGCTGTGCTCCGTGGCCAGCGCCTCCTCGATAGCGGGAAGCAGCGAAGGCAGCTTCATCGACAGCAGGAGCTGGCCAAAGAAGCGCTGTTTCGAGCTCTCGAAGCGCGAGCGCGCCGCCGACAGCGCCTGACCGTTGAGGGTCTTGCCCTCGAGCGGATCGGTGACCCCCGAAGCGCCCAGCGCGGCCTCAAGGTTGCGGTGGATGATCGCCCAAGCATCGGCATAGGCATCGAAGTCTGCGATCTGGCGCGGGGTCAGCGCGTGTTCGAGGATGTCATACTCGACGCCAGCGTAGGACAGCGCGCGCGCCGTATAGACGCCCATCGCCTTCAATTCGCGGGCGACCAGTTCCATCGCTGCGATGCCGCCCTCGCGGATGCGGGCGATAAAAGAGGTGCGATCCGGAAACGCGGTCCCTTCACCCCACAGCCCAAGCCGGACAGCATAGGCCAGATTGTTCACGTCCGAGGCCCCAGTAGCCGAGGCATAGATAACCCGGGCGCGCGGCAGGCGGTTCTGCAATTCAACACCGACGATGCCCTGCTGCGAGCCCTTGGTAGCACCGAACCGGCCTTCGCCACCCGCGACGCCGCCCATCGCATGAGCCTCGTCGAAGAGGATCACGCCGTCGAAATCCGGGGTGAGCCATTCCAGCAATTGCTGGAGGCGGGTCTTCTCGCCGGTGCCGCTGCGCAACGTGGCATAGGAGGCGAAGATGAGGCCATCAGCCTGCCGAATCCTGGCCTCGGGCTTGATCTTCGACAGGGGCTGGATGTCTAGCGCGATGCCGCCCAGCGCCTGCCAGTCGCGGCGGGCATCCTCGATCAGGGCATTGCTCTCGCTGATCCAGAGATGGCGGCGATTGCCGCGCAGCCATTGATCCATCAAGATCGAGGCCAGTTGGCGGCCCTTGCCAGCACCCGTGCCATCGCCGAGGAAGAAGCCGCGACGGTAAATTGCACCACCGGCATCAGGCACCAGTTCAAGGCCGCGTTCCGGCACGCGATAGCGGCCGGGAAGATCAAACGATGTGGCATCGAGCGCATGAACAAGCGTTTCAAGCTGGGCGCGGCTCAGAACACGGTCACGGACCACTTTGGCTGGAAGCTGAGGGACATAGTTCGGGGCCGGCAGCGCCACCGAGGCCATGGCTGCAGATTCCACCAATTGGGTCGGATGGTTAGCCGCATTCTCGAAGATCAGGCGTTGGGGCCGATAGGCGACATAGACGCCCACCGCCTGTTCGGCATCGGCGATAGTGTCGCGAAGGGTATAGGCCAGCGGTATGGCGCCGGTGGCATCGCCGCGCGACGCTACTGGGGCCAGTTTCGGTACGGCTGAGCAAAATCCTCCCAGCAAGGTGGACGTGGTTTTGGCCGACGAAACTGGAGGTGCATCCACGAGCGCCAATTCCGTTGCGACCCGACGGCGCGGTGGAACCTTGGACAGGAAGGGCACCAGATCGGCAACTGTGGCCCGGTTGATGGCGATGGTGTTGATGGAACCAGCACGCTTGTCGATTACCAGCAGACGCACGGCGATGGCGGTGCCCTGTTTGGCAAAGGCTCCTTCAAGCCGCGCATGGAAGGCCACACTCGCACCTTGCAGCGCGCGTTGGAACAGTTCCGCGCGGCGGCCGTGGGGTTGGAAGCTGTCCGGCATAATGGCGACGAGGCGGCCATCGGACGTCAGAACGCCGAGTGCGGCAGCGAGGTGACGTGCGGCTGTGGTGGGATCCCCAAGGCCAGCAGCGTTGCGGGCGAAGGGCGGGTTCATCAGAACCACGCTGGGCCGCTGGGTCAGATGAGCCCCGATGCGTGCGGCATCATGGTCGGTCACGGTCGCATCGGGGAACAAGTGGCGCAGGATTTCCTGACGGACTGGGTCGCTTTCGTTGAGGTGGAGGCTAGCAGCATGTCTGCCCCAGAGAGCCAGCATTCCAGTGCCTGCGCTGGGTTCGAGCACCACATCGTCAGGTTGGATGTCGGCAAGATGGGTCGACAGCCACGCCAGTCCCAACGGCGTAGAGAAATGTTGGTGCTCGACCTGCTCCTCACTGCGTACAGTCTGGGTTGGCAGACTCGCTTCGAGATTGTGCAGCAATGGAAGTGCCTGATCGGCCGATGAGGAGATCGATTGCCCGGCGAGCCAGCAAAACACAGCCATTTCCAGCATCTGGAAGCTGTCCCGCTGAGACCAGACTCCCGAGGCCGAAGTGCAGCCGGTTGCCTCCTCCATGGCCTGATTGACAATCCGTCTGCCGAGTTTTTCGCCGGCCGACAGATGCGGAATTAAACGGAGCGAAGCTTCCGCAAGCTGGCTTACATACGCTGCGGGCTCCAGTGCGTTGGGATGCATGGGAAATCCTTTCGGGTTCAGGGAACTCGAAAGCCTTTTCTCCCGCTCTAACTTTGGTGATTACTCCCTCAGAGCCGATTGTCGGAGCCAAGGCTCAGGTATCGGAACCAGTCGTCCCCGCACACCTGCCTCATGGGGTTTGATCGACAAGGCTTGGGGCACCGCATAATTGATTCGGCCACCCTCGCGCATGGTAAGAAGTCGCCTTGGCGCTTCAATGTAGGAGGGTACCCTCACGAGACGACGTCACAGGTGGGCGACATCAAATCGGAATTCCTAGCTGACTTCGTATCGGAATGACTGGCCGACTTCGTCGGAATACGCACCACCCGTTTGTGTTAGGGGTTTTCCATCTTTTACGCTTTCCAATTCTTGTCATCCGGGCCAGAAGCCTTGATTTCCGTCCAGGCCAGTTGGAAAAGAACGGGGCGATCACACTAATTGACGGTCCTCGACGACCGAGACAAGTTGGCTCTATACACTTCCGCCCGATCCGGAGGCTACCCCGGATCGGGCATTTCATGCCGCCCCAGCAGACGGAAATGGCACAAGACAACTTCGCTGCCACTCTCAGGCCACCCTTGGTACGGCAGGTTTCGCCAAAAACTAAGGTTAAGCGACTGAGAGTTGAACTGTCGCACTCAAGTTATGCAAACGCCCGGCGCAAAGCCTCCACCTTTGATGCTGTGAAGTCCTTGGCCACTCGGGTCGATGCGCCAATTCCGTCGAAGCCATGGAAAGCGCCAGGAACGACTTCCAACTGCGTTGGAACGCCAGATTGGATCAAGCGACGAGCATAGGCGATATCCTCGTCCACAAACAGATCGATCGCGCCCACCCCGATAAAGGTTGGCGGCAGGCCTGAAAGGTCGCGGTAGCGAGCTGGGACGGCCTCATGCGGGGTCTTGTCCGTTCCCGGTGACATGCCCAGGAACGACTGCCACCCAAAACGGTTCTTAGCCGCGTTCCAAACGATCGTTCCAATCGGGGCCGGAGGCGTTCTTGTGGTGCCGGTGCAATCATCCAGCATGGGATAAACCAAAATTTGCGCCACCAAAGGAATCTTGCCAATGTCGCGCGCCTTTAGCGCCAACAACGCAGCATGGCCACCGCCCGCACTTTCGCCCATGACGGCAATACGCCCAGCATCGACGCCCAGGGATTTTGCCTCATCATGCAGCCATTGCAATGCGGCGTAATTGTCCGCAGTGGAGCCACGAAAATCGGTTTCCGGGGCAAGGCGGTAATCCACCGTAACGATGGTACAATCCAACTCCAGCGCTAGGCGTTGGAGGTTGGCGATCGCGCTAATTGCCTTGCCACTGATGAATCCGCCACCGTGAGTATGAAGGATCGCCGGACGACGTTTAGTCGTGTCGCTGTTGATGACGTAGACGCTGACGTTGGGGCTCCCCGGCAAGCCCTTAATAGCGCGTGTTCCCCGTCAGCGCCTATGGCACAGATCTGGGGTTGAGAATTAAGGAGGATTGGGGCTTCGTCGTAATGACGAAGGAATGCAGATGAAGCCCCAATCCTCCTTGAAAAAATCGCCGGCGAAGGCACCTGCTGAGCGGGTGGTGAAGGACATCCGCCGTGCAACCCGTCGGCATTTCTCGGCTGAGGACAAGATCCGTATCGTGCTGGATGGCCTGCGCGGCGACGATAGCATTGCCGAACTTTGCCGCAAGGAAGGCATCGCCCAGAGCCTGTATTACACCTGGTCGAAGGAATTCATGGAGGCTGGCAAGCGCCGCCTGGCCGGTGACACAGCCCGCGCCGCGACCACCGGTGAAGTGCAAGATCTGCGCCGCGAAGCCCGCGCACTCAAGGAATGCGTTGCCGATCTCACGCTCGAGAACCGCCTGCTGAAAAAAAGCATGATCGCGGATGGGGGCGACGAAGAATGAGGTATCCTGCCGCAGAAAAGCTGGAGATCATCCGTATCGTCGAACAGTCGCACCTGCCCGCCAAGCAGACGTTGGACAGGCTCGGCATTGCCCGCCGGACGTTCTACCGTTGGTATGACCGCTACCTTGAAGGCGGGCAGGAGGCGTTGGAGGACCGACCTTCTGCACCAAGCCGGGTGTGGAACCGCATCCCGCCCGAGATGCAGGATCAGATCGTCGAAATGGCGCTTGAACAGTCCGAGCTGTCCCCGCGCGAACTGGCTGTGCGATTTACCGATGAACGCCAGTACTTTGTGTCGGAAGCCACGGTTTACCGCCTGCTCAAGGCCCACGACCTGATCACCAGCCCGGCCTACGTCGTGATCAAGGCCGCCGATGCGTTCCACACCAAGACCACTCGACCGAACGAGATGTGGCAGACCGATTTTACCTACTGTGCGCCTCGAGCGCATATGTCTGGAATGCTTAGGAGAAAGGAGGATTGAACGAATGCCTTGCCCTCTGCTGTGAGGGGGCATGAGCCCAAGCGGCGGTGACCTGCCGTCAACTGGCAGGGTGACGTAGCCCGCAGGTA
>JAGWMZ010000043.1 GCA_028871475.1 Sphingomonadales bacterium | reverse complement strand
GGTGGCGGTCAGGGTCATGGGTCATCTCTCTTTCTTCGGGGGTGAAGCCTTGCCGGCAGCGCCGGGGTGAGACCGGGATAGGTCAGCCCGTTCCTCTCGCACAGTCAGATAAAAACGCTCAAAATGTTCCGAAAAGTTGAATGATTGACCGAGAGGCTGGCTCCGCCGGTCAGGTGACTGCCATTATGCGCAAACGGTTTTGTCGATGTTTTCAAGGTTTGTTCGTGGTTTGACTTAATCGTCATCGGGGCGATCATGAGAATCGCTTCGAACTTTTCGCTTTGTATCATAAATGATAGGATATGACCAGAATTATGCCGCTTTGATCTACGGCCCATGTTCGCCAGATGGTATTGTTCAAGGCGGAGTGTTGTGTTTAAAATTTTTGAAACTTATTTTCTTGTTTTATTCTCTTGTGGACTACCGCAGGTTCTTGTCTGGTGGGATGATGTTGGCGCGGCAGCGGTATAAGCGTCCGCCATGTTGGCTGAGGGCGCCGTTCCTGATCCATCACCGGGGACTCTTCAGCCAGAATGGACCAGTCGCGCCCAGCCCGTTGCGAAGAGGTGTTTTATCGCGCAATATCGCGGCTTGTGCAGCGCGCTGAACTCCTCCGAAGCCGAGAAGCGATCGCACCGCTCAGTGCCATGCCTTGCAGCAACTGTCACCGCAAGTGGGGCGTCACAATGGCTCGGACCGGTCGATCCGGCCGCTGTCGAGCAAGGGTGCGGCATCCATCGTGTCGGCATCCATCAGCGCCGCCAGTTTTTCCGTTGCGGCAAGGATCATCGCCTGTTCCCAGGCCGGCAGCGCATCGAAGCGATCGGTGAAGCGCGTTTGCAGCGGATCGGGTGCATCGGCCAGTGCCGCGCCGCCGTCGGGAAGCAGGGTCAGGTGGATCTGTCGCTTGTCGCGCTCACCACGCTGGCGCTGGACGAAGCCCAGCGCGACCAGCCGGTCGACGATCGCCGTGATCGTGGCCTGGCTGAATTGCAGCGCTTGCGCGACCGCCGAGGGCGTCACCGAACCGCGCGCCGCGATTTCCCGCAACACGAGCAATTGTGACGGCGTGAGGCCGGTCGTCGTCGCCAGCTGGCGGCTGCCGATTTCGGTCGCGCGCAGCACGCGGCGCAGGGCTCGCAGGGTCAGAGAAGCAATTTCGGAATCCATGGGATGCGCATAGCGCGAAGCGGGCAAAAGCGCCATCGGTGCGATGTCGGGTCCGGTATATGCTTCGTTATATGAAATATAATTTCCACTTTGGGGTTGCGGCGTGCGTCGGTAAATGACATATAACGGCAAGTCTCGTCGGAGAATCTGCTTCTCCGAGTAAAATATAATTCAGGAGATGAACAATCTTGAATTCCCAGGCTACAGCGGCTGTCTTGCCGCCACGGGCTTCTGCGCGCTCTGAACGGGGCAAGGGGCAGGATATCCATTTCCGCATGCCTGTCGCTACGGACGGGCCGGCCATCAGCGGATTGATCGCGGCCTGTCCGCCGCTCGACCATAATTCCGCCTATTGCAACCTGCTGCAATGCACTGACTTCGCCGACAGCTGCATCCTTGCTGAATTGGACGGCAAGCCGGTTGGCTGGGTGTCGGGCTATCGCCTGCCCGCAGCGGCCGAGACTTTCTTCGTATGGCAGGTCGCCGTCGCTCCTGCCGCGCGTGGTCAGCATCTGGGCGGGCGCATGATCGAGGCGCTGCTGGCGCGCGCTGGCCAGGCCGGCGTCACGCATCTTGCCACCACGATTACCGAGGAGAACGCCGCGTCCTGGGCCCTGTTCGAGGGGCTGGCACGCCGGTGGGGCGCCCTGCTCGAAAAGACGATCCGCTTTGACCAGGAAGCCCATTTTGCCGGCGCCCACGTCACCGAGTGGCAGGCACGCATCGGCCCGCTGGCGATCACGCCGCGCGGCTGAAGGAGACAGACATGACCATTTCGAACCAACCCATTTCGAACCAACCCATTCCGACCGGCCCCACGCCGACCTCGACCATTCCCGATACGGCCATTTACGAAAGGCGCGAATCCGGGGTGCGCAGCTATGCCCGCGTCATGCCGCGCCAGTTCCACCGCGCACAGGGCGTGTGGATGCATGATAATCAGGGTGGTCGCTATCTCGACTTCCTGTCAGGCTGTTCGACGCTCAACTATGGCCATAACCATCCGGTGCTCAAAAAGGCGCTGCTCGATTATATCGCCGGGGACGGCATCGCCCACGGGCTCGACCTGCACACCGATGCCAAGGCCGATTTCCTCACGACGCTGGAGGATGTGATCCTGCGGCCTCGCGGCCTCGATTATCGCGCCATGTTCACCGGACCGACCGGCACCAATGCGGTCGAGGCGGCGATCAAGCTGGCGCGCAAGATCACGGGCCGCGAACTGGTGATTGCCTTTACCAACGGCTTTCACGGCATGACGCTTGGGGCGCTGGCCTGCACCGGCAATGCTTCCAAGCGCGGCGGGGCTGGTGTGCCGCTCAGCCATGTCGCTCATGAACCCTATGACGGTTACCATGGGCCGCAGGTGGATACTGCCGAACTGCTCGAACGGCGCCTGTCTGATCCGTCGAGCGGCCTTGATGCGCCCGCTGCCATTCTGGTGGAAACGGTGCAGGGGGAAGGGGGGCTCAATGCGGCCTCGCCGCAATGGCTGCGCCGGATTGCCGAGCTGGCCAGGCGCTATGGCGCGCTGTTGATCGTCGATGATATTCAGGCCGGTTGCGGTCGCTCCGGCTCCTTCTTCAGCTTTGAAGGCATGGGTTTTACGCCCGACATCGTCACCATGGCCAAGTCGCTGTCTGGCATGGGGTTGCCCTTCGCGCTCACTCTTTTCTGCCCTGAGCTCGATCAATGGGCGCCGGGCGAGCATAATGGCACCTTCCGGGGCAACAATCATGCCTTCGTCACCGCGACTGCCGCCTTGCGCCATTTCTGGGGTGATGACAGCTTTCAGCAGGACATTATCCGGCGCGGCGCGCTGCTGGAGCGGCGGCTGGAGGCCATGGCGGCAGAACACGGCCTGACCACGCGCGGTCGCGGCATGATGCGCGGCATCGACGTGGGATCGGGCGAGACTGCCGACATCATCACTGCCGCCTGCTTTGCGCAGGGGCTCATCATCGAAACCAGTGGCGCGCATGACGAAATCGTCAAGGTGCTGGCGCCCCTTGTGATCGAGGATGCCGTGCTGTCAGCCGGCCTCGACATTCTCGAGGAGAGCATCCGGTCGGCCCTGGCCGTCCCTTATGGCGCCGTCCCCTATGGCGTTGCCGCAGAATAAAAGGAGTTATCAGCCATGATCGTTCGCAGGCTTCAGGACATCCGCAAGTCCGACCGAAATGTGAAGTCGAAGGGGTGGGAAAGCGCCCGCCTTCTGCTGAAGGACGACAAGATGGGCTTTTCCTTCCACGTCACCACCATGTACGCGGGGCAGGAACTGCACATGCACTACCAGAACCACCTGGAGGCGGTGCTGGTGCTCAAAGGCACGGGCACGATCGAGGATCTGGGCACGGGCCTGACCCATCAACTGGCGCCCGGCGTGATGTATGCGCTCAACGCTCACGACCGGCATATCGTGCGGCCCGAAACCGACATTCTGTGCGCCTGCACGTTCAACCCGCCAGTCACCGGCCAGGAAGTGCATGACGAGAACGGCGCCTATCCCGCCGATACCAATACCGATACCGGCTCAGGCTCCATGCGCGAAGCCGCGCTGGCCAATTGAGCCCGCTTCCCTTCGTGTCGCGCGCAGGGAAGCATTGGCGCCTCGGCATTGGTCAGGGCGCCGCGAAACACCCGTAAACTGTCAAAGGGGGAGTCCCATGAAAGACCTCTACCCGTCCCGCCGTGCCGATACGGCGGAATTTTTGCCGCGCCTCGATCCTGTCGTCCACAGCGACTGGGATGAGGCCGCGCCCATCAGCCAGGATCAGGCCCGCGCCTTTCACGAGCATGGCTATCTGGTGCTGGACGATCTTTTCTCCGCCGAGGAGATCGCCTTTCTTCAGCGCGAGGCCGGCAAGCTGCTGGCCGATCCCGATGCGCTGGAAGAGGAAACGGTCATCACCGAGCCGAGCGGGCGCGAGGTGCGCTCCATCTTTCGCATCCATGCCCAGAGCAAGGCCATCGGCCGGCTGGCTGCCGATGCGCGCCTGTCCCGCGTCGCCGGCTTTCTGCTGGGCGACGACGTTTACATCCATCAGTCCCGTTTGAACTACAAGCCGGGCTTCACCGGCAAGGAATTCTATTGGCACAGCGATTTCGAAACCTGGCACGTCGAGGATGGCATGCCGCGGATGCGGGCCCTGTCGATGTCGGTGTTGCTGGCGGACAACACGCCGCATAACGGACCGCTGATGCTGATCCCCGGATCGCATCGCAGGTTCCTTACCTGTGTCGGCGAAACGCCGCAGGACCACTATCGCCAATCGCTCAAGAAGCAGGAATATGGCGTGCCCGACGAGGACAGTCTGGCTCGGCTGGCCCATGAGCATGGCATTGTGGCGCCCATCGGCAACGCCGGGTCGGTGATCATCTTCGACTGCAACATCATGCATGGGTCGAGCGGCAACATCACGCCCTTTCCGCGCGCCAATGCCTTTCTGGTCTATAATGCCGTGTCGAACCGGCTGGAGCCGCCCTTTGGCGCGGAGAAGTCGCGCCCCGCCTTCATCGCCGCGCGCGGGCAGCCACAGCCCATCCTCCCGGTGTCCGGGCCGCTGATGGAGGAGGCGCTGGCATGAGCAACCCCCATAGCGTCGAGAAAATCGGCGGCACATCCATGGCGGCGACCGCGACATTGTTCGACAATGTGTTGATCGCCGGTCGCAAGGGCGCGGATCTCTACAACCGCATCTTCGTCGTGTCGGCCTATGCAGGCATGACCGACCTGTTGCTGGAGCACAAGAAAAGCGGCGCGCCGGGCGTCTATGCCCGCTTTGTCGCCGATGAGGATGCCGATGGCTGGCGTCAGGCGATGGCAGCGGTGCGGGCCGCCATGAAACAGCGCAATGCCGCCATGTTCGCCCGCGCCGATCGACTGGCGCAGGCCGATGCCTTTGTCGACAAGCGGATCGAGGCGGTCGCCGCTTGCCTTGAGGATCTGGCCTGTTTGCGCAGCCATGGCCGCTTCTGCCTCAAGGAACAACCGGCGACAGTGCGGGAACTATTGGCCGGGCTCGGCGAGGCGCATAGCGCGCATTCGACCGCGCTGCTGCTTCGTGACCGCGGCGTCAATGCGCGTTTCCTCGACCTCACCTTGTGGAACCGTGACGACATGCGCAAGCTCGATGATCGCATTATCGAGGCCTTCGCGCCGATTGACCTTGCATCATGCCTGCCGATCGTCACCGGCTATGTCGGTTGCAGCGAAGGCATGGTGCGGCTTTATGCGCGCGGCTATTCGGAAATGACCTTCTCGCGCATCGCCGTGCTGACCCATGCGCGCGAGGCGATCATCCATAAGGAATTTCACCTCTCCAGCGCCGACCCCAAGCTGGTGGGCACCGACAAGGCGCGCAAGATCGGTCGCACCAATTACGACGTGGCCGACCAATTGGCGAACCTTGGCATGGAGGCCATCCATCCCGGCGCGGGCCGGGGGCTGCGTCAGGCTGACATTCCGCTGCGCGTGCGCAACACCTTCGACCGCGAGGATGGCGGCACGCTGATCTGCGGCGATTATGTCTCGGACAGGCCGCGCGTCGAGATCGTGACGGGGCTGCGCCATGCCCAGGCATTGCAATTTTTCGAGCAGGATATGGTCGGCGTGAAGGGATATGACGCCGCCATTCTGGAGGCGCTGACCCGCCATGGCGCGTGGATCGTCAGCAAGACCTCCAATGCCAACACCATCACCCATTACCTGTCGAGCGATACGGCAACGGTGAAACGGGTGATCGCCGACCTGCAGGCGCGCTATCCCGATGCTGCCATTTCCGCGCAGCCCGTGGCGATCGTGTCGGCCATCGGCAGCGATATTGCCCAACCCGGTCTGGTGGCCGGCGCCTTGCAGGCGCTGGCCGAGGCTGATGTCCCCATCGCCGCGATGCAGCATCAGATCCGCAATGTCGATGTGCAGTTTATCATCGATGCCGATCATTACGAGACCGCCATCGCCGCGCTCCACCGGGCGCTGGTCGAGGATGGTGTGGCCGTGGGCGGGGCTCAGCCGGCGCAGGACCGGCGCGCGGCCTGACCCGCGCGCCTTCATCCATCATGCTTGCCGCCATTGCTCCGGTTCGCAGTCTGCTGCTCGCCATTTTCATGCTGATGGCGGGCAGCGGCTTTCTCTCCACCCTCATCAGCCTGCGGCTGGAGCGGGCGGGGGCAGGCACCATGGCTATCGGCGCCGTCGCCACGGCCTATTTCGGCGGGCTGGTGGTCGGCGCGCTGCGCGCCGGCGGGATCGTGCGGCAGGTTGGGCATATCCGCGCCTTCGCCGCTTTCGTGACGCTGCTGTCGGCCAGCACGCTGGCCTATGCGCTGGTGCATGCTACCCTGCTCTGGGCCTGCCTGCGCCTGATCGACGGGATCTGCGTGGCGGGTGTGTTCATCTGCCTTGAAAGCTGGCTCAACGACCGAGCCGAGGCGCAGACGCGCGGCAGCGTGCTGGCCGCCTATATGGTGGCGCTTTATTCGGGACAGGCGGCGGGCCAAGTGCTGCTTGCCACCAGCGGCGCGCTGCCCGCCGTGCCGTTTCAATTGGCCTCGATCCTCATTTCGCTGGCCATTCTTCCGCTCTGCCTGACGCGCAGCAGCGCCCCCGCGCCGGTCGAGGTGCAGGCCTTCACCCTGCGCGCTCTCTATCACGCCTCGCCGCTCGGCACGGTCGGCGCCGTGGCCACCGGGCTGATGCTGGGCGCCTTTTACGGCATGGCGGCGGTCCAGGTGCGGCGGCTGGGGCTGGACCTTGGGGCCACCGCCAATTTCATGATGACCGTCATCATGGGCGGCGTTGCCCTGCAATGGCCGCTAGGCCATTTGTCTGACCGGCACGATCGGCGGCGGGTGATTGTCGGCTGCTTTGGCGCGACACTGCTGGTCTGCGCGGCGCTCTCGATGCAGGCCTCGGGCGGGGTGGTGGTGCTGGTGTTGGGCGCGGTGTTCGGCGGGCTGGCCTTTGCGCTTTATCCGCTGTGCGTGGCCCATTGCAACGACAGGCTGTTGGCCGCCGAGCGCGTCGCGGCGAGCGGGCGGCTGGTGCTGCTCTATTCGGTGGGCGCGGCGATCGGCCCGCTGGCCGCCGGCTGGCTGATGAGCCTTGTTCCGGCGGGTGGCCTCTTCCTCTTCATTGCCCTGTGCGCGGGCGGCACGCTTATCTTCGGCCTTTGGCGACAGGCGGCCAGCCCGCCGGTGCCGGTGCCCGACCAGCAGGATTTCCAGATCGTGCCGCGCACCACGCCGCTCGCCTCGCTGCTTGACCCCAACACCGTGGATGGACAGACCCGATGACCGCTTTCGCCCCTCCTGCCGCCTCTCCTGCTGTCACATGCGCGCCCGCGACGCGGAAGCAGGCCGACAAGGCCAGGCTGCACCGCGCGATTGCCGCCTCGGCCCTGGGCAATGCCACCGAATGGTTCGACTATGGCATCTATGCTTACGGCGTGACCTATATTTCCGCCGCGCTCTTTCCCGGAGACGTGGATGAAGCGGTGCTCTTCGCGCTGGCCACCTTTGCCATTTCCTTTCTGGTGCGCCCGCTTGGCAGCCTTTTCTGGGGGCCGCTTGGCGATCGGCTGGGGCGCAAGTCGGTGCTTGCGCTCACCATTCTGTTGATGTCGGGGGCGACGCTGGCGGTCGGTCTCATCCCCACCTATGCGCGGATCGGCTGGGGCGCGCCGGCGATGCTTGTTCTGCTGCGCATGGTGCAGGGATTTTCGACCGGAGGCGAATATGGCGGGGCGGCGACCTTCATGGCCGAATATGCACCCGACGACCGGCGCGGCTTTTATGGCAGCTTTCTGGAATTCGGCACGCTGGCGGGTTTCTCCTTCGGCGCGGCGCTGATGCTGGGCTTTTCGCTGATACTGGGCGATGAGGCGATGCATGGTTGGGGCTGGCGTATTCCCTTCATGGTGGCCGCGCCCATGGGGCTGGTCGGCCTGTATCTGCGATCACGGATGGAGGAGACACCGGTCTTTCGCGAACAGGCGGCGGGGGGCAGCCAGGCGCCACCGCTTGGCCGATTGCTGCGCGAAAACCGGCGGCCAATGCTGGTGGTGGCCGGGCTCGTCGTGGCGCTCAATGTCGTCAATTACACGCTGCTCAGCTATATGCCGACCTACCTGCAGCGCCGCATCGGGCTGGCGCCGGAGGAAGCGCTCATCGTGCCGATCATCGGCATGCTGTTCATGATGCTGTTCCTGCCGGTCGCTGGCCATCTGTCGGACCGGATCGGTCGCCGTCCGATGTGGCGCCTGTCGCTCATCGGCCTGCTGGTGGCGGTTGTGCCGCTCTACATGCTGATGGCGACGGGCCTTGCCGGGGCGATTGTCGGCTTCGTTCTGCTCGGGCTTCTTTACGTGCCGCAACTGGCGACGATTTCGGCAACATTCCCGGCGCTGTTTCCCACCGCCGCGCGTTTTTCGGGCTTCGCCATTGCCTATAATGTCTCGACATCGCTGTTTGGCGGTACCGCGCCGGCCATCGGCAGCGCGCTGATCGGGGCCACGGGCAATGAACTCATGCCGGCCTTCTATATGATGGCCGCCTGTATCGTCGGTCTTCTCGCGCTTCGCCATATGCCGGAAACCGCCGGGGCATCGCTCGATGACGATCCCTTCGCGCGGGAGGCACACGCATGATCAGCCAGCTCGACACTGCGGCAGGCAGCCTCCAGACCCTGAGCAGCAGCTATATCGACAATCCATGGCTGCAGGCCGGTGCCAGCTTGCTCCTGCTCATCGGTTTCGCCTGGGTCGCCAATTGGGTGGCCAAGCGCATCGTCCTGACGCTGTTGCTGCGGCTGATCGGCCACATGCCCTTCCGCGTCGAGGCAGAGCACATCGGCGCCGTCGTGGCGCGGCTGTCGAACATCGTTCCCGCGCTCATCATCCAGTCTGGCATTGCCGCGGTGCCGCATCTGCCTGCCCGGCTGGCCGGGTTCCTCGCCAGCCTGTGCGCCGCCTTCATCATCCTGACGGTCGCCATCGGGTTGAGCGGCCTGTTGTCGCTGGGCAATGACCTTTACCAGCGCCGCCCCGATGCGGCAAACCGGCCGATCAAGGGCTATGTGCAGGTGGCCAAGCTTCTCGTCTATGGGGCGGCAAGCATCCTGATCATCGCGGCCCTGATGGACCAGTCGCCCTTGTTGCTGCTTTCCGGGCTGGGCGCCATGGCGGCGGTGCTGATGCTGGTGTTCAAGGACACGATCCTGTCGCTGGTGGCATCCGTGCAGATCGGGTCCAACGATATGGTGCGCGTGGGAGACTGGATCGAGATGCCCCAGCTCAACGCTGACGGCGATGTCATCGACATTGCGCTCCATACGGTCAAAATCCAGAACTTCGACCGGACGATCACCACAATTCCGACCCACAGGCTGATCAGCGAAAGCTTTCGTAACTGGCGAGGCATGCAGGAATCGGGCGGGCGCCGGATCATGCGGGCCTTGGTGATCGACCAGAACAGCATCGCCTTTCTCGGGGATGAGGGACTTGCCGCCGTCTCGCGATTTGGTCTGCTGCAGGCCTATCTGCAAGGCAAGCGGGACGAACTGTCGCGCTGGAATGCCGAGCATGGCGCCAATCATTCGCTCGACAGCCGGCGCCTGACCAACATCGGCACCTTTCGTGCCTATGTGCTGGCCTATCTGCGCGCGCATCCCAACATCCGTGGCGATCAGACGCTGCTGGTTCGCCAGTTGGCACCGAGCGGCTATGGTCTGCCTCTGGAAATCTATGCCTTTGCCGATACGATCATCTGGGCCGATTATGAAGCGATCCAGGCCGACATTTTCGACCATCTGATCGCGATCCTGCCCGAGTTCGGGTTGCGCCTGTTCCAGCGCCCGGCCGGTGGTGACCTGCGCCGGGGTCTCGCCCCGCCAGCGCCTGCCAGGCTGGGGCTGGACGAGGACGTGAACGAGATGTGCCGTTAGAGCGCACGCCGGTCATGCGAGCGTCCCGGCGCGCAAGGCTGCCACAGCTGCACAGATGACGGCCAGACTGCCTAGCCACGCAAAGGCGCCGCCGACGGTGGCACCGCCCAGCCGGACCAGCGACACCGCCAGCGGGCTGGTGAACTGGCCAAGGAAGAAGCAGGCGCTCCAGATGCCCATGGCGCGCCCGCGATGCCGGGGTGATATGCCCTGCATGGCCCAGAGCACCAATGCGGGGATCAGGATCCCCGCGCCAAATTGCTGGATCGAGGCAAAAAGGGTCATGGTGGTGATGTCGGCGGCAAGGCCGATGCCCAGCATGCCCGCGCCCATGAAACCGAGGAAAGTGGCGATCTGCCCTGCCGCTCCAAGCCGTATGGACAGCGGCCTGAACGCCAGCCCGCCCAAAAATACGCCGATGTTGGCCAGGCCGACCAGCATGCCCACCCTGTCCGCCGCGTGCAGGCCGATGCCTTCGAAGGCCAGGCCGATCTGGACGATATAGACGTAATAGAGCGAGGCCCCGAACAGCGTCACGCCGCCGCAAACAGCAATGTGGCGCGTGGGGAACAGGTCGTGACCTGGAGCGTCGCCCGAAGCATGTTGATGCTTGGGTTCGAACAGCCAGATTGCCATGGCCCCGGCAATCGGCAGCGCCACGGCATAGATCAGGAAAGGCATGTGCCAGTCCAGAGCGGCCAACTGGCCCGAACCGATCAGCACGGAGACGCCGAAGATGGGGCCGAAGGCGGCCTGCGCCATCAGCCAGTTGCGGCGGCCAGCTTCGGGGTAATAATCGGCGATCAGCGTGTTGGTGATCGTCAGGATCGCCGCCTCGCACAGGCCCAGCGCAAGGCGCGAGGCAAAGATGGCGGTCAGGCTTTCGAGGAAACAGGGCGCAACGCCCACGAAGCCATAGATCAGCGTGGCCCAGATCAACAACGCGCGCCGACCATGGCGATCCGCCAGCCAGCCCATCAGGGGCGAGAACAGCGCGATCATCAGACCCGGCGCGGTCACCGCCAAAGGCACCCATGTGCTGGCGCCCGCCATCCTTGCAAAATGCCCCACCATCTTTGGCACGGCGGGGGTCAGGGCAACGATCGCCAGAATGGGCAGAAAGCCCGCCAGAATGACGAGAACACCCTGCGCCAGCCCCGCCACCGGCGCGGGCTTGGTGAATGTCGTGGCCATCGCTGCCTCTCCCTTATCGTTGGTTATGGCTGGATGATGGTGATGTGGCGGCTTTCGCGCACAAAGGCAGGCTGGAACTGTGGCGGGAAATAGGGATGCCGCAGCCTCATGATGCAACCCACCTCATGCACGCCAATCTTCAGCCCCGCCGCTTTGGGCACGATCACCTCAACGCATTCGCCCATCGCCCAGCGGATCTGTGTGGCATTGGCCATGTCGGCATGGGTGAAGCTTTTGCCGCGCAGCATAATGAAATTGCCCTCGGCGGGATAGGTTTCCCCATCAACGCAGATGTCGATCCCCTCGACGAGGCTGAGGCACAGGCCGCGATAATTGGGCTGGCGCAGGCGCAGCGTGAAACCGCTGCGACGATCGCGCTCGCCCGTATTGGCAAAGCCGCTGGATTGGATAATGCTGCGCTCAGGCATGGGAAGCCTCCATGTCGCGTTCCAGCTTGCGGATCAGGCAGTGCTGGCGGCGCACCTGTTCGATGGCCACCCACGGATCGCGCGGGCCTTCATATTCGCTGGAGAGATAGCCGGTGTAGTTCAGCTTTTTGAGCATCGGCACGATGGTCTCCCAGGGAATGTTGTGGTCATGCAGATGGTCGTCGATATGGTGGAACTTGGCCTGGATGAAGGGCACATACTCGATCACCTCGGCCAGATGTTCGACCGGCACCTTGATGCCGTCGAGGAAGGAAAGCGCGGCCTTGCGGATTTCTGGTGTTTCGCCCGGCCAATAGGGCAGGGGGCGGTCCTGAAAGATGCCGGTGTCGATCAGCAGGCCAAAGTTTCTGGTGCCGGTTTTCTGGATGAAATCGACATAGGCCTCGGTGACGGGATGGCGGATGGGGGTGGGGGCGTGGATTTCGGGGATGATGGTGATGTTCAGCTCGTCGGCCAGATCCAGCACCCGCTCGACCGCTCCGCGCCAGATGGGATGCGGAGTCAGTTCCTCGTCGATCACGCCGAATTTGGGACGGATGTAGCGAAAGCCGAGCCGATGGGCCAGACGCAGATCCTGCGCCAGCTGGGCCGCGCCTTCCTCTTCGGTACGGTTATGGGTTTGCGTGATGTTGGTGTCGACCCAGCATGCCATGTTGGTGGGCACAAGGCCGAGCCGCTCGATCCGGGCAAACCAGTGGTCGATCCATGCCGCGGGCGGTTCGGGATAGGCTGGAATGTGGCTCTCGCTCAGGATCTCGATGCCGGTGGCGCCGGTGTCGGCCACATGCTCCAGCGCCTCGTCCAGCCCCATCACCGTGCCGATGTCATCGGTATAGCTGTAGAGCGAGACGCCATATTGAAAGCCGCTCATGCCGCCGCCTTTCGTTTGTGGGTGGGGATATAAGGCTCGCCATCCTCGATCTGCGCCAATTGCGAGAGGATGTGTTTGGGCATGTCATCGCCCACCATCTTCTGCAGGAAGGGCGTGTGGTCAAAGATCCAGTCGCGGATGGGGCGCAGAATAGCCGGGCAGTGATGGAAGATCTTGCCGGTGACATAGGCGCCCTGCGTGACCTGAATGGTGTGGGGGATGCGGCGCTGTTCAAAGCGGAGCAGCGCCCCGCGAACCGCCGCCGTATCGGCCAGATTGCCTTTTTCCGCCGAAACCGCGCCCAATTCCCGGGCGAGGAAATAGCCATCCTCGATCGACATGCCCGCGCCATAAGCGGCATAAGGCGAGGTGGGGTGCGCGGCATCGCCCACCAGTGTGATGCGGCCCTTCGTCCATTGCTTGAGCGGGGGACGGTCGCGGATTTCCCAGCGCTGCATGTGCGCCACCGGTGTGGCCTCGATCAGATCGCGCACCTTTTGCGAAAAGCCCTGCACCCGCGCCTTGCAAAAACCGATGAGGTCGACCGGTGCGGGGGCCGCCGGATCGCAGGCCTCCAGCACCCACCATTCATAGCCCCATTTGCCTTCATGCCGGATCGGCGTGTAGCTGACCTGGGTGGTGCGGTTATGGGCGATGATGCCCACGCCTTCGGGTTCGCCATCAAGAAACAGATAGCCGCCCACCAGATGCAGGCGCTGATGCCGGATCGGCTTTACCCCCCACAGATGACCTCGCACGAAGGAGTTGATGCCATCAGCGCCGATCAGCACATCGGCTTCATGCATCGTGCCATTGGCAAAGCCGAGGCGCACGCCCGCGCCATGGTCGTCGATACGGACCAGTTCATGGCCCAGCTTGATGACTTCGGGCGGAATGGCATCAATCATCCGTTGATACAGGCCCCAGCGCAGCAGGCCGATGAAGCCGCCGCCATATTCGGCCTCGACGTCGGGGGGCAGCAGCACATCGGCGCGTTGCCTGCCCTTGGGGTTCTGGAAATAGGTGTGGCACGGCGCGCCCAGATCGTGTGTGTCCACGCCGATCAGCTTGAGCACCTTTTGCGGCGGCGGCCACAGGTTGAGGATGTTGCCGGCCGCCTTGATCTCGCCCGCGCGTTCAAACAGCGTGACATCAAAGCCCAGACGCAGGCACGCCAGCGCCGCGGCCATGCCGCCCGGCCCCGCCCCCACGATGGCGATGCGCCCTTTCGATTGTGCCATGTTCTTCCTCTCCCAGTGTCTCATGCACGCGACTCTAGCACCGCTAAGATCGCCTTATTTAAGCGATGCTAAAATTTCTGACAAGGGGGGCTTCATGCCTTGCCAAGGCGGTCAGGGTTGATAGGGAAACAGGCAGGCAACAGGAGTGCAATGTGGCCAGGGTCAAGACCTACCATAAGGAAGATCTGCGTCGCGATCTGCTTGCCGCCGCCCGCGCGCATGTGGCCGAGCATGGACATCTCTCGCTGTCCCTGCGCTCTCTGGCGCAGCAAGTGGGGGTGAGCACCGCCGCGCCCTATTATCATTTTGTCGACAGGCGCGCTTTGTTGCTGGCCGTCGCGCTTGAAGGTTTCGAGGAACTCAATGCGGGAGCGAGTGCCATCGCAGGCAGCCCCGCGCCGGTGGCGGAACAATTGCTGGCGCTGGGCGAGGCATTTCTGGATTTTGTCGCAAGGCAGCCGCGCCTTGTCGAGCTGATGTATGAGAGCGAATTGACCTCGCCCGAGATCAATTCGGCGCTGCTGGCCTGCCAGGATCGTGCCTATCGCACCTTGCTCGGTGTGATGCAGGCGGCTTTGCCGGCCTGTGCGGCGGTGGAGATTTCAGTGCGGGTGATGGCCTTCTGGTCGGCGATCTATGGCTATGCCATGTTGCGCTCCAAACTGATGCTCAAGCCCTATGAGCCGTCCGATCTGTCGGCGCAGGCGGTGGACAATGGCGTGCTGGCACAGGCCGTAAAGGCAGCCCTGGCTGATTGACACGGTGCGGGATGGTTGCGCGTCATCGTGCGGTGTGGTTCTGGGGCGGCGATGCTGCCCGGGCCGATCCTGCGCCGGTCCCCGACTTTTCCGCCATTGAGGTGACCGAGCCGATAGAGGATGAAACAGGGCCGATCTGGTCGAGATGGCAGCCCCGGCCATCACGCGTGTTGGGCCGGGGCTGCCATCGCGTCACCGTCCGCACCGCCTGTGGCGGATGTTAGACGCCGGCCAGTGCCAGGGCCGCGCCCAGATCGGGTCCGGCTCGCACGGGGGCGGGCATCAGTGGTTCGGCGGCCACCCTCAACCGGTTGATCCATGCCGTGCGATAGCCAAACCAGCTCGCGCCCAACGCGTCCCAACCGCCGAACGCCACAAAGCCGATCGCCTCGCGCGGCAGGGCGAAATGCTCCATGCCCATCGCATAAGCCTGCGGGCTGGGCTTGAAGGCGCGCACCCGGTCGGTGGACAGCGGCGGCTCCATCAGCTCGTGCAAATGGTTCTCTCGCATCGCGGTCGCCAGTATCGGCGCACTCAGGTTCGACAGGAACGCCAGCCGCAGACCGGCTCGCCGCATTGTCTCCAGCGCGGCCAGCGCATCGGGCCATAGCGGCAGCCGGGCAAACACCGCCACCAGATCGCGTCTTTGGCCAGCGCTGATCGTCACATGCAGCGCGTTTGCGCTGAACATCAGTGCCGCATCGGCCAGCGCATCAAACCCGCTGTAGCGCCCCGCCGATGTTTCCAGCCAGGACAGGGCGAACAACTTGTTGGTCCATGCCGTTGCCAGAACGGCGCCCTGTTCGGGAAACAGCGCGACCACGGCGGCGGAGACGGCGCGCACATCGAAAATGGTGAAACCATCAAAGGCCAGCGCGCGAAGTTGGCCTGATGCGGCCTGCGCCGGGCAAGCCAGAGCTGGCGCTAGCGCCGCGCCCGCAAGCTGGAACGCTGAGCGACGGGAAAGGAAAATTTGGGTCATGATACTCCGCGAGGTCGAAAAGGGGTTCTTCCCATTCGCCCTGGCATGCCCTTCGGTTTCACTCGTCTTGCACGAAATTTTGCACTGCGCCGGGAATAGACGGGCCCATGGCCCTGTCTTTACCCCAGCCTTCGGTCTGGCCGCCCACGTCATCGCGCCGGACTACATCGGCTTTGGCCAGTCGGATGCGCCCCCCGCGACGGCATTCAGTTACACCTTCGAAAACCTCACCGACCATGTGGACGCGCTGCTCGATCAATTGGGGCGGAAGCACTACGTTCTCTATATACAGGATTATGGCGGCCCGATCGCCATGCGCCTGTTCACGCGCCACCCGCAACGCGTCGCCGGGCTGGTGGTGCAGAACGCCAATGCCTATCTGGAAGGGGTGGGCGACCTGCCCAAGCGGGTGTTCCTGCCGCTGTGGAAAGAACGCAACGCCACGACCGAGGGCCCCGCGCGTCATCTCCTTGCCGCTGACACCACGCGTTTTCAGTATGGGGTGGGCGTGCGAAACGAGGCGGCGATCAGCCCTGGCGGCGCGTTGGACTGGCGACGGGCGCCAGCCGGGGCATCGGCCGCGCCACCGCGATCCGTCTGGCGCGTGATTTTACCCATGTGGTGATCATCGCGCGGTCCTATACGGGGTTGGAAGCCGTGGCTGAGGCGCAGGTCCCTTTTGCCCATGACAGGGCATCGTGCGCTTTGGCCAGCCTGCGGATGTCGCAGAGGTCTTCGCATGGCTGCTTTCTCCTGCTGTGGCATGGATGACAGGCTCTACCGTAAGGGGCGATGCCTGCGGCCAGTCGGGAAAACCACGGCACAAAACGACAGGTCAAAGCGATCCGGTTTTCAAGGGGGCAAAGGCGCTGCTTCAAAGCTCCCCAAACCTTGCCGCTACTGTCAACGGCGCGCCCCGTTTGATCGTTTTCATGCAGATGGTCGTGATAAAGCGCTGCACGCCGGGCAGGCGGCTGAGATTGCCGCGCAGCAATCCGTCGAGGGCTTCGACGTCGCTGGTGACGATATGCAGCAGATAATCGCCGTCGCCCGCTGTCGTGTAGCAATTGAGGACGGCGGGATGGTCGATGATCGCGGCTTCGAACGCCGGATGCTGCGCGAAATCGACCGAAACCTGGACAAAGGCGCTGAGCTTGAGGCCAAGGGCATAGGGATCGATGGCAGCGGGATAGCCCGTGATGATGCCCTGCTGTTCAAGTGATTGCACACGGTTCCAGCATGGCGTCTTCGACAGACCGACCTTTTCGGCCACGGCTCCGAAGCTCTGACGGGAATCCTGTTCCAGTTCGGCCAGAATGGCGTGATCGAACCTGTCCATATCATATGCCTTTCAACAAGTCCGTCAGATGTCACAAGCGTAGGACTATGTTCGTAAAATGGGCAATAAGGAGGATCATTGTTCCATGCAACGGTCATGCGCTGACAGCATAAAGGACAACATTCGCCATCAGATTGCCTAGAATGCCCCGCAGAGGGAGCCAAGGGCATGACCGATCCAGAACCGCGCAAGGAGACTGCTGTACCATCGGCGCGGCACCTGTTTCACCTGCCGGTGGGCGGTCCCTATCTGCTCGCCCACAGCGTCGGATGCCTGCCCCGGGCGGCAAGGGACAGCGCCGACCAGGCATTTTTTGCGCCCTGGGAAACCGCTGGAGGCGAAGCATGGCCGCAATGGCTTGGCGCGATTGATGCATTCCGGTCCGCCCTGGTCGATCTGTTCGGCGGGGAGCTCCAACAATGGTGCCCTCAGCCCGGTGTTTCTGCAGCCATATCGCGGATCATCAGCGGTCTGCCATGCCGTGCCCGGCGCAATGTCATCCTGATCTCGGAACATGCCTTTCCATCCGTTGCCTATGCCGTGGAGGGGCTCGCCCGCCTCGGCTTCCGCATGGAACTGGTCACTGGCGACCCTTCGGACCTGTCCCGATGGCGGCGCCTTGGCGATCCCGATATCGCCGTTGCCGTCATGATGCATGTTCACTCGAACACCGGCATCCTCAGCCCGGTGGCCGAACTGACGGCGATGGCGAAAGCCCATGGCGTCTTTTCGATCGTCGATATCGCTCAGTCGGGGGGCATCCTGCCGATCAGTGTCGATGCGTGGGATGCCGATGCGGTTGTCGGCACCTCGGTCAAATGGCTGAGTGGTGGTCCCGGCGCGTGTTTCGCGTGGATTGCGCCCGACGTGACCGAACGCATCATGCCGATGGAACGCGGATGGTTTTCGCACGTACATCCGTTTGAGATGGACATTCACCATTTCGCCTTCGCGCCCGATGCGCGTCGGCTCTGGGGTGGCACGCCGTCTGTGGCACCCTTTGTGATCGCGACGGTCGGTTTGCGAACCGTTGCGGAGGTCGGCGTCCCCGCCATTCGCGCGCATAATCTCAGCCTTTCCGGCAGACTGTTGGCCCGGATGGGCCGTGATCTTCCGGAGATTGGCCCATTGGCCCGGTTCGGGGGCACGCTGTGCCTTGCACTCGATGAACATCACGAGGCCGCGCTGAGAGCGGGCGGTGTCCGTTTTGATCGACGGGGCCCACGCCTGCGTCTGTCCTTCGGTCTCTGGAATGACGAGGCCGATGTCGATGACGTGGCGGATTGCCTGCGCTTGGCAAAACTGGGTTGAGGGGCACGCGATGACACGGAATGCGGAAGCTTTCGACTGCTGGATTCGCACGGATTTCGTCGCGATGAACACCGAACTGGAGGAGCTTTATTTCGCCCGCGAAGACCGCTCTGCTGTTGAGGGGATCGGCGACGG
The DNA here is from genome assembly GCA_028871475.1 of Sphingomonadales bacterium. Lineage (GTDB taxonomy): Bacteria > Pseudomonadota > Alphaproteobacteria > Sphingomonadales > Sphingomonadaceae > Novosphingobium. The sequence continues at coordinate 11,416 of JAGWMZ010000043.1, read as the reverse complement.
CATCAAGCAGCGCTTGTGTGAAGAGGGGCGGCGGCTGATCGCGCCGCTGCTGGCCGAAGGGCGGACCACCGATGGCTTCGGTTCGGCGTTCCACCTGCTCGGCAATGTCGGCCTTTATCTGGGGGCGCTGCGCCGGCATGAACTGACCAATCCCGACCGGGAGGAGCAATCGCCCCACAAGGAGGCCTCTGCGCTTGCGTTGCATGTGGGCGCAGCGGCGGGCATGGCACCGCGCTTTGCGACCGCCCATCTGGCGACGCACAATCTGGCGGTGAACGGGCTGCGCAAGAGCTTCACCGCGCTGCATGACGAGTTTCTGTTCATCGACGAGAACACGCGCAGCATTTTGAGTTTCCAGAATGCGGCGGATGCATTGCGGCGACTGGTCGCCATCGGTGTGAGCAGCCCTGTGGCGGATGTGCTTTTCGAGCAGGCGAGCGTTGCGTTGGAGGCTGTCATCCGTTTCAACCAGCGCCTGTTCGAGACGCTGGACGTCGACCGCTTCTTCTACAGCGTGCGGCCTTATTACAAACCGTACCGGGTCGGCCGGCAGATCTATCGCGGTGCCAATGCCGGGGACTTTCCCGGTATCAACGAGATCGACCTTCTGCTGGGCCTTTGCCGCGCCAGCGACCCCTACTACTCGCAGTTGCTGCTTGAGAAGATGCCTTTCATGATGCCGGATGATCAGGCGCAATTGCGCGGCTGCATCGCGACGCCCTGCATGCTCGACGCCTTTCTTCTCGCCGCCGACAGCCATGCGGATCAGCCCTGGTTCCAGACCAATGCCCGGGCGTTCCTGAAGCTGTGCGACACGTTCGGGCGGACGGCGCGACAGCATCACGATATGCTGGTCGACCGCTTCATCACCCGCCCCGCCGCGCAGGTGAACACAGGTGCCTTGAGCAGCATCACCGCGAGCGGTCCTCCTCTCGATGTCCTGCTGCGCAGCCTGGAACGGTTGCGCGACTATCGCTGCGCGGCGCCGCGTGACGATGTTCCCACGCGCCACGGGGATATTGAGCGCCTCCGTGCGCTCGTGGACACCGGGTGCTGAACGCAGCCTTGCCCTCGCGCCCTCGACACGCTGAATGTATACCCGAGCGGGGCAGGCGAGACTACAGCCCAAACGGCCTGATCCGGCGGATGTGGTCAATCAAAACCTTCAGCGCCGTCGGCACCTGACGCTTGCTGGAGTGGTAGATCTGGTATCCAGCCCCCGTCGCGCTCCACCCTGTCAGAACCTGCCGAAGCTCACCCCGCTTGATGCAGGGCGCCAGGGCCGGCTCGGCGTCGTCGATGAGCCCTGATCCGCTGAGCGCGAAGGCCAGATTGGCGCGCGCCGCTGACGATCAGCCTTTCCCGCATCGGCACCGCAAACTCGCCCTGTGGGCCCATGAACGCCCAATTGTCGATGCGGTCATTACCGAGGCGATAGCCGATGCAACGATGGTGGCTGAGGTCGTCGGGCGTTTGGGGCGTGCCATGGCGTTCAACATAGGCGGGCGCCCCCGCAACGATCCAGCCCACGTCCTTCGACCGGCGCTGGGCGATCATGTCCTCGGACACGGTGCCGCCATGACGGATGCCGGCATTGAAGCCTTCGCCAATGACATCGACCAGTCGGTCGTTCGACTCAATGATTCCAACATTCTGACGATGATCGGCTTCTACGTCGCCTTTGCTTCGGCCATTGCCGCGGGCGTGGTCTATAACAGCGCGCGCATTCTTTTCTAGGAGCGGGCGCATGAACTCGCGGCACTCAGGGTGCCCCGCTATGCCATGGCCCACCTCATGATCGCGATGTTCAGCGCCAGGCGGATGTGCGCAGGATCAATCCACTAGTGCCGCAAAAGAGTGAAGGTATGGCCATGGAAGGAACCCCGCTCATCGCCATCGGAGACCCTGGCAAGATCGAGGTGGTGGTTGATCTCCTCTCGCGCGAGGCGATGCGGGTGAAGCCCGGCGATCACGCCGACATCACGCAATGGGGCGGCCCCTGCCGCTGATTGGCCATATCAAATATGTTGAGCCTTATGGGCGGCTCAAGATTTCCGCGCTGGGTATCGAGGAGCAGCGCGTCAACGGCGTCATCGGATTCGATCCCGTCGCTACCGTGACAGCGGATTCGCGAATGCCTTCCACCGCTCGCATGAAAGCTTGAAGGCTTTGGCATGGGAGATTTTCCCTGCCGCAACGACCGGCTCGCGTGCTAAAAGTGAGGCTCAGGCAACCGGACAGCCAGAGGTTGACGCGTGATTCCATCGGGCCAGGCAACATGGACAGGTCTCTCCTCCTCGCAGGCGCGCGAGCGGTTCGAGCGCGATGGTCCCAACGAACTGCCCAGAGCCCATCGCCGCACGCCGCTGCGCATTGCCCTTGAGGTGCTGCGCGAGCCGATGCTGGCCATGCTCCTCGCCGCCGGCGGCATCTATCTTTTGCTGGGCGACAAGACCGAAGCGACGATTTTGCTCCTGTTCGCCGGGCTTTCGATTGTCATCACCATCGTGCAGGAAGCACGGACCGAAAATGTGCTGGAAGCCTTGCGCGATCTGTCCGCACCGCGCGCGCTGGTCATCCGCGATGGTGATACGCTTCGCATTCCGGGACGCGAGGTGGTGGAAGGCGACATTCTCGTTCTGGACCAGGGAGACCGGATTGCCGCCGATGCCCTGTTGCTCGAATCGCGTCAATTGGAAGCCGATGAAGCGCTGCTGACAGGTGAGTCTGTTCCGGTCCGCAAGCGCGCCGCCCAGGAGGGCGAAACGGCCGACGTGGCGCCCGGCGGCGATGACTGGCCGCAGGTCTATTCCGGTTCGATCGTCACGCGGGGCAGCGGCATCGCACGCGTAACAGCCACCGGTTCGCACAGCCGCATCGGGTAGATCGGCCGATCGCTGGAGACGCTGGAAACCGAAGCGCCGCATCTTCAGCGTGAGACCTCGCGTATCGTCGCCATCTGCGCGGCGGGTGGCATGGGCATCGCCGTGCTGGTCGTGCTCCTTTATGGCTTCCTGCGTGGCGGGTGGCTCGATGCCTTTCTGGCTGGCATCGCCACCGCCATGTCCCTGCTGCCTGAGGAGTTTCCTGTCGTCCTCACCATTTTCCTCGCGATGGGGGCCTGGCGGATCGCGCAGGTGGGCGTGCTGACACGCCGCACCGCCGCGATCGAAGTCATGGGGGCGGCAACGGTGCTGTGCACCGACAAGACCGGTACTCTGACCCAGAACCGGATGACGGTGATCGAACTCTGGCTCCCTGCGGGAGGGCACAGTGCGGTGGCCGGCAAAGTGTCCGATCCTGATCATCACGTGCTGCTGGAAGCGTCCGTTCTTGCCAGCGCACCGGTGCCTGTCGATCCGATGGAAATCGCCTTTCACACGGCTGCGCAGCAGGCAGGCATCGCTGCTGCGGGCGGAAGGACACTCGTTCACAGCTACGGGCTTCGGCCCGAACTTCTTGCGATGTCGAACATCTGGCAGTCGCAGGAACAGGACGTTCCCTCGATCGTCGCCGCAAAAGGGGCACCCGAGGCGATCGCGAGGCTATGCCGTCTCGATGGTGATGCGCTTGGCAAGCTGGAGGAAGCGACGCGGGCCATGGCGACGCAGGGTATGCGGGTCATCGGGATCGCCATGGCCGAAGCGGGTTCCAACGCTGCCGAGCGAGATCACGAGGCACATGATTTCAAACTGCTGGGTCTTGCGGGCCTTGCCGATCCGCTGCGGGCTGGCGTGGTTGAAGCCGTCGCGCAATGCCGGTCAGCCGGTGTACGCGTGGTGATGATCACGGGAGATTATGCGGCAACAGCCCGTGCGATCGCCAATGAGGCCGGCATTGCGAGCGGCGAGATCATGATGGGCCAGGAGGTTGCCGCCCTTTCGGACGAGGCGCTGGCCGCCCGCGTGGGTGCGGTGACCATTTTCGCGCGCACCATGCCTGAACAGAAGTTGCGGATTGTCTCGGCATTCAAGGCGGCAGGCGAAATGGTCGCGATGACCGGTGATGGCGTCAATGACGCCCCGGCGCTCAAGGCGGCGCATATCGGCATCGCCATGGGCAAGCGCGGCACCGATGTCGCGCGCGAGGCCGCCGCGATCGTGCTGGTGGAAGACGATTTCGGCGCCATCGTCGCTGCCATTCGGGTTGGCCGGCGCATCTACGACAATATCCGCAAGGCGCTGGGTTTCATCTTCGGTGTGCTTGTGCCGATCGCTGGCCTTGCTATCCTGCCACTGCTCCTTGGCACGCCGATCATCCTGGGACCGCTTCAGATCGCATTGCTTGAGATGGTGATCGATCCCGTCTGCGCGCTGGTGTTCGAGGCGGAGCGCGAGGAAAGCCGTTTGATGCAGCGTCCGCCCCGCAACCCCGGGGAGCGGCTGTTTTCCGCTGCCATCGTCACACGCGGCATCGTGCAAGGCGGTCTGGCCTTCGCGCTCATCGGCGGGCTCTATCTTGGAGCGGACCGCTACGGTCTTGCCGGGAGCGAACTGCGCACGCTTGCGTTCTTTTCATTGCTGGCGGCGATCCTGGCGCTGGTGCTGGTCAACCGCTCGTTCAGCGCATCGCTCAGCCATGCCCTGTTGCGGCATAACATGGCGTTCCGTTACGTGCTGGCGTTCGTGATCGCCGGTTCGGCGTTGATCCTGACGGTTCGGCCCATCCAGGATGTCCTCAGCTTCACGCCGCTCGGCGCGCTGGAGCTTGGGGTTGCTGCATTGACCGGCCTGACTCTGCTGGTGGCTTGCGAAATGACCAAGGGCATCGTGCCGGCAGATCGCCGTCCCCCATCGGCTTGAGATGATGTCCTCCAATGCAGTGCAAGCCCCTTGGCATCGCAGGCGCCGTCTCTGCTTCATCACGCAGTTCCTGCCGGATCGACATGGATCATCACGCCATGTACCCCGTGTCGCAGCCACATATCAGGTCAGTTTGTGTCGCCTCGGTCGCGGCGACGGTTCCACATTGTCTCCCAGTCGATCCGGGGAAGGAGGATCAGCAGGGCGATCATCGCGATCTGTATGGCTATCCCCCAGGGGCTTGTAAGAGCGTCCTTGACGGCATCGCCAAGGCTCGATGCCCGGATGCTTTTGGCTGATACCGCATAGATGGAATAGGATACCGTCCGGCCGACAAAAAATGCGGTGGTGAAGCCGGCAAGCCGAATGCCCGAAAGGCCGGCTGCCTCGAAAAGTTGTGCCGACGGTATGGGCGACAGGGCAAAAAGGGCGAGACCGAGAATAACGTTGCGACGCCGCGATTCCAGCGCGCCGCGCGCAGCAGCAAGGTTGCGGCGCTGCTTTTCCGGAAGATGCCTGCCCAGACGCCTGAAGGCATGCGCGAGGATGAAGCGCCCCAGGGCCGCCGCCAGGGCGCCGATGATCACGATCCATGGGACCGGCAGGTCGCTGTTAAGGCCAAAAATGGCGATGATCGACCAGGTCGGTGGTCCAAAGGCCGGCAGGAGATTGACGCCCAGCACGATCAGGAAAAGGACGAGGTAGTCGTTCAACGGCACTTCCCGGTTCGCTCCGTCACAATCCGATTACCGCGCGTCGCTCGCGCATTCGATGCAAAGGGCTGCTTCCGGCCTGGCTTCGAGTCTGCGGGCAGAGATTTGCGCCCCGCATTTCACGCATTGGCCATAGGTTCCGTTCGCAACGCGATCCAGCGCACGGCTTATCGACGCCATTTCGCGGGAGACAAGAGCAGCTTGGCCTTCAATGGACGTGTCGTCTTCTGTCTCGACAGCCATTTCCGCGAAGTCGGGATCGAGAGGTTCTGTCAAATCGACCTTCAAATGTGCAAGGCGCCGGCTCAATTCGTCAAGCCGCGATTGAAGCTGTGCCGTTACGGCAGCCATGTCAGCCACGTCTTCCTCCCTCAGTTCATGTCCCGTGTGATCTTCTTAGCAAAAAGTGTTCCTGAATGCGAAGACGCATCGCAGAGTTGCGAAAATTGGCTGGCCGCTGCCAGCGTTCCCGGGCGCAGGTTAACACCGTCGATCGCAGCGAGCCTGACCTTCCGTGCCGGGGTCACATGCAGTTTCTCGTGGCCGATGCCATGCCCCCGACCGAAGCGCCACGGCTTGCGATCCAGCGGTTGAAAGCGAAGGCACCCACGCCGCCGGCGGCCACGCCAAACAGCGCAAGGCCCGGAAAGGCTGCGGAGCAATCCGTCAAGGTCATTATTGTGAAAGCCGGGGTCTCCCGACTTTGCTTCATGTATGCTATAGGGATTGCATCTGTTTTCTCCCTCGAAAATTTTTGAGGGCTGCGCATTGGGCGACCATATTTTCCTCCGAAGCGATCTAAACCAGGTGACCTCCGGAAAGACGCAATGCCCGGCGACGAAATGCCCCATGTCGAGGAATGGACTGATGGGGCAGGGGCCCATGAAACACGGCCGGATGAACGGTCAGAGGCGGATGATGAAGCACCATCGGATGAACCACGACCAGATGGAACAGACGCAAGCGGATCAGGACCATATGGACATGGCCGACGGCTGTCTGTCGACCGATCATGGCTCGATGAACGGAACCGGGCATATGAATGGTCATGGCAATATGACCGACCAGCCGCGGCAATGATGTGAGTTCATGAGCCATGAACGGGTATGAGCGCGAGGATAAGCATGCCGCAGGGCCGCAGGGCCATATCTACGTGTGCCCCATGCATCCTGATGTGCGCCGCGCGGAACCGGGCGACTGTCCCAAATGCCACATGCATCTCGTCTCTGAAGGAGCTGAGAACTTTGAACGGGAGCATTCCTGCGATCACCATCATGGTGCGGCGCAAGGCGCGCTAGACGCAGCTGGCAATGACCATTATGATACTGTTCCTCATGGCTATTCCGGCGCGGTCTATACTTGCCCGATGCACCCGCGGGTGCGCCATACCACGCCGGGCTCCTGTCCGATTTGTGGTATGGGCCTCGAACTGGAATCTTCCGCGATGGTGCAAGAAGATCCGAACCCCGAGCTTGCTGACTTTACCCGGCGCTTCTGGCTTGGTGCCGCGCTGACGGTTCCGCTGATGGTCCTGTCGATGGGACCAATGGTCGGCCTTGGCGGGGTACGTCAGGCTCTTGGCGAGCGGGCCGCGCTTTGGATTGAGCTGGCGTTTGGAACGCCGGTTGTGCTGTGGTGCGGCTGGCCGTTTCTCGTCCGGGGCTGGAATTCCTTCCGTACCATGAACCTCAACATGTTCTCGCTGATTGGTATGGGCATGATGGCCTCCTGGATATTCAGCGTGGTTGCGGTTCTCGCGCCCGGCATTTTTCCCGAAGGCTTCCGTGATCCGGGTGGAAACGTGCCGGTCTATTTCGAGGCCGCTGCCGTGATCGTCGTGTTGGTTCTGTTGGGGCAGATGATGGAATTGCGGGCTCGCGAAGGCACCGGCAAGGCGATCCGCGCATTGCTCGATCTTGCCGCCAAGACCGCGAGAGTGATCCGTCGCGACGGCCACGAAGAAGACATTGCGCTTGAGGAGGTTCAGGTCGGAGACCGGCTGCGTGTCCGCCCAGGTGACAAGGTGCCCGTCGACGGAACGGTGGTCGAGGGCCGATCTTCTCTCGATGAAAGCATGATCACCGGCGAACCGCTTCCGGTTGAGAAATTCACAGGCGATTCCGTCACCGGCGCGACGGTCAATGGCTCGGGCAGTCTCGTCATTGAGGCAAGGCGCGTCGGCGCGGACACTGTCCTGTCCCAGATCGTCGAGATGGTGGCCAATGCCCAACGCTCGCGTGCACCAATCCAGAAGTATGCGGACAAGGTCGCGGGCTGGTTCGTTCCCGCTGTCATCGGCGTTGCACTGCTGGCCTTCATCGGCTGGGCCTTGTGGGGCCCGGCTCCGCCGTTATCCTACGCGCTGATCGCTGCCGTTTCCGTCCTCATCATCGCCTGCCCCTGTGCGCTTGGGCTTGCCACGCCGATGTCGATCATGACCGCGACCGGGCGCGGCGCCCAGGCCGGCGTGCTGATCAGGAATGCCGAGGCGCTGGAGTTCTTCGAGAAAGTCGACACGCTGATCGTCGACAAGACTGGTACGCTGACCGAGGGCAGGCCGAAGCTCGTCGCGGTGCTGCCCGAACCGGGGCACGAGGAAACCGAGGTGCTGCGCCTTGCCGCCACGCTGGAGAAAGGCTCGGAACATCCCTTGGCCGAAGCCATTGTCGCGGGCGCCGAAGAGCGCGGCGTGGCTCTTGGCGCGGCAAGCGATTTCGAGGCGGTGACCGGCAAGGGCGTGACTGGCACGGTCGACGGGAAGAGCGTCGCGCTCGGCAATGTCAAACTCGTCACCGATCTGGGGCTCCAGGCGGCCGAACTTACCGATCTGGCCAATGCCCGGCGGGATGAGGGCGAGACAGTGATGTTCGTCATCATCGATGGCGCGGTGGCAGGCCTTGTCAGCGTTGCCGATCCGGTCAAGGATACCACGCCGGCGGCCTTGAAGGCGCTGCACTTGCTCGGCCTTCGCATCGTCATGGCAACGGGCGATAACGAACGCACCGCAAGAGCCGTGGCGGCGCGGCTTGGCATCGACGATATCCACGCCGATGTCCTGCCTGCCGACAAGGCGCGTATCGTCGCGCAGCTGCAGGCGGGCGGAAGCAAGGTGGCGATGGCGGGCGATGGCGTGAATGACGCACCGGCCCTGGCGCAGGCCGATGTTGGTATTGCCATGGGAACAGGCGCGGATGTCGCCATCGAAAACGCCGGGATCACCCTCGTCAAAGGCAATCTCGACGGCATCCTGCGCGCCCGGCACCTTGCTCGCGCCACCATGCGCAACATTCGCCAGAACCTGTTCTTCGCGCTGATCTATAACGCGCTGGGCATTCCGATCGCGGCAGGCGTACTCTATCCCTTTCTGGGCATGCTGATCAGCCCGATGATCGCGGCTTTCGCGATGAGCGCCTCGTCGATTTCCGTGGTCACCAATTCCCTGCGGCTCAGAGCTGCCCGCATTTGAGGTGACGGTGTTTGAAAGGAGCATGCCATGTTGAACCACATCCTATCGCCCGACCCGGCAAGCATCCAGGCCCAATATGGCTGGCATATGTATGGCGGTCCGGGGGGCATGATGGGCTGGGGCTGGGGTGTCTGGGGCGTATTTCACGCCATTTTCTGGTTGGCGATACTTGTTGCGGTGGCGACTGCCTGCATCATGATGCTCCGCCGCCCAGGCGCTGGTTGGAGGGGGGCCGGAAACGACGCGAGACCTTCCGCGCTGGAACAGCTCGACGAGCGCTATGCTCGCGGCGAGATAGATCGTGAGGAATATCTTCAACGCAAGAAGGACATATTGGAGCGCTGACATCGCGCGCATTCGCTGGAACGCCGCCGCAGGGCTGGGGTTCGCCTAATCGGGGGGCGTTTGAGGGCCCGGGACGGGAGCTCATCCGGCGATGGAGACGATCTTATAGACCGACCAGCGCCGCAGTGGCGATGGGGCCTGCCCATTGCCCGGCGCGTGGACTGCACAAGGCATCTAAAACCCAAGTTGGACAGTGCGTATTGGAAAGGCATTTTTGTTCAATGCTCGACTGGGTGGCCGTCGACCACTTCGACACTGCCCATCCCCACGCCCATATCGTGGTGCCGGGCAAGGATGATCGGGGCGAGGATCTTATCATCGCCAGAGACTATATGACGGTCGGCATCCGCGAACGCGTGGCGGAGCTGGTTGACCTCGATCTGGGGCCACGCAGCGCGCATGAGATCGAGGCCGGTTTGCGCTCCGAGGTCGAGGCCGAACGCCCGACCTCAATCGACCGCGCGCTGCTGCGTGAAGTGGGGCCGGATCGGGAGGTCGCCGCACAGGGCGGCGGTGCCTTCGAACAGGGCCTGCGGGCCGGGCGGCTTGCCAAACTTTCCCGGCTGGGCCTGGCCGAACCGGCCGGCGCAGGGCGCTTCACCTTCGCGCCCGATCTGGAAGAGGTGCTGCGGCAGCTGGGCGAGCGTGGTGACATCATCCGCAGGATGCAGCGGGACTTCACGCGGGCAAGGGTGCATGATTTCACGCTCGTGCCCTGGGCCAAGGTGCTCGAACGGCGGGCCGGCCAAACGGTATCGGGTCTGGTGCGTGAGGCGGGCATCAATTGGTCGATCGGGCGTGGGCGCGACGGTCCGACTATTTCATAGCGAATGCCCACGCGAAACCATGGTAGACTTCCTTGCTCGCCCAGAGGTCTTCGGCATCCAGATCATCGAGTGAGACGGGGGCGCCCACCAGAAGCGGAGGACCGCGTCCCAGCGGTAAGCCCCTGGCCTAGAGCGCATCCTTGGCCTCGAAGGGCGTCTCGACGGCGTTGATCCGATAGCGTGGTTGCTCAGAGCTGGCGATCAGCGTCGAGAGAACGGTGTCGCTGTCCGGCAGTCCATGGGCCAGCAGATGGATGGGGGCGAGGATGTTCGGCTAACGCTGTCATCGCAGCTTGCAGCGCCATAGGGAGCGCCTTGCACGCGTCAACGATATTCCATAATATGTGGACAGGAGGCCGACCTATGACCAAGCCCATGACACTCAATGTCCGCATCAGCGGCGCGCTCAGTGATTTCGTGGCGACGAGCGTCGGCGAGCATGGCACCTACGAAAATGTCAGCGAATATGTCCGCGACCTGATCCGGCGTGACAAGGAGCGTTTAGAAGCCGAGCAGTTCGCACGGCTCAAGGGTGAACTCGTTCGAGCTTTCGAGGCTCCTGAGGAAGGCTTTGTGGCGCTCGATGCGAGCCGCGTGATCGCCTGCAACCGCAGGGGCTGATTGTGGCCGGATTTCGGGTATCGGCGATCGCAGGGCAGCGGCTTGATGAGATTTTCGTCTACACGCGGGAAAGGTGGGGGGATGAACAGGCTGAAGCTTATATCCAGGGCTTGTTTGATTGCTTCGAGCGGATCGCCCGGCGAGATCTGATGTGGCGAGCGATCCCTGCCGACTTAGGACATCATCAAAGATAAGTGAATCGGCGTAGCTTGTGTGAGGGTCGGTTTGACTCGGACGGGATTCCCCGAGGGGCTACCGTTGGGCATGATCGACTGGCGTGGGATCGAGCAGAGGTGGGAAGCGGACGGCGCAAAGCGCGACGAGCGCGGGCGGCGGGTGTTTGCCGCGAGCGAGGCGCGCGCTGCTGGCCGGGGCGGTTTGGCGGCGGTTTCGCAGATCACCGGGCTTGCGCGCTCGACGATCGGGCGTGGGCTGAAGGATCTCGAAGCGCCGTTGCCGCGCGGCCGGGTGCGGCGTGAAGGCGGCGGCGGTCGGCGTCTGACCGATCGCGATCCGACGCTGCTGTCGGACCTTGAGCGTCTCGTCGAGCCGGCGACGCTCGGCGATCCCGAGCGTCCGCTGCTGTGGGTGTCGAAGAGCCTCGACAAGCTTGCCTCGGCGCTCGGCGCCATGGGCCACGCG
>JAGWMZ010000079.1 GCA_028871475.1 Sphingomonadales bacterium | reverse complement strand
TGAGCGACCAGATCATGCCCGAAGCCGAGATCAAGGATCAGGCCGCGCGTGAGGCTGCCGCCAAGGTAGCCGATTACGAGCATGGCTGGTCCTCCGACATCGAGCAGGAATATGGGCCCAAGGGCCTGTCGGAGGAGACCGTCCGCTACATTTCGGCCAAAAAGGATGAGCCGGAATGGATGCTGGAATGGCGCCTGAAGGCCTATCGCCACTGGCTGACCATGCCGATGCCGGACTGGGCCAAGCTGAACGTGCCGCCGATCGACTATCAGGAAGCCTATTACTGGGCTGCGCCGAAGAAGAAGGACGGGCCCAAGGATCTGAACGAGGTCGATCCCGAGATCCTGCGCATCTATGAAAAGCTGGGCATTCCGCTGGAGGAGCAGAAGGTGCTCGCCGGGGTGGAAGGCGCGCGCAAGGTGGCGGTGGATGCGGTGTTCGATTCCGTGTCGGTGGCCACCACCTTCCGCAAGGAGCTGGAGGCGGCTGGCGTCATCTTCCGCAGCATCTCCGAGGCGATCCGCGAATATCCCGAGCTGGTGAAGAAGTGGCTGGGCAAGGTTGTGCCCATGGCCGACAACTTCTTTGCGGCGCTCAACTGCGCGGTGTTTTCGGACGGCACGTTTGTCTATGTGCCCGAGGGCGTGCGCTGCCCGATGGAGCTGTCGACCTATTTCCGCATCAACGCGGAAAACACCGGCCAGTTCGAGCGGACTTTGATCGTTTGCGACAAGGGCGCCTATGTGTCCTACCTTGAAGGCTGCACCGCGCCCCAGCGGGACGAGAACCAGCTTCACGCCGCCGTGGTCGAACTGATCGCTCTGGACGATGCCGAGATCAAATATTCCACCGTGCAGAACTGGTATCCCGGAGATGCGCAGGGCAAGGGCGGCATCTACAATTTCGTCACCAAGCGCGCGCTGTGCCAGGGCAAGCGCAGCAAGGTGAGCTGGACGCAGGTGGAAACCGGCAGCGCCATCACGTGGAAGTACCCCTCCTGCGTGCTGAACGGCGAGGACTCGGTGGGCGAGTTCTACTCTGTGGCGGTGACGAACAACCGCCAGCAGGCCGACACCGGCACCAAGATGATCCACAACGGCAAGAACACCCGCTCGACCATCGTGTCGAAGGGGATCAGCGCCGGGCATTCGAACAACACCTATCGCGGCCTGGTGCGCGTGGCGGCGGGGGCCGAGAATGTCCGCAACTTCACCCAGTGCGATTCGCTGCTGCTGGGCAAGGACTGCGGCGCGCATACCGTGCCCTATATCGAGGTGCGCAACCCCACCGCCACCATCGAGCATGAGGCCACCACCAGCAAGATCAGCGACGACCAGATGTTCTACGCCCAGCAGCGGGGCCTTGATCCCGAGGCAGCGGTGGCGCTGATCGTCAATGGCTTTGCGCGCGAGGTGTTGAAGCAACTGCCCATGGAATTTGCCGTGGAAGCGCAGAAGCTGCTGGGGATCAGCCTTGAGGGGAGCGTGGGGTGATGGAAGGCCCCGAGAAGCGCAAGCCATGGTTGGTAGAATGCTTTTTCAAGCTTCTCGGACTGTCTTTTTACATCCTTTACCTCTGGGTTTTGTTTGACGTTTTTTCTGCGATTCCAATGAGATTGATTACAGGTCATTGGGCATATGTCAGACTGAACGTAGTGGGGAAGGCGTTAGGATTGGATTTAGGGCATTGGGTGGGTGGTATTCCACTGAGCTTTGCCCTTCTTCTGATGCTTCTAGGATGTTCAGGCGCAGGTGAAGGTGATGCGAATTCCAATCGCAAAGCCTTTTGGAAGCGGACATTTGATTAACTTTTTTCATTGGTGAAACGATGCTGACAATCACTGATCTCCACGCCTCCGTCGCGGACAAGCCGATCCTCAAGGGTCTGTCGCTCACCATCAATCCGGGTGAGATCCATGCGATCATGGGCCCCAATGGCGCGGGCAAGTCCACGCTGGGCTATACGCTGGGCGGCCGCCCCGGTTACGAGGTGACCGGCGGCTCGGCCACGCTGGATGGCGCCGATCTGCTGGAACTCGAACCGCATGAGCGCGCCGCTGCCGGGCTCTTTCTGGGCTTCCAGTATCCGGTCGAAATCCCCGGCGTCTCCTTCGTGCAGTTCCTGCGCGAAAGCGCCAACGCCCAGCGCAAGAGTCGGGGCGAGGAACCGCTGTCGGGCGCGGAATTCCTGAAGCTGGCGCGCGAAAAGGCCGCCCTGCTGAAAATGGACATGGAGATGCTCAAGCGCCCGGTGAATGTCGGTTTCAGCGGCGGCGAGAAGAAGCGCGCCGAGATGGTGCAGATGGGCATTCTCGACCCCAAGCTGGCGATCCTCGACGAGACCGACTCCGGCCTCGACATCGACGCGCTGCGCATCTGCGGTGAAGGCATCAACGCCATCATGCGCAAGCCCGAAAAGTCGGTGCTGCTCATCACCCACTACCAGCGCCTGCTCGACTATGTGAAGCCCGACTTCGTGCATGTGCTGGCCGGTGGCCGCATCGTGAAGAGCGGCGGGCCGGAACTGGCGCTGACGCTGGAAGAGCGTGGCTATGAGGCCGTGGAGGGAGCCGGCGCATGATCACCCTTGCCGCCCTCATGCTGATGCAGGGCTTTGCCGACACCGGCACGGCGGCGGGTCACAAGCCCGACACCACCGTGCTGGAGCAGAAGCTGGGCAAGTGGAAGGGCCGCTGGGGCTTCGACAATGGCAAGTTCGTCTGCCAGACCACCCAGAGCAGCGGCGATTCCGCCGTGGATTCGGTGGGGTGCAGCGCGCTGATCGCATGCCTCGGGCCTGAGGGGCAGCGCCTCAACGCCATCGCGCAGGGCGCGGGTGATGACCGGACGCGTGCCGACGAGATTCAGGCCATTGCGCGCAAATCGGCCCCCTGCGTGGCGGACAAGCGCAGGAGCGGGCTTATCGCTCTGGCTGAGCTGCGCGGTTTCACATCCGCGCCCAGGACCAAGACAAAGGAATACGGCCGGTGACCGTGGAAACCCTTCCCACCCGTGCAGCCGAGGACTGGCGCTATGCCGATGTCGAGGCGCTCAAGGCCCTCTGGCCCATTGCCGCGCCCGAGCTGGTGACTGTGCCTGCGGGCGGCAGCTTCTCGCGCACCATTTTGCAGACGGGCGGTGGCGTTACGCGTCTGTCGCTGGTGCTGGAAAGCAAGGCGACAGCCGTTGTCCACATTCTCAACGCTGGTGGCCCCTATGCCCGGGTCGAGGTGGACGTGCTGCTGCATGAAGGCGCGGATTTCACGCTGGGCGGCGCGCAATTGGCGGGCGAGGGCGAGACGGTCGAGATCGTCACCACCGTCACCCATGCGCAGCCCAATGCCACCAGCCGCCAGCTGGTGCGCAGCGTGGCGGCGGCGCGCGGCGTGGCCAGCTATCTGGGCAAGGTGAAAGTGGAGCGCGGCGCCGACGGCACCGATGGCGAGCAGAGCGTGCGCGCCATGCTGCTCGACCGCACCGCTACGGCCAATGCAAGGCCAGAGCTGGAAATCTATGCCGATAGCGTGAAATGCGCCCATGGCTGCGCCGTGGGTGAACTGGACGCCAACGGCCTGTTCTATCTGGCCAGCCGCGGCGTGCCGCCCGCGCAGGCCAAGGCGCTGATGCTCTCGGCCTTTGTGGCCGAAGCCTTCGATGGCGCCGAGGAAGGCGACAACCTTCAGGCCCATGCACAGGCACTGCTGGAAAAGGCCCTGCTGGAGGGCAAGGCGTGACCAGGACCATCGCCCAGATCCGCGAGGATTTCCCCGGCCTGAAGGCCTGGCACTACCTCGACAGCGGCGCCACCGCGCAAAAGCCGCAAGCGGTGATCGACGCCATGGTGAAGGCCATGGGCGTGGATTATGCCACCGTCCATCGCGGGGTTTACGACCGCAGCGCGCGCATGACGCTGGCCTATGAAGCGGCGCGGCGGACCGTGGCCCGCTTCATCGGCGGTGACGAGCATGAGATCGTCTTCACCCGCGGCGCCACCGAGGCGATCAATCTGGTGGCGGACAGTTGGGGCGCGGCCAATCTCAAGTCTGGCGACCGCATCCTGCTCTCCACGCTGGAGCATCATTCGAACATCGTGCCCTGGCAGATCCTGCGTGATCGCATCGGATTCGAGATCGACGTTTGCCCGCTGACCGCTGATGGCCAGATCGACCTTGACGCGGCGCAAGCCATGCTGACCCCCGCCCACAAGCTGGTGGCGCTGGCCCATGTGTCCAATGTGTTGGGCAGTGTGCTGGATGTGGCGCGTGCGGTCGCGCTGGCGCATGGCGTCGGCGCGAAAATCCTGATCGACGGGTGCCAGGCCGTGCCGCGCCTGAAGGTGGATGTCGCCGCGCTGGGCTGCGATTTCTACGTCTTTTCCGCGCATAAGCTCTATGGCCCCACCGGCATCGGCGCGCTCTGGGCACGGGCCGAGATTCTCGATGCCATGCCGCCATGGCAGGGCGGCGGTTCGATGATCGACCGCGTGACCTTTGCCAAAACCACCTGGGCCCCCGCGCCCCAGCGGTTCGAGGCTGGCACGCCCGCCATCGTGGAAGCCATCGGCTTTGCTGCTGCCGTGGATTATGTCGAGGAGATCGGGCTGGAGCGCATCCATGCCCATGAACTGGCGCTGGTCGATGATCTGCGTGAAAAGCTGCGCGCCACCAATTCGATCCAGCTGTTCGGGCCCGATCATTCCGCCGGAATCGTTTCTTTTGCCATGGAGGGGGTGCATCCGCACGACCTGGGCACCATATTGGACGAGGAAGGCGTGGCCATCCGCGCCGGGCACCATTGCGCCCAGCCCTTGATGGAGCATCTGGGCGTGCCTGCCACGGCCCGCGCCAGTTTCGGCCTTTACAGTGATGACAGTGACATTGCCGCGCTGATGCGTGGCATTGAGCGAGCCAAGAGGATTTTCGGATGAGCATTCCCGGAAACGAAGCCCCCCGCTTTTCCGTGGAGGAAGTCGAGGCTGCCCCCACCCCGCCCCGCGCGCGGGTGGAGGATACGCCCGCTCCCAGCGATCAGGCTGCCGAATCGGCCGGGGAAAAGCTGGAGCGCAAGAAGGACTACCTTGAAGGTTTCCTCGCCCAGCAGCCCAGCGGCCTTGTCGCCCATGAACCGGGCGGCGAGACCTATGAGGCGGTGATTGATGCTTTGAAAGAGATCTATGACCCGGAAATTCCGGTCAACATCTACGAACTCGGTCTGATCTATGGCGTGGACATCACCCCCGATGGTTCGGTGGCGATCACCATGACGCTGACCACCCCCAACTGCCCGGTGGCTGAATCCATGCCCGGCGAGGTGGAATTGCGCGTCGCCAGCGTGCCGGGCATCCGCGATTGCGAGGTCAATCTGGTGTGGGACCCGGCCTGGGACCCGGCCAAGATGAGCGACGAGGCCCGCCTCGAACTGGGGATGTTGTGATGAGCGATTCTGCGACCGCAACCCGCCGCCCGCGCCCTGCCGCCGTGACGCTGACCGCGTCGGCGCAGCAGCGCGTGGCCGATCTGATGTCGAAAGCGCCCGAGGGTGCCGTCGGCGTCAAGCTTTCCACCCCGCGCCGTGGGTGCTCGGGTCTGGCCTATTCGGTCGATTACGTGAATGCCGCCAATGCTTTCGACGAGAAGATCGAGACACCCGGTGGCGTGCTGTTCATCGATGGGGCCAGCGTGCTTTATCTGGTCGGTTCGACGATGGACTGGGTGGAGGATGATTTCACCGCCGGTTTCACCTTCAACAATCC
>JAGWMZ010000042.1 GCA_028871475.1 Sphingomonadales bacterium | reverse complement strand
TGATCTGCGAAACCGCCGCCAAACCGCCCCGGCCAGCAGCGCGCGCCTCGCTCGCGGCAAACACCCGCCGCCCGCGCTCGTCGCGCTTTGCGCCGTCCGCTTCCCACCGCTGCTCGATCCCACGCCAGTCGATCATGCCCTACGGTAGCCCCTCGGGGAATCCCGTCCGAGTCAAACCGACCCTCACACAAGCTACGCCGATTCACTTATCTTTGATGATGTCCTTAGCCAAACTAAAGGGAGCGCGAGGGCGATGGCCCTCGCACTTCCCCTTCCACTTAAAATCCCAAACTCAAAACGTCGTGGGATTTTCAATCGGCTTGTCGCCCTTATGCGCCGCTGCATAGGCTTCCGCCGCCTTCAGAACCCGCAAAGTGTTCAGGCTGGAAACCTTCTCCAGATCCATCTTGGAATAGCCACGCTTGGCCAGTTCCAGCAGCAGGGCGGGGTAGGCCGAGACATCGGGCATCCCCTGCAGCCCGATTGAACCGCCATCGAAATCGCCGCCAAGGCCGACATGGTCGATGCCGATGCGCTTGACGATATGGTCGATATGGTCGGCCACTTCGCCAATGGTGGCGACGGGTTTGGGGTGAGCCGTGATCCATGCGTCCAGCGCGGCCTTGGCCAGATCGGGGCGATCGGGGTGGAGAGCTTTCTGCTCGGCTTCCACACCGGCGCGGGCGGCGCCCCATTTGTACTGCGCGTCCGACACATAGGAGGGGTAGAAATTGCACATGACGACACCGCCATTGGCCTTCAGCCGGTCGAGCACTTCATCAGATACATTGCGTGGATGGCCGCTGACCGCCTGCGCGCCTGAGTGGCTGAAGATGACCGGCGCCTGCGCCACGTCGAGCGCATCGAGCATGGTTTTCTGCGCCACATGGGACAGGTCGACCAGCATGCCGAGACGCTGCATCTCGCGCACCACATCCTTGCCCAGCGGCGAGAGACCGCCCCATTTGGGCGCGTCGGTGGCCGAATCGCCGATGAGGTTGGTCTTGAAATGGGTCAGCGTCATGTAGCGTGCGCCCAGCGCGTACATCTGGCGCAGCACGGCCAGCGAACCGCCGATCGAATGGCCGCCTTCCATGCCGATCAGCGAGGCGACCTTGCCCGCCTTCCAGGCCTTTTCAACGTCGGCGCTGCTGGTGGCCAGCATCATCTCATCGGGATATTGCGCGACCACGCGCTTGATCACATCGATCTGCTGCAGCGTCGCTTCCACCGCCTCAGGCTCGGGCAGGCTGGCCGAGACATAGACCGACCAGAATTGCGCGCCCATATGGCCGGCCTTCATGCGGGCCAGGTCGGTCTGCATGCCCGTGGGCGTACCGGCGGGGAAGAAGGCCGCCATGCGCTTGTCGGGCAGGGGTTCGTTTACCGTGTTGTGGAAGTCGAAACCGGCCAGCATGTCCTTGCGGCGGTCGCGCAATTGCTCGGGCACGTCATTGTGGCCGTCCCAGATCGGTGCTTCCTTCAGCGCGGCGGCAACGGTCTGCTCGGGCGTCATGGCGGCGGCGGCCAGCGTGGGGGTGGCCATGCCCAGCGTGGCGGAGGCCATGGCAGTGCAGGCGAGCAGGCGGATAACCTTGAGAGGCGTCATGGTTGGCATTCATCCTTTGATGTCTGACGTCATCAAAGGATGGGAAACCCGCGCTGGCAAGGGGGTGAATGGCGGTAGCCGGGCCGGTCAGGCCTGATGCCGAGCTCCCCAAGGCCGGGCTGATGCTTCAGGCGACCTGGCGATGGCTGGCCACCACAGCGGCATAATCGGCAAAGAGCGCCTCGAAATGGCCCTGCGTCGTGGTGATCTGCTCATAAGGCACCCTGGGCGGGTTGCGCAGCAGGCGCAGCGTTGCCTGCGAGGCCGCCAGCGCCGAGCCCGAACGATAGGTGATGCCCGCTCCGCCGCGCGCATGGTCGGCCGCGCCGCCCCGGTCGGGCACGATGACGGGCACGCCGCTGGCCCGCGCCTCGGCGGCGGCCATGCAGAAAGTCTCCGCCTCGCAGCCGTGGATCAGCGCATCGGCGCTGGCCAGCAGTGTGGCGAATTTCTGCCGGTCCTTTTCCACGCCCAGCATGCGGATATGGGGGTTGCCCTGGATCTGCTTCTCGATGCGCTTGGCATGGCTGCCCCCGCCCACGATGACCAGACCGATGGGCAGCGACTGGCTGGCCGCGGTGACGGCATCGACCACCATTGGCCAGCGTTTTTCGCCTGAGAGGCGCCCCACGCCGATGAGCAGATGCGCGTTTTC
The DNA here is from genome assembly GCA_028871475.1 of Sphingomonadales bacterium. Taxonomy (GTDB): domain Bacteria; phylum Pseudomonadota; class Alphaproteobacteria; order Sphingomonadales; family Sphingomonadaceae; genus Novosphingobium. The sequence goes on along the minus strand of JAGWMZ010000042.1, from coordinate 27,808 downwards.
CGGCAGGCCGCAAAGCTGCAACAGGCGGCGGCGCAGCCCTTCGTTGCGGCGCGCGGGGCTGAACAGCCCGGCCTCGATGCCCATGGGGTGCAGCACGGTGTTGGCCACGCCCCCCGCCGCCAGACGGCCGCGCAATTCGCCGCTGGCGCAGACCACGCGGTCAAAGCTCTGGCCCAGTTCGCGCAGATGGTTCCAGAAGGATTCGAAACGGCGGTCGATCGCCGCGCGGCTCATCAGCGGGCGCAGATAGCGATAGGCATAGGCCGAAAGCGGATCGGCATGCATCACCAGCGCGCGCGGCACATCGCTGGCCCAGCGGCCCACCATCGAGGCGCTGCGCCATGGGCTGGAGGCCTCGACGAAATCGGGTTGCAGCCGGTCAAGCTCGGCGTGCAGCGCGGCTTCATCGGAGAAATACCAATATTTGCGGTCCAGCGGAAAGCGGGGGCTGGGCAGGGTGATCAGGCGCGCATCGGGCCCTTTCTCGATCACCTCATAGCGGTCGCCAGGGGCCAGAATGATGATCTCATGGCCCAGTTCCGGCCCGATCTTCAGCTTTTGCTCGACATAGGTCTTCACGCCGCCGCCATGGGGCGTGTAAAAGGCGCAGACATCAACGATCCGCATGGGCGGCCCCCACAGATTGGCGCTTGCGATACCGCTCAGCGCCTTAGCTTGGACCGGTGCCGCCACGCAAGAGGCATGGCGGGCAGGCAGACACAGGCGCGGCATGGCGGGCTTCATCAACGCCGGTTGAGCGGCCCCACGCTCATCAAACCATTGCGATAGTTCATGATGACGGTGGTGTTGGTCAGGCCATTGCCGGCATCCACCCGCGTGGCCGCCGCCTTGGGCTTCGACCAGCCCAGATGCGGGTTGGCGGTAAAGCCGATGCCATCGACCGACAGGCCGAACTTGCGGTTGCCATCGCGGTCATGCAGCACCATCACCGAATAGGCGCCGGGCCCGGGAATGCGCGCGCAGATGACCACCGGGCCGTTTTGCGGCACGGGCTCCTCCACGCGGCGGAAGGTCTTGCCGTAATAGATCAGCGCATTGTCATCGCGCCGGAAGTCCTCGTCATTGCTGGGGTAAACCTCCAGCTTGATATTGCCCTTGCGGTCCTTGAGCCCGTCAATATGGATCATCAGCGCCGGGCCCGTCTCATTGGGGCGACAGCGTGCCTCGGCCTTGCCCAGGTCGGGGGTCGAGGGGATGGGCACCTTCTCGCCGGCCACCGCGGGGCCCGCCGCCAGCAATGCCACCAGCGAAGCGGCCAGCGTGCCAGCCATCACGGGAAGGGAGAGAAGGGAAGAGGCTTTCATGCGTTTCGTCCGTTCCTTGAGCCGATAAGGTCGAGCGTGGCGAAGACAGTGCCGACCACCACATGCGTGGCGGGCAGCAGCATGGCCATCATGGCCATCAAATTCTGGATCTGGTGGTCGCGGCCCAGAATGAAGACGGCAAAGCCGGCAAAGACCACATCCTTGTTGGGGATGAGCGGCAGGCGCGAGACCAGCATGCGCAAGGTGGCCAGCACCAGCCACAGGTCCAGCCCGACATCGGGCAGCACCACATGCCAGAGCAGTGCGGACAGGCCCACAAAGCCCAGCGTGCGCGCGAAATGGATGCCGGTGATGATCCACAGCTCCTTGCGCGGCAGCGAGAAGAGCTTTTGCCGGAAAAGCAGGATGATGAAGGAGGTGAAGAGCACCACGCCGAGCGAGAGGAAGGTCGTGCGCCCTTCCATGCCGAAGGCGCCCGAGGAAATAAGCTTCCAGGCGCCCGCCAGCATGGCCAGCGTGGCGATGTTGCCGGTCAGCGCCGAAAGGATGGTGACATCCTTGATCGCGCCGAAGGGAGCCGTCACCATGTTGAGCCGCCCGCGTGCCCAGGCGTAGAATTGCACCTCGCCCAGATAGCCCAGCAGCAGTTCGTTCGACACCAGCTTGCGCAGCAGCGCGCCCAGACCCGAAAACGGTATGTGCCAGAGCCGGCGATAGATGATCCATTCCGACACCGGGCCGACCAGATAATAGGCGGCGAACACCGCCCAGAACAGCGGCCGGCGCGGGATCAGCGCAAAGATCTCGTGCAGGTTGAGGTGGCGCACCTCGATCGCCACGGCGGCCAGCATGGCGATCGACACCATGGCGGAAAACAATTGGGCCAGACGCGAGGAGGGGCCCTTGCCCCCGCCGGGAAGCGCCAGTTTCAGATCCGGCAGGGCGTCGCTGGCACCGAGCACCGTGGTGTTCATGGCATCACTGTCCTTCATCCCCGCATCGTCGCCGTACGGAGGCGGATCGGAAGAGTGCGGCGCGCTCACCATCCCCAGCGGGGGGCGGGCGCCATGGTCCCGGCCTACCATGAACGCACCCCGGCAGGGCGGCGGCAGGAGCCGGACGAGGGGCAAGGAATAGGAAAGCGAATCATAACCGTTGCTGAACCGTTCAAACCCTGGCGCCAGACGCGGCCGCGCCCGGCAGAAGATCGGCATAGCGAGCGATACGGCGATCCTTTGCAAAGGCCGCATAGGTGGCATGGATCGAGGAAACAAGCGCGGGAACGGTCACATCCCCGGGATGCACCGCCACGCGCGCATGGGGCAGAAAGCCCAGCGTGTTGCGCGCCAACCGCGCGAAAAACCGCGAGGAACGCTGGCGCCCCACGCTGCGGCTGGCCCAGGTGACGACAGGCCCGCGCGCCAGCACCTGCCCCGTATCGGGACGCCACACCTTCATGTGATCCTCGGCCAGTCTGAAGCCGCTGGCGGCCAGCGCTTCTCGCGCGCCGGGGCCATAGAGCCAGGCCGGGGCAATGAAGCCCGCGCTTTCGCGCCCGATGATATCCTCGATCAGCTTGCGCCCATCGGCCATGCGCCGCGCCGCCTCGGCAGTGGACAGGCCGAGGAATTCGCCTTCACTGGCGGTCATGTGTTTCGCCTTGATGGCGGCCATGCCGGTGTGCTGAGCCAAATCCTTGTGGAACCAGCCGTGGACGAACATTTCCACGCCCCGGTCGGCCCAGCCGCGCAGCTTGGCCTGAAAAGCCGGGTTGGCGGCCAGCGGCGCCTCGCTCCAATGGTCGGGCACCACCAGCATGGCAAAGTTCAGCGCGCCCAGATGCTGGCCCAGAATGTCGCACAATTGGTCGACCGCACTTTCGCTGCGCGGGCCCACATCATGGATCGAGGCGAGGAGGAGTTTGCTCATTTACAGGCACCAGCCGGCTGCGGGCCCAGCAGGGCAGGCTCGAAGATCAGCGCGCAGATCAGCGTCCAGATCAGCGAGATCATCAGGATGAGCCCCATGCTGGCCGTGCCGGGATGATGCGAAAACCATAATGCTCCAAATGCGCTGCCCGTGGCCAGCGCGCTGCACACAACGGCGCGGGCCAGGCTGGTCTGCAACAGATCCGCCACGCCCTGACGCCACGCCATCACGAAATAGATGTGAAACGCGACGCCCACGCCAAACAACAAGGGAAATGCGATGATGTTGGCAAAATTCAAGGGCTGGCCGATCAGCACGCAGGATCCCAGCGTCAGAAAACCCGAGAGCACGACGGGCGCCAGCGTAAAGGCCACTTCGCGCATCGAGCGCAGCACGAACCACAGCAGCGCGCTGACCAGCGCCAGCGCCAGCACGCCCGCCTTCACAAAAGCGCCCGCCACGGTGCGGGCGGCCTCCTGCGTGGCGACGGGCAGGCCGGTGGCATGGGGCGCGACGGCGCGCACGGCGGCGGTGAAGCGCGCCAGCGTGGCATTGTCGGTGCTGTTGCCCGCCGGCGTCACCTGGATCAGCGCCTGACCATCCTTGCTCACCCAATCCTGCGCGATTTCGGGCGGCAGTGTGTCGCGTGTCACGGTGCTGGCGGTCAGTGAGGCGCGGATGGTGTTCAGCGTGACATTCAGCGGCGGAATCAGCATGGCCTCCACCGCGCTGCGTTGGGCGGGCGCGGCTGCGGCCAGATGGTCAAAGCTGTTTGCCAGCGCATTGGCCGCCGCGCCTAGATCGCCACCCTTCGCGCCCAGCAGCCGCAGCGAGGTGGCCGCCTTGATCAGGGCCGCGCGCGTTTCCGCATCATCATGGCTGGCGGGCATGTCGAAGGGGTTCACCGCCGCATCGAGCAGCAGCGAGGCATTCTCGATATAGGGCAGCTTTGCGGCCTGATCCTCGGGCACGAAACTGTCGATGGTGATGGCATGGGCCACCTCGGGCCGCTGTTCCAGCGCCATGGCCTCGCTATGGGCGACATTGGCATTGGGCGCCAGAATGGTGATCGTGTTGGGCGTGCGGTCCGGGTCTCGCATCAGGCTGGAGAGTTCGCGCATGGCAGGGCCATGCGGATCGCGCAGATGCAGCGGGTTGAAATCGAAAACCACCCATTTGAGCAGCGCGATCGAGCCGATCATCGCCACCACAAAGGCCCAGAGAATGGTGCGGCGGTGGCGGTGCAGCCAGCCATCAAGCGGCGCGGCCCCGGCCCAGCCCACGCTGGCGCGCGGCACGGCGGGCTTCATCAGGATGAGCAGGGCAGGCAGCAGCGTGATGTTGAGCGCGAAGGCGACGATCATGCCAAGGCCCGCAATCACCCCCAGTTCGGCGATGCCGGTGTAATCGGTGGGCAGAAAGGCGGCCAGCGCCAGAAAAATGGCGGCGGCGGCCAGCATCAGCGGTTCGCCAATGGCCGCTCCAACGCCGGTCAGCGCCGTGATCGGGGTCGCTCCGCCATGGCGCTCGGCATTGAAACGCACCGTGACCTGAATGCCGAAATCCACCCCCAGCCCGACGAAGAGCGGGATAAAGGCGATGGAGAGCACATTGAGCCGGTGCACCGCCAGCAGCCCCAGCGCCAGCGTGATGACAAGGCCGGTGAGGATGGTGATCATGATTGCCACCACCATCTTCACGCTGCGCGTGGCCAGCCACAGGCAGATCAGCATGGCGCCGGCCATTAGCGCGCCGACCATGCCGATATTGTCCTGAATGGTGGCAAACTCTTCATCGGCCAGCGGAATTTCGCCGGTGATACCCACGCGGATACCATGCGCCTCATCCAGCCCCAGCGCTCTGGACTGGGCCAGGATCGCATCGACTGCCACGCCGCCCGGCTTCAGATCGCCGAAGCGCAGCACGGGGTGCACCATCAGCAGGCGGCGGGTGGGCGGGGCCATGTGGCTCTTCGCGTCGGAAAACAGGCGCTGCCAGCTGAACCATGTCACGCGGCCCGCCAGTTTCGCATCCACGGCGGAGGAGATGGCGCGAAGAGGCGCGGCAAGGCGCGTCGCATCCTGCGTGCCGTTGGCCGCGCCGCTCGCCATTGTGTCGAGCGTGGTGGCCAGGCCATGCAGGCTGGGGTCGGCGGCCAGACCGCCCAGTAGAGGCTGCGCGTCGATCAGCTTGCCGGTGGCCTCTTTTACCTCGGGAACGCTGGCGAACAGCAGGCCGTTCTGGTCAAAGAAAGGCCCGCCATCGGGGCGTTTCACCGTGCCGATATGCTTGCTGTCCGCCGCAAGGGCCGCGGCCAGCCGCTGTGCGCCATCCTCGGCCAGTTCCGGCGTCTGGCCGTCGATCACCACGATGATCGCGTCCTTCTGCGCGGGGAAGGCCTTTTCCACGGCGAGCCCATCTTGCCGCCACGGCGTTTTGGCGCTGATCAACTCGCCCGTATCGGTGGTCATGTCGAAAGTAAGCGCGACGCTGATCCCCGCCGCCGCCAGCAGCACGGCGGCCAGTGCCACCATGCGCCATGGCCGGCGCGCGGCGGCCAGCAGGATGGCGGTCAGACGCCGGGGCAGATAGGGGCTGAGCTCGGTCATGGTGGCGATGCTCTGGCGGAAAAGAACTGGCGCGGCAATGGCTGAGTGGGGGGGGTGGCCAGCGCAACCGCGTCGAATATGGCGCAGCGATCGCCCATTGATCCTCCCCCCTGCCAGCGCCTAGAGGGGCGCCATGGATCATGACAGCGCCCAGACCCCGCCCCGCCGCCCTTTTCGCTGGGCTGGCCTGATCCTGCCGGTGCTGATCCTGCTGGCGCTGGTCGCGGGCGTGGTGGCCAATCCGGCCTTGCGCAGCCTGTTTGCCGATGCGCTGGGGCGGATCGACCCGCGCGCGGTGGCAGTGACCCTGCCTGTCCAGCTTGTCGCTATTCTGGTCTGCACCGCCGCGCAGCAGGCGCTCAAAGTGGGCATTCCGTTCCGTTCCAGCTTCATCGCCCGCATCACGCGCGATGCCGGGCACAATCTGCTGATCTTCCCTCCCGGCCTTGGCGAGGCGATCGGTGCGCGCGTGGTGGTACTGCTGGGCGGGCGAGGGCGCTCGGCGGTGGCGCTGCGGGTGCTCGATGTTGCCGCCGAGGTGATCGGCGAGATCCCCTATATGGTGCTGGCCGGTACGGTTTTGTGGGGCTGGTGGCATCGCGGTGGGCCTGTGCAGACGGGGCCTGTGCAGACGGGATCGGTGCAGGGCGGCGGGCATGTGGCCTTGTGGCTGCTGGGGGCGGTGATCGTGGTGGTGCTGGGCTGGCGCCTGTGGCGCGGCAGTGACCATCACCTGCGCTGGCGGGCCAGCCGCATGGGGCGGCGGGTCATGGCCGAGATCCATCTGATGAAGCGCGAACTCAAGCGGCAGCGCACGGGCATGCCCTTAGCCATCGTCCTCCATATCATCGGCTGGGGGCTGTCGGGCGTGCAGGTCTGGCTGGCGGCCAAGGTGATGGGGGTGGAGCTGCCGCTGTTCGGCGCGCTGGCCATCGAGAGCGCGGCGACCTCGGCGCGGGTCATCCTGTTCTTCGTGCCCGGCGGGCTTGGCATGCAGGAGGCCGGCGCGGTGTTTGCAGGCCTTGCCGTGGGCATCGAGCCTGCCACCGCGCTGGCCTTCAGCCTGGTGCTGCGGCTGCGCGATGTCTGCTTTGGCGTGGCCCTGCTGTGGTGGCCCTGGCTGGAATATCGGCGCGGATCAGCGCGCCGGGGGTGATGGGGGCGCAGGCGCGGTCGCCGGGGCAGGGGTGCCTTGCGCCGCCGGGTCCGTCAGCGGATCGTCGAAACCGGTGACAGGCGCTGCCTCGCCATCCTTGGCCTTGAGCGCGGCGATGTCGGCCTCGCGGCTTTGCAGATAGGCTTCGCGCAGCGCGGCATAGGGATCGACCGAGGAAGCCTTGAGCGCCTTGAGCTCCTCATCGGCATCGGCCCGGCGGTCGAGCGCGCTGAGCCCGGCCAGCACATAGCCAAAGGTGCTGAGCTGAAGCGTGGAGGAGATGACGCTGACTTTGCGCGGCCGCCTTGTACCCACGATACGGTCGTCGGAACGGCTGACACGGTTGACCAGCAGCGGCTGGGTGAAGGTGTCGCCGCCCGCGCCCATCAGGTCGCGGAAGGTGGTGGGGCCGATGACCGGCAGGTAAAGATAGGGGCCCGCCGACATGCCGACCATGGCCAGCGTATCGCTGAAATTGTTGTAATGGCCTTGCATATGGAAAGGCTTGCGCTTGGCCACATCGAACAGGCCGGCAATGCCGAGTGTCGAATTGATGATGAAGCGGCCCAGCGTGTTGAGCGCGCGCTTGGGGCGCAGCTGGAGCACGTCATTGACGAAAGTGACGGGCGAATAGATGTTGGCCAGCGCATTGTGCACGCCATCGCGCGCCGGTTTGGGAATGACCGCCTTATAGACCATGGCGGGCGGGCGGATGATGAAGCGGTCGATCGGCTGGTTGATCGCGTAAAAGATACGATTGAGCCCGATGAGCGGATCGCGCGTGGCATAGACCGGGCCGCAGACCGAGCAATCGCGCTTAGGTGCCTTGGGCGGGGTGATGGCGATCGCATCGGGTGCGGCGGCGCTTGTTTCGGCGGATGCCGTCGTGGCGCCCGTGGTATCCGGAGCGGCCTTGGCATCGAGCGCCTGCGTGGCACCGGGGGCGGCGGAGGTCTGCGGCGCCGCTGCCAACGGCGGGCTTGCGGTTTCCGGCTGGGCGGCTTGCTGCGCGGTGAGGGCATCGGGCACGGCAAGGGGCAGCACCATGGTGCCGGCCGATGGCGACATCATCAGGCCAAGCCCGGCGATCTGGGCGGTCAGGATCATCAGGCGGCTTTCCGGGAAATATCAATGTTTGCCCAGTGGGCAAATGGTCCTGTTTGCGCGCCGCTGGCGGCAAGGGCCGCGAGGGTTTCCGGCGCGACGAGCGCGGCCAGTTCCTCGCGATAGCGATAGCCCGGCGCGCTGCCCGGCCAGACATCGCTGGTGGCCGGATGCGTGTAAAGTTCGGTCAGCCCCTCGGGCAGGGTGGCCAACGCCTTGCGCATGGCCTCGGGCGTGAAGGCGCCGGTTTGCGACAGGCCCATCACCTGATCGTTGACGGCAATGCCATGCGCACGCAGCCGCTTGCCCAGCAGGCCGGCCCACCAGCGCATCGCCGCCGCGCCTGTGCCGCTCGCGCCATGTTCCACAGGCACACGCATGGCAGGAATGCCCAGAGCGCGCCCGGCATCGAGAATGGCCGAGGTGATCATGGGATGCATATGGAAATGCTTGTGGGCATTCACATGGTCGAGCCGCAGCCCGGTGGCGGCAAAGGCAGCGAATTGCGCGGCCACTTCCGCTCGCATCTGCGCGCGCGCGGCGGGATTGAAGGCAATGGCGAAGGCGGTCCTGACCATATCGGGTGCAAACCAGCCATCAGGCCCCACCAGCGCCGGGATCTGATCGGGCGGGAGGATGGGCTGGCCATCGACCAGCACCACATGCAGGCCCACGCCAAGGCCCGGCAGGCGCCGCGCACGCTCCACCGCATCGGCGGCGGCCTCACCCGCCACCATCAGGCTGGCGGCGGTGAGGATGCCCTCGACATGGGCGCGTTCCACCGCTTCGTTCACCGCAATGGCGGCGCCGAAATCATCAGCGGTGACAATCAGGCGCCGTTTCCGGTGGTCTTGCGGCTGAGGCCCCCCCCCGTCGCTCCCAGTCGCCCTATGCTCGCGTGGTGCCCCCCCGCTGGCGCTCAGGCTGCTTCCTTTCTGCGGCGCAGGAAGTCGAAGAATTCGACGCCTTCGCGCAAACGGCGCTTCATCATATCCCAGTCGCGCAGCATCTCGCCCACGATCGAGGCGATCTTGCTGGGGCGGAAGTAGTAGCGCTTGTAGAACTCTTCCACCTTGTCGAAAATGACGCTGGCGGGCAGGTGCGGATAGGAAAGCTGGGCGATCTGGTTGCCGCCATCGGTCAGCAGATGGTCGGATCCGTCGAACCAGCCGTTCTCGGTCGCCTGCTTGTAGAGGAAGGTGCCAGGGTAAGGCGCGGCCAGCGACACCTGAATGGTATGCGGGTTCAGCTCGATGGCGTAGCGGATCGTTTCCTCGATCGTCTCCAGCGTCTCGCCCGGCAGGCCCAGGATGAAGGTGCCGTGGATGGTGAGGCCCAGGCTGTGCGCATCCTTGGTGAACTGACGCGCCACATCGGTGCGCAGGCCCTTCTTGATGTTGTGCAGGATCTTCTGGTTGCCGCTTTCATAGCCGACCAGCAGCACGCGGCAGCCGCCCGCCTTCATTTCCTTGAGCACGTCATAGGGCACATTGGCCTTGGCGTTGCAGCCCCAGGTCTTGTCGAAACCCTTGGTGCCAAAGCCCAGCTTGCGCAGCTCGCGCGAGAGGGCGACGACATGCTCATGCGCATCGGCCAGCGTGTCGTCGTCGAAGAAAATTTCCTTCACCTCGGGCATGTTCTCGAGGATGTATTTCACCTCCTCGATCACCTTGGGGACGCTGCGATAGCGGTAGTTATGCCCCGAGATCGTCTGCGGCCACAGGCAGAAGGTGCAGCGGCTCTTGCAGCCCCGGCCCGTGTAGAACGAGACATAGGGATGCCGCTGATAGCCGCCGAAATATTTGATCGGGTCGAGATCGCGCTTGTAGATCGGCGAGACCATGGGGAACACATCCATGTCCTCCACCATCTTGCGGTCCTTGTTGCGGATGATGCTGCCATCGGCCGCGCGCCAGGTGATGCCGTCGATTTCGGCCAGCGGCTTGCCTTCGGCCAGGTCCACGCAGGTGAAATCATACTCTTCGCGGCAGACCAGATCGATGGCCGGGCAGGCCTTCAGGCTCTTTTCGTCCTCGATCATCACCTTGGCGCCGACAAAGGCGATCATGATGTTGGGGTTGCGCTGCTTGATCAGTTCCGCCGTGCGGATGTCCTGCCCGAAGCTGGGGGTGGAGGTGTGCAGAATGACAAGATCGCGCTCGTCGAACTCATGCTTGATGTCGTCCCATGAAAGGTCATGGGCAGGGGCGTCGATCAGCTTCGATCCGGGCACCATGGCGGCGGGCTGGGCCAGCCAGGTGGGATACCAGAAGCTCTTGACCTCGCGCTTCATCTGATAGCGCGCACCCGCGCCGCCGTCATAACCGTCAAAGGAGGGGGCCTGGAGGAAAAGGGTACGCTTCATTCGTCTCTCATTCTAGCAGGGACAGGTCCAGCCGTCGCGCGGGGCTCGCGTTCAGGTGTGTGCCGGATGCGTCCATTCGATGACATTGTAAGGGTTGCACCGCGCCAATCAATCACTCGTGCGAACAGACTGACGCAAAATATACCAAAGCCTAGCACATCGCCCGCCATCATGCACCACAGGCTGGCGGATTTTCTGCTGGCGGCATGGCGGATGGCGCGCGCCACAGTGATTCGCGCGGCCAGCGCGACCGCCAGCGCCAAGCCCCCCGCCTCCGGCGCCAGCATCAGCGCGATGAGCGCCAGAGGCAGCGGCATGGTCACCACCGACCCATAATGCCCGCCCGGATTGAGGTCGCGAATCGTCACGGCCCAGCGCAGGAAATGGCGCCACAGGGCGGAAAGGCTGGCCTCATCCCCGGCATGGTCGATGAAAATTGGGGGAATGGCGATGGACAGGCCCATCTCGCGCACGGCGGCGCCCATCGCATGATCATCGGCCAGCACATCGGCAAAACGCTCAAACCCGCCGATGGCGTCCAGCGTCTCGCGCCGCAGGGCGATGGTTGAGCCCATGCAGGGCTGGGCCAGCCCATGCGTCAAGGCAAAGATCATGTTGGGCGTTTGCTGGAAGGAGATCATCGCCGCGCCGATCTGGCTCCACAGCCCCGCATCGCCGCGCCCCAGATAGAGGCAGGAGACGAGGCCGACGCCCGGCTGCTCCAGCGCGCCGACCACGGTGGAAAGATAGTCGCGCTCCACCACCATGTCGCTGTCGGAGAGGATCAGGACATCATGCCGGGCGAGCGGCATCATGGCGACCAGATTGCCCACCTTGCCATTGGCGCCAGCCGCGCGCGGGCCGGGGCTGAGCGCAATGTTGGCCTCAGGGTGGGCGGCGATCAGCGTCTCGGCCTGTGGGCGGGCGGTGTCGTCGGGCGTGTTGATGCCGCAGACCATCTGCACTGGCGCGGCGTAATCCTGCGCCAGAAAGCTGGCGAGATTCTCGGTCAGGCGCGGTTCGGCGCCATAGAGCGGCTTGAGCAACGTGACCGGCGCGGGGTGGCTGGCGCGCGGGGCGTGCCGCTTGAAATAGCGCCGCACGGCATGCGCCATCGCCAGATGATAGGCCGACCCCACCCCGGAAAGGGCGGCGATCGTCATCCCGATGGCAAGGCCAGTGTGCATGGGGCGCCCTTAGCTGCTTTGCAGGACGGGTAAAAGGCTTTAGGAGGCGCCCCCGTGAACTCCTCAGAGCCCCAGATCAGTGTCGTGACCGGCGTCGCCGGTTTCCTTGGCAGCGCCGTTGCGCGCCAGCTTGCCGCGCAGGGGCGCCGGGTGCGCGGCGTGGTGCGTGCCACCTCCTCACGCACCAATCTGGCCGATTTCCCCGGCGAGATCGTCGAGGCGGATCTGCGCGACGCTGGCGCCGTGGCCCGCGCGATGGAAGGGGCGGGCGCGCTGTTTCATGTGGCGGCTGATTACCGCCTGTGGGCGCGCGACCCGGAAGAGATCGTGCGCAACAACCTCGCCATGACACAGGCGGTGATGCAGGCGGCGCTGGCGGCGCGCGTGCCCCGCGTGATCTATACCTCCAGCGTGGCGACGCTGCTGCCGCTCGATGACAGGCCTTCGGATGAAACCCATCCGGCCACGCCAAGCCAAGCCACCGGCGCCTACAAGCGCAGCAAGGTGGTGGCCGAAAGGCTGGTCGAGGAGATGGTGGCGCGCGAAGGCCTGCCCGCCGTCATCGTCAACCCCTCGACGCCCATCGGCCCGCGCGATGTGCGCCCTACGCCCACGGGCCGCGTGGTGGTGGAAGCGGCCAATGGCAAGATGCCGGCCTATGTCGATTCGGGGCTTAATCTCGTTCATGTCGATGATGTGGCGGCGGGGCATCTGCTGGCCGAGCGCTATGGCATCGCCGGCCGCCGCTATGTGCTGGGCGGGCAGGATGTGACACTGGGCCAGATGCTGGCCGACATTGCCGCGCTGGTGGGGCGCAAGCCGCCAAAGGTGAAGCTGCCCATCGCGCCGCTCTTCCCCATCGCCGCCATGGCTGAACTGGGTGGGATGATCACGGGGCGCGAACCTTTCGTCACGCTCGATTCGCTGCGCATGGCGCACCACCGCATGTTCTATTCCAGCGCCCGCGCCGAGCAGGAACTGGGTTATCAGGCGCGGCCCTATGGCGAGGCCTTGCGCGATGCGGTCCACTGGTTCCGGGCGGCGGGCATGATCGCATGAGCGTGTCTGCCATGGGAATTCTGGCGATTCTGGTGCTGGCGATCTGGCTGGGCCTGGCGCTGACCGGTTTCTGGACCTGCCGTGAGCGCGATGATGTCGCTCCGCTGGCCCAGCCGGGCGTCTGGCCCGAAGTGGTGGCCGTGGTGCCCGCGCGCGACGAGGCCGATGTCATCACCCGCTCCATCGGCAGCCTGATCGCGCAGGATTATCCCGGCCCTTTCCGCGTAATGCTGGTGGATGACAATTCCTCCGACGGGACGGGCACCCTGGCCCGCACCCTTGGCTCTGACCGGTTGACCGTGCTCGATGGCGCGCCGCTGGCCGCCGGCTGGACGGGCAAGCTCTGGGCGGTGCATCAGGGCATCGCGGCATCGGGCAGCCCACACTATCTCTGGCTGACCGATGCCGATATCGAGCACGCGCCCGATACGCTGCGCCAGCTTGTCGGCATTGCGACAGCAGGCCAGCGGCGGCTCGTCTCCTTCATGGCGAAACTCCATTGCGCCACCTGGGCGGAAAAGCTGCTGATCCCGGCCTTCATCTGGTTTTTCATGATGCTCTACCCCTTCAACTGGGTGAACCGCAAAGGGCCCATCGCGGGCGCGGCGGGCGGCTGCGTGCTGGTGGAGCGCGAGGCGCTGGAAGCAGCAGGCGGCATTGCCGCCATGCGCGGTGCGCTCATCGATGACTGCACGCTGGGCAAGCTCATCAAGGCGCATGGCCCCATCTGGCTGGGCCTCACCAACCGCAGTCGCTCGATCCGGCCCTATACTGGCTGGCGCGAGATCGGCATGATGATCGCGCGCAGCGCCTATGCGCAATTGCGGTATAATCCGCTGCTGTTGATGGGCACGGTCTTCGGGCTGGCGCTGGTGTTTCTGGTGCCATGGTGGCTGATGTTCACGCAGAGCGGCTTTGCGGCATGGGGCGGGGGCCTTGCCGCGGCATGGATGGTGGCGCTCTATCTGCCGGTGCTGCGTTTCTATGGGCGCCAGCGGGTCTGGGCGCTGGCCCTGCCTTTGGTGGCGGTGTTCTATCTTGGCTGCACGCTCTATTCCGCGTGGGCCTATTATCGTGGCCGGGGGGGAATGTGGAAAGGGCGGGCGCAAGCCGCAGCATGAGCGAGACGCATTTGACAGCAGCCGATCTGGCCAGTGGCAAGGGCCACAAGGACGAAAACTTCCCGGTCGCCAGCTTTCTGGTGCGCCCTGACTGCCGCGCGCCGATCATGGCCTATTACCGCTTTGCCCGCGCCAGCGATGATGTGGCCGACGATGAGACGACCTCGTCCGCGCGCAAGCTGGCCCTGCTGGCGCAATTGCGCGCCGGTCTTTCGGGCGTGGGCGCACCCGAAGCCATGGCCTTGCAGGATGTCTGCCTGGCGCGGGGCATCGACCTTGTCCATGCCCATGATCTGCTCGACGCGTTCGAACAGGACTGCCGTGTCAATCGTTACGAGGATTGGGACGGGTTGATCGGCTATTGCCGCAAATCGGCGATGCCGGTTGGGCGTTTCGTGCTCGACGTGCATGGCGAGGACCGTGCCACCTGGTCGATGAATGATGCGCTCTGCGCCGCGCTGCAGATCATCAATCACTTGCAGGATTGTGGGAAGGATTACCGGGGCATCGACCGCGTTTACATCCCCGTGCCCATGCTCAACGCCGTGGGGCTGGATGAAAGCGCGCTGGGCGCCTCGCATTCCAGCCCGGCGCTGCTGGGCGTGATCCGCCTGCTGGCCGAAAAGACGCAAGGCCTGCTGCGCCAGAGCGCGGGCTTCTCCCGCGCCATTCGCGATACCCGTTTGGCCATGGAAGTGGCGATCATCCAGACTTTGGCCGAGGATCTGACCGCCATGCTGCTCACCCGCGACCCGCTGGCTGACAAGGTGCATCATGGCAAGGCGCGCGCCGCATGGCTGGCGCTATGCGGTGTCACGCGGCTGGCCCGCCTGAGGCTGGCGGCATGAACGCACCCGCCACGCCTGTTACCTCTCCCATGACCATGCAGGAGCTGCACGCCAAAGTGGCGGGCAGCAGCTTTTACGCCGGCATGCGCATCCTGCCCCGCGCCGAGCGTGAGGCGATGTTTGCCATCTATGGCTTCTGCCGCATGGTGGATGACATTGCCGACGACCAGCAGACCCCGCGCGGCCAACGCGGTGCGGCGCTGGATGAGTGGGTGGCGGGCATCGAGGCGCTTTACGCGGGGGGCGAAGGCGGTGTTGCCGCCTTCCTGGCTGATGCGATCCGCGGTTTCGACCTGCAAAAGGACGATTTCATCGCCGTGATCGACGGCATGCGCATGGATGTCGACAGCGACATGCGCTGGCCTGATTTCGACACGTTCGACCTCTATTGCGACCGTGTGGCGAGCGCCGTGGGCCGCCTGTCAGTCAATGTCTTTGGCATGGACCGCGCGATTGGCGTTGCCCTGTCGCACCATCTGGGCCGGGCGCTGCAGTTCACCAACATCCTGCGCGACATTGACGAGGATGCCGGTATCGGTCGCGTCTATCTCCCCATCGAGGCCTTGCGCTATGCTGGCATCACCCCCACCACGCCCGAGGCGCTGGTGCAGGAGCCGCAGCTCGACAAGGCCGCGCGCTGGCTGGTGCCCTATGCGCAGGAGCATTTCGTCGAGGCGGCCAAGATCCTGAAAAGTCGGCCCAAAGGGCATCTCGTCGCCCCGCGCCTGATGGAAAGCGCTTACGCTCGCCTGCTGCATCGCATGATCGCGCAAGGGTGGAACGCGCCGCGCCAGCGCGTGCGCACCTCCAAGCTGCGGCTGGTGCTCGCCCTCATCCGCTTCAGCCTGTGGGGTTGAGCGCCATGGCTTTTGCAAAGGCACATGTGGTGGGCGCGGGTCTGGCGGGCCTGAATGCGGCCAGCGTGCTGGCCAAGGCGGGGCTTGCCGTTTCGCTCAGCGATTCGGCCGTGCGGGCAGGTGGGCGCTGCCGTTCCTATTTCGACCCGTCGCTGGGCCTCACCATCGACAATGGCAACCATCTGGTGCTGGCCAGCAATCCGGCGGTCAAAGCCTTTCGCAAACGCATCGGCGCGGAGGAACCGCTGGCCGGGCCACGCCACGCGACCTTCCCCTTTGCCGATCTGGCCACGGGCGAGCGCTGGCAATTGCGCATCAATGATGGGGCGCTCCCCTGGTGGGTGGCGGTGCCATCGCGCCGCGTGCCGGCCACGACCATGCTCGATTATCTGCCGCTGGGCAAATTGCTGCTGGGCAAGGCCGGGCAGACGATCGGCCAGGTGATTGCGCCCAAGGGGCCGGTGTGGGAGCGGATGCTGGCGCCTGTCATGCTCGCCGTGCTCAACACCGACCCTGCGGCATCAAGCGCGGTGCTGGCGGCCAATGTGCTCAAGGAAACGCTGGCCAAGGGCGGCCTTGCCAGCGCCCCGCGCATCGCCAGCCCCACGCTGGGCGCGGCCTTCATCGACCCGGCGGTGGCGTGGCTCGCGCGCCATGGCTGCCAACTCGCCACCGGGCGGCGTTTGAAATCCATCCGTATCGAGGATGACCGGGTGGCAGCGCTGATCTGGGCCGATGGCGAGGAAATCATCGCGCCCGATGCCGCCGTGGTGCTGGCCGTGCCCGCATGGGTGGCGGGCGATCTGCTACCCGGCCTGCAGGTGCCTGACGAGCATCGCGCCATCGTCAATGCCCATTTCGCCGTGGCCCCGCCCAGCGGTGCGCCTGAGATGCTGGGCCTGCTGGGCAGCACCAGTGAATGGGTCTTTACCCATCCCGACCGTATTTCCGTCACCATTTCGGCGGCGGACCGGTTGGTCGATACCCCCCGCGAGGAACTGGCCCGCACCATCTGGGAAGAGGTGACCCGCGCGCTGGGTATGGAGGGCATGCCGCTGCCTTTCTGGCAGATCGTCAAGGAAAAGCGCGCCACCTTCGCCGCCACGCCCGAGCAGGACGCCAAGCGTCCGCCCCAGCGCACGGCCTATCGTAACCTGTTCCTCGCCGGTGACTGGGTGCAGACTGGCCTTCCTGCCACCATCGAGGGCGCCTTGCGAAGTGGTGACAGTGCGGCGCGTATGGTCTTGGGCCAACCCTTGGTCTATGGGCGCGGGTGATGACACCCCCTGACGTTGACACCATGGCGCCGACCGCGCCTGCCGATGCCTTTGCCCGCGCCGCTCTCGATGAAGGGCTGGCCCGCGCCGCTGATGCGCTGGGCGCCGAACAGAAAGGCGATGGCCACTGGGTTTACGAACTTGAGGCCGATTGCACGATCCCCAGCGAATATATCCTGCTGCGCCATTACCTTGGCGAGCCGGAAGATCTGGAGATCGAGGCGAAGATCGGCCGCTATCTGCGCCGCATCCAGAGCGATGTGCATGACGGCTGGCCGCTCTATCACGATGGCGGCTTTGACATATCGGCGACGGTGAAGGGCTATTACGCCCTCAAGATGATCGGCGATGATGTGGACGCGCCGCATATGGCCCGCGCCCGCGCCGCCATCCTGAAGGCGGGCGGCGCCGAGCGCGCCAATGTCTTCACCAGGATCCAGCTGGCGCTGTTCGGCGCGGGAAGCTGGGATGTGGTGCCCACCATTCCGCCCGAGCTGATCCTGGCGCCCAAGTGGTTCCCGGTTCACCTCTCCAAGATGAGCTATTGGGCGCGCACCGTGGTGGTGCCGCTGCTGGTGCTCTGCGCCTTGCGCCCGCTGGCGAAAAACCCGCGCGGCGTGAAGGTGGATGAGCTTTATTCGGGCAAGTCCGCCGCGCTGACCAGCCAGGCCGCCCATGTGAACCCGCTGTGGAAGGGCGGCTTTGAAGTGCTCGACTGGGGGCTCAAGCGCTTTGAAAAGCACTGGCCCAAGGGCATGCGCCGCCGCGCCATCGACCTGTGCGCAAGCTGGGTGACCGAGCGCCTCAATGGCGAGGACGGTCTCGGCGCGATCTATCCCGCCATGGCCAACAGCGTGATGATGTATGACGCGCTGGGTTACGCGCCTGACCATCCCCACCGCGCCATCGCTCGCCAGTCGGTCGAGAAACTGCTGGTGGTGAAGGAGGATGAGGCTTATTGCCAACCCTGCGTCAGCCCGGTGTGGGATACGGCATTGGCCGCCCATGCGATGCTGGAAGTGGGCACACCCCAGGCGGTGGAAAAGGCCCATGCCGCGCTCGACTGGCTTGGCGAGCGCCAGATTCTGAACGTGGTGGGCGACTGGGCCGAGCAGCGCCCCGATGTGCGCCCCGGCGGCTGGGCCTTCCAGTATGGCAATGATTACTACCCCGATCTCGACGATACGGCGGTGGTGGTGATGGCGATGGACCGCGCCGCCGGCCAGCGCGGCGGCAAGGATGCGCAGGCCATCGCGCGCGGCGCGGAATGGACGCTGGGCCTTCAAAGCCATGATGGCGGCTTTGGCGCCTTCGACGCGGATAATGACAAGTTCTATTTGAACAATCTGCCCTTTGCCGACCATGGCGCCTTGCTCGACCCGCCCACGGCGGATGTGTCGGCGCGAGTCGTGTCCATGCTGGCGCAGATGGACGAACCGCTCGATAGTCCGCGCATGAAGGCGGCGCTGGCCTGGCTGGAAAAGGAGCAGGAGCCCGATGGCTCATGGTTCGGCCGCTGGGGCGTCAACTATGTCTATGGCACGTGGTCGGTGCTCTGCGCGCTGGGCCGGGCCGGGCTGGCGGAGGACCATCCCATGGTGGCCCGCGCTGTGGCATGGCTGAAGGCGATCCAGAACGAGGATGGTGGCTGGGGTGAAAGCTGCGATTCCTATGACCTCTACCGCAAGGGGCATGAAGCGTTTCGCTCCACCGCCTCGCAGACGGCATGGGCTTTGCTGGGGCTGATGGCAGTCGGGCAGGTGAACGCGCCGGAAGTGGCGCGCGGTATCGGCTGGTTGCTGTCCCATCAGGCGCAGGATGGGCTGTGGGGGCAGGACGTCTATACCGGCGGCGGCTTCCCTCGCGTGTTCTATCTGCGTTACCATGGCTATCCGCGCTATTTCCCGGTCTGGGCGCTGGCTCGCTATCGTAACCTTGCCGATGGCAATGCGCAGCGCAGCCCCTGGGGCATGTGATGAGCCGGACCATGATGGGAAAGCCCGTTCTGGTGGTCACTGGCACGCTGCGTGAGGCCGGGCTGGTCAAGCGCGCGGGGATCAAGACGGTGGCGGGTGGGTCAGACCCGGCAGGGTTGGTCCGCCGCCTGCGTGAGGCCGCGCCCCATGTGGCCGGGGTCATCAGCTTCGGCATGGCGGGCGGACTTGATTCGCGTTTGCCGCTGGGGGCGGTGGTCATCGGCAGGGGCGTAACCGGCGCTTTCCCGCGCGATTGTGACGAGGCCTGGGCCAGAGCGCTCAAGGCCATGCTGCCCGAGGCGCATCTGGGGGCGATCCATGCCGATGGGCGACTGTCGGCCGATGCGGCGGAAAAAGCGGTGCGGGGGCGCTCGGGCGCCTTGGCGGTGGATATGGAAAGCCATATCGCCGGGGCCATCGCCATGGAGGCGCGGCTGCCCTTTGCCGTGCTGCGCTGCATTTCCGATGAGGCCGGAGCCAGCCTGCCCCCGGCGATTTCCGTGTCGATGAAGCCCAATGGCGGCGTCGCCTATGGGGCGGTCCTGGCCTCGCTGCTGCGCCATCCCGGCCAATTGCCGGCGCTGATTCGCACCGGGCGCGGTTTTGGCCAGTCCTTTGCGCGGTTTGGTTCCGTTCTGACAGCGGTGGAAGGTCGCCTCGGCTTCGACCACCGCTGATCTGGCAGCGCATGGCCATGGAAAAACCCGCGCGGTGGGCGGCCACCACGCGGGTTTTCTGTGTGCCGATCGGGCGATCAGGCGGCGCGGGTGGCGCGGCGATAGCCCTCGGGGTCGGAGATGCGGATCTTCTCCAGTTCCTGTTCAACCTGCGTGGCGTGAACATCCACTGCGCGGCGCTGGTTGGACAGGTCGATGTCCGGAGCCATCGGGCCGTCGGTCTTCACGCCCTTCATGGCCACCTTCATGAATTCCAGCGGGCGCACGATGCCTTCGCGCGCAGCCGTGCCTTCAAAGCCGCAATGGACCATGCAATTGGCGCATTTCTCATATTTGCCAACGCCATACTGGTCCCAATCGGTGCCTTCCATCAGCTCGGCAAAGGTCTCGACATAGCCTTCGCCCACCAGATAGCACGGCTTCTGCCAGCCAAAGACTGTGCGCAGCGGCATCGACCAGGGGGTGCATTCATAGGTGCGGTTGCCCGCCAGGAAGTCGAGGAACAGCGGCGAGTTGGTGAACTTCCAGTTCTTCGCGCCCCCCCCGTTCTTGTCAGCGCCGCGGCTGAAAAAGTCGCGGAACAGGTTGCGGGTCTTCTCGCGGTTGAGGAAGTGCTCCTGATCGGCGGCGCGCTCATAGGCGTAGCCGGGCGAGATCGTCACCTCGACGTCAAGGCTGGTCATGTGGTCCATGAACTTGGCGAGGCTTTCGGGCGAGGCGTCGTTGAAGACGGTGCAGTTGACCTGCACGCGGAAGCCCTTGGACTTGGCCAGCTTGATCGCTTCGAGCGCGACGTCATAGGTGCCGTCCTGATCGACCGCCTTGTCGTGCATCTGCTTGTCGCCATCGAGGTGGATCGACCAGGTGAAATAGGGGCTGGGCGCGTATTCGCCGATCTTTTTCTTGAGAAGCAGGGCGTTGGTGCAAAGGATCACGAACTTCTTGCGCTCGATATAGCCCTTGACGATCCTGGCCATGTCGCGGTGCAGCAATGGTTCGCCGCCGGCGATGGAAACGGCTGGTGCGCCGCATTCCTCGATGGCGTTCATGCAATCATCGAAGCTCAGCCGGCGGTTGAGGATGGCATCGGGATAGTCGATCTTGCCGCAACCCGGGCACGCCAGGTTACAGCGCAGCAGCGGTTCGAGCATCAGCACCAGCGGGAATTTCCCGCCCGAGATGGTCTTGGTGATCGCATGCTTGGCGATGCGCAGCATCGGGCCCATGGGAAGCGACATTCGCAGGTATACTCCAGACATCGTGGCGAGCGCTTGGGGAAGGCGCCCGAAAAGGGGGTTATGCGAGAGCCCTTAGCACGCCCGCGCCGACTGTGCACCTGTCTGTCTCAAGGCATGCGGCAGGGTGAAGGATACATGTTCCTTCACGCCATCGAGCGTCGATACAGTGACATGGCGGGTCTGCGCAAGCCGCGCGAGCAATTCCTGCACCAGCACATCGGGCGCGCTGGCCCCGGCGGTGATGCCAAGATGCATGACAGGACCGTTGTCTCCTTCCAGCATGGCAGGGTCGAAACCATCCGCGTCACTCACCAGCCAGGCGGGCACGCCGCAACCGCGTGCGATTTCCATCAGCCGGGTGGAGTTGGACGAATTGGCCGCCCCCACCACGATGATCGCATCGACCAGCCGGGCCAGATCGCGCACCGCGCTCTGCCGGTTTTGCGTGGCATAGCAGATGTCGGCGACATCGGGCCCCACACAATCGCTGAAACGGCCATGCAGCGCGGCAATCACCATGCGCGTGTCATCGACCGACAGGGTGGTCTGGGTGATATAGGCCACCGGCGCGTCATCGGGCAGGGGCAGGCCCGCCACATCGGCGGCCGAGGCGACCAGATGCACCGGTGCGGGGATCTGGCCAAGGGTGCCCTCTACCTCGGCATGGCCGGCATGGCCGATCAGCACGATATGGCGCCCCTCATGTGCAAAGCGGATGCCGTGGTTGTGGACCTTGCTCACCAGCGGGCAGGTGGCATCATAGACGGGCAGGTCGCGCGCGCGCGCTTCGGCCTCGACATGGGCGGGCACGCCATGGGCGGAAAAGATGGTGACGGCGCCGTCGGGAACCTCGTGAAGCTGTTCGACGAACACCGCGCCGCGCGCTTGGAGATCGCGCACCACGCGGGCGTTGTGAACGATCTCGTGGCGCACATAGACCGGCGCGTCATGCCTCTCGATGGCATGTTCGACGATGGCGATGGCGCGTTCCACCCCGGCGCAGAACCCGCGCGGGCTGGCCAGCGTCACGCATAGCGGCAGCAGGTGGTGCGCGGCGCCCGCCTCTGACGGGAGGGGCAGCGCAAGGCATTCGCGCGAAGGCGTGTGCGATGAGGTGAATGATGGTGCGTGCGATGATGTGTGCGATGACAAGGGCCTGTCCCTTTGGCTAACCTGTCTCTGGCGGGGGGTGGGGTTCCTGCCAGCTAAGTGAGCGGAATTAACGTGGCAAGGCTGGCCGCAAGATGAACGGTGTACAAATTGTCGTTGTGCCCCAGCGGCAACAGTGCGGCCACCGTGCCGCCCCGGCGACGGCGCGGAGGGGCGGCGGAGGGGCGCGGAGGGGCGATGGAGCAAAGCTCCGGCGCATTCATTGCACCGACAGGCCGCTTCCATTACGGGGGCGATAACAAGGATGAACAGGTGATCCCGCGATGAAGAGCAAGATGGCAAGGGTGTGGCGCGGCGCGGCGGCCGGCATGGTGCTGGGCGTTTCGGTGCTGGGCGGGGTTTCCGCCATGGCGCAGGGCAGTGATCCGGCGGTCGCCTCGATCGATGCGCTCGACAATGGGCTGCTCTCGATCATGAAGGCGGGCAAGGGCGCGGGCGAAGAGGGCCGTGCCCAGCGCATCGCTCCGGTGATCGACCGCGTTTTCGACATTCCGCTGATGACCCGCCTGTCGGTGGGGCCGGCATGGAACAGCATCAAGCCTGCCGATCAGGCCGCGCTGGTGCGGGGTTTCCGCAACCTCACCATTGCCCAATATGCCCATAATTTCGACGATTATTCGGGCGAGAAATTCGTGGTCGCCCCGCAGGTGGAAACGCGCGGCACCGACAAGCTGGTGCGTACCACGCTGGTCATTCCCGGCCATGCGCCTGAACAGATCAACTACCGTCTGCGTGTCGATGGCGGCCAGTGGAAGGTGATCGACGTGTTTTACCGCAACTCGATCAGCCAGCTTGCCAGCCGCCATGCCGATTTTGCCGATACGCTGGCCAAGGGCGGGGCGCCGGCGCTGATCGCGCATCTCAACAGGCTGGCAGCCAAGCCCGACTGATCGGGGACGGCGCCAAACGCAAAACGCGCGGAAGGCCGATGCTTCCCGCGCGTTTTTCAGGACTTATTTGGCCGGGTGTTCCTCGGCCCAGGCTTCCGGACTGCCCGGCCCGGTGAAATACCGCAGCTTGAAGCCGATGCCCTGTCGTTCCGCCCCATGGGTGAACACCGCGTCGCGCCATTTGGGCGGGCCCAGCACGATCCTGGCATCGCGGGAAAAGCCGACGCCTTCCTTGGGTATGCCAAGGAAACCGCGGTCGATCTCGTGATTGCCGTTTTCGTCGTGAAAGGCCTGCGCGCCCCATTCGCCGGCGGGCACATGCTCGATCACCACGGTGGTGACACCGGGGCGGGCCGGGGCACTGGCCTCATAGGGGCAGGTGTCGGCCAGAAACTTGTCCTTGGGGCACAGCGCCACATAGACCCGGCCACGGCTGTTGCGCACATTGGCGACCTGCACCACCACCGGTCCGCCTGTGGCGGCACCGGGAGCAGCAGCAGCCATCACCATCAAGGCAGCGATCAAGCGCGCACCTCGGCACCCTGTTCCAGACCCGTCTCGTTCCAGCGCAGCGCCTTGAGCACCGTATCGACGATATGCGGCGCATTGAGCCCCGCCTCGTCATACTGTTTGTCAGGCGAATCATGGTCCTGGAAGGTGTCGGGCAGGCGCATGGTGCGGATCTTCAGACCATTGTCGGTCAGCCCTTCATCGCTCGCCATGGTCAGCACATGGGCGCCCAGCCCGCCGATCGCGCCTTCCTCGATGGTGATGACCACCTCATGCGTCTTGATGAGACGGCGGATGAGGTCATCGTCGAGCGGCTTCACAAAGCGCAGGTCTGCCACCGTCGTGGGCAGGCCCTTGGCCTCCAGCGTGTCGGAGGCCTTGAGCGCCTCGGCCAGGCGGGTGCCGAGCGAGAGGATGGCAATCTTGCCGGAACCACCGTGCACGATCCGGCCCTTGCCGATTTCGAGCGGGGTCGGCGTTTCGGGCAGGGGCACGCCCACGCCATTGCCGCGCGGATAGCGGAAGGCGATCGGCCCGCTGTCATGGGCGACGGCGGTGGCGGTCATATGGGCGAGTTCCGCCTCGTCGGCCGCGGCCATCACCACCATATTGGGCAGGCTGGCCAGATAGGTGATGTCAAACGTGCCGGCATGAGTGGCGCCATCGGCACCCACCAGCCCGGCGCGGTCAATCGCGAAACGCACCGGCAGGTTCTGGATCGCCACGTCATGCACCACCTGATCATAGGCGCGCTGCAGGAAGGTGGAATAGATCGCGCAGAAGGGGCGCATGCCCTGGGCGGCAAGGCCTGCCGCAAAGGTCACGGCATGCTGTTCGGCAATGCCCACGTCAAAGGTGCGCTCAGGATGGGCCCTGGCGAATTTGTCGACGCCAGTGCCACTGGGCATGGCGGCGGTGATCGCCACGATGCGCTTGTCGGTCTCGGCCAGCTTGGCCAGCGTTTCGCCAAAGACGTTCTGATAGGCCGGGGCCTTGGCGGGGGTCTTCACCTGCTCGCCGGTCACCACGTTGAACTTCTGCACGCCGTGATATTTGTCCGCCGCCGCCTCGGCCGGGGCATAGCCCTTGCCCTTTTGCGTGACGACATGGATCAGGCACGGCCCTTCGGCGGCATCGCGCACATTTTCCAGAACCGGGATCAACTGGTCCAGATTATGCCCGTCGATGGGGCCGACGTAATAGAAGCCCAATTCCTCGAACAGCGTGCCGCCCATCACCATGCCGCGCGCGAATTCGTCCGTCTTCTTGGCCGCGCTGTGCAGCGGGGCGGGCAGATGGCGCGAGAGCTTCTTGGCCAGGCCGCGCAGTTCCAGGAAGGGACGCGAGGAGACCAGACGCGCCAGATAGGCCGAGAGGCCGCCGACCGGCGGGGCAATCGACATGTCATTGTCGTTCAAAATGACGACCAGCCGGTTGCCGGCGGCCTGCGCATTGTTCATCGCCTCATAAGCCATGCCTGCGCTCATCGATCCATCGCCGATGACGGCAATCGCCTTGCCCGGCTGCCCGGCAATCTGGTTGGCCATGGCAAAGCCGATGGCGGCCGAGATCGAGGTGCTGGAATGGGCAGCGCCAAAGGGGTCGTATTCGCTCTCGCTGCGCTTTGTGAAGCCCGAAAGGCCGCCGCCCTGGCGCAATGTGCGAATACGATCGCGCCGCCCGGTGATGATCTTGTGGGGATAGGCCTGATGGCCTACATCCCAGATCACCTTGTCGCGCGGCGTGTCGAACACGTAATGCAGGGCCACGGTCAGCTCGACCACGCCCAGCCCCGAACCGAGATGGCCACCGGTCTGACCCACGGTGTGGATCATCTCGTTGCGAACATCATCGGCCAGCGTGCGCAGTTCGGCCATATCCAGCCCGCGCATGTCAGCGGGCACCTTTACCCGATCGAGGATCGGTGTCGACAGCTCCAAGTCCATCATCCTGCCTTACACGCCCCATGCCCCCCTGTCGATGCGACATAAGGAAGCCATGGTAGCAATTTCCCCGGATAGGGTGTTTCTGCAACGGGATGCGTCACCATGATAGCGCCGCCCCGTCCAGTCGAATTGCGGCGCCATGCTCCCTATGGTCGTTCAAATCAACCGGATTGGCAAAAGGTGGGGGAAGGGGCTTGCGCGTCAGGGCCCGGCAGGCCACCACGCCATCATGCCCAGCCTGACCGTCAATGGCCATCCTCTGGCCTTTCATATGGACCCGCAGACGCCCCTGCTCTGGGCCTTGCGCGAGGCGGCCAATCTTACCGGCACCAAATATGGCTGCGGGGCGGGGGATTGCCGGGCCTGCCTGGTGCTGGTCGATGGGCAGGCGGTGCCCTCCTGCCAGATGTCGCTGGGTGAGGCCGAGGGACGAGCGGTCACCACCATCGAGGGGCTCAGCCACGATTGGTCGCACCCGATGCAGCAGGCGATGCTGGCCGAAGGTGCGATCCAGTGCGGCTTTTGCACGCCGGGGCTGGTGATGGCGGGTGCCGCGCTGCTGGCGGCCAATGCCAACCCCACCGACGATGACATCAAGGCGGCGCTCACCGGCCTGTGCCGCTGCGGCGTCTATCCCCGCCTGCTGCGTGTGGTGCATCGCGCGGCGGCCATGCGTGGGCAGGGCCATCCTTCCTCACCGCCCTTGCCTGCGCCGCCGGCCAGCGGCTAGGGGCTCGGCTCCAGCAGCTTTTCTCTCCAAGGGACATTCTCGATGAAGGCGACCATCTGGCACAATCCGGCCTGTTCAACCTCGCGCAAGGCGCTGGCCATTCTGCAGGACGTGCCGGGCATCGAGCTGAGCGTGGTCGAATATCTCAAGACCCCGCCGTCGGCGGACAAACTCGCGCAGCTCTATCGCGATGCCGGGCTGACGCCCGCGCAGGGGCTGCGCACGCGCAACACCGATGCGGTGCAGCGCGGCCTGACCAGTGCTGACGAGGCCACGGTTCTGGCCGCCATGGTGGCCGAGCCAGTGCTCATCGAGCGGCCTCTGGTGGAGACGGGCAAGGGCGTGCGCCTGTGCCGCCCCCTGGAACGCATCCACGAGATTTTGTGACAATGGTTTGCGGCAGGGGGAAGGATTATCCACCGGATTGCGGCTTTCCTTGCACGATGGTGGAACATGGGCAGTGCCACGCTGCTTGCAAAGGAGCGGGAAATGGGCAAACACCTTCCCCAGGATCGAACACATATCTCAGGGATTTGACGAAGGCATGACTGGCGAGCTTGTGCGTGAGGCACCCTTTGACCGATTGAAACAGCGGATCAAGCGGGCCATGGGCCCCTGGGGCGTCTTCTTCGAAGGGTTCCTGCGCAATCCCGTGATGGTCGGGTCGATCATCCCCTCCTCGCGCTACACGATCGATAAGATGCTCTCGCGCGTCGACTGGAACGAATGCCGGCTGTTCGTGGAATATGGGCCGGGCGTGGGCACCTTCTGCCGCCCCGTGCTGGAAAAGCTGCGCCGCGATGGCATGCTGATCGTCATCGACACCAACCCGATGTTCATCGACTATCTGAAAGCCACCATTGGCGACAGCCGTTTTGTGGCCATCAATGGCTCGGCGGCCGATGTCGAAGAGATCGTGCGTGCCCATGGCCATACCCATGCCGATTACGTGCTCTCCGGCCTGCCATTTTCCACCCTGCCCGACGGCGTGGGGCCGGCGATTGCCTCGGCCACGCACCGTGTGTTGCGACCGGGCGGTGCTTTCCTCGTTTACCAGTTCACTTCGCGCGCGCGCGATTTCATGGCCCGCCACTTCAAGCGGATCGACGCGGCGATGGAATTCATCAACGTGCCGCCCTGCTTCCTCTATTGGGGCTGGAAGGACGCGCCGCAGGATTGATTTGAGGGTCTTTTGCCTCCGGCGGGCAAAGGGCCATCGCCCTTTGCAATCCCTTTATTTTTTGGGTTGCACTATAGGTTTGGTATTGGGCCGGGGGGGCGGTTATTGGGGGCCGCTACGCGGCGGGGGGTATGTCTGAAGGCAGGACGCTGTCGTTCATGGCAGTCCGAGATCCATTGATCGACAGTTATGCTCCGGTATAATACACGATCATTGCCATTGAACCGAAAGCGCAAGCAAGCAGCACTACCGCCATTGCCGCCTTCACGCGGGGACGCTTGTTGAATCTGATGGCAATTCCGAGCGGCAACCCGATCATCCAGATCAGATTCAGCGGAGAATTGAAATCCTGGATTGTGACGAAATAACAGCAGATTGCCACGGTGAAAAAGACCATTGGAAGTTGCAAAGCTATTCCGAAGCTTCGGTAACGCCCCATTGAGACCTCGTCTCCAAGAATGGCCGCTTGAAACGCAAAAAAACCGCGAAGCGGCCAAAAATGCTCCCTGCCCCCCAAAAACAACGCCAAGATCAAACAGCAACGCCGACAGTAAAGGGATTGCAAAGGGCGATAGCCCTTTGCCCGCCGGAGGCCCTTTCCCCCGCCGCCTTACCGAAACGTCTCGACAATCGTCTCGCGCCCAGGCCCGGCCAGTTGGCCATGCACCGCGCTGATGATGCAGGTGGCCAGCA
>JAGWMZ010000078.1 GCA_028871475.1 Sphingomonadales bacterium | reverse complement strand
GTGAGTTTCTTGCGTCCAACCGCTGGCAACGCAAATCCGGGCACGCTATACTCGTTCTTGGCGGGTGTGGCTTGTGGCATTTTCTGTCCTGGGCAGGAGTAGGCTTCGACACCCAATTTCCTAACTCAGAACAGCGCTTTACGGCATCAAGGCGGGCCGAGGGACGACGGATGCGGGTCATGGACGCCTCGTTTCGGAAAGGCCGACTTTAAAAAAACCGAGCTTGGCAAACAACGCTGCTGGTCGGTCCGGCGGTATCACACCAGGTTGGAAGGCGGGGTGGCCCTAGCGGCAAGCCCGTGGAACGAGGCTTGCCGCCGCTTCGCTAGGTCCGTTCCCGATGAGAAAATGCCTCAGAAGGTTTTGGACACGCCGACGAAGAAGCCGCGCCTTGCACCAAAGGAGGGGGCGCCCACGCCAACACCCGATCCGTCACGGATTTCATAGGTCTTGTCGAAGAGGTTCTGGATGTCGAACCGCATGTCGAAGCCATTGGTAAAAGTGTGACCGAGCGACATATTGAAGGTGGTATAGCCCGTCAGCGCCGCGCCATTGGGGATGGAACTGCCATCAGGCAGCGCCAGGTCGGCGCGCAGACCCGAGCCATAGATCATATCGGCGGTGATGCGCGTGCCCTGGAGCGTGCCCGAGCTCCAACGATAGGCTGCGCCCGCCGAACCTGACCATGTCTGATCGTGGTCGAGATAGATGTAATGGTTGGCGATGTAGGCCAGGTCCGCGGCGGCGAAATTATACTGGTTTGAAACGATGTTGGTGCCTTGTGCCTTGGCATAGGCCACATTGCCATAGGCGGTGAAGCCGCCATGGACATAATTGGCCGTGACTTCGACGCCGTAGATGCGACCCTTGTCATAATTGAAGGGCGTGAGGATGATGGGCGCGCCGAACTGGCCTTCATCGACCAGATGGGTTTCGCGGCGGTAATAGCCGTCCACACCCAGCGTCAGCCCCTTGCCGATCTTCTGCTGCACGCCGGCATCCCAATAGCTTTCGCGCTGGGCATAGGTGGCGTCATTGGTGCGCACATTGGGGGTGGCGGTGGTGTTGAAGACCTGAGCCAGATTGCTGTTGGCCACCAGCTCGAAGGGGGCGGGGGCGAAATAGCGGGCGAAGCCAGCGTGGAAGGTGGTGCCCGTCGGCGGCGTCCAGACCAGATTGACGCGCGGGCTCAGCTGGCGTTCCTTGCGCGAGGCATCATTTTCATCGAAACGCGCGCCATAGTTGAGCACCACATGGGGCAGCACATGCCATTCGTCCTGCAGATAGGCGCTGTAGGTGCGCTGAACGATATCGTTGGCATAATTGAGAAGTTCCGGTGCGCCGTTGATGTTGCCCGGATTGTACCCCGCAAGCGGATCTGTGGGATCAAAAACGTCGCCATCGGTGGGGAAGACGCTGGTGTTGGTCCAGCTCTTCGATCGATCCTGCTCGAACAGGAAGCCGCCGCGCAACGTGTGGTGGTCGCTCAGCTTGTAGGAGGCGTCATATTGCAGGCCGAAGGTGACATCGCGCTTGCTTGCCGCCTGCGCAATGCCGTTGAAGAGCAACTCGCCCGTCACGTCGGGGCGATAGTCAAGGGTCGAGATGCGCCCGAAGAGCGAGGCCTGACCTGAAAAGGCCCCCGCACTGTGCAGCCAGCTCAAGGCGGCAAAACCGGTGGTCTGAAGCTGGGTCTCGTTCAAATTCTCGCTGTTGAAGCTCGTCACGCCATTGACGGCGATGGGGTTGCCATTGGCATCCACTTGCTGGCCCACCAGCCCGCTGGGATTGGGGATCTGATAGTGCTGGTTGGTGTAGCCCATCGTGAGGGCGATGCGGTCATTGTCCCCCAGAATATGGTCGATATAGCCGAAGCTGTTGTACTGGTTGGTCTGGTCGTGAATGGCATGGCGGCTGCCATCGACGTTCTCGATGCCAAGGTCGCTATGCTTGTAGTCGCCCGAGAAGAACCAGCTTGTCGCACCCGAACTGCCGCTCACTTGCACACCGGGCTGGATGGTGCCGTGGCTGCCGCCATAGAGGCTCACCGTCGAACTGTTCTTCAGGCCCGATTTGGTGGTGATGTCGATGATGCCGGCCGTGCGCAGGCCATATTGCGCGGGCAGGGTGCCGGTGACCAGGCTGATCGTGTCGATCAGGCGGGGGCTGAGCGTCTGGCCGAAAACCGCGATGCTTTCGGGCAGGATCACCCCGTTGAGGCGGTATTGCACGCCATTGTGCTCATCGCGAACGTGGAACTGGCCGAACTGATCCTGGCTGACACCGGGCATCTGGAGGATGATGTCGCTGATCGGCTGATTGTCACCGCCCGGCAGGTTGACAATGGCGGTCTGGTCAAGCGTATAGGTCGATGCACCAAGGCTGGGCTTGATGCTTTCGCGCGCCGCGTCGAGGCGCTGGGCGGTCACCACGATTTCGTTGCTGCTGCCCGAGCTGGATGGATCGGCGGCATTGGTGGCTGCCGGCGCCGTTTCCGCAAAGGCCTGAGGCGTGGCCAGCAGCGACAGAATGCTGGCCGTCAGCAGGGCATGATTCTTGGCGGCACGACTTTTCGGTTTGATCGACATGATCCCTCACGTAATATTGTTACATTGACCCTATCGCCCGAAACACACCGTCGCCATGCCAAGCCTTCCCGAAGTTCCCGGGAACTTTTCCCGATTTTTGCCGAGCCGGTGGCCGCGATGGAGATCGCGTCCCCACGCGCCTATGCTCGCAGGCATGTCTCTTCGGCTGCGTGTGATTCTGCTGGTGGCGCTGGTGCTGTTTGTGAGCATGGCGCTGGGTGCGGCGGTGGTCGGGGTGAAGGCGCGCCGCGTGCTCGATGCCGAACTGGACGCCGGGCTGATCGGCGCCCGCCAGACCGTGGCAAGCGCCTATGAGGACCTGCCGCAATCGGATCACCCCGCACGCGACTTGCGCCAGTTGGTGGCCACCTTCGATGGCAATCGACATGTGCAGGCGCAGCTTGTGCTGCCCGGCGGCAAGGTGGCTTTTGCCTCGCACACACAGTCGCTGGGCCTGCCGCCGCCCGGCTGGTTCGCGCATCTGCTCGCGCTCGACCCGCCTGACATTGCCTTGCCCGTGCCGCATACCGGTTTTGGCCCTGCAACGCTGATCCTAAACCCCACCCCTGCGCTCGATGTGCGGGCGGCGTGGAGCGAATTTCTTGCACTGATCGGCGGGCTTGTCTCAATGGCCGTCATCGGGCTGGTGATGGTCTATCTGGTCATCGGCGCGGCCTTTCGCCCCTTTACGGTACTGGCGCAGCGCTTCGGCCAGATTGGCGCCGGCGATTACACCGGTCGCGTCGAGGAAAATGGTCCGCCCGAACTGCGACGCTTGCAGCAAGGTTTCAACCGTATGGCGGCGCAACTCGCTGCCTCGACCACCCGCAATCATCTGCTGACCGAGCAGATGGTCCGCCTGCAAGAGGAAGAACGCGCCGACATCGCGCGCGATCTGCATGACGAGATTGGCCCCCATCTTTTCGCCGTCAGCCTTGATGCTGAAATGATCGCCCGGCTGCAGGAAGCAGGCGACCATGCTGCCGTCGCCGAGCGGCTGCAGGATATCCAGAGCGCGGTGCGTCATATGCAGATGCAGGTGCGCGATCTGCTGGGCCGCCTGCGCCCGACACAGGTCACCGAATTTGGCCTGAAGGTTGCGCTGGAAGACTTGCTGCGCTTCTGGCACGGTCGCCAGCCTGGTATTGCCTTCACCTTGAGCCTGCCTGCCGAAACTCTGCCCGAAACCTGCGCCGAGGTAGCCTACCGCATTGTGCAGGAAAGCGTGAACAATGCGGTGCGTCATGGGCGGCCGCACAACATTGCCATCCTGATCCGCCTGTCGGACGGTGCGCTGGAGGTCATGGTTAAGGATGATGGCGCAGGCACCGGAGCGGCATCGTCTGCCTCTGGCAGCGGGCTGGGGCTGGTGGGCATGCGCGAACGTGTCCAGGCGAGCGGCGGCACGCTGACCTATGGGCCCGATCGCGATGGATGGACTGTCAAAGCCTGCCTGGGGCTGACAAAGGGAGTGGCATGAAAATTCTGCTCATTGATGACCACGCCGTCGTGCGGGCCGGTTTGCGGCGCATGCTCGCGATGATGCAGGGAGCCGAGATCCTTGAGGCTTCGAGCGGGCGCGAGGGCGTGGCGATCGCGCGCGCCAACCAACTCGATCTGATCGTGCTCGACCTCAATATGCCCGAACTGGGCGGGGTGGAACTGGTTGCCCGCCTGCGCCAGATTGGCCCGGTGCCTTTGCTTGTGCTCAGCATGCATGCCGAGCCGATTTATGTGACACGCGCGCTCAATGCCGGGGCCCAGGGCTATGTCAGCAAGGGCGCTGCGCCTGAGGAACTGATGACAGCCATCCGCAAGGTCAGCGAGGGCAGCCGTTACATCGAAAACGACATCGCCCAGGCGCTGGCCCTGCAGACCGCCATGCCTGCGGGCACGCTGGCGCAATTGGCCCCGCGCGATCTGGAGATTTTGCGGCAGATGGCGGCAGGCCGCAGCCTGCACGAGATCGCCGATGCACTGGGCCTGGGTTACAAGACCATCGCCAACAATTGCAGCATGATCAAAACGCGGCTGGGCGTGTCACGCACGGCGGATCTGCTTCGGCTGGCACTGGAAGCTGGTCTGGCGTGAGGCCGCTTCAGTCCCGCACCGATGCCGTTTCGTCTCCAGCATCTGAAAGGGGGGCATAGAGCGGTAAACCTCCAAGCGCGGCCCCGGTTGGCTCAAAAGCGAGGTTGACAGTTTTTGCCAATAGCAACTGTGAGTGCTGGTCGTAATCTCCCCAAATGTGCTGGCGTAACGTTCCCCAGCAAGGATGAGATGGACAAGACCGGCGTCAAAAAATTGGGCAATGTCGGCGGGGCGCGGGCGACTCCGTGGGGAAAAGCTGGACCCCGGCTGCAAGTCCGCCTTTTCACAGCCCTGCCGGTTTAAACGTCGCCTGACCTCAGCCGGTGCCATCGCGATAGCGGTCATTGAAGGACCGGATGGCGCAACTTCAGACCCGTCGTTCATTCGATTTTCGGGGGCCTATTCCGGCGGCAGCCCGGGGCAGGTCTGCTCAAATCCATCTTGAACAGAGCCTCCCTAACGCCGCTCGAACTCGCGGCACATGCTATGTATGACAACGTCCAACCCGATTGGGATTGGCGTGATCCCGACGCCGAACCCTTGCGCAAAATGTATCGCGATAATGCCCGCGTCGCTTTCATGGCCGGCTCGATCGGTCCTGGCAGGCTTGCTCACCACGCTTGCGCCATTTGCGGACTGTCTCGTCGCTGATGCCATACCGTTTCGCCACGACGCTCGTCGGCTCGGTTGACCGCGCAATCTCCGCTCGTACAGCAGGGGTGGTCCGCGCCTGGGGGTGGATCTGCATCATCACTGCACCTCGTCACTCACAGCGGTGAAACGCCACGCGTTCTCCGCGATGGCCCATCCTACCTGCCTGATCCCAATGACGTTCCGCAACCAGACAGTTAGGCGAACGTCATTTCTCGCCGGCGCGCTTTTGGCTGCGTGCGGGCGTTTGATGCCTTGTATGTTTCTGTCGCGCATCGGCTACGACGCCATCTTTAGTCCCCCGTTGGCCGGCCCTCATTGCCTGGAGTGGCTTGTTGTGCGATGAAGCAACCATTCATGCTGCATGTGCGATATGACGCCGAAGACCCATCATGGTGCAATTAAGGGTCTGTTGATAAATAACTGAATCTGCGCTGTCTTTTTTGACGGTTTTAGGATTCCCGCGGTGCCTCGAAGCTTATAGAATCGCGGGGTGATTGACGAGGCGGCCATCAAACTGCGCTACGATGCGCTTG
>JAGWMZ010000015.1 GCA_028871475.1 Sphingomonadales bacterium | reverse complement strand
TGGTCGCCGTGGTCGCCGTGGTCGCCGTGGTCGCCGTGGTCGCCGTGGTCGCCGTGGTCGCCGTGGTCGCCGTGGTCGCCGTGGTCGCCGTGGTCGCCGTGGTCGCCATGACCATGACCATGACCATGCTCGTGCTCTTCCTCGATCTCATGGGCGAGATCCTCGAGGCGATGCGCGCGATCCTCCATTTCGTGGGCCTTGTGCTCGAGTTCGCGGGCGTCGTGCTCCAGAGCCTGCGCCTCCTCGCGGAGAAGGCGCGCCTCGTCGCCGCCACGCTTCCCGCCGTCCTGTTCTTTCCGATCCGTCATCAGTCACTCCAACGTCGTGACCGGCCATCGAGGATTGGCAGAGGCCGGTCTTGCTGCCATCATCTTCCGATGCGGACGGGGCGGCACATTCGGACAGAAAAATTTCTGCGTCCGAATTTCGTCAGCTCTCCGCATTGGCTTCATGTGAATGCAGGAGACCGCAGTGACCGCAGGGCAAGAGGATCGAGAGCCTGAAGAACCCGCCAGTTCCCGGCTCTACACTCCCGAGGAAGTCCGTGAGGCGCTTGACGACCTGCGCGACGACGAGTTCGCGAAGCTGCTCAGAATCGGCAGAGTGCTTGGGGAAAAGGCGGACATGGAGGCCGAGGACCTCTTTCAGGAGGCCGTCGCCCGCATGCTGTCCTCGCGAACCTGCAGTGCGGACGTCTCCATGGTCGCCTACGCCGCTGGCGTGATGAGGAGCATCGCGTCCGACGCCTATCGCGCGAAGGTCAGGCTCGCCAAGGCCGGCAAGGGACCTGCGCATCACGCCGACAACGATGAGCTTGATTTCGCATCGGACGACCCGTCGCCGGAGGAGCAGCTGATGATCGCGGAGCACTTCCGCAGATGCGCTGCGGAGCTCCAGAAGCGGATCGCCGGCGACGATCAGGTGGAGATGCTCGTCGAAGGAATTGCTGAAGGAATGCGTGGTAAGGCCCTCGAAGAGCTTCTCGGCGTGGGCACGAAGGAACTTGGGACGATCCGAAAGCGCCTTGTGAGGTTTCGGAGCAGGATATTCCCATCGGACGGCACCACGAAAAAAGCGGGACACGGAGCATGACTGAGAAGGATCGGCTCGATAGGCTGGACGATGATTTCATCGAAGCGGTGCTTGCCATGTCCTCTGAGGAGGCGTTGGAGGGGATTTCCGATGATGAGATCAAGGCGATGAGATCGCGCGTGTCGGCCGCGGCCGGCAAGCTGGGCCGCCAGCGGCTGGCCAACGCCCGGGCGGCAATGGCATCGGAGAAGGGTAGGCCAAGACCTGCGAGCAACGCGCAGGGGGCGAAGGCCCTCGACGAGATCCGGGCAAACGATGCAGTCTTCAACCAGAAGCTCACGCTCGCGGCCCGCAACGGCGGCGAAGGCTACGAGGAGGATCGGGCCAGCATCGAGGCCGACCTCGAGGAATTGCGACAGGATGAGGAACGCGGGGGGAGGGATTGACCGCTGCATTCACCCACCCGGAGCGCCTTCTTCGCAGCTTCGGCATCGAGACACCACAGGACATCGACCTCGAGGCCATCGCCTGGGAGCTCGGCGCCAAGGTCCGCATCGGCTCGCTCAGGACATGCGAGGCACGCATCGTGGGCCGGAACGGACGGGCCATCATCACCGTCGATGCAGCTAAGCCGCCGCGCCGGCGCCGCTTCTCGATCGCGCACGAGCTGGGGCATTGGCAGAGGCACCGGGGTCGTTGCCTGATCTGCCGCCCGCAGGACATCGGGTCGCAGAAGCAGCGGGGGACCACCGACCCCGAGCGCATAGCGGACGAATATGCATCGGACCTCATCCTGCCGCGGTATCTGATCGAACCGCTGGTGAAGGACGTGTCCCGCCTGACCATCGGCTCGCTCACCGCCATCGCCGACGAGTTCCAGGCCAGCAGGACCGCCACGCTGATGAAGGTCGTCGCCAGCGGCCAGTTTCCGATACTGATGGTGTGCACGACCAGGACCGGGCGGAAGTATTTCAAGGCGTCCCCTTCCGTGCCCACGCGCTGGTTTCCCCGCAGCGACGTCTCGCCGGACAGCCTGGCCTTCGAGATGCTCTATGGCGACAAGTCGGAATCCACCGTCCCCCGGCCGGTGAAGGCGACCGCTTGGTTCGACCGGGACGCCGGAGGTTTCTCGGTCCTGGAGCAGAGCTTCAGGGTCGCCGACACCGAAGTGATGAGCATAATCACGCTCAACGACAAAAAGATGCTTTCCGACTAGATTGACGCCCATTGTTCGGGAAATCAGGCGATGGCGTGGAGGCTAGAGACGCTGGGCTAGGTAGAACTGTTGGATCAAGCGTGAGCGTAGTAAGAAGACCGCAGAATTGTGGTATCCGGAATGTCTCGTATCGACAGCGAATCGACGATAGCTGCCGTTGTGGGGTAGGCCGCCTCGGAATGGCATTTGCCATCACCCATCAATCAAAGGGGTGTCATTATTGGAAAGTGGGTGATGATTTCTAGAAATCAATATTCATATTCGGCATTGCAATGCCGATACCCTCGTTGAGGCGGCCCCATTGATGTTCGACGATCAGTATCATTAGTGAAATCATTTGATAATGACTGTCAATAGTAATCTATGGTCTTCATAGGGCTAACTTGCTTTATGGTTGTCTCGACCCGGACCTTTCAGAAGTGCACATTGTTCAATGTGGGACACGTCCACGCAACCCCGCGTCCCGGGACACCTACATGCCAGACTGGTTCAAGCGCCGTTATCTCGATGTGCTGGCGAGCATCTACCTTTACAATGAGCATCGCGGCTACACGGCGATTGATCAGGTTCTGACGGCAGTCCGCCAGCAGGAGCCTTGCGATCCCGTCATGATCGCGATGGTTGAGCGGCACCGTAAGGATGAGCGAGCACATTATCTGATGTTCCGCCGCTGGTTCGAGCGGCATGGCGTGATGCCTTTTGCAGTCGATCGTACCTTTGGGCACATCGACCGCTTCATCGAAATCATGTTCGGGGCATCGATCAACAGGCTCGATACGCAGGCTATTGTCAGCAGTGAACGTCTGTTTGCGCGCCTTTGCCGGGTCATTTCGCTCACCGAACAGCGCGGCTATCGGCAGGTGGAAATCTTGCTGGGCAATTCCATGGTGCGTGGTGACCCCGTGCTCCTCCGGATCTTCGCCATCATCCACAAGGACGAGCCCAGCCACTGGGCGCCTTATGATCGCTGGCTTTCGCACCATGCCGGTCGCATGCCTCGTTGGTGGGAAAGGCGGTGGACGGCTTCATCCATGCTGAGCTTCTGTTCGTAAAATTGCCTTTCCTGTTTCTCAACCCATGGATCGCGCGCAGGCAAGACTGGCCGGAGGAAAGCAAACCGGATGATCGAGAGGTGGCTACTCCCTAGAAAAGGGCGGTCTCGGTTCTGATTAGCACCACTTGAGGCAAGCACACCGCCTTGCACGGTTGGTATGAGCGCATGTGCCGGCTTCCGGCAAACAGGGCTGGCCCAACGATCCTTGAGCCTATCCCCTACTGCGTCGACGTTGCCCTCTCTTACGGCACTGGCGCAAAGCGCTTAGCGGCGGTACCAGTCGCGCGCCACCTTGAGGTCTGCCACTCGACCGTTCACCAGCGGAACAGTGACCTTCCAGACCACATCATCGACATATTCACTGTCCGGCGTCTGCACGTCCTTATAGTGACAGCTGATCGCGGATGGATCGGTCATATCACAGCGGCTGCCCGCTGCCTGAAGCCGCTCGCGTGCCTCCGAGGCCGACAGGCCGACGGGAATCGCCGCATGCAACTGGGATACCGCATATTTTATATCGGTCGCCGGTGTGTGTTGCTCGGCCCGCATGGGTGTCGAGGACCACAGCAGAGGGTCCATGGGCATGCCGAATTCCAGATTGGAAAAGCGCAGTTTGCCGGGCGCTTCTGCCATGGCAGGGGCCGAGAAAATACCTGCGACGGCCAGTGCGGCGGTCAGGACTGGGAAAAGCTTCATCATCATCGTTCTCCTTGTTGAACCAAGGATGCTCTCCCGGATCGATCTCTTCCAACGGTGCTTGGTGATGGTTTCGATCCGGGGAGGTGAACAATGATCAGAGCGGGGTGGCGATGCAGGGCGAGACGAAGAGATGGCCCTTCCACGCGCCCGCCAATGTCTTGCCGCCCACTACCAGCCACATGAGGGCCAGAGCGCAGGTCATGACGGTCCCGGCCACACCGAAGAAAGCCAGATGCAGCGTGGTGCCAAGGCGGAAGGTTGCCACCGTGTAGACGCCCAGCGGGAAGGTGTAGCCCCACCAACCCAGATTAAACGGCACGCCCGCGCGCCAGTAGCGGACGGTGATGAGGCTGGCCAGCAGCAGCCACCACAGGCCGAAACCCCAGAGTGTCAGTCCTGCTACGACGCCAACGCCCTGCGCCACCGTGCCGATGGCGGCCAGCCCCTGCGCGCTCAGGATGGAGGGGGCATCGCCGCCCAGCACCAGCATGCCCAAAGCTCCCGTGCCGATCGGGCCCAGTGCCAGCCAGCTCGAAGCGGCCATGCTCTCATGCGGCAATTTGTGCAGCGCCATGCGCAGGATCAGGATTGCCAGGATGCAGAAGGCCACCGGCACCGAATAGGCCCACAGCACATAGGAGGTCGCAAGCGTGACGAACTGCATATGGGCATCGGCCAGATGCGGCGCGAGCAGGCCGCCGCTGGCACCCGCCACTTCCGCGGCCACCACGGGCAGCAGCCAGACGGAGGTCATGCCATCGAGGCTATGCTGGTGGCGGGTGAACATCAGATAGGGGATCAGCACACCGCAGGCCAGTGACATCGCTACATCCACCCACCAAAGCGCCTGCGCCACATCGACGATGCTCTGACCGAAACGCGCGATACCAAAGGCGAGGCAGCCGTTGATGATCGTGGCAAGGCCCATCGGGATGGTGCCGATGAACATCGAGACAGTGTTGTGCCCGAAGATGCGCCGCGCCTCATGCCCAAAGAACAACCAGCGCGCGCCATAGAGCAGCGTGAACAGCGCGAACAACGCGATGTCGAAGAACCACAGTGCCTCGCCCAAGGGGCGCAGCGTTGGCCCCGCGCCGGGCACCTGCGGCAGTGCCAGCGCCAAGATGCCCGTGCCCATAGTGGCGGCGAACCAGTTAGGGGTGAACTGGCGCACCATCTCGCGCGGATGGCTCAAGCGGCTGAGTGGACGCAACCCTTCGGTCAGAGCCCGGATGTCGTCGGTCATGGCTGCATCTCCTTGATCAAATCCGTCAGGGCATCGGCCGTGTTGGTGCGGTAGCGCTCTTTGTGGCGCAGCGCATAGAAAGAACGGTCGGGCAGGCTGAAAGGTAACTCCACCAGATCGCCGGTGCGCAGAGCGCGGTCGCAGACCAGGCGCGAGAGCGCCGCGATGCCCGCGCCCGCCTCGGCAGCGGTCGCCAGTGCCTCGTTCGATGGCAGGGTGAGCGCGACATTCAGCGCTGCCGGGTCCACGCCTTGTTGGCGCAGGGCCTCCTCTATGGTGGAGCGCGTGCCTGAGCCATTTTCGCGCATCACCCAGCGGGCCATGCGTAGCCAGTCCGCGTCGATGGCCTCCACCTCTTCGCGCGCCACCAGCACCATGGGATCGCGATCAATCGCCCAATGGGCAAGGGCGGGCTCGTCGATCTCGCCCTCAATGAAGCCAAGTTCGGCAGCGCCGCTCAGCACCTGCTCGGCTGCGCCTTGCGTATTGTCGATAGCGACATCGATCTCGATCTGCGGATAGCGCGCATGGAAGGCGGCGAGACGCGGGGGCAGCCAGTAGCTGGCGATGGTCTGGCTGGCCACGAGGGTCAGTTTGCCGCGCATCAGCCCGGCAAAATCGGCCAGCATGGTTTCTGCATGGGCGGCGCGGCCAAGCACGGCGCGCGCCTCGCCAAGGAAGGCCTGCCCCGCCTGCGTCAGCTCGATGCCTCGCCCAACGCGGTGGAACAGCGGCACGCCATAGCGCGCCTCGATGGTGGCGATGGCGCCCGAAGCGGCAGACTGGGTGATGTTGAGTGCTTCTGCGCCGCGCGTCATATGCTCGCGCTCGGCCACGCCCACGAAGATCCTTAATTGTTCAAGCGTCATGATTCATCTCCTGGATCGACTGATACAGGACCATGAATCATTCGTCCAAGCACTTAAAAGCGTTATTCCAATCGGTGAAAGGGATTGGTTTTCTGCGCCGCAATATTGCCCCTTGTTCTCGTTGATCCGAAGGACTCAAACGCTATCCAAGCCCCTTACAACTGGAGAGATTTGCCCATAAACCTCTGCTATTCCCATCCCCATTTTTTGAAGATCGCCGCGCCTTGTGGCCCCGCAAGGAATTGCACGAAGGCACGTGCGCCCGGCTTCTCCTGCCCGCGCAGGGTCAGGGCGACCCCGGCATCGCGATAGAGGCGGCGGGCAGGATCAAGCGCCACGACGTCGGCGACGCCAGGATGGGCCTTGGCCCAGATCGGAAAGGTCACCCAGGCATCAAGCTCGGGATCAGCCTTCCATCCCTCGAGGCCAAGCGCGGTGTTCTTGGCGTAGAGCGCGATATTCTTGCGAAAAGCCCGGACGGCCGCGATGTCCCCATTATGCCCGGCGATGTCCTCCCAAAGTCC
Source organism: Sphingomonadales bacterium (assembly GCA_028871475.1). Lineage (GTDB taxonomy): Bacteria > Pseudomonadota > Alphaproteobacteria > Sphingomonadales > Sphingomonadaceae > Novosphingobium. Next base: position 86,170 of record JAGWMZ010000015.1, on the reverse strand, counting down.
CTGCTGGCCGGCTCCATCGACCACAGCGATGCGCAGGCCGGGTTTGAGCAAATCTGCAAAACCACGAATATGCTTGGGATTGCCCGGTCGCACGAGAATCCCGGCCGGCCGCAGGTAGAGCACCGTGATGGTGGCCGGATTTACGAGCGGGGTGAAGGATGAGATGAAATCGCTCATCATCACCTCGGACCCGCTGTAGATGACATCGCCATCGCCTTTGAGCGCATCGCTCCATTGCGGCGTGGGTCCGGAGGTCACGATGACCTCGATGCCGTTGATCTTGCTGAAGGCCGCTGCGGCCTCCTTCATCGCCGGCGCCGGACCGCCGGGGCCATAAACGTGTATGGTTTCGGCAGACGCGGTGCCAACCATGGTCAGCGCGCCGATCGCGGTGATGATGAGCCCCTTCATGGATGGCTCTCGATCACGGGCTTGAAGCCGTAGCGACCGAAGATTGCCAGCGCTTCAGGCGACCGGATAAAGGTCAGCCAGCGCTGGGCAGCCTGCGGATGGGGCGCGCCCTTGGCAAGGGCGCCTGCATAGATCGCTGTCTGGTTTTCCGAGGCTGGAATATCGACGCCTTCGATCGCATGCCCGGCCTGCATCTGGAATGCCACCTCGGACTGCCATGTCACGCCCGCCTGCGCTTTGCCCTGCATGATCCATAGCGGGGTCTGGCGATGGTGGATATGCGTAAGGACGCTCGTGCCATCGGCGACCTTGGCTTTGTAGACCTGCTCCACCAGAGCTTTGCCGCCAGCCTGCTCGAGCGCCGCCGAGATCTGCCGGGCAATGCCTTCGAATTCTGGATTGGGCATCGCAAGCCGGATCTTGGCATCGCCAAGGCTGGCAAGACCTTTGACATGTGCCGGATTGCCTTTGGGCACCATGATCGCCAGCGTGTTGGTGACATAGGGCACGACAGGGCCTACCAGCAAACCGGTGTCGATCTGCTTCTGGACGGCGCTTTTCCCGGCCAGATAGACATCCGGCTTCACCGTCCAGGTCATGTTGCCGACCGTGATCCGGCCCCCGGCCTGCATCTGGCGGACCAGCAAGCCGGGCGGGATCGTCTCCCAGTAGAGACGGCCCTTATAGTCGGGGTAGCGCGCTTCGAAGGCCGCGACGAGCGGCGCCATCGCGAAGAAATAATTGCCACCGACATAAAGCGAGAGCAGAGGATCAACCGGATCGCCGTGAAAGTCGGCAAGATTGTCGGCATCGGCGATGGTGAACTCGAAGCCGCGCTGCACCGCGTCATTGTTGCGTCCTTCCTGCCAGGGAGGATAGACGCCGAGATCCTTCACCTTGCTGCTATCCTGCGCGAGGGCGCAATGGCCGCTTAGGATGCTGATCGCGGCCATCGCCGCTGCGGCCCATTTGAGATAATACATGGTTTGAACTCCTGGAACAGGGTTACAGCGGCATCAGCACATAGCCGTCGTGCTCAAGCGTGGTCACGGTGGTCAAACCCGAGAGCGCCAGCGTCACGCGCTTGTCGACCCAATCATACTGGTAATCATGCTCGGCGACGGCCTGGGCGCAGACTGACACATCGACGCCAGCCTTTCGCAAGGCCTCGATCAACGGCAGGTTTGGATTGGCCATGCCGAATTTGGCGCGATACTGCTCGTCGTCCAGAACGATGCTGGTGGCATCGCCATAGGCAACAGCCACGAATTTGAGCTGCTTGAGAGGCACGCCCGACGCGACATAGAGATTGACCGTGCGCGCCACGCGGTCCAGCGCTGGGCTGACCTCGCCGGGCTGTTTGGCCCCTTTGGTCAGCGCAAAGACGATGCGGTAGGTCTGGTCGGCCCGCGGCTTGTAGGCGGCATCCGGCAGGTAATGGATCTTGCCATAACCCTGGATGGTCGGGGTCGTCCAGAAATCCTTTGGCATATCGGCTCCCATCGCCATGCTGGCGCAACCAAGGACGAGGGCGGCTGTTCCTGTCATCATGAGCTTTCGCATCGTGTGTCTCCTGTACGCATCGTTCTGATTTGAGGGTAGGCGCGGCAATTCGGGATGACCAACGGATAGAGTTGAACGTTTCGATTGGAAACCGTGATTGGTCCAAGCCGAGCGCATGGGTTATCTCATGGTTCAGGGATGGAACGAGCGAGGACGTGTTCAGGTGCTGACGATCGGACTTTTTCTTGCCATCAGTTTTCTCGTGTCGCTGGCCGGGCTTACGGCCTTGATCTGGGCAGTCTCGACGGACCAGTTTTCCTTCGGGCAAAAGCAGGCTCGGATCATTTTTATTGAAGGGGAAGAGGGGCACCTCGACGATCCAACCGCAGGCGGTGGCTCGCGCGACCTGGAGCGCGCCAGCATCGATCGCACAACCGCCTGGCCGGTGAGCCTTTTCCTGGGTGCGGCGGTTGTCTGGCTGGTGATCGGCTCGTTCTTTGGCCTGATCGCCTCGCTCAAACTTCATCTGCCCGATTGGCTGGACGAAAACGCCGTGCTCACTTTCGGGCGGATGCGGACCTTGCACCTCACCATGGTCATCTACGGGTGGCTGTCACTTGGGGGCATCGGCACCGCCACCTGGATCACACCACGCATTTTTCACAGCCCGCTGCGCTCGCCCCGCTTTGCGACATGGGGTGCGATCATCTGGAATGCTGGTCTGATCGCCGGCTGCGTTGCGATCGCGACAGGCTGGACCGACGGGGAGGAATGGCTGGAAATCCCCTGGCAGATCGATGGCTTGCTGGCACTGGGTGGCGGGCTCGCCGTGGTCCCGGTCCTGCGCACGGCATTCGGGCGTTCGGTCGACCATATCTATGTTTCGGGGTGGTACTTTCTGGCGGCTCTGTGCTGGTTTCCGGCGCTTTTCATCATCGCCAACATTCCGGGGTTGTTCGTGGGTGCCGAGCAGGCCACGGTCAACTGGTGGTTCGCCCATAATGTACTTGGCCTGTGGCTGACGCCGCTTGGCCTTGGCGCTGCCTATTATTTCATCCCCAAGATCATCGGCAAGCCGGTCTATTCCTATTCGCTGTCCTTGATCGGTTTCTGGGCGCTGGCCCTGTTTTACAGTCAGGTCGGCATTCATCACCTGATCGGCGGGCCTGTGCCAACATGGGTTGTGACGCTCTCTGTCGTGCAGAGTGTCATGATGGTCGTGCCGGTGCTGGCGGTCGCCATCAATCAGCATGTGGTCGTGGCCCGCAATCTCTGGGCCTTCAGGGCGTCCTTGCCGCTTCGCTTCATCTCGCTTGGCGCAATGATGTACACGCTGGCCTCGGTCGAAGGTTCGCTTGAGGCGCTGCGCTCTATCAACACGGTGACGCATTTCACGCAGTTCACCATCGCTCACGCGCATCTGGGCGCCTATGGTTTTGCCAGCTTTATCCTCTTTGGCAGCATTTATTACATGATGCCCCGGATCACCGGGCGGGCATGGCCCTGGCCGGGCCTGATTACCGTCCATTTCTGGAGCGTGCTTGCCGGATTTGCCGTCTATTTTGTGGCGCTGACCATTGGTGGCTGGCTGCAGGGAGAAGCGATGCTCGATGCCGGCCGCCCCTTTGCCCAGAGCGTCATCCTGCTCAAACCCTATCTGGAGGCCCGTTCGATCGGGGGTGCCGTCATGACGTTGGGCCACATCCTGCTGGCCGTGAATGTCGCTGGTATTCTTGCCCGGTCGGCCGCTGATGCACGCAAGGGGGAAACGGCATGAACCGCGCCTTGCCACTTGTCATTCTGGCCATGACCATCCTCGCCTTTGCCACTATGCTGCTGGTCGTGGTGCCCAGGGCACAGATCGGAAGCGAGCCACCCGCTGCCGGATTGCGGGCCTATTCGCCCGAGGAGCTTCGCGGACGCGCACAGTATATGTCGCTGGGCTGCGTCTATTGCCACAGCCAGCAACCGCGCACGCCCGATCAGGCGCCTGATGGCGAAAGGGGATGGGGGAGGCCTTCGGTCGCGGCGGATTATGCCTATGACAGCCCCCATCTGATGGGCACCATGCGGACCGGTCCAGATCTGCTTAACGTCGGCGCCCGCCTGCCAAGCACGGCATGGCATCTGACCCACCTGTATCGACCCAGAGCCATCGCGCCGTGGAGCATCATGCCGTCCTACCCTTTCCTCTTCGAGATCAAGGATCACGCGGCGCCCGGCGACACGGTGGTCTGGCTGCCGCGCGAACAGCGCGTGGCGGGCAAGGTCGTCGTCGCCCGGCCCGAGGCCATGGCACTTGTGGCCTATCTCCTCTCGCTGGACCGAACCTATCCAGCGCCCGCTTCCGCGATCCGCGATGATGGCTACAGCCGCGTGGGAGGCAAGCCGTGAGCGAGCACCCTCTCGCCGATGAGGCCTTCGAACCCTATGAGCCGAGGCGTCCGGTGCCGCTTCCGGTCTATTGGATGGCGATCGCGCTGGCCCTGTGGGGCGCGGTCACGCTGTGGAACGACAGCACTGCACAGAGTTCCGGCGTCGGTCAGAGGCTGGCGGAGGCTGGCGACATGACGCGCCGCCACAGCGCTGCCGGAGCAGATCTGTTCGCCCAGCGCTGCGCCACATGCCATCAGGCCGATGGCGCAGGCGTGGCCGGTGCCGTACCACCGTTGCAGGGCTCGCGCTTCCTCGGTGCGAACCCTCAGCTTGTCGTTCAGATCCTGCTGCACGGCATCAACGGGCCGATTGCGGTGGGGGGAGACCGCTTCGATGGGCACATGCCGGCCTTTGGCAGTGTGCTCGACGATGGCCAGATCGCGCGTCTGGTCACGCATCTGCGCGCCACATGGGGGAACGGCGGAGAGGTGGATGCAGCCTTCGTGAAGGCTCAGCGTCAAGCCACCCGAGAACGGCATGCTTCCTGGAACGGTGGCGCCGATCTGGTCAGCCTCGATCCTGCGGTCGGGCCACAACCGGCCTTTTTGTCGGCGCCGCCGGCACCCTCGGACAGCGTCGCAATGGCCTTGGCACGTGGCGGAAAGGCGGGAGGCTGGGCCTGTGCCGCCTGCCATGGCGCTGCCGGGGAGGGGCGCAGCGGCGTCCCACGCTTGGCCGGACTGCCGGCGGATTACATTGCGCAGGCCCTGCTGGCGTTCAGCACCGGCACAAGGGCCAGCGACATCATGGGGCCCATCGCACGGCAACTCGACGGGCCAGAGCGTGTCGGGCTTGGCCGGCTCTATGCGACAATGGCTTCGGCTTCCCGGGCACGGCCTGAACTCGACGGTGATCTGGCGCGTGGTGCGACACTCGCCCTGCAGGGAGATGATCGCCGCGATGTGCCCTCATGCTTTTCCTGTCATGGTCCGTCGGGTTTTGGCGTCGCGCCCATCGTCCCCGCGATCGCGGCCCAACAGCCGGCCTATACGGCAGGCCGTCTCGCGGCGCTCGGCAGACATGGAAAAGACGATGCCGGCGCTGCCGTCATGCCTTCTGTCGCGGCACGCCTGAGCGACGCGGATCGCCGTGCCGTTGCCGATTATCTCGCAACCTTGCCCCCTTCACCCGCGATCGACACTGACACCAAGGATGCGCGATGACCGACCCTGGACACACTGCGACCGAAACCGAAAGCCCGCGCGATCAGAGGAAAGGGCGAGGTCTGCCGCGCAGCATCTATGCGCTGGGAGGGGGTTTGCTGCTGTTTGCTCTGGTCATGCTGGTGCGGGACGACATCCTGCTGCGATCCGGACCATCCACGCCTGCCCCTCAGGACAATGGGGCGATCGCGTTCACGCCCCCGCCCATGAGCAGCATTCCCAATGGGCCCGCCGGTGCTTCCATTCGCCACGGCATGGCGATTTTCGAAAACACCGCCACTGAGGCGCGGGCATTCGTCGGCAATGGGCTGGCCTGCCGCAGTTGCCATCTCGATGCCGGGCGCAAGGCCGATTCAGCGCCCATGTGGGCAGCCTGGGTCAGCTATCCGCAGTACCGGGCAAAGAACAAGAAGATGAACTCCATGGAGGACCGGCTGAACGGCTGCTTCAGCTATTCCATGAACGGGCAGGACAGCCCGAGCGGCGGCCCTCCGCCCAAGGGCGATCCGATCTATACCGATCTTGAAGCCTATTTCCACTGGCTGGCCAGCAACGCGCCGACGGGGGCCAAACTCAAGGGAGCGGGCTTTCCCAAGCTGAAGCTCTCTTCCCTCGGCTATGATCGCGATCGTGGTCGCGCGGTCTATGCCCAGCATTGCGCGTCCTGCCATGGCGATGATGGCCAGGGGCGGCGCGATCTCAACGGTCGGCAGGTGTTCCCGCCGCTGTGGGGGGCAAACAGCTACAATTGGGGAGCGGGCATGGCCCAGATCAACAATGCGGCCGGTTTCATCAAGGCCAACATGCCGCTTGGCGCGGGCAACAGCCTGACCGACCAACAGGCATGGGATGCCGCGGCATGGATCGACAGCCAGGAGCGCCCCAAAGATCCGCGTCAGAAAGGTTCGGTGCAGGACAATGCAGCGGCGTTCCATGAAGGCGAGAAGACCTTCTACGGCAAGACCATCGACAATCATCTGCTAGGAACGGGAACATCACCGAAGCCGCGCCTCTGAACGCCCGGCGTCGCCTCTTTGCGATCGATGGTCTGTTTTGCGCGGGATGTGCAAAGGGCGTCGAACGGCGATTGCGCGAGGTGCCCGGTGTGCTGGAGGTGGGCGTGCACTTCGTCACGGCTTCGGCACTGGTGCGCTGGGACCCGCTGCTTTGCGGCCCGGATCAGATCGAAGAGCGGGTACAGGCCATGGGATACCGCCTGGTCGAACGCAACGACCCCGCGGCGGTCGAGAGCCTGCTCGATGCAGAGATCCGTCGCCTCTCAACCAGACTGGCTGTTGCGGTGGTGTTCGGGATGTGGGCGATGGCCGCCTCCACAGTCCTCTATGTCGATCATGATCTCCCGGCGGTGGTAGCCTGGTGGCTGGCGGCGGCGTCCGGATTGTTTGCTTTGCCGGTGCTGGCCTATTCTGCAGCCGATATCCTGCGCATGGCATGGCGCTCGCTCTGGATGAAAACGCCCGGGATCGACCTGCTTGTCGCGACCTCGGGTCTGGGGGCGGTCCTGTTGTCGCTTGTCGTCCTGATGCAGGGAAGCAGTGCTGTTTACTTTGACGCCGTTGTCATGCTGATTGCCCTGCTCCTGCTGGGGCGGCTTGTCGAGGTGCGGGTTCGTCGCGGTGCTCTGGCAGCCCTGACGGCCATGGAACGACTGACATCCCAGACGGCATTCGACCTGAGATCGGGTCGGCAGGTGCCGCTGGCCGATCTTGCCCCGGGCGATCATATTCTTGTGAAGGCCGGGGCGAGCTTGCCGATGGACGGCATCGTTCTGTCAGGGCGGACGCTGATAGACCGATCGATCCTGACAGGCGAATCCCTGGCGGTGCCGATCGAGCCGGGCCAGCGTGTCGAGGCCGGCGCGCTGAACCTGAAAAGCCCTGTCGAGATCAAAATCGATCGGGCCTTGGGCGATCGTGATATCGACCGGATGGGAGGTCGCGTTGCCGTTGAAATGGCAGCCCGAGGTGAAGCTGCGCGTCTCATCGACCGTTCGATCATGCCACTGCTGGCCCTTGCTCCAATTTTAGCAGGGCTCGGCGCTGCATGGGGCCTTTATCAGACAGGGTCAGCGGCAATCGCTGTCACACGCGCGCTCTGCGCGCTTCTGGTGATCTGTCCCTGTTCGCTGGCCCTGGCATCCCCGCTTGTCCATCTCTTTGCCGCGATCGCTGCGGGAAGAATGGGCATTCGTGTGGCTGATCCATCGGCGCTCGAAGCCCTGGCCAAAGCGGCTTGCGTGGTGAGCGACAAGACCGGGACGATCACGCTGGGCCGCCTGACGGTGGATAAGGTGTTGGCGGCCGACGGGTTTGTCGCCAGCGAGGTTCTCGGCCTTGCCGCCGAGGCCGAGAGCGGTATCGAGCATCCCATTGCACGGGCGCTCGCAGCGGGCGCAACGGCTGTGTTTCATGAGCAAGAGCGCCATGATCGAGGCGTTGTTGCCCGGCTAGATGACGGCCGCCTGGTTGCCGTTGCTGCCTCATCGATGCGGCCGATGGATGCCCGGATCTGGCTCGATGTTTCGCTCGATGGGGCGCTGGCTGGCTCTATCGGCCTGATCGACGAGATCGATCCTGCTTCGCAGGCAGCGATATCAGCCTTGCAAGGGGCGGGGATCGACGTCCTGATCGCAACGGGTGACACGTCGCTGGCGGCCGAACATGTCGCCCGGGCCGTCGGCATTCCGGCGGGCTCGGTCCATGCCGGAATGCTGCCTCATGATAAGGCCGCGCTCGTCCGCCAGAGGCCAGGTCCTGTGGTGGTGATTGGCGACGGCGTGAACGATGCTCCCGCTCTGGCCGCGGCGGCTTGCGGCATAACAGTGGCGCGGGCGCATACCGCCGCCCAGGCCTGTGCCGGTCTGGTCATCGAGCAAGGCGGGCTCGGAAGATTGCCCGAATTGCTCGCCTTTTCTCGTCGCACGGTCCGTGTGATCAACGAAAATCTTTGGTTTGCCGTGCTCTACAACGGTCTGGCCGTGTCTGCCGCCATCGTGGGGGCGCTGACGCCGCTCACGGCCGTGCTGGCAATGAGCAGCAGCTCCCTCATCGTTATCGCCAATGCCAGTCGGCTCCTTGCTGTGCGCCGCCCCTTCCTGCGTGGCGCCAGACCCATGGCAGGCTGCGATCAGAAATAAAGCGAAGGCATCCGCCATCGATTGATCGCCGGGCAAGATCGCAACCATCGTGGCAATCCGTTGGATGGAATTGGCGTGTTGAGCCATCTGTTGGCCACACTTTTTCACCCAACCAGCGCCCGATGCCGACCGCCGCAGACACGCTCTCACTCATCGTGGTGGGCCGGGTCAGTTTGCTGGTCATTCGCACGTTGCGCGTCTCCTGAACGTCACGTTCCAAGAGGATCACCAAGATGACCAAAACGCTTCGCCTGCTTTCGCTTGTGGTCGCGCTGTCCATGGCAGGCACTGGCAATGCTCAAGAGGCGCCTGTTCCGCGTTGTGGAGCCAATGGCGTCGCGCTCCAACTGCTCGGTTCGGGTGGGCCGGTTTCGGACGATGCCCGTGCCTCTTCGGGAGCCATCATCTGGATCAATGGCCATGCCCGCATCCTGATCGATGCCGGCGGCGGCACCTATCTGCGCTATGGCCAGTCGGGCGCGCGGCTTGAGGATCTCGATTTTATCGGCATCTCTCATTTTCACACCGATCACAGCGCCGACCTTCCCGCCATCCTGAAGGGTGGCTATTTCCTGGCAAACAGTCACAAGCTGCGCCTGGTCGGCCCGACGGGCGACGCCAATTTCCCTGCGATGACCACCTTTTTCAAGCGCGAGTTCGGCAAGGGACAGGGCGCCTATGCCTATCTCTCCGGCCTTTCCACGGCGAGCAACGGGCTCAAGCTGGCTGTCGAAACCGCTGATGTCGATGTGAAGGCCGCCAAACCGGTGGTGGTTTGGCGCGGTGACGGTGTCACCATCTCCGCGTTAGGCATTCCGCATGGCGACGTACCCACGCTGGCCTATCGTATCGAGACCCCCAAAGGCGTCATCGTGCTGTCCGCCGACCAGAACGGCAGCCGCAAGGAGTTCGTCGATTTCGCGCGCGGCGCCGACATTCTGATGATGCCCGCCGCCATCGACAATGATGCCGATGCCGTCTCGCGCTTCATGCATGCCACGCCCGATGTGGTGGGACGGATCGCGGCACAAGCAGCCCCGCGCATGCTGGTTCTCGATCATTTCATGGGCCGTTCGCTGCGTGACAAAGACCACAACGTCCAGATCATTCGTGGCTTTTACCACGGCCCCGTGCTGGCCGGGCGCGACCTGTCCTGCATCCCCCTTTCGCATTGATCCGCACAGAATTGACCCTGCACATAAGGAACATTCCCATGAAGCGTGACCTCATCCTCGGCATCGCCATGACCTCGCTTGTTTCGGGCGCCGCCGTTGCTGCCGCCGCTCCGGCCACAGCCACGGCCAGCGCCAGCCCGGCAGCCCATGGCGGCGGCAAATGCGCCAGCGGCAAATGCGGCACGGAAAAGATCTATGCCCAGACCAAGCCGAGCCACGACACCAATGAGCAGCTGGTGCGCGCCCGCGATGGTCAGTGCGGCACCAGCGGTCAGGGCTACAAAGTCACCCAGAGCAACCAGCAGAAGCTGGCCGAGGGCGTATGCGGCCGCTAGGCGCCAGCGCGCGCGGCATCGGTCTGCGCGCCGAGCTGGTGGAGGCCCTGTGCAACCAGCCCCGGCGCGCCGACTTCGACTTCCTGGAGATCGCGCCGGAAAACTGGATGGGGCTGGGCGGACGCAAGCGCGACCAGCTCGACCGGATCGCCACGCTCTATCCGCTGGTCGCCCATGGGCTGAGCCTGTCGGTGGGGGACACGCAGCCGCTCAACACCGAGTATCTGTGCGATCTGCGCCACTTTCTCGATGAGTACGGCATCATGCTGCACAGCGATCACCTCAGCCTGTCACGTGATGGCACCGGCTATCTCTATGACCTGCTGCCCGTACCGCGCCGGGAGGACAATCTGGACTATCTGGCGGCGCGCATCGACCGGGTGCAGCAGGCAACCGGGCGTCGTCTGGTGCTGGAAAACATCTCGGCCTATCATCACTTTCCCGGGCAAATGCCCGAGGGTGCGTTCATCGCCGCGCTGGCGCAGCGCTCGGGCTGCGGCATCCTGCTCGACATAAACAATGCCTATGTGAACGCGCATAACCATGGCGAGGATGCGCTGGATTTCATCGCCGCGCTGCCTTCCGATGCTATCGCCTATTACCATATCGCGGGGCATCTGGAGCTGGATGACGGCCGGTTGCTCGACACCCATGGCATGCCGGTGGCCGACGGCGTGGTGGCACTGGGTCAGCAGGTCTGGGCGCTGCACGGCGCGCGCCCACTGCTGCTCGAACGCGACAACCGCCTTCCACCGCTCGACGCGTTGGCCGGTGAACTGGCGCAGGTCCATCAGGCCGTGGCAGCGCAGGTGTTTCATGACCTGCCCGCCTGACGCTATGGCGCCCGAGGCCATGCAGGCCGAGGTTGCGGCGCTTTGTGCTCAGGCCCGACATGGAGCGAACACGCTTTATGGCGCCCTGCTGCGTGAAAACATTCTTGGGGCCATCGCCTGCAGCTTTCCCGAATTCAGTCGCAAGGCTGGCGAGATGCCGCTGAACGCGGCTGTCGATCTCTTCGTCGCCAGCCATCCGGCCCATCTGCCGCAGTTCCACCAGATCGCGTCGGAGTTCGTGCTGTTCGCGCAGGGCGGCGGTGTGGCTTCTGCGCGGTTGCCGGTTATGGAGTATGAATGGGTGTTGCTCGACGCCGAGATCGATCCGGCGGCTGTGGTGCTGCCCGACGCTGGGAGCGTTAATGAGCTGGACCTTACCCTCAACCCTACGCTGCGCCTGATCATGCTGCCCTTTGATGTCACCCTGCCTGACTGGCCGGCGCTGGGCGATGACCACGAAGCGCGGCCTCATGCAGTCTGGCGCAATGCGGCGCATGGGGTCGTCACGCGCGTGCTCAGCCGTACCGATTGCCTGATGATCGACAGACTGCGCCAGTCCGGACCTCTTTCCTGTGCCGCCCTTGCTTGGGCCAGCGCTCCCGACCTGCCCGATGACGTGCCCGCCTGGGTACACGCTGCCCTTGCCGACGATCTTCTCTGCCTTGCCCATCCAAAGGAGGCACAATCATGACCATCTCCAAAACCGTCGAGACACTCTTCGCCCGCGTCCAGACCCTCGATTTTCTGCCATTGCTGGCGATCCGTATCTACCTTCTCCCCATATTTTACGAAGGGGCCCATGCCAAGCTGACCGGTTTTGGCGCGTTGGTCGAATGGTTTGGTGCCCCGGCTTCGCAGGGCGGCCTGCATATGCCCGCGCCCCTGCTGATGGCTGTGCTGGCGACGGCCACCGAAACGGCGGGCTGCATCTGCCTGGCGCTGGGCCTGTTCACGCGCCTTATCTCGCTGCCGTTGATGGTGACGATGTCCGTGGCGGGCTTGTCGGTGCACTGGTCGCATGGCTGGGCGGCAATTGCGGGCAAGACGGCGGAATCAACCCTGCGTTTTCAGGCCTTCATGGAATGGCTGGCCCAGAATTTCCCCGGGCGCTTCAACTACATCACCCAGCTTGGTGACCCCATCATCCTCAACAACGGGATCGAGTTCACCGTCACCTATGTGATCCTGCTGGCCGTGTTGTTCTTCCGTGGTGGTGGCCGCTGGGTCAGCCTCGACTATTGGCTGGCGCGCTTTCGCCCACTGAAGGCCGCATGGTTGATGCCGGAGCAAACCGGGGATGACGCAAGGCCCGCTCTGGCCTAAGGCCAAGTGCGAGACACTTGACACAACAACGGGTTGGCCCGGTTCATTCGGGGCCGCCCGCCGATCACAAGCCGGTTTCACCCGACCGGCGCTAAACCGGAAGGATCATCCCATGTCCAAAGCCCCCATCCATATCGCCGTCAGCGGTGCAGCCGGTCAGATCTGCTATGCCCTTCTCTTCCGCATCGCGCGCGGCGACCTGCTGGGTGCCGATCAGCCGGTCGTGCTCAATCTGCTCGACATCGAACCGGCGCTGCCTGCGGTGCAGGGCGTGGTCATGGAGCTGGAGGATTGCGCCTTCCCGCTGCTGCAGGGCGTAACGGTCACCGCCGATCCTGAAACCGCCTTTGCGGACATTGATGCCGCGCTGTTGGTTGGATCACGCCCGCGCTCCAAGGGCATGGAGCGGCGCGATCTGCTCGCGGCCAATGCGGCGATTTTCCGCACTCAGGGCATGGCGCTGGACCGCGTGGCCAAGCGCAGCGCCAAGGTGCTGGTGGTGGGCAATCCCGCCAACACAAACGCCTGGATTCTGGCCGAGCATGCCCCAGGCTTCGATCGCGAGAACATCGGCTCGATGATCCGTCTCGACCATAACCGTGCAGCCGGGCAACTGGCGGCCAAGGCTGGGGTCGGTGTGGGCGAGATCAGCAAGCTGGCGGTCTGGGGCAACCATTCGCCCACGATGTTCGCCGACTGGACCTATGCCACGGCAGGGGGCGAGCCGCTGCCCGCCAAGATCGGCGACACGGCGTGGTACGCCGACACGCTGATCCCCCGCGTGGCCCAGCGCGGCACGGCGATTATCGAGGCGCGCGGTGCATCCTCGGCAGCCTCGGCGGCCAATGCCGCGCTGGACCATATGCGCGACTGGCTGCTCGGTTCGAACGGAGAGTGGGTGTCGATGGGTGTCTCCTCGACCGGCGAATACGACATTCCCGAGGGGCTGATCTGCGGCGTGCCCGCCATCTGCACCCCTGGCGCGATCGAGCGGGTGGGCGGGCTGGAGCTGGACGATTTCCAGCACCGCATGATCCAGCACAGCGTCTCCGAACTGGTCGAGGAACGCGATGCCGTGGTGCGCCTGCTGGCCGAGTGATGCTGCTGCCCTGGTCGCCGCATTGCCGGCGATCGGGGTGGTTTCTATTGATCCATCAATAGCGGCATGTCGGCGCAGACCAGCAGGTGGCCATCGGGGCGCATATAAACAGGTAGTGGCGTGGGGGACTCCATGCCAGCGCCTCATGAACGAACCATGCAACCTATCGATTACACAATTGTTGTAGCTGATGAGCCTTGCGAGGCCAATGGCAAAGTTCGAAGGAGGCCTGGATGCACACCTTTCATGCCCAGAGCTGCACGATCAGCTCGCTTTATGACAAGACGACCGGCAGCTTCCAATATGTACTGAGCGACGATGCCTCGGCCCAAGCCGTCATCATCGATCCCGTGCTTGATTTTGATGTGATGGCGGGCGCCACATCCACGCAAAATGCCGACCTTCTGCTAAACCATGTGCTTGAATCCGGCCTGAAGGTCATCTGGGTGCTCGATACCCATCCTCATGCCGATCACTTCTCCGCAGCGCCATATCTGGCGGGGAAACTCGGGGCCCGTACCGCCATCGGCGAGAAGGTTCGTGAAGTGCAGGCCCTGTGGAAGGGCATCTATTGCCTCCCTGATTTGCCAACGGACGGATCGCAGTGGGATCGTCTGTTGGCGGATGGTGACGAGATCATGCTTGGCAATTCACGTCTGCGGGTGATGCTCTCGCCGGGCCATACGCTGGCTTCGGTGACTTATATCGGGCCGGGCTGCGCCTTTGTGCATGATACCTTGATGATGCCCGATGCGGGCACCTCACGGGCCGATTTTCCTCGCGGCGATGCGCAGGCGCTTTATCGCTCAATTCGCTCGATCCTGGCGCTTGACCCGGAGACGCAGCTGTTTGTGGGTCATGACTATGGCCCCAACGGCAGGGAGCCACGGGAGATGGCAACCGTCGAAGAGCAGCGTAAAGACAACATCCATGTTGGTGGCAATAGGACAGAGGCCGAATTCGTTGCCTTGCGTGAGAAGCGGGATGCGACCTTGCCGCTGCCCAAACTGATGCTTCATGCGCTTCAGGTGAATATACGAGGTGGTCGGCTGCCAGAGCTCGAGGCCTGCGGCCGAGCCTTCCTGCGCATTCCCCTCGACTATTTCACGCCCCCTGCGCGCTAAGCGGTCCGCCCCACACGAGCGAAGGTGGCTGCGGTACTGCCGCGCAGGAATGGGTCATCCGCTCGCCTTTTTGGCACGATGACCGTTCCGGCAAAACGGTCCAGCAACCCGCTGACGAGTGCAATCCGGGCATGATCGATCCGATAAAAGACGAGCTTGGCCTCCCTCCGCGTGAGCACCAGACCCGCCTTGCGCAAGATACCGAGCTGCTGAGACAGAGCAGGTTGACCAACTCCGGTCTGGGTTTCGATTTCGCCCACGGATCGCTCGCCTGAGATCAGGCTGGCCAACAGCGCCAGACGCACGCCGTGACCCAGTACACGCAGCAATTCGGCCTGTTCCTCAAGATCGGCAGGAGCGGTCATCGTTGGCCTCCATCGGCGACCGGACAATAGAACCAACTCGTCGCATCCTGTGAGGACAGCACAGCCTCCACCGACTGCGGCGGCAAACGCAGCAGGTCGCAGCCAGGATGCCAGCCTTCCGGGGCCAGGACCTCGCCCCCATGAACGCGCTGAAGCGCTGCGACCATCCTGAGCATCTCGTCCACTGAACGCCCGACACTCGCCGGATAGCAGGTCGTTGCACGCACAAAGCCCTCCGGGTCGAGGAAATAGGTCATCCGCACCGCAGAGGCATCCATATCCTCGGCCCCCACCATGCCATAGGCGCGGCCGATCTCCAGCGTCGGATCTTCGAGAATCGGGAAGTCGATGGCGACATCGAAACGGTCGTGAATCGCCCTGATCCAGGCCAGATGCGAGAACAGGCTGTCCACTGACAAGGCCATCAGCGCGCAGTCCAGGCTCTCGAAGGCCTTTGCCGCCCGCGCGATGGCCACGAACTCGCTGGTGCAAACCGGCGTGAAGTCGGCAGGGTGGGAAAACAACACCAGCCAGCGCCCACGAAAATCGGACAGTCGGACCAAACCCTTGGTGCTTCTTGCGGTAAATTCAGGGGCCTGCTGTCCAAGGCGCAGGGAGGCGCCTGCCGCGCGCGCCTCGCTGGTCTTCACATCATCACTCATGGCACCTGTCTCGCCTGTTTGACTCAAGAGCGCAATTTGGATACACACTTACTGGAACATAGTAAGTGATAAATTGTTTCGAGGCAGATATGACAGCTTCCACCTCCCTCGACGATTCAGCTCTGGCGCAGGCAGTTGCCATTGTGCGTGCCAGCAAAGCCCGGCCTGAAGCGCAGCCCGTGGTGCGTAGCTTTTTCGACGAGGCAACCTTTACCGCCACCCACGTCGTCCATGATCCGCAAACCCTTACGGCCGCGATCATCGACTCGGTCCTTGATTTCGATCAGGCCTCGGGGCGCACCTCCACCGGCTCGGCCGATGCGGTCATCGCCTATGCCGAAGCGGCAGGGCTGACGGTGGGGTGGCATCTGGAAACCCATGCCCATGCCGATCACCTCTCGGCGGCACCCTATCTTCAGGACCGGCTCGGCGGACGGCTCGCGATCGGCCGCGCCATCACGGTCGTGCAGGACGTCTTCGGGAAGATCTTCAACGAAGGCACGGCCTTCGAACGCAACGGCTCACAGTTCGATCGCCTGTTCGACGATGGCGACGCCTTCAGCATCGGAACGCTCGACGCGGCCGTGCTCCATGTCCCCGGCCATACGCCCGCCGATCTGGCCTATGTGATCGGTGATGCGGTCTTCTGCGGGGACACACTGTTCATGCCGGACTACGGCTCGGCGCGGGCCGATTTTCCGGGCGGCGATGCCGGGCAGCTTTACCGCTCGATCCGGCGCTTGCTCTCCCTGCCGCGCGATGCACGGGTGTTCCTTTGCCATGACTACAAGGCTCCGGGCCGTGATGCCTATGTGTGGGAGACCACGATCGGCCTCCAGAGCGATGCCAATGTCCATGTTCATGACGGCATCGACGAGGCCAGCTTTGTCGCGATGCGGTCCGCGCGCGACGCGACGCTGGGCATGCCCAAACTGATCCTGCCCGCGATCCAGATCAACATGCGCGCAGGCCATTTGCCCGAGCCTGAAGCCAATGGCACGCGCTACCTCAAGATCCCGCTGGACCTGCTGTGACGGCCTGGCAGACAGCCATGCCGCTAGCCGGCTTCGCCGGAGGCCTATTGATCGGCCTTGCCGCCGCGATGATGCTGCTGGGCCTTGGCCGAATTGCAGGCGTCAGCGGTCTGGCGGCAAGGGCCATCGGTCTTGGCAACGGCGCGCCCTGGCCCATTGCAGCGATGTTTGTGGTCGGGCTGCCGCTCGGTGCCGGGATCGTATCGCGGATTGCAGGCGGCACGCCGGTTCACTTTCCCACTGCCGTTGTACCGCTCGTCATCGGCGGCCTGTTGGTTGGCTTTGGGACACGCCTGGGCAGCGGCTGCACCAGCGGCCATGGGGTGTGCGGCCTTTCCCGCTTCTCGCCGCGTTCGCTGGCCGCGACCATCAGCTTCATGCTGGCCGGGTTTTTCACGGTTGCTGTCGTTCGCTTGATGGAGGCAGGCCTGTGAACCCGAAACCTGTCGTTGCATTGGCCGCTGGCGTGTTGTTTGGCGCGGGTCTGGCTGTGTCGGGCATGGTCGATCCGGCACGCGTGCTGGGCTTTCTTGACATTGCCGGGCGCTGGGACCCGACGCTGGCCTTCGTCATGGGCGGGGCCATGCTGCCGATGATGGTGGCATGGCGGATCAGGGCGAACATGATGGTGCCTGTGGCAGCCGACCGGTTCCACGAACCCGTAACCCTGCCCATAACGATCAGCCTGATCGCCGGCGCACTGCTGTTCGGCATAGGATGGGGCCTCTCCGGCCTTTGCCCCGGCCCGGCACTGGCCGATGTCGCGCTGGTCCCGGCCAGTGTGCTGCCCTTTCTGATCGCGATGCTGGCTGGTTTTGGCCTCCACCGCATCATGACCCGCCTCACAGATCCTGCTCGTCCCAATCCCCCTCAGACAAGACCAGGAGCATGACCATGTTTCCCAAGACACTGTCCTCCACCCTTACCGTCTCCCCACAGATCGACCTGGGCGACCTGCCTGCACTGGCCAAGGCCGGATACAGCCTTGTCATCAGCAATCGCCCCGATGGCGAGGAAGCGGGTCAACCCGATGCCGCCACGTTGCGCCAGCACGCCGAGGCTGCCGGGCTGCGGTTCGAGCATATCCCTGTCAAACCGGGTGAGGTCAGTGCGGGCGATGTCGAGCGTTTTGCTCAGGTCAGCGAGAACGAGACTGGAAAAATACACGCCTTCTGCCGCAGCGGCACAAGGTCGGCCACGCTATGGGCGTTGTCACAGGCCGGTGAGCAGCCTGCCGATGCCATCCTGAGCACTACTTCGAGCGCGGGATATAATCTCGAAACCCTGAGGCCGCGTCTGGGCAAAGTTCAGCCAGGCCCTGTGGCGGATCACGCATTGAAAAGCGACGGCATCGCCAAGGCCCGCCATGATGTGGTGATCGTGGGTGGTGGCGCCGCAGGCATAGCCACAGCCGCCTCGCTTCTGGCGCGCGATTCCAGCCTCGACATCGCCATCATCGAACCGCGCGAAGAGCACTATTACCAGCCTGGCTGGACGATGGTGGGTGGGGGTATCTTCACGCAGGCAAGCACCCGTCGCAGCGAGGCCTCGGTCATGCCGTCCGGTGTGCATTGGATCAAATCGGCGGTGCGCGGTTTCCGGCCCGACGACAATCTCGTCGATCTGGAGGACGGACAGGCGATCGCCTATCGCGCGTTGGTCGTCGCGCCCGGCATCATGCTCGACTGGGAGGCAATTCCCGGCCTGCGCGAGACGCTGGGGCGCAATGGGGTCACGTCCAACTACAGCTATGAGACGGCACCCTACACCTGGGATCTCGTGCAGCGGCTGAAAGGCGGGACCGCGCTGTTCACCCAGCCCCCGATGCCGATCAAATGCGCCGGGGCACCGCAAAAGGCGATGTACCTGTCCTGCGATCACTGGAAGCGCGCAGGCGTCCTGAGCGGCATCAACGTCGCCTTTCACAATGCCGGTCCGGCGCTCTTCGGCGTGAAGGACTATGTGCCGCCGCTGATGCAATACATCGATGGCTATGGCATCGACCTTCAGCTTGAATCAAAGCTGATCGCGGTGGATGGCACCAAACATACCGCCTACTTTGCCGGCAAGTCCGGGGAAGTCTCGAAAACCTTCGACATGCTCCATGTCTGCCCTCCGCAGAAGGCGCCGATCTTCCTCAAGGAGAGCGCGCTTGCCAATGAGGCGGGCTATGTCGAAGTCGATCAGATTACCTTGCAACATGTGCGCTATCCCAATGTTTTCGGATTGGGCGATGCCGCTTCTACATCAAATGCCAAGACCGCAGCCGCCGCGCGCCAGCAAGCCCCCGTCGTCGCTGTCAATCTGATCGACATGCTGGCCAAGCGCGCGCCCAGCGTGGGTTATAACGGCTATGGTTCCTGCCCCCTGACTGTCGAGCGGGGCAAGATCGTCCTCGCCGAATTCGGTTATGGCGGCAAACTGTTGCCCAGCTTCCCCAAATGGCTGATCGACGGCACCAAGCCCCAGCGCCTGAGCTGGTGGCTGAAGTCTGCCGCGCTGCCCTACATTTACTGGAACGGCATGCTCAAGGGCCACGAATGGCTGGCGTCCCCCCGGCCGGTTGATGACGTCAGGACGAGCGTCTGACCATGCTCGACGCTTTGCACCTCGACACGATGCAATATGCCCTAGGCGCTCTTTCAGGCGGGTTGGTGGGCTTTTCTCTGGGACTGGTGGGCGGTGGGGGTTCGATCCTCGCCGTCCCGCTGATGGTCTATCTCGTCGGCGTGCCCAGCCCGCATGTGGCGATCGGCACCAGCGCGCTCGCCGTCGCGGTCAATGCGGCAACCGGGCTTGCCAGTCATGCCCGCGCACATACGGTCAAATGGCGTTGCGGTGGCCTCTATGCCGTCGCCGGTATCCTCGGAGCGCTGGCGGGTTCGACGCTGGGCAAGGCCTTTGACGGCCAGAAGCTGCTGTTTCTCTTTGCCCTCGTGATGGTGGCCGTGGGTATCCTGATGATCCGTGGTCGCAAGAACCAGGGTATCGAGGGCGCGCAATGCAACCGTGAGAATGCGCCCAAGGTGATGAGTTACGGGCTTGGAACAGGTCTGTTCTCGGGCTTTTTCGGGATTGGCGGCGGTTTTCTGATCGTCCCCGGTCTGGTCGCTTCGACCAGCATGCCGATGATCAACGCGGTCGGCACCAGCCTGGTCGCAGTCACCGCATTCGGGCTGACGACAGCTGCCAATTACGCCTTCTCCGGCTATATCGACTGGCCTCTTGCCGGCATCTTCATCGCCGGGGGCATCCTTGGCGGACTGGTTGGCACCGCCATTGCCCGCCGTTTGTCCGGCACCGGCAAGCTCACCACGGTCTTTGCCGTGCTGATCTTCGTCGTGGCCGCCTACATGCTCTGGAAAAGCGCCTCTGCGCTGTGATGACGTCAGTTTGAGCAACCTCGCCGCGACGATCTGATGGATCGCAACTGCTTCTGGCGCGAAACCCTAGCACGTGCCTCGCGTTCCATAGGGTGGTTACCCGTCGCAGCCGGCGCGAGAAAGGAAATATGCTTCCATGATGTTGGACCCGGTCATTCTCGCGCGTGCGCAATTCGCTTTCACGGTTTCCTTCCATTTCATTTTCCCTGCCTTCTCGATCGGTTTAGCGAGTTTTCTCATGGTGCTGGAGGCTGCCTGGCTAAGGACCGGCAAGGGCGTCTACGCCAACCTGTACCGCTACTGGCTCAAGATTTTCGCGGTCGCCTTTGGCATGGGCGTCGTTTCGGGCCTGGTCATGTCCTACCAGTTCGGCACCAATTGGTCGGTCTTCTCCACCAAGGCAGGCCCAATCATCGGGCCGCTGATGGCCTATGAGGTGCTGACCGCCTTTTTCCTCGAAGCGGGTTTCCTGGGCGTCATGCTCTTTGGCATCTCGAAAGTCGGGCGTGGCCTCCACTTCTTTGCAACCTGCATGGTCGCACTTGGAACGCTGATCTCCGCCACCTGGATCATCAGCGTCAACAGCTGGATGCAGACGCCCGTGGGCTATGCGATCAATGCCAAGGGGCAATTCGTTCCGGCAGGCTCCTGGCTGCCGATCATCTTCAATCCCAGCTTTCCCTTCCGCCTCGTCCATACCGTCATTGCCGCTTATCTGACCACATCGCTGGTCGTTGGCGGCGTCGGCGCTTGGCACCTTCTGCGAGACAGGGCCAATCCAGGTGCCCGCAAGATGTTTTCGATGGCCATGTGGATGGCCGCGCTGGTCGCACCCATCCAGATTTTCGCTGGTGACACCCAAGGCCTCAACACGCTGGAGCATCAGCCGACCAAGGTCCTTGCCATGGAGGGCGACTATCATCCGAGCCCGGATGGCGCGCCCTTGATCCTGTTCGGCCTGCCCGACAATGACGAAGCGCGCGTTCGCTATGAAGTGTCGGTGCCGCATCTCGGTTCGCTGATCCTCAAGCATGATCCGCACGCCGCCCTTCCAGGCCTATCCGATTTTCCGAAGGACCGTTGGCCGCCCACGCCGATCGTTTTCTGGTCCTTTCGGATCATGGTCGGTCTGGGCCTGGCCGTGTTGGGGCTGGGTCTCTGGAGCCTTGTCGCCCGTACCCGCAAGGGGCTTTATACGTGGCGCTGGTTGCACCGGGCAGCCATCCTCTTGAGCCCTGCCGGGTTTATCGCTGTGATCGCCGGTTGGGTCACAACAGAGGTCGGTCGTCAGCCCTTCACTGTTTACGGCCTGTTACGCACGGCTGATTCCCATTCACCGCTCGCCGCCCCAGCGGTCGCGTCCTCCCTGCTGGCTTTTGTGCTGGTCTATTTCTTCGCTTTTGGTGCGGGCACCTACTACGTGTTGCGCCTCATGGCCAAGCCACCCGAGCGCGGGGAAACCGAGCCGCCCAATGTGCCGCAGCGCGCGGCAGGCATCACGCCTGCATCGAGCGTTTCAGCCATCCCCCTGGCAGGGGAGTAAAGCGGATGGCAAACATTGATCTCACCGTGGTTTGGGCCGGCATCATCGCCTTCGCCGTCTTTGCCTATGTCGTGATGGACGGCTTCGATCTTGGTATCGGGATCCTGTTTCCCTCCTTCGCGGTGGGTGACGAACGCGACCAGGCGATGAACTCGATCGCGCCGGTCTGGGATGGCAATGAGACCTGGCTGGTCATGGGTGGAGGCGGCCTGCTGGCGGCTTTTCCCCTGGCCTATGCGATTATTCTGCCGGCGACCTATCCACTGATGATCGCCATGCTGTTGGGTCTTGTGTTTCGCGGCGTCGCCTTTGAGTTCCGCTGGCGAGACCCGCGCCATCGCGCCTTCTGGGACGGGGCCTTTTCCATCGGCTCGCTGGTCGCCGCCGTGGCGCAGGGCATAACGCTGGGTGCAATCTTGCAAGGCATCCATGTCAAGGCAGATGCCTATGCCGGTGGCTGGCTCGATTGGCTAAGCCCCTTCACGGTTCTGACCGGGATTTCCGTCGCGATCGGCTACGCGCTGCTTGGCGCCACGTGGTTGCTCTGGAAGACCGAAGGAGAAGCCCACGATCATGCTCGCAAACTTGCGTTCTGGCTCGGCATCGCTACCTTGGTCGCTCTGGGCCTGGTGAGTGCGGCCACCCCGTTCCTGGCCTATGATTACTGGCGCAGGTGGTTTGCGATGCCCGGCGTGCTGCTGACGGCCCAGGTCCCCCTGCTCGTCATCATCTCTGCTGGCGCCTATTTCTGGAGCCTGCGCAAAGGCAAGCAGCGGATGCCCTTTCTGATCGCGCTTGGGCTCTTTCTGCTCGGCTTTATCGGCCTCGCCATCAGCATGTTTCCCTATGTCGTACCGCGCAGCATCACCATCTGGGATGCTGCCGCACCGCCCCAGAGCCAGCTTTTCATGCTGGTCGGGGCTGTCGTCATCATTCCCTGCATCCTGCTTTACACAGGCTGGGCCTACTGGGTCTTTCGAGGCAAGGTCGGCAGCCATGGATACCACTGATGGACACCGGCTCTCCGCTGTGGAAGCGTCTGCTGTGGATGGTGGGCATCTGGCTGGCCAGCGTCCTGACATTGGGCATTGTGGCCGGAGCACTGCGCTTGTGGCTCCATGGTTTAGGATAAGTCTATGAAACCTTTCCGCTCTTTCCTCGCTATGATGGGAGTTATAACCATGGCTGGAACAGCCTGCGCTGCGGACACGGCGCCCTTGCCCGTGCCAGACTTCGGCAAAATCGTCGATATGGCCGGCGCACAGGAACGTCCTGACCCGAAACTGCATTACCGAATCGTCTTCGCCGTCACCAAGACGGGAGCAATCACCCAAACCATCAGGGTTCCTTCGCGCGCCGACGACCTGCCCTTCGATCTGCAACATCATCGGCTGTTCATTCCAGGCGGTGACGGTGCGATGGGTATTTATGACGTTTCAAATCCTGACGCCGTAAGGGAACTGGGCAAGCTCTCGATGCCGCGCGATGCACGGACCGCTTTGTTATTCCGCAACGGGGTAAGCTGATCGTTGCCGCGCCCGCACAAGCCGAGAATCCTGCACGGATCCTGGTATTCGGCATTCAATGATTTTGCCTTCGTCCGCTGCATTTATGGGTACTTCAGTGGGGCAGAAGCTTATCCCATTCGAGAAATCGAAGTCATCGGCCAAGCAGATATTCATGCTGACGCACTGCTTGGCTTTGGGACTTTGCGGGTAAACGGATTGT
This sequence comes from Sphingomonadales bacterium, assembly GCA_028871475.1. Lineage (GTDB taxonomy): Bacteria > Pseudomonadota > Alphaproteobacteria > Sphingomonadales > Sphingomonadaceae > Novosphingobium. The sequence continues at coordinate 62,896 of JAGWMZ010000015.1, read as the reverse complement.
CAAAGCTGGCGGCAGCGCCAAGCTCTCGCTCGATTGCGATCAGTCGGTTGTATTTGACCAGGCGCTCACCCCGGCAGGGCGCACCGGATTTGATCTGCCCCGCGCTCAAAGCCACAGCAAAATCGGCAATGAAATCATCGGTGGTTTCGCCGGAGCGATGCGACACCATGGCGGCCCAGCCTGCCTGCTGCGCCAAGCGCGTTGCCGCGATCGCTTCGGTAACAGTGCCGATCTGGTTGAGCTTTACCAGCAGGGCGTTGACGGCGCGCTGCTCGATGGCCCTGGCAATGAAGCGGGGGTTGGTGACCAGCAGATCATCGCCCACAATCTGGATGCGGTCGCCCTGCGCCGTCATCTGGCTTTGAAATCCCTGCCAATCGTCCTCCGCAAAGCCATCCTCAATTGAGACGATGGGGTAGGCATCGATCCATCGCCCGTAGAGCGCCAGCATGGCAGCGCGGCCCAGATGGCCTTTGCCTGAGCGCTCGAGATTGTAGCTGCCATCGCTGCCAAAGGAGGAGGCTGCGGGATCGAGCGCGATCGCCACATCCTCGCCCGGCCGGAAGCCGGCGGCGGTGATGGCCTCGACAATCAGTTCGCAGGCGGCTTCATTGTCGGGGAGGGCAGGGGCAAAGCCGCCCTCGTCGCCCACTGAGGTTGCCAGCTTCCGGTCATGCAGCAGCTTGCGCAAGGCGGCGTAGGTTTGAGATCCGTAGCGCATCGCCTCGGCAAAGCTGGGCGCGCCGACGGGCACGATCATGAATTCCTGAAAGTCGAGACCGCTGTCGGCATGCTTGCCGCCATTGAGCACATTCATGCAGGGCATGGGCAGCTGACGGGCATCGCGATCACCCAAGCTTGCGTAGAGCGGCAGGTCCATGATCTTGGCCCGCACTCTGGCTGTCGCCATCGACACGCCCAGGATGGCATTGGCGCCGAGCCTTGCCTTATTGTTGGAGCCATCAAGCTCGATCATGATCTGGTCGATCCTCTCCTGGTCATCAACAGCCATCCCGCGCAGCGCTGCAGCAATCTCGCCCTCAACATGGCTGATGGCCTTGCGCACGCCCCGGCCGCCGTAACGCGCCGGATCGCCATCACGCAGTTCGACCGCTTCATGGGCTCCGGTCGATGCCCCTGATGGCACGGAGGCGGTCGAGGAGGTTCCATCATCAAGGCGCAGGGTGACCTGCAAGGTCGGGTGGCCGCGAGAATCGAGGATTTCAAGAGCGCACAGATCGCGATGGTCGGCATGCGGTATTCCTTAGATGAGGCTGGTGCGTGCAACGATGCGACTGGCGGCATCGAGCGTGTAGACGAGCGCTTGTCCCGTCGCGATCTCAAGATCTTCAACCTGCCTTACGTCGAGGTGCTCCAGTGTCATCACCAGGGCCCGCAGGCTGTTACCATGCGCCACGACCAGTACGGGGCCGTCGCTGAGAACTGCGGGAAAAATGTCGGTGACATAGGCTGCGAGGACGCGGGCGGCGGTATCGCGCAAGCTTTCGCCGCCCGGCGGCGCAATGGCATAAGAGCGGCGCCAAATCTGGACCTGTCCCGCACCAAACTGCTGCGCGGCATCGGCCTTGTTCATGCCAGTGAGTTGGCCGTAATCGCGCTCGCGCAGTCCGGGGAGTGGAACCGGCGTAAGGTGATCCAGGCCAAGGCCTGTCGCGATAATCGATGCGGTCTGGATGCAGCGGGAGAGTGGCGAGCAGAAGATCTGGGTCGGAACCACTCCGGCCTCATGGAGACGGCGGGCAGTGTCTTCGGCTTCTGATTGCCCTTTGCAGGTCAGGGGCACATCATCGTCGCCGGTGAAGGTGCGTGCGGCGTTGGCGGTGCTTTGACCGTGGCGAACGAGGATCAACCGCATCGGTCAGTGGGCCAGCAGCAGCGGCAATTTGGCTGCCGCCAGCAAATGCCGCGTCGTCCCGCCTGCGAGCCATTCGATGATCTCCCCATGACGATAGGCACCGGCCACGATAAGATCCGCGCCCAGAGCCTGCGCTTCGCTGGCGATCTGCTCGCCAAGGTCACCTTCGCCCAGTAGCGGACATTCCGAGGGCTCGGAGGTGACCGCGGATTATGTGTCTGTTAGATGAGACCGCTAATGGCGATCGGAGGTCGATCAGCCTTCAGGAGAGTATGCGTGCTTTTTCACACCATGGTCGGATCGAACGACATTGAACGGTCCAAGCGCTTCTACGACAAGGTGCTAGGCACCTTGGGTGCAGGGGAAGGGACGAGGAACATCGCCGACAGCGGCCATACACGTCTGATCTACAATAACGGCAACGGGACCAACTTCATCGTCAGCCAGCCGATCAACGACGAACCGGCAAGCGTCGCAAACGGCAGCACCGTTGCCTTTTCCTGCAACTCGCCCGAGCAGGTGAAGCAGCTTCACGATACCGCCGTTGCCGCTGGCGGGACCTCGATCGAAGCTCCGCCCGGACCGCGCGAAACTGCTTCCATGGGCACCATCGAACTGGCCTATTTTCGTGACCCCGACGGTAACAAATTGTGCGGAATTCATTTTCCTGTCTGATACGTTTGGCACCAGTTCGCTTTTGACCCTAGCGGACCTCGATCATGCGATCCCGCGAATGTCCGCTTTCTACCAATTGTTCGCGTACATCGGCATCCACTGACGCGATCAGGAATGACCGCTCCCGGCGGGAGCGGCCGTTCGGGACGGAGAACTTGAAGGACGGCAATGTCCCAAGGCCGGTCTATCAGAACCGCTGCTGGCGATGTGAACCACCGGCAGCTTTTAGGGAAGGCGCTTAGACCCGCGAAGGTCAGCTCTTCAGCGGATGTTGCCACATATAGGTAGGTATGCGGCCGTGATCGAGATGAGGCGATCATATCTTAATCAATGGCGATATGTGACATCGTCCGGTGCGGGCCCCCGCAACCAACTCTAGACGCTTCATCACGATGCCTGCGTTGGTATGAGCAACCCGAAATCAGTGCCGATCATGAAAAATTTCCCAATGATTTGAGTACCCATCACTTTCAAGACGGGTGCGCCATTTCCCATGACAATCATTCCATGACTTGCGGCTCGGCAGAGACTGCGGGATTCGCGCGAATCGCCATCAAGCGATGTTACCGGGGCTGGCGTGTTGCGGCGGTTCGGCAGCGGTCGGTCCATGCCGTCGAGACATCGGTCGAATGATGCGCAGCATGTCCATTCCGGCTTGCCCCTCTCTCAATGGACAAGCCGCGCCATGTTGCGCTGCGCAACAAACTGCGCGTTCCCCCTTTGCCGCGACCTATGGTGTCGAGCGCGACGATGATGACGCGCATGGCACTCGTGGCCCGGTTCACAGCTTCTGCAAGGTCAGTGCCGGGTCCGCGCCCCGGCGCAACGCGCCCGGTCGAACGGCAAAGCGGCGCTGGAGCGCGCGGCTCAGGGCTGCCTCGGAATGATAGCCGACATCCTCGGCGATCTGCGCCAGCGAGGCGGTGGTCTGCACCATTCTGTTGCGTGCCAGGCCCAGCCGGATTTCGGTGAGGAAGGTAAGAGGCGGCATGCCGCAGATCTTGCGAAACTTGCGCACCAGCGTCGCGCGGGAAATGGCCGACGCCGATGCCAGCGCGTCGAGGCTCCAGTCGCGCGCCGGCTCGCGCATCATGGCGGCGGCGGCGCCGCCGGTCTCGCGCGAGCCCAGCAGGGCCAGCAAGCCTGCCGCCGGGGCATCGGTTTCGAAATAGGCGCGCAGCAGCATGACGAAGAGCGCGCTGGCCAGATCGCGCACAATCAAGTCGGCGCCGGGCCTGTCGCCGGCCAGTTCACGACCGATGATGGCGACGAGTTGGCCGCATGTGGCATCCCCGCCCAGTTTGAGCACGATGGCCGGCGGAAGCGTCTTGAGCACAAGGTTCTCGCTGGCGCTTTCAAGGTGCAGCCGCCCGCAAAGAAGCTGGGTGTCGATGTCTGCCCCCTGGGTCTGCTTCACGCGGATATAGTCGCGATCGGTGCGCAGCATGTCGCGCGGGGGCGCGGTGTCTCCGCTATAGACGACATGACCATCGCCCTGTGGCAGCAGCAGCACATCCCCCGCCTCCAGCGCGACGGGAGGCTGGCCGTTGCGCTCGACAAGGCAGTGTCCGTTGATCACCACGTGAAACGCTGCCCAGCCGCGCTCCGCCGGGTCATGTGATGCGCGCCAGGCGCCGCCAAAGCGGCAAAAGTCCTGAAGCTCGGGCGTGACCCGCAGCAGCGGCCCCAGAATGGAGAGCGTGTCTTGGTGGCGGTCCACGGCGGTCCCTCGATTTTGATCCGCCCGGTCATGCAGCAGAGCCGCGCGGGCATCAACATCCGTCACATATGGGGCCATCTTCCTCCTCACAGAAGGAGATGAACAATGCATATGATGGATTGGAACACGTATCGCGGACAGGTCGCTTCGGGCGTCGGCGCCATGGGCAAGCTGAGCCCGGAGACGGTCAAGGGCTATGTCCAGCTCAGCCAGGCCAGCGCCCGCACCGGGCAGTTCGATGCCAGAACCCGCGAGCTGATCGCGCTGGCGGTGGCTGTCACCCTGCGCTGCGATGGCTGTATCGCCGTGCACACCGCCGAGGCGCAAAAGGCCGGGGCCACCAGGGAAGAGCTGGCCGAGGCGCTGGGCATCGCGATCTCGGTCAATGCGGGGGCCGCGCTGGTCTATACAACACGCACGCTCGATGCCTTCGACGCCGCGGGCGAGTGAGGAGACGGTCCATGAGCAAACCCTTCGCCTCGGGGCTGCGCCTTCTGGCCGCCCCGCGCTCGACCGAGATCGGCATAGCGGCGATGAAAGTCGCCATCGCCATCGTGTTCCTCTGGATCGGCTGGCTCAAATTCCAGCCTTATGAAGCCGACAGCATCACGGTTTTTGTCGCCAACAGCCCTTTCATGCGCTTCTTTTATGAGCATCCGGCTGATTACGCCGCGCATCTCACCAAGGAAGGCGTTCTGGTGCCGGCGCAGCGGGCCTGGCAAATCGCGAATAACACCTACGGCTTTTCCAAAGGGCTGGGCACGGTCGAGCTGATCATCGGCGCCCTCACCCTGTCGGGCCTGTTGTCGCGGCGGCTGGGCCTTGTGGGGGCGGTGCTGGCTTTCCTGACGCCTTTCGTCACCCTGTCCTTTCTGGTCACCACACCGGAGGCATGGGTGCCGGCGCTGGGCGATGCGCAGCACGGTTTCCCCTATCTTTCGGGGGCGGGGCGCCTTGTCATCAAGGATCTCTGCATCCTGGCGGGCGGCTGGCTGATCATGGTCGACACCGCGCGCAAGCTTCTGGCTGAACGCGCGCCGGCCTGACACCATCGCTCCTTGCGAAGGCCGCGCCGCGTTTCCCAGCGCGGTGCGGTCGCGCCGCGTTGCCTCTGCCCTTTCCTCGCCCCGCCTCAACTGAGCAGGATCGCCCTTTCCAGCTCGCCGGCGGGCACCGGCCGCCCCAGCAGATAGCCCTGGAACTGATGACAGCCGCACTGGATCAGCCGCTGGCGCTGCGCTTCGGTTTCCACCCCCTCGGCCACGATCTCCAGCTTCATGGCCAGCCCCAGCCGCACGATCGCCTCGACCAGCGCCTCGGCTTCCTGGTCGGTGTCGATGTTCTGCACAAAGCTGCGGTCGATCTTGATCTTGTCCACGGCAAAGCGGCGCAGATTGGCCAGGCTCGAATAGCCCGTGCCGAAATCGTCGAGCGTGATGGTAAAGCCTGCCTCGGCCAGCGCGACCAGATTGTCGCGTGTCACCCCATCCTCACCCAGCAGCGCCGTTTCGGTGATCTCCAGATCATAGCGCTCTGGATCGATGGCATGGCGCTCGATCATCTGGCGCATGGTGGTCATGAAAGCGGGCGAGCGCAGTTGCAGCGCGGAAATGTTGATTGCCACGCTCAGCCCGTGCCAGTGGCGCGTTTCGGCAAAGACCCGTGTCAGGATATAATCGCCCAGCTCATGGATCAGTCCGCTTTCCTCGGCCAGCGGCACGAAGACGCCGGGCATGATCACCCCCCGCTCGGAATGGGTCCAGCGGGCCAGTGCCTCGACGCCGCGCAGCCGACCGCGATCATCGACCTGCACCTGATAGACCATGGTCAAATCGCCAAAGGACAGCGCCCGGCGCAAATCGGTTTCGAGCGAGCGGCGCAGGCGCAGGGCGGCATGCATTTCCGGTTCGAAGAAGGTGGTGCAACCGCGCCCGCCCTCTTTCGAGGCATAGAGCGCCAGATCCGCCTGTCGCAAGGCTTCAGAGGCATCGATGCTGGCGTCCGAAACGATGGTCACCCCGATCGAACAGCCGATTTCCACCGTGCCGAAGGTCAGCGCAAAGGGGCGGGTCAGTTGGGCCACCACCCGCTGTGCCAGATGCGAAGCGGCCGTGGGCGTGGCGCCGGGCTGCAGGATGACGAATTCATCGCCGCCCAGTCGTGCCACCGTGTCCGACTCGCGGCACAGGCCGATCAGCATTTGCGCCACTTGCTGAATCAGCTCGTCGCCGGCGTGGTGGCCCAGCGTGTCGTTCACCCCCTTGAACCGGTCGAGGTCGAGGCAGTGGATGGCCAGCACGGGACTGTCGCTGCCCATCATGCCGCCGCGCCGTCGTCGCGCCATGGCTAGCACGGTGCGCAGCCGGTCGAACATCAGCGCCCGGTTGGGCAGGCCGGTCAGCTGGTCATGGCTGGCGACATGGCGCGCGCGCGCTTCGCTGGCGATGAGTTCACGGGTGATCTTCGAGGCTTCGCGCAGGAAGATCACCGCCCCGGTGGCAAAGGCGAAAAGCAGCAGCGCCATGGGCAGGGTGATCGCGCGCATCAGCTCGGCGCCCGGGCGGCGCGGCGTCCATGCCATCCATGCCAGCGCCTGCCCATCGGACGCGTGCAGCTCGATCCTCGCCATGCGGCTGTCGCTTGGGGGGGCGAAGGCGATGGCCAGATCGCCGATGCGATAGCGCTGGCCAAAGCGGGTGAGCACGTCCTTGTCGAGAGGCACCGCCACCAGCGCCACGGACAGCGGCCCGGGCACCGGGATCACCTTGTCGCTGTCGGGCTGGATGAGATGGCCGCTCAGCATCCATATCCCTCCCTCCGCGCGAGCCAGAGAAGTGGTGTGCACCGCGCGGGCCAGGGCCGACCCGTTGGCGGGCACGCTGCGTGCCGCGGGGGTCTCGCGGCGGCGCAGATCCGCGACCATCTGCTCGACCGCCGGGGCGAAGGGCGCCATGCCCCGCGCGGGCGATCCGGCGAAGGGTCTGCCGTTCCGCGCGGCGTAAACGGGCAGGCCTTGCCCGTTCACCACGAAGGCGCGCGTGGCGCCCACCTGTGTATGCATGAAACCGCCGAAATAGGCATCGGCCCAGGCGCCATCGAGGCGGCCGCCCATATGGGTCACGGCATCGTCCCAGTCGACCTGCGGGGTGATGGCCTGTTCCAGCTCATTCATCCGCAGGTCGAGCCCGCGCGCGACCATTGCCTGCTCGTGAATTCTGGTTTGTTCATCAATGCCGTCGACAAGACGAATCCCGATCACCGCCAGCAGCAGCAGCGTGACACTGGACACGGCCAGCACCGCGCGAATGATCCGCGCGCGCCTTCGGTTAAAATCTTGCGATGCCGGCAGCATCAGGCCTCCCCGCGTCGTAGCGAGTTGGTCATAGTGCAAAATCCTTGCCGATGTGTTGGCATGACAAGGATTGTGGCGTTATTTCAAAAGCGCCATGACATGGCGTGCAATCAGAAGCGGTTAGTTGGGTGAAGCCGAGCGATCAACGATCGCGATGAGCGTCTTGCCGTGCTTATCGCGTGACAACATTCGCCATGGCGCTTTGGTTGACCCGATGCGGGTCAGGCAGGAAAGCCGCTCTCCAGAAAGCGCTGCGCAAGACCTGCCAGCAGGGCGCTGCCGCGCGGCAAAGCGGCTTCATCGACCAGCATGCGCGGTGAATGGATGCCCTTGGCGCTGGCGGCATCCACCCCTTCATGCGCCACGCCGAGAAACAGCATGGCGCCCGGCGCGCGTTCCAGAACATAGGAAAAGTCCTCGGCCCCCATGATGGGCGCGGGCAGGGTGTGGAACATGTCCGGGCCGAAAAGCGTGTCACTCACCCTTTCAGCAAGGGCGACGGCGCGCGGGTCGCACAGGGTGACGGGGAAGCCGGGATGGACCGTCAGCCGCGCCTTCATGCCATGGGCCGCGGCGATATGTTCGATCAGACGAGTCAGTTTCTCACGCAGCGCCGCGCGGGCCCCGGGCGAGAGCGAGCGCATCGTCCCGCGAAGATGCGCCGTGTCGGGAATGACATTATGCGCGCTGCCCGCCTCGATTTTGGCGATGGTGATGACGACCGGGTCATGCGCGTCGAACTGGCGCGTCACCATGGTCTGGATCGCGCTGACGATCTCGCAGGCGACGGGAATCGGGTCGGCGGCGTGATGGGGCATGCTGGCATGGCCGCCCGCGCCGGACACGAGGATTTCGATCTGGTCGGCGCTGGCCATCAGCGCACCAGCGCGGCCCTGCACCTGGCCATGGGGCGCATTGGGCATCACATGCAGGGCAAAGGCCGCATCGGGCGTCAGGCCCCAGACCTTGTCGATCAGCCCGTCCTCGATCATGAAACGGGCGCCGTGATGGCCTTCCTCGCCGGGCTGGAACATGAAGAGCACGTCGCCGGGCAGGCTCTCGGCCCTTGCGCTCAGCAATTGCACCGCCCCGGTCAGCATGGCGGTATGGGCATCATGGCCGCAGGCATGCATCCGCCCGGCGATGGCAGAGGCATAGGGCAGGCCGGTTTTCTCCCCCATGGGCAGCGCATCCATATCGCCGCGCAGCAGCACGGTGCGGCGGCCTTCCATTGGCCCGGCGCCGCCGCGCAGCAGCGCCACCGCGCCGGTGGTCGAGGTCCCTTCGCGCCATTCCAGCGGCAGATGGGCCAGCGCCGCACGCACCTTGGCCATGGTGCGCGGGGTGTGCAGCCCCAGTTCCGGTTCCTCATGGATCGCCCGGCGCAGCGTGGTCAGCGCACCGGACAGGCTCTGCGCCTGCGTCAAGAGCGTGTCCATGGGGAGGGTGGCCATGGGGCAGCGTCTCCTATCGGCCGATAGCGGCCAGAATGCGCAGCGCGGCGGCATTATGCATGCGGATCGAGGCCTTGAGCGCGAGGTTGAGCAGCACCGTCTGCCACAGGAAGAACCACAAAGGGCTGCCCGCCAGCATCGACACGCCCAGCAGCACTGCGCGTGGATTGGGGCCCAGCACTTTCAGAATCGCCAGCAGGCGGGGCGCCTCCAGCCGGGCGGCGGCGCGAATCACCTCGAGTCGCGCCGGGTCGCCCTGCGCTTCGTCCACCGCCTCGTCGATCAGCGGTGTGTTGGTGGCGAATTTTCCGCCCACATACATATAAAGCGAGACCAGCGCGCCCGAGGCACCCTTCTTGGTGCTTTCATCGGCCTTGTCGCGCGTCTGGCGAATCCACGGCTTGGCATAGACCCACCATTGATAGGAGCGCTTCTGCACCTCGACATGGTTGGCCTGGATGACATGGCTGACGCCCGCCGCCAGCATCAGCGGAAGGGCGATGAGGCCGATCAGCCAGGACCCCGTCCACACGGTGATCTGTTGATAGGCAATCCAACCTAGGCAAAAATACATAACGACATGACTGGCATAGTCGCAGATGCCGTCGACCATCTCGCCGATCGGGCTGGCGCGGCCGGTGATGCGGGCCAGATCGCCATCCGCGCCGTCCCACACATGCCAGGCCATGTGCAGCGCCATGCCCAGCGCCGCGCCCGGCCAGCCCCAGCCATGGGCATAGCCCCAGGCATAGACGAAAGCGGCGGCCACCACATTCATCGCCCCGATGACCGAGACCATGTTGGGCGTCAGTGGCGTTTTGGCCAGCACCAGCGCCAGGCGCCAGGCCAGCGGATGGTAGAGATAATAGTTGAGAGCATCTTCCAGCTCGCGCGGGCGCATGGGGCGCTGGGGTTTGCGACCCGGTGCCTTGCCCTGCGACGTTTCATTCACCCCGATTTTGCCCCCGACCGATGCCATACCTATTCCGAAATTCCCAGCGGCGCGGTGGCGCCGTGCTCATTGACAAGTGGCGCATCCTGGCCCAACTCGGGCGGGCACGGGAAACGCGACGAAAGGACCATAGAGCCAAAATCCCAGCGGTAACACCGCTTTGTGTCTCTCAAGCGACACTTTTGGCATGGCCATCTGCATCTGGCGGCTTGACCAGGGGCAAACTTCTTGCTTTTGACCTGTGATTTACCGACAAGCGCAAGGGCATGAGGTCCACGCTGCGCTTCTGTCTGGAGGGATCGAATTGATGAAACCGATTAAGGTCGCCGTGATCGGCGTGGGCAATTGCGCCAGCTCGCTGGTTCAGGGCGTTGCCTATTACCGCGCCAACAATGCTTCTCAGGGCCTGATTCACGATCGAATCGGCGGCTATGGCGCGGGCGATGTCGACTTCGTGCTGGGCATTGACGTCGACAAGCGCAAGGTCGGCAAGGACATTTCCGAGGCTATCTTCGCCGGGCCGAACTGCACGGCCATCTTCCAGGCCGACGTGCCTGCCTCGGGCAGCAAGGTCATCATGGGCAAGATCCTCGACGGCGTGGCCGAGCACATGACCGGCATGGGCGACAAGGGCTTCATCCTGGCCGACGAACCCGAAGCCACCAAGGAAGGCATCATCGCGGCCATCAAGGCCAGCGGCGCCGAGGTTCTGGTGAACTTCCTGCCCGTGGGCAGCCAGACGGCCACCGAATTCTACATGGAATGCGCTCTGGAAGCCGGCGTTGCGGTGGTGAACTGCATGCCCGTCTTCATCGCCAGCCGCCCCGAGTGGGAAAAGAAGTTCGCTGACAAGCGCCTGCCTATCGTCGGCGACGACATCAAGGCGCAGGTCGGTGCCACCATCGTGCACCGCGTGCTCTCCAGCCTGTTCGCCGCCCGCGGCGTGACGGTGGAGCGCACCTATCAGCTCAACACCGGTGGCAACACCGATTTCATGAACATGCTCGACCGCCAGCGTCTGGGTTCCAAGAAGGAATCGAAGACCGAGGCCGTGCAGGCCATGCTGGCCCAGCGCCTGGAAGACGAGAACATCCACGTCGGTCCCTCGGACTATGTTCCCTGGCAGAAGGACAACAAGCTGTGCTTCCTCCGCCTGGAAGGCGCGCAGTGGGGCAACGTCCCCATGAACCTGGAGCTGCGCCTGTCGGTTGAAGACAGCCCCAACTCGGCCGCCTGCGTGATGGACGCCATCCGCTGCTGCAAGGTCGCGCTGGAGCGCGGTGAGGGCGGCGCGCTGACCGGCCCCTCGGCCTATTTCTGCAAGCACCCGCCGGTGCAGTTCAGCGACGATGTCGCCGCGCAGATGGTCGAGAGCTACATCGCTGACCAGGCCATCGCTGCCGAGTAAGCGTTCAAGCCTTGAACAGCATGACGCCGGTTGGAGTGATCCAGCCGGCGTTTTGTTTTTGGATTGAAATGGGAAGGGGAAATGCGAGGGCCATCGCCCTCGCGCTCCCGGGCGTTTGGAGAGGGCATTGGCACCCGATCCTTGCGCCAGCATCGCCGCGCCGCAGGCCTTAAAGCCTCTGGCGCAGCGCTATCCATTCCTGCCTGCGGCGCTTCTTCCTCTCCCCGATGCACTGCGGTTTAGACAAAAGCTGCCGCAGACAGTAACGGGAGCGCGAGGGCGATGGCCCTCGCATCTTGTTTTTTTGGAATTTACCCGAATGGACGCCCTCATCATCGCCGCCGGCTACGGCAGCCGCCTTGCCGACATTTCGCCCAGCAAGCCTTTGACTCCTATCGCGGGCGTGCCCCTCATCGAGCTGGGCCTGCGCAATGCGAAGGCGGCGGGCGCGGGCAAGGTGGTGGTGGTCACCGGCCATGCGGCGGAGCGGATCGAATCGGTGCTCCCCGCTCTGTCCGCCCGCGTAGGCATCCCGGTCGAGGCTGCGCGCACCGATGACTGGTCGAAGCCCAATGGCTGGTCGGTGATGGCGGGCGCCGAGCGGATCGCGGGTGACTATCTGCTGATGATGGCCGATCACATCTTTGCCCCCTCCATCCTTCAGCGGCTGGCACGGCAGGGCGGGCCGACGCGCGGCGTCACGCTGGCCATCGACCGGCGCATCGACAGTCCGCTGATCGACCCTGATGACGCGACCTGGGTTCAACGTGACGATCGCGGCTTCATCCGCGCCATCGGCAAGACCATCCCGTCCTATGACGTGGTTGATTGCGGCGCTTTCCTTGCCACGCCCGAACTGGCCCTTGCCATTGGCGAGGCGATTGCCGGCGGCAAGGCGGGCAGCCTGTCGGAAGGCATGCAGGTGCTGGCCGATCGCGGCCGCGCGGCGACCTTCGACATCGGCGATGATGAGAACGACGCATGGTGGATGGATGTGGATGACCCGCGCGCCCATGCGCTGGCCGAGGCTCTGGCACCCAAATTTCTGAGCGAATATTTTGTGGGGTGAGAAAGCCACTGCGAGGGCGATGGCCCTCGCACTGTCACCGTCTCAATCGACGTACATCAGGGATATTTCATCTTGATATGCGACGTCATCCCATCGCGCGCGATGTTGATCCGCACCGAATTGAACGTGGGCAGGCCCAGCAGCGTGGGCGGGTTGTTCGAAAAGCCGTAACCTTCGGCGGGCATCTTGAAGCTGGTGAGGTCGAACTTCCCGTTCGCATTCTCGTCATGGTAGAGCGCGAGCACCCAGACGCCGTTTTTGGGCAGGTAGATGCAGGTGTTCGTGGTGCCGGCCACCGCCTTGGTGCGCCCCACATAGAGCGAGCCGTGCTTGACGAGGAACTTGCTCGAATCGTCGGCATAAAGCGTGATGGCGATCTGCCCGTTATCGTTCCGGACGTCTTCCACCACCACATTGATCCAGTGGGGGCTGACAGGGCCGGTGCAGCCGGCGGGTGCGCCCTCGGCCATGGCCGGGGCTGCAGCGCCCATCGCGGCAATCATCAGCAAAGGCGTCGTCAATCGGTGGGCAAGGGCGCCCATAGAGCGAAAGGGGGCAAGAGGCATCAGGTCTGGCATCCAGGCGGGCTAGAGTGAAGGCATCCCCGCAGGCAGGGACGCCGACATGGCTGTTCAGGTCCTGCCATCCCCCCCAGGCTGACTGGTTTCGCGCGGGGCATAGCCGATGGTAACGCAGGGCACCAGTACTTCTTGGCGCCCCATCGGCTGAACAAGGGCTGACGGGTGTGGAACGCCGGTTTGGCGTCTTTGTGCCATATTGCGCGCGCGTGATGGTAAACGGTGTGGAAAATGGCAGGTGCGGCGCTTGCTGCTGACCGGCACCATGGGTAAGCCAAAGTGATTTTCCCGTAATAGAGCCTGTGCCGCGATGTCGATCCCGCTGATTGCTCCCTCGATCCTTTCCGCCGATTTTGCCCGGCTGGGTGAGGAAGTGCGTGCCATCGACGCGGCCGGCGCGGACTGGATCCATGTCGATGTCATGGATGGCCATTTCGTGCCCAACATCACCATCGGCCCGGGCGTGGTCAAGGCGCTGCGCCCGCACACGCAAAAGCCCTTCGACGTCCATCTGATGATCAGCCCGGTGGACCTTTACCTTGAGGCCTTTGCCGAGGCCGGGGCCGACATCATCTCCTTCCACCCGGAGGCCGGGCCTCACCCCCATCGCACCGTGCAGGCGATCAGGGCGCTGGGCTGCAAGGCGGGCATCGTGCTCAATCCGGCCACGCCTGTCGATGCGCTCGACTATCTGATCGAGGACATCGACCTGGTCCTCATCATGAGCGTGAACCCCGGTTTCGGCGGGCAGAAGTTCATCCATAGCCAGTTGCCCAAGATCGAGGCGGTGCGCCGCCGGATCGAGGCTTCGGGCCGCGCGATCCATCTGGAGGTCGATGGCGGGGTGGATGTGGAAACCGCCCCCCTTTGCGTGGCTGCGGGCGCCGATGCGCTGGTGGCGGGCACGGCCACCTTCCGCGGAGGGCCAGACAATTACGCCGCCAACATCGCGGCTTTGAAAAGGGCCGGATAGACGATGAGGGAAGGCGAAGGCGCAGCTCAGGGCAAGTCTGCGGCGACGGGCAAGGCCCGGGGCTTACCTTTCGACCTTCCCGATCGTCAGGAGCGCGGGGCCGCAATCCCGCTTTCCTCCACGCACAAAGGTGAGCCCGAGGGAGGCGCCGCACTGGTTTCGGGCGAGCGCAATGGTACCCCGCAAGGCGGGCGCGGGCAGCGCGCGCAGTTGATCGAACCCAGCCGCGCGCTGGCCCTGGCTGATTTCGGCCCGCCCAAGGTTGGTGCCGGCGAAAGGCTGATCCGTCTGGCCTATCGCATGGGCGTCTCGGGCGGTGCGCTGACGGCGCCCTTCCGCAAGCCGCCCAAGCCGCGGTTGCTGGCGGCTGTGGCCAATCCGCTGCCGGGTGAGCGCGCCGCCGGCATGGCGCTGCGTTCGGGGCATTTTCTGGTGCATGGGCTGAAACTGCCCATCATGCAGATCGACTTTTCCGGCGCTGCGCGCGTCGCGCCGCCTGTCGAACAGGTCGTCCACGGTTTCCACTGGCTGGCGGATGTGGAGGCCGCCGCGCAGCGTGACGCGGCCCAGCGCGACCAGATGATGCCGGTGGTGGAGCGGATTCTCGGCGCCTGGATGATGGCCAATCCCAAGCCGCCCTCGCGCCCCGGCAAAGGGCCGGCGTGGAGCGTGGACAATGCCGGGAACCGCCTGCTCAACTGGCTGGTCCACGCCCCGCTGATCATGGCCAGCCCCGATCGCGTCCAACGTGCGCGCATCATCGAAACGATCACCGAGACCGCGCGCTGGCTGGACCGCAATGTCGGCCGGGGTGAGGATGTGCTGGCGCAGGTGATGGGCTGGGCGGGCATCGTTGCCGCCGGGCTGCTGCTGCCCGATGGCCGCCCGCGCCGCCTGTTTGGCGAAGCCGGGCTGATCGCGGCGCTGGGTGAATTGCTGGGCGATGATGGCGGGGTGATGAGCCGCAGCCCGCTCGGCCAGATCGAGGCGCTCTCCGCCATCGTGCGGCTGATCGCCTGCTACAAGGCGGTGCGGCGCGATCCGCCCAAGTCGCTGGAGGCGATCCAGCAATTGATGGTGCCGCCGTTGCTGGCGCTGGCTCATGGCGATGGATCGCTGGGCAGCTGGCAGGGTGGATGGGCGGTCTCGGCCGAAACGGTTTCGACCTTGATCGCCGCCACCGGCGTGCGCACGCGGCCCCTGCGCGACGTGCGCCAATGGGGCTATCAGCGGGCCAGCGCGGGCAAGAGCTTGTTGCAGTTCGACGCAGCGCCCCCACCGCTCGCGCGCCATGCGCGGACCGGCTGCGCCTCCACTCTGGCGTTTGAACTCAGCTCCGCCGGGCAGCGGATCATCGTCAATTGCGGCGGGGCGGCGGCGGCGGGCGGCTTGATGCCCTTGCGGCTGGAACAGGGGCTGCGCGCCACGGCGGCCCATTCCACCCTGGTGCTCGACGATGCCAATTCGACCGCAGTGCTCATCAATGGCCGCCTGGGCCATGGCGTGGGCGAAGTCGAGGTCGACCGCCGCACGCTGGAAGGCGAGGGCACGGCGGGAAGCTGGGGCGCCACCCGTCTGGAAGCGAGCCACGACGGCTATGCGGCGCGCTATGGGTTGATCCATCGCCGCATCCTCATTCTGCGCGACGATGGCACCGAACTGCGCGGCGAAGATCTGCTGGTGCCGCAAGGGCGCAAGGGCAAGCGCGGCATGGTCGGCTATGCCATCCGTTTCCACCTTGGCGCGGGCATTGATACCGGGCTTTCGCAGGACAAGCAGGGCGTGGGGCTGGCCTTGCCCGATGGCAGCTATTGGCAGTTCCGCGTCGGTTCGGGCGAGATCGCCATTGAGGAATCGATCTGGGCCGATGGGCAGGGGCGCCCGGTGCCGGTGCAGCAGATCGTCATTCAGGGCATGGTTTCGCGCGGGGGCGGGAATTTTGCCTGGTTGCTCAAGAAGATGGGGTGAAATGCGGCAGGCCGGGGGTGTTATCCCCCCCGGACCCCCGAGCCTTTGGCAAGGGGGCGTATGGGGGCGCCGTTGCGCCAGCATCGCCGCGCCGCAGGCTTTCTTCTGATCGCGCAATGCATGAGGTTCCTGCCTGCGGCGCGGCAAACCGGGCGCAAGGCAGAACCCGTGGCGCAACCTGGACACGAACGGGAGCGCGAGGGCAATGGCCCTCGCATTTCTCATCCTTCATACCTTCAAAGCCCCTTTTCCCTAGCCAAACCGGCCAAAATCCTTATGGGGGCGCGCAACAAAGCCCCGCAGGAAAAGGCCCGCCCCATGACCGACATCGTCCCCATCCGCCGCGCATTGCTCTCCGTGTCCGACAAGACGGGGCTGGTCGATCTGGGTAAGGCCTTGGCGGACAAGGGTGTTGAGCTGGTCTCGACCGGCGGCACGGCCAAGGCGCTGCGCGATGCGGGCCTGAGCGTGAAGGACATTTCCGAACTGACCGGCTTTCCCGAGATGATGGATGGCCGGGTCAAGACGCTGCACCCCAAGGTCCATGGCGGCCTGCTGGCGGTGCGTGACAATGCCGAGCATGTCGCCAGCATGGACGAGCATGCCATCGGCGCGATCGATCTGGTCGTTGTGAACCTCTATCCCTTCGTGCAGACGGTCGCCAAGGGCTCCGCGCGCGAGGAGATCATCGAGAACATCGACATCGGTGGCCCCAGCATGGTGCGCAGTGCGGCCAAGAATCATGAATTTGTCGCCATCGTCACCGATCCGGCGGATTATGCCGCTGTGGCTTCGGGCGAAACCACGCTGGTCCAGCGCCGCAAGTTTGCCGCCAAAGCCTATGCGCTGACGGCCAGTTACGATTCGGCCATCAGCCAGTGGTTCGCCTTTGCCGATCAGGGCGAGACCTTCCCCGAGACACTGGCGATCACTGCAGAGCGTTCGACCGAGCTGCGCTATGGCGAGAACCCGCATCAGAAGGCGGCGCTTTACCTGCCCAAGGGCCCGGCGGCGCGCGGCATCGCCAATGCCGTGCAGGTGCAGGGCAAGGAGCTTTCCTACAACAATTACAACGACGCCGATGCTGCACTCGAACTCGTCGCGGAATTCCGCGATGCTGAGCCGACCGTCGTCATCGTCAAGCACGCCAACCCCTGCGGCGTGGCCACCGCCGCCACGCTGGTCGAGGCCTATGAGGCTGCCTTGAAATGCGACTCGGTCAGCGCCTTTGGCGGCATCATCGCGGTGAACCGTCCGCTCGACGGCCCCACGGCCGAGGCGATCAGCGGCATTTTCACCGAAGTCGTCTGCGCGCCTGACGCTGACGAGGCCGCAAAGGCGGTGTTTGCCAAGAAGAAGAACCTGCGCCTGCTGCTGACCGGCGAGTTGCCCGACCCCAAGCGCCCCGGCCTGACGGTGAAGCCGATTGCCGGCGGGTTGCTCGTGCAGAACCGCGACAATGGCTCGATCTCGCTCGACGATCTGAAGGTCGTCACCAAGCGCCAGCCCACAAGCCAGGAACTGACCGATGCGCTCTTCGCCTGGACCGTGGCCAAGCATGTGAAGTCCAACGCCATCGTCTATGCCAGGGACGGTATCACGGCGGGGATTGGCGCGGGCCAGATGAACCGCCGCGATTCCAGCCGCATCGCCGCCGGCAAGGCGAAGGAAGCGGCCGAGACGCATGGCTTTGCCGATGTCCACACCAAGGGCAGCGCTGTCGCATCCGACGCCTTCTTCCCCTTTGCCGACGGCCTGATGGCTGCTGTCGAAGCGGGCGCAACCATGGTGATCCAGCCCGGCGGCTCGATGCGTGACGATGAGGTCATCAAGGCGGCCGATGAAGCCGGTCTGGCGATGGTCTTCACCGGCATGCGCCATTTCCGCCACTGACTATCGCAAGCGACAGGCTCAGTTCATCCAGCCATGCTACCAGTCGCTGCGACGAGCGGTTCGTCGCAGCACTGCGACCTTTGGTCGCGCCTGTTAGGCCCTGATACCAAAGGAGGGGTGGAACTTTTGAGCGCGAAAACCATTTAGGGCCCGCCCCCTCCGAAGGCCTTCACGGCCCCTCCCCTCGAAAAGCCCCCGCGTGTCATGACCATGTTCAAATCCGACCTGTTCCGCTCGTTTGCCGTTGGTTTTATCCTTGGCGCCGTGGCCATCTGCCTGTTTCTGGGCACGCATGGTGGCGTCACGAACATGGTGGTGGGCAGCGCCATCGCCGCGCCCTCGCAATGATGTGCATGGGCGCGCGGGCTGGCCTTGTGTCTCTCGCCCCCCCCCCTGCGCCTTTCGCTGACCGCGCGGGCCATGCGCGCGCGTGTTGGCACTTGCATCTTTCCCCTTCCTTCTTCCCTAAAAATCCCGCTAAAACCTTCTTCATGTCCGCAACCCATCATCATCACGAACATTCGGGCGAAGGCCTGATCCATGCCGCCCGCACCGCTCTGGAAACGGCGGGTGAGCAATGGACCGAGATGCGCGGCGATGTCTATGACGCACTGGCGGGTGAGGGGCGCCCGGCCTCGGCCTATGACATTGCCGAGGCGGTGTCGAAGCGCCGCGGCAAAAGGGTGGCGGCCAACAGCGTCTATCGCATTCTCGACCTGTTCGTGCGGACCAATCTTGCCCGCCGGGTGGAAAGCGCCAATGCCTATATCGCCAATCCGCATCCGGGCTGCCGGCATGACTGCATTTTCCTCATCTGCGAGGTTTGCGGCAAGGCGGTGCATATCGATGACGACAAGCTGACCGGCGCGCTGATCGAGGCGGCCAAGGCGGCCGGCTTTGCCGATGTACGCCCGGTGGTGGAACTGCGCGGCATGTGTTCGGATTGCACCGCCGGGGCGGAATAGCCGCTCAGGAAAAGCGCCTCAGGAAAACTGGGTCAGGCTGAGCAGATTGCCTTCCGGGTCGGGGAACCAGGCGACCTTGGCGCCGCCGCCGGGGGCAGTCCAAATGCCATCGGAATTCTGCGCAAAACCTTCGTAGATTTTGAACGCTACGCCCTTGGCGCGCAAATCGGCCACGGCGGCGGCGATGTCGGGCACGCTCCAGCCAAAGGCGGTGTGGGGTGCCGGCTGATGCGATGGCAGGGCGGTAAGCCGCAGCATGGCGCCATCGCCCAGATCATAGGCGATGGCAAAGCCATCCTCGCCGATCAGCGACAGGCCCAGCACGTCACCGTAAAAGGGTTTGAGCGCTGCCGGATCACGGCTGAGCACGAAAGAGATCGGGCGCGACTCGGCAGGCATAGGCATGGCGGTTCTCCTGAGGCGACGGGATGATCCCATCCGGCCGTTTCTGCGTCAAACCGGGTCGCGTTTTCACGTCACCCCATGCATCAGCCTTTTCAGCAGCGGCGAGATCGCCAGCAGCACCAGCCCCACCATCACGGAGGCCCAGCCGATCTGCCAATAGGTGGTGGTGTAGATCTCCAGGCTCAGTTTCAGGTTTGTCACCTCGCCGCCCACTGTCTTGACCGTGGCGAGCTGCGCCAGCAGCCCTGCGCCATATTCGCCCATGGCCATCGCCAGATACCACGCGCCCATCATCAGCCCGACAATGCGCGCAATGGCCAGCTTGGTGATCATCGAAAGGCCGACGGGCGAAAGGCATAGTTCGGCAATCGAATGGATGACATAAAGGCCCGCCAGCCACAGCAGCCCCACCTTGAAATCCGGTCCCACGAAATGTGCGCCCAGCACGAGGAAGAGGAAACCGCCGCCAACGCCGATCAGCCCCATCGCGAATTTGACCGGGATCGAGGGCTCCCAGCCGCGCTTGCCCAGCCAGCCCCAGACCATGCCCAGCACCGGCGCCAGCACGATGATGGCCAGCGAATTGAACTGCTGCGTCTGCGGCGCGGACAGGGTGAAGAGGCCAAGGAAGGAGAGGTTGGTGTTACGGTCGGCAAACAAAGTGAGCGAGGAGCCGGCCTGCTCGAACAGGCTCCAGAACACGGTGTTGAAAGTGATCAGCACCATGGCGGCGACCATCATCTGGAATTCGACGCGGCTGCCCGCCCGCCAAGACCACAGCAGAATGCCCGGCACGGCGATGACAAAGGTGCCACACAGCAGCTTGCCCATCAGCGGCAGCCCCAGCAGATAGCCGCCAAGGCCTGCGCCTGCCACCGGCGCGGGCGTCTCCATCAGATTGGCAAAGAGCAGGTAGAACAGCGGGATCGCCAGCAGGGCGAGGCCATAGATCCGCCAGGCATGGTCGCTGCCCGCCCGCGCGGGCGTTTCGCCATAGCCGGCCAGACGCCCGCCATCGAAGCGCAGCATCCCCCAGGCCAGCAGCATCACCGCCGCCGCCGAACCAAAGCCTGCCCCCCAACCGAAACGGTCGGCCAGAAAGGGCGCCACCACCTGGCCGATCGCCGAGCCCAGATTGATGCCCATGTAGAAGATGGTGAAACCCGCATCGCGCCGCCGGTCACCCACCGCATAAAGCGCGCCCACCATGGTCGAGATGTTGGGTTTGAAAAAGCCGTTGCCCACCGCCACTGCCGACAGCGCCAGCAGCATCAGCGCCACGCGCCATTCCTCGCGGGTGGCGCCATCCTTCGTGCTGCCCGCCGCCAGATGGCGCGAGACATGGCCATCGGGGGCAACAAGGTCGATGCTGCCATCGTCATTGCCGTGGATCTGGTTGGGTTGGCCCTGTACCATCAGCACGCGGCGTTCATCGGGCGCACTGGTGGGACGGTCGATGAAATGTTCGACCGTGACGGCATGGCGGACGCCGTCAAACTCCACCCATGGCTGGGCGGCCTGCCCGCCAAAGGCGAGGGCGAAATAGCCCGCCGCCATCATCAGCGCGCCGAATTTCACCGACCGTTTCGAGCCGAGATACTGGTCTGCCACCAGCCCGCCGGCCAGTGGCGTCAGATAGACCAGCGCGGTATAGCCGCCATAGATGCCGGTGGCCGCATGGTCGCCCAACACAAAATGCTTGGTCAGATAGAGGGTTAGCAGCGCCCTCATGCCGTAAAAGCCGAAACGCTCCCACATCTCGATGGAGAACAGCCGGGCCAGTTGCGCCGGGTGCCCCAGCCACTGGCGCGCGGCGGCGGGGCTTCGCATTGTTGCGTCGGAGTTTTCGTTCATGTCGCAGGCTTAGCTGGATATTGCCCAAGCGAAAAGCGTTCAAATGACCATGGCAAAACGGCCAAAATCCGCGGGAATGCTTGCGTGAGAGGCTGTATTATGGCACTGATGCACCCATGGTCGCATCATCCCGCCCCGTCTATCTCAAGCTGCGTGACATGATTGCCGCAGCGATCATTGATGGCACCTATGAGGAAGGCACTTTGCTCCCCTCGGTGCGGATGCTGGCGGCGCAGCAGGGCGCCAATCCGCTGACTGTCGCCAAGGCCTATCAACAGTTTCAGCTGGACGAACTGGTCGAGGTGCAGCGCGGTGTCGGCATGATGGTTGCCAAGGGTGCCCGGGCCCGCCTTTTGAGCGCTGAGAGAGACCAGTTTCTGACCCGGGAATGGCCGGCGATTCGCGAAAGGATCGACCGGCTGGGCGTCGATGTGGCCGAACTGCTTGCACCGGTGGTGCGTTAAGCCTGTAAAGTCCCGTTTTGGGCCGGAAATGGCCCGGTTGCGGGATTGAACTGTTCTGCAACTTCTGGCACTTATGAGAACCGGCGCGACTGTTTCAAACCGCCAGCGTGCGACGGACTGGGGGGCAGACCGTCGCCACAGGCCCGTGGGGGGATAGAGGATGATTCGATCGGAATTGCTTGCCGCCTTGGCCAAGGCCAATCCGGAATTGCGTGCTGACGATGTCGAGCGCGTTGTGGACGTGTTCTTTGACGAGATTGCCCAGCGTCTGGCTGATGGCGGACGGGTGGAACTGCGCGGCTTTGGCGCCTTTTCCACCCGTGAACGTGAACCGCGCAAGGGCCGCAACCCGCGCACGGGCGAAGCGGTCGACGTGCCGGGCAAGCGTGTGCCTTTCTTCAAGCCTGGCAAAGAAATGCGCGCGCGTCTCAACGTCTGAGCCGCGATCCCGTCACCATGCAGCCCGGCGCTTGCCTGCGCCGGGCCGATCTGCCACAGGCGTGACGCGCATGCGGACGTGGCGGAATGGTAGACGCCGGGGACTTAAAATCCCTTGAGCCTTGCTCGTGCGGGTTCGAGTCCCGCCGTCCGCACCAGCCCGTCTGGCCTTTACCCGTCTCACCCTTACCCGATCAGATGGCTGCCGATCAGCACAAAGATCAGCCCCGCGACGGAAATCACCGTTTCCAGCGCCGACCAGGTGCGGAACGTGTTGGGCGTGCTGGTGCCCAGCCAGCTTTTCACCAGCCAGAAGCCCGGGTCGTTGACATGCGAGAGCACGACTGAACCTGAACCGATGGCCAGCACCAGCCATTCGGGCGATACGCCGGGCATATGGGCAACCCCGGCCATGATACCGGCGGCGGTGATGGTGGCGACAGTTGCCGACCCTGCCGCCAGCCGCAGCGCGGCGGCCACCAGCCAGGCCAGAATCAAGGGTGAGACCGAGGCGTGCTCGACCTCCCGGGCAAGCAGGTCGGCCAGCTTCGCACTGACCAGCACCTGTTTGAGCGCGCCGCCGGCGCCGATCGCCAGCAAAATGCTGCCCGCCGGTTTGAGCGCATGGTCCCAGATCGTGGTCTGCAGGCGAGCGTCGGCCATCCGCCGGCCAAAGAGCAGGACCAGCGCGGCCAGATTGGTCACCAGCAGCGCCAGCACCGGATCGGCCAGCGCCGCCACCCAGGCGGGCAACAGGCTGTGCAACTGGCCCATGGCGATCAGCACCACCGGCATCAGCACGATGGTCAGCCCGCGCCCGATGCCGGGCGCCTTGCCTTCGCTGTGGTCCATCGGCGCCAGCGGCAGGTCGATGGTCAGGCCGCGCGCGGAATAGCGCGCCAGCACCGGCCCGGCCAGAACCGCCGTGGGCAAAGCCACCATAGCGCCATACAGCATGGTGCGCCCCATATCCGCCCCCAGCGCCGCAATGGCGATGAGCGGGCCGGGGTGAGGCGGCACCAGCGCGTGAACCACTGCCAGCCCGGCGATGGCGCACAGGATCAGCCGGAGCCCGGCCTCGCGGTCGCGCAGGGCCTGGGCGGCTGAAGCCATGACCGGCAACAGCAGGACCAGTCCGGTTTCGAAAAACAGGGGAAGGCCCACCACCACGCCCACGATCAGCGCGGCCCATGGTGCGGCGCCGGGGCCAGCCAGTGCCAGCCCCGCGCGGGCCAGCCTTTCGGCTGCGCCCGAACATTGCAGCATGGCGCCCAGCGACAGGCCCAGCGCCACCACCAGCCCGGTATGGCCCATGATGTCGCCCAGCCCCTTTTCAACCGCCGCGCCCGTCTCCGCCGCCGACAGGCCAGCACCCAGGCCGACTACGAAAGCGCCGGTCAGCAACGCCAGAAAGGGATGAAAACGCCCGGCCAGGATCAGGGCCACAGTCACGCCAATACCGCCCAGCGCCGCCGCGATGAGCTGAGTGTCATTGCCATTCATGGATTGGTGCATCTCCCGGCCCGGGACATTCCTGTCCGCATTGGCGGGGAGGTTAGGCTGATGCTGGTTGCGTTACCAGCCGAAACATGGATCGCCCGCATGGGCGAAAAAGAGAGGGAGCGGGGCCTGGCGCAGACGCGTGGGCCCCGCTCAGCCTTTTAGCCGTTCAGCTTGTCCTTGACCGCCTTGGCGGGGGCAAAGGTCAGCTTCTTGGATGCCGCGATCTGGATCGTCGCGCCGGTCGAGGGATTGCGGCCTTCGCGGGCAGCGGTTTCCTTGACCTTGAACTTGCCGAAGCCGTTCAGCGAGACTTCTTCGCCAGCGCCAGCCGCGTCAGCAATCGCCGCGAAGGTCGCGTCGACATACTTGCGGGCGTCAGCCTTGCTGATGCCATGCGCGGCGGCCAGCTTGTCAGCGAGGTCGCTATTGTTCATCACTTGAGCCCTTTTGAAAGTGTTGGGGGGCCTGCCTAGCGCCGAGAGAGAGGCTGGTCTATGAATTTGCGGTGTTTTGGGCACTCGGCACGCGGATTTGCCGCTTTTTCCACTGACAAATGCACAGCCGCGCCTGCCTGAGTGGCGATTTTAACCCATTGTTACCCCTCTTTGCCGGTGGCGCGGGGTTTTTGGCGGCTGCGGGCCTGGGGGACTCGGCGCGGTTGCGGCCCTTGGGCACAGGGCGGAACGCGCCGCCATGCGGGGAATTCGCCTGAAGGAGGCCGGTGCGGGACAATGCCCCTGCCAAGCCTCTTTGCCCGGCTGCACGGTGCTGTTAACACAGGCCTCAAGGGCAAACGGCGGGAAGGGCAACCGACCCCGACGCAGGCCCATGTGCCCTTGCGACGGGAGCGCCCTTGACCAGTTTACCCCCTGACCAGCCTGATGTCTCGCTGATCATGCCATGTTTGAACGAGATCCAGTCGCTGCCCCATTGCCTGGCCAATGCGCGGGCGGCGGCGGAACGGATCAGGGATCAGTTCGGCTTGAGCAGCGAAATCCTCATTGCCGACAATGGATCGACCGACGGCAGCCAGGCCTATGCCATCAGCCAGGGCGCGCGCGTGGTGCCGGTGGCGCGGCGCGGCTATGGCGCGGCGCTGATCGGTGGGTGCGAGGCGGGCCATGGCCGCTATCTGCTGATGGCCGATGCCGATGGCAGCTATGATTTCCTCGACGGCGTGGCGATGATCGGCCGGCTGATTGCCGGCGCGGATCTGTGCATGGGCAGCCGCTTTGCCGGCGGCATCGCCAAGGGCGCCATGCCATGGAAGAACCGCTATATCGGCAATCCGCTGCTGACCGGCGTGCTCAACCTGTTTTTCCGCGCCGGGATCGAGGATGCGCATTGCGGCATTCGCGCCATCACCAAACAGGCGTTCGAGGCTTGCGGCCTGTCATCCTCGGGCATGGAATTTGCCAGCGAAATGGTCATCAAGGCCAAGCTGCTGGGCCTGCGGATCGATCAGGTGCCCGCCACGCTGGGGCCGGACCTGAGGGAACGCGCGCCGCATCTGCGCCCGTGGCGCGATGGCTGGCGGCATTTGCGCTATCTGCTGATGTTGAGCCCGACATGGGTGTTCGGCGTGCCGGCGCTGCTGGCGCTGCTGGTGGGGGGGCTGCTGATGGGCGCCTCGGGGTTGGAGTTTTTCAAGCCCGGGAGCGTGCCGCAGGTCGGTGCCTATTGGACCTTGCTGGGCGGCGCGCTGGTGGCGATGGGGCATCTGGCGATGATGCTGGCCCTTGCCGCCCATATTTATTCCATTCGACAGGGGTATCGCCGTAGCACATGGGTGACTCAACTCGCCGGCGGCTTTGCCAGTCTTGAGACGATGCTGCTCTCAGGCTTTGCGGTGATGGCGCTGGGCGTTCTGGTGCTGGCGCTTGTGGCCTATGGCTGGGTCAGCCGCGAATACCAGGCCGCCTCGTCGTTATGGCCGGCGGCGTTGGGGGTGATGTTGCTGCAGCTCGGGCTGCAGAATGCGCTGGGCGGCTTTCTGATGGCGATTGTCTCGGGGCATGAGGCGCGTTTTGCCAGCCCGCATCATCTGGGCGAGAATGGTTTCGCGGAGCGCGGCGGGGCGTGACTCATTGGCTTAGCGTCATCATGCCGATCCACAAGGGAGCGGGTTTTCTCGATGCGACCCTGGCTAGCGTGGTTGGCGAAGCGAGCCCCGGCATGGAGTTTCGCTGTTACGATTCCGGGCATGATGGCGGCGCTGCGCGTCAGATCGCGCTGCGCTATGCCGACCGACTGGACATCGTATGGACCGAAACGCCAGAGCTGGGCCCCTGGACCGCCAAGACCAACCGCGGCGTGGCCGAGGCGCGCGCCGCCCATTGCGTGATGCTGCATCAGGACGATCTGTGGCTGGCTGGCCATGGCGGGGCACTGGCTGCTGCCGTGCAGGATCTGGGTGAGGGGGTGGTTCTCTCACTGGGGCCATCGCGTTTCGTCGGGCCGCAAGGGCAGGAGGTTGGCCTCTGGCATCTGCCTTTTGCGCCGGGTCGGCATGATGGGCGAAGCCTCGCCCAGCGGTTGATTGTTCAGAATACGGTCGCCGTGCCCGCGCCGGTTTTCCGTCGCGACGCCTTTATGGCGGTGGGCGGCATGGATGACGGGCTATGGTACACGGCTGACTGGGATCTTTATCTCAAGCTGGCGCTGGTCGGGGCTGTGCATGTGCGCGGCGAGGCGACCACTGCCTTTCGGCTGCATGGCCAATCGCTGACCATGACGGGCAGCCGTGATCTCGCTGATTTCCGCGCGCAGCATCAGAGCGTGCTCGACCGCTATCTGCCGCGGCTTGCCCCCCTGCCCAAGGGGGTGGAAGCGCGGGCAGCGGCCTCCGTGGCGGTCAATTGCGCTTTGGCGGCGGCATCGCGCGGTGACATGGGATCTCTGGTTGAAGCGGCGCTGCGCCTTGTCCGTCTGGGCCCTGCCGGTTGGGGGGCGTTTTTGCGCGAAACTGGCTTATGGGACCGGGTCGGCGCCAGGTTGCGGCTGAGGCTGGCGGGAAGGATGTGATCGTGGTTCTTCGCCGCCGTATGCTGGGCCTCACACGTTTCGAGCCTGTGCGCTATCTGGGCATGGGCGGCATGGTGGCCGTGCTCAACAACATTGTGCTGATCGGCGGCGACCGACTGGGTCTGACCTATGCGCCACTGATGGCGCTGAGCTGGGTGGTAGGAGGCACGGCGGGCTATCTGCTGCATGCACGTTATACGTTTCGCGCGCCTCATGGCTGGTTGGCCTATGTCCGTTTCATGGCGGGGGTGGCGCTGGGCGTGCCTGTGGCCTGGGCGATGCTGGTGGGGCTCAAATCGGGGCTGAGGCTGCCGATGTGGCTGGCGGCGCCGGTGACAACGGTTGGGATGGTGGCCTATAATTACCTGAGCGCGAGGGTGGCGATTATCTGGCGTGCCTGGCGGCGGACCCATGACGGCCTATCGTAACGTGATCACCCCGCACCCTGCCTTCTCGAATGCCGACTTCGTTTCCGCAAATCGCCCGCTGGCTTCGCCGCTGCTCTTGCGGCCGAACAGGGCGTCTTCGCGCGCGAAAAAGCTGTCGAGCGGCAGGGCGATGGTTTTACGCCCCTTTCCGTCGCCATGCCGACACAGGCGCGCGGCCAGGGCGTCGGCACCGTCGATCTCCCAGATCGACAGTCGCAGCGGCCGGTTCGACAGGTCGGGGCGGTTGAGGATGAGATCGAGGGCGAAGGCGCCGTCATTGCCGCCAAGAATGGTGTAATCCGCCCCCGAGGCGGTGATGGCGGCGCTTTCCGCCGCGAAGGTGGCATAGAGCCGATGGGTCATCGCGCTCTGCACGGCCATCATCGCCAGCGTGCCCATACTCGCCGCCGCCAGTGCCGGGCGCAGCCGGTCATGCCATGGGGCCAGCCTTTGCCAGCCAAAGCCGGCCAGCAGCGCGGCATTGCCCAGCAGGCCATGGAGATAGCGATAGCCAAAGCCATAGCCCTGATAGGGCAGGATCAGCCCCATCACCACCACCGGCAGCACCAGCCCCGCCAGCAGCGCCGCAACCTCTCCGTCGCGGCGCGCGGCCTGTGCGCCAAGGATGACGAGGGGAAGCAGCGCCAGATGGTTCCATGTGGCGAAACGCAGCAGATTGGCCGCCATCATCGGCAGATTGTGGTCATTCTGGCGCAACATGTCGATCAGCCGCGAGAGATAATCGGTCCCGACATCGCTGGTATAGCTGCCCGGCCCCCAGACCAGGTGATGCGTTACCTCCGGCCAGGCCAGCCAGAACAGGCCGATGCAGCCATAGGCCAGCGTATAGGTGATGAGGCGAAGCCATTGCCTGCGGACCAGCAACAGCACCAGCCAGGGGGCCACGAACATCGGATGGAACAGCGGCTGATGCAGCCCGGTGCCCAGCACGCCGACCGCGATGGCGGCGGCATCCGCGCGCGGCCGATTGGCGAGAAACAGCCGCAGCCACAGCAGGTTGACCGCCAGATGGGCCGGCATGGCAAAGGCGCTCATCCCCGCCAGCAGCCCCTGCCCCGAGAGCAGCAGCATGAGCATGGCCACCACCGTGCCCTCACGGGTCAGCATCCGCCGCGCGATGCCATTGAGCAGCCAGACCGAGGCGCCCAGCATCAGCGGGCTGGTCAAACCCGCGCCACCCAGCCATGCGGGCGTCATCAGGCCCACCAGCGCGCGCAGGCCGGTATGGCCGGGCAGATAGCTCGACACCCAGGCGACCGGATGGCCCACCGGCAGCATGAAGAGCAGGTTGAGCATGGGCGCATCGTGGCGCCATTCGGGCGGAATGGGCCAGGCCAGCGCGCCATGGGCATAGATCCAGCTGTCGAAGCTGGCCATCTGCTCATCGCGCGACAGATCATAGTCCATGAGCAGCCAGCGGCGCCCCATCGCCGCCACAGCGATCATCGCCAGTGCCAGCACGAGCGCCGTGCGCGGGCTGAGCGTCCATGGCCGGCGCCACGAAAGGACGAGCGCGGCCAGCACCGATGCGACCATGCCCGCCATCCCCATGGCGAGCAGGAGGTTGTCCTGATGATGGACGTAAAAGCCGACAAGACCCTGCCCGCCCTCTTGCGACAGCGGTTGGGCCAGCCACCAGCACAGCGCCACCGCCATGCCCCAGCCAAGGCAGGAGAGCAGCGTCTGGCGCGGCAGCAGGGTGGCGGGGGGCGTCATCGCGCTCTTTCTAGAGGCAAATTCGGGGTTGGCCAGCAGGCAGCGGCACGGTGGTGGCAGGGCGCGTTGCACGGAACGGCGCGAACGGGCGCGCCGGGCAGGGTTCTGCCCAGATCGTTAACGATACTTTAGCCATTTTCCTTCACCCCGAGACAGGGATTTTCATGGGGAATCGCCCGGTCTCAAGGGGTATGGCATGAGCGCGCATCAACAGGGCAAGGCGGTGGATGTCGCGATCATCGGCGCGGGGCCGGCTGGCCTTACCGCCGGCTATCTATTGACCAAAGCCGGCTACAGCGTCGCCATCCTCGAAAAGGACGAGCGCTATGTCGGCGGCATTTCGCGCACGGTCGAGCATGAGGGCTACCGCTTCGACATTGGCGGGCACCGGTTCTTTTCCAAATCGCAGGCGGTGGTCGATCTCTGGAACGAGATCCTGCCGGATGATTTCATCCAGCGCCCGCGCATGAGCCGTATCTATTACGAGGGCCGCTTCTACTCCTATCCGCTGCGCGCCTTTGAGGCGCTGCGCAATCTGGGTCTGTGGCGCTCCGCCCTGTGCATGGCCAGCTTCGCCATGGCGCAGATCTTCCCGCGCAAGAGTGTGCGCTCCTTCGAGGACTGGACGGTGAACCAGTTTGGGCAGAAGCTCTATTCGATCTTCTTCAAGACCTACACCGAGAAGGTCTGGGGCATGCCCTGCAACGAGATGAGCGCGGACTGGGCGGCCCAGCGGATCAAGGGCCTGTCACTGGGCAAGGCGGTGCTCGATGGGCTGAAGCGCAGCCTGGGCCTGAATCGCAAGCCCAATGACGGCATGGCCACCAAGACGCTGCTGGAAAGCTTTCGCTATCCGCGCCTTGGCCCGGGCATGATGTGGGAAGAGGCTGCGTGCAAAATCGTCGCCACCGGTCATGGCGAGATCCTGATGGGCCACAGCCTGAAACAGCTTTCGCAAGACGCGGCAGGTGACTGGCGCGTCACCGCCAGCCATGCGCGGGGCGAGGTGGTGATCGAGGCCACCCATGTCATCTCCAGCGCCCCCATGCGCGAACTGGCCAGCCGCATTCATCCGCTGCCGGTCAGCCTGCCGCAGGCGATGGAGCTGAAATATCGCGACTTCCTGACCGTTGCGCTGAAAATCCGCAGCGATGATCTGTTCCCCGACAACTGGATCTACATTCACGATTCCAAGGTGAAGGTGGGGCGCATCCAGAACTTTCGCAGCTGGTCGCCCGAAATGGTGCCCGATGCCGATGTCGCTTGCGTAGGGCTGGAATATTTCTGCTTCGAGGGCGACGGCCTCTGGTCGATGAGTGACGAGGACTTGATCGCTCTGGCCACGCGCGAGATGCAGGTGCTGGGGCTGGTGCGCCCCGAGCAGGTGGTCGGCGGCGCGGTGGTGCGCCAGGAAAAGGCCTATCCGGTTTACGACGAAACCTATGCGGCCAATGTGGCACAGATGCGCGCGGATCTGGAAGCGCGCTTCCCCACGCTGCATCTGGTGGGTCGCAATGGCATGCACCGTTACAACAATCAGGACCATGCGATGATGACCGCCATGCTGACGGTGGAGAACATCGAGGCCGGTTATCGCCGCTATGACATCTGGTGCGTGAATGAGGATGCCGAATATCACGAGGCGGGCGACGAGGGCGACGACAAGCGCCTGCCCGACACGCGGCCTGTCTCGTCCGATCAGGCCGCCGCGCTTGGCTCCATGCGCAATGTGCCGTCACGTGTGAGCGCCGCAACGCCTCGCCACCGCGCGGCCTGAGCACCGATCGCCCCATGCCGACCCGCCACATTTTTCCGCGCTATCTGGTGGCCAGCCTGGTGGCGCTGAGCGCTGATCTGGGCTGCTATCTGGCGTTGCTGTATCTGGGGCTGGTCGCGACGCCGGCCTCGGCCTTGTCCTATGCGCTCGGCATTGCGGTGCACTGGTTTCTCTCCAGCCGCGCCGTCTTTGCCCGGAGCCTCGCGCAGGCCGGCGCGGACCGGCTGCGTCAGCAAGCGCTGTTCCTGGTCTCCGCCTTGCTGGGGCTGGGCGTGACGGCGCTGGTCGTCGCCGCAGGCTCGGGGTCCGGGCTCGATCCGCGCCTCGCCAAGCTGATCGCTGTGGCGGCCTCCTTCATGGCGACCTATGCGGTGCGCCATCGCCTTGTCTTCGCGCCGCGCCGGATTGAGCCAAGCTCATGCCGCTGAACCAGCCTCGCGGCGACATGGCCAGTAACAGGGCCAGTGACAGGGGACGTCCTGTCACTGGCCACCTCTCCCCTTTCCTGAAACGACTGGTGCCCGCCTTCCTGCTGGTGGTCGCGTTGCTGCTGCTGACCAATGCGCAGAGCATTCTCGAGCATTGTTTCCTTGACCCGGACGATGCCCTGCGCCTGCAGCAAGTGCGCGACTGGCTGGCGGGGCAGGGCTGGTATGATGTCACCCAGCATCGCCTTGACCCGTTCCATGGCGGGGTGGTGATGCATTGGTCGCGGCTGGTCGATCTGCCGCTGGCGGGGGTGATGCTGGCGCTGCGCCCCTTGCTGGGCGTGGCGGGGGCGGAGCTGGCCGCGCGGGTGGTGGTGCCGATGATCACCCTGGGGGTCATCATGGCCCTGATGGCGCGGCTTGCCTGGCGTATGCTGGGCGCGCGGGCAACCACCATGACCTGCCTGATGCTGATGATGACCGCGCCCTTTGTGACGCAGGTTCTGCCCATGCGCATCGACCATCACGGCTGGCAGGTGGCCTGCGCGGTGCTGGCGCTGAGCGGGCTGCTGGCCCGGCGGGTGGCGTTGGGCGCATCGGTGGCGGGACTGGCCATGGCGGCCAGTCTGGACATCAGCGTCGAGGGCCTGCCGCTGGCGGCCGTGTTGGCTGCGGTCGCCTCCTTGCGCTGGCTGCGCGATGAGGAGGGGCGCCTGTCGCTGGCCTATTACATGGCGTCTCTGGCCGGGGGGTCCCTGGTGCTGTTCGGCCTGTTTCGCGGCTTTGGCGATCTGGCGGACCATTGTGACCAGATGTCGCCGGTGCAGCTTGCCGTGCTGGGCGCGGCGGCGCTGGGCACGGTGTTGACCGCCGCGCCGGCGCGCCGCTGGCCGTGGTGGGCGCGGCTGGCGGTGATGGCCGTGCTGGGCGCGGTGGCGGGCGGGCTTTACCTTGGCATGGCGCCGCAATGCCGGGCGGGGGCGTTTAACATGCTGACGCCGCTGGTGCGCCATATCTGGTATGATCAGGTTCCCGAAGGCCTGCCCATCTGGCGCCAGTCGCCGCTATGGGCCTTGCAAATCGTTCTTCCCCCGCTGTTTGCCCTCATGGCCTTGCTGCGGCTGATGATGTCGGCGCGCGGGGCGGCCCGTCTGTTCTGGCGCGACTATGCGCTGGTGCTGGGCGGGGCCTTTCTCGTGGCGCTGATGGTGGCGCGGGCGGCGGCGGTCGCGGATGCGTTGACCGCCCTGCCGCTGGCCTGGCTGGTGCTGTTGCTGCTCGAACGGGCCCGGCAAAGCACGCCGCTGCCGCGGCTGGGCTGGTTCATGGTCCTGGTGCTGATGGTCGAGCCCAGCGCCCCTTTCACCCTCTACGATCATCTGGTCCCCCATGGCATGGCCAAGGGGTCTGGCCATGGCGAGGAACCGGTGCCCGGCGTGGATATGGCGGGCGGCATGGGTGACGATGCCGAGCGCGTCTGGACCTGCCATCTCGACCAGAGCGCCCGTGTGCTGGGCAGGCAGCCTCAGGGCCTCATCCTCTCCGGTCTGGACATTGCGCCCGAGCTTTTGCTGGCCACTCATCACACGGCGCTGGCCAGCGGCCACCATCGCGGTGCGCGCGCCATGGATGCCACGCTGCGCGCCTTTACCCTGGCGCCGGATCAGTCCCACGCCGTGGTGCGCGCGGAAAAGGTGACCTATATCGCGCTCTGCCCCCGGACGGCCGAGAGTGTCTCCTACCGCCGCATCGCGCCGCAGGGATTGGCCGCGCAATTGCTGGCCGGGCATGTGCCAGCCTGGCTGCAACCTGTCCCCGGCCAGACCGACCCGCGCCTGAGGGCGTGGCGCGTGGTGGGTTAGGCGGGCTGGAACCGCATCGCCACGCCGTTCATGCAATAACGCAGCCCGGTCGGCGGCGGGCCATCGTTGAACACATGGCCCAGATGGCCACCGCACATGGCGCAATGGATCTCGGTACGCTCATAGCCAAGGTCGCGGTCGCTGCCTGACAGCACCGCGCCGGGCAGAGGCTTCCAGAAGCTGGGCCAGCCGGTGCCACTGTCGAATTTGGTGGTCGAGGAGAACAGCGGGTGCCCGTCGGCCGCGCACAGGAAGGTGCCCTTGCGGTGTTCCTTGTTGAGCGGCGAGGTATAGGGATATTCGGTGCTCTGGCGGCGCAGCACGGCATATTGCTGGGGTGTCAGGCGCTGTTTCCATTCGGCATCGGTGAAATGGACGGGGAAGACCTGCGCCGCCCGCGCCGGTGCCGGCCACAGCTGCCAGCCCATGGCGACGGCGGAACCGCCCGCCACCATCAAACCCAGAATGCGTCGCCGCGAAGCGAAACCGCGCGTGAGGGAAAGATCCTGCATCGTCGCTCTCCTTTCCCTTCTATACGCTCCTCAGCGGGCCAAGGTTACGCGCGCCGCGAAGAATTCTCGCTCCTTTATCGCTGGCGCCAGATGTCGATCAGGCTGCGCCTGCGTTTGACGCCCTGCGGCCCGCTCTGCATCACGCGGCGGCGGAAGACATGGGCGCCGCCGCGCACGAAGAGAAACACCCACATGGTCTGCCATCCCAGCGCCGCCAGATGCGGCCAGAGCGGCGCATGCATGGCCGCCCGCGCCAGCATGGCAAAGGGGGAGGAGAGCGGAAACGCCATGGCCGCCCATTCGACGGGCGTGCCCTGCCGGGCCAGCGCATAAGAGGCGAAGAAGAAGACCATCAACTGGGCCATGGTGACCGGCATGGAGAGGGTCTGCACTTCGCGCACCGTGCTGGCCATCGAGCCCACGGCGAGGAACAGGCTGCCCAGCAGCAGATAGGCCATCGAGAAATAGCACACGCCCAGAGCCACGAAGAGCGGCCAGCCCACTGCCGGCGGCGGCAGGCCATGCAGGTTCAACCCGCCCAGCAGGTTGAAGAGCAGGCCGGTTGCCCCCCAGACCGCGATACCCACCATGCTCACCCCCAGCATGGCAAACAGCTTGCCCAGAAACACCGCATCCATGGGAATGGCGGCGGCCAGCACCTCGATGATCTTGTTGCCCTTTTCCTCCACCAGATTGGACAGCACCATGCCGGCCAGCAGCATGGTCAGCAGAAAGAGCAGCGTCTGCCCGCCCTGCGCCGTGCGCAGGCGGCTGTGGGTGGTGGCGGCATGGCTGGTGATGGTTGCGCTGAGCGCCACATCGGGGAAATGACTGGGCCCCAGCCCTTGCGCATGGGCGGCCATCAGGCTGACGGGCCCCTGCCATTGCGCGATGCGGTCGCGCGGGCCGGTCAGGATGGGATGGGTCAGCGTGCCCGAGACGATTGCGGCCAGATTGCGTTCGGGGGTGGCCCGCAGCAGAGCGGCCGGATCGGTTTTTTCACCCGGTTTCAGACGTCGGACGATGGCAAGATCGGGCAGGGCGCCATCGATGCGCGGCCCCAGCGCCGCCTGCGCGGTCAGCATGGCGTCGAGCGCGGGGCCTTCCATGGCGATGCCCAGTTGCGGCGCATCGGTGCTGGTTTCCACGCGGCTGCCGATGCTGCCCGCCATGGCGCCCACCACCAGGGGGAACAGCGGCCCCAGCAGGAAGAAGATGAAGCTGCGGCTCCACAGAATGGCGACGAAATCGCGACGGGCGATGACCATGGCGGCGGCCAGCAGTGACAGGCGGCCCGGTTGGCGCGTGCCGATCATGCCGCTTCCTCCGATGCGGCATCAAGGGCGCGGGCGGCGGCCTCTCCGGCAATGGCGACGAAGGCATCATGCAGTCCGGCCCGCTCGATGGAGAGCGAGAGAATGCCTGCCTCCCCCTCGATCAGCGCGCGCAGCAGGGGTTCGACACCGCTTTCGGGCAGGCTGAAGAGCCAGAACGGCCCTTCGCGCCTTGCATCGGCAGGCAGGGCGGCGCGCCATGGTCCGTCAGTGGCGCGGGTTTCCAGCCGAACCTGCGGGCGGATACGGTCGCGCGCCACATTCACCGGCCCGGCAAAGGGCACGCGGCCGCCCGCGATGATCGCCACCTCGTCGCACAAACGCTCGGCATGGGCGATGACATGGGTGGAGAAGATGACCGTGGTGCCGTCCTTGGCGAGGGCGCGGATCATCTGCTCCAGCCGCCCCTGGTTGATGGCGTCGAGGCCGGAAAAGGGTTCGTCGAAGATGACCAGCTTGGGCCTGTGGACCAGGGTGCCGAGCAATTGCACCTGCTGGGCCTGCCCCTTGCTCATCTGGCGGATCTGGCGTTCGGCCAGATGGCCCAGCCCATGGGCTTCAAGCAGCGCGCGCCCGCGTTTGCGCCCTTCCTTCAGCGGGACGCCGCGCAGGGCACCAAGGAATGCGATGGCCTCATAGGCCTTCATCGCCGGGTAAAGTCCGCGCTCCTCGGGCAGATAGCCGATGGCATGGGCTTGTGTCTGTGGGCGGGTGGAGCCCAATACGCGGCGCTCGCCCGCATCAGGGTCAATGATGCCCAGAATCATGCGCAGCGTGGTGGTCTTGCCCGCGCCATTGGGGCCAAGGATGCCATAGATCGACCCAGTGGGCACGCGCAGGTCCACCCCGTCCACCGCCGTGGCGCCATCAAAGCGTTTGACCAGCCCGCGCACCTCGATCGCCAGATCAGGGGGCGGCTCGTTGCTGTCGGGCGCGGGATTGTCTAAGTCGGCGTCTGGGTCGCTGGTCATCGTCTGTCCTTGGGGCCGAATGCAGGTTCAACACAGTCTTCCATGAAGATCACGCTAAATTCGACGCTGAAAGGCGAAATTGCCGCGCAGGCCAGCGCCTTGGGCTTTGCCGCCTGCGGTTTTGCGAGTGCGGGCGAAGACCCCTTGCGCGCCGCCCGGCTGGAAGAATGGCTGGGCGAGGGCATGCATGGCACCATGGACTGGATGGAAAGCCGCCAGCACCACCGCCGTTCCCCGCAGGGATTATGGCCCGAGGCGCAAAGCGTGATCGCGCTGGGGATGAGCTATGCCCCGGCCTATGACCCGCTGGCGCTGGAGGGGGACAGCGAAAGGGCGCGGATTTCGGTCTATGCGCAAGGGGCCGATTACCATGATGTGGTGAAAAAGGCGCTGAAACATCTGGCGCGCTGGATCGTCGAGCGCTGCGCGAAAGATGGCATCGAGGCAGGGGTGAAGGTCTTTGTCGATACAGCGCCGGTCATGGAAAAGCCGCTGGGCGAGGCGGCCGGGCTGGGCTGGCAGGGCAAGCATACCAACATCGTTTCGCGCGTGGCGGGCTCGTGGCTGTTTCTGGGGGCGATCTACACCACGCTGGATCTGGAACCCGACGCGCCTGGGCGCAACCGCTGTGGGTCGTGCGATGCCTGCCAGCGCGTCTGCCCAACCGATGCCTTTCCCGCGCCCTATCGGCTGGATGCGCGGCGCTGCGTTTCATACCTGACGATCGAACACAAAGGCCCGGTGGACGAGGAATTCCGCGCGGCGCTGGGCAATCGCATCTATGGCTGCGATGATTGCCTTGCCGCCTGCCCGTGGAACAAATTCGCCGCGCAGGTCCAGCGCAACCGCGCCTTCCTGCCCCGCGCCGAACTGGTCGCGCCGCGGCTGCAAGACTTGCTGGCGCTGGATGATGCGGGCTTCCGTCGCTTGTTCTCCGGTTCGCCGATCAAGCGGATCGGGCGGGACCGATTTGTGCGCAATTGCCTTTATGCGGCGGGGAATTCTGGGAATTTGGCGCTGGTTGGGCAAGTGCGCGCCTTGTGTGCCGACCCGGATGAAGGGGTGGCGGATGCGGCTGTCTGGGCTTTGAAGAGGTTGGAAGAAAAGTAGAAAATGCGAGGGCCATCGCCCTCCCTTTATTTTGGAACCTGTGCGCCAGGTCAAACCATAGCGCCAACATCGCTGCGCCGCAGGCAGGAAAGGGTTACCCTGCGACAACCATTTTCTGCCTGCGGCGCGGCCTGCTCAGCTCTGGTGGTGAGCACCGGAAGACGTCATGGGGGTGCAGGGGGTGTAACACCCCCTGCTTTCCTCCCTGCAATCTTACCTGGCCAACACGTTCCGCGCCTGACTGGCAATCTGCGCCAACATCGCCGGGCTGACGGTTGCTGCCCGCCTGGCGCGGTCGATCACCGCACGGAAGGAGGCAACGCCGCCAGCCTTGCTTTCCAGCCAGCTTTCCACGCCGTCGAGTGGGGCGGTGGCTTCGATGCGGGCGAGGAATTGCAGGCGCATCTGCTGGAAGTCGCGGGCGAGGCCAGCGACGAGCAGGCGCTCCCACGGATCGGCGGGGGAGAGGCGCGCGGCCACGCCCTGCGCCCAGTCGAGGCCGAGGGCCTCGCCAAGGCGGGTGAAGGCGCGGGTGAGTGTGATGGGTTCGGCCCCGCCGGTGTGGGCAAGGGCGGCCAGCCCCACCGCGCCATCGAGGTCGAAGAGGCGCACGATGGCGGCGGACTGCTCGGGGTCGGCCCCGGCGGCCAGCAGGTCGGCCGAGAGGCGGGCCGACTGGTCGCGCGCTTCGGCCACCAGCAGGTCATCAACCTGTGTTGCCAGCGTGCCGAGGCCGCCTGACAGCGCCTCTGCCAGCACGAAGGGCGACATGGTGGTCGCGCCCGAGCGGAGCAGGTCGGCCATATGGCTGCGCAAGGCGTCGGCGCTGCGGCTCATCAGCAGGATGCGGGCCTTTTCGCCCATCGGCGCGTCCTCAATGGCCTGCCAGATGGCGGCCATGCCGAAAAGCTGCTCCGCCGCCAGGAAGGCTGCCGTCACATCGGCAAGGCCCACGCCTTCTTCCTCGGCCAGTTCGAAGGGGTGAACGAAGCCGAGGCGGTTGACGAGGCGGTTGGCCAGACGTGTGGCGAGGATTTCGCGGCGCAGGCGGTGGGCGAGAATATCCTCGCGGTAGGTGTCGCGCATCGCTTGCGGAAAGGCGGTGAGCAGTTCGGCATCGAGCGCCGGGTCATCGACAACGGTCGAGCGTTCCAGCGCATCCTGAATGGCCAGCTTGGCGCTGGAGAGCAGCACGGCAAGTTCGGGCCGGGTGAGGCCAGCGCCACTTTCGGAAGCGCGGCGCGTGAAGGTGTCGGCATCGGCCAGCCCTTCGGTGCGGCGGTCGAGCTGACCGGAATCCTCCAGCATCTCGATCAGGCGCACATGGCCGGGCATGGCATCGGCCCCGCCGCTTTGGGCGATCGAGAGGCCCAGCGCTTGCAGGCGGTTGTCCTCCAGCACCAGGGCCGCCACCGCATCGGTCATCTGCGAGAGCAGCACCACGCGGTCCTCTTCGGTGAGGCGCCCGGCGCGCTTGGCCGATGCCAGCGCGATCTTGATGTTGACCTCCTTGTCCGAGCAATCGACGCCGGCCGAATTGTCGATGAAGTCGGTGTTGCCGCGCCCGCCGAAATGGTCCGCGCCCAGAAGGGCATAGTCGATGCGGCCCGCCTGCGTGCAGCCAAGGTTGCCGCCCTCGCCAATGACGCGGGCGCGCACGTCGCCGCCGTTGACGCGGATGGCATCGTTGGAGGGATCGCCCACATCGGCGTTCACCTCATGCGCGGATTTGACATAGGTGCCGATGCCGCCAAACCACAGCAGGTCGACCGGGGCCTTCAGGATGGCGGTCATCAGCGAATCGGGGTCGATCACCTCCGCCTCGATGCCCAGCACGGCGCGGATTTCGGGCGAGAGGGGGATTTCCTTCTGGCTGCGCGGCACGATGGCGGCGCCTTCCGAGAGGACCGAGCGGTCGTAATCGTCCCAGCTCGACCGGGGCAGGTTGAACAGGCGGTTGCGCTCGGCCCAGCTTTTCGCCGCATCGGGATTGGGATCGAGGAAGATGTGGCGATGGTCAAACGCGGCGGTGAGCAGCAGCGACTGCGAGAGCAGCATGCCGTTGCCGAAGACGTCGCCGCTCATGTCGCCAACGCCCACCACGCGCACGGGGTCGCTTTGCACATCCACGCCCATTTCCAGGAAGTGGCGCTGGACCGACATCCACGCGCCGCGCGCGGTGATGCCCATGGCCTTGTGGTCATAGCCCTTCGAGCCGCCGCTGGCGAAAGCATCGTCCAGCCAGAAGTCCTTTTCCGCCGCAAGGCCATTGGCCGTGTCGGAGAAAGTGGCCGTGCCCTTGTCGGCGGCAACGACGAAATAGGGGTCCTCGCCATCGCGGATGATGACGCCTTCGGGGTGGACGACCTTGCCATCCTCGATGTTGTCGGTGATCGACAGCAGCGTGCGGATGAAGACCTTATAGCTTTCGCGGCCCTCGTTCGCCCAGCCGTCGCGGTCATGCGCGGGGTCGGGAAGCTGTTTGGGGTAAAAGCCGCCCTTGGCGCCGGTCGGCACGATGACCGCATTCTTCACGCGCTGCGCCTTCATCAGGCCCAGCACTTCGGTGCGGAAATCGTCACGCCGATCCGACCAGCGCAGGCCGCCGCGCGCGACCGGCCCGGCGCGCAGATGGATGCCTTCGACCCGGCGCGAATAGACGAAGATTTCGCGCCACGGCAGGGGCTTTGGCAGGCCGGGCACCAGAGCGGAGTCGAATTTGAAGGCCAGCGCCTCGCGGCTGGAGGGGGCAAAGGCATTGGTGCGCAGGATCGCCAGCACCACGCTGCGGAAGGCGCGCAGCAGGCGGTCCTCGTTGATGGCCGAAACCTTGGCCAGGCCGTCGCGGATGGCGGCCTCCGCCTCGCTTTCGGACGCCGTCCGGTCGCCGCCGCTTTCCTGATGGCGCGCGCGGAACAGGTCCACCAGACCCAGGGTCACCACGGGCGCATTCATCAGCGCATCCACCGCCGTGTCCACGCCCAGGTTCACCCCCGTCTGGCGCAGGTAACGATACCAGGCGCGCAGCCAGTTGGCCTCTCGCGCGGAAAGCCCCACGCCCACGATCAGGCGGTTGAAGGCATCCTCCTCGCCCACGCCCGCCAGCACGGCGAGCATGGCATCCTCGATGATGGGCGCATGGGCCAGCACCGGCGCCACATCGGCGCCGCGCGGCAGGCCCAGCACGAAATCATGGATGACTCCCAGCTTTTCATCGCGGGTGGCCAGGGTGGTGGGCACGTTGTCGATCACGCGGAAGCCGAAATGTTCGAGCGCCGGCACCACGTCGGAGAGCACCAGCGTCGCGCTCTTCTCATAGATCTTGAGACGCAGGCGGTCCTCGCCATCCACATCGAGCTGATAGAGCCGCACGGCGCGCGTGAAAGCCTCATCGCCGCCACCGGCGACGCGGCGCAGATGGGCAATGTCGATCGCCGCTTCGGCCGGACCATAGGTGTTCTGATAGGCGATGGGGAAGGCTTCGGCATAGCGGCTGGCGATGGCTGCGGCGCGGGCCGGGTCCTCGCTCTGCGCCAGTTCGGCTTCGACCGCATCGCCCCAGCCGCGCAGCATCAACTGCAATTGCGCGTCGAGCGCGGCCTCGTCGGGCATGGGGGTTTCCTCACCCTCGCCGCTGGCCAGCACATAGCGCAATTGCGCCAGATGCGAACCTTCGACCTCGAGCGACCAGTCGAGCACCTTGGCGCCGGTCGCCTCGGTCAGCAGTGCGGCCACGCGTTTGCGCATGGCGGTGGAGAAGCGGTCACGCGGCAGCCAGACGAAGGCATAAAGGTGCCGTTCCAGCGGCGCGCCGACCAGTGCCAGACGCGGGCGAGGCCGGTCGATCAGGCTCATCAGCGTCAGCGCGACGCGCTCCATATCGGCGTCGGTAAAGCCGATGAGCTGGTCATGCGGCAGGCTGGTCAGCGCATGGATCAGACCCTTGCCGGCATGGCCACGCGCCGAAAAGCCGAATTTCGTCATCAGCGCGGCCAGTTGGGCGCGCATGCGCGGCACCGCGTGGGGCGGGCTGGCCAGTGCCTCGCTGGTCCACACACCGGCGTGGATGGACAGGGCGATGACATGGCCATCCTCGATCAGCGGCACGATGAAGAGATCGAGCGGCACGCGGCGATGGACATGCGAGATACGGTTCGACTTGACGATGAGCGGCAGGCGCCCGCCGCCGCCCCGCGCGGCAAAGCCATCGAACCAGGCAAAGGCACGCTCAAAGCTGGCGCGGCTCAGCAGGTCCCAGGTGCTCTTGCGGCAGATGCCCAGCGCGCCTTGCTGGGTGCCGTCGCGCAGGCGTACGACATGGCCCAGCTGCGTCAGCATGCCATCCTTGAACCAGCGCAGCAGGCTGGCGCCCTCGGCCCGGTCCATCGCGGTCAGGCGGCCGGCATCCTCGTCCATGGCGGCCCGCATCGCGTTCCAGTCGCCCACTGCGGTGCGCACATCGCCCAAAGTCAGCGCCAGTTCGGCGGCAAGGGCGGCGCGGGTGCGCGCATCGGCACGCGGTGTTTCCAGATAGACCATGGATTCGCGCGGAGTGCCCGGCGCATCGCCCTCGGGCAGGTCGGTGATCAGGCCGTGGGCATCACGCTCCACCGGCAGGACGGGATGGATCAGCCGGTCGATCACCAGCCCATGGGCCGACACCGTGCCCGCGATGGAATCCACGAGGAAAGGCATGTCCTCGTTGATGACGGCGATGCGCATGAAGCGCTCGCCCGCCGCGCCCGAAACGGTTTCGATGGCGATGGCCGATTGCGCCCTTTCGCGCTTGCCCGCCGCGGTCAGCATGAAGCGGGTCATGGCGTCGAGCCCCTGCGCGTTCATCGCGGGGTCGCCGGGTAATTGCGCATCGCCCAGCCGCGCCTCCAGCCTTGGGGCCAGCCGCGCGATCAGCGCTTCGGGCAGGGTGGCGGTGGTAGTGGAACGGCTGGACGGTTCGGACACGGTGTCGCTCTCCCGATTGTCACTCTGGTGTTGTTGTCGCCCGGCCATGGGCCGGACGTCTTGGGGAATCATGCCTGGGCGAACTGTGACATTATCCGCTCTTGGCAAGGGGTTTGGTGGAGGTGGCGTTGGCGCCGGGGGCGCCGGTGGTCGATGGGGCGTTTGCCGGGGCAGGCGCGGCGGGCGCCGGCCCGATCTGCGCCAGATAGGCGGCGGCCTGATGGCCGGCATCGCTTTGCGGGCTGGCCGCGACAACGGACTGCCACGAACGCCTTGCGGCATCCTCATGGCCGGAGAGTTCGGCGATCACGCCTGCTTCCAGCCCCACTTCCGGGTCGAGCGGGCTGATCTTCACGGCGGTCTCGATCTGGCTCTGGGCGTCGGTCAGCTTGCCCATGCGGCGTGACAGCGTGGCCGACAGCAGCCAGACGGCCTCGTCACCGGGGGCGTCCCTGCGCGCCTCGGCAAGGGCTGCGGCGGCTTCGTCATTGCGCTTGAGCGCGACGAGCGCGCGGGCACGGTCGCTGTCGATCGCGCCGAGCATCGAGAGATTGCCTGCCGCCTTGGCGTCGGCCTTGGCGCGTTCCAGCGCGGTGATCGCCTGCACCATATGGCCCGAGGCGAGCGCGGCATTGCCCGCCATGGCGCCCAGCCGCGCGCGGGTGAGCACATTGTCGGTGGCCTCGTCGCGGCCGGCCAGAAAGGCCTGCTGGGCCATCTCCCACGCCTGCGACTGGCTGTAGGCATAGCCAAGGCAGAGATGCGCTTCGGCCCGTTCCGGCCCCTTGGCGCCCGAAAGCCAATCGGTGGCCGTCGAGACGCCCTGGTCGGCATTGGCCGCTGCTGTATCGCGGCACTGGGCCAGCTTGTTGTTTTCCACCGCGCCCCGCTCGCTGGGCAGCAGATAGCTGTTGCGCCTTGGCCTTGGCGGGGGGCGGTCGATCATCGGCAGCCCGAGCGAGGGGCCGGCACCATCGGGAACGACGGGGCCGGTCTGCAGCAACATGAAAGCGGCAATCAAGGCGAGTGACATCAATGACTTCCCGGATCTAGCCGATCCCTGCCAGCGCAAAAACGGAGCGCCGTATCAGGGCCAGATCCGCCTCTTTGCTGAGACGGTGGTCGCCGTCCTTGACGAGGCATAGCTGAACCGCGCCCGAACGTAAAGTTGCAGAGAGGCGCAATGAAATTTCCCATGGCACATCGCTGTCCTTCTGTCCGTGAATCAACATAGTGGGCATATCGAGCGCGATTTCGTCCTCCAGCAGGCGGTTCTTTTCGCCATCGGCCCAGAAGCGCGGGTGAGTCGGCGTGGGGTCCGGGCCATAGGGGTTGGGCTCCAGCACGATGCGCCCGGCCACAAGATCGGCCTTTTGCGCGCTGGTATAGCCCCATTGCGTGAAATCGGGCGCGGCGGCGATGCCCACCATGCCCATCAGGCGGTCGCCCTGCCCGCTTTCCACCAGTGCGCGTGCCACCATCAGCATCAGCCAGCCGCCCATGCTGGAGCCGACCAGCACGATGGGGCCGCTGACCCGCGCGTCTATGAGGGTGAGCACCTCGTCACGCCAGCGGCTCAGCGTGCCATCGGCAAAATCGCCGGAGGATTGGCCGCAGCCGGAATAATCGAGCAGCAGCGCGCCGATGCGGGCCTCGCGCGCGGCATGGTAGAGCATGGTCGCCTTGGACCCGCCCATATCGGACATATAGCCGGGCAGGAAGACGATGGTGGGCGCGTTGCGATCCTTGGGCGGGGTAAGGCGATGGGCGATGCGCGCGCCTTCGCCCGAAGCCATTGCCGGCATGGTGAAAAAGCGCAAATCGGTGACGGGGGTGGGGGCAGTCTTGGTCATGGGCGCCTTCTGCCCTTTGGCGCGCGGGGAGAAAAGGGGTGCCATGCGCTTCATTTGCGCATTATTGCGCCAACCTATGGGTTGAGTGCGGGGGTTGAGCGCAGGCCCGCGCGCGGCTACAGGGCATCCCCATGTCCACCATGCTCAAGATCACCCTCCCCGATGGTTCGTCGCGCGAAATGGCGCCGGGCTCCACCCCCTATGATGTGGCCGCCGCGATCGGTCCGGGCTTGGCCAAGGCCGCGATTGCCGCGCGCATTGATGGCGAGTTGGTGGATCTCACCCGGCCTTTCACGGGCGATGCGTCTCTGGCGCTGGTGACGAACAAGGACGAGAAAGACGCGCTGGAGCTGGCGCGCCACGATTACGCGCATATTCTGGCCGAGGCGGTGCAGAACCTGTTCCCCGGCACGCAGATCACCTTTGGCCCGGCG
This sequence comes from Sphingomonadales bacterium, assembly GCA_028871475.1. Lineage (GTDB taxonomy): Bacteria > Pseudomonadota > Alphaproteobacteria > Sphingomonadales > Sphingomonadaceae > Novosphingobium. The sequence continues at coordinate 18,917 of JAGWMZ010000015.1, read as the reverse complement.
ACGGACGATGGCTTCTATTACGACTTCGCGCCCAAGGACCGGCCCTTCACCGAGGAAGACCTGCCCGCCATCGAGGCGGAAATGCGCAAGATCATCGCCGCCAACAAGCCGCTGCGCCGCGAGGTGTGGAGCCGCGAGCAACTGATCAGCCGCTGGAAGCAGCAGGGCGAAAGCTTCAAGGCCGAATGGGCCGCCGAACTGCCCGGTGACGAGGATTTGACCGTCTATTGGTCGGGCGAGGACTGGCTGGATATGTGCCGTGGGCCGCATCTGCCCAGCACCGGCAAGCTGGACCCGCAGGCTTTCAAGCTGACCCGCGTGTCAGGCGCCTATTGGCGTGGCGACCAGAAGAATGCGATGCTCAGTCGCATCTATGGCACCGGCTGGCTCAACAAGAAGCAGCTCGACGCGCATCTGCTGCGGCTTGAGGAAGCCGCCAAGCGCGACCACCGCAAGCTGGGCGCCGAGATGGACCTGTTCCATCTGCAACAGGAAGCGCATGGCAGCGTTTTCTGGCACCCCAAGGGCTACATGATCTGGCGCGAGCTGGAGGCCTATATGCGCCGCGCCATCGACGGCACGGGCTATCAGGAGGTCAAGACCCCGCAGGTGATGGATGCCAAGCAGTGGGAACAGTCCGGCCACTGGGGCAAATATCGCGAAAACATGTTCGTCATCCCCGATGAGGCGCCGAATACCGAGGACGATGGTCCGATCGTGTCCAAGGACGCCGAGTGGATGGCCTTGAAGCCGATGAACTGCCCGGCGCATGTGTTGATCTTCCGTCAAGGCATCAAGTCCTATCGCGAACTGCCGCTGCGTCTGGCCGAAATGGGCTGCTGCCACCGCAACGAGCCGCATGGCGCGTTGCATGGCATCATGCGCGTGCGCCAGTTCACGCAGGACGATGGCCACATCTTCTGCCGCGAGGACCAGATCGTCGAGGAAGTGCGGGCCTTCTGCGAGCTGGCGGACCGGGTCTACAAGGACTTTGGCTTCAAGTATGAGATCAAGCTGGCCCTGCGCCCGGAAAAGCGCTTTGGCAGCGACGAGATGTGGGACAAGGCCGAGGCCGAACTGCGCAATGCGGTGGTCGAGGCTGGTCTGGCGACGGAAGAGTATGGCTGGGAAGAGCTGCCCGGCGAAGGCGCGTTCTATGCGCCCAAGCTGGAATGGCACCTGACCGACGCCATCGGGCGGACGTGGCAGTGCGGTACGATCCAGTCGGACCGCGTGCTGCCCGAACGTCTGGATGCTTCATATATTGCCGAGGATGGCGAGAAGCATCGCCCGGTCATGCTCCACCGCGCGATTCTGGGCTCCTATGAGCGTTTCATCGGCATATTGATCGAGCATTTCGCCGGCAAGCTGCCCGTCTGGCTGGCCCCGGTGCAGGCGGTGGTGGCGACCATCGTGTCGGACGCCGACGACTATGCCCATGATGCCGTGGCCCAGTTGAAGGCCGCCGGTATTCGCGTGGAAGCCGACACCCGCAACGAGAAGATCAACTACAAGGTGCGCGAGCATTCGCTCCAGAAGGTGCCCTACCTGCTGGTGGTGGGCAAGCGTGAGGCCGAGGAAGGCACTGTCGCCATCCGCGTGCTGGGCGAGCAGGCGCAGAAGGTCGTTCCTCTCAGCGAGGCCATTGCCCTGCTGAAGGGTGAGGCGACGGCGCCGGATTTGAAGTGAGGTAAGAAGGGCAGGATGCGAGGGCCATCGCCCTCGCGCTCCCTTTTGTTGTCAGCGTTGCGCCAAGGGTTCGGCCAAAGATCTGGGGACGCCGCGCCGCAGGCATTCAATGAAAAGCAGGCGCCGGGGCTTTCATGCCTGCGGCGCCTTTCTTTTGCGCTGGTGGAGAGTGCCCGCACGACAATCGGGCGCCACCACCCGAGAGCCGGTAGACGACATGGGAGCGCGAGGGGATAACCCCCTCGCATCTTCCTTCTTCAAATTCCCTGAAATCCAAAACGAAACAGGCCGCGTGGAAAATTGGGAGCTTCCACGCGGCCTTCCGTCAAACTGGGTCAAATTTCAAAAGCGGAACGACACCCCGGCCAGCGCGAGCGCGGCGGCGCAACCCATCACCACGACCATGCGCAAAGCCTCGACAGAGGCTGCGGCACAGGCATGACGGGACAGGGCGCGGGCAATCGACATGCCCACGCTTATCTGCGTAAAACTGCTAAGGAAGCTTTAACGCCGGGGTTATGCGCGGGGCATTTGCTGGCTGGAACAATGGAAAGATCCACCTCCGGCCAGAATTGCATCCGCCATGATCCCGATGGTTTCCCGATCCGGGAAAAGGGCGGCAATGGCGGCAATGCCAGCCTCGTCATGCTCGGTGCCATAGATCGGCACGACGACCAGATGCGTCGTCACGGCAAAATTCATATAGCTGGCCGGCTCGATGCGGCCATCACGCTCCACCCGACCGGGGCTGGGGACGAGCGCCACCTGCACGCCCATGGCTTCGGCACGTTCTCGCGCATCGGCATAGATGGCGGCATTGGGGTCATCCTGGCCGGTCGCCGTGGGCAGGGCGAGCAGGTTTGGCCCGACGAATCGCGCCAGATTGTCGACATGGCCATCGGTGTGATCGTTGATGAGGCCATCGCCCAGCCACAGCACGCGGTTAAAGCCCAGATCGCGCTGCAAACGCATCTCCAGATCGGTGCGCGTCAGATGCGGGTTGCGGTTGGGGTTGAGCAGGCATTGCTCGGTGGTGACGACAAGGCCGGTGCCATCGCAATCCAGCGCGCCGCCTTCCAGAATCCAGTCGGCAGTGGTGATGTCCAGCCCGGCGTCGCGCGCGATTTCGGCGCCAATGGTCTGGTCGCCCTCCATCAGATATTTCCCGCCCCAGCCGTTGAAGCCAAAGCGCCGCGCCGCACGCCCGCCCGCGCCATCGCGCATCACCAGCGGCCCGGTGTCGCGCAGCCAGACATCGCCATAGACGCGGCGCTCGATCACCACCTTGTCGTTGCACAGTTCACGGGCGCGGGCCTCGTTCACCGCGTCGCGCACCAGCAGGCGCACCTGCTGCCCACTGTTGGCCACCGCATTGGCGAAAGCAGCCATCTGCTCCTGCGCCGCGCCGAGAAAGCCGGGCCATTCGACCGGATCATGCGGAAAGCCGATCCAGATCCAGTCCTGCGGGTGCCATTCGGGGGGGAAGTGCCATGCGTTCATGACCGACCCCATAGCGGGCGTTGATGACAGGTTCCAGTGCCTTGCGCCTTGCCTCACCCCGCCCCATGATGGCGCGAAACCATATGGACGGATGCATGCCCGATTGGACGAACGCGCTGGAACGCGCGCAGGCCTACAGCCCTTTCCTCTCCCGCGCGATGGACCGCCTGCCCGCGATCACCGCGCTGCTGGCGGCGGGAGATGGCGATGGGGCGCTGGCCGCCGCCGCGCTGGCGGGTGAGGATGCGCCCGATCTTGGCGCGGCGCTGCGGCGGCGGCGGCTGGCCACGGCTTTGGCTTTGGGCGTTGGCGATCTGGCGGGGGCCTTTGCCTTGCCGCGCGTGGTGGGCGAACTGACCGCATTGGCCGATCGCTCGCTTGATGCCGCGATCCGCCATGCCATAGTGAGCCGGGCGCCTGACAGCGAGCCGGCAGGCTTTGTCGCGCTGGCGCTGGGCAAGCAGGGGGCGGGCGAGCTCAATTATTCCTCCGACATCGACCCGATCCTGCTGTTCGATCCGCTGACCATGCCGCGCCGCCCGCGTGACGATCCGGGCGAGGCGGCGCAGCGCTATGCGCGCGAGATCGTGCGCCTGCTCACCCATGTCGATGCCGAGGGCTATGTCTTTCGCGTCGATCTGCGGCTGCGCCCGGCCAGCGAGGTCAGCCCGCTGGCCATCCCCATAGAGGCGGCGCTGACCCATTACGAAAGCAGCGCCTTGGCCTGGGAGCGGGCCGCCTTCATCCGGGCGCGCGCGGCCAGCGGCGACATTGCGCTGGGGGAAGAGTTTCTGGCCCAGATCCGCCCCTTTGTCTGGCGCAAGAGCCTCGATTTCGGCGCCATTGCCGAGATCGGGCGGCTGACGCGGCGCATCCGCGCCGAGCATGGCAAGGTCACCGCCGTCGGTCCCGGCTTTGATGTCAAACGCGCGCGCGGCGGCATCCGCGAGATCGAGTTTTTCGCGCAGGGGCATCAGTTGATCCATGGTGGGCGCAACCCGGCGCTGCGGCAGAAGGGCACGCGCGCGGCGCTCGATGCGTTGGCGGCGGCCGGGCTGATCGACTCGCAGGATGCTTTGCACCTGGGGCAGGCCTATGACCGGCTGCGCCAGATCGAGCATCGGTTGCAGATGGTGGCCGACCTGCAGACCCATACATTGCCGCGCGACATGGCGGCCATCGACAAGGTGGCGCGGCTGGACGGCCTGCCCGATGGCGCGGCGCTGATCAGCGAGATCGAGGCGATCACGGCCATGGTCGGCATGCGTTACGACGCGCTGATTGCCGCCAGCGCGCCGCCGTCAATCGCGCCAGTCAAGGCGGATGCGCCCGTCGATGCGCCCAGCGGTTTCGCGCTGGAGGCGGATCTGGCAGCGCTGGGCTTTGCTGACCCGGCAGGCCTTGCCGCGCGCATCGATGGCTGGCGCGGCGGCACGATGCGCGCCCTGCGCAGTGAGGCGGCGCTGGCCGCGCTCGATGCCATTCTGCCGCAACTGCTGGCGGCGCTCGCCAAGGCGCCCGAGCCGGACAAGGCGCTGACCCGCTGGGAAAGGCTGATCGCCAGCCTGTCCTCGGCGGTCAACCTGTTCCGCCTGCTGGAAGCGCGGCCGGGCCTGCTCGATGTTCTGGCGCGCATCCTGTCGCTGGCCCCGCCGCTGGCCGATGAACTGGCCCGGCGGGCCGATCTGCTCGATGCGCTGATCGACGCCAGCGCCTTTGCCCTGCCCGGCGATGTCGACGCGCTGATCGCTGAATTTTCACAGAGCGAGGCGGGTGATGATTATCAGCGCATTCTCGATCATGTGCGCCGCAAGGTGGGCGAGCGCCGCTTTGCGCTGGGCGTGCAGCTGATCGAGGGGGTGCATGATCCGCTCGCCATCGCGCGCGGGCTTGCCCATGTGGCGCAGGCGGCGATGGTGGTGCTGGCCCGCGCCACCGTGGCCGAGTTTGCAAGCGTGCATGGCCGCATCGCGGGCAGCGAATTGCTGATTCTGGGGCTGGGCCGGCTGGGCGGCGAGGCGCTGAGCCATGCCAGCGATCTCGACATCGTCTATCTTTTTACCGGCGACTATGCCGCCGAAAGCGATGGGCGCCGCCCGCTGGGCGCCACGCTCTATTACAACCGGCTGGCCCAGCGGATCAGCGCGGCGCTTTCCGTGCCCACGGCCGAGGGGGCGCTTTACGAGGTGGACACGCGGCTGAGGCCACAGGGCACGCAGGGGCCGCTGGCCGTCAGCCTCGAGAGTTTCGCGCTCTATCAGCGTGAGCAGGCCTGGGTGTGGGAGCATATGGCGCTGTGCCGTGCCCGCCCCCTGTTCGGTTCGCCGGAGGCATGCGCGGCGCTGGGGCAGATCATCACGCAGGTGCTGACCGCCCCGCCGCCCCTTACGCTGATCGATGACATTCTCGCCATGCGCCAGCGCATGGCCGAGCACAAACAACCGCGCGGCAGCCTGGACGTGAAGCTGATGCGCGGCGGTCTGGTCGATGTCGAGTTTCTGATCCATGCCTTGCAACTGCGCCATGGCATCGCGCTGACCCCACGTCTGGATGAGGCGCTCGACGAGCTGATCGCCGCCGGGCACCTGCCTGTCGCCATGGCGGCGGCGCATGGCGTTCTGGCGCGGCTGCTCATTGCGTCCCGCCTGCTGGCGCCTGATGGTGTGGTGCCGGGGGATGCGGCCTGCGCGGCGCTTGCCAAGGCCTGCGGCTTGGGCGATTGGCAGGCGGTGATGACGGCACTGGCCGATGCCCGCGCCACGGTCGCCCTGGCCTGGCGCGCGATGTTCGGCGAAACATTGGAGATCTGACAAGCCATGACCGACATGCTGGGCCCGGGTGACGCCTTCCCCGATATCGCCATGACCGCGCCTGATGGCAGCACCCTGCGTCCGTCTGATTTTGCCGGGCGCAAGCTGGTGGTCTTCTTCTATCCCAAGGATGATACGCCCGGCTGCACCACGGAAAACAAGGATTTTTCCGCTCTGTCGGCCGAGTTTGCGGCGGCGGGGGCGGCGCTGCTGGGCGTGTCGAAGGACCCGCCGAAAAAGCACGCCAAATTCATCGAGAAGCATGGGCTGGCAGCGCCTCTTGCCAGCGATGCCGAGGAGGGCGGCCTGTCCGATGCGCTGGGCATCTGGACCGAAAAGAGCATGTATGGGCGCAGCTATATGGGCATGCTGCGCACGACCTATCTTGTCGGGCCGGACGGGCGGATTCTGCGCGTTTGGGACAAGGTGAAGGTCAAGGGGCATGCGCAAGAGGTGTTGCAGGCCGTTCGGGAAGGGTGATCAAGAAGGGAAGGTGCGAGGGAGTTACCCCCTTGCGCTCCCATGACGTCTTCCGACAAAGCGGCAGTGGTGCACGACCCTAGCGCCTGACCTCGCCGCGCCGCAGGCATGAATTTGCTGGTGCAGTGCTGGTATTTTGCCTGCGGCGCTGCGATGTTTGCTCCGCCGCCGAACCCGAAACGCGCCGAACCCGAAACGCAATGCCGGCACATAAAGGGAGCGCGAGGGCGATGGCCCTCGCATCTTTTCTTCCTTTCTTCTAACTCCCCCTCATGACCACCCGGACCCTTGGCGAAGCCATCGCCGCCGCCCTCAACACCGCTGATCCACGCGCCAAACTGATGGCCACGCGCGCCGTGGCGCGGGATTGGCGGCTGGGGCGCCTCGCCTTTGCCTTTCCACAAGCCATGCCCGAGCGCCCGGCGCGGCCCGAGAGACCCGAACTGCTGCCCCCCAACCGCATGCCCAAACGCGGCAAGGGCGGGTCGGAACGTGCGCGGATCGCCCTGTGGCACGCGCTGGCCCATATCGAATTTGTGGCGATCGACCTTGCGCTCGACATGGCAGGACGGTTTGGCGCGCAGATGGGCGAGCGCTTCGTCAGCGATTTTCTGGCGGTGGCGGCCGATGAGGCGCTGCATTTCGCCATCATCGAGCGGCATCTGGCGCAGATGGGCGCGCATTATGGTGATCTGCCCGCGCATGATGGCCTGTGGGAGGCAGCGCATGTCACGCGCCATGATGTGGCGGCGCGGCTGGCTATCGTCCCCATGGTGCTGGAGGCGCGTGGGCTGGATGTAACGCCGGCGACGCTGGAGCGGGTGCGACACAGCGGCGATGAAACGGGGGCGCGCATTCTCGAGCGCATTCTGGCCGATGAGATTCGCCACGTGCGTTGCGGGGCGATTCATTTTGAGGAATGCTGCAAGCGCGCGGGCGAAAGCGTCGAATCTCACTGGCAAATGCTGGTAAAGCGCTACTTTCGCGGCGCCGTTAAGCCACCGTTCAACGACTCAGCGCGTCGATCAGCCGGTTTGTCGCGAGAAATGTATGAATCCCTTGCGATGTAAAACGGCATAAGGTTAGTCACTACGCACGAGCTGGCGGGGGGTTCCACCATCTCACAATATTCATGGTTTTTGCTGGTTAACCAGTAGAAGCACGGGTCAAAATCGCGCTCCGCCCTGGGGATCGGGACGGCGTCGTGGTGTAGTTCAAGGTGTTTTCGGGTGATCGCAAAAACGGTTCTGTTCAAGATGCGCGCTGGTGCCGCCCTGGTCGCCGCCGCAGCCTCTTTGATGACGACGCCCGCCATGGCCAACAGCGCCAATGCCGATATTGCCGCGCCGCTGCGCGCCACCCAGCCGGTGACGGCTCAGGCTGGTGACAAGGCCGACAGCGAATTCCGCACATTGTTCGCCTCGTGGCGCCAGATGGACCGCGTCGGTCAGGGCAATGATTTTGTGTCCCATGCCGCGGCGCCCGGCACGGTCATTCCCGGTTTCGGTGGCGGTAACGGGCTGGTTGGCCTGAACCATTCTGTCTCGATTCCCTCGCGCATGCCTGTCGATACGATGCGCATGACCAGCCAGTTCGGCTTGCGCTGGCACCCGGTTCTGGGCGGCCGCCGTCAGCACGCTGGCGTGGATCTGGCCGATCCCGTCGGCACGCCGGTTCATGCCACGGCCGATGGCGTGGTGGGCCGCGCTGACTGGTTCGGCGGCTATGGGCTTTGCATTGATCTTGAGCATGGTGGTTCGCTGGAAACGCGCTATGGCCATCTTTCGCGCCTGAACGTGGTTGCCGGGCAGACCGTGCACAAGGGCGATATCATCGGTTTCGTGGGCACCACCGGCCGTTCGACCGGGCCGCATCTGCATTATGAGGTGCGTGTCGAGGGCGCGGCGGTTAACCCCATTCCCTTCATGCAGGGCGATGTGTCGAGTGTCGATGCAATCGCGATTGCCTCTGCGGACAAGACGGTGGATCACGGCGCCCATAATGAGGCGGACGACGAATAAACCCACCCGATAAAGGGCACAAAAGCCCACGGGATTGCATCTTGGAGAGGATGCGCAAAGGGCGGCTGTTTCAGCCGCCCTTTGTTTTTTGCCGCACAGGACAAGAAAAGGAGGATGAGGGCGAGGGCTATCGCCCGCGCCCCGTCACATGTCTCCGATCAAAGCCCCAGCAGGCGCCGGGCCACCGCGCGCACCTCGTCGGCCATATCCGGCCGTTCCAGCGCAAGGGCCAGTGTCGCTTCGACAAAGCCGGTCTTCGACCCGCAGTCATACCGTTTGCCGCCAAAGGTGACGGCGTGGAACGGCTGCTCGCCAATCAGCTTGGCCATGGCGTCGGTCAGCTGGATTTCGCCGCCTGTGCCCTTTTCCTGATGGGTGAGGATGTCGATCACTTCGGGCTGAAGAATGTAGCGGCCCGAAACGATGAGGTTCGAGGGCGCATCTTCCACCTTGGGTTTTTCGACCAAGCCGGTCACTTCGGTCAACTGCCCGTCAAATCCATCGGGCTGGCCGCCCGGCGCGATGACGCCATAGGAGGACACATCCTCGCGCGGCACCTCCAGCACGCTGACCATGTTCCCGCCCAGCTTGTTATAGGCGTCCACCATCTGCTTCATGCAGCCCGGCTTGCCGATCATCAATTCGTCGGGCAGGAAAATGGCGAAGGGATCGTTGCCGATGATGGCGCGCGCGCACCAGATGGCATGACCCAGACCCAGCGGCACCTGCTGGCGCACGGTCACCAGATTGCCGGGCTGAATGCGCGAAGGCTCCAGGGCGTCCAGAGACTTGCCGCGCGCCACCATGGTCGCCTCGAGTTCATAGGCGGTGTCGAAATGCTCCACGATGGCTGTCTTGCCGCGACCAGTCACGAAGATCAGCTGCTCGATACCGGCTTCGCGTGCCTCATCGACCGCATATTGGATCAGCGGGCGATCAATGATCGGCAGCATTTCCTTGGGGATCGCCTTGGTGGCGGGCAGGAAGCGGGTGCCAAGGCCGGCAACGGGAAAGACGGCCTTGCGGACGGGTTTGATCGGTTGGCTGGTCATGAATCCCTTTTGCCCCAACATGGTGTTCTAAGTGATAACGCTTAAACTCTGGCATCGATCCAGAACAGGCTACAAAGCTTTTTCCCAAAGTTCGATGGTTCTTTGTTGGTATTTGCGGGCCCGGGGTAAACCCGCTAAAGGGCCAAAATGGACAAGATCATCATTCACGGTCAGAAGCGCCTTTCGGGTATCGTTCCGGTTTCGGGTGCCAAAAATTCGGCTCTTACCCTCCTTCCTTGCGCCTTGCTGACGGATGAACCGTTGACCTTGCGCAATTTGCCGCGTCTGGCCGATATTGATTCCTTCCAGCATCTGATGAACCAGTTTGGCGTGTCCACCACCATTGCCGGCAGCCGGCCCGAGGATTTCGGCCGGGTGATGACGCTGGCCGCGACGCGCCTCACCTCCACCACCGCGCCCTATGAGTTGGTGCGCAAGATGCGCGCCTCGATCCTGGTGCTGGGCCCCTTGCTGGCCCGCGCGGGCGAGGCGACCGTGTCGCTGCCGGGCGGCTGCGCCATTGGCAACCGCCCCATCGATCTTCACCTCAAGGCGCTTGAGGCTTTTGGCGCGACGATCGAGCTGGCGGCCGGCTATGTGCGCGCCATTGCGCCCGATGGCGGCCTGCCCGGTGGGCGTTACACCTTCCCGGTGGTCTCGGTCGGTGCGACAGAGAACGCGCTGATGGCCGCCGTGCTGGTGAAGGGCACCTGCGTGTTGCACAATGCGGCGCGCGAACCCGAGATTGTCGATTTGTGCAACCTGCTGGTCGCCATGGGCGCTCAGATCGAGGGCATCGGCACGTCGGACCTGACGATCCACGGGGTCGATCGCCTGCATGGTGCAACCTATATGGTTATGCCTGATCGTATCGAGGCTGGTTCCTATGCTTGCGCCGCTGCGATCACTGGTGGCGAAGTTGAGCTGAAGGGTGCGCGAATCGAGGATATGGAAGCCACGGTGCAGGCGCTGCGCGACGCGGGCGTTCAGGTCGAAGCAACCGCCACGGGCATCAAGGTTGCCGCCGATGGTCCGCTGCGCCCCGTCACCCTCTCCACCGCGCCCTACCCCGGATTTGCCACCGACATGCAGGCGCAGCTGATGGCGATGCTCTGCCGCGCGGAAGGCACCAGCGTTCTGACCGAAACGATTTTCGAGAACCGCTACATGCATGTGCCAGAGTTGAACCGCATGGGGGCGAAGATTTCGGCGCAGGGGCGCACCGCCGTGGTGCAGGGCGTGCCCAAGCTGACTGGCGCGGAGGTGATGGCCACCGACCTGCGCGCTTCGATGAGTCTCATCATCGCCGGTCTCGCGGCGGAGGGGGAAACGCAGGTGTCGCGGATCTATCACCTCGACCGCGGTTATGAGCGGCTGGAAGAAAAGCTGGCGCTGATGGGCGCGGACATCGAGCGGGTTGGTAGTGACTAAGTAAGGGGACGGTGCGAGGGCCGTTGCCCTCGCGCTCCCTTGTGTTGTCGGCGTTGCACTAAAGGTTCAACCACAGCGCAATGCACGCCGCGCCGCAGGCAATGAAGGATAGCAAGGCGCCGGGGCTCTTATGTCTGCGGCGCCTTTCCGTTGCGCCGATGGAGAGTTCCGTCACAAGGACAGGGAACCACCGCCGCTTCGCCGGAAGGCATAATGGGAGCGCGAGGGGGTAACCCCCTCGCACCTTGCCTTCAAATCCCTTTATCGCCGCTCATAATGGCAGCGCTTCTTGGCGGTCATCGAGCGATCAATCGCCCGCCCGCCCAGCGCGCCCGCCGCTGCGCCGACCAGCGGACCGGCAACGCCGCCGCCGATCACCTTGCCGCCCACCACAGCGCCCGCCACACCGCCCGCCACAAGACCAGTGGTGCCGCTCGACTTGCGGCAGATCTTCACCACGCGTTTGGCGGGCACGCGCTCCGCATTGGCGACGCCTGCGCCAAAGCTGACGCTGACCGGCATGGCCAGCATCAGCGCCGCCATGGTGGGCAGGGCGGATTTGAGGGTGAAGTGTCTCATGGCAAGTGTCCTCTCTGAAGGAATGACGCCGGTTCAACACCTGTCGGGGCGTCGATACCGATGTCTTGGTGAACCGCGGCCGAATCCTCGATGTCGCTGTCGTTCATCGTCGCGGATGGCTGAATGGGGGCCTGCATGACCAGCCAGAGCCGGATCGCTCCGGCCAGACCCGGTGGTTCGGGCGCGGCGATACGCTGGGCATCGATGCGTGCGACCAGCGCATTGACCGGCACGCTCAGCACGCGCGCGGATTCGCGCAGCCAGTCCCAGAACAGCGGCTCCAGGCTGATGGAGGTCTTGTGCCCGGCGATTTCCACCGAACGCTTCACCGGGGGATGGTAGGGCGTGCTCACGCACCCACTTTAGACTGTGTATTGTGGCGGGCGAATACAAATCGTGTTGGCAGGCGACGAAAAAGCCCCCTGCCGGTGACGACAGGGGGCCATGATGCGGCTGTCGAAAAGCCAGCGTCAATACATGTGCTGCCCGCCGTTGAGCGACAGGGTGGAACCCGTCACGAAACCGGCATCCTCGGCGCAAAGGAAGGCGACCGCGCGGGCGATTTCCTTTGCTTGGCCAAGGCGGCCGACGGGGATCTTGGCCACGATCTTTTCCAGCACGGCCTCAGGCACGGCGGCCACCATGTCGGTGTCGATATAGCCCGGCGCGATGGCGTTGACGGTAACGCCGAACTTGGCGCCTTCCTGCGCCAGCGCCTTGGTGAAGCCATGGATGCCCGATTTGGCGGCGGCATAGTTGACCTGACCGTACTGGCCGGCCTGACCGTTGATCGAGCCGATGTTGACGATGCGGCCCCACTTGCGCTCACGCATGCCGGGGAAGGTGGCCTTGGCCATGTTGAAACAGCCACCAAGGTTGATTCGCATCACCTCGTTCCAGTCGTCAAAGCTCATCTTGTGGAGTACGGCGTCGCGGGTGATGCCCGCATTGTTGACCACCACATCGACCGGGCCCAGTTCGGCCTCGACCTTGGCCACACCCGCCAGCGTGGCGTCATGGTCGCCCACGTCCCACTTGTAGGCGGCGATGCCGGTTTCATCGGTGAAGGCCTTGGCCTTTTCGTCATTGCCCGCATAATTGGCGGCCACGGTGTAGCCCAGATCCTTGAGGGCGAGACTGATCGCTTTGCCGATGCCGCGCGTTCCACCGGTGACGATTGCGATGCGTGCCACGTCTATCTCCTGATTGATCAACATTGACTGAGCCGGAAACCACCGGGCGAAAGTTGAATGAATGTGCCCGGGCAAGCGAACAGACTGTCGCTTTCTTCAAGTTTCTAGATGGTGGAAGGCATGAATCAATCGGAGAATGCAAAAAACGCGAAAGTTTTTACGCGTCTTTGGTCCTATATATTGCGGTGCGGCGCAAATAATTGCTGCATAGGCGAAGGAAAAGTGTGTTTGCAGCAATTCTTCCGGCCTGAACTGGCAGGTCAGAAGCGGAACTGGGTTCCCACATAGACTGCCTGGCTGTCGGGCGCGACGGATTTGAGCCGGTCGCGATCCTGCGAATAGCGCACGCCGGCGGTCACGTCGAAATTGCGGCTGACACGATAGCTGCCCCCGACATCGAGGCTCTGTTCGCCCACAGCCTCAAGCGTGCGCGGGGCGCGTCCGGCGCGTTCCTTGTCTTCCAGTTGCACGCGCGGGGCCAGCCGCGAAACGGTCGCCGCCGCCGAATTGTCGGTCGATGCTGCGCCATAGGCGGTGATGTCGGGCATCTCGCTGCGCTTGCTGTCACGCGGCAGGGTGAAGGTGGTCGGGGTGGGGGTCGCGGTGAACCCCTGATAGCCATGCGCCAGGCCCAGATTATAGGCCGTGGACGCGATATGCAGTGTTTGCGATCCCGGCGCGGCATACGGCAGCGGCCGGTTCGCCAATCCGCGCACCACGATCGAATGGGCGGTCTGTTCATCGACGCGCACGGCCACGGTCACCGACCGGTCGGGCCGGTTGGTGAGGCCGGCGGGGGTGAAGCGGAACAGCGGACCGATGCTGTCGGGCCGGACGGCCAGCGCGCGGGTCATATGCGGGTCAACCCCGCTGCCCGACAGGGCGCCAAGCCCCTGATTGGTGCCGATGCCCGGCAGCGTCCCTTCGAGCCGCCCGGAATAGGCCAGAATCGCGCCGGGCAGAGCCAGCACGCACACCGTCAGCAACATCACCAGCGCAGGGGATGTTCCTTCGTTTGTCAGCGTGATCTGCCCTGCCTGGGCCATGGAATTAAGCCTTCGATCCGTGCCTGTGTGGCCTGCCGCAGAATGCCGAGTCACAGGTCAACGCCTTACCATAAGCGCGCTTCCTGCACAGGCCAAGCTGAACCGGTGCTGGCCCGCGCAAGGCGATGGGGCCGCCACGGCGCATTATTCAGCCATCGTTCACCCCCGGAAAGGCGAGAAGGCATCCAGCTTCCCCCAAGCTTCCCCTTGCCGCGGGGGCGGGGGCGGCTATAGAGGCCAGAACGCCTGCGCGCGCTGACATGCCGATCGAGAGGTCACACCCGGCCCCGATCGGTTGTGTCGGCGCGCTTGGGTATGGGGCCGGGGCGGGGGACTGCCGCGGGCCGCTTGCAAGGATTGAGCATGACGACGGGATCGGTGGAATTCAACTTGGCTGGCCGTATGGGACGCTTTGGCCGTGGCACGCGTCTGGTCCTGCGCGCGGGCGTGGCGGCGGTGGGCGTGCTGGCGCTGGGCGCTTGCGGCCATATTCACAACCCCATCCACATCAAGCACCACCGCGTGCGGCCCGGTCGCATGTCGCTGCCGCCCACCAATGTGACGACCATCGGCGTCAACAGCTTTCTGTGGCGCGCCAGCCTCGACGTGCTCAGTTTCATGCCGCTGGTGCAGACCGACAGCAATGGCGGCGTGATCGTGACCGACTGGTATGTGAACCCCAGCAGCCCGAACGAGCGGATGAAGATCACTGTCACCATCCTCGACAAGGATCTGCGATCGGACGCGCTGCGCGTGGCGGCCAGCCGTCAGGTGAACCAGGGCGGGGCCTGGGTGGATGCGCCGGTCAAGGCGGCCACCGTGCAGCAGCTTGAGGACGTGATCCTGACCAAGGCGCGCGATCTGCGCCGCGGCACGATTCAGCAGTAATACTGGTCAGCAGTAAGGTTTCGCCGGACCTGCCTTCATCCGCCTGTCGCTGGTTTCGCGTGGGGGCGAGGAGGCAGGCGGCTTGAAGGAAGAACAGGGACATGAGTGAGCGTTTCGAGTCCGGCACTGCTGACCTGCGTTGGCAGAAAGCGTGGGACGAAGCCCAGTGTTTCAAGGCGGACGACAGTTCGTCCAAGCCACGCAGCTATGTGCTGGAGATGTTCCCCTATCCCTCGGGGCGTATCCATATCGGCCATGTGCGCAATTACACGATGGGCGACGTTCTGGCCCGCTACAAGCGGATGCAGGGCTTTGAAGTGCTGCACCCGATGGGCTGGGACGCTTTTGGCATGCCCGCCGAAAACGCCGCCATGGAAAAGGGCGTGCACCCGGGCGGCTGGACGCGTGACAACATCGCCAACATGAAAAAGCAGCTCCAGCGCCTGGGCTTTGCGCTGGACTGGAGCCGCGAACTGGCGACCTGCGAGCCGGATTATTACGGGCAGGAGCAGGCGCTGTTTCTGGACTTGTATGCGGCGGGGCTGGTCTATCGCAAGGAAAGCGCGGTCAACTGGGACCCGATCGACCAGACCGTGCTGGCCAACGAACAGGTCATCGACGGACGCGGCTGGCGCAGCGGCGCGCTGGTGGAAAAGCGCAAGCTCTCCCAGTGGTTCCTCAAGATCACCGACTTTGCCGATGAGCTGCTGGAAGGCTTGGATAGTCTGGAGCATTGGCCCGACAAGGTGAAGCTGATGCAGGAAAACTGGATCGGCAAGTCGCAGGGCCTGCAGTTCAGCTTCCATCTGTCCAACGGCGCGGGGCTGGATGTTTACACCACCCGCCCCGATACGATTTTCGGCGCCAGCTTTGTGGCTGTCGCCGCCGATCACCCGGTGGCGCAGGGCGTGGCCGAGCATAATCCGGCGGCGGCTGAATTCATCGCCCTGTGCAAGCAGGGCGGCACCACGGCGGCGGAGATGGACACCGCCGAGAAGCTGGGCTTCGACACCGGCATCACCGCCAAGCATCCCTTCACGGGCGCGCAGCTGCCGGTCTACATCGCCAATTTCGTGTTGATGGAATATGGCACGGGCGCGATCATGGCCGTGCCGGGGCATGACCAGCGCGATTTCGACTTCGCGAAGAAGTATGAGCTGCCCATCCTGCGCGTCGTGGCCGCCAGCGCCGAGGAGGCCGACAAGCCCTTTGGCAAGGAAGCCGAAGCGGGCGACGGCGTTCTGGTGAACTCGGACTTCCTCAATGGTCTGGCCGTGGCGCAGGCCAAGCAGGCCGTCATCACCCGCGCCGAAAGCGAAGGCTGGGGCGAGGGCAAGACCGTGTGGCGCCTGCGCGACTGGGGCGTTTCGCGCCAGCGCTATTGGGGCACGCCTATCCCCTTCATCCATTGCGAGATTTGCGGCGTGGTGCCCGTGCCCAAGAAGCAGCTGCCCGTGGTGCTGCCCGAGGATGTGGATTTCGCCACGCCGGGCAACCCGCTGCAGCGCCACCCGACGTGGAAGCATGTCGATTGCCCGCAATGCGGCAAGCCCGCGCGGCGCGAGACCGATACGCTCGATACCTTCGTCGATTCCTCCTGGTATTTCCTGCGCTTTGCCAGCCAGCCCGATGACGCGCCGTTCGATCCGGCCGAGGTGGCCCGCTGGCTGCCGGTGGGCCAGTATATCGGCGGCATCGAACATGCGATCCTGCATCTGCTCTACGCCCGTTTCTGGACGCGGGCCCTGTCGCGCATCGGCAAGATCGAGGTGAAGGAGCCCTTCGCCAGCCTGTTTACGCAGGGCATGGTGACGCATGAGACCTATTCTCGGATTGACCCCGCCAATGGCCAGCCCATCTGGTTCAGCCCCGGCGAGGTGGAGCGCAGTGGCGATGCCGCGACGCTCAAGGCCGATGGCGCTCCGGTCGAGATCGGTCGCGTCATCAAGATGTCGAAGTCGAAGAAGAACGTCGTCGACCCCGATGAGATCGTCGCCACCTATGGCGCCGATGCGATCCGCTGGTTCATGCTGTCTGACAGCCCGCCCGAGCGCGATCTGCCGTGGAGCGAGGCGGGTATCGAGGGCTGCGCGCGCTTTGTGCAGCGCCTGTGGCGTCTGTTTGCCCAGTATGACGCGCAGGCCACCGGCGAGGACAAGGCGGTGGAGCGCAAGACCCACCAGACCGTCGCCGCGATTGCCGAGGACATCGAGACGCTGGGCTTCAACAAGGCCGTGGCGCGCATTTATGAGCTGACCGGCGTGGTGGAAAAGGCCGCGCCTTCGGCCAGCCGTTCCAAGGGCATCAAGGCTCTGCTGCTGCTCATCGCGCCGATGATGCCGCATCTGGCCGAAGATGCCTGGGCGGCCATTGGCGAAGGCCTGATCGCCAATGCCGCATGGCCCGAGATCGACCCGGCGCTGCTGGTGGATGACGAGGTGACCGTGGCCATCCAGGTCAAGGGCAAGCTGCGCGACACGATCACCGTGGCCAAGGGCACCGCGAAGGACGAGCTCGAACGGCTGGCGCTGGCCTCGGAAAAGGTGCAGCGTGCGCTGGACGGGGCGGAAGTGAAGAGGGTGATCGTTGTGCCCGACCGGATGGTGAACCTTGTCGCGTAAACTCGCTCTTGCCCTGGCGCTGGCCGCCACACCGCTGCTGGCCGGCTGCGGCCTGCACCCGCTCTATGCCGGGGGCGGCCATGCGGCCATCGCGCAGGGGCTGGAGGATGTGGATGTGCCCGCGATTCCCGGTCAGCAGGGCTGGCTGATGCGCAATGCGCTGATGGACCGGATGCACCCCGACGGACGCAAGGCCAGCACCGGGCGCTATCGCCTCGATGTGCGGCTGGACGACAAGCTCGAAGGTCTGGGCGTGCTGGCCAATGACACGGTGGGCCGCGAAAGGCGCACCCTGCGCGCGCGCTACCAACTGGTGGATACGGCGACGGGGGACATCCTGCTCGACGCCACGGCCGGCTCGGACGCGGGTATCGACGTGGTCTCATCCGAATATGCGACGGTTGCCGCTGAACAGACCGCGCTGGAAAACCTGACCCGCGTGGTGGCCGATCGCATCGTCACCTCGCTGGCGGTGCGGCTGCGGCAGGAAGCGGCTAAAGGCGAGTCCGTCCGCTGAAGCTCGCGCAGAAGGATTTTGCCGCCCAGGCCCAGCGCGCGGCGCGGGATTGCTCGATCTTCTTCTTCTGCGGTTCTGACGAAGGAGCGGTGCAGGAGGCGGCGCTGCGCATCCTCTCCCTGCTGCCCGATCCGGGCGAGAAGGTGGAGTTTACCGGCGCGGAACTGCGCCGGGACATCGCCAGGCTGGGTGACGAGGCCCGCTCGACCTCGCTGTTTGGCGACCGGCGCTACATCTGGGTGCGCGCCTCGGGCGATGAGGCGCATGATGCGCTGGAGGCATTGACCTCAGTCGAGCGGTTGTGGCCGGTCTTCGTGCTGGCGCCCGGCGCCACCGACAAGGGCCGCTGTGCCAAATTGCTGGAAAAGCGCGATGATGCGCTGGTGGCGATGTTCTACCCGCCCGATCTGCGCTCGGTGACGCAATCGGTGCGGGCCATGGCCAGCGCGGCGGGCCTGCGCATGACCAATGATCTGGCCGAGCGTATCGCGGCGGCCTCGGGCCTCGACACGCGGCTGGCGCAATCGGAAGTGACCAAGCTCGCACTCTACCTCGACGCCAATGCCGAGCGGCCGCGCGATGCCGACATGGCCGCCTTTGCCGCCATTGGTGCCGTGGCGCAGGATGATGGCATGGGCACCATCGTGAACGCCGTGCTGGGCGGCGATGTGGCGCGGCTGGGCGCCGAACTGCGCCGGATCGACCAGCTCTCGCTCAACCCGGTCGGTCTGCTGCTGGCGGTGGAGCGGCGTGCGGCGCAACTGGCGGGCCTGGCCGCACGAATGGGGCCGAGGGACAATCCCGCCTCCTTCATCGAGGGTGAAAAAGCCGCTCGCCGCGTGTTCTGGAAGGATGCCGATGATCTGACGCGGGAACTGGCTCGCTGGCGTGGGCCGGCTTTGGAGCGGCTGGTCGACAGGCTGGTCCTGCTGCACCGCCAGTTGTTGACGAACAGTCAGCAGGCCGAACTGCTGTTGATGCAGGGGCTGGCTGATATTGCGCGGGCGGCGGCTCGGCGGAGTTGAAGATAAGAAGAGGAAGATGCGAGGGCCATCGCCCTCGCGCTCCCTTTTGTTTGGAGAGGGCAGCC
>JAGWMZ010000004.1 GCA_028871475.1 Sphingomonadales bacterium | reverse complement strand
AAGTCTCCGACGCCCAAATGGCCAGCCTCGACATCGCCGGCGATGCGTTCCATCCAGAATGGAACTATTCCATCAAACCGCGTTCAAAGCCGTAGCGCTTATCCCTGCGGATGTCCTAAGGCAGTGGCGCCCGATCATCGCGCCAGCATCGCAGCGCCGCAGGCAGGAACCGGATAGGACGTAGCAGGGAATTTAAGGCCTGCGGCGCGGCGTCCTTAGTGCTTTGGCTGAACCCCGTGCCCAACGCCGACAACTCAAGGGAGCGCGAGGGCGATGGCCCTCGCACTTTCTCTTCTTACTTCTTCCCCGGCACCTTGATCTCAAACATCACCGGCCATTCCTTGCCCGTGACATAGAGCTTGTGATGCACCCCGTCATAGGCAATGCCGTTGGGAATCTGGTCCGGCCCAACCGTCCCGGCTTCCCGGTGCAGTTCCGACACGTCGATCCAGCCCTTGACCTTTCCCGTCGCCGGATCGATCCGCGCGATACGGTCGGTCAGCCAGATGTTGGCCCAGATCTCGCCATTGACGACCTCGACCTCATTGAGGTTTTGCACTGGCTTGCCCAGTGCCGTCACATGGATCATGCGCAGCAGGTGAAGGTCAGCGGGATCGAGCACGCGCAGGTTGCTGGTGCCGTCGCTCATCACCAGATCGGGCCCGAGATTGGCCAGCGCCCAGCCTTCGCCAAGGTAGTTGAACTGGCCTTTGAGCGTGAGCGTTGCCTTGTCCCAGATCAGCCCGATGCCGTTCTGCCAGCTGAGCGAGAAGATCCGGTCGCCCACCGCCGAGCTTCCCTCGCCATAGAGCGGCATGGGCACGGGCACGCTGGCCTCGACCTTGCCGGTTTCCACATTCACCCGGCGCAGGGTGGAGCGGCCCAGTTCGCCGGTGCTTTCATACATCTGCCCGGTGGCATCGAAGAACAGGCCCTCGGTCCAGGCGTGGGGGTCATGCGGCAGCTTGCGCACCACCACCGGCCTGGTCACCGGCAAAGCGGCGGGCGCGGGCGAGGCGGCATGGCAAGCGCCCAGCGGGGCCAGGGCCAGCCCTGCCCCCACCAGCGCCCGCAAGAAGGCAGCGCGCATCACGCGGCTCAGTCGCGCAGCAGGTCGTTGATGCCGGTCTTGGCGCGGGTCTGCGCGTCCACCGTCTTGACGATGACGGCGCAATAGAGCGAAGGCCCCGGCGTGCCATCGGGCAGCGGCTTGCCGGGCAGTGAGCCGGGGACGACCACGGCGTAAGGCGGCACGCGGCCGATGTGGACCTCGCCCGTGGCGCGGTCGATGATCTTGGTGGAAGCGCCCAGATAGACGCCCATGGAGAGCACCGCGCCCTCACCCACGATCACGCCCTCGGCCACTTCGCTGCGGGCGCCGATGAAGGCTCCATCCTCGATGATGACCGGGCCGGCCTGCAGCGGCTCCAGCACGCCGCCAATGCCCGCGCCGCCCGAAATGTGCACGTTCTTGCCGATCTGCGCGCAGGAGCCGACGGTGGCCCAGGTGTCCACCATCGTGCCCGAATCGACGAAAGCGCCAAGGTTTACAAAGCTGGGCATCAGCACCACGCCCTTGGCGATATGGCAGCCCACGCGCGCCACGGCGCCCGGCACCGCGCGGAAACCGGCGGCGCGGAACTGCTCTTCACCCCAACCGGCGGTCTTGATGGCCACCTTGTCCCATGCCGGAGCGCCGCCCATGCCGCCTTCCAGCAGGGCATTGTCGTTCAGGCGGAAGGAGAGCAGCACGGCCTTCTTGAGCCACTGGTTCACCACCCATTCGCCACCCACCTTCTGCGCCACGCGGGCCTCGCCTGATTCCAGCAGGGCGAAGGCAGCCTCGACAGCGGTGCGCACATCGGCGCTTTCAGGCGTGACGGTATCGCGCGCATCCCAGGCGGCTTCGATCGTGGCGGCCAGTTCAGCGTGGGGCGTGGTGGTCATCGGACAGCTTTCTGCAAACAGGGGCGGGCCCGCAATCGACGCCGCCTTTCTTGCGCAACCGCCTATCGCCACTTTCCACGCAGGACAAGACCAAGCGCCACAAGCGTGCTCACACCACCTGCCCAGCGGCAACGCCACTGGCCCAGGCCCATTGGAAATTATAGCCGCCCAGCCAGCCGGTCACATCCACCGCCTCGCCAATGGCATAGAGCCCTGGGGCCTTCTTTGCTTCCATGGTTTTGGAGGACAGTTCAGCGGTGCTGATACCGCCGGCGGTCACCTCGGCCTTGGCGAAGCCTTCGCTGCCATCGGGGGTGAAGCGCCAGTCGCGCAGCGCAGCCTCGGCGGCGTTGAGCGCCTTGTCGGTCATGGTGCCCAGCTCACCATGCAGGCCGAGGCGCTCGACCAACACGTGGCCAAGACGTTCAGGCAGCGGCAGATGGCGCAGGACGCCCGAGCGAGGCGAGGCCTTTTTGGCATCGATCAGCAGGCCCGGTACAGCATCGGGCAGAAAGTCGATACCGACGGCATCGCCCTTTTGCCAATAAGAGGAGATTTGCAGGATCGCCGGGCCGGACAGGCCTTTGTGGGTAAAGAGCGCGGCCTCGCGAAAGGCGGCCTTGCCCCATGGCCCCTTGGCCACTTTCGCCACCACGGGCGTCGCCACGCCGGAGAGTTCACGAAACAGGGCTTCCTCACCGCTCAGCGTCAAGGGGACCAGCGCCGGGCGCGGCTGGACGATTTTCAGGCCGAATTGGCGTGCCAGATCATAGGCAAAGCTGGTTGCGCCCATCTGCGGGATCGATGGACCGCCCGTCGCGATGACCAGCGCGGGCGCACTGACCTCGCGCACGCCGAAGGTGACGTGGTAGCGCCCATCGGCATGGCGCACATCGCGGATGCTCTCGCCGCAGGCGATCTCAACCTCGCCCTTCGCGCATTCCTCGACCATCATCGCCACGATCTGCCGGGCCGAGCCGTCGCAGAACAACTGCCCCAGCGTCTTTTCGTGCCAGGCGATGCCATAGCTTTCGACCAGCGCCAGAAAATCGGCAGGAGTATAGCGGCCAAGCGCCGATTTCGCGAAATGCGGATTGGAGGAGAGAAAACGGTCGGGCGCGGCACCAAGATTGGTGAAATTGCAGCGCCCGCCGCCCGAGATCAGGATTTTCGCGCCGGGCGCGCGGGCATGGTCAATGACCAGCACGCGCCGCCCGCGTAAGGCAGCCACGCGAGCGCACATCAACCCCGCCGCCCCCGCGCCGAGCACGATGACATCGGGGTCTGGCATCAGTAGCGCTGCTTGGGCTTGCCCTGATAACCGCCCTGACCGCCATGACCGCCCTCACGCGGGCCCTTGCGATGGGGGCGGCGTTCACCCTGCGGGCCGCCTTCATTGCCGTGGCGGGCATTGCGCTTGGCCACCTCGCGCGGCGCATCGGGCGAGGGTTCGATGCGGATGCCGCTCTCGTCCTCGGCGCCTTCGCGGGCGGTCTTGGCCAGCGCCTCGCGGAAGCGGGCCTCGGCATTGCGCGGCACCTGGAAGTGGGTCTCGTTCGCGCCGATGCGGATCGCGCCAATCTCGCCGCGGGTGATATGGCCACGGCGGCACAGCAGCGGCAGCAGCCAGCGCGGATCGGCATTCTGGCGGCGGCCGATGTCCATGCGGAACCACACGACATCGTCAAAGCCTTCGCGGCGGCCACTGCGCTCGGCGGGGCTCGATTCGATCATTTCTTCCGGCTGCGGCAGGCGGGCACGGTGGGCGCGGACCAGCGCGGCAGCGATCTCCTGCGGCGTGCGCTGGGCCAGCAGCGCCTGCGCCAGCGTGTTGTCCTCCTCGCTCGCCTCGACGGGTTCGAGCAGAGTGGCGAGCAGGCGGTCATGGTCATTGGCGCGGATCGCCTCGGCGCTGGGCACGGGCACCCATTCCACCGCAATGCGGGCCGAGCGCAGCAGCATTTCCATGCGGCGGCGGCGCGGATACGGCACGACCAGCACAGCCGTACCCTTGCGCCCGGCGCGGCCGGTGCGGCCCGAGCGGTGCTGCAGCGTTTCAGCGTCGCGCGGCAGTTCGACATGGATGACGAGGCTGAGCGTGGCGACGTCGATGCCGCGCGCGGCAACGTCGGTGGCGACGCAGACGCGGGCGCGGCCATCGCGCAGGGCCTGCAGGGCGTGGTTGCGCTCGCTCTGGCTATGCTCGCCCGAAAGGGCGACAGCGGCGAAACCGCGTTCGACCAGCGTGGCGTGCAGGTGGCGCACATTATCACGCGTGGCGCAGAACAGCATCGCGGTCTCGGCTTCGTGGAAGCGCAGCAGGTTCACCACCGCATGTTCGATGTCGGACGGGCTGACGGCGACGGCATTGTAGGTGATGTCGCTGTGCGACTCGCGCGTGTCGATGGTGCTGATGCGCAGCGCATTGTGCTGATACTGGCGGGCCAGCGCGGCAATCGGCGCGGGCATGGTGGCCGAAAAGAGCAGCGTGCGACGACCCTCGGGCGTGCCATCGAGGATCTGCTCGAGATCCTCGCGGAAGCCCATGTCGAGCATTTCGTCAGCCTCGTCGAGCACGGCGAACTGCAGGCTGGAGAGATCGAGCGCGCCGCGCTCGAGGTGATCGCGCAGACGGCCCGGCGTGCCCACCACGATATGCGCGCCATGCGACAGGGTGCGGCGCTCGCGGCTGGGGTCCATGCCGCCGACGCAGGTGGCGATGCGGGCATTGGCCTTGGCAAAGAGCCACTCCAGCTCGCGGCTGACCTGCAGCGCCAGTTCGCGCGTGGGGGCGATCACCAGCGCCAGAGGCTTGCCGGCATGGGGCAGCCTGTCGCCCTCACCCAGCAGTGCGGGCGCCATGGCGAGACCGAAAGCGACGGTCTTGCCCGAGCCGGTCTGGGCCGAGACCAGCAGGTCGCGTCCCTGGGCCTCTTCGCCCATGCAAGCGGCCTGCACCGGAGTGGGAGCCTCATAGCCCTTGGCGGCAAGAGCATCGGCAACGGATTGGGGAAGGGAGGAAAAAGGCATAAATCTCAACTGTCTGCACGGGCACAGGCGCGCCCCGGATCAGGGCCGCCAGTCTTGCCGGTAAGGAAAGGGCTTCGCCGAAACGGCCCCCCAGGAAAACAGTGGACCAATGCGAAAGATCGCGCCCCTTAGACGAAAATTGCGCGGGAGGGTAGGGGCAATCGTGAAGGAGAGGGGATTCACGAAAGGACGGACCGACGGTGCGGGGCATATGACCCTCCGGCCCACCCTTCCCTTACCCCCAGGATGCCGCCACCATGCGCAGGCCGAAGCTGCCCAGAACATCGCGAAGGCTCGATGGCCAGCCGAAATGATAGCCCTGCAACACATCACAGCCGGCCAGGCGCAGCATGCCCGCCTGCATTTCGCTTTCGACGCCTTCAGCCACCACGCGCATGTCCAACCCGCGCGCCATATGGATCATGCCCGAGACCAGCATGGCCGCGCGCGGATCACGCCCCAGCCGCGCGCTGAGCGAGGTGTCGAGCTTCACACAATCAAAGCCATAGCTTTGCAGATAGCCGATGCTGGCAAAGCCGGTGCCGAAATCATCAAGCGCCACGGTCACACCCATCTGCTGGAAGGCCAGAATGGCATGACGCGCCCGGTCAGGATGGTCGACCAGATAGCCCTCGGTGATCTCGATCTGCAAACGCTGAGGCGGGAAGCCGGTTTCCTCCAGAATACGCGCCACATCCGCCTCGAAGCCGGGATGGCGGAACTGGGCGGGAGAGACATTGACGCAAAGCATCAGCCCCGGCTGCGTGCCCACCTCCTCACAGGCCCGCCTTAGCACAAAGCGCCCCAGCGGATGGACCAGCCCGGTCACCTCGGCGATTTCCATGAAGGCATCGGGCATCAGCGCGCCGCCCGGCCGCCCCGGCCAGCGCAGGAACGCCTCCACCCCCAGCAACTCGCCCGACATCGCATCGACCAGCGCCTGATAGGCCACATCGAACTCGCCGCGGGTCAGCCCGCCGCGCAGATCCGCCTCGATCTGCTGGCGGCGGCGGCGGTCGGCGTCAAAGCCAGCGTGATAATGTCGAATGCCGCCCTTGCCGTCGCTCTTGGCGCGATACATGGCGGTATCCGCCCGGCGCATCAGTTCGTAGGACCCAACCTCGCCCCGATCATCGCCCGCCACGCCAATGCTGGCGCCAATGTGAAACTCATGATTGTCCACCAGGATCGTCTGCCCCAGCGCGACCAGCGCATCGGCCGCCAGCGTTGCCGCGCGCGCCGGCGCATCCTCGCCTTCGACCAGCGCGGCAAATTCATCGCCGCCCAGGCGCACCAGCATCACCCGCGCGCGATCGGCCACCACCGAACAGACCTCGGACAGGACAGACGCCACGCGGCGGATCACCGCATCGCCGATCTCGTGGCCATAGGCATCGTTGATGTCCTTGAAACCATCGAGGTCGAGGAAGATCACCGCCATGGCACCATCATGGCCGGGGGTTTGTTCATGCTCGCGCAGTTCGTCCAGCCGGGCCAGCAGGGCGCGGCGGTTGGGCAGGCCGGATAGCGCGTCGGTGAGGGCGATACGGCGGTTTTCATCCGAGAGCTTGCGCGTTTCGACCTGACGGCGGCGCAGATCCCGCCGCGACCGGACCAGCGCTTCGAAAGAACGGTGCTGGCGAAACATCAGCAGGACAATGGCAACGGCCACCAGCGCGAAATTGATCGCTTCCACGAACATGTCACGCGGATCGATCCACAGAAAATAGACGCAGAACGGCACCGTCCCGACGGTCGCCACGCGCAGCGCCGCCACGGGCAGCGGCATCAGGCAGATCACACAGGAAATCTGCGTGATCGCCAGAAAAAAAGCGATCTGCCCGCGCCGCACATCATCGGCATCGCCATAGAGCAGGAGCCCCCAGATCATGAAGGCCGCCGAAATGAGCAGCGACAGGACGGCGGTATTGCGAATATGCCGCCTTATCTGGCTTTCGGAAAAATACGCCAACCGCCTTTGCCACCACCACACGCCGCGAAAGGCGCAGACGGTGCACAGGGCCACGGCAAAGATGATGACCAGCAAGGGATGGTTGACGACCGAAACGCTGCAGGCCAGCGCAATCGTATTGCAGGCCAGCGCGAAATAAAGAATGGGCAATTGCCCGATCAGCGCCCGGAATTGCGCGCGCAGCAAATCCCCATCGCCGGTTTCCAGGCGATAGAGATTGAACAACCGGCGCAGGACGTGAACCACTTTCACGATGACGGGCGATGCTTTCTAAACGGAGCCTTCCAGACGGGTCTTCCAGCAGGCTGGTGGCCGCTTATGGCGCGCGCCGCCGCAAGAAGGCGTTAGCGCGGCATCGGGGAAAGCCACAGGCCCTTCGGCGCTGCTCATTAATCTTATCGTCGCAAAGCGCCCACGGCCTGTCAGGGAAAACACGGAGCGACGATCGGCACGCTTGCATTTTCACAGAATCGTCACATGGAGGCGGCGAGCAGCGGAACCCACCCGAAACGCTCGCGACTCCGGCTTTTGGTGATCCTGACAGGCTTCATGGACAAGACCCTGCTAACCCATCCCCGCCTGCCCCGCGCGATCCCCGGCCATTGGCTGGCCAGCGCGCTGGGGGCCAGCCTGATCGTGGTGACGGGTCTGCTCATCCATATCCATCTGCTCATCGCCGCCGACAACCGGGCCTTCTGGGCGCTGGCGGTTTCAGCCATGGTGCTGGCCACGCTGCGCTGGCGGCTGCGCCACAGCCAGACGGGCGCGGCGCGGCGGATGCGCGACTTTGCCGAATATGTGCTCGGCTTCATGGCGATCAGCCTGCTGGGCGTGCTGGCCAGCTACGCCCTGGCCAGCACGACGCACGGCTTTGTCGACCCCGCGCTGGAGCGGTGGGACGCCAGGCTCGGCTTCGACTGGCTGGCGCTCTACCGGCTGGTGGCAGGCTCGCCCCTGCTCCAGCATCTGGGGCAGGCTGCCTATGCCACCATCTATGTCAGCCCGGCCGTGCTGTTTGCCGCCATGGCCTGGCAGGGGCAGG
Organism: Sphingomonadales bacterium; assembly: GCA_028871475.1. Taxonomy (GTDB): domain Bacteria; phylum Pseudomonadota; class Alphaproteobacteria; order Sphingomonadales; family Sphingomonadaceae; genus Novosphingobium. The sequence continues at coordinate 230,671 of JAGWMZ010000004.1, read as the reverse complement.
AGCGGCGCGCGCGCCAGTTTCTGCTGACCTATTGGGCCGCCGTGGTGCTCACGCTGATCGTCTTTCCGCTGATGCCGGCGCGTGGCGCGCTCGACTATCTGTGGCAGGGACCGGTGCCCTACATGCCCACGAGCGGGCGCTGGCAGGGGATGATCATTCCCGCCCTGCGCACGCATGCCCTTTCGCATATTGATCTTGGGGCACTGCAGGGACTGGTCTGTGCGCCGAGCTTTCATACGGTCAGCGCGGTCATCTACATGGCCTGGGCGTGGCCGATGCCGCGGCTGCGCTGGGTGCTCACCCCCGTCAACATCGCCATGCTGATGGCCACCCCGATCGAGGGCGTGCATTATCTCTCGGACATGATTTTGGGGGCCTGCGTGGCGGTGGTGGCGATCATGGCGGTCAAGGGCTGGCTGAACCGGGCCGGGGCCATGGCGGCGCCCGTACTGGCCCCTGCCTGAGCCTTGCGCCGGGCCGGAGCGCTTGCTATACCATGCGGTATAGATTGTGCTCCTCTATCAAGCCCCCACCAAAAGGATGAACCATGCAATACCGTCCTCTCGGCCAGACCGGGATGCAGGTCAGCGCCGTGTGCCTTGGCACCATGACCTGGGCTTCGCAGAACACGCAGGAAGAAGCGTCCGCCCAGATCGACATGGCGCTCGATCATGGCATCAATTTTCTCGACACCGCCGAAATGTACCCGGTGACGCCGGTGCGCGCCGAAACCTTTGGCCATACCGAGGCGATGATCGGCAACTGGATCGCGCAGAGCGGCAAGCGCGACAAGATCATCCTGGCCAGCAAGGTATCGGGCCCGGCGCGCTGGTATCCGCTGCGCGGCGGCAACAAGCTTGATCGCCGCAACATCGAGGAAGCCATCGAGGGCAGCCTGAAGCGTCTGCAGACCGATTATCTCGACCTCTACCAGATCCACTGGCCTGAACGCAGCGTGCCGATGTTTGGCGGGCGCGGCCTGCAGTCGCTGGGTGACGAGACCGACAAGACCTCGCTGCAGGAAACGCTCTCTATCATGGCGGACCTTATCAAGGCGGGCAAGATCCGCGCCGTGGGCCTGTCGAACGAGACGCCCTGGGGCATGTCCGAGGCGCTGCGCCTGGCGCGCGATGCCGGCCTGCCGCGCGTCGCCTCGATCCAGAACGCCTACAATTTGCTCAACCGTACCTTTGAGGGCGGCCTGTCCGAATTTTCCCTGCGCGAGGGCATTGGCCTGCTGGCCTATTCGCCGCTGGCGGCCGGCTATCTGTCGGGCAAATATCTGGGCGGGGCCATCCCCAAGGGGTCGCGCCTTGATGTCGCCAAGCAGTTCACGCGCTATGTCGTGCCGCAGCAGGAAGAGGCGACGGCACGCTATGTCGCGGTGGCGCGCGAATTTGGCCTGACGCCGGTGCAACTGGCGCTTGGCTTTGTCTATTCGCGCGCCTTCGTCACCAGCTCGATCATCGGGGCGACCAGCCTTGAACAGCTCAAGGACAACATCGCGGGCAGCATGACCCCCCTGCCGGAGGGCGCCTTCGAGGCCATCCAGGCCGTGCAGCGCGTGCTGCCCGACCCCTGCCCCTGATCGACGCCTTCCTCCTCGAGGCAGAGCCGGCTGGCGTTGACGCTCAGAAAATGAACGTCAGCGCCAGCGCGGTGTATTTGGTATCGCCGCCCGCCGGGGCATTGGGCGCATCATGCAGGAAGCGCCCCTTGAGCAGCAGCACCCCGTCCCATTCGCCGCGCAGATGGTGCGGGATGAGCCAGCGGCGGACGCGCAGATCGAACTGGCTGCCGGCATAGGAGCCCGCCTTGCCCGACGCATCGCGCACGCCGGTGGTCGAGAAACTGTCGCGCGAATCAGCGAGCCACATCGGGCGCCAGCTGCCCGAAAAATCCATCGCCTTGTCCGGCGTCGCCTCGACACGGATACCCGGCGCGACGATATTGGCCCGGCCGATCGCGGAATAGAGCCCCGGCGGCGCCAGATCGCCCCGGCGCATGCCAAAAAGCGTATCGAAACGGCCATAGGTGCCCCCCGGGCTGTCCCCGCTCACCCGGTCGAATTCAACCGAGACACGCGGACGCCACCCCTTGGGGAAGGTGTAGCCCAGCAGCGCATGGACAAATGTCGCGCTGACATCGAGTGTGGCGGCCGTGGGCGCGGTCGAGGCGCTTTCATGACCCCATTGATACATCGCCTCGATCTCGCCGTCGATCTTGCCCGGCTTGGCCTTGCGATAGTAACGCAGGCCCGCCGTGTTCAGATGACGGTCGCGCGTGGCATGGCCGGGCCAGTCACGCTCACGGAAATGGTAGAAGCTGGGCTCGATGACCCACCCGCTCTTGTCCTTGTGGTTGAGCAGGCCGCCCCACAGGATGGTGGAAAAGCTTTCCTTGTCATAAGAAAACCGGTTGTCGAGCACACCGGCCGGATCATCGGGCAGGCGCGCGACGGGCAGGACATAGATCGCCGTGCCGCCAAAGCCGCTGGTCGTCGACATGTCGGCGCGCAGGCCGGTGTAGGTGTTGGCGGCATTGCGGTAATCATCCGCCGCGACCAGACGGCGCGACCCCAGATTGAGCGCCATGCGCCCCGCCGTCAGCTTGACCGCGCTGCCCTTGCCCAGCATCTGGCCCAGATTGGCCGACACGAAGAATTGCGTGGGTTCGAAGGCATCGACATCGCTGCTCGACACGCCCGACCCCGGCCTGGTGCCGTAAATGCGCGAATCGGTCATTTCCGCGCCAACCATCCACACGCCCTGCTTCCAGCTCGCCGCCACATTGGTGCGCAGGTTCCACCAGCTTTCATTGGTGGAGACGCCGGTGCGCGGCGAACCGTCGATCGTTTCAAAACGTGCGCGCACGGCGGCACTGGTGTGGAAGCCATCGTCCTTGGCGATCAGCGCTTCCTGCCCCTGCGATACAGCGCCCACCTGCGATGAGGACTGGGCCAGCGCCATGCCGGGAATCGCCGTCAGCGCGCAAACCACCCCCAGCTTGCAGGACATACGGAAAAAGCGCGCAGGACGCGTGGCGCCGAAATTGGCGAAGATCATAATGACAAGGAACCCCCCTTAAAACATCGCGGGTTCCGTTTGTCGTCGGCGTTTCACCAAAGTGGCGCCCCTGCCCCTGCCTTTATCTATAGATCGGCGCGGAAAGGGCCGTCAATTCGGGCAAGGCCAGAGCAGGCCGTTAACCAATCATAGGCAGATTGTCAGCGGCGCACATCGCCGCCGATGCCGGTGAAGGCCTCGACCTCGGCGCGCGGCAGGCGGAACAGGTCGCCGTGCAGCGAATGTTTGAGCGCATTCATGGCCAGACCGCGCTCGGCCATGACACGCGCATCGCCCCCTTCCAGCCAGCCCGACAGCACGCCGGCGGCAAAGGCATCGCCCGAGCCCACACGGTCGACGATATCGGTGATCTCCACCTCCGGTGTCTGGAACCGATCCTGACGCAGATCGACACGGGCGGCCAGACGGTGATGGGTCTGCGTCAGCGGATGGCGGGCGGTGGAGGCCATGACCTGCAGGCGCGGGAAGGCGTCAAACGCCGCCTCGACCGCCTCGCGCCGCCGCTCGGCGCCATCGCCCGAGAAAGGCTTGCCCAGCAGCAGGGTCATATCGCGGTGGTTGCCGAAGAGGATGTCGGCATGGCCGATAAGCTCGGTCAGGATCGCCCTGGGGTTGCTGTCCCAGGCGTTCCACAGACGCTCGCGGAAATTGCAGTCGAAGGAGATGGGCACGCCGGCATCGCGCGCCGCCTGCATGGCGGCACTGGCCAGCGCCACACCCTTGGGGCCCAGCGCCGCGGTGATGCCCGAAATATGGAACAGGCCAGCGCCGGCCAAAGCGCCTGCGAAGTCGAAATCCTGCGGGCTGGCACTGGCAAAGGCACTGCCCGCGCGGTCATAAGTGATGGCCGAGGGGCGCAGCGAACCGCCAACCTCGAGGAAATAGAGCCCCATGCGCCCCGGCCCGTTGATGAAGCCGCGCACATCGACGCCCGCTGCCGCGATCGCCCCGCGCGCCTTGGCCCCCAGCGGCCCCTCGGGCACCATGCCCAGGAAACGCGCGTCATGGCCCATCGCCGCCAGCCCTACCGCGACATTGGCCTCGGCCCCGCCGATGGTCAGGTCAAGCGCCTGCGCGTCAGCGATGGTGCGCCCGGCCGGTGTGGCAAAGCGCAGCATGACCTCGCCAAAGCACACCACATGACCGCTCTGTTGACCAACCCCGCCCATCACTCTCTCCACACTTGCCGCCATGGCCCTAGCCTGCGCATGACACCGGGGTCAATATGGGTGGATCAATCGCCCTCGCCCGGGTTCTGCCCGGCCAGTTGTCTGGCAATCACGGCGCAGGCCATCAACTGGATCTGATGGAAGAGCATGAGCGGCAGGATCACCACTCCCACCGCCGCGGGCGGAAACAGCACGCCAGCCATGGGCACGCCGCTGGCCAGGCTCTTCTTGCTGCCGCAAAAGAGCAGCACGATCTGGTCGGCACGGTCAAAGCCCATCACCCTGCCCAGCGTCCATGTCGCGGCAAGGCCAATGGCCAGCAGCACGACATTGAGCAGCAGGATGAGGCCGAGCTGGTCGAGCGGCAGCTTGTGCCACAGCCCGCCGATCACTGCGGCGGAAAAGGCGGTATAGACCACCAGCAGGATCGATCCGCGATCGACATAGCCCACCAGCGATTTGTGCCGCGTGATGAAACGCCCCACCACCGGGCGCAGCAGATGGCCCGCGAGGAAGGGCAGCAGCAATTGCGCGACGATCTTCTCCACCGAACTGGCCGAAAGCTGCGCCCCGGCCCCGCCCATCAGCAAGCCCGCCAGCAAGGGCGTGACGAAAAGCCCGAGAATGTTCGAGAAGGAGGCCGAACAGACCGCCGCCGCCACATTGCCCCGCGCGATGGAGGTAAAGGCGATCGAGCTTTGCACCGTGGAGGGCAACAGGGTGAGGAACAGCATCCCCGAGGCGATGAGTACCGGAAGGCCGGGAATGGCCCTCACCGCAAGCCCCAGCAGCGGGAAGAGCACGAAGGTGACGGCCAGCACCGCCAGATGCAGCCGCCAATGACCGGCGCCCGCCACAATCGCCTCGCGCGAGAGCTTGGCCCCATGCAGGAAGAAGAGCAGCACGATGCCCGCATTGGCCGCCCACTCGAACCCGGTCGCCACGGTGCCGCGCGCAGGCAGGATGCTGGCCAGCGCCACCGTGCAGAGCAAAGCGATGATATAGGGATCGAGCGCGGATTTGATGCGGGAAATCATGGCCACCTGTTCCAGCCGAAAGGACACGTCCGGTTGGACAGGCCCGTCCCCAGCGTCAACCCTCAATCGGCTGGGGCTGCGTCCCGAAAAATTAGAACGCCTCGCTGCTTTCGCACCGCTTGGGGCCGCCGAAGGGCTGTGCTAGGTCGCCGCGCATGACGGCCCTTATCGAACCTTTCCGCGCCATGGCAATCAGCCGCCTCTCCCACGATCTGGCAGCGCAGGGGCGCTCGATCATCCATATGGAATTCGGCCAACCATCAACCAGCGCGCCCGCCGCCGCCATCGCCACCGCGCATCGCGTGCTGGACAGTGACGCGCTGGGCTATTGGGAAAGCACGCCGCTGAAGGAACGCATCGCGCGTCACTATGCCGATACGCAAGGGGTGGAGGTTGACCCGCGCCGCATCATCCTGACCAGCGGCGCCTCGCCGGCGTTGGTGCTGGCGCTGTCCTGCGCGCTGGCACCGGGCGCGCGTGTCGCCATGGCGCGGCCGGGCTATGTCGCCTATCGCAACACGGTGCGCGCGCTGCATATGGAGGCGGTGGAACTGCCCTGCGGCGCGGCGGAAGGCTATCAGATCACCGCCGCCGCGCTCTCCGCCCTGCAACCCGCGCCCGATGCGGTGATCGTGGCCAGCCCCGCCAACCCCACCGGCACGATCATCCCACCGGCCGAGCTGGCGCGGATCGCGCAAGTCTGTGCCGCGCGCGGCATCCGTATCATCTCGGACGAGATCTATCACGGCCTCTCCTATACCGGCGAGACGCAGACCATGCTGGCGCATGACGCAAACGCGCTGGCGGTGAACAGTTTCTCCAAATATTTCTCCATGCCCGGCTGGCGGCTGGGCTGGCTGGTGGCGCCTGATGATCTGGTCGATGCCGCCTATGCGCGGATGAGCAACCTGTTCCTCACCCCCCATGTGCTGAGCCAGCATGCCGGCCTCGTCGCCTTCGATTGCAGGGAGGAGTTGCAGGGCCATATCGCCACTTACGCCAAAAACCGCGAGCTGATGCTGGCCGCCCTGCCCGCGCTGGGTCTGGCGCGCATCGCCCCGCCCGATGGCGCCTTCTACATCTGGGCCGACATCGGTCATCTGACCGATGACAGCATTGCGTTCTGCACCCGCCTGCTGATGGACACCGGCGTCTGCACCGCGCCGGGCGTGGATTTCGATCCCGTCGAAGGGCACCGCTTCATGCGCTTCTCCTTCGCCGTATCGACCCAGGAGGTGGAGCGCGCCATTGCATTGATGGTGCCGTGGTTTGCAGGGCAGGCGCGCCAACCGGCCGCCACCGCCTGATGGACCGCCCCTGCCCAGCCGAAAGCCATGGGCAGGGGCGCGGCGGCCTTATGGCTCAGGCAAAAAATCCGGCACCGAGAGATAGCGCTCGCCGGTATCATAGTTGAAGCCCAGCACCTTGGCACCCGCGGGCAGTTCGGGCAGCTTCTGCGCGATGGCGGCCAGCGTCGCGCCGCTCGAAATGCCCACCAGCAGGCCTTCCTGCGCGGCGGCCTTGCGCGCCCAAGCCTTGGCGTCGGCAGCCTCGACCTGGATCACGCCGTCGAGCAATTGCGTATGCAGATTGCCGGGAATGAAGCCGGCGCCAATGCCCTGAATGGGATGGGGCGCCGGCTGGCCCCCGCTGATAACCGGCGAGAGCGTCGGTTCAACGGCGAAGGCCTTCAGGCCGGGCCACTGCGCCTTGAGCACCTGCGCCACGCCCGTCAGATGGCCGCCCGTGCCAACGCCAGTGATCAGCGCATCGAAAGGCGCATCGGCGAAATCAGCCAGAATTTCCTGCGCCGTGGTCTTCGTGTGGATCTCGACATTGGCCGGATTGTCGAACTGCTGGGGAATCCAGGCGCCCGGCGTCTGCGCGGCCAGTTCCTTGGCGCGCTCGATGGCGCCTTTCATGCCCTTTTCGCGCGGGGTCAGGTCAAAGCTGGCGCCATAGGCCAGCATCACGCGGCGTCGCTCGATCGACATGCTCTCGGGCATGACGAGGATCAGCTTGTAGCCTTTTACCGCCGCGACCAACGCCAGGCCGATACCGGTGTTGCCGCTGGTCGGCTCGATGATGGTGCCGCCCGGTTGCAGCGAGCCGTCCGCCTCGGCCGCCTCCACCATGGCCAGTGCGATACGGTCCTTGATCGAGCCGCCCGGATTGGTGCGCTCATTCTTCACCCAGACCTCATGGTCGGGGAACAGGCGGGCCAGCCGGATGTGCGGCGTGCCGCCGATGGTGTCGAGAACGGATTGCGCTTTGGTCATGAAAACTCTCCGGATGGTCTTGGCGTTTCGCGACGCCAGAAGGATCAGGCCCGCGACGCCGGGGGCGCCCCTGCGGCATCGCGCCGCGCGGGGTCCTCGTCAAGGGGGTGCGCGGGAGGCGATGGGAGAGACTGGGCTGGAGACTGGGCGGCAGGCCCGGCGATCAGTTCCTCGATCCAGCCCTGCCCCTGCGGCCAGGCACCCAATCCACTTTCCGCGTTGATGTGCCCGGCCTCGCCCATATCCTCGAACCTCGCGCCCCAGTCGCGCGCCAGACGGCGGGCGGCATGCTGGCCGATCCATGGATCATTGCGGCTGGCCGCCACAATCGCGGGAAAAGGCAAGGGCGCCGTAGGCACGGGAGCAAAACTGCCCACGCGCGGATCGCGCGGAAAGAAATCGACCTCGGGCGGGGCTACCAGCAGCGCGCCCTGCACCAGATGAGCCGCCTCACACTCCATCTGCGCCCACCACGCCACGGTGATCACGCCCAGACTGTGCGCTGCCAGCACCACCCGCCTGTCGCCCTGGCCCGAGGCATGCGCGGCGCGAATGGCCAGATTGAGCTGGTTGACCCAGCTGTTGCGATGCGGCTTGTCCCACCGGCCAAGGTCGACGCGGCGGCAATCTGCGCGCTGCTCGTCCCACAGGGTCTGCCAATGACCGGGCCCGGAGTTGAACAGGCCGGGCACCGTCAAGACGAGCGGCGCTGGATCGGGTTGATCGGCAATGGTTGTGGCCATGGCCTGGCTCCCTGGCTGAGCCCCAAGCCGAACGGTTCGGGGACGAGGCCACGCATAAAGCCCCATGGCACCAGCACACAAGGAAGAAATTCAACTCATTCAGTAGAGATTATTGACAGCATTCAAGTCAGGCTTGTCCGGCGGACGCCACCTGCCCTCACATCGGCGGCCAGTAGGCCCCATGCGCCACCCACCATGTCACCACGCCCGCAATCGCCAGCGCGGGCACCACGCGCCAGAGCGGCGCCATGCGCGGCTGGACCGTTCCGGCCTCGACCTTCTTGCGGCCCGTGACCATGGGGGGCACCAGCCGCTCCTTCTTGACCAACGTGTAGAAAAGGATGGCGCCCAGATGCAGCGCCACAAGCCCCAGGATGACCTTGAAGCCCAGTTCGTGCCAATGGCCCACCTTGTCACCCAGGTCGACGTTGTCGGCCGGGATATAATGGTTGAGCGGGCCGGAAAAGAGCCCGTCGGTATCCTGCGCGAAGAGGCCCAGCCCGATCTGCGCCAGCAGCACGCCCAGCAGCGCGATGACGCTGAGCGCGCCGAGCGGATTGTGCCCCACCGCCTCGGTCCTGTCCTTGCCCGTCATGTAGGAAAGGATGGAGAACGGGCCCTTCACAAAGCTGGTGAAGCGGGCCGTCTCACTGCCGATCAGGCCCCAGACAATGCGGAAGATGACCAGGAACAACAGGATGAGGCCAAAGCGCGCATGCAGATCCATATTGCCCTGCTCATGGGTCCACCACATCAGCGGGAGGAGCACGACGATCCCCCAATGGAACAGGCGCAAAGGCAGGTCCCACAGACGAATGGTGGTGCGTATCTCGGTCATGGAGTCTTCCTGTCAGTCGATCCGGTGGCTTGGGCCAATAGCGGGAGCCGGTAGGGCGAATGTTGCCGCGGGCCGGCCGCGCCGCGCTCAGTCGTCCTTCTGGCGATACTTGTCGTGGCAGCCCTTGCAGGTCATGCCAAGCGCCATCTGCTTGGCGCGGATCGCATCCATGTTGCCCGAATCAGCGGCGGCCTTGTAGTCACCCGCGGCCTTGAGGAGATTGGCGGCGGCAAGTTTGAAACCGGCGGCATCACTCCAGATCTCGGGCTTGGCGCCGGTCTTCACGCTGACGTGGCCGATACCCGAACCGGCGGGGAACCAGGTGGGCACCTTGGGCGCGAGCGAAAGGATGGTGGCAGCGCTGGCCCGGATGGTCGCCAGATTGGGCGCCGGCGATTTGAGCGTGTCGCTCGCAGCCTTCATCGCGCCACCGATCTGCTTGAAATTCTTCTGGCGAGCCGTGGCGACATCATTGGGCGAAGCGGCATGAACCGCCACTGCCGCTGCCATCACCAGACCACTCACCATCAATGTCATCGCGCGCATTGAAATCTCCCGTTCAAACCATCGCCTTATGCATAGCATGACAGGCCACGAGCGAAAGGTCTCTCGCGCCTGCGCCGAGCGGGCGTCAAGCGTTCCAAGGTTCAGAAAATTGACAATCATTATCAATATAATAGACAAATGCGCAAAACGAACTGGGCGAGACGTAACGGGCGGGATACATTTTTTTCGTCCGCCATGTGCCGCAGCGCATCATGGTCGGATTCGGGGCGATCACCCTTGACAGGCAGCGCGCATGGCTCGACTGCCCGGCGCGGCACAAGGCGGTTGCAAGCCGCCGGAACCACCAACGGCCCGCAGGCGGCCATCATGAGGCATGGTGCAAACTTGGGTCGAATGAGCAAAGCGATGGCGTTGATTCTGGCCCTTGCGCTGGGATTGCGCCTGTATGGCATCGGTTTTGGACTGCCTGCCCTCAACGATCCCGACGAGCTGATGTTCGAGCTGGGCGCGATCCGCATGATCAGCCATCACACGCTCAATCCGGGCTGGTTTGGCCATCCGGCCACCACCACCATGTATGTGCTGGCGGTGATCAATGGCGCGGTGCTGGGGTTCGGGCGGCTGATGGGCTGGTTCCCATCGATCAAGGCTTTTGCCGAGGCGGTCTACCTCGATCCGGGCTGGATCATCCTGCCGGGCCGCTGGGCCATGGCGGTTTTCGGCGTCGGCACGGTCTGGGCGACACAGCGTCTGGCCACACGTCTGTTTGATCGGCAGATCGGCCTGCTGGCCGCACTGCTGCTGGCGGTCAACCCGGTCGCGGTGATGTGGTCGCAGGTCGTGCGTTCTGACATCATGGCGAGTTTTTTCATGCTGCTGGCGATTGACCAGGCGCTGAAGGTGGCGCGCGGCGCGGGTTGGCGTGACCTGGCCTGGGGCGCGGCCTGGCTGGCCCTGGCGATTGCCAGCAAGTGGCCCTTTGGCATTGCCGGTCTGGCGATGGCGGCAGCCATCGTCATGGCAGCGCGCCGCAGCGCGGCCGATGGGCGGACGCCCGGCGCGCTCCGTAATGGAGCGGTGCGCCTAGCCGGGTTTTGCCTGCTGTCGCTGGCATGCCTGCTGATCATCTCGCCCTATCTGCTGCTCGCGCATGATACGGTGCTGCGCAATCTGCGAGGCGAGGCGCAATGGCATCATCTGGGCGCAACCGGCGGCACACCACTGTGGAACGCCTGGTGGTATGTGCGCATGCCCCTGCTGCGGGCGACCGGATGGGTGGCGGGGCTTTTCGCCATTGCCGGCGTTGCCATGATGGCGCGGCGGCGCGAGGCGGGCTGGCTGCTGCTGCCGCCGATGGCCGGTTTTGCCATAGCGACCTGTATCCAGCATCTGATCTGGGAACGCTGGGCGCTGGCATGGATGCCGATGCTCGCGATGGCGGCAGCGCTTGCCATGGCCGGCCTGGCGCGACGCATCGGCCAGCGCGACCCTCGCCTGCTGTTGGCGGGCATGGCCCTTCTGGCCGCCGGCCCACTGGTGGTGGCCGATGGGGTGCAGGCCCGGGAACGACTCAATGATACCCGGCAGCGGGCGTCACGCTGGGCCATGGCGCATCTTGCGCCGAACGCGCATGTGCTGATCGAGCATTTCGCCTTCGACCTGCTGCCCCAGCCATGGCACCTGCTCTTCCCGCTGGGGCAGGCAGGATGCATCGACGCGCGCGCCATTCTCAAGGGGCGCGTCGATTATGCCACCATCGAGAGCGACCGCGCCGGACAAGCCAATGTCGATTACGGCACCATGGCACCGGCGCGCGCTGGCGATTGTCGCCCCGATGTTGCAATATTGACGCAATATGATCGTTACAAGGCGGAAAGAAACGAGTTTCCGACTGAATATCAGGCCTATGTACGCCTGCTGTCACAAGGCCGGATCGTTGCCAGTTTTACCCCGGAGCCCGGTGAAAGCGGCGGCCCCGTGGTGCGGATCGTGCAATTTGCCCAGAGGCGGTAAAATGAGGCAGCAATTTTGAAATATGTGCGAGACTTGACGCTCGCATAGCAAGCGCTCAAAGCGACGTGACCACGCAGCCTGTTAGGGGGTTATTTGACCAAAGCGGTTATTCTGGCGGGGGGTCTGGGCACCCGCCTGGGCGAGGAGACATCAGTTCGCCCCAAGCCAATGGTCGAGGTGGGATCGATGCCCATCCTCTGGCACATCATGAAAATCTACGCCGCGCATGGCATTACCGATTTCGTCGTGTGCCTTGGCTATAAAGGCTATGTCATCAAGGAGTTCTTCGCGAACTACTTTCTGCATCTGGCCGATGTGACCATCGACCTTGGTGCGGGCAGCATCGAGGTGCATGCCGCCAAGAGCGAACCCTGGCGCGTGACGCTGGTCGATACCGGCCTTTCCACGCAGACCGGCGGGCGGCTGAAGGCGGTGCGCCAGTATCTGGAACCCGATGAACCCTTCTGCTTCACCTATGGCGACGGCGTAGCCGATATAAACATCAGCGCACAGCTTGCCTTTCACAAGGATCACGGCAAGCAGGCCACCATCACCGCCGTGACGCCGCCGGGGCGCTTTGGCGCGCTGGAATTCGATGGCGATCTGGTGCGCAGCTTCCGCGAGAAGCCGGCTGGCGATGGCGGGCTGATCAATGGCGGCTTCTTCGTGCTCAATCCTTCGGTGATCGACCTGATCGAGGGGCCCGACACCTTCTGGGAGCAGATGCCGCTCGAAACGCTGGCCCGGCAGGGTGAGCTGGCGGCGTGGCATCATCGCGGGTTCTGGCAGCCGATGGATACGCTGCGCGACAAGCAGCATCTGGAAAAGCTGTGGAACGAGGGCGCACCGTGGAAAATCTGGTGACACCTCCGGCATCGGGCCCGCAAGGCATGTTCTGGCCCGATGATTTCTGGAACGACCGCCGCGTCCTGCTCACCGGCCATACGGGTTTCAAGGGAAGCTGGCTGGCCCTGTGGCTGACCGCGATGGGGGCGAAGGTTACCGGCCTGTCGCTGCCGGCGGAGGAGCCCAGCCTGTTCCGACAGGCGCGGATCGACGAGCTTGTCACCCATATCGAGGGGGACATCCGTGATGCGGCGAGCGTGGATGCCGCCTTCACCAAGGCCGATCCACAGGTGGTGTTTCATCTGGCCGCCCAGCCGCTGGTGCGCCTCTCCTATGAGACGCCGGTCGAAACCTTCGCCACCAATGTGCAGGGTACGGTGCATGTGCTCGATGCCTGCCGCCGCGCGCGGGCGCTGGGGGTCGACGGGTTGCAAGCGATTGTCTGCATCACCTCGGACAAGGCCTATGAGAACCGCGAATGGGTCTGGCCCTATCGCGAGAGCGACCCCATGGGCGGGCATGACCCCTATTCGGCCAGCAAGGGCGCGGCCGAACTGGTGATCGCCGCCTTCCGTTCCAGCTATTTCAGCAAGGCTGGCGCGCCGCTGCTCGCCTCGGTGCGGGCCGGCAATGTCATTGGCGGGGGCGACTGGGCGCAGGACCGGCTGCTGCCCGACCTTATCCGCGCATTGGTGGCCGGACAGCGCCCCCTCATCCGCTCGCCCGATGCCATTCGGCCATGGCAACATGTGCTTGAGGCGCTGGGCGGCTATCTGCTGATCGCGCGACATCTGGTGCAAGGCGTCTCATGGGCGGCCTCGGCGTGGAATTTCGGCCCGGCCGATGACGACACCCGCCCGGTGCGCTGGATCGCGGACCAGATGGTGGCGCAATGGAACGCGCAGACAGGCCAGTCACTGGGCTGGGACCACCCCGCCCCCACCGGCAGCGCCCCGCATGAAGCAGCCATCCTCAAACTCGATTGTGCCAAGGCGCGCGCCATGCTGGGCTGGCGCCCGGCGCTCAATCTCGACACCGCCCTGCAACGCATCGTCGACTGGCACCGCCATGTCGCAGATGGCGGCGATGCGCGGTATATCTCGCTTGCCCAACTGGCCGATTATTGCCAGCGCTGGGCGCTGACAGTTTCGTGAAAAGGGAACTTGATGCCCGTTGATGACATGACGATCAATCCGGCGGCTCTGGCTCGCGATTGCGACGAGGCCCAGTTGCGGTCGCTGATCCTTGATTTGACCGAAGAATATGCCAAGCGTTTCCATGCGCCCAAGCCTTTCATTCCCGGCACCAGTGCCGTTCCGGTCTCGGGCAAGGTCTATGGCGCCTCGGACATGCGCAATCTGGTCGATTCCAGCCTCGATTTCTGGCTGACCACAGGCCGCTTCAACGAGGAATTCGAGCAGCGTCTGGCGCGGCGCATTGGCGTTGCCCATGCGCTCACCACCAATTCGGGGTCATCGGCCAATCTGCTCGCGCTCTCCACCCTCACCTCGCATTATTTCCGGGGCGAGGCGCTGAAGCCGGGCGACGAGGTCATCACCGTGGCAACGGGCTTTCCCACCACGGTCAATCCGGTGCTGCAATATGGGCTGGTTCCGGTCTTCGTCGATGTCGAGATCCCCACCTACAACATCATGCCCGACCGCATCGAGGCGGCGATCAGCGACAAGACCCGCGCGATCATGGTGGCCCATACGCTGGGCAACCCCTTCGATCTGGCCGAAGTGATGCGTGTGGCCGAGAAATACGACCTGTGGGTCATCGAGGATTGCTGCGACGCGCTGGGCGCGACCTATGACGGCAAGCCCGTGGGCACCTTTGGCGACATCGGCACGCTCTCCTTTTACCCCGCCCATCACATCACCATGGGCGAAGGCGGCGCGGTCTTCACCGACAAGCCGCGGCTGAAGCGGGTGATCGAATCCATGCGCGACTGGGGCCGCGACTGCTGGTGCGCCCCCGGAGTGGACAACACCTGCGGCAAGCGTTTCTCGCGTAAGCTGGGCACGCTGCCCGAGGGGTATGACCATAAATACACCTATGGCCATGCCGGCTATAATCTGAAGATCACCGACATGCAGGCAGCGGTAGGCCTTGCCCAGCTCGACCGGCTGGATGGCTTCATCACGGCGCGCCAGCGCAATTTCGAAACGCTGACCACCCTGCTGAAGCCGCTGGAGGATGTCTTCATCCTGCCGCAACCCACGCACCGGTCGCAGCCCTCATGGTTCGGCTATCCCATCACCATCCGGCCAGGCAGCGGCATCCACCGCGAAAGCCTCGTGCAATATCTCAATGAAAAGAAGATCGGCACGCGGCTGCTCTTTGGCGGGAACCTGCTGCATCAGCCCTATATGAAGCGCCAGACGATGCGCGTGGCAGGCGATCTTGCCAATGCCGATCTGGTCACCACCAACACGTTCTGGCTGGGGCTCTACCCCGGTCTGAATGAAGAGCATCTCGCTTATACCGTCCAGACCATCGGCGATTTCCTTGCCGACTGCCGGTCAACCAACAAGACGACGTGAGCCGCGGGAGGACAGACTGATGAACATTTACGAAAAGCGCATGTTGGCCATCCTCCGTCAGGGCAAGGCGGATTTTGGTGTGGTCTCGGTGAAGGCCGAATTCGAGGCGGAAGGCACGCGCTCCGACGAATTCCTGCGCCTGCTCGACATCGCGCGGCGCGCCGACCTTGGCGTGGCGCTGAAAATCGGCGGCTGCGAAGCGATGCGCGACCTGATCGAGGCGCGCAATTACGGCGTCGACACGATTGTCGCCCCCATGGTGGAATCACCCTATGCGCTTTCCAAATATGTCGCGGCCAAGAACAAGGTCTTTTCCACGCAGGAACAGGAGGATGTGACTTTTCTGTTCAACGTGGAAACGCGTGGCACGGTTGATCATCTGGCAGAACTGGGCGAGGTGGCCGCCGCCGGACACACCGGCTTCGTCTTTGGGCGCGTCGATTTTGCCGGCTCCATGGGCCATACGCGCGATTTTGTGAACAGCGCCGAGATGCTTGCCCATCTGCGCCACGTGGCGCAAGTGGCGCACGACCGCAATCTGGAACTGGTGGTGGGCGGCGGGGTCAGCCCGGCCTCGGTGGAAATTTTGCGCGCGGTGCGTGCCATCCGCCTCGACCGGTTCGAGACGCGCAAGGTGATCTTCGATGCCGCCATTCTCGACGCTGGAAAGGCCGCCGAGGCGATGGAACTGGCCATCGAATTCGAACTGCTCTGGCTGAAGAACAAGCGTGACTTCTACCGCTCCATCGCGGAGGAGGACGCCAGCCGCATCGCCATGATGGAAGCACGCGCCGCGTCGCGCCTGAAAGAGCCTGCCTGACCCTCATGACCACCCAGACGAGCCCGAACATTCGCGTTGCCGACCTCATCGCCCGCCTGCTGGCCAGCCATGGCATCACCGATGTCTTCATGCTGACCGGCGGGGGCGCGATGCACCTCAACGATGCGCTGGGCAGAGAACCTGCCCTGCACAAGGTCTTCACTCATCACGAACAGGCCGCCGCCATTGCCGCGGAAAGCTATGCACGCCTGTCCGGGCGCCCGGCGGCGGTCAATGTCACCACCGGGCCGGGCGGGGTCAACGCGCTCAATGGCGTCTACGGCGCCTATGTCGATTCGATCCCCATGGTGGTGATTTCGGGGCAGGTGAAGCGCGAGACTTTCGCCCCCAATTTCCCGCATATTCCGCTGCGGCAACTGGGTGATCAGGAGGTCGACATCGTCTCGATGGTGGCGCCCATCACCAAATATGCGGTGGTGTTGCAAGACCCGCTGCAGACGCGCAAGGTGGTGGAAAAGGCGATCCATCTGGCAACGCGCGGGCGGCCCGGCCCGGTCTGGATCGACGTGCCTATCGACGTGCAGGCAGCCCCTGTCCACCCTGATGCGCTCGAAGCCTATGATCCGGCGCAAGACCCCGACACGGCTGGCGAAGCCGCCAACAATGCCGCCGAACTGGACGCGCTGACCGGTGCCGCGCTGCAGGGCGAGGTGGCCGCGCTTCTGGCCGAACTCTGCGCGGCGCAGCGGCCCGTCGTGCTGGCAGGTTCGGGTGTGCGGGTCAGCGGCAGCCATGATGCCTTCCTCGCCTTTGTCGAGCGGCTTGGCGTGCCGGTGGTCTCGGGCTGGAACGCGCATGATGTCATTTCCAATGCCCATCCGCTTTTCGTCGGGCGACCAGGCAGCGTGGGCGATCGCGGCGGCAATTTCGCGGTGCAGAGCGCGGATTATGTGCTGGTGCTGGGCTGCCGCCTGAACATCCGCCAGATCAGTTACAATTGGGCCAGTTTCGCGCGCAACGCCCGCGTCGCCATGGTCGATATCGACAGCGCGGAAATGGCCAAGCCGACGCTTTCGCTCCATCGCCCCATCCATGCCGATTTGCGCGACTTTCTGGCAGTGGCCCTGGCCGCCCCCCTGCCCGCCGACAATGCAGCAGAGGCCCGCGCCGCCTTTCTCGCGCGCAGCCGGGAACGCAGCGCGCGCTATCCCGCCGTGCTGCCCGCCTATGCCAGCGCGCAGGGCCCCATCAATCCTTACGTCTTCGCCCAAAAACTCTTCGAAGCGCTGGAGCCTGACGACATCATCGTCACCGGCGATGGCACGGCCTGCGTCACCATCTTCCAGGCCGCCGATCTGAAACAGGGCCAGCGCCTCTACACCAATTCGGGCTGCGCCTCGATGGGCTATGACCTGCCCGCCGCGCTGGGCGCCTATTACGCCGGCAAGGGGACGGACGCACCGGGCGGGCGCATCATCTGCCTTGCGGGCGATGGCTCGATCATGATGAATTTGCAGGAATTGCAGACCATTGTCGGCGGCAACCTGCCCGTCAAGATCTTCGTGCTCAACAATGATGGCTATCATTCGATCCGCCAGTCGCAGCAGAACCATTTCCCCGATAATATCGTGGGTTGTGGCCCTGACAGCGGCCTGACCTTCCCCGATTTCACGCGGTTAGCCATGGGCTTTGGCCTGCCCTCGGCCCGCGCCGAAAGAGACGATGAGCTGCCCGCCGCCATCCGGGCTGTGCTGAATAGCGCCGGACCGCAACTGCTCGAGGTGATGATCGACAAGCGCCAGCAGTTCGAACCCAAGCTCGCCTCGCGCCGCCTGCCCGACGGCTCGATGGTTTCACCCCCGCTCGAGGACCTCAGCCCCTTCCTTTCCGACGAGGAACTGGCCGAGGCCATGGCCCCCTGCGGAACGCTGCGCTGATGCCCGCAGCGCTCATCTTCGACCTCGACGGCACGCTGATCGACAGTTGCCGCATCTGCGTCGATATCCTCAGCGACATGCTGGCCGAGCGGGGCAGCGGCCATTGCATCGACATGGCCATCGCCCGCCCCGCCATGAGCCATGGCGGCGAGCGGATGGTCCGCGCGCTGCTGGGCCCGGCCTGCGGCGAGCCGGCGCAGGAACTCGCCGATTTTCGTGCCCGCTATGCCGCGCGGACAACGCCCGTCTCCAGCCTTTATCCCGGCGTGATGGCGGGTCTTACCCGGCTGGCCGATCGCGGGCATCGTCTGGCGATCTGTTCGAACAAGCCGCAGAATCTGTGCGAGAACGCACTGGCAGACACCGGCCTTGCGCCACTCTTCACGGTGGTGGTGGGCACTCGCCCGGGCCTGCGCGCCAAGCCCGCGCCCGATCTCCTGACCGAAACGCTGCGCCTGCTGCGGGCCGAGGCGGCGGAGTGCATCTTCATCGGCGACAGCGAGCTGGACGATGCCGTGGCCCGCGCCGCCGCCATGCCTTTCCACTTCCTCACTCATGGCTATGCCGACCCGGCCTATCGCCCCGACCCGGGTTTTGCCCATGACCATTTCGCAGGCTTTGCGGCAACGCTGCTGGCACAGGCACCGGGCAAGCAGCGCAAGGCCGGCCATGGCTGAGCATCGTCTGGATGTCGGCGTCGCCACACTTCTGGCCCAAAGCGGCCTCAGGATCGTGGTGACGGGGGCGGGCGGCTGGCTGGGTCTGGCCACGCTCGACCTGCTGCACAAGGCGCTGGGTGATGATTTTGCCAAGCGGGTCTGCGCCTTCGGCTCGACGGCGCGCGTGCTGCGGCTGGCCGATGGCACGCCGGTGCTGCAGCGCCCGCTCGCCGATATGGCATGGTTGCCCTCGGCTCCCACGCTGGTGCTGCATCTGGCCTTTCTCACCAAGGACCGCGCGGACAGCATGGATGAAGCGGCCTATCGCGCCGCCAATCAGGCGATCAGCGCCACGGTGCTGAACGCGCTTGGCCCGATCGGTGCAATCGGCCTGTTCCTTGCCTCCTCGGGCGCGGCAGCGCTGGCCGATGATCCGGCGGCGAGTGATGCCATGCGACGGTATGGCGCGATGAAACGCGATGATGAGATCAGCTTTACCCGCTGGGCGGATGATCATCAGCACCGCGCGGTCATCCTGCGCATCCACAATCTCACCGGCCCCTATATGAACAAGCCGCAGGCCTATGCGCTGGCCAGCTTCATGGGTGATGCGCTGGCCGGGCGCCCCATTGCCGTGCGCGCACCGCGCCGCGTGGTGCGCGGCTATGTCGCCATCCGCGAGATGATGAGCCTTGTGCTGGCCATGCTGCTCGATGAGAGCTGCGGAGTGCGACAGCTCGACACAGGAGGCGAGCCCATGGAACTGGCCGAGGTGGCGCAAGCCATCGCCAATGCCCTGCCAGGCGCGCAGGTGCAACGCGCCGCCATCACCCAACCTCAGGCTGACATCTATCACGGCAACGCCCGGCCCTATGCGGCAGCGCTGGCTGCCTATGACATTGCTGGGGTCGACATGGACGGGCAACTGTCCGAGGCTCTGGCATATTTTGCAGCCCAAACGCCCTAGGCTGGCCGCCCAAAAACTTTTTCGGAACTCGATGTCAGGACGACACGCTTTGCGCAGGGACAATCACGGGATGAAGCAGGCAGAGACCCAGGGGCTGAGCAAGCTGGCCAAGGCGCGCCGGCGCCGCGCGGTCCTGTGGGCGGTGGCCGTGCCATGGGCGATGGGAACTCTGGCAATGCTGGCGACACTGGGCACGCCCGCGATGGTCAGCGCCCAGACCGACCCGGCGCAAGGCAGCGCATCCTCGGGAACAACAGGCAATGCGGCGGCGGGCATGTCGGTCGCGCCGGCGGCCAGCGCCGCCCCCGTCGGCCCCGGTTTCGACCAGAAGCAGGTGCCCACCAGCGCGGCGCGCCCCACCGTCGATCAACCCGACATGACCGCCAATGCCCTGATGGCGGCGAGAAGCCCCGACATCACCAAGCCGGGCGAGTTCGAGACCTATCTCCAGCAGCTCACCGGGCGGCCCATCCACCGCTTTGGCGCCAATCTGCTGGTGCCGGGCGGGCATGATTATCTGGTGCCCGCCACCACCGCCATCCCGCCCGATTATGCCATCAATGTGGGCGATGTGATTGCCGTTGCCATGACCGGATCGGTCGAGGGCAGCGCGGAATTCGAGGTGGGTCGGGATGGTCGGATCTTCCTGCCCCATGTCGGCGCGGTGGATCTGGCGGGGGTGCATTACCGCGACCTCAAGGCGCGGATCGCGGCGGCCATCGGCACGCAATATCGCGGTTTCGACGTGACGGTGAGCATTCAGCGGCTGCGCGGGGTACGGGTCTATGTCACCGGCTTTGCCCAGAAACCGGGGGTCTATACCGTCTCCAGCCTGTCGACGCTGCTCAATGCGGTGCTGGCGGCGGGCGGCCCCAATGCAGGCGGCTCCTTCCGCAGCGTGAAGCTCTATCGCAATGGGCAGGAACTGCGCGACTTCGATCTTTACGATGTGATCCGCCACGGCAATCGCACGGGCGATACGGTGCTGCAGAATGAGGATGTGCTCTTCATCCCGCCGGTCGGGCCGCAGGTGGCGGTGATTGGCAGCGTGAATGAGGAAGCCATCTACGAAGCGCGGCCCGGCGAGACACTGGAGCAGGTGCTCGCCGATGCCGGGGGCCCTTCGCAACTGGCCGACGATGGACGCGGCATTCTCTATCGCCTCTCCGACAAGGATACGGTGGGCAGCCGCGCGCTCGACCGCGCGGCACTGGCAACGACCCCGGTGCAGGGCGGCGACATTCTGCAAATCGCCAACAAGGGTTCGCTGGCCCGGCCCATGGAACATCAATCGGTGCTGGTGCGGCTGGAAGGCGAGGTGGAACGGCCGGGCAACTATTTCGTGCCCGCCGGAACGCCGCTGTCAAAAGTGCTCGATATGGCGGGCGGGCTGACCAGCAAGGCCTATCCCTATGGCACCAAACTCACCCGCCTGTCGGTGCGCGAACAGCAGCGCGCCAGCTATCAGGAAGCGCTTGACCAGATGGAGACCTCGCTGGTCGCAACGGCGCTGGCCAGCGGGGGCGGCAAGGACGGCAACAGCGCGGCCGATGGCGTACACCAGCTTGTCCAGCGCCTGCGCCAGACCGAGCCCGATGGCCGCCTGGTGATGAACCTGCCGGTCAATGCGCGTAGCCTGCCCGGCGACATGACACTGGAAAACAACGACCGCATTGTGGTGCCCGCCCTGATCGACACGGTAGGTGTGTTCGGCGCGGTCTATCGGCCGGCCTCCTTCTCGCTGCTGGGCGAGCCCCCCCATACGGTGAAGGATTACATCGACCGTGCGGGCGGCACGCAGCGGCTGGCAGACAAAGGGGCGATTTTCGTGGTGCGCGCCAATGGCGATGTCATCTCGCACAAGAAGGGGGCGATGCGACTGACGGTGCAGCCGGGCGACATGATCTTCGTGCCGGTGCGCACCATGCCTTCCACAGTCTGGGCCAGGATCCGCGATGTGACCCAGGCCGTGTTCTCGGCCGGGCTGAGTGCCGCTGTCGCGGTGGCGGCGCTGTGATGGCCGGCCGCAAGGGCCATGGCATTGTGGGTAGCATCGCGCGGCACCCGTGGCTTGCCCATGCCGCCAGGCGGCGCATCACGGTGCTGGTGGTGGCAGGCGCGCTGGCGGGTCTGTCGGTGTGGCCGGTGCCTTACCGCGCAGCGGTCACGCTGACGCCCGTCGATCCGTCCACACTGGGGGTCAATCCGGCCTCGAATGGCGGCGGGCTGGGCGCGCTGGCGATGCTGGGTTCGGGCGGGGCGACATCGACCCAGACGCTGATCGAATCGAGCCTGCAGGTGGCCCGCAGCGTCTATGTGCGTCAGCAGGTGTCAAA
The DNA here is from genome assembly GCA_028871475.1 of Sphingomonadales bacterium. Classification (GTDB taxonomy): domain Bacteria; phylum Pseudomonadota; class Alphaproteobacteria; order Sphingomonadales; family Sphingomonadaceae; genus Novosphingobium. The sequence continues at coordinate 208,927 of JAGWMZ010000004.1, read as the reverse complement.
GCGGCTGAACCTGCCCGCGCGCCTTGGCAAGGGCGAACAGGCCACCTTGCGCTGGCTGGAACGGGAGGTCGATGCCAGATCGCTGCGCGGCGGCATCATCGAGGTCGACACCAAGCAGCATGACGCGAAGCTGGCGCTCGATCTGGCAGGGGCCTATGCCGATGCGATCCGCGCGCAGATGGCGGTGGTCAACCGCAACCAGAACGAGATTCGTGAAAAGGCGCTGGAACAGGTGCTGGCGCAGGCGGGCGAGCGGCTCGACAAGGCGCAGGCCGCCTATGACGCCTATCGCCTGAAAACCGGCAGCGGCGATCCTTTGACCAATGCCTTGCAGGTGACGGCCCGCGCCCCGGCCATCGACGACATGATCGCGGCCAAGCAGGCCGAATTGCAGGGTCTGCGCCGCTTTGCCACCGACAGCAATTTTCAGGTGATGAAGGCGCAGGCCGAATTGCAGGCCTTGCAGGCCCGCGCGGCGCAGGCGCGCTCCACCTCCTCGGATGCCAATGGCTCGGTGGGGCGCGTGGTGGCGCAGAGCAGCAAGGGGCTGGCGCTGCGCCGCGAGCTGGAACTGGCGCAGATGATGTATGACACCACCAAGCGCAACCTTGAGGGCACGCTGGCCGAGGGGCTGGTGGCCACGGTCAACATTCGCGTGCTGGAACAACCCTATCTCGACCCGGACCGCCAGTATAATTTCTGGGCGCTGGGCCTGCTGATTGTGGTGCTGGGCGCGGGCGCGGCTGTGGAATTCTATTGGCTACGCCCGCCCCTGTCCGCACAAAGGCAGGCGGCATGAGCAAGGCAGGCGACGCAGCGGTGCCGGACGTCTCGGTCGTCATCCCCTGCTACAATGAGGAGATGAACGCAGGGCCGATCGCCCGCGCGGTGATCGAACAGCTTGAGCCACTGGGCATCAGCTTCGACATCATCTTCATCGACAATGCCTCCACCGATGGCACGGTGGGGGTGATCAAGGCGCTCTGCGCGGGGGACCAGCGCATTCGCCTCATCGCCAACACGCGCAATTTCGGCCAGATGCGCTCGCCCACCCATGGCATCTATCGCGCAAGAGGGCGGGCGGTGATCGGCATGTGCGCCGATTTTCAGGATTCGCCCGAGCTGCTGCCCCATTTCGTCGCCCGCTGGCAGGCAGGGGTGGATATCGTGCTGGGCGTGCGCGAGGCGGAGCAATCGGGACTGGTGCTCTCCGCGATCCGGGGCCTGTCCTATTGGCTGGCGAAGAATTTCGGCGACTACCAGACCATTCCCCATGCGACCGGGTTTGGCCTTTACAGCCGCCGCGTGGTCGATGCGATCAAGGCGCTCAACGAGCCGGAGCCTTTCTATCGCGCCTTGCTGGTCGAAACGGGCTTTCCACTGGAAACCATTCCCTATCAGCGCCCACCACGCGCGGCGGGCAAATCGAAGAACAATTTCTTCACCCTGCTCGACTTTGCCGTAGCCGGGTTGACCAGCTCCTCAAAACGCCTGCTGCGCGTGCCGCTTTACCTGGGTGTGGTCGGAGTGCTGGTCACTCTGGGGCTGTTGCTGGGCGCGGCGGTGGCCTTTGTCACCGGGCGGCCCATTGCGCCCTGGCTGATCGGGGCGGTGTTTCAGGCGCAGGTCTCGCTGATGTTCGGCTTTCTGGGCCTGATGGGCGACCATATCCGCCAGATTTCGGAACGCACGCGCGGCACGCCCCTCGTGCTGGAACGCGAGACGGTGAACATGCCGCAGGACGTGTGACGTGATCAGCCGCACGCGCCTGCGTGAGATCATCCGCTATGGCGTGGCCGGGCTGGTCAACACCGCCTTCGGCTATGGGCTTTACGCCGGCCTCATCTGGCTGGGGCTGGATCGCTATGTCGCGCAGGCCATCGGCTATGTGCTGGGCACGGCGTTCAACTACGTCACCTATTCGCGCCATGTCTTTACCGATGCGGGCCCGGCCAAGCTGCGTTTTGTTCTTTCCTATGGCGCCAATTACCTCATCAATCTTGGCGGATTGAAACTGGCCTCGCGCTTTCTCGCCGACCCTTATCTGGCGGGCGCGGTGACCACTCTGGGCGTGGTGGCGCTCAACTATCTGGTGCTACGGCACCTCGTCTTCCGGCGGGCATCGGCATGACCCGCCCCCGGGGGCTGATGGCAGAGTGGTGCCTGGCGGGCATCATCGTGCTGATGGCACTGCGCGCGGCGCTGTTCTTTGCGATGAAGGGCTATCTGCCCGAGCCATTCTTCTATGAATCGAGCGATACATGGATGGACTGGTTCAACACCGCATGGTGGGCGCATGACCGCGGCATCTATGACAGCTGGGCCTCGATCTATCCGCCGGTCAGTTTTGTCATCCTGCGCTTGATGGGCCTGTCGCATTGCTATGTGACGCCCGCCGCCGGGCCCGAGGTACGGCTGTGCGACTGGCTGGGCGTGGTGGCGATCCACGCGTTTTACGTGCTGGATGTGGTGCTTGTCTCGCTCAGCTTCGTGAAGGTTGACCGACGCACCGCCGTGCCGCGCAGCCTGTGCTTTGCGCTGGGCATGCCGCTGCTCTTCGGGCTGGACCGGGGGAACCTCATCCTTGTCGCACTGGCCTGCGTGGTGCTGGCCTTCGGCCCTCTGGTGCACCGGGCAAGGCTGCGCTGGCTGGCGCTGGCCGTCGCCATCAACCTCAAGGTCTATATCGTGGCCGCGCTGGCCGCGCAGTTGCTGCGCCGCCGCTGGCGCTGGACCGAAGGCGCCGCCATCGCCACGGTGGCGGTCTATCTGGCCAGCTATGCCGCCCTGGGGCTGGGCACGCCGGGCGAGATCATCCGCAACATCCGCGAATTCGCCAGCGCCGACAGCCCGGCGGGCGTGCTCGACGTGTGGTATCCGGCCACCTATCTGCCGCTGACCAAATTGCTGACCGGGACCAGCTTTCCCATCATCGTCCTGCTGGGGTCACGCGTGATGGACTGGGGCGCGATCATTCTGCCGGCCATTCTGCATACCGCGCAAGCCACCATCCTGCTGGGCGCTGTGGCGGCATGGCTGCGCCCGCATCTGGTGCCGCCCTATCGCGCCACCATGCTGGGCCTGTCTTTTGCCCTCATCAGTTCCGAGGCCGGCGGTTATACCCCCTGCCTCATGCTGTTCTTCGTGCTGATGGAGCGCTGGGAAGGCCGACTGCGTCCTATCGCCATTATCCTGTGCTATGTGCTGAGCATTCCGGGCGATCTGGTGCTGAGCAATGTGCTTTCCATGGCGCAGGAAAGTTTTCTTGCCGGGCATACGGTGCTGGTTGACCGCGGCATCGGTCTTGGCATGTTCCTGCGCCCTCTAGGCACGTTGCTGATCCCGTCCCTGCTGGCGGTCCAGACCATGGCGGCGGCGTGGCGCGACTGGCGCGACGAAACCGCAAGGGCCTGAACCGATCGCAGTGGCGAGGGACGTGATTGCGCTCACAATTGTGTGGGCATCCAGCCATGTCCTGCAAAAGAGACGATGCACTCCTTCGCAAATGCGGTATGCTGGGCGCATGATCCAGACCTCCCCCGTCTCGCGCATGCTACGCCTCGCCCTCACCATTGCCGCCGCATCGCTGCTGCTGGCGACACCCGCCACGGCATCATCCTTTCACCGGAAACTGCCGCCACGCGCGCCGCGGGGGCAGATCGCCCTCACCTTCGATGATCTGCCCGGCATCGTCCTCAATGACAGCGACGATGCCTATGTCGAGACGCTCAACCGCAAGCTGGTGGCCGGGCTGAAACGCTATCGCGTGCCTGCCACGGGCTTTGTGGTGGCGGGCAAGCTGGAGGATCTGGACGCCAAACGCATCGTGCCGGTGCTGCGCCTGTGGGTGCGCTCGGGCTTTGCGCTGGGCAACCATACCTATAGCCATGAATCGCCCAGTCGCATTCCGGTCAAGGCCTATGAGGCCGATGTGCTCAAGGGGGAGCCGCTGGTGCGAGAGGTGATGGGCCTGCCCAAGGGGGCGCCACTGTGGTTCCGCCATCCCTATCTGGAAACCGGCACCACCCTTGCCGACAAGCATGAGGTCGACAGCTTTCTGGCCGCGCATCATTACCGCGTGGCGCCCGTCACCATGGTCAGCCAGGACTGGATCTTTTCCGAACCCTATGACGACGCGCTGACCCGCCATGACACGGCCGCTCAGGCCCATATCCGCGCCGCCTATCTTGATTACACCACGCGCATGGTCGACTGGTATCGCGCCAGCGCGCGCAGCGTGTTCGGGCGCGACATTCCGCTCGTCGCGCTGCTCCATGGCTCGCGGCTCAATGCCGATGTGATCGGCGATCTGGCCCGCCTCTATCGCAAATCGGGGCTGAGAACCGTCTCGCTGTCGCGCGCCATGCGCGACCCGGCCTATCACACGCCCGACACCTACGCTTCGGCCAAAGGCGAGGACTGGATACAGCGCTGGGCCCTGCAAAAAGGCCGCCCGCTGGCGCCCGGCTATACCGATCCTCCCGCCGACATCCGCGCGACCTACAAGAAGCTGGATGACGATTGATGGGCGCGATGGATCGGGCTGCCGCATAAAGGGCAGTTTTCCACGCCAAATCGCGCGCGAACACCGCCATGGCGGGTGGACGAGGCCAGCCCGAGGGCGCAAGGATTGACCCATGTGGCAGCTCTATCAGTTCCCTCTTTGCCCTTTCTCTCGCAAGGTGCGCCTCCTGCTCAGCGAAAAAGGCGTGCCTTACGAATTGTGGCGCGAAAACCCGTGGGAGCGGCGCGAGGGCTTCACCCAGATGAACCATGCCGCCCGCACGCCCACCATGCACGACCCGGACAAGGGGATCACCCTGTGCGACAGCCGGGCGATCTGCGAATATCTGGAAGAGACCGAGGACCGCGTACCGATGATTTCGGGCACGGCCACCACGCGGGCCGAAATCCGCCGCCTTGTCGCGCTGTTCGACGAGAATTTCTATGCCGATGTCACCGGCCCGCTGCTGCAGGAGCGGATGATGAAGCGACTGGTCTATCGCCAGTCGCCCGATTCGCGGATGCTGCGCGAGGCGATGAAGCTGGCGCATGAGCATCTCTATTACATCGATTATCTGGTCGACAACCGCCCCTGGCTGGCTGGCCCCACCATGAGTCTGGCCGATCTGGCCGCCGCCGCGCAATTGTCCGTGGCCGATTATCTGGGCGGACTCGACTGGTCCGGGCATGAACAGGCGCGCGCCTGGTACTCGGTGTTCAAGAGCCGCCCCTCGTTCCGTCCCCTGCTGGCCGAGCGGATGGAAGTGATCCAGCCGCCCGCCCATTATGCCGACGTGAACGCCTGACGGCTTACTTGCGCCAGCGCGCCATAAAAAACCCGTCCAGCCCACCGGCCTCCTGCAGCATGCCCGGATCGGTGCGCACCCAGCCTTCGCTGGTGGGTACGATGCCCTCGGGCAGTTCCTGGGCGCTCACCGGCTCGTCGATCAGGCCGGTGACGCCTGCCGCCTGCCCCGCGCCTTCCGCGCGTTCGAGCGAACAGACGGCATAGACCAGCCTGCCGCCGGGATTGAGCCATTGCGCCGCGCGCTCGATGAGGCGCTGCTGGATCCCGGCCATCTCCTCGATCTGGCGCGGACCGATGCGGTGCAGCACATCGGGATGGCGCCGCGCCGTGCCCGTGGCAGTGCAGGGCGCATCGATCAGGATCGCGTCGAAACGCTCTTCCGGCTCCCAGACCAGTGCATCGCCCTGCACGCAATGCGCGCGCAGCCCCGTGCGCGCCAGATTGTCGTCCACCAGTTTCAAACGCTTGGGCGAAAGGTCGAGCGCCGTCACATCCCAGCCCATGGCGGCCAGTTGCATCGTCTTGCCACCAGGCGCCGCGCAAAGGTCCAGCGCGCGACCGCCGCCTTGCCCAGCAGGGGCGCCGATCAGCCGGGCCGGGATGCTGGCGGCCAGATCCTGCACCCACCAGGCGCCCTCACCATAGCCGTCAAGCGTTTCCACCGCATGGCCCCGCGCCAGCCGCATATGGCCCGGCATCAGACTGACGCCGCCCAGCCTTTGCGCCCATTCCTGCGTCTGCGCCGCATCGCGCAGCGTCAAATCCAGCGGCGGCGGCACGGCGAGGCCTGCGGCAATGCGCTCACCCGCCGCGCCCCAGCGCTGGGCGGCGCGCTCGGGCAGGGTCGGCGCCTCGGGCAGGGTCACCTCGCGCCTCACCAGCGTGGAAAACACACCATGCGCCAGCCGGCGCGGCCCGCCCTGCAACAGATCCAGCCCCGTCGCCACCACCGCATGGGGCGGCGTGCCCAGCCGCAGCCAACCCGCCAGCATCAGGCGCAGCACCGCGCGCGGCTTGGCATCCTCGGGCAGGATCTGGTTGGTGGCACTGTCGATCAGCGCATCAAGATCGCCCAGCCAGCGCAGCCCCTCGCTGGCCAAGGCGCGGGCCAGCGCCTTGTCCTCGCGGCTCTTGAGGCCCTGCGTCGCTGCATGAGCGGCATTGTCCAGCGTCTCGCCCCGGCGCAGCACGGCATCCATCATGCGCAGCGCGGCGCGGCGGGCGGCGGAACCGGTCGGCTCCTGATCCTTGCTCTGAGTCATCGCATGGCCCCTAGACCAATTGGCGCCCTATTGAAATCGCCGCGCGCAGGGTGCATCTGGGCAATCATGTCCCAAACGCCCGAAAAGCCCGCGCCGCGCGCCACCCAGCGCCCCGGCACCTTCGTCAAGCCGGCGCACTGGACCAATGAGCCCGCGCCCACCCCCGCACAGGCCGAGCCGAGCGAAGACCCTGAAGGCCTCTCGCCCACGCGCTACGGTGATTTCACCCGCAAGGGCATCGCCTGGGACTTCTGACCGAGCCGCGCCATGCCGCCCGGCGCGTGAGGGCAATGGCAAACACCCCCACTTGCCAAGGGGTTCGCGCAAGCTCACCATGGCCTGCCCCCGCAAGGCAGGGCCACAGGGGAGACTGGCATGTTGACCGCGCTGTTCCTTCTTCTCACCGCATGGCCCGATGGCGCGCAGGACCAAGCGCAAACCCCACATCCCTGGCCGCCTGCCGACGTACCCTACACCAGCTTTTCCGGCACACCCGGGGATGTGCCCACTCCGCCCGGCCAGCCTTCCGCTCCCGGCCTGCCCCCCGCGTTGATGCCCCAGCCGCACCCACCTGCGCCCCCCGTCGACAACCCGCTGGCGCCCGCGAGGATGGGTCTCATCGAATGCGCCAGCCCCGACGTCATCGCGCGCACCTGCCGCTCATTGGCGCGCTATACGCCGCAGGCCGATGGCAGCTTCATCAACCATGCCGAGGTCTTGTTGCTGCCCAATGAGCTGGTGACGATGACCATCGCCGGGCGCGCACGGCTGAAGGGCAATGCCGCCTGCGCTACGCTGACCACCGCCATGGTGAAGGGTGCCACGCTGCGCTATGCGGGCAATGTCGTGCCCGCCAAGCTGAAATTGCGCTTTACCCCGCGCATTCTCTCGGGGCTGGCGCGCGCGGGGGTGCTGGACAAGGAGGTCTGCTCCACCCAATCGCCCGAAGGCGATGGTTTCATTGAACACACCACCATTGATGGCCAAGCCCCCCCCGGCGGCGAGACACATCTGGTCTGGGTTCGCCCGGATGCCGGCTATACGGTGGGACCGAGAGATTAGGCCCTAAATCCACCCCTGCAATTCCCGCCGTACCAGCGTTTCCAGCATGGCCATCCCTGCCTCGCCGGCATTCAGGCATTCCAGCACGGCAAAATCATCGCCACCTGCATGGGCGAACACCTCGCGCCCGCGAATGGCCAGTTCCTCCAGCGTTTCCACGCAATCGGCGGCAAAACCGGGCGCGGCGATCACCAGCGAACGCGTGCCCTTGGCCGCTTCCTGTGCCAGAACCGTCTCGGTGGAAGGCTCCAGCCATTGGGCGCGGCCAAAGCGGCTCTGGAAGGCAGTTTCGATGCGCAGGCCGGGGAAACGCGGTGCCAGCGCCTCCTCAACCAACCGCGCCGTCTTGCGGCAATGGCAGTGATAGGGATCGCCCAGTTCCAGCGTGCGCCGGGGCATGCCGTGGAAGGACAGAACCATCACCTGCGGCGTGAAGGCCAGAGCGGAAAGCTGGCGCGACAGGTCCTGCACCAGCGCCTCAATATGGGCAGGGTCATCGTAATAGGGCGGCAGCGTGCGAATGGCGGGCTGCCAGCGCATGGCGCGCAGGCCATCGCCCAGCGCGTCCATCACGCTGGCCGTGGTCGCCCCGCTATATTGCGGATACATCGGGCAGATGAGAATGCGCTCACAGCCAGCCTGCTTCATCGCGGCCACACGCTCGGCAATGGCGGGCTGGCCATAGCGCATCGCCCAGTCGACCATGACCGCATCACCCATGCGTGACTGCAAGGCGCGGGCCTGCGCGGCGGTGATCGCGGCCAGCGGCGAGCCTTCCGCCGTCCACACCTGCGCATAGGCATGGGCCGATTTGGCCGGCCGGGTGCGCAGGATGATGCCGTGCAGAATGGGCCACCACACCAGCCTGGGGATCTCCACCACGCGCGGGTCGGAGAGGAACTGGGCCAGATAGGTGCGCACCGCCGGGGCCGTGGCCGCCTGCGGCGTGCCCAGATTGACCAGCAGCACGCCCACGCGCGGCGGCTTCACCTGGGGATGACCGGCAGGCAGGGCATTCTCATTCGTCACAGTCCGGCTCATTCCCGCCCCTTATTCCTCTGAGCCCAGCGGCAGGCGCCGCATGCGCAAGCCTGTGGCCGAAAACAACGCATTGGCTATGGCTGGCGCCGCCACGGCCACACCCAGTTCACCCGGGTCGGCCGGAGCCATATCCGAGGCCATAAAGTCCACATCGATCTGCGGGCAAGATGCCAGCAGGGGCAGGTTCAAACCGGCCAGCCGCGCGCTCTGCGGCAAACCGCCCTGCCACACCGGAGCCGATCCCAAGGCCAAAGCCATGCCATAGATCAGCCCGCCCTCGATCTGCTGGCGGGCGATGTCCATGTGCAGAATGCGCCCGATGTCGGCCACCGCCGCGATGCGGTCGACGATAACGCCCTGATCGCTGCGCCGCGCGCTCACCACAGCGGCGATGCAGCCCCCGCCGATGCGATGGCAGGCGATGCCCTGCCCGCTGTCATCATGCCCGCCATTCCATCCGGCCAGCGCCGAAACCTGCTGAAGGCAGGCACCCAGTCGCGGGTCGTCCCCCAGCATCGCCATGCGATAGGACAGCGGCTCGCGGTGGAGCGCATTGGCGATCTCGTCGATGAAACATTCGGTGATGAAGGCAGCCAGCCCATGGCCATTGCCGCGCAGCCGCCCGGTGGGCAGGCCCACGGCGACAGGCGCCTGCTCGATGGACAGCGCGGGAATGGCATAGGGCGGCACAAAACCCGCCATGGCCAGCGGGTCGCGATGAGTCTGATGCTGCGCCATGGCCTGCTTGCGGCTCGCCCCATTGAGAGCACGCGCGCCAAATTCCCGCGCCGCCGAGGGCATGGCCGCGCGCAGACGCCATGCCACAAGAGCGCCGCCATCATCCACCCGCGCCTCCACCTGCGCGGCCACCGGCGGGCGATGGATGGCGGAGACGCCCTCCTGCCAGCGGGTATAGGTGAGCATCACCGGCTTTCCGGCGGCGCGGGCCAGGATCGCGGCCTCGACCGCATGGGGGCATTCCAGCCGCGCATCAAAACTGCCGCCCGCAGCCATAGGGTAGAGCACCACCGAGGCCACCGGCATGTCGAGCGCTATCGCCACGGCGCGGCGGGTGCTTTCAGGCATCTGGCTCGCCACCCAGATTTCGCACAGGCCATCGCGCAGGCGGGCCACCGCTGTTGCTGTTTCCAGGGGCGCGGCCATGGCAGGCGCAATGTCATAACGCTGGCTGAAGGGCGGTTTGGCCCCCAGCAGCCCCACCGCGTCGCCGCTGCGGTGGATCGGCTTGCCGCCATCGCGCAGGGCTGCCTTCAGTCCACTGTCCAGCGCGCCCTCGATCCGCTCGACACTGAGCGGACGGTGTACGGAAAAACGCGGCGCAACGGCGGCCAGCGCGCGTTCGGCGGCCCAGCTGTTGGTGGCCAGCGCCGCCAGCCAGTCCGGCCCCTCGACCAGCCGGACAAAGCCATCGATACCATGGGTGGCGGCGGCATCATGCCCGGCCAGATGCGCGCTTTCGCCCAAAGGCGCATGGCGGATGGCGGCAAAGAGCATGTCGGGCAGGCGGATGTCACCGGCAAAATTCCACCCGCCATCCACCTTGGCCGGGCCATCGAGACGTGAATAGGGCGGCGTGCTGCCGGCCGGATGGTTCTGCGGCGTTTCCGCGATGGGGGGGCGCAGCGTCAGCGCTTCGGGCGCGCGCATCGCGGCGGCCTCGGCGGCAAGCTCGCCAAAGCCGATGCTTTGCGCGCCGTGGCGGATGGTGTTGTTGACCGCCTGGCATTGCGCGGGCTCCGCACCCCAGCGCACGGCGGCGGCCTGTGTCAGCAGCATCCGCGCGGCGGCGGCGGCATGGCGCAGGGGCGCCTCATAGGCGGTGATCGAGAAGCCATCGGCGGTGGCGTTGAAACGCTCGCGCTCCGCCCAGCGGCGCGCGAGCCAGCTTTCAGGCGCGATGCCGCCATCGGGAGCCATAGGCAGCCACAATTCGGCCCAATGGGCGGCCAGAGGCGCATTGGCATAGGTTTCGGACACGGGGGCGAAGACCACGCCCATGCGGTTCCAGTCCGCGCCCATTTCTGCCGCGACGATGCGCGCCATCAGCGTGGCCACGCCCTGCCCCATTTCCAGCTGGGGCACGCTGACCGTGATCGCGCCATCGCGCGCCACCCTGATCCAGGCATCGAAGGCCGCCTCGCCGGGGCCGGGTTGCAGCGGCAGGGGATAATGACGCTCGCGCAGGCTCCACGCCACCACCAGCCCCGCGCCAAGGGCCGCGCCAACCAGCAGGCGGCGGCGGGTCAGTTCCACCTTATGCGTTCACCTTCAGCCAGTCGGCCAGACGCGTGGCGATGGCGGCAAAGGCCTTGCCCTGCAACGTGTCGCCCGCCGCCGGTGGCTTGCCGGCATCGCTGTCGAGCCGGATCGAAAGATCGAGCGGCACGCGTCCGAGGAAATTGATGCCCATTTCGCCCGCCGCCTTTTCCGCCCCGCCAAGGCCGAAGGGGTCGGACACTTCGCCGCAATGGGGGCAGACATAGCCCGCCATATTCTCGACCAGTCCCACGATGGGCACGCCCACCATATCGAACAGCTGGATGGCGCGCACCGCATCCATCAGCGCCAGATCCTGTGGCGTGGAGACGATGATCGCACCCGCCGGCTTGTGCTTCTGGATCATGGTGAGCTGAACATCGCCCGTGCCCGGCGGCAGATCGACGATGAGCACCTGCGTGTCGCCCCAATGCGCGTCGACCATCTGGCCCAGCGCGCCGCTGGCCATGGACCCGCGCCAGGCAATGGCCTTGCCCGGCTCGATCAGGTTGCCCATGGAGAGCACGCCCACGCCCCAGGGGCTGGGGATGGGGAACATGCGGCTGTCGGCGGCCTCGGGCTTGATGCCTTCGGTGCCCAGCAGGCGCGGCTGGCTGGGGCCGTAGATGTCGGCATCGACGAGGCCCACCTTCACCCCCTGCCGCGCCAGCGCCACCGCCAGATTGGCCGAAAGGGTGGATTTGCCCACGCCCCCCTTGCCCGCGCCCACCGAAATGATGATCGGCCCCTTGGGCTTGGGCGGTTCCGCCGGGCGGTCGGCGATCAGCCCCACGCGCACATCCGTCACATCGGGCAGCGCGCCCAGCGCGGCCTTGGCGGCACCTTCGGCTTCGGCGCGCGCGGCTTCGTCCAGTCCGCTGCCATCCAGCACCAGCGTCACCACGCCGCCCGCCAGCCGCAGCGACTGCACGCGGGCGCGCAGGGCCTCGGGCAGGTGCTGGCGCAGCGGGTCGTTCTGGGTGGACAAGGGAGACGGGGAGGACATGATCGGGCCTTCGTGGAGGGTAAAACGAGGCCCGAAAAGCAGGCCATGCCTGCCCACTAGCAGGGTTTATCGACGCGAACAGGATGAAAATCGCGTGGAAACACGCCTCGCCCCTGTTCTTGTGCAAAAGCCGTCCTATAGTTGAAGCCATGAAGCTTTTGGGTGACTGGATCGAACACCATGGGCCGGCGCGCGTTGCCGTGGCCATGGGCCGTGGCATTGGTCATGGGAAAGGCCGGGCGCAGGCGATGCGACCGGACATCCTCAACCAGACCGAGGGAGATGACGACACGCCCCCAGCCGGCGGTGACAAGCCCGCATCTTCGGGCGACGTTCCGGGCGGATCAGGCGACAAGCCGGCCGGCCGACCCGGCGACACGCCCCCCCCGCGCAACCCATGGGCCCCCGATGCACCTTCAGGTTCACGCCGCCCGGCGGGGATCGAGGACATCTTCCGCCAGCGCCGCCCCGGTGGCAATGGCGGGGGCAATCCCGGTGGCGGCGGTGGTGGTGGTGGCTCCGGGCTACCCCCGCGTATGCCGGGGCCGGATCTGTCCAACCTGCTGCGCCTGCCCCGGCGACAGAATGGCGGCAGCTGGTGGCCCATCATCAGCGGAGGGCTGGTGACGCTGGGCCTCGTGCTTTCGGCCACGCATCAGCTTGGCCTGCATGATCAGGGCATCGTCACCACCTTCGGCCAATATTCGCGCACGCTGCAGCCCGGCTTCAACATGACCCTGCCCTGGCCCTTCCAGGATGTGACCGTCACCGATGTCACCACCATCAAGCAGGAAGCCGTGCCCAGCGGCGAGGCCGACAATCTGATGCTGACCAGCGACCAGAGTCTGGTCAACATCTCCTATGTCGTCCGCTGGAGCATCAGGGACCTGAAGCTCTATTCCTATCAGCTCAAGGACCCCGAAAGCACCGTCACCGAAGTGGCCGAGGCCGCCATGCGCGCCACCATCGCCGAGGTGAAGCTGTCAGACGTGATGGGTGGCACGTCGAGCTCTGAAATCGGCGAACATGTGCGCCAGCGGATGCAGGCCGTGCTCGATGCCTATCATTCGGGCGTGCAGATTCAGGGCGTGGACCTGAAAAAGGCCGATCCGCCCTCGAAGGTCAACGAAGCCTTCCAGAAGGTGCAGGCAGCTCAGCAGGACCGCAACCGCTATATCCAGCAGGCGCGCGGCTATGCCCAGCAGACCATTGCCCGCGCCGAGGGCGAGGCCGGCGCCTTCGACCGCGTCTATACCCAATACAAGGCCGCGCCCGAGGTGACGCGCCGCCGCATGTATTACGAGACGATGGACCGCGTGCTCTCCAGCAATGACAAGGTGATCCTGCCCACGGGGCCGGCCACCTATCTGCCGCTGCCGCCCATCCGCCAGCCCGCCCCGCCCATGCCCGACGCACAGGGCGTGCCCGCGCAGGGAGGCGGCCAATGATCGGCATGCTGTGGCATGAGCACAAGCTGGCGCTGGGCGCACTGGTCGTGCTGGCGGCGGTGGCGCTGACCAGCGTGGTCGAGGTGGACGAGACCGAGCAGGCGGTGGTGCTGCGCAATGGCGCGGCCGACCGGGTGATCAACAAGTTCAAGCCCAATCAGGATTTCGGCCAGACCGGCGCCGGCCTGTCGCTGCGCATTCCCATCGTGGAAACGCTGGTGCGGGTGGACAAGCGCATCCAGCCCATCGAGATGGACCGCCAACTCGTCATCTCGTCTGACCAGCAGCGGCTGGAGGTGGATGCCTTCGCGCTCTACCGCGTGATCGACCCTGTGCGCATGGTGCAGACGGCGGGCACGGTGGACCGGCTGCGCGAACAGTTGCAGCCCATTCTCAATTCACGCCTGCGCCGGGGGCTGGCGGTGCACACCTTCCAGACCCTGCTGACCGCCGATCGCGGCGCGGTGATGGCGCAGATCCGCGACCAGTTCGACAAGGAAGCGCGGCAATATGGCGTGCAGGTGATCGACGTGCGGATCAAACGCGCCGACCTGCCCGAGGGCACCGCGCTGGAACGCGCCTTTGCCAATATGGAGGCCGCGCGCGAGCAGGAAGCCACCGCCATCCGCGCCGATGGGCAGAAGCAGGCCCAGATCATCGAAGCCGACGCCGAGGCCCGCGCCGCGCAGATCTACGCCGCTTCCTTCAACAAGGACCCGTCCTTCTACGACTTCTACCGCGCCATGAAGAGCTATGAAGCGACCATGGCCAATCCGCAGATGAAATCGGGCACGACCATCGTGCTCACCCCCGACAATGATTATCTCCGGCAATTCCGGGGAGGAGGGAAGGCCAAATAGACATCAACCCGCTGATTGGCTGACCCGAGGATGAACCATTCAAACTTTGTTCAGGCCAAAAGGCCACTATTGGACCACGTCACTGCGCGACAACCTTCGCCCCGAAGTTCAAACAGACCTTGCGCCTTTGGGCCCCTTGCGGGCAGCATGGGCGAAACCAGACAAGAGGACCAAGCCCCGTGCGATATGCTTATGGACTGACCACCGCACTGCTGCTGGGTGGTGCCACCCTTTCGCTGGCCACCGGCTTTCCCGCTGGCGCCCAGGTGGCGCAGAACGATGCCCAGAAGATGTCCGCCGTGGTGCCCCGCGCGGGCGCCCCGGTCAGCTTTGCCGATCTCACCGCCCAGCTTCAGCCTGCGGTGGTCAACATTTCCACGCGCCAGAAGGTGAAGGTACAGAGCGACAATCCCTTCGCCGGCACGCCCTTTGAAAACATGTTCGGCGGCGGTGACGGCAATGGCGGTGGCAGCCAGACGCGCGAGGCTCAATCGCTGGGTTCCGGCTTCATCGTCTCGGCCGACGGCTATGTCGTCACGAACAACCACGTCATCACCGCCGATGGCCAGGGCGAGGTTGAATCGATCAGCGTGACCATGCCCGATGGCACCGAATATCCCGCCAAGCTGGTGGGCAAGGACGCGCAGTCCGACCTTGCCGTGCTCAAGATCAACGCGGGCAAACCCCTGCCCTTCGTCAAGTTTGGCGACAGCGGCGCGGCGCGCGTGGGCGACTGGGTGATCGCCATCGGCAACCCCTTCGGCCTGGGCGGCACGGTGACGGCCGGCATCGTTTCGGCGGTGCTGCGCAACACCGGTTCGGGCAGCGCCTATGACCGCTACATCCAGACCGACGCGGCCATCAACCAGGGCAATTCGGGCGGGCCGATGTTCGACATGAAGGGCCAGGTGATCGGCATCAACCGCGCCATCCTCTCGCCCAGCGGCGGTTCGGTCGGCATCGGCCTGGCCATCCCCAGCGACATCGCCGCCCCCATCGTCGAAAAGCTGATCAAGGGCCAGACCATCGCGCGCGGCTATCTTGGCGTGCGCATCCAGCCGCTCGGCGACGATCTGGCCGACTCGCTGGGCATCCCCCACAACAAGGGTGAGTTCATCCAGGGTGTCGAACCGGGCAAGGCGGCCGCGCTGGGCGGCATGCAGTCGGGCGATGTCGTGGTGCGCGTCAATGGGCAGGAGGTCAACCCGCGCCAGTCGCTCTCCTATCTGGTGGCCAACACCGCGCCGGGCACGCGCATCCCCATCGACGTGATCCGCAACGGCAAGCAGATGACCCTGCAGGTGACCGTGGGCACGCGCCCCAGCGAGGAAGAGCTGGCCCAGCAGACTTTCAACCCCAACGACAGCTCGGACAACCCCTTCGACAAGAAGGCCAATCCGAAGAGCGCCGCCAGCACGGGTCTGGCGGAAAAGGCGCTGGGGCTTTCGGTGCAGGTGCTCACCCCGCAGATCGCCCGCTCGCTGGGCGTGGCGGACAGCACCAAGGGCGTGGTGATCGGCTTTGTCGACGCCTCCTCGGACGCAGGCGCCAAGGGTCTGACGCGCGGCGACATCATCACCTCGGCAGGCTATCAGCCTGTCACCACCGTTGGCGAACTGGAAGCCGCCATTCGCGCGGCTCAGGCCTCGCACCGCCCGGCGCTGCTGCTGCAGGTCGTGCGTCGCGGGCAGCCAGGTATCTACGTGCCGGTCCGCCTGCGCTGAGAGTCAGCATCTTGATATCGGGAAAGGCCCCTGCCGGTTGGCGGGGGCCTTTTTGTTTTTGGGGTTTGAGAAGAAGGGACGAGAAGGTGCGAGGGCCATCGCCCTCGCGCTCCCTTTCGTTTGGCGAGGGAGCGCTTTGGTGGAGCGCAGCGCCAGCATCCGCGCGGCGATTTTCCGGCCTGCGGCCCGGCAAGGTGATGCTGGTGGCGATCCTGTTCGCAATGATCGGGAACCACTGCGCAGGCCTCGGCAGACGTCATGGGAGTGCGAGGGTGTAACACCCTCGCACTGTCCTTCCCTTCTTAATAAATTCCCAAACCGGGCCCCTGCACCGGCACCTTTTTCTTGGGCGCGGCAGGCTTGGGATTGGCCAGCGGAACCGGCTCCTGCGCAGGGTCAGGTCCGTCACCGCGCATCACTTCGGCGGGATCGCGCGGCTGGTTTTGCTGACCTTGCTGGCCCGGCACAGCGGGCTGCCCCTGCTGGGGTGGCAGGGGCTGGCCGTCAGGCCCCACCAGATTGCCCTGATCATCGGGCGAGAAATAGGCGTTGGGGTCACCCATCCCGGCCTGATCGTCAGGCTCCAGCTGCCATTCGGGCAGTTTCAGCTCGGTATCAAAGGGCTCTGGCGGACGGCCGGCGGTGGCTACACGCATATATTGCGCCCAGGCCCGCGCCGGAGCCGTGCCGCCCTGCAGGCCGGGCACCGGCCTGGCATCGTCGCGGCCCATCCACACGCCGGTGGTGATGCCGCTGGAGAAGCCCATGAACCAGCCATCCTTGTTGCTGCTGGTGGTGCCGGTCTTGCCTGCGGCAGGGCGGCCGATCTGGGCGGCGCGGCCGGTGCCGATGTTGACGGCGGTCTGCAGCAGGTCGGTGATGCCGGCGGCGACGAAAGGCGCCACCAGCGTCTGGCCCTGCGGCTGCGGATGCTGATAGAGCACGCGGCCCGAGGCCGTGACGACCTTGGTGATGCCATAGGGCTCGACCGAGGAACCATGGGCCTGCACCTCGGCAAAGGCGCGGGCCATTTCGATCAGCCGCACTTCATTGGTGCCCAGCACCATGGAAGGATTGGTGGCGACCGGCGTGGTGATGCCAAAGCGCCGCGCCATGGCCGCCACCTGATCGAAGCCCACCTTCTGGCCAAGCTGGGCCGCGACGGTGTTCTTCGAATAGGCAAAGGCGGTGCGGATGTCGATCTGCCCGGCATAGCGACCCGCGTCATTATGCGGTGTCCAGCCGTCGATGGTGACAGGCTCGTCATTGATTGGATCATCAGGCTTCACGCCCGCTTCGAGTGCGGCGAGATAGACGAAGAGCTTCCAGGCCGAGCCGGGCTGGCGCATGGCCTGCGTGGCGCGGTTGTAATTGCTGGTCACGTAATCCGTGCCACCCACCATGGCCAACACCGCGCCGTCGCGGTCAAGGCTGACCAGAGCGCCTTGCGCGCCCTTGGGCGCATTGGCGGCCACCGCGCTGGTGGCCGCGGCCTGCATCTTGGGGTCCAGCGTGGTCCAAACTTCGACCGGCTCGCTGTTGTCGGAGCCGATCAGCGTGTCGAGCTGGGGCAGTGCCCAATCGGTGAAATAGCGCACCGAATTCTGCGCGGGCTCGGCGGCCATATGCACCTTGTCGAGATGCACGGCAGCATGTTCGGCAGGGGTGATCGAACCGGCATCCTCCATCACGTCGAGCACGACGCTGGCGCGGTCGATGGCAGCCTGCGCGTCGGCGGTGGGCGAATAATGGCTGGGCGCCTTCACCAGACCCGCGATGATCGCCGCCTCGGGCAGCGACAACTGAGTGCCGGGATGGTTGAAGAACTTGCGGCTGGCCGCGTCGACACCATAGGCACCGCCGCCGAAATAGACCTTGTTCAGGTAAAGTTCGAGGATCTGATCCTTGGAAAACTTCCACTCCAGCGCCATGGCGATGAAGATTTCCTTGAACTTGCGGGAAAAGGTGCGGTTGTTGTTGAGGAAGATGTTGCGCGCCAGCTGCTGGGTGATGGTCGACCCGCCCTGGCGCCAATGGCCCTTTTCCACCCGCACGAAGAGCGAACGCACGATGCCGATCGGGTCCACACCGATATGGTCGCGGAAACGGCGATCCTCGGTGGAGACGATGGCGTCCTTCATCACCTGCGGGATCTGGTCATAGGCCAGCCACTGGCCATAGCTGGGGCCGATCACCACCAGTTGTGACCCATCGCGCCCGCGCACCAGAATGGTCTGGCCGTTCTGGCTGGATTTGAGCGAATCGAGGCTGGGCAGGCTCTGCGCCTCGAAAAAGACGACGCCGAACACCAAAGCGGCCGCCAGCACGCCCAGCGCGCCCAGCCAGATCAACAGCTTCACCCAGATACTCCGTTTGCCCGTGACGCCGCCGGGGGACTGGCGTCGGATGTCGCGTCTTGCCATCGTGTGAAATCATTCCAGTCGGCGCCGGTGGTCGCATGCTCCGGCGCAGGTTCAAGCGCCCGCCTTAGGACATATGTTGCCCAAGGTTAACCCTGACTGGCCGGTTTTTTGCGTCGCCGGCGCGCTGGCCGGTTCGGGCGGGCGCCCGGAACGCTCACTCCTCGGGCTGGAACTGGATCGCGGCGCTGTTGATGCAATAGCGCTGGCCGGTGGGCGCGGGGCCATCGGGGAAGACATGGCCCAAATGCCCGTCGCAGCGCGCGCAGCGCACCTCGGTGCGGATCATACCATGGCTGGTGTCGCGAATTTCGGTGATCTGCGCATCGGGCGCGGGGGCGGAATAGGCCGGCCAGCCGCAGCCCGAATTGTATTTGTCATCCGAGGTGAAGAGTGGCGCGCCGCACCCCGCGCAGACATAGTCGCCCTGCCCGAACGTATGGTCATATTCGCCGGTGAAGGCCCGTTCCGTCCCGGCCTCGCGCAGCACATGGTACTGCATGGGGGTAAGGCGCTGGCGCCATTCAGCTTCGGTCAGCGCGCGGGGATCGGTGGGCAGATCGGCAGGGGTATCGACCATGGGGGGCTCCTTTGCGCAAGATATGGCCCTGCCCCCGCGCTCTCGCAAGAGGACGGAGGCAGACACCGTCCCTTACAGCTTGCGGAAAAGCGCGAGGATGCGCAGCCAGGCGCGCTCGGCCTCAGCCTTGTTGTAGCTGGGCGCGTCCAGCGTGGTCCAGCCATGGTCGGCGTGATAGACCTCGATTTCCGCGGGGCGCCCCGCTGCCGCGCAGGCCTTTTTCAGCGCCACCTTGTCACCGGGCGAACGCGCATCATCGTTCTGCGCGATGGCGAAGAGGAAACTGGCCTGAGTCTTGCCGATCAGCGCGATCACCCCATCAGGCTTGTCGTCCACCAGCCCCGCGCCATGCAGCGAGGCGCAGGCCTTGACGCGATGCGGCGCCACGGCGGCGGTGCGCACCGTATAGCCCCCCGTCATGCAATAGCCCGCCGAACCGAGACCGCGCTTACCGTCGGTGGCCGCCTGCTTGTCGAGGAAGGCGACGAAGGCGGCGGCATCATGCGCGATCTTCTCCGGCGTCAGCGCGGCGATGGCGGGCTTGAGCTTTTCTGCCCCGGCGGGCGTGCGCCACTCGGCCATGGTGGCCAGAATGGGCGCATGGGCCGTGCGATAGTAATGATTGACCAACAGCACCGTATAGCCCTGCGCGGCCAGCCGCTTTGCCGTCAGCTTGTAGGCATCGCGCAGGCCCGCAATGTCAGGCCACATGATGATGCCCGGGTGCTTGCCGGTGGCCGGGTGATAGAGAAAGCCGTCGCACTGGCCATCGCCGGTGGGAATCGACACCGCTCTTTCCACCACGCCCGTTGCCGCGTAGGCGGGGCTGGCCGCCACCGCCGCAAGCCCTGCCCCGGCGGCAACCTGCGCGAAATCACGCCGCGACACGCCCAACGCCGTCAGCGCCGCCTCTTCCTCGATGACTGTGAAATCATCACACATGACTGCTTCTCCTTGCCTCGCCCACCTGTGCGCGGGGTTGAAGCATGGGAAGGGGGGAAGAAGGAAGGAGAAAATGCGAGGGTCATCACCCTCGCGCTCCCTTTAGATGTCGGCGTGGCGCATTGAGTTCGGCCAAAGCACTGGGCACGCAGCGCCGCAGGCATAAAAAGGATGGTCCGGCCGTAACCCTTCCTGCCTGCGGCGCGGAGAGGTCATGGGGGGCCGGGGGCGTAACACCCCCGGCCTTCCCCTTTTTGCCTTACCGAGACGTCAGCGCCGCCTCGCACTCGCCCATCAACTGGCCGATGATCTGGGCGACGGGTTCTTCCCTGGTCACCATGCCCACCGACTGCCCGGCCATCAGCGAGCCGTTTTCCACGTCGCCATCAATCACCGCGCGGCGCAGGGCACCGGCCCAGAAGCGCTCGATCATCAGCTGGGCCTCGTGCATGTCCACCTCGCCCGCATCCAGCTTGGCGGCGACTTCACGCTGCTTGGCGGTGAATTCCTCGGTGCCCTTGTTTTTCAGCGCGCGCACCGGGATGACCGGCAAGCGCGGGTCGACCTGCACCGAGGGCATGGCATCGCGCGCATGGCCACGGAAGAAGGCCTTTTTGAAATCGGGATGGGCGATGCTTTCCGTCGCGGCGGCAAAGCGGGTGCCAAGCTGCACACCCGAGGCGCCCATGTCGAGATAGGAGGCAATCGCCTCGCCGCGCCCGATGCCGCCGGCCACGAAAATGAGATGGTCAGCGGCCAGTTCGGGCAGAATTTCCTGCGCCAGCACGCTGGTGGAAACGGGGCCGATGTGGCCGCCGGCCTCATGCCCCTCGATCACCAGCGCGTCGGCGCCGGAGCGCAGCAGCTTCTTGCCCAGCGCCAGCGTGGGCGCAAAGCAGATGACCTTGGCGCCGGTTTCCTTGATGGCCTCGACGCTGCCCTTGGGCGGCAGCCCGCCGGCCAGCACCACATGGGTCACCTTGTGCTTCGCGCAGACCTCGATCAGCTCGAACAGCTTGGGATGCATGGTGATGAGGTTCACGCCAAAGGGCTTGTCCGTCATCCCCGCCGTAGCGGTGATTTCCGCGTCCAGCAGCTCGGGCGTCATCGCCCCGCAGGCGATCACCCCGAAGCCGCCGGCATTGCTGATGGCCGAAACAAGATTGCGCTCCGAAACCCAGCTCATCGCGCCGCACAGAATGGCATGTTCGCTGCCCAGGAATGCGGCGCCCCGTGCCATCAGCGCCTTGGTCTTGTCCGTCACCAGTTTCTCATACCTTCATCGTCGATCAGCGCGGCGCTATAATGCGGGCTTGGGGAAACGGCAATGCCGCCTGTCTGCGCGTCTATACCAGCGTATAGCTCGGCAAAGGTGGGCCCGGGCTGCTACAATCCAAAACTCCGATCAGTGTGACAGCATTAATCGCTTTAGGCGTTGAAACTGTTCCAGCTAGCAATGGTTGCAGCACGAGCAAGCCACAAACGAGGAGTTCCCATGTCCCAGTCCGACAAGCCCGCCGGTCAATGCCCCGTCGCCCATGGCTCCACCAAGCTGACGACCGCCTTTGGCGCCCCGGTGGTGGACAATCAGAACTCGATGACCGCCGGTCCGCGCGGCCCCCTGCTGATGCAGGATGTGTGGCTGATCGAAAAGCTGGCCAACCTCAATCGTGAAGTGATCCCCGAACGCCGCATGCACGCCAAGGGGTCGGGCGCTTTCGGCACCTTCACGGTGACGAAGGATGTGACCCAATACACCAGCGCCAAGTTCCTGTCCGAAGTGGGCAAGAAGACCGAGATGTTCGCGCGCTTTACCACCGTTGCCGGTGAGCGCGGCGCGGCCGATGCCGAGCGCGACATTCGCGGCTTCGCGCTGAAGTTCTACACCGAGGAAGGCAACTGGGACATGGTGGGCAACAACACGCCCGTCTTCTTCCTGCGCGATCCCCGCAAGTTCCCCGACCTCAACAAGGCGGTGAAGCGCGACCCGCGCACCAACATGCGCAGCGCGACGAACAACTGGGACTTCTGGACCCTGCTGCCAGAGGCGTTCCACCAGGTGACGATCGTGATGTCCGACCGCGGCATCCCCTCCTCCTATCGCCACATGCATGGCTTCGGCAGCCACACCTACAGCTTCATCAATGATGCGGGCGAACGCTTCTGGGTAAAGTTCCACTTCCTGACCCAGCAGGGCATCAAGAACCTGACCGACGAGGAAGCCGCCGCCGTGGTGGCTGGCGACCGCGAGAGCCATCAGCGTGATCTCTATGACGCCATCGAGGAAGGCAACTTCCCCAAGTGGACCATGCATATCCAGGTCATGCCCGAGGAAGAGGCCGAGACCTGCGGCTTCCACCCCTTCGACCTCACGAAAATCTGGCCCCATGGCCAATATCCGCTGATCGAGGTGGGCGAGTTCGAGCTGAACCGCAACGCCCCCAACTTCTTCGCCGATGTCGAGCAGAGCGCCTTTGCTCCCAGCAACCTCGTCCCCGGCATTTCGGTGTCGCCCGACAAGATGCTGCAGGCGCGCCTCTTCGCCTATTCGGACGCGCAGCGTTACCGCCTTGGCGTGAATTACCACCAGATCCCGGTGAACGCCCCGCGCTGCCCCGTGCACAGCAACCACCGCGATGGCTATGGCCGCGTCGATGGCAATTACGGCAGCACCATCCACTACCAGCCCAACAGCTTCCATCAGTGGGAAGACCAGCCCGCCTATCGCGAGCCGCCGATGAAGATCGACGGCAATGCCGACTTCTGGAACTTCCGCGAGGATGACAGCGACTATTTCAGCCAGCCGCGCGCTCTGTTCCAGCTGATGACACCCGCCCAGCAGCAGGTGCTCTTCGAAAACACCGCCCGCGCGATGGGCGATGCGCCGGACTTCATCAAGGAGCGCCACATCGCCAACTGCCTGCGCTGCGATCCGGCCTATGGTGCTGGCGTGGCCAAGGCTCTGGGTCTCGCGCTGCCGGCTGAGGTGGCGGCTGAGCCTGAACTGGCGGATTGAGTGAGGTAAAAAGGGAAGGCCGGGGGTGTTACACCCCCGGAGCCCCGAGACGTCTACCGACGCTGGCGCAGAGGCACCCGATCCCTGCGCATGGCCTTTCCGCGCCGCAGGGATGATGCGGATAGCGCGGTGCCATCCTTTCTTGCCTGCGGCGCGGCGTGCGTAATGCTGTTGCCGAAGCCGGAGCACAACGCTGACAACTTAAAGGGAGCGCGAGGGCGATGGCCCTCGCACTTTCCCCTTTCCCCCTCAAACCTGCGGAAAAATCACCCCGGCCGCGCCGGATAAGGGCAATGGCGCATCAGCCCCACGCCTTTCAAAAACCCGCGCCGCGCCATCCCGGCCTGAATGGCAGCGTTCATCCTGCGCTGTTCCGCGCTGGCACCGGAGACTTCACGGATCACCCCCCGGAACGGAATGAAGGAGCCGACGACCGACTGCGCCACATGGCCGGGGCTTGTGTTAGGCTTGGGCTTTCCGGCGATGTCGACATCATCGCCCAGGACGGAATTCAGTCGCCCGACCTCGCGCACGATGGCCTTGCAGCTTTTCAAACCCGCCAAAGTATAGGGTTCCTGCTGTGCGCGCAGCAGGATGGGCGGGATCTCGCCCTTCTTGACGTTGAGATCGGTGAGCGGCGTTTCGGCCACAGCCCTGGCGTCGGGATTGTTGTCGGTCACCGGCTTGCTGCTCTGGCCGGATTGGGCCAGCAGGATGGCAGGCGCGGCGGCGGCCGCGTAAATCGCCATGGATGCCGCTCGCAAGGCGGCGGAGCGGAAGCTGACCATGCTCGCGTCCTTTCACATCTGTCTCACAGACTGTACGGCCCACAAGGAAGCATGTTCCATCGGCCAAGGCCACCAAAGAAACGGAACGTCCCGCCAGACACTGGCCTGGCGGGACGCGAGAGACCCTTGATGGGGTGAGATTTTCGTCAGGCGGCGGGGATGCGGCCCACCGCCCCGCCTCAGCCGTCGAGGCCGTAGGCGGTGTGCAGCAAACGCACCGCCAGTTCGACCTCATCAGCGTCGATCACCACCGAAACCTTGATTTCCGAGGTGGAGATCGCCTGAATGTTGATGCCGCGGCTGGCCAGCGACTTGAACATGGTGGCGGCAACGCCGGCATGGCTGCGCATGCCAACGCCCACCACCGAGACCTTGGCCACCTTCGAATCGGTGGTCATCTTGGCATAGCCGATGGTGCCCTTGTTGGCTTCCAGCACGGCCACGGTGCGGTCGAGATCGGCCTGCGGCACGGTGAAGGTGACATCCGTGTCGGTGTCCTCGCGCCCGACATTCTGGATAATCACATCGACATTGATGTTGGCTTCGGCCAGCGGCGTGAAGATCGAAGCGACGGCGCCCGGCCGGTCCGGCACGGCGGTCAGGATGACCTTGGCTTCGTTCTTGTCGGCAGCGATGCCGGTGATCAACTGGCGTTCCATCTGCAAATCCTCTTGAATCCTGGCCAATTCTTCGTCCGAAACAATCATGGTGCCCGGCAGCGTATCGGCGGCGGGGGCATGTTCATCAATAAAGGAGGAAAGCACCTGCACGCGCACCCCTTCCTTCATGGCCAGCGCCACGCAGCGGGTCTGCAGCACCTTTGAGCCCACGCTCGCCAGCTCCAGCATCTCCTCATAGGTGACGTTCTTGAGCTTGCGGGCCTTGGCCACGATGCGCGGGTCGGTGGTGTAGACGCCGTCAACATCGGTGTAGATGTCGCAGCGGTCGGCCTTGATGCCCGCCGCCACGGCCACCGCGCTGGTGTCCGAACCGCCGCGCCCCAGCGTGGTGATGCGGCCATCCTCGGTCACGCCCTGAAAACCGGGGATGACGGCGATCTCTCCGGCGGCCATGCTGGCCAGCAGAGCTTCACTCTCGATGGTCTGGATGCGGGCCTTGGCATGGGCATCATCGGTGATGATCGGCAGTTGCCAGCCCAGCCATGACCGCGCCTTGCAGCCCATCGCCTGCAGCGTCATCGCCAGCAGGCCACTGGTCACCTGCTCGCCGCTGGCCACCACCACGTCATATTCGGCAGGGTCATACAGCGCATGGGCCTCGCGGCTGAAATTGACGAGGCGATCGGTTTCGCCCGCCATGGCCGAGACGACCACGGCGACCTCATGCCCGGCCTCCTGCTGGCGTTTGACGATGCCCGCCACGCGCCGAATACGCTCGGTCCCCGCCATGGAGGTGCCACCGAATTTCATCACGATGCGGGCCACGTCAGGCTCCTTGTCTTCTGCCTTTGATCCATGAACCCCAAGGCATGGCTTGCCCCGGAGCGACGCGGCGCTTTAGAAAGGGATCATGACCAACGCAACAGGCAACATTGATACAATTCGCTCGGCCGAGGCTGAACATTTCGGAAAGCTGGCCGCCGATTGGTGGAATCCCAAGGGGTCCTCGGCCATGCTGCACCGGCTGAACCCGGTGCGCCTGGGCTTCATCCGCGATGCCATCGATTCGCACTGGGGGGGTGATTCGCGCAATGTCCGCCCCTTGGCGGGCAAAAGCGCACTCGATGTCGGCTGCGGCGCGGGGCTTTTGTGTGAACCGCTGGCCCGCCTTGGCGCGGCAGTGACGGGCGTGGATGCGGCGGCGGAAAACATCGCAGCGGCCAGCGCCCATGCGGCGGGCAGCGGGTTGCCCATCACCTATCACCATGGCGAACTGGCCAGCCTTGGCCTGTCGGGTTTCGATCTTGTCACCAGCATGGAGGTGATCGAGCACGTGGCCGACAAGGCGGCCTTCATCGCCGCGCTGGCCGAGACGCTGGCGCCGGGCGGGCTGATGATCCTCTCCACCCCCAACCGCACCTTGCAATCGCGCCTGCTGATGATCGAGGCGGCAGAGCGGCTGGGCATGGTGCCGCGCGGCACGCATCATTGGGATGACTTCATCACGCCCGCCGAGCTGGCGATCCTGCTCGAAGACGCCGGGTTTCAGGTCGGCCAGCCCATGGGCATCGCCTTCTCGCCGCTCAAGGGGCTGCATCTCTCGCAGGACATGAACCTCAACTACATTCTGACGGCCCGTCGCAAGTGATCCGGGCCTTGCTGGTGGCGGCGCTGCTGGCGGGGGCGCAACCGGCCCTCGCGCAGACGCAGGCGCCGCCACCCGCCTGCGACACGCTGGAAAGCCCCGCCGGGCAGGCCTGGGCGCGGGCCAACGCGTGGCGCTATGCCGACCCGGCCCATGCGGCGGCCATCTTTCGCGATCTGGCCGACAGCCCGACACCCAGTTCCTGGCCCGATGGCTATCCGCCCGAGGCGACCGTCCTGCCGGTGGGCACGCGTTTCCAGATGGCGGTGGCCAGTGGCCAGATCCTGCCCGACGGCTCGGTGCACCCCGGCGGCTGGGGCACATTTCAACGGGTCGACACGGTGGAGCAGGCACGCAATGATCTGGCCATCCGCAGCGATTTCAAACCCAGCGTCGATCTGGTGCTGACCTTTGAGGTGACCGCGCCCCTGCCCGCTCTGGTCGGCCCGACCGGCCCACAGGTGGAGCCAGCCAATTGCCATCTGTTGCCCGGCGGGTGGACGCAGTTGCAAATCCTCGTCCTGCCTGCCGACCGGATGCATTACCTGAAAGTGATCGACCAGCGGCCCCTGCAGTAGATCAGAACAGCGCGTCCCAGTCGGCATCCTTGAAGCCCACGGCGATCAGCGCACCGTCACGTTCCACGATGGGGCGTTTGATGGCGCTGGGGTTGGCTGCCATGATCGCCACCGCCTTGGCGGCATCGAGATCGACCTTCTCCGCCTCGGGCAGCTTCTTGAAGGTGGTGCCGGCACGGTTGAGCACCTTCTCCCACCCGGCCTGCTCCACCCAGTGGGCGATCTGGGCCGCGTCGGCGCCGGCCTTCTTGTAATCATGGAAGGCATAATCCACCCCGCGCGCCGCCAGCCAGACCCGCGCCTTTTTCACCGTATCGCAGTTTGGGATGCCGTAAAGGATGATGGTCACGAAGCGCTCCTTGAAAACTGGTGCCTGAAAAACTGGTGCCTGCAAGACTGGTGTGCGCTCTAGCGCAGGAAAGCGCAGGCCGCTACAGAGCGCCCATGTCGAAAGCCAAACGCCTTGAGCGCCTCGATGAGCGCCGGATCGAACGGGAAGCAGAGTATCGCGAGGCCCTGATCACCGCGCTGCGCCTGACGGCAGGTGGCCAATGGGGTCTGTTCGGCCACAATCAGGACCGCCACACGCGCGCGCTTGCCGCCCCCATGGTCGATCATTTGTGTGAACTGGGCGAAGAGATCGACACGATGCGCGATGAGCTGTCGCTCGAACCCTTCGCGCTGCATGGCGAGTTTCTGGCCTCGCTCGGGCCGGTGTCCGCCCATGCCGTGGGTGAGCCCAAGCAGGCTCAGGCATGGCTCGACCGGCTAACCAGCGACTAGGGAAACCGCGTCACCTGCGTGTCATGGCTGGTGTAGACGGTGTATTCAGTATAGTAATCGCGCCGCCCCCGCCCTTGCGCGGCCAGATGTTCAGCATGGCGACCCCAGGCCTTGGCCGCCTCTACGCTTTCCCAGAGCGAGATCGTCACCGTTTCCCCATCGGGCGCGGCAAAGCTCTTGTAGTCGATGAAGCCGGGCTGGGCACGGGCCAGTTCGTCCATGCGCGCCGCATCTGCGGCATAGGCGGCAGGATCGTAATCGGGGCGCTTGCGGCTGCGGAAGACGTTCATATACATCCGGGTGACCCTAGCGGCCGCGCACATATATTCCAAGATCCGAGAGGTGGACTTTTCCCCGCAGCCACGCCAAAGCGCACTCCATGAGCTGGAACACCTTTGGCCGCATTCTCCGATTCACCACCTGGGGCGAAAGCCACGGACCGGCGCTGGGCGCCGTGGTGGATGGCTGCCCCCCGGGGCTGGCGATTGATGAGAGCATGATCCAGCCTTTCCTGGACGCGCGCCGCCCGGGCCAGAGCAAGTTCACCACCCAGCGGCAGGAGCCTGATCAGGTCCGCATCCTGTCAGGCGTGTTCGAAGGGCGGACCACCGGCACGCCGATCAGCCTGATGATCGAGAACACCGACCAGCGGTCGAAGGATTATTCCGAGGTGGCCAAGGCCTATCGCCCCGGCCATGCCGATTACACCTATGACGCCAAATATGGTTTCCGCGACTATCGCGGCGGCGGGCGTTCATCGGCGCGTGAAACGGCGGCGCGGGTGGCGGCGGGCGGTGTGGCGCGGCTCGCCATCCCCGAGGTGTCGATCCTGGCCTATGTCTCCGAAATCGGCGGCGATGCCATCGACATGGCCAATTTCGACGCGGCGCAGATCCGCGCCAACCCCTTCTTCTGCCCCGATGCCGCAGCGGCTGTGCGCTGGGAAAAGATCGTCGATGATGCGCGTCGTTCCGGCTCCTCGGTGGGCGCGGTGGTGGAATGCGTGGCAACGGGTGTTCCCGCCGGCTGGGGCGCGCCGATCTATGCGAAACTCGATTCCGACCTGGCCGCCGCGATGATGACCATCAATGCCACAAAGGGCGTGGAAATCGGCGACGGTTTCGCCGCTGCCCGCCTGACGGGTGAGCAGAACGCCGACCCGATGTACCCCGGCAATGAAGGCCCGCGTTTTTCGGCCAACCATGCAGGCGGCATCGCCGGCGGCATCTCCACCGGCCAGCCGGTCGTGGTGCGCGTCGCCTTCAAGCCGACCAGTTCCATCCTCACCCCCATGCCCACCATCACGCGCGAGGGCGAGGCGACGGAGCTGTTCACCAAGGGGCGGCATGACCCTTGCGTCGGCATTCGCGGCGTTCCGGTGGTCGAGGCGATGATGGCTTTGGTTCTGGCGGATCATAAGTTGCTGCATCGCGGGCAGACGGGGCGGTAAGATGAAATGCGAGGGCCATCGCCCTCGCGCTCCCTTGACGTCGGAGAGGGCAGCGGCGCCCGATCATAGCGCCAGCATCGCAGCGCCGCGGGCTTCCATTCCGACAGCGCAATGCTGGCAATTCATGTCTGCGGCGCCGCAACCTTCGCGCCAAGGCCGAACCCTTTGCACCTAGACACTAACCTGAGCGCGAGGACGTCCTCCCATCGCCCCCTGTCACGGCCCTGCAATAAATCGCCTTATCCGATGAAACGCACTGATCGGCATTCTCGTTCTGATTAATCGATAAAGCCCACTTCGCATTCGCCGCGCGGCGCCCTATCTCCTACCCAGACGTTTCAACCAAGCAAGGAAATCCGCATGTCGCTTATCGGCTATTCGATCCAGCCCTTCACCGCCACCGCCTACAAGGCTGGCGCTTTCGTTGACGTGACCGATGCCGACATCAAGGGCAAGTGGTCGGTGTTCTTCTTCTACCCCGCCGACTTCACCTTCGTGTGCCCCACCGAGCTGGAAGACCTCCAGAACGAATATGCCAATCTGAAGGCCATGGGCGTGGAAGTCTATGGCGTGTCGACCGACACCCACTTCAGCCACAAGGCCTGGGCCGACACCTCGCCTGCCATCGGCAAGATCGAATATTTCCTGGTCGGCGACCAGAATCATGACCTGACCAAGCAGTTCAACAACCTGCGCGAAGGCGTTGGCCTGGCCGACCGCGGCACCTTCGTGACCGACCCCGAAGGCGTGGTGCAGCTGGTCGAAGTGACCCCCGAGGGCGTGGGCCGCAACGCTGCCGAACTGGTCCGCAAGATCAAGGCCGCCAAGTACTGGCAGGAGCACCCCGGTCAGGTCTGCCCCGCCAAGTGGGAAGAAGGCGCCGAGACGCTGGCTCCCTCGATTGATCTGGTCGGCAAGATCTAAGTTTGAAGTAAAGGGTAGGTGCGAGGGTCTTAGACCCTCGCGCTCCCGGATTGTCTCCCGACGCACACGAGGCTCGTGCGGCGCCCTAGCGCCCGACCTCACCGCGCCGCAGACATATTAAAGCTGCTACGCAGCAGAGCCTTTGTACGCGACAAAGCCTCCCAGAATTCCCCTCTCGCCGGAAGACGTTCCGGGGGTGCAGGGGGCCCGCCGATTTCCCTTGGGAAATCGGTCTCAATGCGGCCACCCCCTGCTTTTAAACCTTTAAACCCCTTGATAAATCCGAAGGACAAATCCCATGCTCGACGCCGCCCTGACCGCCCAGCTCAAACAATATCTCGCCATGCTGCGCGAGCCCATCGAGCTCGTCGCGACTGTCGGCGACGATGCAAAATCCGCCCAGACCCGCGAACTGCTGAACGAAATCGCCGCCTTGTCGGACAAGGTCACCGCCAGCTTCGGCGGGCAGGACGCGCGTGTCCCCTCTTTCAGCATCACCCGCGCCTCGGATCGCCACGCCACCGTGCGCTTTGCGGGCCTGCCGCTGGGGCATGAGTTCACCTCGCTGGTCCTCGCGCTGCTGTGGGCCGGTGGGCACCCGCCCAAGGTCGAGCAGTCGGTCATCGACCAGATCAAGGCTCTGCCCGGCAGCTATGACTTCGAGATGTATTTCTCGCTGACCTGCCACAACTGCCCCGATGTGGTGCAGGCGCTGACGCTGATGGCGCTGAACAACCCGAACATCTCGGCCACGCTGATCGAGGGCGGCACGCATAATGCCGAGGTCGAGGCGCGCGGCGTGATGGCCGTGCCCGCCACCTTCCTGAACGGCGCCATGTGGGGCAGCGGCAAGATGAGCGTCGAGGAGATCCTCGCCAAGCTGGACACGGGCGCTGGTGAGCGCGCTGCGGCCGAGATCGCCCAGAAGGAGACCTTCGAGGTGCTGGTCGTGGGCGGTGGCCCGGCTGGTGCTGCGGGCGCCATCTACACGGCGCGCAAGGGCATCCGTACCGGCGTTGTGGCCGAACGCTTTGGCGGGCAGGTGCAGGACACGCTGGGCATCGAGAACTTCATTTCGGTGAGCCACACCGAAGGCCCCAAGCTGGCCATGGCGCTGGAAAACCACGTCAAGGACTATGACGTGGACGTGATGAACCTGCAACGCGCCGACAAGCTGATCCCGGCCAGGGCGGAAGGTGGCCTACATGAAGTCGTCCTCGCCAATGGCGCCAGCCTGAAGGCCCGGACGGTGATCCTGTCCACCGGCGCGCGCTGGCGCCAGATGAACGTGCCGGGCGAGAGCGAATATGCCAACAAGGGTGTCGCCTATTGCCCCCATTGCGACGGCCCGCTGTTCAAGGGCAAGCGGGTGGCGGTGATTGGCGGCGGCAATTCGGGCGTCGAAGCGGCGATCGATCTGGCGGGCATCGTTGCCCATGTCACGCTGGTCGAATTCGACTCGGCTCTGCGCGCCGATGCCGTGCTTCAGGCCAAGCTACGCTCGCTGCCCAATGTCACCATCATCACCTCGGCCCTGTCGACCGAGGTGAAGGGTGACGGGTCGAAAGTGACGGCGCTGGTCTACAAGGACCGCAACGCCGAAACCTTCCACACGATCGAGCTGGAAGGCATCTTTGTGCAGATCGGCCTGGTGCCCAACACCGAGTGGCTGAAGGGCACGGTGGCCCTTTCGCCGCGCGGCGAGATCGAGATCGACGCCCATGGCGCCACCAGCCTGCCCGGCATCTATGCGGCGGGCGATTGCACCACCGTGCCCTACAAGCAGATCATCATCGCGATGGGCGCGGGCGCCACGGCGGCCCTGTCAGCCTTCGATCACCTGATCCGTCTGCCGGCGGTCGACAAGGTGCCGGAAAACGCCTGATTGCCCCCTTGCGAGGCACAGAACGGGCCTGCCATCGAGCCGCGGTGGCAGGCCCGTTTGCGTCGGTGAACGAGAGATGCATGGGTGTCGCGCATCTGCCACTTATAGGGCTTGTTTTTGGGCCTTGCGCTTCGGATCGCGGTATCGGTCAGCGCCATTGGGGCCCTCGATTTTCCGGGGCCTTGGTCGGGCCCTCACGCCAGGCCCCCAACCTCTGCGGCTACAGGCGCATAGAAGCAGTCGCTGCCAATCAGCGAGTGCCTTGAAACTACCGGAAATGAGGTATTTTTCCAACCTCCGGCGAGCTTCGCCAGATTGAAGTTTGGAGGCCCGAGCCGGAATCGAACCGGCGTAAACGGATTTGCAGTCCGGTGCGTAACCACTCCGCCATCGAGCCATCCGGTGTCGCGTGGAAGGCGCCCACTAGACGAGGCTTCTCGTCGGCGCAACAGCTTTCATGGCTACCCTGCGATTTTTGCCCGATCCGCATAGGGACTTGCCGCCAGCAGGTGACAGGGGCGCCCGCGCGTCCTATCGCTGCTCCCAACTGGCCCCACCTCTGACTCTGGAGATGTCGATGAAGACCCGCGCCGCCGTTGCCTTTGCCCCCAAGACCCCGCTGGAAATCGTCGAGATCGATCTGGAAGGCCCCAAGGCTGGCGAAGTGCTGGTCGAGATCATGGCGACGGGCATCTGCCATACCGATGCCTACACGCTGGACGGTTTCGATTCGGAAGGGATCTTCCCCAGCATCCTTGGCCATGAAGGCGCGGGCATCGTGCGCGAGGTCGGCCCGGGCGTGACCTATGTGAAGCCGGGCGATCATGTGATCCCGCTCTACACGCCCGAATGCCGCCAGTGCAAAAGCTGCCTGAGCGGCAAGACCAACCTGTGCACCGCCATCCGCGCCACCCAGGGCAAAGGGCTGATGCCCGACGGCACCACGCGTTTCAGCTACAAGGGCCAGCCGATCTTCCATTACATGGGCTGCTCGACCTTCAGCAATTTCACTGTGCTGCCGGAGATCGCCGTCGCCAAGATCCGCGAGGACGCGCCGTTCCAGTCGTCCTGCTACATCGGCTGCGGCGTGACCACCGGCGTTGGCGCGGTCATCAACACCGCCAAGGTGCAGGTGGGCGACAATGTCGTGGTCTTCGGCCTTGGCGGCATTGGCCTCAATGTCATTCAGGGTGCGCGTCTGGCCGGGGCGAACAAGATCATCGGCGTCGACATCAATCCCGACAGGGAAGAATGGGGCCGCCGCTTCGGCATGACCGATTTCCTCAACACGCGCGGCATGAGCCGCGAGGACGTCGTGGCGAAGATCGTGCTGATGACTGACGGCGGCGCGGATTACACCTTCGACGCCACCGGCAACACCGAGGTGATGCGCACGGCCTTGGAAGCCTGCCATCGCGGTTGGGGCACCAGCATCATCATCGGCGTGGCTGAAGCGGGCAAGGAAGTCTCCACCCGTCCGTTCCAGCTGGTGACGGGCCGCAACTGGCGCGGCACGGCCTTTGGCGGGGCCAAGGGGCGCACCGATGTGCCCAAGATCGTCGACATGTACATGGCCGGCAAGATCGAGATCGATCCGATGATCACCCATGTGATGGGCCTGGAAGAGATCAACACCGCCTTTGACCTGATGCATGAAGGCAAGTCCATCCGCTCGGTCGTGGTGTTCTGATGAACCAGACGCTTGCCCTGATCGAGCGTTATTACACCGCCTTCAACGTCGGGGATCGCGAGGCCGTGCTGACCTGCCTGACCGAGAATGTGGCGCATGACATCAATCAGGGCGAGCGCCAGACCGGCAAGGCGGCCTTTGCTGCTTTCCTCGCGCATATGGACCGCTGCTATGCCGAGCAGCTGGCCGACATCACCATCATGGCCACGCCGGATGGCAAGCGCGCGGCAGCCGAATTTGTCGTGCATGGCCAATATCTGGCCACCGATGAGGGCCTGCCCGAGGCGACGGGCCAGCGCTATATCCTGCCCGCCGGCGCCTTCTTCACCATCGAGAATGGGCTGATCGCGCGCGTCAGCGTCTACTACAACCTGCCTGACTGGACGCGGCAGGTGGGCGGCAGAGCGGACAACAGGTAGCTGCCCGAGGGGCCGCTCCGCACCCAGCCGTCCAGCCCCACCCGCGCCAGCTTGGCGCGCAACCGGCTGACATGGACGGCAAGGCTGTTCGTCTCCGGCAGGAAGCGCATATGCCAGATCTCGCGCAGCAGGTCGCGCTTGCCCACCGCCAGCCCCGGCGTTTCCATCAAGCGCCACAGCAGCGCGAATTCACGCGGGAACAGCCCCACCGCGCGCCCGTCGAAAAAAGCCTCACGCTTCAACAGATCCAGCACCAGGGGGCCGTGTCGCTGATGACGGGGCAAAGAATCGGCCATGGCGGCAATCCGGCTGGCCCGCACGGCAATCTCGCTGAGCGCTTCGCCCGGCCCCACCACATCGCCAAAGCCCAGCGCCAGCAGGCGGGCCCGCACATGGCCCTCCCCTACCCCCAGCACCAGAGCCCGCCGCCGCAGCCCCTGCGCCGCATCGCGCATCAGATCGCGCCATTGGCTCAGCCGCAATGTCGCCGCGCCGACCAGCGTCACGCAATCGGCACAGCGATCATCCTGACACAGGCCCCAGCCCACAGCGCGCAGATCGACCGCCGCGCCCGGCGCCGCCATGTTCAGCCATTGAAAACAGGGCATTGAACGTTCCTGCATGTCGCAAACCCGGCGGGGACGATAGCAGCGGCACCTCAGGCCCAAAGGTGATCAACATCGGTTTTCAAGCAAATGGCGGGCCGGCACATGCCGACCCGCCATCACATTGCCAGCGGTTGGAACCTGCTCAGGCGCTCTTGACGCTCGGCGTGTTCACACCGTGGCTTTGCAGGAAACGCTTGATGTTGCGGGCGGCCTGACGCAGCCGCTGCTCATTCTCCACCATGGCGATGCGCACGAAACCCTCGCCATCCTCGCCATAGCCAACGCCCGGCGCCACGGCGACATCGGCCTCGGTCAGCAACTGCTTGGAAAACTCCAGCGACCCCATATGCGCCAGCGCGGGCGGCAGCGGCGCCCAGGCAAACATCGAGGCCTTGGGGCTGGGAATATCCCAACCGGCACGGCCAAAGCTTTCCACCATCACATCGCGGCGCTTCTGGTACAGCACGCGATTGGATTCCACGATATCCTGCGGCCCGTTGAGCGCCGCGCAGGCCGCCGCCTGAATGGGCGTAAAGGCGCCATAATCGAGGTAAGACTTCACCCGGGTCAGTGCGGCGATCAGCCGCTTGTTGCCCACCGCAAAGCCCACGCGCCAGCCGGCCATGGAAAAGGTCTTGGACATGGAGGTGAACTCCACCGCCACATCCTTGGCGCCGGGCACCTGCAGGATGCTGACCGTGGGGTTGCCGTCGTAATACAACTCGGAATAGGCAAGGTCGGACAGCACCCAGACCTTGTTCTCCTTCGCCCAGGCCACCAGCCGCTCATAGAAGGCCAGATCGACCGTTTCGGCGGTGGGGTTCGAGGGGTAATTCACGATCAGGATCGAGGGACGCGGCACGGTAAACGCCATGGCGCGATCCAGCGCGCGCCAATAGTTCTCGTCCGGCGTGGTCGGCACGCTGCGGATCGTGGCCCCGGCAATGATGAAGCCGAACGTATGGATGGGATAGGAAGGGTTGGGCGCCAGCACCACATCGCCGGGCGCCGTCATCGCCGTGGCCATGCTGGCCAGACCTTCCTTGCTGCCCATGGTCATCACGACCTCGGTTTCCGGGTCCAGCTCCACGCCGAAACGGCGGCCATAATAATTGGCCTGGGCCTTGCGCACACCGGGGATGCCCTTGGACGCCGAATAGCCGTGCGCGCTGGGCTTTTGCGCCACTTCGCACAGCTTGTCGATCACATGGGCGGGCGGGGGCAGGTCGGGGTTGCCCATGCCCAGGTCGATAATGTCCTTGCCTGCCGCGCGCGCTGCTGCCCGCATGCCGTTGACTTCGGCGATGACATAGGGCGGCAAACGCTTCATGCGGTAGAATTCTTCGGACATTGGACCTTTCCTTAAACGGTCTTGCGCGGATGAATGAAAGGGCCGCAGCCGCATCCGCGTGCGCGGCCGGGCCCAAGGCTGCACCCCATGCGCCAGATTCGCCGTGAAGGCGAGAGGGCGTTAAAAAAATTGCGCCAACACCCCCGGACAAACGGCCCGATGACAAGTGGGCAAGGGGGCGCTAGCAAGGTGTGGCAAGCCTTGCCCCATTCCACCAGAGGAAGCACCTGATGGCCAGCCCCGCCGATAGCGGCACGTCTCCCGACACGTCTTTTGCCCAGATGATGGACCTGATGTTCAAACTGCCCGGCGAGGCCGGGCGTCAATGGCTCGATACGGTGATGCCAGGCCTCTCGCTGCCCTTTTCCGGCCCCGAGGAAGCCGGGCACTGGGCTGACATCATGGGCAAGTTGCAGGCCATGTGGCTGGAATTCCAGGCCGAACAGACCGCCAAGCTGACCACCGCCGCACCCAAGTCTCTGGCCGACCCTGCCGGGTGGATCGGCATGATGGAAGGCTGGTTCAAGACCTCGCCGCTGGGCCGGCCCGAGGTGCAGCAGAAACTGTGGACCGATTCGCTCGCGCTGTGGGGCAATCTGGTCAACCAGTATGGCCTTGGCAGCAGCGAGCAGACCATCACCCTGCCCCGCACCGACAAGCGTTTTGCCGATGCGCGCTGGCGCGACAACCCCTTCTTCGCGCTGATCCATCAGGCCTATCTGATGATCGCCGAGGATGTGACCGCCATGGCCGACAAGGTGGAAGGGGTGGAGCCGGAGAAGAAGGAGCAGTTGCGCTTTGCCACCAAGGCCCTGCTCGATGCGCTGAGCCCCGACCATTTCCCGCTCACCAACCCCATCGTCATGCAGCGCGCGCTGGAAACGCGGGGCGAGAGCCTGGTCAAGGGCTTCAACCATCTGCTTGAGGATCTGCGCCGGGGGCAATTGAGCCATACCGACAACAACGCCTTTGTCGTGGGTGAAACGGTGGCCGCAACCCCGGGCAAGGTGGTGCATGAAACGCCGATGTATCAGCTGATCCAGTATTCACCCACGACAGAGACGGTGGGCGCGGTGCCGCTGCTCATCTTCCCGCCGTGGATCAACCGGTTCTACATTCTCGATCTGGCGCCCAAGAAGAGCTTTGTGAAATGGGCGGTGGACCAGGGCATCACCACCTTCATGGTCAGCTGGAAGTCGGCCGATGCCAGCTTTGCCGATGTGGTGTGGGACCATTACATCGCCAGCCAGATGGAAGCGATCGAGGTGGTCTGCGAGCGGCTCAAGGTGCCCTCGGTCCACACCATCGGCTATTGCGTGGCGGGCACCACGCTGGCGGCCACGCTGGCCATTCTGGCGCGGCGCGGCGATGCCGACAAGGTGGCCAGCGCCACCTTCTTCACCGCGCAGGTCGACTTCGAGAAGGCGGGCGACCTCAAGAATTTCATCGACGACCAGCAGATCAAGGCGCTGCAGGCGCTGGCGCCCGATGGCTATCTGGACGGGCGCTATCTGGCGGCCACCTTCAACATGCTGCGCTCGAACGATCTCATCTGGAACTATGTGGTCAACAATTACCTGATGGGCGAGGACTACCGCCCCTTTGACCTGTTGTTCTGGAATGGCGACACCACCAACCTGCCCGCCAAATGGCATCATGACTATCTGTGCGACCTTTATCGCGACAATCGTCTGGCCATTCCGGATTCGCTGACGGCGCTGGGCACGCCGATCGATCTCACCTGCATCACCACGCCATGCTACATCCAGGCCGGGCGCGAGGACCATATCGCCCCGCCAGAAAGCGTGTGGCGGGTGACGCATCATTTGCCCCATGCGCCGCATGTCTTCGTGCTGGCCGGGTCGGGTCATATTGCCGGTGTGGTCAATCCGCCCGCCTCGGGCAAATACCAGTACTGGACCAATGATGCCCCGGTGCACACGCTGGCCGAATTCATCGCCGGTGCCACCGAGACACCGGGAAGCTGGTGGCCGCACTGGCGCGCGTGGCTCGTCAGCCTTGATGGACACACCGTGCCCGCCAAGGGCAAGCGCGTGCCCGGTGGACGCGGCGAGGCCGGGCTGGAAGACGCGCCGGGGCGCTATGTGAAGGAGCACTGAGGCAGGCCGATGCGCGAAGCGGAAAGAACAGGCTTTCCCCTTCGCAAATGCGACAGATTGGTGACAGAAACCCCGGGCCGGCCATGCCGCTCCGGGGTTTGACGCGAATCGCCCGGGGATGGATTTTTGCAGGAACCCGCCCGGGCGCCATGCGTTGATGGCTCAAAGAAGGATTATGTCTCCGACATTTAAATCCTCATGCTGCACTGCACAAAAGAGACTTGACTTCTCTACGTCATTCGCGCATTGTGCACCGCAACAAGACTGCTCGAATGATCGCTGATTGCATCGCATGCGGGAAGGTTGACCAATGGCTGTGAAGGCAAATTCGACGCCTAAGGCAAAGGGCACGCGCAAGCCTGCCGTGACTGCTCCAATCAAGACCACTCCGCCCATCGACGCCAAGCCGATCTCCCCGGAACCGAGCAAGCCCGCCCCTGTCGCTGCAAAGCCCGTGGCAGAGACCAAACCGGCCCCCTCCGCGCCCAAGATCGACGTGCCCAAGGCCGAGGCGCCGAAGACCAACGCGGTTGCCGCCAAGGTCGAAGCTGACAAGCCCGCGATCAGCACGCCTGTCGCCCAGCCCAAGCCTGCTGCAGCAAAGCCTGCCGAGATCATGCCCGCCGAGACCAAGCTGGTCGAAGCCAAGCCTGTTGCGGCAGCGCCCGCGGCGAAGGCTGAACCCGCCCAGGTGGAAACAACCAAGGTGGAACCGGCCAAAGCAGAGACGAGCAAACCCGCCGCCACGCCTGTGAAGGCGGAACCGGCAGCCAAGGCGCCTGTCGCCAAGCCTGCCGTCACCAAGACCCCCGCTGCCAAGCCGCCGGTTGCCAAGAGCGAACCGACCACGGCGGCCGCCAAGCCTGCCGCCGCCTCCATCCCTCCAGCCAAACCCACTCCGGCCGTATCCACGGCCAAAGCCAAGGAACCCGCCATGACCACCCTGCCGACCTTCGACATGCCTGAAGCCTTCAAGACCGCCTTCGCCGACTTCCAGGAAAAGGCCAAGGCCGCCTATGAAAAGGGCACCGCCTCGGTTGCCGACTACAGCGAATTCGCCAAGGGCAACGTCGAAGCGATGGTCGAAGCCGGCAAGATCCTGACCGCCGGCCTGCAGGAGCTGGGCACCGCCATGGTGGCCGACAGCCGCGAAGCCTTCGAAACCCTGACCGCCGAGGTCAAGACCCTGGCCGCCGCCAAGACCCCGACCGACTTCGTGCAGATCCAGTCGGACCTGCTCAAGAAGCACTTCGACAAGTCGGTGGCCTTCACTTCGAAGCAGAGCGAAGCCGTTCTCAAGCTCGCCAGCGAAGCCGTCGCCCCCATCTCGGGCCGCGTCAGCCTCGCCGTCGACAAGATCAAGGCTGCCGCCTGATCGTCAACTGCCCTGTGCAGCACCTGACATAGCCCCTTGGGCGGTGGGCGCATCACAACCCTCCCGCTGCCCATGGCCGTGACATGCGACACGGCAAACAGGCGGAGCACCTTCCATGGGTGCTCCGCTTTTTGCATTCCGGCGTGTTTGCCGGCCATCACATCGCCCTGACCGGCCCGGCATCCGGCGGGGCCAACGCCAGCACCTTGTCCTGCGCCCCCCTTTTGCGGTATTCAGCAAGGATGCTCTCGTCACGAATCCAGCCCGGCCGCCCTTCGGCGCGGCTTTCGCCACGCCGCCTTGCCCTGTCCTCAGCTGTCGTCCATGCGGGCGAATGGATCGACGCGGGCGATGATGGCGACCATGGCGACAACAAGGACGGCCGCCGCGAAGGCCCGGGGCAGGTC
This sequence comes from Sphingomonadales bacterium, assembly GCA_028871475.1. GTDB lineage: Bacteria > Pseudomonadota > Alphaproteobacteria > Sphingomonadales > Sphingomonadaceae > Novosphingobium. The sequence goes on along the minus strand of JAGWMZ010000004.1, from coordinate 169,335 downwards.
GGCCTTGCCACCCGCACTCGCGCCAAATCGAAAAAGCCCAGCCAGTTCAAAGTATTGATGCTGAACGACGACTATACGCCGATGGAATTCGTGGTGATAGTGCTCAAGCGCTTTTTCAGCATGGACCTGGAACAGGCGACACGGGTGATGCTGCATGTGCATCAGCGCGGCGTGGGTGTCTGCGGCGTCTTTCCTTATGAAATCGCCGAAACCAAGGTCAATCAGGTGATGGATTTCGCGCGCGAGAACCAGCACCCCCTGCAGTGCACGCTGGAAAAGGCCTGATCCTGCCGCGCGGGCGGGTGCGGGGCAGGCCTTTTGTCGGCACGCATCGGCGTGCTGCCTCTTGCGCCAAAGCGCGGCCCCCCCTACTGCCGGTGATTGCCGCGCCCCCTTGCGGGACGCCCCCACTATCGAATGGCCCCTTGTGAAATTCTTCACCGCCATAGACCGCTACATTTTCCGTCTGGTGCTGATGCCGATGCTGGCGGTGTTCGTCATCGCCGCCTCGCTGCTCGTGCTCGACAAGATGCTCAAGCTGTTCGACTTCGTGGCGACACAGGGCGGACCGGTGGGCGTGGTGTTCCGCATGCTGGCCAGCATGTTCCCCGAATATGCCAGCCTGGCCGTACCCTTGGGCCTGATGCTGGGGGTGCTGATGGCCTTCCGCCGCCTGGCCACCAGCAGCGAACTCGACGTGATGCGCGCGGTGGGGCTGAGCTATACGCGGCTGCTGCGCGTGCCCTACATTCTGGCCGTGGTGCTCGCCTTCTTCAATCTGGCGATCGTCAGCTATGTTCAGCCGCTCTCGCGTTATTACTATGAACAACTGACCTTCGAGCTGACCACCGGCGCGTTGGGCGCCTCGATCCGCGTGGGCGAATTCAACACGCTCAAGGACCGGATGTCGCTGCGCATCGAGGAAAGCCGCGAGGAGGGGCGCGAGCTGCGCGGCATCTTCCTGCGCCTGGCCGAGGCGCGCGGCGAGGTGCTCTCCATCACCGCGCGCAAGGGACGTTTTCTCGCGCTTCGTGAAAATCCCGATACGATCATCCTGCGTCTGACCGACGGCCAGATCGTGCAGGTCCCGCCCAAGGGGCCGCCGCGTGTGCTGCAATTCACCAGCCACGACCTGCCGATCGACCTGCCCAGCATCGAGAAGTTCCGTGAGCGTGGCGGGGTGGAGCGCGAATATTTCCTGCCCGAACTGCTGCGCATCGGCTGGGCCAAGGATACGTCCGCCGAAACCCGCGCCATCGTGCAGGCCAGCCTCAACTACCGCCTGGCCGAGGTGGTGATGATCCTGCTGCTGCCCCTGCTGGCCGTGGCACTGGCCGTGCCGCCCAAGCGCAGTTCCTCCTCGCTGGGCGTTTTCGTCTCGATCGTGATGGTGGTGGCCTATCACAAGGTCAATGAATATGGCGAACAGGTTTCCAGCCTGGGCCAGCTCAACCCGTGGCTGGCGCTCTGGGTGCCTTTCACCATCTTTGCCGGCATCATCATCTGGATGTATTACACGCTGGCCTATGTGCCCGGCGGCCAGCCGATCGGCGCGCTCGAACGCTTCTTCCAGCAGGCGCTCAAACGCATTGTGCGCCTGCTGGGCAAGCGCCGCCCGGCGATGATCCCGGCCGCCAAGGATGAGGAAGAGGAACAGGCCGCGTGATCGACTTCGACCTGTTCCCCTCGCGCACGCTGGCGCTCTATCTCTCGCGGCTGTTCATCACGCGCATCATCGGCACGCTGATCATGCTGGTGGTGGTGCTGCAATTGCTCGACCTGCTGGGCGAGAGCGGCCACATCCTGAGCCACAAGGGCAATGGCGAAGCGCAGCTGTGGACCTATGTGTCGCTACGCGCGCCGCAACTGGTGGCGCGCTTCCTGCCCTATTCGGTGCTGCTGGCCACGCTCTTCACCTTCTTTCCGCTGAACCAGAACAGCGAGATCATCGCCATGCGCGCGGCGGGCCTTTCCGCGCACCAGATCCTGGCCCCCATGCTCGCCACCGCCATGGTCGTCTCGGGCGTCAGCTTCGTGTTCAACGAGGCGGTGGTCACCCATTCGACCGCCCGGCTGAAAGCCTGGGAGGGCGTCGATTACGGCCCCATCGCGGAGGGCAGTTCGACGCGCGCCAACGTCTATGTCTCGGACGGGCCTAATGTGTTTTATGCCGAAAGCGTGGCGCAGGAATGCCATCAGGTCGAGATGAAGAACATCACCTGGTATGGCCGCAATGCCGACGGCATCATCACCTCGACGATCACCAGCCCTTCGGCCAGCTATGCCAATCCGGGCTGGCGCATTGCGCCGGGCAAGCGTTTCGATGTGGCCACCACCGTGGAAAGCAACATTCCCTCGCAGGTCATCGCCCCTGACGTCACCCCTGAGCAGGTCGAGATCGCCCATGTCGATGCCGATGGCCTCAGCCTGTTCCGCCTGACCCACGCCATCAACGCCATGCAGGCCAGCGGGCGCCCCACGGCAGAGCTGGAAGGCAAATGGTGGCACAAGATCTCGGGCCCGCTGGCCGCCATGCTGATGCCGCTGCTGGGCGCGATGGCCGCCTTTGGCCTGGCCCGCTCGGGCGCGCTGCTGATCCGCGCGGTGATGGGCATGGCGCTGGGCTTTGCCTATTTCGTGATCGACAATGCCGCGCTGGCCGTGGGCAATTTCGGCGGCTACCCCCCGCTCATCGCGGCATGGGCACCGTTTTTCCTGTTTCTCTTTGTCGGCGAGACCGTCCTGCTCAAGACCGAGGAGTAAGGGGCGCGGAATAAGGGCAAGATCGCCGGATTAGGCCTTTCTTCGCACCTTTCTCCCGTCTACACAGCGGCCAAATCGCTTTGAGAAAGCCCGACATATGGCCGCCATCACCATCAGCCCCGTCACCACCAAGGCCGAACGCGGCCAGTGGGTCGATTACGTCTATGCCGCCAATGCCAGCGATCCCAGCTTTGTCCCGCAACTGCGTGGCGAGGAGCTGGAGAAGGTCACGCCGGGCGGCAACCCCTTCCACGAACATGCCCGCTGCCAGTTGTTTCTGGCGAAGGACGGCAACCGCATCGTCGGCCGCATCAGCGCGCATATTGACGAGCTGGCGCTGGCCCAGCCGGTCGAGCAGGGCATGGGGCCGGGCACGGGCAATTGGGGAGCGCTGGAAGCGGAGACGCAGGAGATCGCCCATGCGCTGATCGCCCGGGCCGAGGACTGGCTGCGCGAACAGGGTATGACCCGCGTTCTGGCGCCGATGAGCCTGTCGATCTGGGAAGAGCCCGGCCTGCTGGTGCAGGGGCATGACCATCCGCCCACGGTGATGATGGGCCACCAGAACGCCAAGTTCCAGCCATGGGTCGAGGCGGCGGGCTATGTGCCGGTCAAAAGCCTGCTGACCTATGAGCTGGACATCACCAAGCAGTTCCCGCCGCTGATCCAGCGTATCGTGTCGAGCGGTGAGAAAAACCCCAAGATCAACGTGCGTGGCGTATCTCTCAAGGATTTCGACAAGGAAGCGGCGATCATCCTCGACATCCTCAACGATGCATGGGCAGACAACTGGGGATTCGTACCTATCACCGATTCCGAGGTGGCCTACACCGCCAAGAAGCTCAAACCGCTGATCAAATCCGATCTGGTGCAAATCGCAGAGTATGAAGGGGAGCCCGTCGCCTTCATGATGACCTTGCCCGACGTCAATGAGGTGCTCAAGAAGATCGGCCCCAAGCCTTCACCCCTGGGGTGGATCAACCTGCTGCTGTGGATCTGGCGCCCGCGGGTGCGCACCATGCGCGTGCCGCTGATGGGGGTGCGCAAGAAGCTGCAATCCAGCCGTCTGGCGAGCCAGCTCGCCTTCATGATGATCGAGTATATCCGCCGGAATTCCGTGGAAAATTATGGTGCTAGCCGTGGTGAAATCGGCTGGGTGCTGGATGACAATCAGGGCATGAATTCGATCGCCCGCGAGATCCATTCGACCGTGAACAAGGACTATAAGGTTTACGAAAAGACCCTGTAATCAGGGCGAATGGATCAGTAAAAAAGCAAAAAGGCTCCCGCTCGGCAGAGCAGGAGCCTTTCCGGGATCGCATCACCAGCCGCTGTGGACGGGAGGGGGGTCTCGGCGGTGACAGGGACGAAACGACGCTCATCCGGGATGGTTCCCGCGAAACGGTGAAAATTTCATGCTGCCTTGGCGAAATGCGCTGTTACACTTATCCTCATAAGGTCTCAGCACAGATGCGGAGTTCTCGTCCATGTCGCTTGGCGCCCAGCTCGCCCCCCATCTGCCCTATGCACGTCGCTATGCCCGCGCCCTGTGCGGGGACCAGCCTGCTGGCGACACGCTTGTCGTCGCCCTGCTCGAGGCCGCGCTGGACCAGCCCGACCTGCGCAACCGGCTGAGAGGCGGGCGGATCGAACTCTATCGCGCCCTTGGCCAGCTGTGGCGTGACATTTCGGCGGGTGAAGCCACAGCCCTGCCCAAGGGCGCGGCGGAAAAGGCCGCACAGCTTCGCCTCTCGCGCATCACCCCGCTCAGCCGTCAGGCGCTGCTGCTCACCACGGTTGAGGATTTCACCACCGAACAGGCCGCCGAAATTCTCGGCACCAGCCCGCTCGACGTACGCACGCTGGTGGCCAATGCCCTGTCGGACATCGCCCGCGACACCTCCGCCGATGTCATGATCATCGAGGATGAACCGCTGATCTCCATGCAGCTGGAGGATATCGTGCGCTCTCAGGGCCACCGCGTCTGCGCCACCGCCGCCACGCGGACGCAGGCCGTGCAGGCCATCGCCAATTGCCGCCCCGGCCTTGTGCTCGCCGACATCCAGCTTGCCGATGGCAGTTCTGGCATTGATGCGGTCGAGGACATTCAGGCGATGATCGACGTGCCCGTGATCTTCATCACCGCCTATCCCGAAAGGCTGCTGACCGGCACCAAGGTGGAGCCGACCTGGCTGATCACCAAGCCCTTCAGCGAGGCCAGCGTGGTGGCGGCCATGGCGCAGGCACTCTTCTTCCGAGAACCGGCCTCGCTCTCCTGAGCCCCGGCCAGGCCGGGTTCAGTGCGCAGGTCCATCCTTGGCCTTGCGCGCCCTGATCTGGAAGACCGAGGGCGCACGCACCGGCACGTAAAGCGTGCAGCGCACGCCCGTCACCACGAAATCCAGATCCACCTTATGCCCCAGTTCATGCGCCACGATCTTCTCAATAAGATCGGTGCCAAAACCGCGACGACGTTCGGTGGGCACAGGCGGCCCCTCCTTCTCGCGCCAGTCGAGCCGGCAGGTCCCGTCCTCGGTCATCGCCCAGCTGACATCCACCCGCCCTTCAGGCACACTGAGCGCACCATATTTCGACGCATTGGTCGCCAGTTCGTGCACGGCCAGCCCCAGCGACAGCGCATCATTGGGCGCCAGATCGACATCGGCTCCATGCAGGCTGACCGCCAGGTCATCACCGCGCAGGTAAGGCGCCAGTTCGGCCTCGACGACCTTGCGCAACGGGGTTGGCCCCCATTCGCGATCGGTCAGCAGGTCATGCGTGGCCGAGAGCGCCCGGATACGCCCCTGCAGCCCTTCCACGAATTCATCGAGCCCGCGCGCGCGCCGCTTGGTCAGCGCAATGAGCGAGAGCACATTGGCCAGCGTGTTCTTCACCCGGTGGTTCAGCTCGCGCGTCAGCGAGGCACGGATCGAGGCCTGTTCGGTCAGCCAGGCCAGCGAGGCGCGATCCTCCTCCGCCTTGCGGCTGACGATGCGCGCCACTGCCGCCAGCAGGACCGCGATGGCCGTGCCCATCACCAGCGCCACCCATGTCGTGCGCGACAATTGCCCATCGGGCACCGTCACCGCTACGATCACGCGTCGCCCACCCAGATCGAGCGTCTCGCTCACCGTCTTATGCCCATGGCGGCCGGGCACATCGACGCGGGCGATCGTGCGCTCGGGCGCGATGCGGCTATCGTAGAGCCCCACCTCGAGATCCTGCAGCTTTTCCAGCGCGATGATCGAGGCCAGGAACGAACCGGCGTTGAACGGCGCGCTGATCAGCCCGATCGGGCGGGCGTGATGGCCCGCGGCATAGACCGGCATGTAAAAGACAAAGCCCTGCCATTCGCCGGGATGGGTGTGCATGGCCAGGCTGAGCGGCTCGGTGGCGGTCAGTTGGCGCGTCGCGAAGGCCCGGTCCAGCGCCGCACGGCGAATGGGCTCGGAATAGGTGTCATAGCCAAGCGTGGCGGCGTTGCGCGGGTTGAGCCCGGCGATATAGGTCATCGGCACCACGAATTGGCGGGCCAGATCACGCCCCGGATGGACGGTGAAACCGGGTACGAAATGCCGCATCTGCCGCTCAAAAGCTGGCACCTCCTCGGGGGTCAGCACGCGCAGCCAGCCGATGCCCTGCTGGCCGTGATATTCGGCATCCTCCAGCATGCCGTCGGCCACCGTGTCGAAATCCTCGCGCGAGGGGTCTTGCTTCATCCCCAGCAGCATCGTGCCGGCGCGCATATAGGAAATGTAGGAATGGGCCCGCCGGTCGAGCGCGGAGGCAATCACGCTGGCGGCGGCGTGGGCCTGGGCCTGCCGCCGCTGGGCCTCGACCTGTTCGATCGCCCAGGCGCTGAGCAGGGTAAGCGCCATGGCCAGAAGGAAACTTGCCGCCGGCACCATGCGTGGATAGCGCTCATACCAGCGCTGCCCCATGATGCGTTGCGATACGATGCGATCCACGTCCTACCCCGCCAGGCACTCCCCGGACAGCCCAAGAGCGGCCTGATGATCGGGCAAACATTCCCTTGTGGCAACCACTCTTTCCCCCATTGGTTCCCAAAAAGGGACCCGCCTGCCTGCCATGTGGAAACCGCCTGACTGTGCCGCAATGGTGCAACAACCACTTGCAGGGGAACGAACAATCTGCAAACCCGTTGATGTAAACAAGTTCCGCTCACATCTTCTGTCCCGTAGTGCCAGGCCAAGTCTGTGCAGGAGCCCATGACCCAACAGGACACCCCGCAAGACAGGCCAGACACCGCCCAAGACATGCATGCCGCCGGCCCCCGGACACCGCCTGCCACTGACAGGCCGGGCGGGCCCGGCGCCTTGAGGGGAGAGGTCGAGGTGAACGTAGAGGATGACGCAACCGCGCTGCTCCCGGTGGATGAGGACGTGGCCGCCAGCCTGACCAACGCACTGCGCACCATGTACGACACAGTGGTCGACGAACCCCTGCCCGATGCCTTCGCCCAATTGCTCAACCAGCTGGACGACAGCGATGGCTGAGTCCGAAGCGTCCCCCGGATCGGGCGTCAATGCTGCTACGTTCAAGCGTGATCTGACCGGAACCATTCCGCATCTGCGCGCCTTTGCCCGCGGCCTGTGCGGTCGCAGCGATCTGGCCGACGATCTGGTGCAGGAAACGCTGCTGCGTGCCTGGGCGGCACGGGACCGTTTCACCCCCGGCACCTCGATGCGGGCGTGGACCTTCACCATTCTGCGCAACAATTACCTGACCGAGATGCGCCGCAACCGTTTCCGCGGCGATTATGATGAAAGCGCGGCGGAGCGCCTTCTCGTCACCGGTGCCGGACAGGAGGCCCCACTGCATCTTGCCGACCTGCACCGCGCCCTGCTGACCCTGGCGCCAGAGCGGCGCGAGGCGCTGCTGCTGGTGGGCGCGGGCGGCTTTTCCTATGAGGAAGCCGCCGAGATTTCAGGCTGCGCGGTGGGCACGATCAAGAGCCGCGTCGGCCGGGCGCGGGCCGCTCTGGCAGCGATGATCGAAAGCGGACAGATTGCGGGCCCGCATCATGGCCCCGAAGACGCCAGTGGGGCGATCCTGGACGAATTGGGCCTGATCACCCACCGCCACGATACCCCACCCAAAGCCGACTAACAAAGCCGACTAACGCCGCCGGTCAACCAGCGCGGAGACGGTGACATCCATCGCCACATTGCCCACCGTGCGGGTGATGTCAGGCAGCATGTCCACCGCCACCAGCAGCGCCAGCGGCCCGATGGGCAGCCCCATGGCCAGCGCCACCGGTCCCACCGCCGAGACAAAGCTGATCGCGCCGGGCAGCGAGGGTGAACTGACCTCGGTCAGCGCCGCCACGATGACACCGGCGGCCAGCATGGTGGGCGTCACCGGCATGCCCAGCAGGCGGGCGACATAGATCGCCACGGCCAGATTCATCGCCGGTCCCGTCGCGCGGAACAGCGCGACGCAGAGCGGCAGGGTGAACTCGGAAGTGGCGGGCTTCACGCCAAGACGCGCGCAGGCATTGAGCATGGCGGGCAGGCTGGCCAGCGAACTCTGGGTGGAGATCGCCACCGCGCCCACCGGCACCATGGCGCGGACATAGGCGCCCACCGCCACCCGCGCGCCCAGCACCGCCAGCACCGGCGCCGCCAGCAGCACGCCCCAGCCCATCATGCTCACCGTCACCACATAATGCGCCAGCACGCCAATGGCCGCCGCCCCGGTGCGCTGCGCCAGATCGACCGAGAGCGCGAAGACCCCGATCGGCGCGAGGCGCAGCACCCAGCCGATCATCACCATCATCACGCCCGCCAGCGCCTCGAACAGGCTGGTCATCTGCGCGCGGGGCCCTTGCGGCAGGCGCGACATGGCCACGGCAAACAGGCTGAAGAAGGCGACACAGGGCAGCATGGCATCGCTGGCTGCCGCGGCGAAAATGTTCGAGGGCAGCAGCGAGAGCAGGAAATCGCCAAGGCCCGGCACGGGCGCATCCTTGGGCACGCCGCCCGCCAGAATGCCATGGGCCGAGGCCGGCACCGGCCACGCATCGAGCAGCACCGGCATGGCAAAAGCCGCGATCAGCGCGCTGCCAAAATAGACGCCGAAGATCCAGCCCAGCGTCACCATGGCCTGCCGCCCGGCGCTGGCCGCCGCCATCATCTGGGCGATGCCCACCACCAGCAGGGCCGAGACCAGCGGCAGGATCGTCATCTCCAGCCCCTTGAGCCATAGCGCCCCCACCGGTGCCAGCACCTGTCCCACAGGCGCCAGAACGGGCCACCGCTCCACCCCCAGGCCGAACAGCAGGCCCAGCGCCAGCGCGCCCAGCGTCAGCGTGGTGTTCACCTCGATCTGCGGCATGGCGCCATCAGTCTGTTCGCCAGCGCCCGCCTCGGGCCTCAGCTGAGCTTCATTCGACACGTTCACGCCCCATTTTTCACTTGTCCCACGTCCATAAATCGAGCAGCCCCGCACGGCAAACCATACGCATAACACGCCGAATCCAATCGGCATCATTCTCGCAAGGCCAACAGGGAACACCAGCATGGGACGCCAGTATTTCGGCACGGACGGTATCCGTGGACGCACCAACGCCGGGGTGATGACCGCCGACATCGCGATGAAAGTAGGCCAGGCGGCCGGCACGCGCTTTCTGCGTGGGCTTCACCGCCACCGCGTGGTGATCGGCAAGGACACGCGCCTTTCGGGCTATATGCTGGAAAACGCCATGGTGGCAGGGTTCACCAGCGTCGGCATGGATGTGGTGCTGCTGGGCCCGATGCCTACCCCCGGCGTCGCGCTGCTGACGCGCGAATTGCGGGCTGACGTTGGCGTGATGATCTCGGCCAGCCACAATCCCTTCGAGGACAATGGCATCAAGCTCTTCGGTCCCGACGGCTTCAAGCTGTCGGACGAGGATGAGGAAGCGATCGAGGCCATGCTGGCCCAGCAGATGCCGCTGGCCGATGCCGATCTTATTGGCCGCGCGCGCCGTATCGAGGATGCGCGCGGGCGCTATATCCATGCGGTCAAGGCCTCGGTGCCGCAGGATGTGCGGCTCGACGGGCTCAAGATCGTGGTCGATTGCGCCAATGGCGCGGCCTATCAGGTGGCCCCCAGCGCCGTGTGGGAACTGGGCGCGGAGGTGATTACCGTGGGCGTTGCGCCCAATGGCAAGAACATCAACCTGAAATGCGGCTCGACCCATCTCGATCTCATCAAGGAAACCGTGGTGGCCAGCGGGGCGGACATCGGCATTGCGCTCGATGGCGACGCGGACCGGCTGATCGTGGTCGATGAAAAGGGCCAGACTGTGGATGGCGACCAGTTGATGGCGCTTATCGGCACGCAACTGGCAGCGCAAGACCAGCTTCGCGGCGGCGGCGTGGTGGCGACTGTCATGTCCAACCTCGGGCTTGAGCGTTTCCTCAATGGCCAGGGACTGTCGCTGGAACGCACCAAGGTGGGCGACCGCCATGTGCTGGAACGGATGCGCAGCGGCGGCTTCAACGTGGGCGGCGAACAGTCAGGCCACATGATCCTGCTCGACCATGCCACCACCGGCGATGGCACGATCGCCGCGCTGCAGGTGCTGACCGCGCTGGTCAAATCGGGTAAGCCGGCGAGCGAGTTGCTCCACCTCTTCGACCCCGTTCCGCAATTGCTGAAGAATGTCCGCTTCTCCGGCGGCAAGCCTTTGGAAGCCGACAGCGTGAAGAACGTCATCGCGCAGGCCGAGGCCGAACTGGCCGGCAAGGGTCGCCTCGTCATTCGCCCCTCAGGCACCGAACCGGTGATCCGCGTGATGGCCGAGGGCGATGATGGCGATCAGGTGATGCAGGTGGTGGATGCTATTTGCGATGCGGTGAAGGAAGCGGCCGAGTAAGAATAGGGCAGGTGCGAGGGTCATCACCCTCGCGCTCCCTTTTGTTGTCAGCATGGGCGCTTTGGGTTCGGCGGGAACGCTGGGCACGCGGCGCCGAAGGCAGAAAAGGATTGCCTGCGGCGCCTTTTATAGCGCAACGATCGGGGCAACACTGCCGCATCGTCGCAAGACGTAACGGGGGTGCAGGGGGGCATAACCCCCTGTCTCATCCCTTTCTTCAAAGGACCACCCATGCTTGAGATGCGCCCCGATTGTGAACGCTGCGGCACGGATCTTCCCGCTGAAGATCCCGGCGCTTTCATCTGCTCGTTCGAATGCACCTTTTGCGCGGCCTGCGCGGAGGATCTGGACGAGCAATGCCCCAATTGCCAGGGCGAGCTGATGGACCGCCCCACCCGCGCGCGCCATCACCACGCCAAGAACCCGCCATCGACCCAGCGCCATTTCAAGGGCTGAGGCGTGACGAAGCCTGCGCGCATTCTCACCATTGCCGGTTCGGACTGTTCGGGCGGCGCGGGCATTCAGGCCGATCTCAAAACCATCGCCATGCTGGGCGGCTATGGCATGAGCGCAATCACCGCCATCACCGCGCAGAACACGCTGGGCGTGTTTGCGGTGGAGGTATTGAGCACCAGGATGGTGGCGGCGCAGATCGAGGCCTGTGTGGAGGACATCGGCGTCGATGCGGTGAAGATCGGCATGCTGGGCAGCGCGCAGATCGCCCATGCCGTGGCCGACAGGCTGGAGCGCCTGACCGTGCCGGTGGTGTTTGACCCCGTGATGATCGCGACGAGCGGGGGCCTTCTGGCCGATGATGCCACCATCGAGGCCTTTGCCCGGCTGATGGCCATGGCCACGCTGGTCACCCCCAATGTGCCGGAACTGGTCGCTTTGGGCGGTGCGCAGGCGCTGGGCGCACAAGGCATCACCTTCCTTGCCAAGGGCGGCGATGCCGAAGGGCCTGTCGTGCAGGATGCGCTCCACCGACCGGGCATCCCGCCGACGTTCTGGCACGCGCCCCGCATCGACACGCGCCACACGCATGGCACCGGCTGCACGCTGGCCAGCGCGATCGCCACGGGCCTGGGCCAGGGGCTGGGGATGGTCGACGCCATTGAACGCGGGCGTGCCTATGTCCGGGCGGCGCTGGAAACGGCCCCCGGCTTTGGCGGCGGGCATGGACCGCTGGGGCATCCATGGAGGCAGGGGGCGTAACACCCCCTGCCTTGATCCATGTCGCTTAATCCACCGGCAAACAGTCAATCCCGTAAAATTCAGTGATGTGCGCCCAGGCCTCTTCCGCCGTATCCACCCGCGTGAAGAGCGAGAGATCCTTGCGGTTGATCACGCCCTCTTCCACCAGCGCCTCGAAATTGATCACCCGGTCCCAGAATTCGCCGCCAAACAGCAGGATGGGGATGGGCTTCATCTTGCCGGTCTGGATCAGGGTCAGCATCTCGAAGAATTCATCGAAGGTGCCAAAGCCGCCGGGGAACACCGCCACGGCCCGCGCGCGCAGCAGGAAGTGCATCTTGCGCAGGGCGAAATAGTGGAACTGAAAGGCCAGACGCGGCGTCACATAGGGGTTGGGCGCCTGCTCATGGGGCAGCACGATGTTGAGGCCGATGTTTTCCGCCCCCACCTCTGCCGCGCCGCGATTGGCCGCCTCCATGATCGAGGGGCCGCCGCCCGAGCAGATGACGAACTGGCGCATGCCCTTTTCGACGATGGCGCACTGGCTGGCGAGGCGCGCCAGCTTGCGGGCTTCCTCGTAATATTTCGAATTGGCGGCCAGGCGCTGGGCGGTGGCCTTTTCCTCCGGCGTCACCGCCGCATCGATGCGTTCCTGCGCCTGTTCGGGCGTCGGGATGCGCGCCGAACCATAGCAGACCAGCGTCGAGCCAATGCCGGCTTCCTCAAGCAACATTTCGGTCTTGAGCAGTTCGAGCTGGAAGCGCACCGGGCGCAATTCGTCACGCAGCAGGAATTCGGTATCGCGGAAGGCAAGCTTGTAGCTGGGGCTCTGCGTCTGGGCGGTATGGTGGCCGTGGGCCTCCACGAAACCGGCTTCCTGCTCGGCCTTGTAGAAACGGCCGCGCGACACTTTCTTCTCTTCTTCGGTCATAATCCTGCCTTCGAGCGATGTTGCCTTCTATCGCGCCCCACGGCCCGGTCAGAAGGGGCTGGCAGGCGAGGCGAATCTTCGCCTCGCTCGCCAAAAAACGCGTTACGTCGCGCGTTTCGCACACCATTTCAAGCATCAATCGACACGACCCGCCTCATTTCATCCCCAGCTTCTGCATCACCCGCCATGCCAGCGCCTTGCCATGGTTGCGCGCGGGCCAGCGGCCGGGAAAGGCTGGCTTCATGCCCCAGCGGCGCAACACGCCGTTGAAGGCATGGGCCGCGCTCTCGGCATAGCTCCATTCCGAACGCCAGGTGATGGACAGCGAAATCGAGGCCTGCGGCCCGTTGCGCACGAAATGCGGCGCCATCACCGGCACCATCAGCCCCTGCCCCGGCGCCAGCGCAAACTCCGTGCCGCCGGCCAGCATCTCGTCGCGCCAGACCAGTTCGCGCGGGCCGCCGGTGTGATAGGCCTCATGCACTTGCGCTGGTGAATAGAACGGGTCGCCGGCGGGAAACTGGGTCATCACCTTGCTGCCCCTGATCTGCATCAGAATGTTATGCTCGGGATCGAAGTGATAGGGCGTAACAGCGTGGGGCGACGAAACGAAGACAAAGGCCTGCGGCTTGTGAACGGCGCCGGTGCGCGGCTCGATCGCCCCGCGCAATTCCTCGATCACCTCCAGCAACAGCGCGCGATAGGCCGGGTCCTGCTCGATGAAGGTCAGCGCCACCCAGCAACCTGCCGTGTCGATCTGGCGAATGGCATCGGCGGCGCTGATCGCGGGCACAGGCGGCTTGCCGCTCACGCCGATGGGCTGGTCGGCATGGGCATGCTCGATGTTGCCTGCGGGCAGCCGCTCGGCCAGCTGGGCCAGCGCTTCCAGCGACATCAGCGGGTGATCACAGAGGCTGTGCTCGATGATATGGGGTACTTCGGGATAGTGCCGGGCGAAATGATCGAGAGCGTGGGGCGGCAGATGGGTCATGCGAAGGGTCCTGACGATGTTGCCCCCGCCATAGCCCGCCGCCCACCAAGGAAGTCCTAACCGCCCGCCACACGGCAAAAGACGCGGGAGGAGAGATCCCCGCCCGCGCCCGGTATGGCCATATTGGCTGATGTCAGCGTCAGTCGCGCTTTTTGGCGAAGCGGCGGCGCGCGGCCACCGCAGCAGTCGCCGCACCAAAGAGCAGCACCATCGGCGGGGCCGGCACGGGATGGCCATTGTCGCCGCTGCTGGTCGTCGTCGAGCCGCTGGTGCTGGTCGATCCCGAGGTCGAGGTGGACCCGGAGGTCGAGGTGGAACCCGAGGTGCTCGTCGAGCCGCTGGTGCTGGTCGACGTAGACGTGCTGGTCGAAGTGGAGGTCGAGGTCGAGGTGCTGGTCGAGCTCGATCCGCTGGTGCTGCTCGACCCCGAGGTCGAGGAGGAACCGCTGGTGCTGGTCGAGCCCGACGAACCCGTGGAACCGGAAGAACCGTTCGAACCGCCGCTGCTCGTGGTGGTGGTCGTCGTGGTCGTGCTGCCATTGCTGGCGCCCGAACTGTTCACCACAACAACGCCGCCGCTCGATCCGCCAGCGCCAAAGAGACCTCCGAAGAAACCGCCGCCGCCATAACCGCCACCACCGCCATTGTCGACGACACGGACGCGATCCTCACCACCGCCGCCCGCAATGCCCGAGGGCGCGACCGGCGTGAAATTGGCGGCGGGAAGGCCGGGAGGCGGCACCGGCACCATCGCCACCTTGGGCGGGGTGGGCGTGCAGCAAGGTGCCTTGGGCTTGGGCGCGACATGAACCACGCGGTGGTGGACCGGGCGATGCACCACCTTCTTGGGATGCTTCACATAGATCGGCGTTCCCGCCTTCATCTTTTCGGCCACATGCACGGCGCCGCCGCTGACCAGCGCACCGCCCGCGACCAAGATAGCCAGTTTTGCGATGCCCATTCGAACCGACATAGCCCACACTTCCCTGCTTCAGCGTCTGGCGCCGATCCCTTCTGCCTGCCTAGCGCGAAACCGTTGATGGCTGGTTGCCGCGCCGGATGGGTGAAAGGGTTCACGCCCGATGACACGACAAGGGCCCATGGCGGACCCAAGCTCAACCGGATTCGGGGTAGGAGACTGTCCCGTTTCGGGATTCGCCCCAAGGCAGGGCCCTTCGGCACGGCCACGTCCCAGCACGGGACAGAAATGCCGCGAGCCTTAATCGATTGACGGCGAAGGGCGATGGCGAAGCCGGGCCCCTCAGCCCTCGCCCTCACCCGATTCGAACAGCGTGCCTTGCGACGCCTGCGCCGGCGGGCTCATCCCCAGATGCTGCCAGGCGCGATCGTTGAGGCAGCGCCCCCGCGCCGTGCGGGCCACCATGCCGAGTTGGATGAGATAGGGCTCGACCACCTCCTCGATCGTGTCGCGCGGTTCCGACAGACCCGCCGCCAGCGTGTCGAGGCCCACCGGCCCGCCCTTGTAGATGTCGGCGATCATCAGCAGATAGCGGCGGTCCTGCAGGTCGAGGCCAAGGCTGTCGACCTCAAGCCGGGTCAGCGAGGAATCGGCCAGATCGCGCGTGATGGTGGGGCTGCCCGCGACATGGGCGAAATCGCGCACGCGCCGCAGCAGGCGGCCCGAGACACGCGGGGTGCCGCGCGAACGGCGGGCGATCTCGGTGGCGCCATCAGGGTCAATGCCGATGCCCATCAGGCTGGCGGCGCGGGTGATGACGCGTTCCAGTTCGGGCACGGTGTAGAATTGCAGCCGCACGGGAATGCCGAAACGATCGCGCAGCGGCGTTTGCAGCAGGCCCATGCGGGTGGTCGCGCCGATCAGCGTGAAGGGAGGCAGGTCGATCCGCACCGAGCGCGCCGAAGGCCCCTCGCCAATCATCAAATCGAGCGCGCGGTCCTCCATCGCAGGATAGAGCACCTCCTCCACAGCGGGGTTGAGGCGGTGGATCTCGTCGATGAAGAGGACATCGCCCTCCTCCAGATTGGTGAGCAAGGCCGCCAGATCGCCCGATTTGGCGATGACGGGCCCCGAGGTGGCGCGGAAATTGACGCCCAACTCGCGCGCGATGATCTGGGCCAGCGTGGTCTTGCCCAAACCGGGGGGGCCGAAGAACAGCGTGTGGTCCATCGCCTCGCCGCGGCTCTTGGCGGATTCGATGAAGACGCGAAGATTGTCCTTGGCCGCCGCCTGCCCCACGAATTCGTTGAGCGATTTCGGGCGCAGCGCGGCATCGGCGTCCTCGATCTGGCGATGAGCGGAGAGGAGGGGGTTGTCGGTCATTTACCCCGCCGCCTTCTTCAACGCCACGCGGATCAGCGCGTTCAGCCCGGCCTCCTCGCCCAGTTCCTCCACCGCCAGTGTCACCGCCTGCGCAGCCACGGCGGGCTTGAAGCCAAGGTTCTGCAAAGCCGAGACCGCATCGGCCGAGGCATTCCCATCGGGCACCGAGCCACCCGCCACCGCGACACCACTCGGCGAGGAAAACGCCATCCCTCCCGCCTTGTCCTTCAGCTCATTGACAATCCGCGCCGCCAGCTTTGGCCCCACGCCATTGGCCCGCGCCACCATGGCGGAATCGCCCTGCGCACAGGCCTTTTGCAGCTCCTCCACCGTCAGAGCCGAGAGGATCGCCAAGGCCACCTTGCTGCCCACCCCCTGCACATGGGTCAGCAGGCGAAACCACGCCCGCTCACCCGCCGAGGTAAAACCGATCAGGCGCATGTCCGTCTCGCTCACCTGCATTTCGGTGTGCGCCGTCACCCTGTCGCCCCGCACGCCAAAGGCCTGCAACGTGCGCGCTGAGCAGAACACCATGTAACCCACGCCATTGACGTCGATCACCGCCCAGTCAGGGCCGAAATCATCCAGAATGCCGGTCAGTTTCGCGATCATGCGCCATGGCTAGCGGAAGTGGAACGATTTGGGAACATTTTTTGGGAAGGAAGGGAGAAAGAGAAGATGCGAGGGCCATCGCCCTCGCGCTCCCTTTCGTTGTCGGCGGAAGCGCCCCGGGTTCGGCCACAGCGCGAAATACGCCGCACCGCAGGCAGGGATTTGAGAACGCTGTGCTGGCGTTTCCTGCCTGCGGCGCGGGGAGTTCACCCCACAAGGATCGGGCGCCACCACCCTTTCGTCGGGAGACGTAACGGGGTGCAGGGGCTTGTGGCCCCTGCTCTTCCTCTTCTTACCGATGACTACCCAAATGATGCGCATGCGTAATGGCCACGGCCAGAGCATCCGCCGCATCCTCACCCTTCAGCTTCACGCCGGGCAGCAGCACCGAGAGCATCGCCTGAACCTGCCCTTTGGCCGCGCCGCCCGTGCCGACCAGCGCCTTTTTTACCACTTTGGAGGGATATTCCGCAATCGGCAGCCCCGCGCGTGCCAGCGACACCAGCGCCACGCCACGCGCCTGCCCCAGCTTCAGCGTGGATTGCGGGTTCACGTTGACGAAGATCTCTTCCACCGCGCTGAAATCGGGGTGGTAGGTGGCGATGACGTCGGTGATCACGCGGTCCAGCTCCAGCAGGCGGTCGGCCATGCTGGCGTTGATGTCGGTGCGCACCTGCCCGTTGGCGACATGGCTGATGCGGCTGCCCGATTTGGCGATGACGCCCCAGCCCGTCACGGTGAGGCCGGGGTCGATACCCAGAATGATCACAAATTCAAACCCCAGCGCGCGGCGATGCGGACCATGGCCACATAGAGGACCACCGTCAGCACACATCCCGCCACCAGCGAAGGCCAGAAGCCCAGGCCATGGCGCAGCATCAGCGGGATAAGGAGGAACATCGGCAGCGAGGGCAGCACATACCAGAAGGTCGCCTCGGCATGGGCGGCCATGGCGCCGGCATCGGGCCTGGCGTGCCACAGGAAGATCATCCCCAGCACGGAAACCAGCGGCAGAGACGCGACAAGCGCGCCCATGGTGGGAGCGCGCTTGCCGATGTCCGCGATGGCGGCGATGATCACCCCGGCGAGAGCCGCCTTGGCGATGAACTGGACGATCGGCGCGATCAGCCCAGCTTCTCCATCACCTCGTCGGGGATCTCATAATTGCCCCAGACGGTCTGCACGTCGTCGTCGTCGTCCAGAACGTCGATCAGCTTGAGCAGCGTGGCGGCATTGTCGGCATCGACGGTGGTTTTCAGCGTCGGGCGCCAGGCCAGCTTCACGCCTTCGGCCTCGCCAAGGGTCTTTTCCAGCTCGCGCGCAACGGGGTGCAGCGAATCGACCGACACCCAGATCTGGTGGCTGCCGGGGTTCTCGTCACCATCACCCATGTCGCTCTCAACGTCCTCGGCACCGGCCTCGATGGCGGCTTCCAGAACCTTGTCCTCGTCACCCACGCTGGCGGGATATTCGATCAGGCCGAGGCGGTCGAAGCCATGCGACACCGCGCCGCTGGCACCCAGATTGCCGCCATTCTTGGCAAAGGCGGTGCGCACATTGGTGGCGGTGCGGTTGCGGTTGTCGGTCAGCGCCTCGACGATGATCGCCACGCCGCCGGGCCCGTAACCCTCATAGCGCACTTCCTCATAGTTCTCGCCGTCGCCCTTGGTCGCCTTGTCGATCGCGCGCTGGATGTTGTCCTTGGGCATCGACTGCGCCTTGGCGGCGTTGACGGCGGCGCGCAGGCGCGGGTTCATGTCCGGATCGGGCATGCCCATCTTGGCCGCAACGGTGATTTCGCGCGACAATTTCGAAAACTGCGCCGAACGCTTCTTATCCTGAGCGCCCTTGCGGTGCATGATGTTCTTGAATTTGGAATGGCCTGCCATGGGGATCGCTTCGCATCATTGGGTTTGGATATGCACGCCCCCCTAGCGAAACTGCGCCATAAGGGCAATCCGGGGGCGTTTTTCCCGCCCCCGGGCAGGTATCAGGCGATGCCCAGCGCCGTCAGATAGACGTCGAGGATCGCTTCCATTTCCTTGCGGTCATCCGGCTTCATCTTGCGGATACGCACCACCTGGCGCATCGCCTTCACGTCATAACCGGTGGCCTTGCCCTCGTTGTAGACGTCCTTGATGTCGTCGCTGATGCCCTTCTTTTCTTCCTCAAGGCGCTCGATGCGCTCGATCAGCAGGCGGAGGCGTTCGTCGGCAGCCTGTTCGGCCATGGGTATTCTCCGTAAGGTTCAAGAATCGGTTGGCGCCTCCGATAGCCGGGCGATGGCGGCGCGAAAAGAGCGCAACGCCACCAATCCCCAAGGCTGCTCGGCGCGGCGCCCTGCGCTCCGGCTCAGGCGTTGCGCTTCAGGCTTTCTTCCATGCGGGCCAGTTGTTCCGGCGTGGCCGGGGTCTGAAAACGTTCCTTCCATTCGCCCGCCGGCATGCCGTGGATCAGCTCGCGCGCCTCGGCCTTGTCCAGCGGAGCACCGGCTTCCACCACCCAGTCGGCCAGACAGTTGCGGCAAAAGCCGGCAAGGCCCATAAGGTCAATGTTCTGCGCGTCATGCCGGTGTCGCAAATGCCTGACAAGTTGACGGAAGGCCGCCGCCGCATGTACGTCACTCAAACTTTCGAGCGGGTCCACCCCGCCCGTATCTGCAATCTTATTCATGGTCATAGTCCTTGGGTTTTGGCCCTTAGGCGTTATTGACCCAAACACATAGCCGACGAAACGCCGGGAAGGAAATTTGAGCGTGACCTCTTCGCACACCCCTATGCTCGATCCGCGAGGCCGCAAGGTCAAGATCCTGGCAACGCTGGGCCCGGCCAGCGCCAACCCCGAGATGATCGCCAGGCTGATCCGCGCCGGGGCTGATGCCTTCCGCGTCAACATGAGCCACGCCGACCACGAGACCCACGCCCGCACCATCGCCTTCGTGCGCGAGGCGGAGAAGGAATTTGCCCGGCCAATCTCCATCCTGTGCGACCTGCAGGGGCCGAAACTGCGCGTGGGCACCTTCAAGGATGGCCGCGCGGTCATCCGCCATTCGGGCCACTTCACGCTGGACCGCAACCCGGAGCCGGGCGATGAAACCCGCGTCTGCCTGCCGCATCCCGAACTGTTTGGCATCCTGAAAAAGGGCCAGCGCCTGCTGATCGACGACGGCAAGCTAAAATTGCGCGTGCTGCGCGCCGACGAGAACGAAATCCTTTGCTCAGCCGATGTCGGCGGCGTGATTTCGGACCGCAAGGGCGTGAACGTGCCCGACGCGGTGGTACCGATCCCCGCGCTCACCGAAAAGGACCGCCGCGATCTGGCCTTCGCCGTTTCGCAGGGCGTGGACTGGATCGGCCTCTCCTTCGTGCAGCGCGCCGAGGATGTGTCCGAGGCCCGCAAGCTGATGGGCGGCCATGGCGCGCTGGTGGCGAAAATCGAAAAACCCGCCGCCGTGCAGAGCCTTGATGAGATCATCAACCTGTCGGACGGCGTGATGGTGGCCCGCGGTGACCTGGGCGTCGAACTGAACCCGGAAGAAGTGCCCCCGATCCAGAAACTGATCGTGGAAACCACCCGCCGCAGCGGCAAGCCGGTCATCGTGGCGACGCAGATGCTCGAATCGATGATCGAGAGCCCCGCCCCCACCCGCGCCGAAGTGTCCGACGTGGCCAATGCCGTCTATGACGGCGCGGATGTGGTGATGCTCTCGGCCGAAACGGCCAGCGGCCAGTGGCCGGAAGAAGCGGTGACCATCATGCACCGCATCGCCAGCCAGGTGGAAAAGGACATCACCTATCGCCGCCGCATCCATCTGGCCGAAATCGAGGCTGATGCCACCACCGCCGATGCTCTGGCGAAGGCCAGCGCCAGCATTGCCGAAACCATGTCGATCGCGGGCATCATCGTCTTCACCGCCAGCGGATCGACCGCGCGGCGCGTGGCGCGCGAGCGCCCTGCCGCGCCCATGCTGGTGCTGACCCCCAGCATCAAGACGGCGCGCAAGGCGGCCCTGCTGTGGGGCGCCCATGCCGTCCACACCAAGGACATCGGCAGCTTTGAAGAGATGATCGCCAAGGGCAAGCGCATGGCCCTGCGCCATGGCTTTGGCGAGGCGGGCGCCAAGCTGATCGCGCTGGCGGGCGTTCCCTTCGGCACGCCGGGGGCGACGAACCTGCTGCATATCGTGACGCTGGCGGGCAATGAGCTGGAGAAGCACGAAAAGTAAAAAGCAAGGATTGGTGCGAGGGCCATCGCCCTCGCGCTCCCTTTTGTTGTCGGCATTAGTGCCTCTGGTTCGGCCAAAGGGCTAAGGACGCCGCGCCGCAGGCCTTAGTGCCCATAGGTTTCCTGCCTGCGGCGCGGCGATGCTGGCGCAAGGTATGGCCCTGCGCATCCTATCCAACATAAAGGAGCGCGAGGGCGAGGGCCCTCGCAACTTCCCCTTCTCTCTACCCCCTTGCACCGGGGCCGAGTCATGATACCTTTCCCAGCAAACCCGCATAGCGGGGGGAGAGGACACAATGATGACAACCATTCAGCGAGTGGGAACACGCGCCGCCATGGTGGCCCTGCTGGCCGGCGCGGCTCTGATGGGCGCAGGGCAGGCCCCCGCCCTTGCCGCCAAGACGATCGAGGCCGCGATGGGCGTGGTTGCTCCCATCGTCAACCGCACGCATACCACGCGCGCCACCTATGCCGTCTATTACTGGAACCGCATCACCCCCGCGCGCGGCGAAGCGTCACAGGAATGGTCGGCCGAGTTCAACCGCGGCAACTGGCACCGGGTGGAAACCCCACGCGACCGTATGATCGCTGATTGCGTTGCCATGAAAGGCATTGATCTGTCACTGGAAAACGGACGGATCGTCTCCGGCCCGGCGGTGGCCAAGGCAGCCTGCGGCATCAACGCCAACCGCGCCATCCGCTCCTCGGAATATCTTGGCCGCCAGCAAGGCAGGCTGGGAGAATTCGATCGCGTGCGGCTGACCGATGCGGGGGACGTGCGCACCTATGACGTGACCAGCGACGGTGTCATCCTTGGCGCAACCTATGCCAATGTCGACAAGCCGCAGGATGTGACGCTGACCATGGCCTCCACAGCGCTCGACCATGCCCTGCCCGATGCGGACATGTTCAGCCCCGAATCGCTGGGGCACAGCGTGGTGCCTGAAAAGTTCAAGGTCGCGCCGAAGTAGCGGCTCGAGAAGGTTTGGCGCGGGGGTGATCGCCCTCGCACCCCATCCTCACCTCGCTTGAACCAAACCGGCCGCATCCGCCAGAGCCTGATGGCACCGCCCCAGATCCTCATCGCTGATGCAATATGGGGGCATCAGATAGGCGGTATTGCCCAGGGGTCGGATCAGCAGCCCCCTCTCGCGGAAAAACGCCAGCAGGCGCGGCTGAAGGTTTGAGAGATAGCCCGCCCCCGCACCCACAACATAATCCAGCGCCAGAATCGTGCCGCATTGGCGGACATTTTCGATGCCAGCAACCTGCGCCAGCATCTCCGCGCCTGCCGCCTGCCGCGCGCATAGGCTGGCGATGCCCTCGCGCACGGGCTCCTCGCGCCAGATAGCCAAATTGGCGCACGCGGCGGCACAGGCAATGGCATTGGCGGTATAGCTGGAGGAGTGGAAGAAGGTTTTCGCCCGGTCGGTCGAGTAATGGGCGTCATAAATCGCACTGCTGGCCAATGTGACGGCCAGCGGCATGGCGCCTCCAGTCAACCCCTTGGCAAGGCAGATAATATCAGGCGCGATGCCTGCTTGTTCGCAGGCCAGGAAAGTGCCCGTGCGGCCCCAGCCCGTCATCACCTCATCGGCAATGAACAGCACGCCATGGGCCGCGCAGATCCGCGCCATGTCTGCCAACACCTGCGGCGGATAGATCAGCATACCGCCAGCGCCGAGGATCAGTGGCTCGACGATGAAGCAGGCGGCACCTGCCCGGCATTCACGCTCCAGCGCATCATAAGTGGCCTGCTCGGCGCCGGGATGCGGAAAGGGAATGACCCCCACATCGAAAAGCAGCGGCGCGTAGGCGGCATTATAGACCCCCCGCTCGCCCACACTCATCGCGCCGATGGTGTCGCCATGATAGGAATGCTGCATCACCAGCACGCGGTCGCGCTTCTCGCCTGTGTGCGCCCAGAAGCCCAGCGCCATCTTCAGCGCCACCTCGACACAGGTCGAGCCGGAATCGGAGAAGAAGACATAGGGCAGCGCGCCCTCGCCAACGGCCTCGCCCACCATGGAGACGAGCCCTGCCGCGACGTCCTGCGCGGGCTGATGCGTCCATCCGGCAAAGATCAACTGGTCAAGCCGCGTGGCCTGATCGGCAATGGCGGCAGCAATGCGCGGATGGGCATGGCCATGCGTCGTCACCCACCAGCTTGATATGGCATCGACCACGCGCTGGCCGTCAGCTGTGAACAGGCTGGCCCCTTGGGCATGAGTGACCATAGGGATCGGCTCGCCCAGCCCATGCTGGGTGAAAGGGTGCCAGATGGGAGAGCGGCTCACAGCGACCACCCGGCAAAGCCTTCGTCAAAGGCACTGGCGAGCGTTTGCGGCGTCAGTTGCGGCAAGAGAGGCAGGCGGCCCAGCCGCGCCACACCCGACAGCGCGGGGATCACCGCCTCGTTTTCCTCATGCGCATCCCCCACAAAGGCGATGCCGGCGATAATCGCGCGGCGGACGCGCAGGGCCTCGATGGTCATCAGCGTATGGTTGATGGTGCCAAGGCCGGTGCGCGCCACCACCACCACGGGCAAGCCCCAACCCGAAAAGAGATCGGCATAGAGCAGCGAACCTTCCAGCGGCACCAGCGCGCCGCCCGCCCCTTCCACCACCAGCGGGGCATCGCCCTCCGGCAGGGTCAGACGAGCGCGCTCGATCACAACACCGTCGATCCTCGCGGCCAGATGCGGTGAGGCGGGGGTGACGAGGCGATAGGCCTCGGGATGGATCAGTGCTCCGGGGGCCAACTGGCCCACCGCCTCGCTGTCGGTCACCTCTTCAAGGCCCGCCTGCACCGGCTTCCAATAGCGCGCCGCGCCATGGCGGCGCAGCAAGGCACCGGTCAACGCGGCGGAAAAGACCGTCTTGCCGATGCCCGTATCGGTGCCGGTGACGATGAAACCCTTCATGACAAAACCTTTTCCAGCGCAGCGGCCAGCGCCTCGATCTGAGCAGGCGCGGCATTGCGGGTGATGACGATGCGCAGACGCGCGGTGCCCGCAGGCACAGTGGGGGGGCGGATGCCGCGCACATCGAAACCGGCGGCCTGCACGGCGCTGGCCACCGCCATGGCGCGCGCATCGCTGCCCAGAATGAGCGGCATGATGGGCGATCCATGCGTCTGCGCGCCCAGCGGTGCCAGCAACGTGCCCGCCAGCGCGATGCGGTTGAAAAGGTCGGTGCGAAACTCGTCGCCCGCCTCGCTGATGCGCAAGGCGGCACGCGCGATGGCCGCATTGAGTGGAGAGGGCGCGGTCGAAAAGATGAAACCGCGCGCCCGGTTGACGAGGAAATCGCGCATCACCTGCGGCCCGGCCAGCAAGGCGCCCTCACACCCCAGCCCCTTGCCCAGCGTGTGGAGCGAGATGATCCGCTCACGCCCCGGCAATTGCGCGACAAGGCCCCGCCCGCCGGGGCCGAAGACGCCCGTGGCATGCGCCTCATCCACCACCAGAATGGCATCATGGCGCGCGGCCACGGCATTCAGCTCTGCCAGAGGGGCCAGATCGCCATCCATCGAGTAGAGCGATTCGACGAGAATCCACGCCCGCCCCTTGCCGCCCTGCCCGCGCCATTGGCAAAGGGCATCGTCAAAGCCCTGCGGGTCATTATGCGGCACCAGCGACCAGGACGCGCGCGTCAGGCGCAGGCCTTCGTGGCAACTGGCATGGATCAAATCATCGGCGAAAATATGGTCGCCACGCTGGGGCAAAGTGGCGATCAGCGCGGAATTGGCGGTAAAGCCGGTGGGCAGGAACAGCGCAGCCTCGGCGCCGAAGAAGGTGGCCGCCTCGGCCTCCAGCACCTCATGCTCGTCATGATTGCCGCGCAGCAGGCGCGATCCGCCAGAGCCCACCGCCACGCCGCGATCCAGCGCATCGCGCGCAGCCTGAACCAGCGCGCCGCTTTGCGCGAGGCCGAGATAATCGTTCGAGGCGAAATCCACGCCCTTGCGCGGCGCGAGAGAGCGCAGCCTGTCGCGCGCCGCCAGCCCCTGCAGATCGCTTGCCTGTGCCCCCAGCAGGCCGCCCGAAGCGCCCGCCACCCAGGTCACCCCGCCACCGCCGGGCGCGCGCCAAACAGCGCCGAGCCCACCCGCACATGGGTGGCGCCCAGTTGCACCGCAGTCTCGAAATCGCCGCTCATGCCCATGGACAGGCCGGCGGCACGGGTGCCCGCCAGCCCATGGTCAGCCGACAGCTTGGCCAAAAGGGCAAAAAAAGGCGCAGCCTCAATGTCGGCAGGCGGCACGCACATCAGCCCGGCCAGCGGCAAATCAGCCTCACGCACCTGTGCCAGCAAAGCGCCCAGATCGGCAATCGCGCAGCCACCCTTCTGCGCCTCGGCCCCGATGTTGACCTGCACGAAACAGGGAATGCACCGCCCGGACTTGTCCATTGCCTTGGCCAGCGCCGTCACCAGGCTGGGCCGGTCCACCGAATGGATGGCGTCAAACAGTGCGACGGCTTCCTCGGCCTTGTTCGACTGCAACTGGCCGACCAGATGCAACTGGATATCGGGATAGGCCTCGCGCAGGGCTGGCCATTTGGCGGCGGCCTCCTGCACGCGGTTTTCACCAAAGACGCGCTGGCCCGCGGCGATCAACGGCATGATCTGCGGCGCCTCATGCGTCTTGGAAATGGCGATCAGCGTCACATCGCCAGCCTTGCGCCGGGCGACGCGCGCGGCAGTGGCGATGCGGGCGCCCACATCCTCCAGCGCGGCGGCGGGCGGGGCGGGGCGGCGGGGTGAGTGGATCAGTGCGGACTTCATGGGCGCGTGCTATAGCGCGGCGATGCGCCAACGCCACCCCCTCCTTGCGTCGCGTGCCCACGCCCTGCCGCGGCTGTGGCTGGTGAGCGATGCGCGCAACCATGCTGTGCTGGAACACTCCATCGCGCGCCTGCCGCGCGGCAGCGGGCTGATCTATCGCCATTACCATCTGGCGGACGGTGAGCGCCGTGCCCATTTCCGCCGCCTCGCGCAGCTGATGCATGGGCGCGGCGGGGTGGCGCTGCTGGCGGGAAGCATGGCGCAGGCCCGGCGCTGGGGGGCCGATGGCGCCTATGGCAAGCTCGATCTGCTGGGCCGGGGCGCGGCAGGTCTGCGACTGGTCACGGTCCATTCCCTGCGCGAGATCGGTCGGGCGCGGCGGCAGCGGGCTGACGCGCTGATCCTCTCCCCCGCCTTTGCCACGCGCAGCCATCCGGGCGCCAAAGCATTGGGAACGCTGCGTTGGCACCTGCTCGCGCGGCACGGTCAGGCCGGTTTCGGCCCATGCGTGATCGCGCTGGGGGGGATGACGAGCGCCCATGCGCGCCGCCTTGGCGTGGAGATGTGGGCGGCCATCGACGGGTTGAGCGAAAAGCAAAAAAAGGTTCTTGACGACTCTGCCGCACCGGCTTAGAGGCCCGCCCACACCGAGACTGATGCCCTGTCGTCTAATGGTAAGACTACGGATTCTGATTCCGTCTATCGAGGTTCGAATCCTTGCAGGGCATCCAACTCCTCCAAGCTTAGGAAGCGTTTTCAAGGCCTTATAGGCCTGAGGATGCTTGCGTTACCAAACGCGCTACCAATAGCGTGCGCGATTGTTGGCGAACGCTGGCGACCGGACCGGAACAACGGCGCAAAAAGGCGTTTTCAATTTTTAGTTGAATCTTAGGATCTGTCCCCCTAGATATAGGACCGGCCACGGACGTATCTATCCGTGTCCAATTCCGGAGCCCGTGCCGGACCATTGCGCGCGGCCTGATCGCCAAGGGCGGCAAGCTGACCGACACCGAACTGCGCTTCCTGCGCCAGGAGATGGGACTGAGCCAGGCCAAGCTGGCGACCATGCTGGGCAATGACGCCCAGAGCATCGCCCTATGGGAGAAGCGCGGCACCCAGCCGAAAATGGCCGACCGCTTCATCCGCGCGATCTACCGCGAGCAGCAGGAGGGCAATGCCCATATCCGCGAGATGATCGAGCGGCTGGTCGACTCCGATCTGGAGGAGGCTGATGCCCGCCTTACCCTGGAGCAGAATGATGGCGGCTGGCGGGTGGCGGCCTGATCGAGGCAGGAACTGCTGCGATGAATGAGGAAACCTTTCAGGGCATCACCGCCGGTCTTGAGGACGCCATTGCCTTTGTGCAGGGCGACGCCTCCCGAGGGCGCGTCGGCTGGCTTCCAGGCCCCTCCCGGTCTCGGTCGGCGCGTTTGATGCGCCGCCAAACCTTGGGTAATCCGGGGGTGATGACGGTCGGCTGGCTAAAATCGGCGCTCATTGCTGCCGCATACCGGGTTACTTGGCGGGATTTGAGATCGGGGCAAGGCACGGTGCTTGATCACCTTCGCAGTCCTTGCAAGATCAGGTATCCAGACTTCATCATGACCAGAAGAGCCCGCATTGGCCAAGCCGATATTGACCGAGCTGTGCGCACCGCTGGCTTTGAGCGGGCCCGCATCGTCATGGACCTTGCCAAGCAGCGCATTGAGATCATCCTAGGCGAATCGACAGCAGAAAAGGCCGATGCCGAGGAATGGAGCGTCGATGATCTCTAATTGTTGGCTATGAGAAGCTGTGCCATGAAATTTACTCCACCCCATTGGCCTGCGATGATGAAGCGGGCCACCGCTGCGGCTTATCTCGACATGAGCGAGGCGGCATTCGAGCGTGAGATCATCAGCGGACGGATGCCGGGGCCCGTCAAGTTCGGCGGCCGCGACCACTGGAAACGATCAGCGATCGATGCTTGCCTCGAACGGCTGACCGGAGACGATTCGGTGCCAGACTATCGCCGGGAGCTGAGGGAGAAGTGTGCAAAGGCACGCGATGCGAGGGCGGCGCAGTGATGACCGCAGCCCCTGTGTGTCGGAAGTGATGGTATGCGGTCCAGGAATCTAGTCCGAGACAGCGAGATCCGCCGCGTTGTGGAACTAGCCAAAGAACTCGGCCTGACTATCGGCGCCGTTGATGTCCGAGTAGACGG
The DNA here is from genome assembly GCA_028871475.1 of Sphingomonadales bacterium. Taxonomy (GTDB): domain Bacteria; phylum Pseudomonadota; class Alphaproteobacteria; order Sphingomonadales; family Sphingomonadaceae; genus Novosphingobium. The sequence continues at coordinate 141,446 of JAGWMZ010000004.1, read as the reverse complement.
CGTGACGATTCAGACCGCTGCGCAGCCCATCGAAAACGCCTATGACCGGCAGAAGAGGCTAGAGGCGGAACGGAGAGGCCCGCCTCCCCTTTCGCGCTAAAAGAGCCCCGGGCGGGCAATGCGCGACAAATCGGAATGCGCATGGTCGTGCGCCGGCGTTGGTAGTTTTGCGGGGTTTGCCGTCGTTACGGGCGGTTTGCACCCAGATCGACTATCATGGCAAGTCATTGGAATAGGGATAGACTCTCTTCGCCGAATTGACGCATGCTGGGCACTCGAGAGGGGGGGCTATATGCCATCGAAAGCTTGTCTCAACTGCGGCGCCACGCTGCCCGCAGATGCCGCTGTCTGTCTCCGGTGCAATGGCCGCATGTTCGGGCCAAGCAAGAGTGGAGGCCTTAAAAAGGTAGCCTTAATCGGCGGGGGCGTTGTCGCGCTGACTTTGGTGATCTCGGCCCTCAGCGGCCCGCAGAACCATGGCCAGTCAAATACCGCATCTCCTGAAAGTGCTTCTACTGCTGCCGAGAAGTCCGCCGCCGCCGCTGTAGCCAGCGCCTCGACCGGTCAAGCGCCCGAAGAGGGGCAGCTACGAGACGCTAAATACCTTGACGACAAATACGATGCAAAAGCCGTGGTCGCCTGCGGAAGTGGCGCTGATGACTACCTCCGCTCCATCGCTAAATACAGCTTCGACTGGGACGAGGATGCGAAAGGGTTCTTCGGGGTAAAGTTTGGGAGATACCTGTCCATCGTCCCGTCGCCAGGCGTTTTGGTAATGACGTCAGACCGTGCCAAGCTCCAGAACGGCTTTGGGGCATGGCAGCACGTCCATGTATTTTGCAGGTACGACACGCAAGCGGATAAGGTTTTGGACTTCGACACGGACGCTCCGCCCTCAAATGAGTAGGCCTTGGGGGCGACCCGGTGAGGGCGGGGAATTTCACCCCTTCCCTCCTGAAATATGCACGGTCGCCGCGTGCCCGATGGCATCGACCACCTCGCCGATGTTGCCGTAAAGCGCCGTCCCAAAGATCGGCCGAGGCGGCATGCGGCTGGTGCCGGTTTCGTGGTATTCGGCAATGTCGCTGTCTGACCCAATCCACGCCTCATTGCCTCGGGCTTCGTGGCTGATGCTGTCCCGAAGATCGCCAGTGCGCAGCAGAGGCTCGTCCTCGGGGAAGCCCTTGGCCACGCGGTCGGCTTTGGTTGCGTCGGCCAGTTCTGCCCAGGCAGGCACCGGACCCACGCTGTCATGATACTGGCCGATCGCCTCTTTGGCCTTGTCCTCCAGAAGCTGGGCAGCCTTCTCAAGCCCTTTCTCCGCGCCAGAACTTTGGGCAATTCGCTCGAAGTGCGCGGCCAAGCCGGCGAGGTTCTGGAACTCCATCATCAGAACCCCATCGACAAGGTGGAAGGAAGCGAGCGGGAAGGATCGAAGGTGTTCGAGCCGGTGTTGGGGCGACCCAGATCGCGAAGCATATACCGCGTGGTGGAACGATAGATTACGCCACTGTCCAACTTGCTCTCATGGTGGATGACGATGGGCCGGCTGGTAGCGGCAATAAAGGGGCTGCCCGTACCATGAGGGTCAGAGGCGCCATTGTTGATGCCCGTCGCCCAGCCCTGCAGCGCATCGATACCCGCACCCAGCCCATGAAACGCAGAGACGACAGGGTTTATGGAACTGGCGATCGCGTTGAGCCGGGAGACGAAGTTCAGGATATGATCAAAGATAGGCGAGATCGTCGGCGTCACGGCCTGCCAGACTTCATGCGCCTTGGCGATGAGGGGTTCGGCCCCGACCTTCCACACCGCCGTGATGATGTTCCAGATCTTCTTCAACTCCGGCAAAACGGTATTCCAGTTCCGGTATGCCCAAAAGGCGGCACCCGCGACAGCGAGAAGACCGATGGTCAACGGGCCACCCATCACGCCCGCAACGGTGGTGACGATGGGCACAATTCGCGCCAGGCCGCCAATCATCTGAAGCCCCTGAAACGCCACGCCGACCAGCCGCAATGTGCCGCCCACTGCCATTGCGGCGGATAGGCTGGCGAACCCGGCAACCAAGCCCTTGAAGGCCGTCTGGTGCTGCTCAGCAAAGGTGCTGATGCCCTGCAGGACGCTGCTGGTCATTTCCAGCGCCTTTACGTAGGCGGGCAGGATCACCATGCCGATCTGCATCTTAAGCGTTGCTTCCCGGGCCAGGAGCGCGGCCTCCTGCCCAGCCGCTGTGCCCTTGCCGGCGTTTACCGTGTCGTCCAGCCCCATGGCATTGCTGTTGGCCGCCGACTGCACCGCAAGTTTCTGGCGCTGCTGGTATGCTGCTGCGAGCAGGGCGGCGCCGCGCGAGTTCGAGGTGATCATGCCCAGTTCGTTGAGCACGTCCTTTTCCTTGGTGATGCCTTTGCGCGCGAAGGCGGGCAGCAGGACATTCGACAAGAGGCCTTCGACGCCGCCGTTAAGCAGGGCATCCATGCCAACGAAAGCGCCGGGAAGCGCGCGCTTGAGCCTTCCCAGCTTGTTGAACTGGACCTTCGACCGGTCGAGCAGACCTAGGCGGTAGAGTTCCTGTTGAGACAGGACAGATCCCCGGCCCTGGCCGAGATTGCCATAGACCGCGTTGAGGCCGGTGCCGAACCTGAAGCCGCCCATCTCCTGGATCAATGGCTCGGATTTGAGATAGAAAGCGCTGTTGCTCATCTGCTTGGCGAGAATGCCGCCGGTCTGCATGACCTGCAGAAGCTGGCGTCCATCGACACGGCCACGCGAGGCGTTCACGATCTTTGCTGCATCCTCGGCCTGGGCCTTGAAGTCCGCTTCGGACTTGGTGCCGCCGCGATACTCGATGGCCTTGAGCAGCCCGTACATTGCGCTGGTCCTGCTGGCCCCGCCCTCGCCATAAAGCGCGTGGTTTGCAAAATTGAGCTTCGCCATGATCGGCGCCACGAAGTCCGCTTCCTTCGTGTTTTTGAAGATCGCCAGGGCATCCCCATACTGCTCGGCCATTTGGGTTGCCGAATTGCCGATGATGTTGGCCGAGCGCGCAAACTGGTCGGCGTGCGCGGTGATGCCCGCCCCCAAGTTCAGGGATGCGATCTTGGTCAGTTCCGTCTGGTAACGCTTCGCTTCCTCGATCGGTTCCTTGAACATCCGCAGGCCCGCGAAGCCAGCAGCGGCAATCGCACCCGCCGCGATGGCGGTCTTGCTCAGCGCGGTCAGCCGGGCCTGATATGCCGCAGCGTCCTTTTCGCCCGTTTTCAGGTACCGAGACAAGGTGATCAGGCCGGGGATGGCCAAGTTCATGAGCTCGAGTTTGATTGCGACTTTGTAGGTTTCGGCAGACATCGGAGGCTCCTGGCAAGACGTGGGTGGGGCGTGGGTCAGTGGAAGGCGGCGCGGGGCGTATCGCTGATGTCATCCATCAGGGCAGAAAATTGAGCGAGCAGTTCAGTGCGCAGGCGGATGCTTTCCCGAACCTCCCGTACCGTGGCGCGCTTGGCGGCCAAGGCGACGAGGTAGATCGCGCGGCTGGGGTATTCCGAACGGACGACCTTCAACGCCAGCACCTCGGCCAGCGTGGCCTTCAGCGTCGCTGTGTCAGCCTCGGCCTGGGCGATGTCACGGCGAACCTCGGCGATACGGTGGGCGAGCAGATCGGAAAGCGGGTCCAGCGGTTTCATAGCGTGTCCTCAAGATCGGCGCTGATGTTCTTGGCGGTCACCGTCATGCGATACCCTTCGCCGACTGACATTGAGCGTTTCACACTGTCGGGGTAGTAATCCTGATCCCAGGCTGTGCCGGTGCCGCGCACCTGGACGATGTTGGAGCAGGTCAACAGGTTGTCGGCGGGAAGATCGGCAGACAGCTTCATCATGTGCTGGGTGATCTGCCGGTAAATCATCTGGGCGCGTTGCAGGCAGCCGTCCTGCGTCAGGCCGGGATAATTTTTGGGATAGACAATGGGGCTCGACGCGCCGGATTGCCCCGGCTTGGTCGTGCTGGCCCCGCGCGGCCAGACCGCCGTAAATTTGCGCTTACGCCCACTGTTCCAGCTCGTCACCTTGACCACCACCCCCTTGGCAATGGTCAGCGAGCGATCGTGATCAAAATTGATGACATTCGCATCAGGCGACCCAAAGGCATCAGACGGCGGCGTCCATACGATAGCGTAGCGCTCGCCGGTGTCGGCCGGCTTGGGCTGGAAATGCAGTTCCTTGCCGGTGACGAAGACATCAAAGTCCTCGAACCTCGCCAGTTCGCACAGGATGTCCCATTCGGAGCGCTCCTGTGTCAGGCTAATGTGGTTCTGGTTGTAATAGGTGCCGGCCAGGGTGGTGGTGGCCGTCACCACGGGTGTCAGGCCCTTGCGGCTCGCTAGCAGGGTCGCGATCTGGCTGGCGGTCTTGTTGAGGTATCCCTCGTTGGTCTTGGTGTCGATGAACCATGCCGTGAGATCGCGCCCGGTGATGGTGATCGTGCCGGCGACCGGGCTGAAATTGATGTCATCGACCTGCCCGAGGATCAGGCGTTCCGATTCCGCAGGGCTGTAGTTATCTGGGTCGGCGGGGTCCTCATTGGCGAAGATCTCGCACTGAATGCCAGTCTGCTGGCTGAACCAGTTGGCGCCATAGGCAGCAGGGAGCGCGCCTACCGCAAAGCTCACCGAGAAGGTGTCGGCGGCGCGGTAGACGTTATTGTCCACCTCCCAGCTTTCCCAGCCCGGCACCAGGACGCCATTGAGGCGCACGGCCCCGCGCGGGCGGCGGGCATGGGGGGCGACGGGGAGGGTGTTCAGGTCACGGTTCATGGCAGTTCCTCAAATTTGAGCATCGATACGGGCAAAGTGGGCGAGCAAATCGGTGGTGGGGCGAGCATCATGCCTGCCCCCCTTCCTCGCGGCGGCGGATGCGGGTAGCGATCACCAGATCAATGTCGTCGTCGGAGAAGCCCGCCTCCTTCCAGTTGGCGCGCACCTCCTCGTCGCTCAGATGGGCCTCAGCCGCCTCATAGACGGCAAGCTCCGCCTCCAACTCCTCATCGGACAGGGCCTCGATGCGCCGCTGGCGGCGAGCAGCCTCGTTGTTGCCCAGCCGGGCTTCGAGCGCGGCGAGGCGTGTGCGTATGTTCTTCATGGGTGCTCTCCTTCAAGCGCGGCCAAGCGGGCATCCAGATCGGCGGTTTCAACGATGCGGCGCTGCCGCTCGATCAGGCTCATGAGCGCATCGGCCTCAGCGGGCGTGATCTCGCCGGATGCCACGGCAGCGATGATCGCTTGCCCGGCCTCCACAAGACCGACAGCGCCATCGACAGCAGGCAGATCGATCGTGATGGGGCTGTCCTTGCGCGCGGGCATGACCCGTTCCAGCACCAGCCGCGCCGCCGACGTGTCGCCATTCTCGGCTGCCTTGATGACGGCCATGGCCACATCCTCGGCCGAATTGCCCATCAGCGTCTCAAGGGCAGCGATCGCGCGATTACGGGTCCCCTGAGGCTTTCCACGCGGATTGCCGGAGGCGCCCGGGACAAAGCGCCCGGCCTGATCTCGTCCAGTATTTGCAGGGTCAGTCATGAAGGCTTCCAGAGATTTTGAGGCTGTGACGTGGCACTGAAAAGGGTCGGGTAATCGGCCAGCTTTTCGCTGCTCAGTGCTTTTTGGGGCGGGCACGCGGCACTGGAGTGCCGGCACGTGGCACTAAGAAACCGCAGAAAACCGCCATTTTTTTCAGACAGTGCCGGGTAGTGCCGGATAAAACCCATTATCGGCTTCACGCGCGCGCCTGAGTCGTCATCCGAAAAAAGCGGCACTACGCGGCACTCCCGGCACTGACGTGTTTCAGAGCGACGGTGCGGAATGAGCGCATGCCATTCGCCCGTTTGGCGATGATGCCGCGCTTCTCGAGCGTGGCCTTAAAGTCCTTCGAGGTTCCCGCATCTTCGCCCGCCTCATGGGCATAGGCACACCAAGACCGAAACAGCGGCTCCGGTCGTTCCCACAGTGTCGGGCCGCGCTCGCAACGCTCATCGAGCCATTGGCCGAACAGGTCCTGATCAGCGAAATACTCCTCGGTCGCGCCAGCCACCTTGGCAGGGCGCTGCAAACCATTGGCCTGCCATTCCAGACAGCCACCGATCATCCATGCAAGGATCTGCGGCCATTCGGCTTTCAACTTGGCTTCCAGATCGCGGTCGGGGTTCTGTGGCTTGACCGTGAAAGGCAGGATATTGAGCCGGCGCCGCATCGCATCATCGACATTGCGCAAACTCGGGGCATGGTTGCCCGCGATGGTCAGCTTGAACTGGGGCGTGAAGGTGAAGTTGTCCTGCCTCATGAAGCGGGCGGTGACGGGATCGCCACCGGTGATGGCCTTGACTTTGGCCTCTGCCCAGCCGCGCCCTTGCTCTGTTTCGCTGGCGGTCACCAAGCGGGCACCCTGAAGCATGGCCAACTCCGTGGAATGGCGATCATTCCGGGAGTCGGCGAACGTCTCCATCGCCGCCGTCGTTGCATAGTCGGCCATGATCCCGGCCAGCGTGTTTAGGAACACGGATTTGCCGTTACCGCCCGGGCCGTGCACGAAGGCGAAGGCATGTTCGCGAGTGGAGCCCGTGAGGCAGTAACCGCACCACCGGCGGAGGAATGCGACCATATCCTGATCCCCGCCGGTCGCCTCAGTCAGAAAGCGCAGCCACAGCGCCGGGGTGCCTTCGCCCGGCGCCACGGCAGTCAGTTTGGTGATGTGCGCCTGAGGATCGGCTGGGGTCAATTGCCCGGTGCGCAGATCGACTGTTCCCGCCGGAGTGCCCAGAAGCCACGGATCGTTGTTCCAGCACTCATGGGTCACGGCAAGCTCAGGGTTTTCCCTGGCGAACGTCTCGACGCCCCGCGCTGTCTTGGTGCTGGCAATGCCCGGCGATCTGGTGGCTTCCCCAGCCGCACGCAGATGCTCGGCGATGAGGTAACCGACCAAGCGGCATTCGTCGCGGGCCCAGCGCTGGCCGTCCCAACCGAACCACCGGTGGGCCGTATGATCGAACCGCCAGCGTGAGGTGTGGGCCATCACAAATTCGCGGGCTAAGGATTCTTCCGTCGGCCCTTTCTCCGGGCTGAGGGCGCCGGGGCGAATGAGGGGGACGACGTTGGACGCTTCCATCAGCGGCCTCCTTCAATGACGGCACGGATGAAGGCCTTGGCCTGCTCGCGTGAGATGTCGGCAAAATCGGTTTTGGCGTCCAGCGAAGCGGGATTGGCATCCGGCAACACCGGGATGGCCAGAAGGGCGTTTGCGGCTTCTGCGGCCTTCCTGGCCGATGCCAGACCGATGCCGCCGCCCAAACCATCCCAGTCGGCCGCCACGATGAGCAGGCGGGACGGGAAGGCGTGGCGCAATGCCAAAGCCACAGACGCAAGGTTGCCTGAATTAAACGCCGTAGCCACAGCCAGCCCTGTTGCCTCGTGAATGGCTGCGGTGGTCGCCCAGCCCTCTCCGATGACAACGGGGCCGGATGCCGGACGACCGTGGGCCATCCAGACATGGAGCGGCGAAAACAGGCCGGAGACGCGGCCACCCTTGAGGAAAAGCTTTGCGCCGTCAGGGCGAATCCGCTGCACGTTCCAGAGCTGAAGCGTCTCATCGACCAACGGCACGAGCAGATCGCTGCCGCACTGGCGGAGGCCAAGCGGGTTGAGGCCCTTCCTCTTCAGGTAGGGATGCGCAGGCGATGCCGGAGACGCGCCCCGCCACATAGCTTGTGCCCGACCTGCGACCTGCTTGTGCCGGCGTTCACGGTCGGCCTCGGCTTCCCTGCGTTGCTGGTCGATGGCCTTGCGCTCGGCCTGCGTCAGTTCTCTGCGCTTGCCATCACGCTCGGGGAGGAAGCCATCCCGGCGGAGCTGATCTTTGACGGCCAACGCCTCAGATTGCCCGCCGTTGTAACAGGCAACCAAAACACCGTCAGGCGCGCCGGGCATGGGCGTGATGATCGTGCCGCGATCCCGGCGCGAGTGGCCTGGCGTGGGGATGGTGACGGATTGGCCAGAAACGGTGCCGCCATAGGTCGCGGCGATGCGGGCGAGGTCGAAGCCGATCATGCGCGGCCCCCTTTCGGGTCTACAAAGTCCAGGCACCACATGTTCGGGTGAACCGGCGGGAAGTAGTGCGGCCCTTCGTCGAGCGTAGGAGCGCGACGGCGACAGGTGCCATCAATCTCGTTACGAGCGCCAACGGCGAAGGCGGCGCACTGACAGCACGGGCGGCGGTTGACGGGCTTATTCATCGCCAGCCTCCTTCTTGCCGAAATAGCGGGCCGTCGCATCGAATGCCTCCCGCTCGCGCTTGGCCATCTCGACCAGCACCCCGCCGAGCCCGACAAGCATTGCCGCATCGGAGAGGCCGATCTTGCCACGGTGGTCGGCGAGGAACTGCGCAAGCGCCTGGGCTTGGGCGAGCCAGAGGCCGCAGGTCTCCCAGTTCTCAGGGAAACAGGTTTCCTCCGTCATAAGGGTCAGGAACTCGGCGACTTCGGGCGTCACCATCGATTCATCAGCCATGGTGCGCCTCCCTGCTCAGCCGTTCACGCGCCAGATCGGTCAAAGTGAGAACGGCGGCTGTCTTCCCCGTATCGGGGTTGCGGCGACGCTCGCCAGTGGGTTCCATCAGGCCCTCGGCAATGCATTCGGACATGCGGGGTTGCAGTGCGCAGCCTTTCACACCCGATGCCGCAACCACTTCGAAGGGGGCTGCTTCACCAAGAAGTGCCAGCGTGCGGATGGCGATGCGCGCCAAGCGTTCGCGGCTCGATGTGATTGCATCGGCTGCATCAGCGCTGGTGGCGAAGGTGGCGGCTGTCAGGCCCTTGGCGCCGGGGTTTTCGGGGAAGAGATCAGCCATGGCGCGCCTCCATGAACACCAAGCCCGCCATAATGGCGGCGGTCTCAACAGGGATGGCGTAGCGGGCCGCGAGGTGTTGAATTTGAAGGGCGGAGAGCGTAAGATCAGTGCGCGTGAAGCTGGCAGGCAAATTGCGCACGACCTCGCCCATCGGCGGGGTCATTTTTTTCATGGGTTATGCCGCCTTCCCGAAGTCAGGGGAACCCTCGATCAGCGCCTCAACCGACGCAAAATCCCAGAGGGTACGACCACCAAATTTCTTGGCGCGGAGCTTACCCTGGGCCAGCAGTTCGTAGGCCTTTGTTCGCGCAAAAGCGCCTGGGAAACGGGCCTGAAGGGCTTTGAAGTCGCCCCAGCGCGGCGCTGTATTGTCCTGGTGCATTTCGGGTTCCTCAAACGAAAAAGCCCGCCGGTGAGGGCGGGCTTGGTGGTGAACGCAGGTGAGTGAGGTTGGTCAGGCGGCAGTGAGTGATTCCCGTCACGCGCATGACGCGGAATTTGGGCAAACAAAAAGCCCGCCGATCACAATGATCGCGGGCTTTCGCTAACTGCCATAAGCTACCCTCTCAGGTGAGGGCACAACTTTGACTATGGGAAAAATGCCTCAACTTCTTTTACGCGTCAAGCCTAAAGTGTCCAGAAGGGCTCGCCGGTATTCGGAATATACCGGCGAGCGAATTGGCGCACCATCACGCTTCCCCCGCCTCGCGCGTGAATCCACGCCCGTGAGACCACGCATCCTGCTTGCGTTCCCAGTAGTCGGCGGGATCGGCATAAGCGACTTTAGCGCGGAGTTCGCGCAGGCACTTCGCCAAGGCGAGTTCCAGTTCCAGATTATCGCGGATGACTCGCATGAAGTATAGCTGACCGTCTTTATCATCGGCCTGCTCATACCTCCGGATCGCGACGTGGGAGTTATCGAGTTGACCTTCGAGGTCGCTCAACGGGCCAAAAATTCCCGATGAAAGGCGAACGACCTTCTTGGAGGCTTTGCTGATTACACTGCGCATCACCGCATGCACCGCCGCGCGTTCCCGCTCCAGCTCCCGTTCCAGTGAGGCGTAAACCTCCGCGTCTGAAAGCTGGCTGCCGAGAAACATTGACCTCAGGGACGTCGCCTTGGCGGGTTGTGCAGAGCCGGTTGCGCCCTGTTTGCGCTTGGCCATCATGCTTCTCCTATCAGGCGGGTGATGTCGCCGATCAAGCGGTCAAAGCTGGGAGGCGAGATGCGAGAATATTTGGCATCTTCGCGTAACCGCTCAATTTTCCAGCGCAAAGCCTGCAAATCGGGCGAAGGTAGATCCATCGCGTAATATTCCGCGTCAACGAATGCATCACATGCTTCATCGGATTTATCTGCAACCATCTTGCGCTCTGCATCATGATAGCGCGCCATTGCCGCGTCCCACTCGGCCCTTGAAGAGACGATAGCAACGGCAGGCGCCATGGCCGCGATGATCTGCCGGATCAAGCGGCAGCAAGTGGTATCGTCACCCAGTTCCTCCAACTCACCGCCCATTATCGACCAGACCGCGCGGGCTTTCAGACTGGCATTTTCTGGAGTGACCGGTAGGGCTTCGATCTCTCCCCAAAGACGCATCGACCATTTGTCCCAGCGATCGCTTTCGCCGCTCGGAAGATGGTCAAGCTTGGACCCCAGGGCATCAAGAGCATCGAGTTCTGCGAAATAAGCTGAGCTGGCGCTTGCTCCGGATTCAAACTGGGGACTGTCCAACAGACGATCGAGATCTGCCGATACCGAATCCCAATCGACCTGGCCCCGAATCCGGTTAATCCCATCGGTATCACCGCAAAGCAGTGTCTTCAGCTTCCACCGCAGCGCATCGGCATCAGGGGCTGGTGTGTCGATCACCTTGTAAATTTCATTGTCGGTCTGGCAAGCCAGCCGGGTCATTTCCTCGTCAACATGGTCAGGGGCCGGATCATCAGATTCGTCGGCAGGGGTAAAAACGTCGCGGCGATAGCGGGTTTCCGCCTCCCTCGCTGCGTCATAGGCCTCCATAGTCGCGTTCCATTCGATCCTCGAAGCAACCGGCTCGTGTCTGGCCTGCCCCCATGCCGCGAGATCTGCCTGGAATGCATTCAGCCATTCATCAGGGATAGCTATGCTTTCCCAACGCCCTTTAGATAACTCGATTTTGCGAGAAAGGGCTTCCGGCGAGGTTGCGCGTACACCTTTGACAAGGTGATCCATGGCATCGCAATATGCATCAACGGCAGCATCCTCTTGGGCATGGCCCTCGGGGAGTGAGTCAGACCAAGCCCGCGCCGCTTCATATTCGGCCAGCGCCGCGTTCCAGTCCGCCGGGCGCTCCGTGTCACGAGGTAGTGTGAATGAGTGCGTCGTGTCCATATCTTGCGATCCCTCTGGTTGGCCGAGAGTGGGCCCGCTCGGCGCCACAGACGTGCCAGCCGGATCGCTAAGCTTTTCCAAAGAGATAGCGTTCAAAACAGATTGCGGCGCAGAAAGCCCGGCGCGAGCGCGGATATGCGCTATGACGGCGGCGCGCTGATCGTCGGTCAGTTCGCGCAGCATGGCATGGGCGGCGCTTTGATTCTCGGGTGTGTTGCCCTGGCAAGCGATGCAGAGGCTGGTCTGGCTTTCGGTGGCGAGAAAACCGCCGCCGATTGCTTCGAATTGAGACAGCCATGCGGCAGGGTTGAAGACAGCGGGGTTTTCGTCAGACGCGGGGGTGCTATTGGCGGTGTCAGCCATGATCGTCTCTCCATAAGACGTTGGTGGTCAGGGCCGGTCGGGAAGGTAGTAGCTCCCGGCTGGCCCGCTTCTTTCGGGAGGTTAGTCTCCTGAAATTCGGAATATCGCTTTGTTCCTTGCAATCCGCTCCGCCTGATTTGCATCTGCGATTGCTCGAACGCGCGCGTATGCTTCGCGGGTGTTGCACACCTTCGGCACAGCGACCTTGATGCGATGCGGAGCCGGACCATGGGAGCAGGAATGAGCCAGTTCGCCAGACAGCATGCCGTCGCACCAAACATAGCAAAACACCGTTGGATGCGCCGTCCCGCGCCCCACGCCTCCGGAAACCCTGTCGAGGTGCGGATATTCAAGCTTCGAAAAGCTATATTGCGCCGTCTGCCAATCCTGCGGGTGGCGGCGGACCGAGATGGCCAGATCGTCTAAATTAGGGGCAGACGTAGCCTTATCCTCGCTCATTTCGATGTCCTTTGCAGGGGGACCACATTATCTCCTGTTCCCGACAGCCCCGGCGCCACGAAGCGCCCCCAGCCGTCCATAAGAGCGCGGCGCATGTCTCGTAGATCGCTGCGCAGATAGGCCTGTTCTGTCGCGGTGCCGACGCGGTGTGCCAGTGCCATCTCAGCGACCATCGCCGGAATGGTGGGCATCTTCTCCGCCGCCCAATCGCGAAAGGCCGAGCGGAAGCCATGGACCGTCTCGCTCCGGCTGGCCAGCCGCATGATCTTGGTCAGCGACATGTCGGACAGCGGCTTGCCGGCCTTGGCGCCAGGGAAGATCAGGCCCTGCCGTAGCTTTTCATCGGGCGTCATGCGCTCCAGCAGTGCCACGGCGGCATCACTGAGCGTCACGACATGGGCAATGCCCATCTTCATCATGCCGGCGGGCCGCGTCCATGTCCGCGCCTCCAGATCGATTTGCGACCATTGTGCCTGGCGGACCTCGCCGGACCGCGCGGCGGTGAGGATGGCAAAGAGCATGGCCATGCGGCTGGCCCCTGCTTCGAGCGCCAGTTGATCCTTCACAAAATCGGGCACCTCGGCAAAGGGCATGGCCGCGAAGTTGTCGCCCCTCGCCTGCTTGGAAAGCCCGGACTTCATTTCCCGGGCATCAGGCAGCGAATCGGTGCGCCAACCGCGCGCCTTGGCAAAGGCCAGGACCTGAAACACGCGGGCGCGAACCTTGCGCGCCATCACCGGCTTGTCGTTCCAGATCGGGGCCAGTGCCAGGATGATGTCGGAGGCGCCGACGGCATCGACGCGCATGGGCCCCAGCTTGGGGTTCGCATGCTCCTCCAGCGAGGCAAGGAAGGCCTTGGCCGTTCGATCCGCCCAGCCGGACTTGAGCGCCTCATGGGCGATGGTCACCACCTCGCTAAAGGTCGGGGCCTTCCGGCGCTCCTTGTCGCGCTCGACCACAGGATCGGCGCCAGCCTTGGCCAGCTTGCGCAGCGCAGCGGCTTTCTCTCGCGCCTCGGCCAGCGTCAGGCTGGTACGCAGCATCAGGGGAATGTCCGTCAGTGGATCATGGGCACCGAAAGCCCGGTTTCCGCCCTCTAGGTCGACCGTGCCGAGCCCTATATCGCGGCTCTTGCCATCGACCTGCACGCGCAGCACCCACGACTTGCCACCGGTCGCTTTCACCAGCAGGTGCAGGCCGGCACCGTCCGAAAGGCGCACGGCCTTGGCGCGGCCATTCGCATGGTAGCCGGGCTTGGCGTTGCGGATTTTGGTGACGGTCAGCTTGCCCACGACGTTACCATAAATGACCCACCGGTGAGATTACCAGTTTTGTTACCAAGTTTATAGCCGGTTTCCAGCGAACGTCAATGGACATGAATGAAGAGACGTTTTTCCGATATACCATTATATAAGGGTTTTCTCCGATCATGACCGAACACACCCGGTTCAAAGTTATAATCCTTGCAGGGCATCCAATCTCATGAGCGTCACGGCGTAGCCGGGCTTGCTCCTTCCCGAAAATACCCCGGTCATCACGGCTAAACGCCGCCGCTTTTTTGTCCTGGTCCAGCGCCATGCGACACGTTCACGGCGCGCCGCAGACGCCCATCCGGCTGCCAGCCTATATCCCGGCATACCACTGGTAACCGGACACATCCTCCCAATAGCCGCCCTTGCCGCCATAAAGGCCTGCCAGACTGTCAACCGCCTGCACGCGCATGACATATTTCGCCTGTTTGTAGCCGAGCTGCCGCTCGACGCGCAGACGCAGCGGGGCGCCGTGGGCCACGCCCAGCGCCTGCCCGTTCATGCCCCAGGCCAGAATCGTCTGCGGGTGGAAGGCATCGACCATGTCGATGGATTCGTAATAGGGCCTGCCGCCCAGCATATCCGCGCAATGGAACACCACATAACGCGCATTCCCGCTGAGCCCCGCGCGGCGCAGCAACAGACCCAGCGGCAGCCCGGTCCATTGGCCGATCGCGCTCCAGCCCTCGACGCAATCATGGCGCGTGATCTGCGTGCGATGTGGCGCTCGGCGGATCTGGTCGAGCGACAGCGCCAGAGGATGGGCCACCAGACCATCGACCAGCAGCCGCCAATCGGCAAATTGATTGGCGGCATGAGCGTTATACGCGTCGGTGCCCGGGTTCGAGGTACCGTTGGCGCGAAAAACGGGCGACATGTCGGCGGCGCCATATTCAACCGCCAGCGCCTGCCGGTCGGTGATCAGGCGTTGCGCGCGATAGGTAAGTGTTTCGCCCAGACCAAGCAGGCTCTGCCCCTGCGGCGAGGCGGTGATCTTGTCGCAGCCGCTCGTCAGCAGGCCGGCACTGGCGGTGATCGAACCGATCAGGGCTCGACGAGAAAAATTCACGATCATTCGCCTTTCTCCCTGGGCAGACGATAGCGCCCGGTGATCATCGAGCGGATCTCGTTGAAGGGCCCGGCCAGAACCACCATCACGAGGTGGACAAGGATAAACAGGGCGATGCCCATGGCGCAGATGAAATGGATCGAACGGGCCGACGCGCGCCCGCCGAAGAGATCGAGCAGCCATGGCCAGGCCGCATCCATGCCCGGCGACATGGTGAGGCCGGTCAGAATGGCGCCGGGCAGCAGCAGGAAGAGCACCCCACAATAGGCCAGCTTCTGGAGAATGTTGAACCGCAGCGCGGCGCTGCCGGTGGGAAAGCGCAGCCTTGCGTGGTCGGCAATATCCTGAAGGAGGTGGCGCGGGCTCAGCTCCTGCAGACTGGGCGCAAGGTCGCGCCGGAAATGGTGGCGCGCAAAGCCCCAAGTCCAGAAGCAGATGCCCGGCACCACCAGCACCCATGCAAAGAGAAAGTGCCATTTGCGCGAATCGGCCAGATCGTAATGGGAGGGGATGGTCAGCCATGGCGCAAAGGCCACCGATCGCCCGTTGGCGGGCGTCACCCCCGCAATGATTCCATGGGTGGGGATCATCAGCGAGCCGATTTGCAGGTGGCCGGGAAAGATTGCGAGCCAGTGGTGGTCGGGATTGGCGCCGAATTGCCCCCAATAGAGCTGGGGATGGGCGTTGAAAATCATCAGCCCGCTCATCAACAGGATGAACACGCTCAGCGCGTTGAGCCAGTGCCACAGGCGGACCGGCAGGCTGTGACGGCGAACCAGTTGCCCGCCTTGCGGGGCTGCTGATGCCCGCTCCACTGTGTCGCTTGTTGATGAAACCATCGATCACTGCTCCGCATGAGGCGTTGCCGGGTGGATGCCGAGACACCGATGGCAGCACCATCCCTATGCCCTGGCCTGCCATGACGACGCCCTTGCGCCCCGCTCGTCGCGGAGCCCAAGCCTACGCGCATGGCCGACCGCATACATACGCTACAAAGTGTCCCAAGGTTACACGCCCGAAAATTTATGATCGATTCCTGTTTGACCCATGCCATAGCCCGCAGCAGGTTGCGCGCAGGCAGATCGGAAGCATGAGGCATGACAGACGAGCTGAGCGACATCCCGCGCCACTTTATCGAGGACTTCAAAAAGGCCGGCGCCGACTATACCGCATGGCAGGTGCGCGCTCAGGCGCTCTCGGGCGTCAGGCTGACCTATGCGCTGCGCTGGCTGGCCCAGCAGGAGAGCCTGCGCAAAAGCGCCCGCCTGCGCCATGAGCAATGGATGTATCGACTGGCCGTCACCACCGCCATCCTCGCGCTGATCGCCGCGGTGGAAGGCGCGGTCGGCTTGCTCCTGCCACTGCGATAGCGGGCGGGAGACATGCGCCTGCCGGAACCGGATGAGCTGATCCGGCAGGCGCATCCCCACCCGCGTTACGCCCCCCGGCGTTTGCGAGCGCACATCGACTTGGCGATGCCATCCGGCCTGCCGAAACGGCGAGCAAAGGCACGAGGCCAAACCGGAGCGACCGGCAAACGGGTTAGGCCCGCCATGTTGCAGCCGGATTTCAGCCGATGGACAGCCAATAGTCGGCGGGGGACCCAACAAGCCGCCCCATGAAAAAAGGCGCCCTCGCTGCCGAGGGCGCCTTTTCTTCGATCAGGCCTGCGGCCCTGCCGGATTACGAGGCCAGCTTGCGCAGCACGTAATGCAGGATGCCGCCGTTGTTGAAATATTCGACTTCATTGGCGGTATCGATGCGGCACAGCGCGGTGAAGGTGAAGCTGCTGCCATCGGGGCGCGTCACCTTGACGGTCACGTCCTGACGCGGCTTGAGCGAGGCCATGCCTTCGATGGTGAAGCTGTCATCGCCGGTCAGGCCCAGGGTCTGGCGGGTGTCGCCATCCTTGAACTGCAGCGGCAGCACGCCCATGCCGACCAGGTTCGAACGGTGGATACGCTCGAAGCTCTCCACGATGACGGCGCGCACGCCCAGCAGGTTAGTGCCCTTGGCCGCCCAGTCACGCGACGAGCCTGTGCCATATTCCTTGCCCGCGATGACCACCAGCGGCGTGCCATCAGCCTTGTGCTTCTGGGCGACATCATAGACCGCGCCGACTTCCTCACCATAGCGCGAGAAGCCACCCTCGATGCCGGGCACCATCTCGTTCTTGATGCGGATGTTGGCGAAGGTGCCGCGCATCATCACCTCATGATGGCCGCGACGCGCGCCATAGGAGTTGAAGTCCGCCTTGGCGACCTGATGCTCCATCAGCCACTGGCCCGCCGGGCTGTCGGCCTTGATGTTGCCGGCGGGGCTGATGTGGTCGGTGGTGATCGAATCGCCCAGGATCAGCAGCGGTTTGGCCTCGACGATGTCGGTGACCGGCGCCGGGGTCATGGTCATGCCCTCGAAATAGGGCGGGTTGGCGACATAGGTGCTGCCCGCGCGCCAGCCATAGGTTTCGCTGCCGGCGACATTGATCGCCTGCCAGTGCTTGTCACCCTTGTAGACGTCGGCATAGCGGGCCTGGAACATGGCGCGGTCCATGCAGGTCGACATGGTCTGATAGACCTCGTCATTGGTCGGCCAGATGTCCTTGAGGAACACGTCCTTGCCATCGGTGCTGGTGCCGATCGGCGTGGTGGTGAAGTCCTCGATCACCGTGCCCTTCAGGGCATAGGCAACGACCAGCGGCGGCGAGGCCAGGAAGTTGGCGCGCACGTCGGGCGAGACGCGGCCTTCGAAGTTGCGGTTGCCCGAGATGACGGCGGCAGCAACCAGACCGTTCTCGTTGATCGCCTTGCTGATGGGTTCAGCCAGCGGGCCCGAGTTGCCGATGCAGGTGGTGCAGCCATAGCCGACCAGGTTGAAGCCGATGTTGTCGAGGTGCGACTGGAGACCGGCCTTTTCGAGATAGTCGGTGACGACCTGCGAGCCGGGGGCCAGCGAGGTCTTGACCCAGGGCTTGGGCTTCAGGCCCAGCTCGTCGGCCTTCTTGGCGACGAGACCGGCGGCCACCAGCACCGAGGGGTTCGAGGTGTTGGTGCAGCTGGTGATGGCGGCGATCGTCACGTCGCCATCGCCAATGGTGAAGTCCTTGCCCTCCACCGGAACGCGGGTCTGGGCCTTCTTGTAGGTGTTGGCCATGTCGGCGTTGAACACATCGTCGACATCGGGCAGCGACACGCGGTCCTGCGGGCGCTTGGGGCCGGCAAGCGAGGGCACCACGGTGCCAAGGTCCAGTTCCAGCGTGGAGGAGAAGATCGGCTCGATGGCAGGGTCGATCCAGAAGCCCTGCTCCTTGGCATAGGCTTCCACCAGCGCGATCTGGTCTTCCTCGCGGCCGGTCAGGCGCATGTAGTCCAGCGTCTTGTCGTCGATGCCGAAGAAGCCGCAGGTGGCGCCATATTCGGGCGCCATATTGGCCAGCGTCGCGCGGTCGGCCAGCGTCAGGCCCGCCAGACCCGGGCCGTAATATTCGACGAAGCGGCCCACCACGCCATGCTTGCGCAGCATGTTGGTGGCGGTCAGCACGAGGTCGGTGGCGGTGACGCCTTCCTTCAGCGCGCCGGTGAAGCGGAAGCCCACCACCTCGGGGATCAGCATGGAGACCGGCTGGCCCAGCATCGCGGCCTCGGCCTCGATACCGCCCACGCCCCAGCCCAGCACGCCAAGGCCGTTGACCATGGTGGTGTGCGAGTCGGTGCCGACGCAGGTGTCCGGATAGGCGATCGTCACGCCGTCCTGGTCCTTGCTGGTCCACACCGCCTGGGCGATGTTCTCCAGGTTCACCTGATGGCAGATGCCGGTGCCCGGCGGCACGGCGTAGAAATTGTTGAGCGACTTGGAACCCCACTTCAGGAAGTCATAGCGCTCCATGTTGCGGTGGTATTCGATCTCGACGTTCTGCTCGAAGGCCTTGGGGGTGCCGAACTCGTCGACCATCACCGAGTGATCGATGACGAGGTTCACGGGAACCAGCGGATTGATCTTGCTGGTGTCACCGCCCAGCTTGGCGATGGCATCGCGCATGGCGGCCAGATCGACCACGCAAGGCACGCCGGTGAAATCCTGAAGCAGCACGCGGGCGGGGCGATACTGGATCTCGGCACCGGTGACGGGGTTCTTCTGCCAGTCGGCCACGGCCTGAATGTCGGCGGTGGAGACGGTGAAGCCGCCATCTTCAAAGCGCAGGAGGTTTTCCAGCAGCACCTTCATGCTGAAGGGCAGACGGCTGATGTCGCCGATCTTGGCCGCAGCCTTGCTGAGCGAGTAATAGGCCACCTCGCGACCGGCAACGGTCATCGTGCTACGGGTTTTGAGCGTGTCCTGTCCGACCTGGGTCATGCGGCGTCTTTCCCTCGGCTGTGCACGGGCCGCACAACAGGCAAGCCGCGCCGGGGATGGCCCCTGTTCGCGTCATGTTGCTCTGCGACATAGGTGCATTGATGTTGCCAAGCCCCTGCGCGTTTGCGGGCGTCACGTCAAGGGCACCAAAGGCCCCAACGCCGGGAAAATGCACCCTCCTAAGGTCCAATGCGTCGCGTTTAAATGATATTGATTTTCAACAGCGTTTGTCGAGATCAAAGCGTCAATTCGCCCGGCAAGCCTTGTTCGCCTGATGTTTGCGCTACCTTCTGTGCCGTCCCTACCCAGACCCCGCCCACGATGAGCAAAACGCCCCCCAGCGTCCAGACACTGGGCCTTTCGCCAAACCACCACCACCCGCACAGGGCCGACCAGACAAAGGCGCTATATTCCACCGGCAGCAGGCGATGCGCCTCGGCACGCGCCCACCCCCAGCCCAGCAGGCCAAGCGAGATCGAGGCCAGCATGGCCGCCGCGCCGATCAGGCCAAGATGGGCCGGGTCAAAGCCGCTCTGCCCCGGCCACACGGCCAGCCATGGCGCGAGCGGCAGCATGATAAGCGCGATGAACAGGTTCTGGAACAGGGCGATTTCCGCGGGCGAGGCACGTTGCGCCTGATGCCGCTGCATCACCAGATTGCCGGCATAGAGCATGGCCGAACAGAGGATGGCGATGAGGCCGGCGCGCGAATCAGCCCCCATTCCCCCGCCGGCCCCCAGCCGCCCGAAGGCAACCACGGCCACGCCTGTCAAAGCGATCAGCGATGCCAGCAAGGCCCGCCGCGTCACCGCCTCGCCCAGGAACAGCGCCGAGAGATAGAGCGCCACCAGCGGCGAGATGAAGGACAACGCAATGCCCACCGCCATGGGTGTGCGCACCAGCCCCCAGAAGAACAGACTCGCCATGGCGCAGACCAGCGCGCTGCGAAAGGCGTGCACCACCAGCATCGCGCGCGACGGCAAGGCCCGCTGCGACACCGCCAGCCACACCGGCAGGCACAGCATCGCTCCGATCAGGTTGCGCCACAGCAGCGCTGTGTACACTCCGACGGTGATCGAGGCTCCCTTCATCAGCGCGTCCATGACGCTGAAGGTGGCAATGCCGCAGGCTGCGGCCAGCACAGGCAGAAGGGAGCGCGACGACATCATCCCCGCGCCCTAGAGGGTTTTGCGGGACAGTAAAATCGACACCACCCACTTTAGGTTCCTGCTGCTGGAAATTTCTCACCATAACGGTAAAATTTGGTGATTGAGGCGGCCCGCTCCGTAAAAATTCATCGCTAGGCAAGGTGCGATGCCCGATGCGTGGACCTCGAACGGCCATACAGGCATACTATCTTCAGGGTCGGCCATGACCAGCCGGCGACGCGACACGAACAGGGACCACGATACATGGCAGGCAAGCAGCACCGCCCCGGCACCAGCACCTTTGGCCAGCGCAGCGCAGGGCTGTGGCTGGCAGGCGCCGCCATGCTCCTGCCGGCGATCGCCCTGACCCTGCCCACCGGCGCACAGGCCAATGGCAGTCAGACCGCTCAAAACGACGGTTCCACCACTCACACCGCACCCCGGCGCACGCCTGCCCCCACCTCGATCCTGCCCGCCGCCATGCGTCAGGACAGCGCGCCCGCCGCTCCGCAGGCCCGCTCCACGCCGCAGGCCCGCTCCACGCCGCAGGCCCGCTCCACGCCGCAGGCCACGTCAACGCCGCAGGCCAGGCCAACCCCGCAGGCCAGCCCCACTCCGCTGCCCGCCCCCCATATCGATGCCCAGCCCGCCAGTTCGGCCTCACCCGCGCCGCAGACCCGCGAGGTGACCACCATCGAGCCGGCCGAAGAGCCCATCCGCACATGGACGCTGGCCGACGCGCAGGCGCTGCTCGCCACCATCAAGGGCATCGGTGCCGAAGGGCTCTACCCCGCCGATTACAAGCCGCAGGATCTGGCCGCCGCCATTCTGGGCGGGCCGGGCCAGACGCTCGATCAGGTGGCCAGCCGCGCCTTTGACTGGCTGGCCGAGGATCTGCGCGATGGCCGCACCCCCATGGACAGCCGCATCCAGTGGTTTGCCGTGGATACCGATGTCGACACCGACCCCACCCATGATCTCATCGACAAGGCGCTGGCCACCCATGATGTGCCCGGCGTGCTGGCCAGCCTCGACCCGACCTATCGCGACTATGCCGCGCTGAAAGCAGCCCTTGCCGCCACGCCCAAGACCGACCGCGCCACCCGCGACCTTATCCGCATCAACATGGAACGCTGGCGCTGGATGCCGCGCGATCTGGGCTCGGTCTATCTCATCACCAATGTGCCCGAATTCATGCTGCGCTTCACCATCGGCGGCAAGGTGCTCAAAACCTACAAGACCGTGGTGGGCAAGCCGGGCCGTACCGCTACGCCGCAATTGGCCGAACATATCGAGGCGGTGGTCTTCAACCCGACCTGGACGGTGCCCCAATCGATCATTCAGCATGAAGGGCTGGCCGAGAAGCTGCTGGCCCGCCCACGCAAGGGCTACAAAGTCACCAAAAACGCCAATGGCAGCTACAATGTGGTGCAGGAACCGGGCGACACCAATTCGCTGGGCCGCATGAAGATCGACATGCCCAACTCGCAGGCCATCTATCTGCATGACACGCCTGCCAAGGCGCTGTTCAACACGCCGGTGCGCGCCTACTCCCACGGCTGTATCCGCACTGAGAACGCGCTGGCGCTTGGCATGACCATCGCCCAGCTGCGCCACGACCTGACGCCGGAGGAAGGCAACGAGCTCTACCACTCGCTGAAATATAAGCGGGTGGTGCTCAAGCAGTCGATCCCCGTCTACATCACCTACACCACCATGGGCCTGAACGTGGATGGGCAGATGACCACCTACAAGGACCTCTATGGCCGCGATGGCGCCGTGCTGGCCAGCATGCACGCCCCGCGTGTTCCGCACACCACCCAGCGGACGAGCACGCAGGAAGTGATCGTGGCGGAAGATCCTTTGTAAGGATTTTTGGAGTTTCGGGAAGGAAAGAGACGTGCGAGGGCCATCGCCCTCGCGCTCCCTATTGTTGTCGGCGTTGCGCATAGGGTGCGGCCAAAGCGCTGGGTTTGCTGCGCCGCAGGCAGGGCGGATAGCCGGTTTTCCGGAATTTTAGAGCCCGCGGCGCTGTTCGGTGGCGCTGGTTGAAAGTTCCCGCGCACCGATTGTGCGCCACCACGCTCTCGCCGGAAGACGTAACGGGGTGCAGGGGTGTAACACCCCTGCTCTTCCCTTCTTAACCCTTAAACTTCACCAATCTTGTCAGCGAACAACAACCGCCCGGCGGCCAGACGCGTCAGCGCTTCGTTGAACTTGTCCGGGTCCATGGCAAAGCAGCCTTCAGACCGGCCCAGCTTACCATATTTGGAGAGCATGTCGGGCGCGGCATACCAGGCCGGGTGCATCACGATGGCGCGATCCCAGGCGTTGGAATTGTCCTGATCCAGCCCGCGCAAACGGATGGAGGGGCCATATTTGCCATTGTAAATGGCCGCAGTGGAATAGGCCCCGCGCGAGGTAGCTTCCGAGTTCACCGTGTTCGAGAACTTTTTCAGCCAACCATCATGCTGCGGGTCCGATCCGCGCCCATGGGCGACATATTGCGAATCGAGACGGCCGGTTTCCAGATTGACGAAATGCAGACGCGGCAGGTTCGATGGCCGGGCGAAATCGGCCACGGCCACGAGGTCGCGATGCGCCACCTGGTTGCCCATCCGGTCCATCTGTTCGCGCGCAATGGCGACGATCCGCCGCTCGTAAGGCGTGAGAACGTCGTAAACATTGGAAATCGGCGGGGCTTTTTCAAAACCGGGGATGGTTTCAAAAGCAGGCGCGGGGGTGGGTTTGGGCGCGTGAACCACCGACCTGTGGCCATGTGCCAAAAGTTTTGCCGGCCCAATCAGCCCAACACCCATCCAGAGCCCACCCGCGAGCAGGTTACGTCGATTCAGCGATCCCGTCATGGTCGTGACTTATAAGCCACAGTTGTAAATTTTTCTAACGGAAATCGGCGGGAACCATGCCACCTGCGGCGAGTTGATCCAAAACGGCTCCTTGCACCCTCATCACAGTCCATTCCTCCATGGGGACAGCCCCCAGGGAACGGTAGAAACGAATCGAGGGTTCGTTCCAGTCCAGCACCGACCATTCCAGCCTGGCGCAATCCCGCTCCACCGCAACAGCGGCCAGCGCGGCGAGCAGCGCCTTGCCAAGGCCTGCACCGCGTGCCTGCGGGCGGACATAGAGGTCTTCCAGATAGATCCCCGGACGCCCCTCGAAGGTCGAGAAATTATGAAAGAAGAGCGCAAAGCCCTGCGCCGTACCATCCAGCTCGCCGATCAGCACCTCTGCCATGGGGCGCGGGCCGAAGAGATGCCGCTCCAAAGCGGCCTCATCGAAACGCACCTCGTGAGACAGTTTTTCATATTCGGCCAGATCGCGGATGAAACCGCAGATGGCGGGAATATCGGCAGGCGCGGCGGGGCGGATGGACATCGTCATGCACGCAGGACTGCCAAAGCCGACCTGCCCGCGCAAGCCATCACGCCATCAATTCGGCGCCAGCACCATCGTGTCACCCTTCAGTTCCACCCGCCCCAGACGGCGCAGCACCGACTGGCCCAGCAGATTTTCCGGCACCCCCTGTGCCACCACCGCGCGCTGATGGTCCAGCTGGCGGCCCACCAGCTCCACACTGTCGAGCCAGACCGGCGCCCCCATCCCCGGGCCGGAAGCGGTGCGCAGCACGGGTTTGTAATCCTCAGGCCGAATGTTCAGCCCCAGATCCTGCGCGGCCTGCGGCGTCAGCGCCACCAGATCGGCGCCCGTATCGACCAGAAAGCGGATTTCGCGCCCGTTGACGGCGGCGTTGACGTGAAACTGCCCGGTTTCGTCACGCGTCAACACCTTGGGCTCGATGGCGCGGTGGGTGACGGGGCTGACCTGCGCCTTGCCCCATGGATTATAGGGCTCGCTGGTGTCTGCCATCTGGCCTGACGGCGACGCTGCCGCACCAACCGCAGAGGCCTGCGTGCTGGCCGCGTGATGCGTAAAGACCTGCGCCATGGCAAACAGCACGGCGACCATGATCAGCGCATTGCGGACAAGGGGGTTCATGAAGGCTGAAACTGGCGCCTAAAGGTTAGGAAATGTGAAAAAGCACGCGGATGGCGTGCAAAAAACAACGACCCACCACCCCGCAAAGGGGTGGCGGGCCGCAACATAGCCAAAGCCTATTTACTCAGCCGGAACGGCGCTGTCTGCCTCGGCACTGGCCGCTTCCATCTCGGCGGCCTTGGCTTCCACCAGTTCGACAATATGGTCGAGCATGGCATCGCTGTTCACCACATGGTCGGTCACGCCCGACAAATAGACCATGTGCTTGCCATTGCCGCCGCCGGTCAGGCCAATGTCGGTCTCGCGCGCTTCGCCGGGCCCGTTCACCACGCAGCCCAGCACCGAGAGCGAAATCGGCGTCTTGATGTGCGACAGGCGGCTTTCCAGCGCTGCCACGGTGCGGATCACGTCGAAACCCTGACGCGCGCAGGACGGGCAGGACACCACGCGAACGCCGCGCGTGCGCAGGCCCAGCGATTTCAGGATTTCGTAACCGACACGCACTTCCTCTTCCGGCTCGGCCGAGAGCGAGACGCGGATCGTGTCGCCAATGCCCGCCCACAGCAAATTGCCCATGCCGATGGCACTCTTCACCGTGCCGCCGATGAGGCCGCCAGCCTCGGTGATGCCCAGATGCAGCGGACAATCCACCACATCGGCCAGCTGCATATAGGCGCTGACCGCCAGGAACACGTCCGACGCCTTCACCGCCACCTTATATTCGTGGAAGTCATGGTCCTGCAGCAGCTTGATGTGATCCAGCGCCGATTCGACCAGCGCCTCGGGGCAAGGCTCGCCATACTTTTCCAGCAGGTCCTTCTCCAAAGACCCCGCATTCACGCCGATGCGGATCGCGCAGCCATTGGCCTTGGCCGCACGCACCACTTCGGCCACGCGGTCGCTGCCGCCGATGTTGCCCGGGTTGATGCGCAGGCAGGCCGCGCCAGCATCGGCCGCTTCCAGCGCGCGCTTGTAGTGGAAATGGATGTCGGCCACCAAGGGCACGCGGGCCGCCTTGGCGATCTGCTTGAAGGCGGCGGTGCTTTCCACATCGGGGCAGGACACACGAATGATGTCGGCGCCCGCATCCTCGCAGCGGCGGATCTGGTTGATCGTGGCCACCGGGTCGCTGGTCAGCGTGTTGGTCATGGTCTGCACCGAAATCGGGGCATCGCCGCCCACGGGCAGCTTGCCCACCATGATCTGACGGCTTTGGCGGCGCGCAATGTCACGCCATGGACGCACTGAAGACATGAAGAGTCCTTGGATTGTGAGGAGGGGGATCCCCGTTTGCATGCCCTATAGCGCATCGCTCGCCCGCCGCAAATGGCTGGCAGGCACGCTTCAGCCGTGCTTGTCGGCCTTTCGTCGGCCCATGCGCATGCCCCCTTCCAGCCGGGCGCGAAGCTGGGCGTAATAGGCATCGAGAAACGGGCCGACATCCTCGCCCTGCGGCGCACTCCAGCCGATCTTCTCGGCAATGGTCTGGGCCACCAGCGCCATGGCATCGGGCTTGCGCAGGCGCAGCACCTCCTCGAGTCGCTGCAGCTCATATTCGCCGTAAACCGCCAGATCGCCATCGCGGAAGCGATAGCCCTCCGTCTCGCCGTCCCGCGCCGTCAGCACGCGGGCCAGCGCCTTGCGCGGTCGCTCGACGACCCACGTCCCCGCCACCAGATCCCCCGCGCGCAGCCGGTCGCGGCTGAAGAGCGGCAGAAGCGCGAAGATAAGGAACCAGCCCGCCGCGATCCAGCCCGTGCCGTCACTCTCGCCCATGGCCGAGATGACCATCGAGATCGGCAGGAAAATCTCGATGTCGCGCAGCAGGTTGCGCGCAATGACCTTTTCCGGCGTCAACCGCGCGCCATCGCGCGTGGCGATGCGCAGCCGCATGATCCGCTTGCCCGGCGTGGCGCCGCGCGGGCCCAGTTCGAAGGCGATGAACCATGCGTTGCGGATGAGAAAGGCCAGAATGATCCAGAAGGCCACCAAGGCCTGCAGGGCATGGCCGGTGGCATCATGCCCGCGCGTGCCGGCCTCAATCTTGGTCAGCCCGCCCGCCATCTGGCCCAGCGCCAGCAGCGCCAGAAACAGCACCAGCCCCATGCAGATGAGGTCGATCAGCAAGGCCACGAAGCGGCTGCCGCGCGAGGCAAGGGTAAAGGGCAGCGCCAGCCCCTCGGGCGTGATGAGGATGCGGCGGCGCGGGTCGATACGCTCAACCATGAGAAGCCTTGCGACCATAGGCGAAGAAATAGGCCAGCCACAGCGCCAGCATGCTGCCGCCCACCGCCAGACGCGCGCCGGTATCCTGAATGAGCTGCCGCGCGAACCCTTCGAGCAGCCCCGCCACCACCAGCATCAGCACCACGCCCAGCATCACCACCGCGGCGCGCCCGCCCGCATCGGCCATGGCCGCCAGCGCGCCGCGCTGCCCCGGAAATGCCATCGCCCGCCCGACATGCAGGCCCGCCGCCCCGGCCAGCGTGATGGCGAGAAGCTCGGTCGTGCCATGGATACAGAGCCAGCCCACCACCTCCACCGTCAGCCCCTGGCCGTGGAACAGCCAGAGCATCGCGCCCAGCATCCCGGCATTCTGCACCAGCAGCATCAGCGTGGGCACGCCAAAGGCAAAGCCCAGTGCGAAGCAGAGAATGGAAATCTGGGCATTATGGCCAAAGAGATAGGTGGCAAACAGGCCCAGTCCATCCTCACGCTGCCCGCCAAACAGCGTGCCGCGCAGCGCCTCGCGCGTGGCGCCGGGCACGCGCACGCTCTCGCCGCCCATCAGCGCGCCGTACCAGCCCGCATCATGCGCCACCAGCAGCCAGCCCAGCACCGTGCCCGCCACCAGAATGCCAAAGGCAATCCACACATCCAGCCCCATGGCGCGCACCGCCCGGCTCCACCCCCCGGTGAAGAAACCCTTCAGCCATGCGCCAAAACCCTGACGGCTGCCGTGAAGCTGAAACCAGGCGCGCTGGGCCAGACCTTCCAGCCAATGGGTCGTGGCGACATCCAGCGATGTTTCCCGCGCGATCGAAAGCGAGGAGACAAGGCCACGATAAAGCACCGGCAGATCGAGCACATCGGCATCGGACAGAGCGCGCAGCCGCCCCTGCTCCAGCCTTGTGACGATGCCCTCCAGCCTTTTCCAGTCACCTTCGCGTTCCTGCCGGAAGCGGTCGGAGCGCAGGAAGGCGGCGGCAATCGCGCCCTCCTCAGGCGCGCGGCGGCCCAGCCTTGCCTTGACCCCATCGACCCAGCCGCTCACCCGATGCCTCCCTTCTGGCGGATCGCCAGATAGCTGTCGATCAGCGCCAGACCGATGCGGTCATGGCGCGCCTCCACCACATCCACGCCCATCTGGCGCAATTGCGCCGTCACCAAAGCGCGCTGCCGCAGCAACTGCCCGGCACCCACGGCTGTCGCCACATCCTGCAAACGCTCCGGCGCGGCGCGGGCGGCGCTTTCCAGTTCCTCATCCTGCATGGTGACGAACAGCACCCGGTGGCGCGCCACCAGCCGCCCGATGCTCTCCACCATCATCTGCGCGCTGGTGGGATCGGTGAAATCGGAAAAGACGACGATGAGCGAGCGGCGCTGCAACTGCTGGGCGAGCGTTGCCAGCGCCAGCGTGAAATTGGGCTCGCGCGGCTCATAATCCAGCAAAGCGGCGGCGGACTGCAAACGGGCAAAGCCGCTGGCATCGGTAACGAAGGGGGTGGAGAGCAGAACGCGCCCGGCAAAGCCGAAAAGCGAGACCAGATCGCCACTTTTCAGCGCCACCCAGCCCGCCGCCAGCCCCGCGCTGATCGCCCGGTCCAGCCGCGCCTGCCCATCGACCGGCTCACACATCGCCTGCCCGCAATCGAAGGCCAGAACGATGCGATTGCTCCGCTCGGCCTCATACTCCTTGGCATAGAGATGCGCGTGGCGGGCTGAGACTTTCCAGTCGATGCGCCGCCGGTCCATGCCAGGGTGATAATCGCTCAGCGCCTCGAACATCGTGCCTTCGCCATGCACGCGGCGGGCGAGCAGGCCAAAATCAGCCTCGCGCAGATAGGCCTGAACGCTGCGCGAGCGCAGCAGCGCCAGATTGGGCGTGACGCGCAGCACATGGTCGCAGCCCTGCCGCATCTGCCGCGCGCCCAGCCCCAACGGCCCCTGCCAGCGCAGCCAGATCGCCTCGACAGGCGCCGGCCCCCGGCGCAGCGGCACGATATCGGCCCCGCCGACATGGCCGCCCTCACCCGGCGCAAGGCTGAAACGCAGCACGCCGCCTGCCACCAGCCGCGCATCCATGCCCAGCGCCGCCTCCACCCGCCGGGCCGGGCCTGCCAGCCGCGCATGCAGGCTGAGCCGTGCGGAAGCGCCGACCTCCGCCTCATCGGGCGCAAGCAGGCGCGCCCCGGAAACGCCGCCCGCCAGCCGCGCATCCACCAGCACCAGCGCCAGAACGCCCAGCCCAAGCAGCGGCGGCAAGACCCAGGCACCGGGCACCAGTGCCGCCAGCCCAAGGCCCAGCCCCGCCAGCACCAGCAGCACCAGCACCGCACGCGGTGTGGGCAGCGGCATCTGCTGCGGGGCCAGCCGGGCCAGCAAGGCGCGCAAGGCTGGCACTTAGCGCGGCGCCTCGGTCCGCTCGATCAGGCTGTCGACCAGCGCCTGGGTGGTCTTGCCCTCGATCTCGGCGGCAGGGCTCAGCAACAGGCGATGGCGCAGCACCGCCGGGGCCAGCGCCTTGACATCATCGGGCAGCACATAATCCCGCCCGTCCAGCGCCGCCCGCGCCCGCGCCGCATGGGCCAGCAAGACCCCCGCGCGCGGTGAGGCGCCGCAGGCGAGATCCGCACTGTCCCGCGTGGCGCGCAGCAGGCGCACGATATAGGCCGCCACCGGCTCGGCCAGCGTCACCCCCGCCACGGCGCGCGCGGCGGCATCGAGCAGCGCGGCATTGGCCACCGGAGCCACCCCCTGCGCCTGCGGGCTGGGCGGGCCGCTGTGCTGGCCAAAGCGGGTGAGGATGGCCATTTCCTCCCGCTCGCTGGGGTAATCGACCCGCAGTTTGAACAGGAAACGGTCAAGCTGCGCCTCGGGCAGCGGATAGACGCCCTGCTGCTCGATGGGGTTTTGCGTGGCCACCACCATGAAGCTTTCGGGCAGAGGATAGACCGCGCCGTCCAGCGTCACGCGGCGTTCCTGCATGGCTTCCAGCAGGGCGGCCTGCGTCTTGGGCGGCGTGCGGTTGATTTCATCAGCCAGCAGCAGTTCGCAAAAGATCGGCCCGCGCGTCAGGGTGAAGGTGCTGGTCTGGAAATTGAACAGGTTGGAGCCGAGAATATCGCCCGGCATCAGGTCGGGCGTGAACTGGATACGCCCGAAATCCAGCCCGACCGCCACGGCAAAGCTTTGCGCCAGAAAGGTCTTGGCCGTGCCCGGCGGACCTTCGAGCAGGACATGCCCGCGCGAAAACAGCGCGATCAGCAGATGATCGAGCGCCTCGCCCTGCCCGACCACGGCCTTGCCCACCTCACCGCGGATGGCCGCCGCCAGCCTTGCCACATCGGCAAGGGCGAGTGTTTCATAGGCGCTCATGGGGTCAATATCCTCTCAATGGCATGCAGGCGGGCGGCAAGGTCAAGCACGTCGCCGCGCGCGCCGGCACGCGACAGGCGTGAAGCCGTATCGGAAAAGCTCAGATCATGGATGCCGCGCGTGGCCAGGGCGCGGTCGATGGCGGCATCGGTGTTGGCAGCGTCCTGCTGGCGCGGCAGGGAAAGTGCCCGCGCCAGGTGCAGACGCGCCGCCTCGGCATAGGGCGGTCCGAGCACGTGATAACGCCGCGCGCGCAGGATAATGGCCCCAGCCTGCCCCAGCAGCGAGGCCTTGCCCAGCGGCGTTGCCAGCCCTTCCTGCGCCACGGGGCCAAAGCGCAGCAAGCCGCGCCACAGTGCCGCCGCCAAGGCCAAGGCCAGCACCAGCGTGGCGGTGAGATAGGGCGGCATGAAGGCCAGCGTCAGCAGATTGGGCTGGCGGCCCAACCCGTTGAAGGTGAGGTCAAAGGTGACGCGGCGGGGCCCATGCCCCTCCACCTGCGCGAAGAAAGCCTCGGCCCATTGCGCATTCTCGGCATGCGACAGGCCGTAATTGTCGAGCAGGTCGGGATCGAAGACGAGGTAGAGTGGATAGGGCTGGCGATCATCGCCCCGCACATCACCGGGCAGGGTGATCGTCTCGTCATAGCGCGCGGCCAGTATGTGGCCTGACGCATCGGCCAGCGGGATGAGGCGCGCGCCGCTGCCCACCTCCACCCGGTTACCATCGGGCAGTACGGGGGCGGGTGCATTCAACGCGGTGTCGGCCCGGCGCGCGCCCTTGCCCTCCTGCCGCAGCTCCACACTGACATCGTCCAGAAAATCAGGCCATTCCGGCAGATGCGTGGACCATAGCCACACCCAGCCCGGCTGCGCCCCCGGCTGATCGCCGGACAGCGGGCTGGCCATCCATTTGGGCGCGATCACCACCACCGGGCCGATCTGCCGATGACGCGCCACCGCCCGGTCAAGATCGCCGCCGCGAAGGCCCAAAGGCGGCGGCGTCAGCACCAGCACGCCCGGCGTGCCCATCGCCGCCTCGTCGCGGCCCAGCACCACCGTCTGGCCACTGCTGGCGAGCAGGCGTGCCAGACCGGCAAAGCCATTGAGCCCCTTGCCGCCGGCATGGCCCTCGCCATTGTTGATCTGGCTGGCCGCCAGCCCACCGCCCACCTGCCACAGCAGGGCGACAAACAGCACCACCCCAACCAGCACCAGCGCCGCTGCCGCGCGGGGCGAAAAGCTCGCCGGATTGCGCGTCATCCCTGCACCCCGCTCAGCGGCAGGCGGGCAAAGGCAGCATAGGCATCGCGCGCCGCCAGCCAATCGGCCTGCGACAGCGCGTGCAGGGCAAAGCGGCTGGCCTCCACGCGCCCCGCCATGGTGGCAAAGGCGCTGCGCGCGGGCGGCGGCAGGGCGTCCATAGTGGCGATCTCGCGCGCCGTGCTGGCCGGATGGACCAGTCCCACTTGCGCCGCGGCCAGTTGCGCCACGCTGCGCCGGAGCAGCAGATGGGTCGCGCCATCATAATCGCCCGCCGCCGCCAGCGCCTCGGCATCGCGCAGCAGGATGGCGGCTTCGCCCGCCGGCGGGGTCCAGCCCGTCTCTTCCTCGGGCACGGCGACCGCCCGGCGGCGCAGATAGGGCAAGAGAATGATCCAGCCCAGCCAGAGCAGCGCGGCGATGCCCAGCCCGATCAGACCCTTTTCCACCCAGGGCCAGCTTTTGCCAAACAGGCGCGCGAGCGGCAGAAAAACATGCTCCAGCCAGCGACCAAGCGCGGCGAGCCAGGATGGCGGCGGCGCGGGATGCCATGGCACGGGCGGCGTAAACTGCAGGTCGGCGCTGCTCCGCACAGCGCGCCAACGCGCCAGCGCCGCCGGATCGGCAGCCGGCATGTTGCCCCCCGCGTGATGGATCGTTTCCCCTGCCACAGCAGCCAGCGACTTCCCCCGCCTGGCGCCCGGCGCCATCCATAGAGGCTTGGTGTGCCGCGTTTATCGGCGCCGATCAAGCCTGCGCGCCTTACCCCCGGTCACGCGCCTGGGCATAGCTGCCCAGAATGCGCAATTCCTTGCAATGGAAGGCCAGTTCCTCGATGGCGCGATCCACCGCCGGGTCGCCCGGCGCGCCCACGATGTCGGCGTAAAACATGGTGGCGGTGAAAGCGCTGCCCTTCTGGTAGCTTTCCAGCTTGGTCATGTTGACGCCATTGGTGGCAAAACCACCCATCGCCTTGTAGAGCGCGGCGGGCACGTTGCGCACCTCGAAGATCATGGTGGTCATCGCCACCTGCCCCTTCAGGCTGGCCGGGTCCAGCGGGGCGCGGGCGAGCACAACGAAGCGCGTGGTGTTGTCATGCGCATCCTCGACATTGTTCTCGACGATCTCGAGCCCGTAAAGCTCGGCCGCCAGCGGCGGGGCAATGGCCGCCGCCTGCGGATCGCCCAGTTCCTTCACATAGGCCGCCGCGCCCGCCGTATCGGCATAGGACAGCGGGGTGATGCCGCGCGCGCGCAGATAATGGCGCGACTGGCCCAGTGCCTGCGGATGCGAATAGGCGACGGTGAAGGGCCCCTTCGCGCCGGGCAGTGCCATCAGGCTGGGGTGGATGCCGATGAAATGCTCCCCCACGATCGACAGGCCGCTTTCGGGCAGCAGGAAATGCATGTCGGCCACGCGGCCATGCTGGCTGTTCTCGATGGGGATGATGGCGCGGTCAGCCCGGCCCTCCTTCACCGCATCGAGCGCATCCTCGAAGCTGAAACAGGGCAGTGGCGCGCAATCGGGCGCGAAATCGAGCGCAGCGCGGTGCGAATTGCACCCCGGCGCGCCCTGAAAAGCCATGGCGCGAGCCGGAGAGGTTTCAGCGATGTCGGTCAGAATTTTGACCTGGATCAGAGCGGGTGCGGGATAAGAATGCATAGCGGCATTGCGCTTAGGGCTCACAAAGCATTCCCGCAATGCTGCAATGGCCCTTGCTTATGGTTTTTGCGCTCTCTAACAAGATGCGCAAAAATGTTATTTATCACCTCTGGGCGAGGCCGTGCTGATGAGCGATCGTTTCAATACCATTGCGGGTTGGGTTCTGGGCGCGGGCATCGTGGCCCTCGGGCTATCCAGCCTTTCGGGACATTATTTCCGGGCCGACAAGAATGAGCGGCCCGAAACCATGGGCTACCCCATCGCGGGGGTCGCTGCCGAGGGGGCGAGCGCGGCTGCCGTGCCGATCGAAACCCTGTTGGCCAAGGCGGACCCCGCCAAGGGGCAGCAGATTTTCCAGAAATGCGCCGCCTGCCACACCATCAACCAGGGCGGCGCCAATGGCGTCGGCCCCAACCTCTACGGCGTGGTGGGCGATGAGATCGCCAAGGGCCGTGGCGGCTTTGCCTTCTCGGCCAGCCTGGCGGGCAAAGGCGGCAAGTGGGACTTCAAGACGCTCGACACCTGGCTGACCAACCCACGCGGCTTTGCCGATGGCACCAAGATGACCTTCGCCGGGCTCGATTCGGCTGAAGATCGCGCCAATGTCATCGTCTACCTCAACCAGCAGGGCTCGAACCTGCCCCTGCCCAAGGCGCCCGAAGCTGGCGCGGCACCGGCGGCGGCTGACGATGCGAAGGCGGCTCCCTCCAAGGATGCGGCCAGCGGGGCTGAGTCGAAATAAGAAAAGACAGGTGCGAGGGCCATCGCCCTCGCGCTCCCTTTCGTTGTCGACGTTGCGCATCGGGTTGGGTGATGGCGCCCAGTGCGCCGCGCCGCAGGCAGAAAACGATAGACCTGCGCTGTCAGGATAAAAGCCCGCGGCGCGGCGATGCTGGCGCCATGCTCAGACCTCAAACTCCCTCTCCAAACGAAAGGGAGCGCGAGGGCGCCTTAGCGTGTCGCGTGCGACAAGCGCACGCTTTATGGCCCTCGCTTTTACTCTTCTTCCTGCTCGTCCTTCCGCCCCTTGAAGCCCTGAGCAATCACATACCACTCCGACGAATCCTTGCGACTCGCTGGCGGCTTGGCATGTTTCACGGTCTTGAAATGCTGCTTGAGCAAGGCCAGCAGCGTCGGGTCCGTCCCCCCCGCCAGCACTTTGGCGATAAACGCCCCGCCCTCGCTCAAATTCTGAATGGCAAAATCCGCCGCCGTTTCCACAAGACCCATGGTGCGCAAATGGTCGGTCTGCTTGTGGCCCACAGTGTTGGCCGCCATGTCCGACATGACGAGATCGGGCGCGCCGCCCAGCGCCTCCATCAGCAGGCCGGGCGCTTCATCGGCCATGAAGTCCATCTCGAACAGGGTCGCCCCCTCGATCGGCTCGGTGGGCAGCAGGTCAATACCGACCACGCCCGCCTGGGGCGAGCGCATGCGCACCACCTGCGTCCAGCCGCCCGGCGCCACGCCCAGGTCGACCACCCGGCGCGAACCCTTTACCAGCGCGAATTTGTCGTCCAGTTCCATCAACTTGTAGGCCGCGCGGCTGCGATAGCCGTCGGCCTTGGCCTTTTTCACATAGGGGTCGTTCAACTGCCGCGTCAGCCAGCGCGCCGAAGAAGCGGTGCGTTTCTTGGCCGTGCGCAGGCGTTCGTGGGGATCTTTGCCCGAACGGCTCATCGGCGCTTCTCCTGTCTGGGTCTGGTCGCGGCAGTGGGCGCGGAAAGGGGCTTTGTAAACGGTGCGGCATCATCGGCGCCAATCAGGCTGCGCAAGATGCCCTCACGAATGCCGCGATCTGCCACGCCGAGGCGATGGGCGGGCCATAGTTCGAGAATCGATTCGAGGATAGCGCAGCCTGCCACCACCAGATCGGCGCGCTCGCGCCCGATGCAGGGCAATTCGCGCCGGTCGGCCAGCGCCATGGTCGAGAGGCGCTGGGTGATGCCGCGCATGCTGAGCGCGGGCACGATGACGCCATCGACGGCGCTGCGGTCATATTGCGGCAGGTCGAGGTGAACCGAGGCCAGCGTCGTCACCGTGCCGCTGGTGCCCAGCAGACGCAACGGCCCGGCCGGGCCACCATCGGCCGCGCAGGCCCGCAAGGGTGCGATCCGCTCGGCAAAACCGGCGAAACTGTCGTCCACCCGCCCGCGCATTTCGGCATAGCGGGTGACGCGGGCCTCATGGCTGTCACGCTCGGCCGCGCAGGTTTCGGTCAGCGAGACCACGCCCCAGGGCACGCTGACCCAGTCAAGAATGGCGGGCGGCGTGTCGCGATCACCATCGCGGGGGCTTTCCACCAGCACGAGTTCGGTCGAGCCGCCGCCAATGTCGAAGACCAGCGCCGGGCCGGGGCCGGGTTCCAGCAGGATATGGCAGCCCAGCACGGCAAGGCGCGCTTCCTCACGCGCGGAAATAATGTCGAGACGGATGCCGGTTTCGGCGCGCACGCGTTCGATGAATTCGGCGCCATTGCTGGCCCGGCGGCAAGCCTCGGTCGCCACCGACCGCGCCAGATGCACATTGCGCCGCTTCAGCTTCTCGGCGCAGACGCGCAGCGCGCCCAGCGCCCGGTCCATCGCCTCATCCGACAGGCGGCCCGTCTGCGCCAGCCCCTCGCCCAGCCTGACCACCCGGCTGAAGGCATCAACGACGATGAAACTGTCACCCGCGGGCCTCGCGATCAGCAATCGGCAATTGTTGGTGCCAAGGTCGATAGCGGCATAGGACTGGCGCGGCGGACCATGGCGCACAGGGCTGGGCCGTGGGGCGCTGGCTGGCGCCCGTTCAGTGCCGGAACGCCCGGCAGGGGCACGTTGGCTTTGCCCCCGCGCGCCGCCTCTTCGCCCTGAGGATGGCCCGCGCGCAGCCGCCTCCCCACCCTCCGGCGCAGGGCCGGAGCGGGATGAAGGCGCACCACGGGCGCTGTTATCGGCCGGACCGGAGGCAGAGCCGCGCGTGCCTTGCGCGGTTCCGCCATCGGGTCGACCACCGGCAGGCGTCGGGTCCGCGCCTGTGGGGGATGCTGTTGCTTCTGGCGTGGCGGCCGTATTTGGGCCAGCCTTGCGCGCGCGATGCCTGCGTTTTCCCCCGTGCCTGCGAACCTTCGAACGTTTTGCCGGCGGAGTCTGATCCGCCATGATGTCAATACTCGAAAAAACTGTTGGCCCGCCGTCAAAGGCGGAAAGATTGCGGACATGCTAGCGGCGGGCGGCATCGGGGGCAAGCTTCGTTTGTGACAGTTATGCGCCGGCGCCTTGGCGGGCACAGGGGGCGGGCATCGGGCCCTGCCTTGACGCGGACTCCCCCCCCGGCGCATAAGAGGGCAAAGGGGGAACGCGGCAGGGCGGTGCAGACTGTCCCGCCCAGGCATGGCCCGTCCCCACCCGATCCGCATAACAAAGGCTTAGAACCGGCCATGGCAAGCAGGCCCTATTCCTCCTCCGGCGCATCCAAGGGCGCCCCCAACTGGCGGATCATCCTGCGCCGCAGTGTAAAGCGCAGCAGCGAACTGCTGGGCGCGGGGCTGCTGCTGCTGGCCATGGTGTTCATCGTGCTCTCGCTGGTCTCCTATCACCAGACCGACCCTTCGCCCTCGACGGCGGCGGCCGGGCCGGTGCTGAACTGGATGGGGCGGCCCGGCGCCTTCGTGGCGGAGCGGGCGCTGTTTCTCTTCGGGCCGGTCAGTGCGTTGTTGCTGCCGCTGATGCTGGTCTTTGCCCGCCAGCTTTGGCGCATTGCAGAGGCCGATGGCGCGGCCGAGGAAGAGGATGAGGCCCCGCGCCGCCATGCATGGGTGCGACCCATGGCCGTGCTGGTGGTGGCGATGGGGCTGATCTGCACCGCGCTCTCGCTGGCCTTTGCCGATGTGGCGACCAGCCTGCCGGCATCGCCGGGCGGCGTGGCAGGGCTGCTGGGCGCGGCGCTGGTGCATGGTGTGGAGCTGCTTGTGCCCGAGGCAGCGCGCGGCGCGGTGTCCATCGTCAGCGGGTTGGTCGCGCTGATCGCCGGGGCGGCGCTGGTCACCCATGTCTTTGCCATCGACTGGGTCGATCTCATCACCATTCCGCTGCGCCGCCGCGCCGCCCGCGCGTTGGCCGATGGCGCGATTGACGAGGACATGGAGGAGGAGGACGCGCCCTCTCCCGCCCCGCGCAAGCAGCGCACCGCGCCCAGGGCCGATATCCCCTTCACCCCCGAAGCGGGCGAGAATGGCGCCCCCGTCATCGCCCAGCGCCGCGCGCCCGACATCAGCGACCCGGCCAAGGCACCCAAGCAGGCCGAATTTTCCAGCCTGTCGCGCCAGAGCGACCTGTTCGACACAGTCGCCCTGCCCGGGCTCGACCTGCTCTCCGACCCGCCGGCCGACAATGCCCCGCCCATCGACAAGCTGGTGCTGGAACGCAACGCCCGCCTGCTCGAAACCGTGCTCGACGATTTCAACGTCAAGGGCGAGGTGACCGGCGTGCGCACCGGCCCTGTCGTCACCATGTACGAGCTGGAACCGGCGCCCGGCATCAAGGCCAGCCGCGTCATCGGCCTGGCCGACGATATCGCCCGCAACATGAGCGCCATTTCGGCCCGCGTCTCGCCCGTGCCGGGGCGCACGGTGATGGCCATCGAACTGCCCAACGCCAACCGCCAGATGGTCAGCTTCAAGGAGATGATCGCCAGCGAGACCTTTGTCTCTCACAAGGGCCAGCTTCCCATCATTCTGGGCAAGAACATCGCGGGTGAGCCCATCGTGGCGGATCTGGCGACCATGCCTCACCTGCTGGTGGCCGGCACCACCGGTTCGGGCAAGTCGGTGGGGCTCAACTGCATCCTGCTGTCCTTGCTTTATCGCCTGACGCCTGCCCAGTGCCGCATGATCCTGGTCGATCCCAAAGTGCTGGAGCTGAAGTCTTACGAGGACATTCCCCACCTGCTCAGCCCTGTCGTCACCGAACCTGCCAAGGCGGTGCGCGCGCTGAAATGGGCGGTGGAGGAAATGGAGCGCCGTTATCGCCAGATGAGCGAGATCAACGTGCGCAACATCGTGAACTTCAACGAGAAGGTGAAGAGCAACGCCGCCAAGGGCAAGCCGCTGGGCCGCCGCATCTCGATCGGTTTCGACCCCGACACGGGCGAAGAACTGTTCGAGGACAAGCAACTCGACTATCAGGTACTGCCGCTGATCGTCGTCATCGTGGATGAGCTGGCCGATTTGATGGTGACAGTGGGCAAGGAAGTGGAAGTCCTCATCCAGCGCCTTGCCCAGAAATCGCGTGCGGCCGGTATCCACCTCATCATGGCCACGCAGCGCCCCTCGGTCGACGTCATCACCGGCGTCATCAAGGCGAACCTGCCGACGCGAATCTCCTTCGCCGTCACCAGCCGCATCGATTCGCGCACCATCCTGGGTGAACAGGGCGCCGAGCAACTGCTGGGCAAGGGCGACATGCTCTTCAAGCCCTCGTCTGGCCCCATCACCCGCGTCCACGGCCCCTTCGTGCCTGATGAGGAGGTCGAGGCCGTCGCCGACCATTGGCGCGCCCAGGGCAAGCCCGATTACGTCGATTCGGTCACCGAGGAACCGGCGGAAGGCTCCTATGGCTTCGACGATCTGGATGCGACGGCAAGCGACAGCCCCGAAGAGCGCAAATATCGCCAGGCCTGCCAGATCGTTTTCGAAAGCCAGAAAGCCAGCACCAGTTGGCTGCAGCGGCAGATGACGGTGGGCTACAACACCGCGGCCAAATGGATCGAGCGGATGGAAGAGGATGGTTTCGTGGGCCCCGCCAACCATGTGGGCCGGCGCGAAATTTACCGGGACAAGGATGGGAATCCCTTGTGATGTGAGGAAGGAAAGGAGGGTGCGAGGGCCATCGCCCTCGCGCTCCCATTCTTTCGGAGGGGACAGCGGCACCCGAGCCAAGCGCCAGCATCGCCGCGCCGCAGGCAGAATATGCAAGCCTCGCGCTATCAGAATACAGCCTGCGGCGCGGCGATGCTGGCATTAGGGTCCGCCCATCCACCCCCTATCCAAACTCAAGGGAGCGCGAGGGCGATGGCCCTCGTATCTTCCCCTTTCAATCCCTCAATCAAATGGCCCGAAGGGCTCCGCCACTTCCGCCGGAATACGACACAGACGCCCGCTGGCCAGCTCGATCATCGCCCATGTGGTGCGCGCCGAGACGATGGGCTTGTCTTCCCCGACCCGATAAAAATCCACGCGACGATCAAACCGGGCAGCGCGTGGCCCTTCAGGAATGAAGGTGCGCGCCTCGACGCTTTCCCCTTCGCGGATGTTGCCGCGATAGTCGATCTCATGGCGCGTCACGACCCAGACATAGGCGGCGACATGGTCGGGCCGGGCATCGGCTTCCCAATGGGCGGTGGCGATGGCATCCATCCACTGCACCCAGACGGCATTGTTCACATGGCCCATAACATCGATATGTTCGGGGCCGGCGGTGAAGGTCAGGGTGAAGCGGTTGGCCATGGGCTCAGTGACGCAGCCCCAACAGAATCAGCCCCATGATCGGCGCATAGGCGAAGAGCGCCGCCGCCACGCCGAGCAGCCCCCACCACAGCTTGCGGGCAAATGCCATGTAGAGGCTGACGAGAACGGCGATGAGCACCAGCGGCGCGCAGCCGATCATCACCTTGAGCATGGGGTCGGCAAAACCCGCCCAGCAGGCGCCCCATGCGGCCAGCGCCAGCACCTCGACGGCCATGGCAAGGCGATAGAGCGTGCGCGCGACGTTCTCGTTCATGCCACAATGCCCAATTGCCAGAGGATGAAGGCGAATTCCTCCGCCGCCTCGGTCAGGCTTTCGAAGCGGCCCGACTTGCCGCCATGGCCTGCGCCCATGTTGGTTTTCAGGATCAACTCGTTGCTGTCGGTCTTCAGCTCGCGCAGCTTGGCCACCCATTTGGCCGGTTCCCAATAAGTGACGCGCGGGTCGTTGAGGCCCGCGGTCACCATCAGCGGCGGGTAAGCCTGCGTGCGCACCTGATCATACGGCGAATAGCTGCGGATCAGCTCGAAAGCAGCCTTGTCCTCGATGGGGTTGCCCCATTCGGGCCATTCGCCCGGCGTCAGTGGCAGGGTTTCGTCCAGCATGGTGTTCAAAACATCGACGAAGGGCACATGGGCCACCACCGCGCCCCACAGGTCCGGCGCATCGTTCATCACCGCGCCCATCAGTTCGCCACCGGCCGAGCCGCCGCTGATGCTGATACGCCCGGCCTGGGTGAAGCCCTGCGCGATCAGCCCCTTGGCCACATCGACGAAATCGTTGAACGTGTTGGTGCGATGCTCGCGCTTGCCCATCTTATACCATGCGCGGCCAAGATCATCGCCGCCGCGGATATGGGCGATGGCATAGGCAAAACCGCGATCCACCAAGCTGAGGCGCGTGGTCGAAAAGCTCGGGCTCATCGCCATGCCATAGGCGCCATAGCCATAGAGATGCAGCGGGCCGGCCTCCCCGCCATTCAGCGCCGCGCGATCCTTGCGATAGACAATGCTGACCGGGACCAGCGTGCCGTCGCGCGCGGGAATCTCCAGACGCTGGGTCTCGTAAAGGCTGGCGTCATAGCCGCTGGGGATGTCCTGAACTTTCAGCACCTCCAGCCTTTTGTCGGCCAGATGATAGTCATAGACCGTGGAGGGGCTGACCATGCTTTCATAGGTCAGGCGCAGCTTGTCGACCGCCCATTCGGGGTTGTCGGCAAGACCGGCATCATAGCTCGCCTCCGGGAAAAGAATCGGTT
This sequence comes from Sphingomonadales bacterium, assembly GCA_028871475.1. Classification (GTDB taxonomy): domain Bacteria; phylum Pseudomonadota; class Alphaproteobacteria; order Sphingomonadales; family Sphingomonadaceae; genus Novosphingobium. The sequence continues at coordinate 101,173 of JAGWMZ010000004.1, read as the reverse complement.
CGACGCGCGAGGGATCATCGTAATAGCGCAGCTCGATCGTATCGAGCCCGCGCACCCGGCTCTCGACCACGAAGAAATCGCGGTAAAGCTCGAAGCCGGTGATATAGACCTCATCGGTCCCCTCGATCAGCGTCCTCCACTCGCCCGGTTTCGACAAAGGCGCGGTGGCGATGCGGAAATTCTCATGCGTATCATTGGCGTGGATGTAGAGCACGCCATCGCGCTCATCGACATCATACTCCACGCCTTCCTGACGGGCCTTCACCAGCATGGGTTTCGCCAGCGGGTCATTGGCAGGCACCATCCAGCATTCGCTGGTTTCATGGTCGCTGCTGCCGATCAACAGCCATTTCTCATTGGCCGAGAGCGAGGAGCCGACACGGAAACCCTCGTCATCCTCGTGGAACAGTTCGATATCCTGCTCGATCGGGCTGCCCAGCCAGTGCAGGCGGGCATTGTCGGTGCGCCAGTTCTCATTGGCCAGCGAATAGACCAGGCCCCATGGCTTGTCGCCGCCCGCCACCCAGACCAGCGAAGAGAGCGTGCCGGGGATCTCGTCGGGCAGCATTTCGCCGGTCGCGATCACCTTCACCCGCGCGGTGAAACGCTCCGAGCCATTGTCATCCACGCTCCACGCCAGCAGCTTGCCATCGGGGGAGACGGCAATCGCGCCGAGGCGGAAATAGTCATGCCCCTTGGCCAGTTCGACCTCGTCCAGGATCAGCTCATCCTCGCCGCCCGCCACGGGCCTGCGCCACCACAGCTTGTATTCGGCGCCTTCCTTATATTCGACCCAATAGAGGTAATCGCCATCCTTCTGCGGCACCGAGGCATCGGCTTCCTTGATGCGGGCGCGCATTTCCTTGAACAACCCGTCCACCAGAGCCTTGCGTGGCTCCATCCGGCTTTCGAACCAGGCGTTTTCGGCTTTCAGATGGTCGAGCACGGCCTCGCCGCCCACCTGCGGATAGCCGGGATCGCGCAACCAGGCGTAATCATCGGTGACGGTGATGCCATGATGGGTAAAGCTGTGGGGCTTTTTGGCGGCGACGGGTGGCTGGGTAGCATTGCTCATGGCTTGCACTTATGTTGGCGCGCGAGGCACCGCAAGGCCGCGGCGCCGAAACAACAGAAATGCCCCAGTAAGAAGCCCCTTTGTCAGGCGCCCCAACGTCTGCCCGCAAGAGAGATACCCCATGCTGATGCACGCCTCGCAAGCCCGGTCCCATGAAGAGCGCCTTTCCGCCCTGCGCCAGCAACTGGCGCGCCAAGGGCTTGATGGCTTCGTCATCCCCATTTGCGATGAGCATATGAGCGAATATGTCGGCGCCTATGCCCAGCGGCTGGAATGGCTGACCGGCTTTGGCGGGTCGGCAGGCACGGCGGTGGTGCTGACCGGGGCGGCGGGCGACAAGGCGGCGATCTTCGTCGATGGCCGCTATACGCTGCAGGTGCGCGATCAGGTCGACGGGCAGCTTTACGAGTACCACAATGTGCCCGCCACAAGTCCCGCGGCATGGCTGGCGACCCAAGTGGGCGAAGGCGCGCGTATCGGTTTCGACCCCTGGCTGCACACCCAGCCCTGGGTGAGCGCCACCCGCAAGGCCCTGCGCGCCAAGGGCGCCGAGCTGGTCGCGGTGGAGAGCAATCCGCTCGATGCCGTCTGGGATGATCGCCCTGCCCCCTCGCCTGCCCCCGCCTTCGTCCAGCCGCTGGAGCTGGCGGGAGAGAGCAGCGAGGCCAAGCGCGCAGGCATCGCCACCTGGCTGGGCGAGCAGGGACTGGATGCCACCATCGTCTCCGCGCTCGATTCGGTGGCATGGCTCCTCAACATTCGCGGGGAGGATGTCGATCGCACGCCGGTCGCCCTCTCCTTCGTCATCGCCCATGCCGATGGCACGGCGGACTGGTTCATCGCGCCCGAAAAGGTAACGCCGCAGGTGGCGGCCCATCTGGGCAATGCCGTGCGCGTGCAACCGCGCGAAGCCTTCACCGGGGCGCTGGCTGCGCTGGCGGGCAAGCAGGTGGCGGTCGACTCGGAGCGCGCCGTCTCGGCCATCTTCGCGCAATTGTCGCAGGCAGGCGCGCAAATCGTCGAGGCTCGCGACCCCTGCGTGCTGCCCAAGGCGGTGAAAAACCCCGTCGAGCAGGCCGGGCAGCGCGCGGCGCAGGCCCGTGACGCTTCGGCCATGGTCCGCTTCCTCCATTGGCTCAGCGTGGAGGGACCCAAGGGCAGCGTCACCGAAATCTCCGCCGCCGATGCCTTGCACCAGTTCCGCCGGGACTGCGGCGACCTGCGTGACCTCTCCTTTGACACGATCAGCGGCGCGGGCCCCAATGGCGCCATCGTGCATTACCGGGTGAGCGAGGAGACCAACCGGACGCTGGAGCCGGGCAGCGTCTATCTCGTCGATTCGGGCGGGCAATATCCCGATGGCACGACCGACATCACCCGCACCATCTGGGTTGGGCCGGGCGAGGCTGAAGCCGAGGTGAAGGACCGTTTCACCCGCGTGCTCAAGGGGCATATCGCGCTGGCTCGCGCAGTCTTCCCGGCGGGCACGGCGGGCAGCCAGCTCGACACGCTGGCGCGCCAGCATCTGTGGCAGGCGGGGGTGGATTATGCCCATGGAACGGGGCATGGCGTCGGCTCGTTTCTGGCGGTGCATGAAGGGCCGCAGCGCATCGCCAAATCGGCAGGCGGGCAGGCCGGCACGGGGCAGGAATTGCTGGCGGGCATGTTCCTCTCGAACGAGCCGGGCTATTACAAGACCGGCGCCTATGGCATCCGCATTGAAAATCTCGTGCTGGTCGAAAAGCGCGAGATCGCCGGGGCCGAAGGCGACTATCTGGGCTTTGAAACGCTGACCCATGTGCCCATCGCGCGCGATCTGGTCGATCTTTCGCTGATGGACAAGGATGAGCTCGCCTGGTGGAATGCCTATCATGCCAGGGTCTGGGCGATTGTTGCCCCACAGCTTGAAGCGCCCGTTGATGGCGACGTGCGGGCGTGGCTGGAGGCACAATGCGCGCCGCTCGGCTGAGGCTTGTCGGCGCCATCTCGTTCCTGTATTGTTCCATTGCAAGATGAGTCGTGTGGGAGGGCAGAACAATGATCGGATATGTTACGCTGGGCACCAATGATCTGGCCGGGTCGGCGCCTTTCTATGATGCCATCGCCGCTGAAATGGGCCTTGGGCGTATGATGGAAACCGACCAGTTCATCGCATGGGGTGCGGCAACGGGCGGAGCCGGTATCGGCCTCACCCTGCCCTTTGACGGCCAGCCGGCCACGGTGGGCAATGGCGTGATGGTGGCGCTGGAAGCCAAGGACCGCGCGCAGGTCGACCGGCTGCATGCCATCGCGCTGGAACAGGGCGGCAGTTGCGAGGGGCTTCCGGGCCCGCGCGGCGAAACCTTCTACGCCGCCTATTTCCGCGATCGGGACGGCAACAAGCTCAACGCCTTTGTAATGGGGTAGTCCGGTGGACAGCCCTTTAAAGGATGGGGCGCCCCATATGCTGGAGCAGCGCCCCATCCATCTTGGCCCGCAAGGGCAGGCGCTCGTCCTGCCCGACTTTACCGGCCCGCAGTGGTATGAGGAATATGGGGCCAGCCTGGGCGCGCAGGGTGCGCAAGGGCGGCTGGTCAGCCTGCATCACTTTGCCGCAGACTGGGACCATTGGGAAATGCACCCGCAGGGCGATGAGGTGGTGATCTGCATTGCCGGTGCCGCCGTGCTGATCCAGCAGGATGGGCAGGGGCGTGAAAGGCGGATACCGCTTGAAACGGGGCAGTGTGTCATCAATCCGGCCGGTGTCTGGCATACGGCCAATGTCGCGCAGGCGGCCAGCCTGCTCTTTATCACCGTTGGCAGCGACACCCAGGGACGACCGCGTTAAGATAGGCCGAGCGGTGCGGCCCTGCCGCCGCATGGTCGAATGTTCCATACCGACCGCGACAAATGGCGACAAAAACCTTGCTCCCCGGCACAAACGCGCGACACTCGCCTCCTATAGAGTTTCATGAAGGCCGCGTTGGCGTCGAAGCTCTCATCCCCCCCTCCTTCGAGATTTTCGGCGTCAGCGCGGCTTTCACCCACCCTCGCCCGGACAAGGGGCAGATGTTTCAATGGGGGCATTGAAAGAGGATCGTGTGACGATGACCGCACATACCAAGGTTTCGCGCATCATGGCGCTGGCGCTGGCAGGTTCGCTGCTGAGCGGTCCGATGCTGGCCGGCACTGTTCTGGCCGCAACGAAAAAGCCTGCCCAAACCAGCGCGGCGCCCGCCGCCATGGGGCTGACCCGCGACGATGCCCGCAAACATGCCATCGAGATTTTCGACAGGCTCGATTTCAACCACGATGGCGTGGTCAATGCCGAAGATGGCAAGGCCCGCCGCGATGCCTGGCTGGGCAAGATGTTCGACCGCATGGACACGAACCACGACGGACAGATCAGCAAGGCTGAATTCCTCGCCGCGCATGACGGTCCGGGCGGCCCCGGCGGCATGCGCCACGGCGGTGAGGATGAGCCCGACCATGGCCCCGCCGATCATCGCGGCCCCGGCCATGACGGCCCCCCGCATGATCGCGCCGACCGCATGATCTTCTCGCCCAGAGTCTTTGCCATCCTGCGTCAGGCTGACCCGCAGCACACCGGCACCGTCACCCGCGACGCCTTCATCGCCGCCGAACTCAAGCGCTTCGACGAGACCGATGCCAACCACGACGGCATCGTGACGCATGAAGAAATGCGCGCGGCACGCCACAAGGACCATCACGGCTGGCAAGGTGACGAGCGCGGGCCGCAGCGCGGCGGCTGGCGCCATGGCGGGCCGCAGAGCGACATGCCCCCGCCTCCGCCACCACCGCCCGCCGCAGACAGTGCCAAATAAGCGGCCTTTGCCCTGCCGCCGCCCTTGATGCCGGTGGAGCGCAGTCATACCAAGGTCACTGACGCCGTTACGCCATGACAACCGATGCCGAGGATGAAACCATCAACGCCATGACCCAGGACGCAGCCCCTCAACGTCTGTTGCTTGTCGATGACGAGCCGGGGCTGCGCGAACCGCTGGCCTCCTATCTGGAACGCCAGGGCTTTACCGTGCAGCAGGCAGCCAGCGCCGCCGAAGCCCGCGCCATCATGCGCGAAGGCCTGCCCGATCTGGTGCTGCTCGACATCATGATGCCCGGCGAGGATGGTCTGTCGCTGTGCCGTCACCTGACGGAATCGCGCGCCATCCCCACCATTTTCCTCACCGCCAAATCCGAGGCGACCGACCGCATCGTCGGGCTGGAGATCGGCGCGGATGACTATGTCGTCAAACCTTTCGAGCCGCGTGAACTGGTGGCGCGCATCCGCAGCGTGCTGCGGCGCACGGCGCGGGGGATGGCCGAAACCGGCGTGGTCAACGAGGATTTCATGTTCGACAACTGGCGCCTTGACCCGCTCAAGCGCCGGCTGATCGACCCGGAGGGCGCCATCGTGGCGATCTCCTCGGTCGAATTTCGCCTGCTGATGGCCTTTCTCGAACATCCCCGCCAGGTGCTCGACCGCGATCGCCTGCTCGACATGGTGCAGGGTCGCGAGGCGCATCTTTTCGACCGCGCGGTGGACAATCAGGTCAGCCGGTTGCGCCGCAAGATCGAGGTCGACAGCCGCAATCCGCAAGTCATTCAGACCGTGTGGGGCGGCGGCTACATGCTGGCCGCCGACGTGCGGCGCGTACCCTCGGGCCCGGCATGAGCGAGAGCGAAACGCTCGTCGCGCCGCGCGGCTGGCTGGCGCGGTGGGGCGGCTGGCTGTGGCCCACGTCGCTGCGCGGTCAGGTGATGCTGGCGCTGGCTTTCGCACTGCTGCTGGCGCAGGCCATCGGCGCGGCGCTGCTCTATCGCGCACAGGCCGCCGCGCGGGAAGAGCAGGTGACCCATGCGCTGGCCATCAAGCTGGTGATGGCCGCGCGCGGCGATGTGCCCCCCCCACCCCAGGCCCAAACCCCCATGGATCAGGGCGGGCACCAGTCCACGCGCCCGGGCCCCGGGCCGGAGGATGTCTCGCGCGGTCCGCGTACCGAAAGCGTGCCCGACTTTTCCCTGCAGTCCTTCGACCGTGTCCTGCCCGAAACCGCGCGGCGGCTGGCGCTGATGCTGGCCGATCAGGATGTGAGCGCGGCGGGCATTCTCGTGTGCGAGCGCCCGATCCTGAGCGATCCGATGATCCAGCAACGTCTCGCCCGCCGCGCTGCCTTGCTCGACCGGCATGTCAAATTGAACCATCCCCCGCCACCCCATGACGCGAAGCTGTTGATCGCCGCCCTGCCCCGCCGCGATGGCAATGGCTGGCTGGTGGCCCGCGTGGTGGTGGGGCCCGATGATCCGCGGCTGCTGGCCACGCTGATCCTGCAGACCTTGCTCATCTATGCCGTGCTGGTGGGTACGATGGCCTTCATCCTGCGCCGAATCATCGGCCCGCTGGCGGCGCTGACGGCGCAGGTGGAACAATTCGCCGAGACGCGCGACGCGACCAATCAGGTCCAGCCACAGGGCCCGCAGGACATGCGGCGGCTGATCGCGGCACAAAATGCCATGGAAAACCGCATCATCGCCCTCATCAACGAAAAGGATGTGATGCTGGGGGCCATCGGGCATGATCTGAAAACGCCGCTGTCGGCGCTGCGCGTCCGCATCGAATGCGTGGAGGATGACAATGAACGCGCCCGCATGGCCCAGACCATCGAGGAGATCACGCGTTCACTCGATGATATTCTGAGCCTTGCCCGCGTTGGGCGCCCCAGCGACCCGCTGGAGGTGACCGAACTCTCCGCCCTCGTCGCCTCGGTTTCGGAGGATTACGAGGACATGGGCGAGCCGGTTGAACTGGGCGAGACGCAGCGCGTGGCGTTGCCGCTGCGCGCCTTGTGGATACGCCGCGCGCTGCACAATCTCATCGGCAATGCGGTGCGTTATGGTTCGGTCGCCCATGTCTCGCTGGCGCGCGAGGAGGACGCCCATGGCGCCGGCTGGGCCGTGATCCGCGTCGAGGACCAGGGGCCGGGCATTGCCGAAAGCCAGATCGCTCGCATGTTCGAGCCGTTTACGCGGGGCGAGCCTTCACGCAACACCCATACGGGGGGGGCGGGGCTGGGGCTGACACTGGCGCGCGCCATTGCCGAGCAGCACGGCGGCACGCTCGAACTGGCCAACCATATCGGCCCTGATGGCGGGATCACCGGTCTGGTGGCGGTGCTGCGGCTGCCGCTGGCCTGAGCCCGTCTGGCCCATGACAAGGGCCGGGGATGACCCGGCCCTCGATCCTTATTTCAGCTTGCTGATCTCCATCGAGACCTGCTTGCCGCGCGCTTCCTTGAGCAGACCGCAATCCTTCACCCGCTCGATCGCGCGCTCCAGTTCCAGCTGCCCGGGGGTTCCGGCCATTTTGGCGCCGAAATCACGCGCGATGTCGCCCGAGGCCTTGACCGAGCACATGCCCGAGATGACCGAGGGCAGGCGCGTGGCAAAGAAGATGCCGCCACCGCCCTTGAGCATGCCGTCGAAATTGTCGCGGATGAAATCATAGCCGATCTGGCGCGTGGTCTTGTTGAGCGCCACCTGCGCGACCAACTGCAAACGCTCGGTGGCGCGCAGGCGGGCATCCTTGGCATCGGCGAGAATCCAGCCGGCGACCTTGGGCGTGCCGGCACTGGCCAGCGAACCGAGCAACGCCGGGCGGGCCAGCGGGTCTTGCGTGGCCAGAGCCCGCGCGAAGAGCGCCTTGGCCGTTTCGAGGCCACCGTCCTCACCCTTGGCATGCTCGCCCATATAAGCGCGCAGGGCCACGCCATACCAACTCGGGTCCAGCGCCTTGGTGTCGCCCGCCAGCCAGTCATGGGCAGCCTTGACCAGCGTGGCAATGACCGCCTTGTCCTTCACCGTTGACACCATCTGCGCCACGGTCTGCACCCGGCGCTGCGAGGTTTCGGGCGCCTCGCCCGAATAGGCGCCCAGCGCGGGGGTAAAGCCCAGGGTCGCCAGCTGCGGGCGGAAGATCGTGCCCATGAAGGCGCTGTAGGCGGCGCTGGCCTTGGCATCGAGCATATCGGACGCGGCCAGCGACTCCATGCCCACGGTGGCGGCATCAGCGGCATAGCTGTCCGGGTTTTTCGACATCACCCGGGCAAGCTGGGCCATCTGCGTGGCACTGGCGCGGCCCGCCTGGAAGCTGGCACGCAGCGAATCGGACAGCGCCTGTCCTTCGCCGCCCGTCAGGCTGGCCGACTGGGCGATCAGCGCGTCCCATTCCGCCTTGGGCAGTTCGAAGCGATAGTAGCCCGTGCCCCCGGCATTGGGGATCAATGCTCCCGTGCCGCCCACCTGCACCGTGCCGCTCACTGTATCGAGCAACTGGCAGACGCGCGCATCGCCCCGGCGCACGCACATCGGCACGCCCCAGATCTGCGCGGGCGCCTTGGTGCCAAGGCGGACATAGCGGCTCTGCGTCACCGTATAATTGCCGTTCGAACCGGTGAAGGTGAGCAGCGGTACGCCCTGCTGGTCGGTAAAGCTCTGCATGGCGGGCAGGATGCGCGGGTCGCCGCTGGCCTGCGCCATGGCCTCGAAGAATTCCGCGCTGCTGGCATTGCCATAGCGATGCGCCGCCATATAGCCACGCACGCCGTCGCGGAATTTGGTGTCGCCCATGAAGGCGGCGATCATCGCCACCACATGGCCGCCCTTGCCATAGGTGATGCTGTCGAAGGCGGCATCGACCTGCGAGCTTTTCTCGATCTTCTGATGGATGGGGCGACCGGCCAGCAAGGCGTCGGTGTTCATCGCGGCAAAGCCTTCCTCCAGCGCGCCGGCGGCAACGTTGAGGTCAGGCCGCCATTCATTGCCGATGCGATAGCCCATCCAGTTGGCGAAGCTCTCGTTCAGCCAGATGTCGTCCCACCATTTGGGCGTGACCAGATCGCCAAACCACTGATGCGCCAGCTCATGGCCCACCACCATGCCGAATTCACGCTTCTGCCGCGTGCTGGCATGGTCATCGAGCACCAGCAACGTGTCCTGATAGAGGTCCGCCCCGGCATTTTCCATGGCGCCGCCCATGATGGGCGAGGTGATCTGGTCAAGCTTGGGATAGGGGAAGCTCTGGCCGAAGTAATTTTCCAGATGGGCGACGATCTGCTTGGAATTGTCCAGAGCAAAGGTCAGCTTGCCGGCGTTCTCCTTGGTCGAGATGATGCGCATCGGCAGCGGATGGTCGCGCTGGGGCGTGGGCGGGGCCTCGCCGCTCACCACGGCAAAGGGCCCGACCATCATCGCCAGCAGATAGGTGGGCAGCGGCGCGGTCGGCGCGAAATGGTGCACATCCATCTCGCCATCATGCGTCAGCGATGTTTCGGGCGCGTTGGACACCGCCGTCAGCCCCTTGGGCGTGCGCAGCGTGACGGTGAAAGGCTGCTTGTAACCGGGCTGGTCGAAGGAGGGGTAGGCGGCGCGCGCATCGACCGATTCAAACTGGGTCCAGCTGTACCAGTCATTGCCCACCTTCACATGGAACATGCCGTCGGGCCCCTCATGGAAGGGCGCGTCATAATCAAAGGCAAAGGTGACGGGGCCGGCGGGCAGCTCGGTGTCAAAGGTCAACAGGGCAACGCCGCTGGGGTCCACCTGCTTCCACTGGCCCTCATAGGTCTTGCCCGCGACGGTCACGGTCGCCTTGTGCATGGCCAGACCATTGCCATGCAGGTAAACATAGCGCGAAGGCGCCTTCAGGCTGGCGTCAATCTCGACATGGCCGCCAAAGCGCGTCCTGGATGGGTCAACGCTCAGGTCCAGCCGATAGGCCGAGGGGATGACGGCATCGGGCAGCTTGCCCTGCGGCACCGGCGCGATGGCATCGGTGGCGACAGGGGCGGGAGCAGCGGCCTGTGCCATGGCCGAAGGAGCCAGGGCGGCTGCGGTGAGCAGGCTGCTGGCCAGCAAGCCAGCCTTCAAAACTGAACATTTCGCACAAGCAAAGGACATGGGGGCAGGTCTTTCCAGAAAACGCGCGGCGGGCCGACGCACCCGGCCCGGATGGCAGGCGTAACATAATTACTTCACCGCGCAATGGCGATCATGACGCGGCGGGGCTGTGTCAAACGGGGCCCCCGCCATGCACCGCGTCGCCACACCTTTGCCAGATCGGCCCGCGCCCGCTAGAAGCGCGCGCCATGCCCGCCCTGCCCACCTCTTTTGACCGCCATGGCCCCTTCGTGCTGCTCGATGATGCGACGGCAGGCCATGGAGGCAAGGCACGGCTCTACACCGCCCCGCGCGAGATCATTATGGCACGCAGCGCCGATGAGGTTGCCCCGGCCTTCACCCGCATGGCGCAATGCCATGGCGGAGGCGCCGCGCTGGCTGGCTTCATCGCCTATGAGGCAGGCCTTGCCCTCGAACCCCGGCTGGCGAGCGGCACCCGGCGGCGGGCCGGAGGCGAAGGGCCGCTGCTGTGGATGGGCGTGTTCGAGGGCTGGCACAGCCTCGATGCGACCGATGTGCCCGCCTTCCTCGCCGCCCATGGGCGCGAAGGATGTCACAGTTTGGGCCCGCTCTCACCCCAATTTTCCCCCGGCACCTATGCGCAAGGTTTCAAACGGCTGAAGCAGGCCATTGCGCAGGGTGACATTTATCAGGCCAATTACACCTTCCCGCTCTCCGGGCCATGGCAGGGCGACCCGCTGGCGCTCTATGCCGCGCTGCGTGGCAAGGGCGGCGGGGCACATGGGGCGCTGGTGTTTGATGGCAGCAGCTTTCTGCTCAGCCTCTCGCCCGAACTCTTCTTCACCTGCGATGGCGGCGCCATCACCGCGCGCCCGATGAAGGGCACCCGCCCCCGCGGCCCCACGCCCGAGGCCGACGCGGCCCTGCGTGCCGACCTGCTGACTAGCCCCAAGGATCGCGCGGAAAATCTGATGATCCTCGACCTGATGCGCAATGATATCGCGCGGGTGGCGGTGCCGGGCAGCGTGCGCGTGCCGCATCCCTTCGCCATAGAAACCTATCCCAGCGTGCATCAGATGGTCAGCGGCATCGAGGCGCAACTGGCGCCGGAGCAGACAGCGATCGACCTGCTGCGCGCGCTCTTCCCCTGCGGTTCGGTGACGGGCGCGCCCAAAATCCGTGCGATGGAGTTGATCGAAGCGGTCGAACCGGCACCGCGCGGGCCCTATTGCGGTGCCATCGGCCATATCGACCCGCCCGGCCAAGGCCAAATCACTGGCCGCGCCGCCTTCAATGTGGCAATCCGCACCTTGCGCCTGACGGGCAGCGGCACCGCCCGGCCCGCCATGGCCGATCAGGGCCGCGCCGTGTTGGGGGTGGGGTCGGCTGTTGTGGCCGATTCAACGCTGTGGAACGAATGGCGCGAATGTTTGGTCAAAGGGGGTTTCGTGCATCAGCCGCCAAATCTTGTGGCTCAGGTCGATCTGTTCGAAACCATGCGCTTTACGCCTGATGAGGGCATGGCGCTGCTCGAATTCCATCTGGAACGGATGAAGGAAAGCGCCGCCACGCTGGGCTTTTCCTTTGACCGGCATGGCGCGCGCAATGCCATCCACGCGCTCTGTTTCGAGCTGGAGGCGCCCTCGCGCATCCGCCTGTCACTGGCGCGCAGCGGGGCGATCTCGGTGGAGGCAGCGCCCTTGCCGCCCAAGCTGGATGAGGCGGGGCCGGTGCCCTGCGTCATCCTGCCCCTGCCGGTCGATCCCTCCGACTGGCGGCTGGCACACAAAACATCAGATCGCTGGTTCTACGAAGCGGGCCTGCGCGCCGCACGCGAGCATCACGCCAAGGAAGCCCTGTTCCTGCGCGACGATGGCCTGCTGACCGAAGGCTGTTTCACCAACATCTTCGTCGAGCGGGACGGCATGCTGCTCACCCCGCCCACCGCGCTGGGCCTGCTGCCGGGCGTGCTGCGCCGCTCGCTGATCGAGGAAGGCCGCGCCCGCGAGGCCGAAATGACCGTCGATGACCTTGCCGAAGGCTTCCTGATCGGCAATGGGCTGCGCGGATTGATGCGCGCAAGGCTGATGGACTGAATGAATGAGTGACCAGATGATCTCCGCCGCCCTGTCGCGCATCGCCCCGTCGCAGACCAATGCGATGACCGACCGCGCCTTCGAACTGCGCGCGGCGGGGCGCGACATCATCTCGCTCTCGGTGGGTGAGCCCGATTTCGCCACGCCGCCCCATGTGATCGAGGCGGCGACCCAGGCCATGCTGGCGGGTGACACGCGCTACACCGCCGTGGCGGGCACCATGGCCCTGCGCAAGGCGGCCGCGCTGCATTTCCAGCGCGATCTGGGCATTGCGGTGCCGCCCTCGCAGGTGCTGGTCTCCACCGGCGGCAAACAGTCGGTGTTCCTCTGCCTCACCGCCACACTCAACCCCGGCGACGAGGTGGTGATCCCCGCCCCATGGTGGGTCTCCTATCCCGAAATCGTGCGGTTTTCCGGTGCCACGCCGATAAAAGTGCTCACCACGCCCGACAGTGGCTATCGCATGAGCGCGCAGCAGCTTGAGGCGGCGATCACGCCGCAAACGCGCTGGCTGCTGCTCAACAGCCCCGGCAACCCCACCGGCGCGACCTACAGCGCGCAGGATCTGCTGGAACTGGCCGAGGTTCTGCGCCGCCACCCCCGCGTGCTGGTGATGAGCGATGATATTTACGCACCGCTGCGCTACACGCCGGGCGCGCACGCCACGCTGGCCCATCTGGCGCCGGATCTCGCCGAGCGCGTTCTTACCGTTTCGGGCGTTTCGAAAAGCCATGCGATGACGGGCTTCCGCATCGGCGTCGCCGCTGGCCCGTCATGGCTGATCTCCGCCATGACGCGGCTGCAAAGCCATATCACCGGCAATGCCTGCTCCATCTCGCAGGCCGCCGCCGTCGCCGCCTTCACTGGCCCGCAGGACTTCCTGGCCGACTGGCGCGAGCGTTTCCGCGCCCGCCGCGACACAGTGGTGGCGCAGATCAACGCCATCCCCGGCCTGCACACGCCCGTGCCCGATGGCGCCTTCTACTGCATGATCGACGCTACGCCCCACATGGCGCGCTTTGGCGATGACATGGCGCTGGCCCTGCATCTGCTCGACCATGGCGTGGCCATCGTGGCCGCCTCTGCCTTTGGCGGGGCGGATGGTTTCCGCATTTCCTTCGCCGCCGATGACACTGTTCTTTCGCGCGCGCTCGACCGTATTGAAAAGGCCCTTTTATGAACCAGATCCCCATCCTCTTCGAAGACGGCGAGGCGCTGGTGATCGACAAGCCCGCCGGCCTGCCGCTGGACCGGCCCCGCGCGGGCGGCATCAGCCTTGATGATTACCTGCCCACCCTGCGCCTCGGCTTTGCGCGCGAACCCTATCCCGTCCACCGGCTGGACCGCGACACCTCGGGCTGCCTGCTGCTGGCGCGCAACCCCAAGGCGCTGAAGCGTTTTTCCGCCGCCTTTGAGGAACGGCTGGTAGCGAAGGTCTATCTCGGCATCGTGGCGGGCAAGGTCGAGAAGGACCATGGCGTGATCGATCTCGCCATGACCAAGATTTCCAGCGCGGCGGCTGGCTGGCGCATGATCCTGGCCAAGAAGGGCAAGCCTGCCCTCACCCGCTGGCGCAAGCTGCAGGAAAACGAGCATGGCACGCTGGTGGAATTCCGCCCTGAAACGGGCCGCACCCACCAGATCCGCGTGCATGCCCTCCATGGGCTTGGCGCCGCCCTGCTGGGCGACCCGGTCTATGGCGATGGCAGCGGCGCGGCGCGCACCATGCTGCACGCCTCGCGCCTCACCATCACCCGCGCGGGCAAGCCGCCCGTCGATGCCCATGCCCCCATGCCCGAGGATTTCCGCGTGCTGGGCTTTACCGAGAGCCTGCCCACCCCCTGGACACCCGAAGCCGAAACCCCGGCTGACGACGAGCAATGAGCCAGGATGCGGCAGAAAGCGCCATCAACCGCGCCTTTGCCGCCTGCAGCGAAAGCTTTATCACTGCCGCGGGGCCGGGCGGCCAGAACGTCAACAAGATTTGACGATTCCAACAGTGCAGTCATTCACGAACCTTGCCCCGCAGGCTTTTGACGGCAGAACGCTTCGCCTTCCCTTCCACGCGCCGTTTTTGGCTAGCCTTCGTCGGCTTGGTCGGCTTTCTACGTTCCGGAACGATGGTCGCCTCGCGTATCATGCCCATTAGGCGCTCTTGCACGTCCTGCCGATTGACGTGCTGGGATCGGTTCCCATCCGACCTTAGAATGAGAATACCCTCTTTTGTGAGTCTAGCCCCAGCCAAATCAGATAACCTGTGTTTCACGGCTTCGGGCAAATTTGGCGAACCCCAAACGTCAAATCGCAGAAGCACCGCCGAGTCAGTGGTATTGACATGCTGACCACCGGGCCCACCAGCCCTCGTGGTGGATAAGTCGATTTCGCTGCTATCGATCAAGATAGAGCGCGTGACACGGATACCTACCATACTTTCCTCTTCGGCATCGCGTGAAGTCGCTTGCGACCGCATAGACCGGCTTTTTAGCGGGTTGCGTGCGAAAAATCGAGACCTCCCTATCGCAGCCTAATCCACACATGATGTCAGCCGCACAATTCGTAATCCACACGAGTCACCCTTCCCATTCCATTTGCGGCGTGCTATGACCTGCGCATCAATCGCGAGACGACGTTATGGATTCGGATGTCATCGAGAAATTGCGGCGTGAAGAAGCCGATCTGACGCAGAAGCTGGAAGCAGTGCGGATGATCTTGCGCGCTTACGGCGATACGAAAGATATCACCCACACCGTTTCACATGTCCATCGCGCTGTGCTGCCCAAACCTAACAACGGGGAGCAGGACGGCAATGGTAAATCCCGTGAAAAAATGACACTTGATAGGTTCAGCGCTTATGGACGGGCTGTGGTCGGCGCTGCCATTCGAGAGTGTGCCAACTATCAGGAAGGGCCGATCACTTCGCGAGAAATGGTTAGACTTGTCGAGAAGCAAGGCATCGATGTTCGGGGTGCCGACAAGGTGAACGCCATTTCTGCACTGTTGGCACGAAGCATTGACCTTAAGCCAAATGGGCGAAAGGGTTGGACACTTTCCGACGAATATCGAGAAATAGAAGAATATAGGGAGATGCAGGACGAAAATACCTCGCATGCATCCCATAATGAGAATGACCCGCCAGATGACTTTGAAGTCATGCTTGGCGGGCCAGACGCCGGAACAGGAGATGCGCCAACATCACCGTTCCATGGTTTTAAACTCTAACGTGCAGCCTGTCGCAGAAAGAGAGTATCCCATGTGGCAAGCCGCCTTCTTAACCAGTCGTTAATCTGTCAGCTTGTGCCTTCAGTTTTGACTTGAAGGTGCAAGCTGACTAGCAAAATCCACCCGATCCGTCTAGTCGGTTTGCGTTTAAACGCTTTCCGAGAGGGTTCGTATGGCCGTCACCTCGATGCGTAGAGGGAGTAAGGTGCCCTCGGTATCCTACACGAGGAATAACCGCGTGTACGCAATCGCGTATGACCTTAATGCTGAAGCCGCCCTGCGACATGGCGCGTACGAAAAAATCGCCCGCGTGCTTGCTCAACATGGGTTTAGTCGTCAACAAGGCTCGGTTTTTTATGGAACTCCTGAAACTCAGGCTTCACATTGTTTTCGGGCAGTTCTAGAAATTAATCGAAAGTTCTCATGGTTCTGGGAAGTCGTCAGAGATATGCGAATGCTTCGCATTGATGAAAATGACGATTTGCTATCCGTAGTTCCGCGAGAATTGCGCTTCGACCAAGGCGAAGTGGCCTAGCAAAACAATGCCCACGGCTCGAAAGGGGCGTGGGCATTTATCCATATTAATGCCACTAATGGGTGTTACCCCTTAGCGACCTAACAAGTCTCACGTTGTCAAGACGTCCTTTTTAAAAACTCAGCAATTTCAATTTCCTTCGACTTAGGAAACACCCACCCCCCGAGGGAGCCATTGTAACGACCACCAAGCTCTTTCAATGCGTCCTTGATCGGCTTCGTATCACCCTTGACTATGAAAGATTTGACCTGCCCTTCTTTGGCATAATCCTCCATATAAACCTTCCCAGCCTTAGCAATCTCGACAATCGACTTTACTTTTTCGCGGACCTCCTTCGCGGTCGGCGGAGAGGATGGAGTTCCGCTCATAAGATTACGAACATTGATGGAAAGCTGATTGAGCAACTGTTCCTTAAAATCGATCAAACTGGTGTAAGAACCAGTCAGACCTATTTTCTGCATCTTCTTTTCAAAATCTTTTAGAGATTTATATTGATCTATATCCAATTTGCTGGGGTCAATGTTTCTTGACGAGAAATAAAGCATCACAGGCTTTGAGTTTTTTATAAACCACTCAATTTCCTCAGCCGTTCCACTTTCACTAGCTCCGGTTGGGGACCCCAACCTCGTCCAAAATACGCCGATTGCCATGTCGCAAGTCGTGACCATTTG
Organism: Sphingomonadales bacterium; assembly: GCA_028871475.1. Lineage (GTDB taxonomy): Bacteria > Pseudomonadota > Alphaproteobacteria > Sphingomonadales > Sphingomonadaceae > Novosphingobium. The sequence continues at coordinate 84,661 of JAGWMZ010000004.1, read as the reverse complement.
GTCATTGATGACGCCTTGCGCACGATCTCCCATAAGCGGCGCCGAATGAGTTTCCCATTTCACAGGAAGCAATACGACTTTAGTGGTTTCGGAATGAGAATTGTTCCACCGCGCGATAACCTCGGGAATGGCCTGTCGCTCTTCATCAACGTCGCCGGGACTGGCAATCAAGATTTTTAGAACCGTCGCATTGAATGACATGATCTATTCCCTATCGTGCCGAAAAAATTCAAATCCGCAGTTGGCCTAATTGAAGCCCACTCCGCCGTCGAGCGTCACCCCCCCTTAAATCAAGTGTCTGGTCCACAAGTTGTAGGATACGGATGGCGCTATTAAAACCCCCCAGTCTAGCCCATAAGATAGCATTTGACATTACGGACTATGGCCCATAACTAACATGTATCTTATGGACTGAATGGTGATAAAAGAATGGCCCGTCTGCTCTACCTGAGGTGTTCGTCCGTATCTCAATCCGTGGATGCCCAGCGCGCGGCCATGTCAGACACAGGCCCGTTTGATAAGGAGTTCATCGACGAGGCCATTTCTGGTGCAGTGCTGGCAGCTAAAAGGCCGGGCTTTGCCGCGATGCTGGCATATGTGCGAGATCACAACGATGAGATTCACGTGTTCGACGTATCACGGCTCGGGCGTGACGCAATCGACGTTCAGCAGAACGTCAAAATCCTCATGGAGCGAGGAGTTCGAGTGTTTGTCCGTGGGTTGGGCGAGATCACCAGTGGGGCCGGGCAAATTGTTTTGGCGGTTCTCGCGCAAGTTTCGGAAATGGAGCGCGAGCGAATCGTTTCACGTTGTGAATCTGGGAGGAAAGCCGCTCGAGAAGCGCTCGCCGCGACGGGGCGCACGCACAAGGGGAAGTTGTCTCTGGGGCGCCCGGTGCAGGTCGATGCGGCAGCAGTCAAGACGTGGCGTGCAGCGAATGGCGCATCCATCCGCGATACAGCACGGCATTTCAGTATTGGAGAGACTACTGTCAAGAGATGCATGAAATGATTACTGCGATAATATAATACAAATTCGCATATTATTTTGACATTTTTCATCACGATGTATAAATACTCTTGATACTCCAAGGGCATTCAGAGACTGGCCCGGTCAAAAACGGACAACCATGGTAGGCGCCACCCCTCGGGGTTTCATGCAGGGGCTGGTGTGGGGACCATGAGGGATGGGGACCGACCGGGACGAGCGCTGCCGGTTTACCAAGAGGCGCGATCAAAAGAGGAGGCAATGACTTGCTGTCAACCTCCGCCCGGTATTGATTAGTGTTAACAAGTGTATCGAACCGGGTGTTCGGCCACATAAGTGGCTGAGACCGTCTTAGCGATCAACTAATAGTTGCGAGAATCGACCATTCAAGAACATTGTTGATATACGCTGGGGAGACTGGACTAATTTGCAGGGTAAAGGAAGACCACCTGCTCGCAATAAGATGCGTAATCCATACACCAACAATTGTCAAAACTTCACAGGATGATAATTAACCTCCCCCCCTGCCTTGAGATGCTTTAGATGCATTTTGAGGCGGGGGGGGTAGAGGTATTGACCTGCTTACAGGATGTTGACGAATACAAATTCCAATGAATGAGTAGGAAAACTGACTTGATTGATTTCACGATGGAAATGCTTTCGCCTGTGGCGAGAGCATTTTCGGAGGGAAAGCAATCAAGTCTCGAGCCCTTTCTGAAGAAATTGGATGACGAAGTCATTCAATTTCGAGGAAATGGGCGATGAAAACAGTGTCAGATTAAAAATTAACACTGTAGAAATTTTGACATTTCGACTGATAATTTTTGAATCTTTGTGCATCTGGATATGAGTGAAAACAGAAAATAGTTTCCGAGTATTTTAGTCCAGATATAATATCGCAGTCAATTCTGTTATATTTGCAAAATCTATTCAGATCATCGATGTCAAAACTCCCACCTCGGGATGGGTCGACAACTATCAAATCGGAATATTGATCATATAGGGCATCAAATTCATCCTGATTCATGACCTACCTCCGTTGTGTCTGCGCTCGAATGATGCGGAAATAGTATTATCCGCACTGACAACCTTTTTCTTCATTTTTTCATTGGCCTTAGCAAGTTTTTCCCCTTTGTTCTCACAATTCGAGGAGTTTATCTTCTGGACAGAGGCATTGTAATCGGCCTGAGCCTGCCTCTTTTCAGCGCTTGCCAATACAGCCTCAGCGGCATCGACAGCGTTTTCGCCGAGCGTCTTCGTGGGCGTCGGCCCCTGAGGCTTGGTTACGGATTTTTGTGTTTTGTGAGGCTTGATGGTGCTGGTACAGGGGCCTTCTGGTCCCTGCGGGATTGCTCCAAATTGGCAAGGCGGCCTTTTAGGATTGCTATCGATTGCACTCTCAATCAAATTCATAATTTCGCGCATATTCATAGTTTTAATTCCTTATATTAAAAAATAAATGGCATAGGCGAATCCCGCCATTCGTCATGCCGCGATATGGCTGCTTCATTTGCGCCACTCCGGCGGGGGCGGACATGAACCCGCAGAATCTGGCAGTTTCTCAGGCCATTGATCGTATCGAGAAGATCAATCCCACCGGCCAATGTCGGCCACATTGAAATGATTTCGTTTGTGATCGGCCCTGCGGGACGCACCCTTGTCCCCCGCCACTTCTTTTGAAGCATCAAGACGAGCGCGGCTTCGCCCCCACCGCTCGGGAAGTGGAAAATCATTTTCGCGACCACGTCCCAGCCGCCATCCGGCAATGCAACGATATCGCACATGCCGAAAATTTCGATCCGAGAGCCAGCAGCGCGCGCGCGCCGGAATCTAGCTACTAGACAGCGGAGATTGTTCTTGAAGCGCCTGATGACACCCCCTAGGGCTTCCAGCAAAATGATCCGACCTATTTGCACATCAATAATGCGCAGCATGCTCGCAGGGTGATGAGCAAAGAGCCCCATGGCTTCTTGATAAAACCGTTTTTGCAGCCGCCGATTGCATCGACGGCATGCAAGGGCCCCGCAACCATAGAAGCCTCGGGTTGAAGGGAAGCGGCATGCAATACCACAAAACTGGAAGCGAAACCGCAAATCATCACTGATCTCGCCATCCGGTAAAATCGTTTTTCCGGAATGTGTGTATGAATTTTGTTTCATGCCATATTTATGTAACTTCTGGTATTAATGAACCAAATGGTCCGACCTGTGGTCGTTCAGGCACCGTCAGCGATAATCTGAGCGATTTGGCTTTCTATCAAAGTGCTCCCCCCCGCTATCCCACGCAACATTCCCGCATCTCCCGCTTTCATCGCGGTCAATGGGCCATCTGCGACTTCAACGACTTCTCCACCTCGGATGGCAACATTCCATGCACCACCCGCAAGGGCAAAAAACAAAGTGCCATCCTTCTCCAACCACGCGGTAGTTATAATACCTTTAAGTGCGTCATTGACCTTCTTTCGAGCGGTCAATCTGATATCGGGATCATTGCTATCAATCCCGCTTCTCACTTCCTCTACTCGTTTAATGTGATCCTGAGGCGAAACCTGTCCCTGCGCGATGATAAGTTCTTTCTCTGCTTCCGCCAGCACTGCCTCTGCGATCGGAATTTGGCGGAGCAAATCTCTCCTGCGTTCCCTTCTTTCCAGATCAATCGGAAGGCCTTCCAATTCGTCCTCTTCAAGAGTCCGATTTACAACGGCCAAATTTCGTTTGAGATCATCGATCTCTCGACGCCGGGCATTGGCCGCCTTTTCAAATTTCACCATATCTCGTGGAACCGCAAAATGTTTATCATTGAGGGCCTTGGAAAGGATAGTATCGAGGAGTATGCTTTCGAGCTTACCATAATTGACTCGACTACTCACCGAACAGGCATTCCTGTTTCGCCTTCTCAATTCGCAGCCGAGATAACGCATATCTCTAGGCTCGGTGATCAACCGTCCTCGCCGCATGCGCTGTGATCCTGCAATCGTGCTGGATACAATTGTGACAGTCGATCCGCATTCACCGCATTTCACGATGCCACTGAGCAAATTCGTCATGCCTTGCCCTGCCCGGCCCTTTGTCGCTCGCCCCGCACGGATCAATTGCACTTTCTCCCAAAGATCGTGCTCAATGATGGCGGGATAGTATCCCTCAATGGGATCGCCCAGCGGAACCCGGCCAGTTGCTGTCTTCTGATGATGCTGGTGAACGCCAATTACAGCCGCGTTGCTGACGATATTCTTGATATAGGAATGCCGCCATCCAGTTTTACCGCGACCAAGATGTTCGACATTTCCTTCGTTGAGGATCGAGGCGATGGAATGTGTTCCAGTGCCATGTGATGCCATGAGGAATATCTTGCGAATGATTTCTGCCTTGTGAGGAATCGCAACATATTTGCCGGTCGTCTTGTCAATTCGCAACCAAGCTGGACAGGCGGCTGTCATTGCCACCCCTTCTTCGGCGGCGATCCTTTTTTGATTCCATTTTGCCGCAAGGCGTTGTGACTTTTTTTCGCTCTCCTCGTGTGCGACCTTGGCCTTCAAAACGATCTCGATGATGTCTTGGAAATCGAGGTCCGCTGACGTGTAACGTCGATTGCCATCGACGGTGGCAATCGTGAGTCCGCACCCCGTCATTCGGAGCAGCCATTGAAAAACCTCTTTGGGCTCCTCACGTGAAATTCGATCCAACCGTTCAACAAGTAGGCATTGCCCTTCGTGGAGGCCATCATGAACCTCACGCTCGAACTTCCCCAGAGCCGATCCCGCCGCGCGATTCGCGGCTGAAAATGCGGACCTGCCCCGGTCAACCAACTCGGTAATCACTGACCAACCTTGCGCAGCTGCGTAAGCATTGCAGTCTTCCAACTGGCGTCGAAGGCTGTCGCCTCGCCGTTGCTCAAGGGTCGAAAATCGCGCGTAGATGATAGTTTCCATGATAATCACAGCAACTAGCGTGCACTGTTGGAATCGTCAAATTCTTAACAAGGTGGCCACTGCTGTCCAGTTGCGGGTGAGCATCTATGCCCTGCGCCTTTCGCCCCCGGTCTTTGAACGCATGAAGGGCCTCGCTGGCTCCCGCCTGACCGATGCGGGCGAGATCCTGCTGACCGCGCGCCGCTTTCGCACGCAGGAAGCCAACCGCACGGATGCGCGCGAAAGGCTGGCCGAACTGATCCGCGAGGCGCACCGCCTGCCGGAAAAGCGCGTCAAAAGCAGGCTCAACCGGGTGGGCAAGACGGCCCGGCTGGAAGGCAAGAAAATTCGCGGAGCGGTGAAGGCGGGGCGGGGGAAGGTTTCCTTCGACTGAGAAAGGAAAAAAGAAAGGGAAAGATGCGAGGGCGATGGCCCTCGCGCTCCCTTTCCCCTTATGTCCCGGAAACCGCCGAATCCGCCACCACATCGGCACTGTCTGGCACAGGAACGGCAGCGGGTGGCAATCCGCTCAGTGCCTCTTCAGCGGGAATTTCCACATTGTCGGCCGAGGCCGGGTCGCTGGCCTTATCCGCATGGCCGCAGGCTGACAGGACCAGCACCATGGCCAGCCCGCCTGCCGCAAATCCACCACGTATCAGCATGTTGGCAGAGGTTTGCGGAAACTTGCGCATGGGTCATCCTTGTCACTGCTCGTCGCGCCCACCTTAAAGACGCCGCGCAAATCCGCAAGGTGCCGGAGCGATGAGGAGATGGCGATGAGGCGTTGCAATCATATAAAGATATCTTTATATGCCACCTGACAAGACAGCCCAGAGACCGCCGCCGCCATGCAGATCGACCCCATTTTGCGCGCCCTTGCCGACCCGACGCGGCTGCGCATCATGCGTCTGCTTTCCGCGATGGAGCTGGCGGTGGGAGAATTGGCACAGGTTCTGGGACAAAGCCAGCCGCGTGTCTCGCGCCATGTGAAGATCCTGTGCGATGCGGGCCTGGCGCGCCGCCGCAAGGAGGGAAGCTGGGTCTTTCTGGGCAGCGCCATTGCCGAGGACCAGGCGGGCGCGGCGCCCACTCTGGGCGGGGCGACCACGCGGCTGCTCAGCGCGGCGGAACGCGATGATGCCGGTTTCGCGCGCCGCTGCGAGGAAGACCGCCGCCATCTGGCCGCCATACGCGCCGCGCGCGAGGCCAGCGCTGCCGCCTATTTCGAACGCCATGCCGCGCAATGGGACGATATGCGCAAGCTGCTGGCCGATGACGCCCCGGTCGAAGCCGCGCTGGAAGGCGCCTTGCTCGGCGAAGGCTCGTTGGGCGCCATGCTGGATGTCGGCACGGGCACGGGGCGCATGGCCGAATTGTTCAGCCCGCACGCCAGCCATGTGACGGCCTTCGACAAGAGCCCGGAAATGCTGCGCATCGCCCGCGCCCGGTTGCAGCATCTGCCGCCGGCCGATGTGACGCTGGTGCAGGGCGACTTCACCGACCTGCCCTTCAAGCCCGCCAGTTTCGACACGGTGCTCTTCCATCAGGTGCTGCATTACGCCCAGGCGCCCGAACTGGTGCTGGCCCAGGCCGCGCGCGTTACCCGCGAGAATGGCCGCATCGCCGTGGTCGATCTGGCCGCGCATGACCATGAGGATATGCGCAGCATCCACGCCCATGCCCGCCTCGGCTTTACCGACGGGCAGATGGCGGACCTGTTCACCGCGGCGGGCTTTGCCCCGGCGGCCCCCATCGCGCTGCCCGGCGGGCAGCTTACCGTCAAGATCTGGACCGGACGGCGCACAGGACAGCCTGTCGCGCCCCCCATCCCCGCATAAGGCCATGTCGATGATTACCAGCTATGATGCGCTGCGCGAGGCACGCACCGCCCTTGATACCCCGCTGTTCGCGGGCCTGCCGGGCGATATTCGCGTCTCTTTCGAATTCTTTCCGCCCAAGAGCGAGGCGATGATGGCGCAATTGTGGGAAACGGTCGAGGCACTGGCCCCGCTGGCGCCTGAGTTCGTTTCGGTGACCTATGGCGCGGGTGGCTCCACGCGTGACCGCACCCATGACACGGTGGCCCGCATCATCTCCGAGGCCAAGCTGCCCGCCGCCGCGCATCTGACCTGTGTGGACGCGACCAAGACGGAAATCCGCGAGGTGGCCGAGGCCTATTGGCAGGCGGGCGTGCGCCATATCGTCGCGCTGCGCGGCGATATGGGCCAGCCGGGCGTGCCCTTCACGCCGCACCCGGAAGGCTATGCCAATGCCGCCGAGCTGGTCGCCGGCCTCAAGCAGATCGCGCCTTTCGAGATTTCGGTGGCTGCCTATCCCGAAAAGCATCCTGACTCGGTCGATCTTGCCGCCGACCTCGACAATCTGAAGCGCAAGCTGGATGCCGGAGCCACCCGCGCCATCAGCCAGTTCTTCTTCGAGCCCGAAACCTTCTTCCGTTTTCGCGATGCGCTGGCCGCCGCAGGCATTGATGCGCCCGTGCTGCCCGGCATCCTGCCGGTCACCAATTTCGCCCAGGCCAGCAAATTTGCCGCCGCTTGCGGTGCTGCCATTCCGGCCTGGATGGAAGGGCTGTTTCAGGGGCTCGACAAGCATCCCGGCTCGCGCCAATTGGTGGCGGCCACGCTAGCTGCGGAATTCTGCCGACGCCTCTATGCCGGCGGCGTGCGTGATTTCCATTTCTACACGCTCAACCGCGCTGAATTGTCCTATGCCATCTGCCATTTGCTGGGCCTGCGCCCGGCCAATGCCTTGGGAACCCCGGAGACCGCCGCATGACCCTCGCCCCATCCCCCGCGCGCAAGGCGTTTCTGGAGCAGGCTGCGCAGCGGCTGCTGATCACCGACGGCGCCTTCGGCACGGAAATCCAGAATTTCAAGCTGACCGAGGCCGATTATGCCGGTAACCTTGGCTTGTCGCATGACCAGAAGGGCAACAACGACATCCTCGCGCTGACCAAGCCCGAGGTGCCGGAGTCGATCCACCGCGCCTATTTCGAGGCCGGTGCCGATATTGCCGAGACCAACACCTTCTCGGCCAACCGCATCAGCCAGGCGGACTATGGCGCGCAGCATCTGGTGCGCGAGATCAATGTGGCCAGCGCGCAACTCGCCCGCCGGATGGCTGATGAATATGCTGCGAAAGACGGCCGCCCGCGCTTCGTGGCGGGCGCCATTGGCCCCACGAACAAGACCCTCTCACTCTCGCCCGATGTCAACGACCCGGGCTATCGCGAGGTCGATTGGGACACGATGGTCGATGTCTATCTGGAGCAGGCCCGCGCGCTGGTCGAAGGCGGGGCGGACTTCATCCTGATCGAGACGGTGTTCGACACGCTGAACGCCAAGGCCGGGATCATGGCGGTGAAAAAGCTGGAGCAGGAGCTGGGCCGCGAGGTGCCCATCATGCTCTCGATGACGCTCACGGACCTGTCAGGCCGCAACCTCTCGGGCCATACGGTGGAGGCCTTCTGGCATGCGGTGCGCCATGCGCGCCCGCTGACCATCGGGCTCAACTGCTCCTTCGGCGCCACGCAGCTGCGCCCGCATGTCAAGCTGCTCGCCGAGATCAGCGACGCGCTGATCATGGTCTACCCCAACGCCGGCCTGCCCAACGAGCTGGGCGCCTATGACGAGATGCCCGACACCACGGCGGGGCTGGTCAAGGAATGGGCCGATGCGGGCCAGGTCAACGTGCTGGGCGGCTGCTGCGGATCGACCCCCGCCCATATCGGCGCCATCGCGCGCAGCGTGGCAGGTCTCCCGCCGCGCCACGCGCCGACGCTTTCGCATGTCACCCGCCTCGCGGGCCTTGAACCTTTCACCATGGCCGAGTGACCCAGATGACCACGCAATCCTCTTCCCGTTTCGTCAATGTCGGCGAACGCACCAATGTCACCGGCTCGGCCGCCTTCAAGAAGCTGATCCTGGCGGGCGATTACACCAAGGCCATCGAGGTCGCCCGCAACCAGGTGGAGGCGGGCGCCCAGGTCATCGACGTCAACATGGACGAGGGCCTGCTCGACGCCGTGGAGGCGATGACCACCTTCCTCAAACTCATCGCGGCCGAGCCCGACATCGCCCGCGTGCCGGTGATGATTGACAGCTCGAAATGGGAGGTGATCGAGGCCGGGCTGAAATGCGTTTCAGGCAAGCCGATCGTCAATTCGATCTCCATGAAGGAGGGCGAGGAGGCCTTCCTGCACCACGCCCGCCTGTGCATGGATTATGGCGCCGCCGTGGTGGTGATGGCCTTTGACGAAAAGGGTCAGGCCGACACTAGGGAGCGCAAGGTCGAGATCTGCTGCCGGGCCTACCAACTGCTGACGGGCATCGGCTTTGCGCCCGAGGACATCATCTTCGACCCCAACGTCTTTGCCGTGGCGACCGGCATTGAGGAGCACGACAATTACGGCGTGGACTTCATCGAGGCGACGCGCGAGATCAAGGCGCGCTGCCCGCATGTCCACATCAGCGGCGGCCTGTCGAACCTGTCCTTCTCCTTCCGCGGCAATGAGCCGGTGCGCCGCGCGATGCATTCGGTGTTCCTCTACCACGCCATCCCTGCGGGCATGGACATGGCCATCGTCAATGCGGGCCAGCTGGACATTTACGACCAGATCGACCGGACCTTGCGCGATGCCTGCGAGGCGGTGATCCTCAACCTGCCGCAGGTGGGTGAGGAAACGAACACCGAAAAGCTGATCGCCATTGCCGAAACCTTCAAGGGGCAGGACAAGGCCGCCGAAAAGGCCGCCGAGGAATGGCGCTCCTATGATGTGGTCAAACGCCTCGAACATGCGCTGGTGAAGGGCATCGACGCCCATATCGTCGAGGACACCGAGGAAGCCCGCGCCGCCATCGCCGCGCGTGGTGGCCGCCCCATCGAGGTGATCGAGGGCCCGCTGATGAGCGGCATGAACACCGTGGGCGACCTTTTCGGCTCGGGCCAGATGTTCCTGCCGCAGGTGGTGAAATCGGCCCGCGTGATGAAGAAGGCCGTCGCCCATCTCATCCCCTTCATCGAGGCGGAGAAGGACGCAGGCGCCAAGGCCAAGGGCCGCATCATCATGGCCACGGTGAAGGGCGATGTGCATGACATCGGCAAGAACATCGTGGGCGTCGTGCTGCAATGCAACGGTTACGAAGTGCTCGACATGGGGGTGATGGTGCCCTGGGCCAGCATTCTCGATCTGGCGCAGAAGGAACAGGTCGACATGATCGGCCTTTCGGGCCTCATCACGCCCAGCCTCGATGAAATGGTGACCGTGGCCGAGGAAATGCAGCGCGCGGGGATGACCATGCCGCTGCTGATCGGCGGGGCGACCACCTCGAAGGTGCACACCGCCTTGCGCATCGACCCGGCCTATGATGGCCCGGTCATCCATGTTCTGGACGCCAGCCGCGCGGTGGGCGTGGCCAGCCAGCTGCTGTCCGACACGCAGGCCGATGCCTTCATCGAGGCCACCGCCAGCGATTACGAAGCCACCCGCCGTGCCCGCGAAGGCCGGGGCAAGAGCAAGCTGGTGACACTGGCCGAAGCACGGGCCAACGCCTTTTCACCCGACTTCGCGCAAAAGCCCGCCGCCCCCGCCCAGCCCGGCATCCATCGTTTCGACGACTGGGATCTGGCCGACCTTGCCGAATGCATCGACTGGACGCCTTTCTTCCGCGCATGGGAACTGGCCGGGGTCTATCCGGCCATTCTGGATGACGCCGTGGTGGGTGAAAGCGCCCGCAACCTGTTTGCCGATGCGCAGGCGATGCTGAAAACCATCATCGAGGAAAAATGGCTCACCGCCCGCGCCGTCGCCGGTTTCTGGCCGGCTGTGCGCGATGAGGATGACATCGTGCTGGCCGACGGCACCGTGCTGCCCATGCTGCGGCAGCAATTCGCCAAAAGCCGGGGCCGCGCCAATTTCTGCCTGGCCGATTTCATCGACCCGCAAGGCGACTGGCTGGGCGGTTTCGCGGTGGGCATCCATGGGATCGAACCGCATCTGGCCCGCTTCAAGGCGGCCCACGATGACTATAACGACATCCTTCTCAAGGCTCTGGCCGACCGCCTGGCCGAAGCCTTTGCCGAACGCCTGCACCAGCACACCCGCACCACCCTCTGGGGCTATGCGCCCGAAGAGCAGCTCACCAACGAAGCGCTGATCCGCGAGCAGTATCGCGGCATCCGCCCGGCACCGGGCTATCCTGCCTGCCCCGACCATTCGTTGAAGCCCATCCTCTTCGACCTGCTCGACGCGACCGAAAACGCCGGAATCACACTGACCGAATCGCAGGCCATGCTGCCCACCTCGGCGGTGTCCGGCTTCTATTTCGGCCACCCGGAGGCGCAGTATTTCGGCGTCGCCACCATCGGCACCGATCAGCTTGAAGATTATGCCGAGCGGCGCGGCGTGGATCTGGAAACAGCCACGCGGTGGTTGCGGCCTAATCTGGATTGAGGTTTGGAAAAGAGGACTGCGAGGGCCATCGCCCTCGCGCCCCCTTTATTTTGGCACTGGGGCGCAGAACCATACTGTAGCGCCAGCATCGCCGCGCCGCAGGCAGGGTTCGATGGCGCGACGCTGTTGTTTTCTGCCTGCGGCGCGGCGATGCTGGCGCACGGGTTCCCGGATATACCCCCTCTCCAAACGCAAGGGGGTGCAGGGGGTGATGACCCCCTGCTTGTCCCTTCCCCTTCTTCCTGCCATACCCGCCCCCGTGACCACCCAACTCCTCCAAGACCCGCTCGAAGCCCTTCATAAAACCTTCGGCTTCACCGGCTTTCGCGGTGTGCAGCAACAGGTGGTCGAGCGCATCCTTTCGGGCCATTCCACGCTGGCCATCATGCCCACGGGGGCGGGCAAGTCACTGACCTATCAGCTTCCCGCCACCATGCTGCCGGGCACCTGCGTCGTCATCTCGCCGCTCATCGCGCTGATGCATGACCAGTTGCGCTCTGCCCGCGCCAATGGCATCCGCGCCGCCAGCCTGACCAGCGCCGACATGGACCGGGGCGCCACCATCGCCCAGTTGATCGATGGCGATCTGGACCTGCTCTATGTCGCGCCCGAACGCGCCAGCCAGCCGCAGTTCCTCACGCTTCTCGAACAGGCCCACATCAGCCTGTTTGCCATCGACGAGGCGCATTGCGTGTCGCAGTGGGGCCATGATTTCCGGCCCGACTATCGCCTGCTGCGCCCGATGATGGATGCCTTTCCGGGCGTGCCGCGCCTGGCGCTGACGGCAACGGCCGATGAACACACACGGCACGACATTCTCGACCAGTTGGGCATTGGCCCCGACGGCATGATCGTGGCGGGCTTCGACCGTCCCAACATCCGCTATTCCATCGCCGCGCGCGACAATCCGCTGGCCCAGATCCGCCGCCTGATGGCTGACAACCCCGGCCCGGGCATCGTCTATGCGCAAACCCGCGCCGCCGTGGAGCGCATGGCCGAGCAACTGGCCAGCGAAGGCCGCCCGGTGCTGCCCTATCACGCCGGATTGCCCCCCGAGACGCGCGCCGCCAATCAGGCCGCCTTCGTGGCCTCGGAAGATATGGTGATGGTCGCCACCATCGCCTTTGGCATGGGCATCGACAAGCCGGACGTGCGCTTCGTGGCCCATGCGGGCCTGCCCAAATCGATCGAGGCCTATTATCAGGAAACCGGCCGCGCGGGCCGCGATGGTGACCCGGCCCAGGCGCTGATGCTGTGGGGGGCAGAGGATTTCGCCCGCGCCCGCCAGCGGCTGTCCGAGGTGGAGGAAGAGCGCCGACCGGGAGAACTGGCGCGGCTCAATTCCATGGCGGCATTGGTAGAAAGTGCCGCCTGCCGCCGCGCCTTGCTGCGCCGCCATTTTGGTGAGCAACCGCCCGAAAAATGTGGCAATTGCGACAATTGCCTGCATGCCCCCGATGTCATCGACCTGACAGATCTGGCGCGCAAGCTGCTCTCGGCCATCTACCGCACCGGGCAGAGCTTTGGCCTTGGCCATATCGCCAATGTGCTGACGGGGGTGGAGGATGAGAAGGTCCGCGCCCGCCGTCATGATGAATTGTCGGTCTTCAACATTGTCGATGCCGAGGAAGCGGCCATGTTGCGCCCGCTGGCCCGTGCCTTGCAGGCACGCGGCAGCCTCGCCACCACCGAGCATGGCGGGCTGATGCTGGCCGGTGACGCCCGCGACATCCTGCGCGGCGAAGCTGCGGTGCTCATCACCCGCCCGCCTCCGCGCGAAAAATCCCGCCGCAAGGATCGTGCTGGCAGCGGCGCCAATCCGGTGGGCGATCCGCTGTTCGAGGCGCTGCGCAACATGCGGCGCGATCTGGCCAGGGAAGCAGGCGTGCCGCCCTATGTCATCTTCCATGATGCCACCTTGCGCGAGATCGCATCCGCCCGGCCAGCCTCACTGGCCGAACTGGGGCGCCTCAACGGCGTGGGCGAGCGCAAGCTGCAAGCCTATGGCGAGGCTTTCCTGCGCGTGGTGAAGGAGTTCTGAGCAGGACGCATCTGAGCAGGACGCAGGGGGCACCATCCGCCATATTCATCCCCCATACCATTGCACAAGCATTCCCCTCCCCCTGCCCGGGGTGCTAGACCCTCTCCATGGCTACCATCGACTTCCACCCCTCCGCCGATCCCGCCACCATCGCCGCATGGCTGGCAACCCGCATTGCCGCCGCGATGGAGGCTTCCTCTGGCCCCATTGCCATCACCGTGCCCGGTGGCCGCACGCCTTTTCCCGTGTTTGCCGCGCTGGTCGAGCATGACCTGCCCTTCAGCCGTCTGCATGTCTGGCCCAATGACGACCGGCAGGTGCCGGAGGACCATCCCGCCTCCAATGTCGCCAAGATCCGCGCCATTTTCGAGCCCGTAGGCGCCACAGTGGTGAAGCTGGAAGAGGGCATGGTGCCGCCCACCTTCGCGCTGGCCCTGCTGGGCATGGGCGAGGATGGCCATACCGCCAGCCTCTTTCCCAACACCAACCCGACGCTGGACGCGCCGACCACCATCATCCGCCTCACCCCCGATCCGCTGCCTCCCGAAGCGCCCTTCGACCGCCTGACGCTGACCCTGCCCAGCCTCGTCTCCTCGGGCGAGATCGCCTTCCTCATCACCGGCGGCGGCACCAAGCGCGAGGTCTTCGAAGCTGCCGCCAGCGGTGAGAGCGACCTGCCCGTCGCGCGGCTGCTGGCAGCCACCGACAAGATGGTGACATGCTTCTGCTGATGGCGGAAAGGGTGCTGGCCCTGGCGCCGGCACCTTTTCATCGCCTCGCGCTGCGCATCGCGCATCGGGTGCGGCGCCAATGGTGGCGGCTGCGCAAACCCACCCTTCAGGGGTGCCGCGTTCTGGGACTTGATCAAGCCGGGCGCGTGCTGCTGGTCCGCCACTCCTATGGTTCGGGCAACTGGATGCCACCGGGCGGGGGCCTGAAGCCGGGCGAGGACCCGCTGCTGGCCGCCGCGCGTGAATTCCGCGAGGAAATCGGCATCGACCTGGGCGACGCCTGGCTGGTGTCGAGCACGCATGATGTGCTGCACGGAGCGGGCAATGTCTCCTATATCGTCGCGGGCAACTGTTCCGCCACGCCTCGGCCCGATCGGCGTGAAATTATCGAAGCCGGTTTTTTCACGCCGGGGGACTGGCCAGAGCCGATGGGCGAGGGATTGAAGCGCCAGATGGAAGAATGGTTGAAAGTAGAAAGGTGATGATGCGAGGGCCATCGCCCTCGCGCTCCCTTTCTTTCGGCAAAGGCCCGCAAGATCACACCGAAGCACCAGCATCGCCGTGCCGCAGGCCATCAATTGCCTCTGGCAGCTGGACGTTGGCGCTTCCCTTCCCCATGCGCCCCCTGCTGATCCTCTTCCCCCTCTAAAACAGATCGAGCTGCCCTCCACCCTCGACAGTCGCCACCGGCGCCACCTCGCCCTTTTTCTCCAGGGCCGACAGGGTCAACCCCATCAACCGCACCGGCTGGGGCAGTGGCAGCACGGAATCGAGCAGTTCCTCTGCAAGACGCGCAAACTCTTCGCGCCCGGCCACCGCGCGGGCCAGAGATCGCGCATGGGTACGCAAGGTGAAATCGGAGAGGCGCAGCTTCAGCGTCACGGTTCGCCCTTTCGCATCGAGCCGCTCGATGTCGTGCCAGACCAGATCAATGATGCGGGCCAAGGCCTCGCGCAGCGCCGATCCGGTCGAAATGTCGCGCTCGAAAGTCCGCTCGCCGCCGATGGATTTGCGCGGGCGATTGGGGCGCACGCGGCGCAGGTCGATGCCGCGGGCGGCGCGGTAGAGGTAATCGGCCTGAGCACCAAAATGCTGGCGCAGAAAGGGCAGGTCGCGCGCGCGCAGGTCAGCGCCCGTCTCGATGCCCAGCGCCGCCATCTTTTCAGCGCCGCGCGGGCCAACGCCGTGAAAGCGCCGC
Source organism: Sphingomonadales bacterium (assembly GCA_028871475.1). Lineage (GTDB taxonomy): Bacteria > Pseudomonadota > Alphaproteobacteria > Sphingomonadales > Sphingomonadaceae > Novosphingobium. Next base: position 69,325 of record JAGWMZ010000004.1, on the reverse strand, counting down.
ACCGGCAGGCCAGCCACAAACTGCGCGCCCTCGCCCGGGCGGATGACGCAGAGGCCATCGGGCTTGTTCTGGTCGCTGGCCAACTTAGCGATGAATTTATTGTAACTGACCCCCGCGCTGGCGGTCAGGCCCGTTTCGGCCTTGATGCGCGCGCGGATCAACTGGGCAATATGCGTTGCACTGCCGATGCCTTTCAGATCCTGCGTCACGTCGAGATAGGCCTCGTCGAGCGAGAGCGGCTCGATGAGCGGCGTGTAATCGGCAAAGATCGCGCGGATCTGGCGTGAGACCGTCTTATAGGCCTCAAAGCGCGGCGGCACGAAGATGAGATGGGGGCACAGGCGCAAAGCCTTGACGCTGGGCATGGCCGATCGCACCCCGAATGTGCGCGCTTCATAGCTGGCCGCCGCCACCACGCCGCGCGCCCGGCTGCCGCCCACCGCCACGGGCTTGCCCTGCAGGCTGGGGTCGTCGCGCTGTTCCACGCTGGCGAAGAAGGCGTCCATATCGACATGGATGATCTTGCGCAGGCCATCGGCCTCCTCGCTGTCATCCTCTTCTGGCGCGTGCGACTCCATAAAGCGCACAGTAGCGCCCCGGCACGCGGGGCGCACCGGGGCTCTAGCCAAGGATCATGGTAATCGGGGATAAGAGAGGGGGCCGGGCCGATGCCGAAATTGCGGCCCCCTGCTTGCCGCGTGGCAACTCAGTTAGCAGCCGCAGCGTCGATCTCGGTGCGGGCGTGGGCAATCGCGTCGCTGCGGCAGGCCTGATAGGCGGTGGACTGGTCGAAGCTGTTCGACGTACCGCGCAGGGGCGCACAGACGCGGGCGGCGGCATGGGCGACACGGCGGTTCATCTCGGCGCGGTCAGCGTCGCTGGCCAGATCCAGCCCGGCATAGGAAACGCGCAGGCTGGGCACGCCGTTCTCATCGACCACAACATGTTCGACCGGGGCGGAGACAGCCGCTTCGGTGCTGTCGGTCAACGTGGCGGCATGGGCAGCCAACGGGGCCAGCGCAAAGGTGGCGATGACGGCACTGCCGGCGGCCAGCGTGGTGAAAAGGCGGCGGGTGTTGATGGTGATGAACATGGCGGTATTCCCTCTGCTGCTGCCCTGCGGAGCCACTCCGCCGGGGTTGCCCGATGTTTTGCAGAGACCGTGCCAATTTCCAGAAATGGCGAAAATCCGCCATTTTTCCCCGTTACGCATTCTGACATTTCGCTGACGGAGAAATTAATACCAAATTCATATCGTGAATTTTGCCAATTTATCGCAAATTTCAAAATTTCCTTTTTGCGCCCTGCGCTCTGGCCATTCCAGCCCGCAGGGCCCATGACAAAATTCATGAGCGCGACCCAGATTCTCCCCAACGATCCCCCACCGCAGGCCCGCAAGACCCCAACCCATATGGGCCCGCGCGAATTCGTCACGCTCATGGCCTTCATCCAGGCGCTTCAGGCGCTTTCGGTGGATTCCATGCTGCCCGCGCTGGGCCGCATAGCGCAGGACCTGCATCTGGCCGACCCCAATCACCGGCAGCTTGTCGTAGGCATCTTCCTGCTGTGCGGCGGGCTTGGCTGCCTCGTGCCCGGTACGCTGGCGGACCGCTATGGCCGGCGACCGGTGCTGATGGTGTGCCTCGGCCTCTATGTCGCTTTCACCACGCTTTGCGCCGTGGCGACCAGCTTTCCCATGCTGCTCGTGGCGCGCGCATTGCTGGGGCTGGCCTGCGCGGGCTTCAACGTGCTGCCCGCCGCCATCATCCGCGACAGCTTCGAGGGCGACCGCATGGCGCGCACCCAGTCGCTCGTCTCGATGATCTTCATGATCGTGCCGATGATCGCGCCCAGTGTGGGGCAGGCGGTGCTGCTGGCGGCCAGCTGGCGGTGGATCTTCGGGGTGATGGGGCTGATGGGCGCGCTGGTCATGGGCTGGACCTGGTGGCGCCTGCCCGAAACACTCCACCCTGATTACCGCCAGAGCGTCGATGTCTCGCGCCTCAGCCGCACCATGGTGGAGGTGATGACCTGCCGCGCGGCGGTGGGCTATGTGGTCAGCCTCGCGCTCGTCACCGGGGCGATGCTGGGCTATATCAATTCGGCCGAACAGCTTGTCGCCGAGCATTTCAAGGCGGGCGCACATTTCCCGCTCATCTTCGCGGGCATGGCGATGACCATGGCGGGCACGGCCTTCGTCAATTCGCGCATCGTGGAAAAGCTGGGCGCGCGCCGCGTCTCCCATGGGGCGATGCTGGCCTATATCGTGGCCAGTTGCGCCCAATGGGCCATGTCGGGCCCGGGTGAATCGCTGTGGCAGTTCGTCCCCATCATGACGCTCAACATGTGCCTCTCGGGCTTTCTGGGCGCCAATTTCGCCTCCATCGCGCTTCAGCCCTTCGCCCGCGTGGCGGGCGCTGCCGCCTCGATCCAGGCCTTCATCCGCGTGGTGGGCGGCGCGGGGCTCGGCATCATCATCGGCAATGCCTTCGACAACAGCGCACGGCCGCTGGCAACAGCGCAGGTGTTGTGCGGGGTACTGACGCTGCTGGCCCTGCTGTACAGCGAAAAGGGACGGTTGTTCCGTCGGCTCAATCCTCCCGGGCGGCCCCGGCAGGTGATCTGAAGGATGAAACGTGAAGGCCAGGGGTGAGGACGGCGCGAACGTCCCGGCCCCGCAGGTAAACCTTCCCTGCGGGGCAGAGAGGCTGGGCGCGATGATCCGGTAGCGTTGCCTTGTCGTCGGGAAACGTAACGGGGGCGCGGGGGGTGATGCCCCCCTGCTTTCTCCCCTGCCTTTTCAAACCCGCGAAACGGCCCTGGCCAGAACCCCTCGTGGATAAGGCACCGGCTCCGCCTCGCCCGGGGCAATCCCCAGCCAGGTCGTGCCTGCCGCGCGCGCGCCTGCGCCAATCAGGAAACCCAGCTTTTCAGGCTTGCTGGTGGTAACGCGCGCATCCCATGCCCGCGCCCGACGCGCCGCCACCTTGCGCGCGATGGCGCCATAGATGCCTGCCGCGGCCAGCACCGACCACTGGCTGCGCAGCGGCAGGCGGGCCGCGCCGACGCGGGCGCTCGCCTCATACCGGCGCGCCATGGCGCAGAGCCGCGCCACCATGGCCACCAGCGCATCGCGGTGGCGCGGCGCCATCAGATCATCGGGCGCGATGCCATGCTCGGCCAGCCAATCCGCAGGCAGATAGATGCGCCCAGCAGCGTGGTCTTCGGCAATGTCACGCGCAATGTTGCCCAGCTGAAAGGCAATACCAAGGTCGCAGGCGCGGTTGAGTGTATCGACCTCATCGCGCGCCACCCCCATGACCAGCGCCATCAGCACGCCAACCGCGCCCGCCACATGATAGCAATAGGCCAGCATGTCCTGCTCGCTGGCCGGGCGCCAGCCGGCGGTGTCCAGCGCGAAGCCGGCAATGACATCATTGGTATGGACGGCGGTGATCCCGCATTCGGCGGCCACCACGCCCAGACAGTCGAAAGCATCATGGCCCGTGGGGCGCCCGGCCAGAGCCAGCGTCGTCAGCCGCCGGATCTCGGCGAGGCGTTGGTCCGCGCCGGATTGATCGCCCAGAGTGCCGCCATGGTCCTGCGCATCGGCCAGATCGTCACAGGCCCGGCACCAGGCGTAAAGCATCCACACCCTTTCGCGCACCGGGCGACTGATCAGACGGCTGGCGCTGGCAAAGCTTTTCGAACCGCGCCGGATGCTGATGCGGGCCGCCGCGACCAAGGCCTCGCGGGTCGGGGCGGCCTGCTGGCTCACAGCGTCTTGGGGTCCATCGCCACGATCGGCGTGATCGGCTCATGGGCTGCCATGCGGTCGAGCAGCAGGTCCATCTCGCGCTCGGCGATGATGATACCCTGATGGGCGGGGCGGATGAAGCCGACCTCGATCATGTGGCGGTTGAAGGCCAGAAGCTGGTCATAGAAACCAAAGGCATTGAGCACGCCCACCGGCTTCTGGTGATAGCCCAGCTGGGACCAGCTCACCGCTTCCCACAGCTCGTCCATGGTGCCAACGCCGCCCGGCAGGGTGATGAACCCGTCTGACAGGCGGGTAAAGGCAGCCTTGCGCTGATGCATGTCATCCACCACGATGAGCTGCGTGCAATCGCGATTGGCAACCTCGGTCTTTTCCAGCGCGGTGGGAATGACGCCGATGACACTGCCGCCGTTGTCCAGCGCGCCGCTGGCCACGGCGCCCATCAACCCCAGCCGGCCGCCGCCATAGACAACGCCAATGCCCCGCTCGGCCAGGGTCTTGCCGACATGATAGCCCAGATCGATGTAGCGCGGATCGGCAGGGGTGGCCGAGCCACAGTAAACGGCAATGTTCTTCAAAGTCTCAGTTCCTCGATCATCAGCCTGGCGGTCGCCTTGGCGCTGCCCACAACCCCGGGTATCCCAGCGCCAGGATGGGTGCCAGCCCCCACCAGATAGAGGTTGGGGATGACATCGTCGCGATTATGCCCGCGGAACCAGGCGCTCTGCGTCAGTATGGGTTCGAGGCTGAAGGCGCTGCCCATATAGGCGGCAAGGTCGCTCTCGAAATCGGGCGGGGCATAGTGGAATTTGGTGGTGATGCGGTCGTGGATGTCGGGAATGAGCCGCGCGCCGATTTCATCGAGCACGCGCTTTTCCAGAATGGGCCCCACCTCGCTCCAGTCCACCGGCAGCTTGCCCAGATGCGCCACCGGCACCAGCGCATAGAAGGTGCTGTGCCCGGCCGGCGCCATCGACGGGTCGGTGACGCTGGGGTGGTGGAGATAGATGGAGAAATCGCGCGGCAGCACGCCATGGTCGAAAATGTCTTCGAGCAGCCCTTTGTAGCGCGGGCCGAACAGCACCATATGGTGGGGGATGCCGGGCCATGTGCCTTCCATGCCGAAATGCACGACGAAAAGGCTGGGCGACCAGCGCTTGCGCTCCAGACTGCGCGCGTAATCGGCGCCGCGCGGCACATCGACGAGCAGGTCACGATAGGTGTGCATCAGATCGGCATTGCTGGCCACCGCGTCGAAGCGTTCACGCCAGCCGCTGGCGGTTTCCACCTCGCTGGCGCGGTTGCCGATGGTGTGGATGCGCGTCACCTTGTCGCCCAGCCGCACCGTGCCTCCCAGCCGCTCGAACAGGGCCACCATGCCGGCCACCAGCCGGTTGGTGCCGCCGCGCGCCCACCACACGCCGCTTTCCTTTTCCAGCTTGTGGATGAGGGCATAGATGGCGCTGGTGGTCATGGGGTTGCCCCCCACCAGCAGCGAATGAAAGGAGAGCGCCTCGCGCAGCTTCTCGCTTTCGACAAAGGAACTGACCACGGAATAGACGCTGCGCCACGCCTGATAACGGATCAGCGCGGGGGCCGCCTTCACCATGCTGGAAAAATCGAGGAAGGGCACATGGCCCAGCTTCACATAGCCTTCCTGATAGACGCCCGAGGCATAATCGAGGAAATCCTCATATCCGGCGAGATCGGTCGGGGCCACACGGGCGATTTCGGCGCGCAGCTGGGCTTCATCATTAGAGTAGTCGAAATGGGTGCCGTCGTTCCAGTGCAGGCGGTAAAAGGGCATCACCGGCATGAGGTCGACATCGGCGGACAGACGGTTGCCCGACAGCGCCCACAATTCCTCAAGGCAGGCCGGATCGGTGATGACGGTGGGGCCGGCGTCGAAGGTGTGGCCATCGCGCTGCCACACATAGGCGCGGCCGCCCGGCTTGTCGCGCGCTTCCACCAGCGTCGTGGCGATGCCCGCGGATTGCAGGCGTATGGCCAGAGCCAGGCCACCAAAGCCGGCGCCGATGATGCAGGCGCGTTTCATTATGCAGGCTCTCCAGAGGCAAGGGATGCGGATGGCGGGGAAGCAGAAACCGATATATCCCGCATGGGAGGCTGCGCATCAAGAGGCAAGGCAGATCCATCGGGCGCGCCCAGCGCGGCAAGCGGTGCGCCGCCGCCCAGCAACGCCGCCATGGCCCCGCGCAACGGCACGGGTGGCTTGCCGATCAGCAGGCGGGCCCGGTCCCACATGGTCATGCGCCCGGCGTAGAAACGGGCGATCAACCCCTCGCCCTGCGCATAGAAACGCGCGAAGATGCGATGGCGCTGGTCCGGCGGGCCGGCGGCAAACATCATGCGGGCCAGCAGGCGGAAATAGGTGCCAGCGCGCCAATGCTGCCGCGCGGCCTGCTCACACAAAGCGGTGAGCGCCTCGGGCGCGAAAGACGACGCGCGAGCGATGGCCAGCGCCATGGTCACGGCGCTGGGCAGTGAATAGGAGGTGAGCGGGTGAAACAGGCCCGCCCGCGCGCCGATGCGCGCCACCCCGCTCTGCCCCCCGGCATTCAGAAAGGCCTCACCATCGCCCCCGGCCACCACGGGCAGGCAACCCTGCTCCTCGCCCATCACATCGACCGCGAGGCCAAGCGCGCGGACATAATCGGCAATGCGCCCGGCCAGACGATCGCGGTCGATCGCGGGACTTGAGGAATAATAGGTGTCCTCGACAAAGAGCGTGTCATCGCTCAGCGGCAGCACATAGATGAAGCGATAGCCGTCATGCTGGGCGACGGTGGCATCCATGATGATGGGGGCGGTGATCCCGTGCGGCCCGGTGCGCAGCCTTTGCCCGACGAATTTCTGCCAGCCGCCGACAAGCCCCGGGAAGTGGCCGGCGCCCCTTGCGTCAATCACCGCGCCAGCCTCGATCCGCCGTCCATCGGCCAGCTCAGCATGGCCGGGGCCGACCGCAACCACCGGGCAGCCGCGCAGGATGGCCCCCTGCGGCAATACGCTGTCCAGCACGGCGTCGAGTTGTGTCCCGGTGATCGAGGCATATCCGATCGGCAGCGTGCGATCGCCTCGGGCAAAACGCACGCTGTGGCTGCTCCACCGGGCGACGAGCAGGGGTTCGACGAGCCAGCGATCCTCTTTGGCGATATCACTGTCAAAAAAGGACCAGATATGGTTGCCGCCACAGGTCTGCCCGGCCTCGATCACCAGCACGCGCAGATCGGGGCGCAGCGCCGCCAGCGCCAGCGCCGTCAGACCTCCGGCCAGACCACCCCCCAGGATGGCAATATCTGCGTGGCGCCCCTTCATCATAGGGCGGTTTACGTGTTTGCCTTGGGGGCAGCAAGCAGCGATCGGGTTTGCTTCCCCATCAGGCAGGGCGGGCAAGGGCGACAAAGCGAACTGGACAAGCCAGCGACACAGGCCTATCCTGCACCCAGTTTCCCCGGGGAGCCCGCATGGGCTGAGAGGCAGGTTTTGCACCCTGCGACCCGCTGAACCTGAACCCGCTAATACGGGCGTAGGGAGGGAGTGCCGGTCTGGTGTGACAGCCTTAGATTCGATCCGGCCCGCTTTTCCTCCGCCCGTACCCCAAGGTGACCGGCATTGGAGGGAGAGACCTCATGCAGACAGTCTGGCTTGACCCCACGGCGTGGAGCGCGCTGCTGATGGGTCTCGTGTTGATCGCGGTGGGAATCGGCGCGCTGCGCCGCCCCGGCCTATGGCAGACCATGGTCAGGGAACTGACCGGCAGCCCGATGCAGCAGATGCTCTGCGGCCTCGTCGAGATCGCGATCGGCGCCGTGCTGTTGCTAGCCAACCCCTGGGGGCCCGATGACTGGCTTGCCCGCGTCATGAAGGCGCTGGGTCTCCTCATGATCATCGAGGCGCTGATCATCATGGCTGCCTGCGACCTCTATTCCCACCTCTGGCCTCGCGCGCTGGGCCGTTTCCAGAAGGGCTGGGCGCTGGCCACCCTGCTGCTTGGCCTGGCGCTGACGCTCGGCGCCGCTTTTCGTTTTTCCTGACCTCCTCAGCACAGAAGGCACCCCATGGCAGACCTCAATTCGAAACTCGAGATCGGTGTGACCACCGGCCCCATCCGGGGCAGCCGCAAGATCCATGTTCCCGTGCCCGGCACCGACATTCTGGTGGCGATGCGCGAGATCACATTGGAGCCGGGCAGCGGCGAGCCGCCTGTGCGCGTCTATGACACATCGGGCCCCTATACCGACCCCAAGGTGAGCATCGACATCAGGGCCGGCCTTGCGCCGCTGCGCCGCGACTGGATTCTGGCGCGCGGCGATGTCGAGGATTACGATGCCCGCGCGGTCAAGCCCGAAGACAATGGCCAGCTCGGGCCTGACCGCAGCGGCGGCGTGCCGCCCTTTCCCAATGTGGTGAAACGCCCGCTGCGCGCCAAAGCCGGCGCCAATGTCAGCCAGATGCATTATGCCCGGCGCGGCATCGTCACGCCCGAGATGGACTATGTGGCGGCGCGCGAAAATCTGGGCCGCGCAGTGCTGAAAGAGAAGCTGGTTCGTGACGGGCAGGATTGGGGCGCCTCCATTCCCGATTACGTGACGGGCGAGTTCGTGCGCGAGGAAGTGGCGCGGGGCCGGGCGATCATCCCCAGCAACATCAACCACCCCGAATCCGAACCCATGGCCATTGGCCGCAACTTTCTGGTGAAGATCAACGCCAACATTGGCAATTCAGCGGTGGCCTCGGATGTCGCCAGCGAAGTCGACAAGATGGTCTGGTCGATCCGTCATGGTGCCGATACGGTGATGGATCTGTCCACCGGGCGCAACATTCATGACACGCGTGAATGGATCCTGCGCAACAGCCCGGTGCCGATCGGCACCGTGCCAATCTATCAGGCACTGGAAAAGGTGGGCGGCATTGCCGAGGACCTGACATGGGAGATCTTCCGCGACACGCTGATCGAGCAGGCCGAGCAGGGCGTTGATTATTTCACAATCCATGCCGGCGTGCGCCTGCCCTACATCCCGCTGACCGCCAGGCGTGTAACCGGAATTGTTAGCCGTGGCGGCTCGATCATGGCGAAATGGTGTCTTGCGCATCACAAGGAATCGTTCCTGTATGAACGCTTCGACGAGATCACGCAGATCATGAAGGCCTATGACGTGGCCTATTCGCTGGGCGACGGCCTGCGTCCCGGCTCCATCGCCGACGCCAATGACGAGGCGCAGTTTGCCGAACTCTATACGCTGGGCGAACTGACCAAGCGCGCCTGGGAGCAGGACGTGCAGGTGATGATCGAGGGCCCCGGCCATGTGCCGATGCACAAGATCAAGGAGAATATGGACAAGCAACTGGCCGCCTGCGGCGAGGCGCCGTTCTACACGCTCGGGCCGCTGGTGACCGATATTGCGCCGGGTTATGACCACATCACCAGCGGCATTGGCGCAGCGATGATCGGCTGGTTCGGCACGGCGATGCTTTGCTATGTCACGCCCAAGGAGCACCTTGGCCTGCCTGATCGCGACGATGTGAAGGTGGGCGTGGTGACCTACAAGCTGGCCGCCCATGCCGCCGACCTTGCCAAGGGCCATCCGGCAGCCAAGCTGCGCGATGACGCCCTGTCACGCGCGCGGTTCGATTTCCGCTGGCGCGACCAGTTCAACCTCTCTCTCGACCCGGATACGGCCGAGCAGTATCACGACCAGACCCTGCCGGCCGAAGGAGCCAAAACGGCACATTTCTGCTCGATGTGCGGACCAAAATTCTGTTCGATGAAAATTACGCAAGAAGTGCGTGATTTCGCCGCCAAGCAGAATCAGGAACCGGGTGCCTTCATCGCCGTCGAAGATGCGGAAAAGGGCATGGCGGATATGAGCCAGAAGTACCGGGAGGCCGGCGATCTCTACATTCCCGCAGCGGAATAAGCGGGTGTTGCAAAGGGCCGAGGGCTTGCGTCACCGGCTCTTTGGCTTGCGCCCGGCAGATGCCATGCGCCTGTGGTGACATGTTCGGCTCGTTTTGTGCGGCGCACAAAACAAAAGGGCGGATGGGTCTATCCCATCCGCCCTTTTTGATGGGCCAGAAGCTGGCATTGCGTCTTAGCGGACGGCAACCAGCAGCTTGGCATTCAGCGGCTGCACGTCGCGCAGCGAGAAGGACACCGGAGCGTTGTTGATATAGCCCGACACGTCACCCTTGGCCACGCGCAGTTCGAAAGGAACGCTGCCCTTTTCAGCGGTGCCCTTCAGGATGCGCACGTCACCCTTGGTTTCGACGGTGTAGGCGTAGTCGACGCCGTCATACGAGAAGGACTGCTTGGGGGCAGCTTCAGCCGAAGCAACGGCGGGAAGGGCGAACAGGGCGGCAGCGGCGAAAACGGTCTTGAACATGGCAATTTCCCTTTACGTTGGTCGAAGGTGAGATTGCCTTCTAGCATCCGGCGATCTTGGTTCTTCGTATCTTGTGCATTGCAACATATGGGATCTGCAGGAAGCCCTCAATTGCCATTCCCGTTGCACCTTTTGCACATTTTGCAACCATCGACCTAACCAACAGAAAAGAGAAGAAATTCAGCGCTCAGAATCACAACAACAAATTCTCTGCATAGCTATGTTGGCCATGCCGCACCTCACAAAAGAACCATTAAGGGGCAAAAGCTAATACTGGCAAACCATATTGGAATATTATAAATCGAATCTCCATTTCATCTCAAAGCCATATTGGCATGCCATAATTCAAAAAAACGCCAAATCGGCCATCTATGGCACTGCATCTTACCCAAGCGCGCCCACGCAATCTGATGACGCTTACGGAAAAGGACGCGTTTCCACCTTTTCCTCTCATGCCCGCCTGCGCCATGCGCTGCCCGGCGGCATGCCACGCAAGTTTACTTGCCCACCCTGCGTCTCCGTGGCACCAGCCAAACCGGAACCGGGCACGAACGCCGACCGGACAAGGCTGCCAGCAGGACAACGGCAGGGTCAGACTGCATTCAGCAAGCCGGACGTAACAAGACAGCATCGAGGCTACGGAGAGTTTCCATGACCACTTCCAACCGCCCAGGGCGCAAGAGCATCAAGACCATCGTCCTTGCCGGCGGCGCGCTGGCCATGACGGCGGGCCCCATCCTCCCGGGTGTCGCCATGGCGCAAGCCTATGGTCAGCCGCAATATGATCAGGGCCAATACAACCAGGGTCAATATAACCAAGGCCAGTATAATCAGGGGCAGGCCTATCCCGGCCAGCCCTATCAGGGTCAGCCCAACGGGCAGGATTACCGCAATCCGCCCCCGCCACCCGAACCCGAAGCCCCCAGCGGTTATGACGGCACGCGCCCTCCGCCGCCCCCGCCCGGCTATGCCGCCGGCCCTGATGAACAGCAATACGCCGCGCAGGACCGCATCTATGCCCAGAACGCCGAGTCCTGGGCCCGCAACAACTGCGTCAAGTCGCGCGGCAATGTGGCGGGCGGCGCGGCTGTCGGCGGCATTCTGGGTGCGCTGATCGGCGGCGCGCTGGGCGGGCGCCATGATCGCGGTGCCGGCGTCCTGGCCGGTGCGGCTGTCGGCGCGGTGGGCGGTGCGGCAGTTGCCAGCTCCACGGGCGGCGAAACCAGCCCGGGCTGCCCTCCCGGCTTCGTGGTGCGCCGCGATGCGCCGGCATGGGGCTATCAGCCAGCCGGTTACTACTATGCCGCCCCCACCTGGTATCGCCCCTGGGTGTTTATCGACGGCGGCTGGGTCTATCGCCCCTACCCCTATCATGACTTTTATTACCGCCACTGGCGCGCCGGTCCCGGCTGGCGTGGTGATCGCGACTGGCACGGTGGTCGCGATTGGCATGGCGGCCACGGCTGGCGCCGCTGATCGGCCACTGGCTGATGCAACGACAGGGCGGGGCAGCGATGCCTCGCCCTTTTGTGCACCACATCTTATGGTTAACGCCCAAGAAGGAGCTTGGCGCACAGAGGTTCTTCGTTCATCACGCTCTCTGCCTTCCCTTATCGGTGTTCCATGCATCTCGACCAGATCAAGACTATCGCGCGCGGCCTGCTGGCGCTGCTGACCATCGCGGTTCTTTACCTGACCCTCACGCCCCACCCGCCCCAGGTCGCGCTCGACAATCTGCCCTATGGCGACAAGATCGAGCATTTCACGGCGTTTGGCGCGCTGGCGGCCATGGCGCGGCTGGGTTTCATGCGCATCAAGGGCTGGCAATTGCTGGAACATCTGTCCTTTCTGGGCGCGCTGATCGAGGTGGCCCAGGCCAGCCCGGGCCTGGCGCGCGATTGCGACTGGCATGACTGGCTGGCCGACACCGCCGGGGCGGCTGTCGCATTGGCCGCACTGCATGTCATTCTGCCGCGCCTGATGCACTATCGACCTAAAAAACAATCCGTTACCCTGCATTGATCCGGCCTGTCCGGCCCGGTGATGACCGGCTTGCGCTTTGTTAAGATTGCCTCATCGGCATTTTTTGGTAGCAGGGGGCGTGACCATATCCCCCCCACTGTCCTTTCCGCACCCTCCTTTGCGGCGCCGATGGCGCGCGGCACTGGTGCCGCTGGCACTGGTGATCGCCTGCGGTGGCTGCGTCGGGGTGAACCGTTCCGGACCGGCGCCGTTGCATCTCTCGCCCGACATCAGCGCCCCGCAGGCGCCCTGGTGGGACGCCGCGCATGACCCGCTGCTCGGCGCGTTGATCGAACAGGGGCTGCAGCACGATGCCGATCTGCAATGCCGGGCCGAGGCACTGGCCCAGCGCGCGCAGGCCGTGCAGAACCACAGGATCAAGGCACGGCTGGCCCGTCTGGTCGGCCCGCATGACACGCCCGAGGATCTGGGAGCCGACAGCTATGTGATGGTGCGCGCGCGCGAGGCCCTCGCGATCCGGATCGCGCTGGCCTATATTGACGCGCGCCGCTGGCAGGAGCGCATCACCCTGCGCGAAGCGGCGCTGGCCCCCTTGCGCGACAATGGCGAGATCGCCCGCTACCGCCGCGAGGCCGGACTGGTGCCCGCACTTGATGGCGACATGGCCGATGTCATCACCGGATTGGACGAAAGCAGCGTGGCGACGGCACGCGGCCATCTCGGCGATGCGATCGCCACACTCGCCCGCCTGACCGGGCTGACCGCCGAAGAGCTGAACGACAGGCTCAAATCCGCCCCCCGCCTGCCCGATCTCGACATCAAGGCCGATGATGCCCCGCGCGACCTGTCGCACCGCGCCGATGTGAAGGCGCTGCAACTGCGCATCGCCGCCCGTCTGGCGCAGATGAAATGGACGCAGGACCGGCTCGATCATCAACTGGCCGACACAAACCTGCCCGCCACGCCAGAAATCGCCCAATGGCGCGCCGCCAGCACCCGGGCCCAGGCCGAAATCACCCAGGCCGCCGCGGCTCTGGCCACCGCCCAGTCACGCCTTGCCCCCATCGCCCAGAGCATGGCGCTCGCGCTCAGGGTCCAATCCGACGCGCGCCTGGCCTATCGCGCCGGCACTGAAAGTTTCGCGACGCTCTATGTCGCCGAAGGCGCCGCGCTGGCCGCGCAGGAACGCCAGATCGACGCGCGCGCGGCGCTGGCTGGCACCACGGTCGCCCTGTGGCACGCGCAGGGTCTGGGCTGGGATGCCACCGCCCTAACGCCCACCCCGTCGGGAGCCGTGTGTGACCAGCCCTGAACTCGACGCCTTTCTCGGCGCCACGCCGCGCCGCGCCGGTTTTGCCTGGGCCAGTCTGGTCGCGCTGGTGCTGGCCATCGGCGTGGCCTTCATGCTGCTAATGCGTTTTCTCAACGGGCCGGACCTGCCCTATTACACCGCCTCGGTCGAGCGGGGCGATGTGACGCCCACGCTCTCGCTGCACGGCACGCTGCATGGCGCGGGCGAGACGGATCTGCGCGCCGAGCAGGACGGCCTTGTGCTGGCGGTTCCGGGCCCGGCAGATGGCCCCGTTGCCGCCGGACAGGTGCTGGCGAGGATGGATGACACCGCCCTGCTGGCCGATGTGGCGCAGGCGCGCGCCACGCTGGCGCAGGATGAGAGCGAGGCGGACCGCGCGCGCATCGCTCTGGCCGAGGCGACCGCAAAGCTCGACCGCTATGAGAATGTCTGGCGCCGTTCGCAGCACCGCGCCCCCTCGCTCAATGAAATGGAAGGCGCGCGTGCCGATGTCGCCCGCGCCAGTGTTGCCCTCTCCAGCGCCAACGCCAAAGCCAGCGCCGACGAGGCGGTGATCCGCTCGGCTCAGGTGCGGGCGGCGCGTGCTTCGGTGGTGGCGCCCTTTGCCGGCGCGGTGGTGGCGCGGCTGGTCACCCCCGGCCAGCAGGTCACCGCAGGCACGCCGCTCTTTACCCTCGCCACCAACACCGATCGCCTCACCGTCAGCGTGCCCGTCACCGCCGCGCAGGCCATGCGCATCGCCCCCCATGCCAAAGCGCGCGTGCTGGCCCCGGCCCTGTCGGACGGCCCGCGCGGCGCCACGCTCGACCATATCGAGGCGGCGCCCGCCAGCGGCGACGGGCAGCGCATGGCGATCCTCACGCTCGATGGCCCTGCCGCCCCGCTGCACCCCGGCATGGCCGTAACGGTCGACATCGATATGCCGGCGCGCAAGAACGTGCTGCTGGTGCCCGACAGCGCGCTGGCCTTCGCCCCGCCGGGCAAGCGGGCGGGCAATGCCGTCTGGCTGCTGGGGAGTGACAATCAGCCGCGCCAGATCCCCGTGGCGGTGGAGGCCAGCGACGGCAAGCGCACCGAGGTGATTGCCGAGACGCTGAGCCCGGGCGCGCAGGTCATCACCGGCTGGCGCCATTCATCGCCGGCTCAGGCAGGAGCGTCGAGTCCGGCGGGGAAACCTTGACCGCGCCTGGCGCGTTGGATGGATCATGCCCATGAATGACACTCGCGCATGTTCAGCGCTGTCGCGTCGCGACGCCAGCCGGCTGATCGCCCTGCTCACCGCCACGCTGGCCCTGCCGGGCGGGCTGAAGGCGGCGCCTGCCGGGCGTTATGGCCCCCCTTCCCGTTTTACGTGGGATGTTCTGGTCGAGCGCGCGCGCAACACCGCGCGGCGCCCCTACACGCCCCGCCCGCCCTCGCGCGCCGCCGTGGCGGATTTCGACGCCCATGTGCGGCTGACCTTCGGCCAGGCCGAGGCGCTGCCCGGCCATGTCCGCCTGTTTCCCACCCGCATGGGCATCGCGCAGCAAGCGGTGGGCATCAACATCGTCGAAAACGGGCAGGCCCGCGCGCTGGTCGATACCCACGGGCTCTTTGGCGACCATGGCGGGGTCGATCCGGCGGGTTTTCGCGTGCTCTACCCCGATGGCCATGCCGACTGGCTGGCCTATCTTGGCGCCTCCTATTTCCGCGCCGAGGGGGGCAAGGGGCAATATGGCCTCTCGGCCCGCGCGGTCGGCATCAACACCGGGGTCGACCATAGCGAGGAATTCCCCGATTTCACCGATTTCTGGATCGAGGACAAGGGATCGGCGGGAGGGCAGGACCGGCTGATCATCTCCTGCCTGCTCGATGGCCCCTCGATCGCCGGCGCCTTCGAGATGGACACGCGGCGCATGGCCGATGGCATGGTGCAGGACATTCGCGCCGCGCTCTTCCCCCGGCGCGACATCGCCCGGCTGGGCCTGGCACCCATGACCAGCATGTTCCTCTATGGCGAGAGCGACCACCGCGCCGACTGGCGCCGCGAGGTGCATGACAGTGACGGTCTGGCCATCATCACCGGCACGGGCGAGCGCATCTGGTATCCGCTGTCGAACCCGGAATGGAGCGTGAAACATCCGACCACCAACGCCTTCCGCGCCGACCATGTGAAGGGCTTTGGCCTGTTGCAGCGCGACCAGGACTTCGACCATTATCAGGACGACATGAGCTGGTATAACCGCCGCCCCTCGCTCTGGGTTGAGCCATTGGGCGACTGGGGGGCGGGGGCGGTCAATCTCTTCGCCTTCCCGTCGATTTCCGAAACGGTCGACAACATCGCCGCATGGTGGATGAGCGATACGCCGGCGCGTGCGGGTGTGCGCCGTGATCTCGCCTATCGCCTGCACTGGAATGCCCATGAGCCCATGGCGGGCACGCAAAAGGACCAGAACGCCCGCTGCATCCATGTCTTCACGGGCCCCGGCGGCGTGCCGGGCGGCGACCCGATCGCCGGGGTCACGCGCTATGTCATCGACTTTGCCAGCGATGTGCCGGGCAGCCCGGACCCTGCCAACACCATCGAAGCCGTGACCGACGTGCCGCCATCGGCATTGCTCACCAGAACGGTGCGCGTCATTGCCGGGCAGGGCCATCGCTGGCGCGTGACGATGGATGTCCGCGCCGCCAGCCTGCCCCGTCCCGAATTCCGCCTGTTCCTCAAACGCGGCCCGGACGCATTGAGCGAAACGGTGATCATCACCGCCAAGTCATGATGGGAACGCATGTGAACGCCCTGCCCCGCCCATTGCCGGAAGAGGCGCCGCTGGACATGCCGATCCAGCAGCTCGACGGCATTCCACCCGCCGTGCGCGAGGTGGCAACACGCCCGCATGGGCTGGTGGTCAAGCGGTTGCTGCTCGTCTCGCTCACCGCCGTGCTGGCGCTGGCGGCCTCCAGCGAGGTACGCGCGGCTATGTCGGCCAATGGGCTCGATGTGTTTGACATCGTGCTGCTGCTCTTCTTCGTGCCGCTGTTTTCGTGGCTGGCCTTTGGCTTTGTCTCCTCCACCATCGGCTTCATCCAATTGATGAGCGGCGCCCATCCCGGCTTTGCCCCCGTGCCCGGCACGCTGCCTGCGCTCAGAAAACGCACCGCCGTGCTGATGCCGGTCTATAACGAAAGCGTGGAGGGCGTGTTCGGCCGGGTGCGCGCGATGACCGCCTCGATCCATGCGGCAGGCGGCGAGAGCCACATCGACTTCTTCATCCTGAGCGATTCCAGTGCCGAGCATGGCGCGCAGGAGCGCGCCGCATGGGAAGCCGCCGCCATGGCGTCCCCGATCCCGCTCTATTACCGGCGGCGCGAGAAGAACATCGCCCGCAAGCCCGGCAATGTAGCCGAATGGGTACGCCGCTTTGGCGCGGCCTATGAATGCATGCTGGTGCTCGACGCTGACAGCATGATGAGCGGGCAGGCCATCGTGGGGCTGGCCTCGATCATGGAGGCGCGGCCTTCGCTGGGGCTGCTGCAAAGCGTACCGATGATCACCGGCGCCCACACGCTGTTCCAGCGCTGGATGCGCTTTGCCAGCGAGGCCTATGGCCCCATCGCCTCGGCGGGGCTGCTGTGGTGGTCCGGCTCGGAGGCCAATTTCTGGGGCCATAACGCCATTTTGCGCACCCGCGCCTTTGCCGAAAGCTGCGGCCTGCCCGAACTGCCCGGCAAGCCCCCCTTTGGCGGCCATATCCTCAGCCATGACATGGTGGAATCGGCGCTGCTGCGGCGGCGCGGCTGGGCGGTGCATATGGTGATGATCGCGGGCAGCTATGAGGAGTTTCCGCCCACCATCATCGACAATGCCATTCGCGACCGCCGCTGGATGCAGGGCAACCTGCAGCATCTGCGCCTGCTGGGCGCCTCGGGCCTGTCGATGGCCAGCCGGTTGCATCTGCTGATCGGCGCGACGGCCTATCTCACCTCGCCCGGCTGGCTGCTGCTGCTGCTCGCCACCATTGCGCAGGTCGGCATCACCGATGATGACAGCCTGCCGCAGGCCTCTCCGCCCGGCGTGCTGGCGCTGACCGTGGTGCTGCTCTTTGGCCCCAAGCTGATGGGGCTGATCTGGATGCTGTCCGACGGTGAACGGCGGCGCGGCTTTGGCGGCTGGTCCCGCGCGATCCGTTCGGTGCTGGTGGAGGTGGTGCTCGCCATGCTGCTGGCGCCCAATGCCATGCTGATGCAGACCAAGGCGCTGGTCGGCCTGCTGCTGGGCCGCCCTTCCGGCTGGCACACGCAGAACCGCGAGGCGCAGCGCATCCCCCTGCACGCCATCCTGCCCGATCTGCGCGATCATCTCCTGCTGGGGCTGGGATTTGCCGCGACCGCATGGATCGATCCGGTGACGGCGCTGTGGCTTTCCCCGCTGACGATCGGCCTGCTGGCCTCGCCCTGGCTGATCAGCCTGACCTCCGATGATGGGCTGGGCACGCGACTGGCCGAGCGGGGGCTGTTTCAGGCCCGCCTGCCAGATGTGGCGCAGCAGGGAGGCTAACTGACCGCCAGCACCAGCGAGCGGACCTGAGGATAGACCTGACGCTCCCATTTGGAGCCTGAGAAGACGCCATAATGGCCCACGCCGGGCTGCAGGTGATGGCGTTTGAGATGCGGGCGCAGGCTGGAACACAGGTGATGCGCCGCCGCTGTCTGGCCCACGCCGCAAATGTCGTCGCGCTCGCCCTCCACCGTCAGCAGGGCGGTGCGCCGGATCGCCCCGCAATCGACCTTGACCCCGTGGTGGCGCATTTCGCCGCGCGCAAGGGAAGCCCGCTGAAAGATCTGCTCGACCGTTTCGAGATAGAACTCGGCGGTCAGGTCGAGCACGGCCATATATTCCTCGTAAAAGTCGCGAATGCGCGCAGCGTCCCGCGGCTCATCATCGGCCAGATGCTGGTAGAATTTGCGGAACTGGGCGAAATGGCGCCCCAGATTCATCGACATGAAAGCGGTCAGCTGCATGAAACCAGGATAGACCTTGCGCCCCGCGCCACCATGACGCCCGGGCACGGTCGAGATGAGATTGTCCTCGAACCAGCGCATGGGCTTCGATGTGGCCAGATGATTGACCGCGGTGGGCGATTCGCGCACATCCACCGGCCCGCCCATCAGCGTCATGCTGCGCGGCTGCAGCGGGTCGTTTCGCGCCGCCATCACCGCCACCGCCGCCAGCACCGGCACGCAGGGCTGGCACACGGCGAGCACATGCGAGCGTGGCCCCAATTCCTGAATGAAGCGGATGACGTAATCGACATACTCATCCACGCCGAAACGCCCGGCGCTCATCGGCACATCGCGCGCATTGGCCCAGTCGGTGATATAGACGTCATGGTCACGCAGCAGCGTCTGCACCGTCCCGCGCAGCAGTGTGGCAAAATGGCCCGAGAGCGGCGCCACCACCAGCATCCTGGGCTGGGGCGTGACGATGTCGGGCTTGGCGAAATGGATCAGCCGGCCAAAGGGCAGGGTCAGCGTTTCCTCCTCCACCACCGCGACGCGCGCGTTCCCGCAATCGACGGAATCGATGTAGAAGGGCGGGCGTTTGTGGGTGATGGCGGCCAGACCATAGCCATCGGCCAGCGCCAGCATCCGGCGCATCCATGGCACCTGAAAATCGGCCATCCATGGGGCGCCGCGCATCGAGAGCGCCATGCCGGCAGCCCGGCGAGACGGTTCAAGAGCATCGCAGAATGTCTGATACGCGCTGTACAGCATGCCATACCCCCGCGGCGGGACGGACACAGCCGGCAGAGCCCCGCGCCCATCCGCCCATGCCGCGCCGATCTGCCTTCGCCGCATACCATCCATGCTGCGCTGCATCATGACGGAAAGCAAGCCTGCTTCTGCTTGCAATGCCCCTGCGTCCCTGTCACCCTTGCAGCGCAGCAAGGGAGGGGCCCCATGGATCGCGCGACGCTGACGATTTCGAGCAAGACCTATTCGGCCTGGTCCCTGCGCGGATGGCTGATGTGCCAGCTCGCCGGACTGGAAGTGGCGGAGCAGCGCGTCGCCAATGATGCCGCCAACCGCGCCGAACTGCTGCTGCTCAGCCCCTCCGTGCTGGTGCCGCGCCTGACGCATGACGGGGCGAGCGTGTGGGACACGCTGGCCATCGCGGAATATCTGAACGAGACTTTCCCCAAGGCGCATATGCTGCCGCAGGACCGGGTGGCGCGTGCCCATTGCCGCTCGATCTCGGGCGAGATCCATTCCGGCTTCACCAATCTGCGCTCTGCCCTGCCGATGAATCTGAAGATGCGGCATGACAGCTTCCCGGTCTTTTCCGGCGCCCGCCCCGACATCGAGCGGATCGAGGCGATCTGGCAGGAATGTCTCTCGACCTATGGCGGGCCCTTCCTGTTTGGCGCGGCGCCCACCATCGCCGATGCCATGTATGCCCCGGTGACCACCCGCTTCATCACCTATGCGGTCAAACTGTCGGCACCAAGCGCGGCCTATTGCGCAACGATCGCCGAATGGGCGCCGATGAAGCAATGGGTGGAGGCCGCCAGGGCCGAGCCCGAAGAGATCGAGGAACTGGAGGTTGATTTTTAGGACGGGAAGAGCCGGCACAGGGTGCCCCCTGCGTCATCCCACCCTTCAGTCCCCGATCAGATGCGCGACCACCTGCCGCCGCTGCCCGCCGCGCCGGTGTTCGAAGAGATAGATCCCCTGCCATGTTCCCAGCACCATGCGCCCGTCGACCACAGGGATCGACAGGCTGACCTGGGTGAGCGCCGTGCGCAGATGGGCGGGCATGTCATCGGGGCCCTCATCATCATGGGCATAGAGCCCTCGCCCTTCCGGCGCGATTCGCGCGAAATAGGCCAGCAGGTCTTGCTGCACCGCGTCCGAGGCATTTTCCTGGATCAGCAGCGAGGCTGACGTATGCCGGCAAAACAGTGTCAACAGGCCGGTTTCGATGCCTTGCCGCTCCAGCCACCGGGCCACTTCGCGGGTGAACTCGGTGAGGGACGGGCCATGAGTGGCGATGTCGAATCTGGTGGTGGCCTGCATCATGTCACAGGTCTTGCCGCATGGTTCCGGTGATGGGAAGCAGATGTGCCGGCACGCATGTGGCATTGCGGCCACGCCCGGCAGGGCGAGTGCGGCAAGGGCGCCACACCGCATTCCACAACTCGTTTCGACGAGCCGATGAACCGTTGTTCAAACACGATGACTGCCCCTGCCCGGGGGTGTGCTGCGCCGCACAAGCCCGCTACGACTATGGACATCGCCGGGGGTCGGTGGTTCATCAAGGGAATTGGGCGTGCTGCGCAAATTCATGTCTGCGATCAAAAATCTGCGCAACATTGCCATCATTGCCTCGGGAACCGCAGTTCTGGCGGTGGCCGCTCCGGCCCAGGCCCATACCCAGTGCGCTCCCTATGCTCGCGAAGTGTCAGGCATCTCGCTCTTCGGCGCGGCTGGTGGCTGGTGGGCACAGGCCGCCGGTGTCTACGCCCGTGGCGAAACGCCCCGCGTCGGCTCGGTTCTGGCCTTCCGCGCGACCCGTGCGATGCCCTCGGGCCATGTCGCAACCGTCAGCAAGGTGGTCGATGAGCGTCATGTCCTGCTCGACCATGCAAACTGGTCGCGCCCCGGCATGATCGAGCACGCTGCCCTCGCCGAGGACGTGTCCGAAAAGGGCGACTGGAGCCAGGTCCGCGTCTGGTACGCGCCCATCCACGCGCTGGGCATGCGCGCTGCCCCGGCCTATGGCTTCATCTACAGCGATGCTCCCGCCAAGGACCCTACCCGCCTCGCCATGCGCGACTGATCGGGCCACTGCTGTCGCTGACAGCGGACCTTTGGCGCTCCACCATTCGTCCTGACGTTTGCGCGCATCCATAAAGCTCACCGCTCGTCATGGTGACAGGTCCGGCCGGTTCCTGCGGCCTCTGATCTGGAATGAACGGCGCGGGCTTTGGTTCCCCCACCCGTGCCCGGCTCCATCGCCGGGTCAATCCGGCTCAGTGCTCCAGCCCGGCCAGCCATTCGCGGATCATCGCCTGCCCGGCCGCCACCGCGCCGGGACCATGGCGGGCATGCGCCTCGCGCATCGCCTGTTCGGTGCTGCCCGCCTCGGCGATCGCCTCGGGCCATTGTTCGATCCACGCCTCGAAACGCGGGTCCAGCCCCATTTCGGCATGAAACTGCAGGGCCAGCACATTGCCCCCGCGCCGAAAGGCCTGATGCGGATAGAGCGGACTGGAGGCCAGCCATTCGACATCGTCAGGCATATGGAATG
The DNA here is from genome assembly GCA_028871475.1 of Sphingomonadales bacterium. Lineage (GTDB taxonomy): Bacteria > Pseudomonadota > Alphaproteobacteria > Sphingomonadales > Sphingomonadaceae > Novosphingobium. Next base: position 47,561 of record JAGWMZ010000004.1, on the reverse strand, counting down.
TGTCGCCATGCCAGTGCAGCACCGGCACACCGTCAAGATGCCGCAAGGGGCCGGGTTCTTCGCGCAGACTGACGGGGTGGAAACCGACCTCTATGGCGGGCCCGGCATAGACCTGCGCGCCCATGGCAGCGGCCATCATCTGCGCGCCAAGGCAGACGCCCAGAGTCGGTCGGTTCGCCTCGAGCCGCCGCGCCAGTCGGCGCAGCTGGCAGGCGATCCAGGGATATTGCGCCTGCTCATAGACCGCCATCGGCCCGCCCATCATGATCAGCAGATCCGGTTCGCGCAGATCCACCGAGGAGAAGCCGGGATCGGTCACGTCGATCCGGTCAATCTCATAGCCAGCCTCCTCGATCGGCGCACGATAGCCCGCAACGCCTTCATGCGGCACATGGCGGATGATGAGCGCGCGGCGCGTCACCGGGCAAACCGTAGGGGCAAGGGTTGAAGAAAAGCAACCATGCCCCCTGCATAATCAGCTTTGGCCGGTCGGCTCAATCCCTGAATGCCAAGCGGCGGGCTAGAGTTTGTTGAAACCGGCAAAGAGGTGGTTTGAGCGGGGCCTTTCGGACATAGAATTTCTTGGCAGACCCTCAGCAAGGCTTGCGGGACAAAACTCTACTTTATTAGTAGTGATTAGACCTCTGATCCGACGCCCCCCTTCCTGTCCCGTGCCGGATGGACGCGAAGCAGTTCGGCCAGACGGGCCCCGCGCCCGCCACCGTCAGTGACGATAAATACTGCCTTATCAATATTATTCCAGGGATCGACACGACACCAGACGGCTTCCGGAAGCCGCAAGACAAGGAACCGACTGATGTCTCGCCAGCCCGATTTTCCCCGCCGCCCGGCAGCAAGGTCGGGCACAATCCCTCCCCTACCGCACCCCTCATGGTGGCATGGCGAAACCCGTCCCTCCCGCCCGGAGGCCAGCGTCACCGCCGATGCCTTCTGGCAGAGGCTGGGATTGTGATCACCTGCCTCCCATATGCGCTCTCACCCCTCCCCCCCCCCCGGAGCCTGACGTGACCCAGACCACCCTGTCCCCCTCCCGGCCGCCACGGCGCGGCTTTGCCTTGCAGATCGCGGCGGCCATCGGCATTGGTCTGGCGCTGGGCCTGCTGGCACGGGCAACCGGCGCCTTGCCGGGCGACAAGACACATCCGCTGGCGGTCGCGCTCAATCTGATGGGGTCGAGCTTCATCACCCTGCTGCGCGCCACCGTGGCGCCGCTGGTGTTTGCCGCCATCGTGGCCAGCGTGGCACGGCTGGGTGAGTTGAACAATGCCGCGCGGCTGGCGGCGCAGACCTTCCTGTGGTTTGCCATCACCGCGCTCATCGCCGTGTCCATCGGCATTGCGCTGGGCCTTGGCCTGCAACCCGGCCTGCACAGCGGGGCCATCGCCAGCGAGGCAGCCCAGCCCCACACGGTGGGCAGTTGGCTCGATTTCATCAAGGGGCTGATCCCGGCCAACATGCTTGGCCTTGTCGCCACCACCAAACTGGCCAATGGCGCGGCCAGCACGGGGGTGGATTTCAACATCCTGCAAGTGGTCGTCATCGCTCTGGCGGTGGGCAGCGCAGCGCTGCATTCGGGTGAGGCAGGCCAGCGCTTTCTGGGCTGGACGGCGGACCTGCTGGTGGTGCTGCGCAAACTGCTGGGCTGGGTGATCCGCCTTGCACCCATCGGCACAGCGGCGCTGATCGGCAATGCCGTGGTGCAATATGGCTGGGACACGCTGTCGCGTCTGGGCCTGTTTGCCGGCGCGCTCTACCTTGGCCTCGCGCTGGTGGTGGGCGTGGTCTATCCCTCGCTGCTGGCGGCCCATGGGCTTTCGCCGCGCCGCTTCTATGCCAAGGCATGGCCTGCCATCCAGCTTGCCTTCGTCTCGCGCTCCTCCGCTGCGGCCCTGCCGCTGGCCGAAGTCGCCGCCGAGGAGCTGGGCGTGCCGCGCGCCTATGCCTCCTTTGCCGTGCCGATTGCCGCCACCACCAAGATGGATGGTTGCGCCGCGGTCTATCCCGCCATTGCCGCCATCTTCATCGCGCAGTTCTACGGCATCACGCTGGCGCCGCTGCAATATGGACTGATCGTCGCCGTCTCGGTGCTGGGCTCGGCCGCCACGGCGGGGGTGACAGGCGCGGTGGTGATGCTCACCCTCACCCTCTCCACGCTGGGCCTGCCGCTGGAAGGCGTGGGGCTGTTGCTCGCCATCGACCCCATTCTCGACATGGGACGCACCGCCACCAATGTCGCCGGGCAGATCCTCATCCCCACGCTGGTCGCCCGCCGCGAAGGGCTGCTGGACGAGGCCCGCTATCATGATGGCACTTTGGCGGATGCGCTGATCGCCTGATTGGACAGTGGCGCGGGGACGGCTTACAAACCGCCCCCATGCTTCGCTCCCCCTTGCGCGCCGCTCTGGCCCTCGTCCTGTCCTGCTCTCCTCTGGCGCTTCACGCACAGGGGCCCAGCCCCAGCGAGGCCGCCGACCCGATGGTCGGCACGGGCGGCGAAGGTCATACCTTCCCCGGTGCCAGCGCGCCCTTCGGCATGGTGCAGCTTTCGCCCGATACCGACACGAGTTGTGAAATCCGCGCCTGTTACAGCCATGCGGCGGGCTATCGCTATTCCGACCCCACCATTCAGGGCTTTTCGCATACCCATTTTTCGGGCGCGGGCCATTCGGATCTGGGCGACATTCTGGTCATGCCGCAAGTGGGCGAGGTGAAACTCGATCCGGGTGATCCCAAAGTGCCGGGGTCGGGCTATCGCAGCCGCTTTTCGCATGAGAGCGAGGTGGCCCACCCCGGCTATTACGCCGTCACCCTTGCCGATACGGGAATCCGCGCCGAAATGACCGCCGGCACGCGCGTTGGCGTCCACCGCTACACCTTCCAGCCCGGCGCACGGGCGCGGCTGGTGATCGACCTGCGAACCTCGCTCTACAACTATCCGGGCAAAGTGCTGTGGTCGGGCCTGCATCTGCATCCCGATGGCACGCTCACCGGCTTTCGCGAAACGCGCGGCTGGGCGCCGGGGCGCAAGCTCGATTTCGCCATGCGCTTTTCCGCGCCGCTCCTCGGCCATGAGTTGATCGACCGCGACACCAACGTGCCCTATCGTGGCTTCAAAGGGCCGGGCCGCACCGATGCCGACCTTTCCGAAAAGCTGGGCAAGGCGCTGGAGGCCAGCCTTGATTTCGGCCAGATCAAGGGCCCGCTGGAGGTGAAGGTCGCGCTGTCAGGCGTGGACGAGAATGGCGCCATCGCCAATCTCGCCAGCGAGCCGGGCGATTTCGACGCCATCCGCGCCGCCAGCGAGGCCGCTTGGGGCAAGGCGCTGGGCGCCGTGCAGATCGAGGCGCCCGAGACCATGCGCCGCAACCTCTACACCGCACTTTACCATGCCCTGCTGGCGCCCAGCGTGTGGAGCGATGCCGATGGCCGCTATCGCGGGCCGGACGATCAGGTCCATCTGGCCAGGGGCTTTACCTTCCGCTCCACCTTCTCGCTGTGGGATACATTCCGCGCCGAGCATCCGCTGCTCACTCTCATCCAGCCCGAGCAGACCACCGCCGATGTCGTCAATTCGCTGGTCGCCAGCCAGCAGGAAAGCCCCGATGGCATCCTGCCCATCTGGCAATTCGCCGGGCGTGAGACATGGTGCATGATCGGCTATCACGCCGTGCCGGTGATCGCGGACGCTTATCTGAAGGGCATCAAGGGCTTTGACGCCAATGCCGCTCTGGATGCCATGGTCGCCAGCGCTACCCACGCCCAATATGGTGGCCTGGGCGACTATATGAAGCTGGGCTACGTCCCCATCGACCGCGAGCCGGAAGCGGCCTCCAAAACCGTCGAATATGCCTTCGACGACTGGACGATCTCGCGCATGGCCCGCGCCATGGGCCGCACCGACATTGCTGACACCTTCGAAAAGCGCGCCTCCTACTGGCGCAACAGCTTCGATGCCAAATCAGGCTGGCTGCGCGCCCGCAAGGCGGATGGCAGCTTCCGCACCCCCTTCGACCCCACCGCCATCAACTATGGTTCGGACTATACCGAGGGCAATGCCTGGCAATACAGCTGGTTCGCCCCGCAGGATCAGGCAGGGCTGTTCAAGATCCTGGGCGGGGATGCCAAGGCCATCGCCAAGCTCGACGCCATGTTCGATTTCGACAACTCCAAGGTGGATTACAGCCACGCCGAGGATATCGCGGGTCTCATCGGCCAATATATCCACGGCAATGAGCCCAGCCATCACGTCGCCTATCTCTACACCTATGCCGGCGCCCCATGGCGCACCCAGGCCCGCCTGAAGCAGATTGTCGAGAGCCAGTACAAGCCCACCCCCGATGGCCTTGCCGGTAACGACGACCTTGGCCAGATGTCAGCATGGCTGGTGTTCACCGGCCTTGGCTTCTACCCCGTCGCGCCCGGCTCGAACCAATATGTCATCGGGCGGCCCTTCGTGTCGCGCGCCACCATCACCCTGCCCAACGGCAACCACTTCACCGTGGTGACCGATGGCCTGTCGGACGCGCATCCCTACGTCGGCTCGGTGACGCTCAACGGAAAGCCGCTCAACGTGACCTATATCACCGATGCACAAGTGCGTGCCGGGGGCGAGTTGCATTTCACCATGCAGGCCCAGCCGAACAAGGCATGGGGCGCTGCGCTTTCGGCGCGGCCTTTCTCGATGTCTTTGGGGAAGTAAGAAGGAAGCGATAAGTGCGAGGGCCATCGCCCTCGCGCTCCCTTTAGATGTCGGCGTTGTGTGCAGGGTTCGGCCAAAGCGCTGAGTTGGCCGCGCCGCAGGCTTTCATGCCCCCAGCGCTGCGCCTTCGTTCTTCCTGCCTGCGGCGCGGCGATGCTGGCGCTATGCTTCGGCCCGGCAGTCCCTCTCCAAACAAAAAGGAGCGCGAGGGCGATGGCCCTCGCACCTTCTCTTTCATTTCTTCCCCGCAAACCGCGCGAAATAGCTATCTGCATTCCATGTCGGCCGTGCCGTTTCATTGGCGACGCGCCGCACCACGGCAGTCACGTAATCCGCAAAAGCGGCTGCCACCGGGCGGATCACCGGCTGGTTTCCATCATCGCGCGGGGAATGGTAGATGTTGGCGCGCCAGTCATGCTCGACCACCGCCTCGGGCGTATCGCGCTTGAAGCCCAGCTTCATGAACAGCGAGGGCACGCCGGCCTTGATGAAACTATATTGGTCAGAGCGGATGAAGACGCGACGGTCGGGAAAGGGGTCTGGCACGATGGGCAGGCCCATCTTGTCGGACACGGCGGCGGCAACCTTGCCCAGAGAGCTTTCCTCATAGCCGATGGGCGTCACGCTGGTAAGCGGGAAGATCGGCAGCGGCATGTCGAAGTTGATGTCGGCCACGATGCTTGTCTTTGGCACGCTGGGCCGCATGGCGAAATAGCGCGAGCCGAGCAGACCGCCTTCCTCGGCGGTGGGGAAAAGGAAGAGCACGCTGCGGCGCGGGCGCTTGCCCGATTTGAGGTCGCGGGCGATGGTCAGGGCGCTGGCCACGCCAACCGCATTGTCAAGCGCGCCATTGTAGATGGCATCGCCCTTCACCGGCGTGCCCACGCCAAGCCCGTCGAGATGGGCCGAGACGACAACGACTTGCTTGGACAGCACCGGATCGCTGCCGGGCAGGCGGGCAACGATGTTGGCGCTGTGCAGCAGCTTGCGTGTGGTCACGACATGGGTGGAGAGGCGGGTGGCCAGATCGAAATGGGGCAGCTTCGCCCCGCTATCTGCCAGAGCGGCCAGTTCGGCAAAACTGTGGCCCGACCCTGCCAGCAGCGCCTCGGCCTTCTCGGGGTTGAGAGCGCCGGCGAGGAAGGGCGCAGAAACATCGCGCAAGCCACCGTCGCTGAGCATCAACGAGGCGCGCGAGGAGCCGCTCACCTGCCGCGCCCATGGAATTTCGGTCTGCTTGGGCGTCGAAAGCTGGATCAGCCCCAGCGCCCCGCGCCGCGCCAACAGCCCGGCCACCTCGCTGCGGGCATTCGACTTGCGCGCGCCCGAAATCGACTCCGGCCCGCCGGGCAGCACGACGACGATTTTGCCCTTCACATCAATGTCGGCAAAATCATCATAGCCGACATCGGGCATGGACAGGCCATAGCCCGCAAAGATGATAGGCGCGTTCAGATCCACCGGCATGGCATGGCCGCCGCGAAAATAGATGTCTTGCGGCACGGAAAGCGGCACCATGGCCGATGGGCCGATCAGCGCCGCATGGCTGGCGGCGGTGTCAAAGCTTTGCGCCACGAGATCGACCGGCTGATAGAAACCCTTCGTGCCTGCCGGTTGCAAGCCCATCGCGGTCAGTTGCTTCACCAGCCATGCCGCCGCACGGTCATAACCGGGTGAACCTGCCCCGCGCCCCTGATAGCTGTCGTCGGCCAGCTCGCGCACCACCGCCCACAAGGCACTGACCTTGGGCGCTTCGCCGGGCGGGGGAACGGCTGACGGGGTCGAGAAAGTCTGAGCGCTTGCAGTGGCATCAGCAAGCAGGCCGCCGCCCGTCACGCTGGCAAGGGCTAGGGCGGAAAGCAGGCGCTGGCGCATGGAATACCTCTCGATCAGACCCGCACACCATGCACGCCCCGCCAGCCGCGCCAATTGCGCAAATACCCCAGACTCCTACCGGCGCAGCACCCGCGCGAACAGGCTCAGCATCCAGCCGGTCGTCTGCACGAAAAGTTCCGGGTCATAGCGATAGCCCTCGTCGCGCAGGAAGGCATGGGCGCCGTTCACCTCATGCCACTCATAGCGCGCCTCCACCGCCTCCAGCCGCGCGCGGATCACCTCGCGCCCGGCAAAGGGCACATGCGGGTCCTGCCGCCCCCAGACGAACAGCGCCTGCGCCTTCAGCTCCGCCAGCCGCGCCAGCGTGTCATCGCTCTTGCCCTGCCCCAGCGTGCCGCCATGCACATCGGTGGGGTAGAAACAGGCGGCTGCCGCCACACGCGGGTCCAACGCCCCGCGCAAAGCCAGATGGCCGCCAAGGCACACACCCGCCGTGGCCAGACGGCCATTACACGAAGGGTGCGTCGCCAGATAATCGAGCACGGCGCGGGCATCGGCGTCATAGCCGGCCACCGGCTTCTCGATCTTCAACGCATTGCCACGTTCCGTGCCCGGCTGGTCATAGGCCAGCACCGTGCCGGGCGTCTCATATTCATGATAGACCTCGGGCACGGCGACGACATAGCCATGGCCCGCAATGAAGGCCGCCAGCCGGCGGATGGGCGCCGTTACCTGATAAATCTCGGAAAAAAGCACCACGCCGGGGAATTGCCCCTCCGCCGCCGGGCGGAAGATATGGGTGCGCATCACGCCATCATGGATGGCCAGGTCGGTGAATTCGTCGCTGAGCAGGATCATGGGGTGGGTTTGCAGGGAAGAAGGCGGTGAGGCAAGAAGGGAAAGAAAGATGCGAGGCCACTAAGCGAGCGCTTGTCGCGAGCGACAAGCTAGGGCGCCCTCGCACCTTCCCTTTTTCTTCAAACCCTCAAACCAGCATCGAGCCCGTTTCAATAAACCGCTGATGCCAACTCAATGCCTCGCCGGGCAGCGATGGGCTCTGCAACCCATAGGAACCCTTGAGCGCGCGGGCGTAATAGTCCTCCAGCATCGGGCGGAAGGTGGGGTGGGCGCAATTGGCGATGATCACCTGCGCGCGCTGGCGGGGCGAGAGGCCGCGCAAATCGGCCAGGCCCTGCTCCGTCACGATCACCTGCACGTCCTGCGTGATGTGGTCGACGTGGCTGGCCTGCGGCACGATGGCGCTGATCTTACCGCCCTTGGCGGTGCTGGGCGTCATGAAGATCGAGACATAGGCATTGCGGGCAAAGTCGCCGCTGCCGCCGATGCCGTTCTGGATGCGGCTGCCCATGACATGGGTGGAATTGACGTTGCCGTAGATGTCCGCCTCGATGAGCCCATTCATGGCGATGCAGCCGAGGCGGCGGATCAACTCGGGATGGTTGCTGATTTCCTGCGGGCGCAGGATCATCTTGTCGCGATAGCGGCCCATATCGGCATTCACCCGCGCCGCCGCCTCGGGACTGAGCGAGAAGGCGGTGGCCGAGGCCATGCGCAGCTTGCCGGTGTCGAGCAGGTCGATCATGCCGTCCTGAATGACCTCGGTGAAGCTGGTCATGTTGGTGAAAGGGCTGTCGACCAGACCGCTCAGCACCGCATTGGCGATATTGCCCACGCCCGATTGCAGCGGCAGCAGGTTTTCCGGCATGCGGCCCAGCTTCACCTCATGGGCGAAGAACTGCATCAGATGGCCGGCAATGGCGTTGGCCGAGGCATCGGGCGCGGAGAAGGGCAGGTTGCGGTCGGGCGAATCGGTTTCCACCACCGCCACCACCTTGGCCGGGTCCACGGTGAAATAATGCGATCCGATCCGGTCATCGGCGCGCAGCAGGGGGATGGGCACGCGATGGGGCGGCAACTGGGTGCCGTAATAGATGTCATGGATGCCTTCGAGCGCGGGCGACTGCCAGCTGTTGACCTCAAGGATGATCTTATCGGCGCGGTCCAGCCAGGTCTTGTTGTTGCCCACCGAGGAGGAGGGGATGAGCAAACCGTCGGGCGTGATGCCGGTCACTTCCACCAGCGCGACATCGAGCTTGCCCAGAAAACCCTGCCACGCCATCGGCGCGACCTGGCTCAGATGCATGTCGAAATAGTCCATCTTGCCGCTGTTGATCTTTTCGCGGGCGATGGGGTCGGAATTGTAGGGCAGACGGAACTCGATGCCGTCCACCTTGGCCAGCGCCGCGTCCAATTCCGGGCCAGTCGAGGCGCCGGTCCACACACGCACGCGGAAATCCTCGCCCTTTGCGTGGGCAGCCTCGATCTGCTCGGCCAGCGCGATGGGCACGGCCTTGGGATAACCCGAGCCGGTAAAGCCGCTCATCCCCACCGTGTCACCGGGGCGGATCATGGCGGCGGCTTGGGCCGCGCTCGTCACTTTGGCGCGAAAGGCGGGATGCGTGATACGGCTGGAACTGCTCACGGGAAGGGCTTCCTCTTGTCAGGATGTTCTGTTCACGGCGAAGTGCGCCCGGTTGCGCGCCAAGGCAAGGCGGCCACATCCTAAAGTAGCCCCTTTTGCGACCAATGTCGGGGGCCTTTTTTGCCTGAACTCTGGTCTTTGTTCGGTGGCGGGTTACAAAGGTCGCTCATCTGGTGAGGGAATGGCCGCCATGCGCATCAAAACAAAGCTTTGCCTGCTGGCGACGGGGCTGATGCTGTCCGCGCCCGCCATGGCCGAGCAAGGTTCCATGGCTGCGTCAGCCGCCCCCGCCTGCCCGGCCCCCATTGCCCCCGCCGGCGCGCTGGCGCCATGGGCGAGGCCAGCCCCGCTTGCCGCCGGGGCCGATGGCGCCCATGCCCCCACCGTGACGCTGGGCCGTGCCGCGCAGCTTGCCCTGCTGCCCACCCCATCGCTGCATTTTCTCCTGCCGCCGGCCAAAAGCGGCGAGGCGACCAGCCATGGCGGCGTGCTGTCGCTCGATATTGCCAAAACGGGCACCTATCGCATCGCGCTCAGCGCGGCGGCCTGGCTGGATGTGGTGGGGCAGGATGGGGCGCAGCGCTCCATCGCCCACGCGCATGGGCCGGATTGTTCGGGCATCCGCAAGATGGTCGATTTTACGCTGAAGCCCGGCCATTACACAGTGCAGATCTCGTCGAGCGCGGTGGCGCAGATCCGCCTTCTGGCCATCGCCCTGCCCTGAGGGCGCCGTCAGGCCGAAATCCGTCGAATCCGGCTGGCGATCCGCCGCGTGGCGCGTTAGGGGACTGGCCCATGACCACCATCACCATCCGCCGCCCCGACGACTGGCACGTTCACCTGCGCGATGGCGCCATGCTGGCCGCCGTGGCCGATTATACCGCGCGCCAGTTCGCCCGCGCCATCGTGATGCCCAACCTGACCCCGCCGGTCACCACCGTGGCGGCGGCCTTGGCCTATCGCGAGCGGATCATGGCCGCCCTGCCCAAAGGGCGCGATTTCACCCCGCTGATGGTCTGCTATCTCACCGATGGCATCGATGCGGAAGAGATCGCGCGCGGGCACGGCGAAGGGGTCTTCACCGCCGCCAAGCTCTACCCGGCCCATGCCACCACCAATTCGGCCCATGGCGTCACCGACATCCGCAAGATGACCAAGGTGCTCGACACGATTCAGCGCATCGGCATGCCGCTGCTCATCCATGGCGAGGTGACCGACAGGGCGGTGGACATCTTCGACCGCGAGGCCGTCTTCATCGAGCGTATCCTGACCCCGCTGGTGTCGGATTATCCCGAGCTGAAGGTGGTGCTCGAACATATCACCACGGCTGAGGCGGCCGATTTCGTGCTGGCCGGGGGGGAGACTGTCGCCGCCACCGTCACGCCCCAGCACATGATCATCAACCGCAACGCCATTTTCGATGGCGGCATCCGCCCGCATGCCTATTGCCTGCCGGTGGCCAAGCGCGAGCACCATCGCCTCGCCGTGCGCAAGGCGGTCACCTCGGGCTCGCCCAAGTTTTTCCTCGGTACCGACAGTGCGCCGCACAATGTCGCGCGCAAGGAAACCTCCTGCGGCTGCGCGGGCATTTTCAACGCGCCCTTCGCGCTGGAAAGCTACTGCCAGGTGTTCGACGAGGATGGCGCCCTGCCCCATTTCGAGGGCTTTGCCAGCCTGAACGGCCCGCGCTTCTACGGCCTGCCCGTCAACGAAGGCACCATCACACTGAGCAAGACCGGCGTGGCGGTGCCTGCCGTGATTGGCGAAGGCGACACCGCTGTGGTGCCCTTCCATGCCGGCGAGACACTGGCCTGGACATTTCAGGGCTGAGGCCGATCAGGCCAGATCCCACACATGCCCCGGCTCGGCCGCGATGAAGCGGTCGGGCAGGATCTGGCGTTGGGCCAGCGCCAGGGCCAGTTCGTCGCGCGGCTCATCGCGTCCCTCGTCACTGAGCTGAAACACACCCCAATGCAGGCCGATGGCCGCGCGCGCATCGAGATCGAGCAGGATCTGCACTGACTCATCGGGATCGGTGTGCTGATCCTTCATGAACCAGCGCGGCGCATAGGCGCCAATGGGAATGAGCGCCAGATCGGGCGAGCCATAGCGCTGGCGCAAGGCTCGAAAGATGCCGCCATCGCCATAGGCCGTGTCTCCGGCAAAATAGATCAGCGCATCGCGCGTGCGCAGCATGAAACCGCCCCACAGCGCCATGCGGGCATCCGAGAGTCCACGCGAGGACCAGTGCTGTGCGGGCACGATGCTGGCCTCGATACCGGGGGCCAGCGTGAAATCGTCCCACCAGTCGCCGGCTTCGACCCGGGCCCAGGGCGCGGCATCCTGCACGATGTAATCATTGCCCAGCGGCGTGATGATGCGCGGATTGTCGCGCTCGACCAGTCGCGTGATCGTCACCTTGTCGAGATGGTCGTAATGATTGTGGCTGAGCAGGATCACGTCAATGCACGGCAGATCGTCAAAGGCAACACCGGGCGGGCACACCCGCCTGGGCCCTGCATAATGGACCGGGCTGGCTCGCTGCGACCACACCGGATCGGTCACGATGTTGAGCCCGCCGGTCTGGATCAACACCGTGGCATGGCCTACGATGGTGACGCGCGTGGCCTCGCTTGCCGGTTGCGGGCACACCGGCGTGATGGGCACCGCATCGGGCCAGCGCGCGGATTTTGACGTGAAGCGCCAGCGCATCACAGCGCGCAGGCCCTTGCCGGGGGTGGGCAGCGGATTGGAAAAATGCCTGCCGTTGAAATGATCGCTGATGGGGCCGGTGTAATAACGGTTGGACGTGCGTTTGCGAAACAAGGCTTTGCACCATGGTGGCCGAAGGGGGTGGCGATGATGTGGGGTGCCCGCGCCCTGTTGCAAGGACCGGGCAAAAGCTGCGATCGCCCATTTGCCCCCCGCGCCCAAGCCGCTACACTGCAACCGCGAAAGGGGCCCCGACCACTCAATGACCCAACCTTCCCTGCTTCACGACGGTTTTCTGCTGCTCGGCTTTGCCATGGTTTTCGTGCTGGTGTTCCGGCGGCTGGGGCTGGGCGCCACGCTGGGCTATCTGGTGGCGGGCGCGGTGGTGGGGCCGCAGGTGCTCGGCCTTGTCGGCCAGGCGGACCAGAAGATGGGGCTGGCCGAACTGGGCATCACCCTGCTGCTTTTCCTCGTCGGGCTGGAGCTGAACCCGTCGCGCCTGTGGCGGATGAAGCGCGACATTCTGGGCCTTGGCCTTTTGCAGGTCACGCTCTGCGGGCTGGCGCTGGCGGGGATGATCTGGCTCTCGACCGGCTTTTCAGCCACGGCCGCGCTGGCGCTGGGCCTGCCGCTGGCGCTCTCCTCCACCGCGCAGGTGCTGCCCATGCTGCAGGCCTCGGGCCGGATGCGCACCCCCTTTGGCGAGCGGACCTTTGCCATCCTGCTGTTTCAGGACCTCTCGATCATCCCGCTCATCACCATCATCGCCACAATGAGCCGCAACCCGGCTGATGCCGGCGGCCCGCCCGGCTGGAAACTGGCGTTGATGACGGTGCTGGCGGTGGCGGGGCTGATCCTGGCCGGGCGCTATCTCATCCGGCCCCTGTTTCGCCTCATCGGCAACCTTGGCGAGCGCGAGATGTTCATCGTGGCGGCGCTTTTCACCGTCATGGCCGCTGCCGCCGTGATGGAGGCGCTGGGCCTCTCCACAGCCCTCGGCGCCTTCGTCGCCGGCGTGATGCTGGCCGATTCGCCCTATCGCCATGAGCTGGAAGCTGACGTCGAACCCTTCCGCTCGATCCTGCTCGGCCTCTTCTTCCTCACCGTCGGCATGGTGCTGAACCTGCATGCCATTGCCGAGCGCCCGCTCTTCGTCATGGCCATGGCCTGCGCGCTGGTGCTGGTCAAAACGCTGGTCATCTTCCTCATTGGTCTCGCCTTCCGTATGAGCTGGCGCGGGGCGCTGGCGCTGGGACTGTTGCTCAGCCAGGGGGGCGAATTCGGCTTCGTGCTCTTCACCCAGGCGCAGAACGCCTTCCTCATCAAGCCCGATGCCGCCAGCCTGTTCGGCGCCATCGTCACGGTCTCGATGGCCACCACCCCTTTCCTGATGGCGCTGACCAAACCGCTGCGCCGCGAGGCCGCCAAGGTGCAGGGCGAGCGCGAGGGACCGCAGGATGCCGACCATGCCACCGCCATCGTCGTGGGCTATGGCCGCTTTGGCCAGACGGTGGCGCAGATGCTGCTGGCCAGCGAAATCTCGGTGACGCTGATCGACAAGGACATCGAGATGATCGACATCGCCGGCAGTTTCGGCGCCAAGGTCTATTTCGGTGACGGCACGCGGCTGGACCTGTTGCGGCAGGCTGGCGCTGATGATGCCGCGCTCATCCTCTTCTGCCTCGATGGCGAGCAGCTGGACGTGCCCCATATCGAAGCCGTCGCCCAGGCCTTTCCGAAAGCGGCCCTCTATGTCCGCGCCTATGACCGGCGCGCGCTGATCCGGCTGAAGCGATCACCCGCCCGGCGCGTGGTGCGCGAGCTTCTGGAATCGGCGGTGAAGATGGCCCGTTTCGCGCTGGAGGATCTGGGCGTAAGCATCGATGCCATCAACCATGCCGAGGACATGTACCGCGCGCGCGACCGCGAGCGACTCAAGATCCAGATCGAATCGGGCAACATCCGCGCCGCCCATGACCAGATCATCACCGAACCCACCGCCTCGTGAGGCCGAGGCGTTACGGCTTCTGCGCGAACCAGATGATGTGACGCGGCCCCTTGCCATTGCTGCGCGCCCGCACGCCCACTTCATCCACCATCAGGCCGGATTTGATCAGCCGCCGCTTGAAGGCATCATCAGGGCCCGCCGACCAGATCGCCAGCACGCCCCCCGGCGTCAGCGCGCGGATCGCCGCGCGCAGGCCCTTTTCGGAATAGAGCCGCTCATTGCCGGGGTGGACGATACCATCGGGCCCATTGTCGACATCGAGCAAAATGGCGTCATAGCTGCCCTGCCCCGCCGCGATCACCTCGGCCACATCGCGCTGCACCAGCGTCACCCGCGGGTCTTCAAGGCAGCCCGCCGCCAGCTCCTCCATCGGCCCACGCGCCCATTCGATGATCTCGGGCACCAGTTCGGCCACCGTCACGCGCCCCCTGGGGCCAAGGGCCGCCAGCGCAGCGCGCAGGGTAAAGCCCATGCCATAGCCACCGATCAGCAGATGCGCGTCGCCATCGCGCTCCGCGCGCGGGCCAAGGCGCGTGATGGTCATATTGGCCAGCGCCTCTTCCGAACCGCTCATCCGGCTGCTCATCAGCTCATTATGGCCCATGACGATCATGTAATCGCCCCCGCGCCGGTAAAGCGTCAGCTCCGCGCCGCCGGGCACCTGCGCCGTTCCGATCAAGTCTCGTGTCTGCATGGCGATGGCCTCACTCGGGAAAGGGCGCTGGAAACAGCCCCCGCCCCTACACAAGCCCGCCCCGCGCGGCAATCGCTCAGCCGGCCATGCGGGCCTCATGCGCCAACACCGTGGCGCGCAGGGCCTGTGCATCATGGCAGGCATTGTGCGGCATCGCGCTGGGCACGGGCCAGCCCATCACATCGGGGTCCACCAGTTCAAAGCGCAAGGCACGCACCGGCTTCATTCGCCCCGGCCCGGTGATCAGCAGATTGGCGGCATGGGCGATGTCCTCGGGCCAGTCCGCCACCAGCAGGGGCTGGGCATCATGCAGGAGATAATGGGCAAAGCGGCTGGCCACCTCCACCCGCGCCGTCGGCGCCTTGCCCAGCACGGGCAGAACATTGGTCGCCACCCATGGCGTCGGGTCGGGGCAGGCCATGACCTCGTAAAACGGTTCGCGCGCCGCATCCTCGGGCGCCAGCGCGATGGCGATCAGCGCCCCGCCAAATCCGTTGAATTCCGTGTCGAGGAAATAGCGCATGGCGGAAATGCGGCCTCCGGCAGGGGTTTGAAAGGCCATCGTATCAGAATTGCGCGGGAAGAAAGGCGCAAAATCAGCCTTGGAACCTCCCCCGCGCCCCATCCATTCATGAAGGGTAAGGGCAGCGCGCTCTAGTCAGAACCATCCTTTGCCCGCTTTCGCCGGAATGCCATGACCCGCAAGCTCCTCGCCCACAGCGCCAGCCTCGCCCTTGCGATGGCCCTGCCCCTGGCCGTCCCCGCCCATGCCGACACGCCCGCCTTCGATCTGGCCGGGCCGGACCTGCGCGTCAGCATTACGCGCGAAGGCATCACCCTGCCTATCGGCGCCGTGCCGCAACTGGCGCCGGGTGACAAGGTGAAGGTCGAGGCGCTGCTGCCCGCCGACCAGACCGCGCATTATCTGCTGGTCGCCGCTTTCCTGCGCGATCCCACCAATCCGCCGCCCGGCAAATGGTTCAAGACATCGCAAAGCTGGAAAAAGGCGGGCCATGGCGGCGGGCCGATCACCCTCACCGTGCCCGCCGGGGCGCAGCATCTCGCCCTGTTTTTGGCGCCGGAAACGGGGGGCGATGAAAAGACCCTGCGCGATGCGGTGCAGGCGCGCCCCGGCGCCTTCGTCCGCGCGGCGCAGGATCTGGAGCAGGCATCGCTCGACCGCAGCCGCTATGATGCCTATCTGGCCGCCATCCGCCACATTTCGGCCAGCGCGCCCGATACGCTGGCCCATCTGGCCCCGGCCATTGCCCAGAGCCTGCATATCAAGATCAACGATGCCTGCCTGCAACGCCCCGCCGAGGTGCAGGCCGCCTGCCTGATGGATGCAAAACAATCCGCCGTGCTGGGCGGCGATGACAGCAGCAGCACCTCCAGCCTGTCAGGCGCGGCGACGGATCTGGCCCTGAGCGTCAGCGCCACGCCCGCCGCCGGCCTTGGCTATTTCAGCCCCTATATCAGCGCCGTGCATGAGATCATCGGCATCTTCGGCGCAATGCACACGGCCAGATACCAATACATCCCCGCGCTGGGCGCCCCGCATGGCGACAGGCTGGCGCTGGCGCTCAACACGCCGCCCTCCTTTGCCAATCCCAAATCGGTGCTGATGGCCGCGCTGCCGCCGATCAGGCCCGGCAAACCGCCCGATCTGCATCTGGCCAATGCCGCGGTCGCCCCGTGCTTCGGCGGCGCATCGCAAGTGCTGCCGATGGCCAGCGCGCCGCTGCTCTATGCCACGGCCTATGCGCGCGATCTCGAGATCCGCCTCGAACCGGTGGGGGCGCCCGGCATCGACCTGCCGCTCACCCCCGATGCCCCGCGTGGCGGGTTGGCGATCGCCTTTCCCGCCACCCTGCCGGCGCTGTCCGCAGGCCCGCTGCATGGGAAGGTGCAGGGCCATTGGGGCTTTGACCCCTTCACAGGCCCCGATGTCACGCTCGACCTTCCCGGCCGCTGGCAATGGCAGCAATCCGGCCCGAACAAGGGCGATGGCACGCTGAGCCTGACCGGCGCGCCGGCCGCCTGTGTCGCCACGGTCACGGCCAGCACCGGCGATGGCACCGCCGTGCCGCTCAGTTGGAAAGCCGGCGGCGCGGATGAGCTGGCCATCACCTTCACCGCGAAAGAGAGCGGGCGTGACAAGACTGCCCCCATCACGCTGACCATCACCGGGCCGCAGGGCACGGCGCCGGCGCATGTCACCATCACGCCGCCCCCCAAAACCCCGCAACCCGCCGCCGACATCATCGCCCGCAACATCCAGCGCCCCCATGCCGATCAGCCGCAAGCCGCGACCATCTCGCTGGGTAGCCCGGATGAAATTCCTGCCGATGCCCGCTTCAGCTTTACGCTGAAGGCGCGGGGCAACGACCGCTTCGGGCCGCGTGACAGTGTGGAGGTCGCCACCGCCACGGGCGATGCGATGACCCGGCTGACGCCCGGCAATGGCCTCACCCTTGTCGATCCCTCGGTGGTGATCGCCAGCCTGACCCCGGCCCAGGCGCTGGGCGCTTCGGCCTATGGGCCACTGCGCGCCCGCGTGGTGCGTGCCGGGGTTGCCGGGGACTGGCTGGCACTGGGCACGCTGGTGCGCCTGCCGCGCATCACGCAGATGATCTGCCCGGCGGCAAGCACAGCTGGGGTGACTGGAGCGGCGACGAAGGGACCCCCGGCAAGTGCCACAACCGCAAGTGCCACACCGCCAAGCAACGCCCCCTGCACTCTTTCGGCCGAGGGGCTCTATCTGCTGGCATCGCTGTCCGCAAAAAAGGATTTCGACGGCGCCATCAGCGTGCCCGAAGGCTATCCCGGCTTGTCGATCATCGTGCCGCGTCCGGTCGATGGTTCACTTTATCTGCGGCTGCATGATGCGCCCGAGGCGGTCAACACCCTCACCCTGCCCCGCCCCTGAGCCCCAGCCCTGATCCAGACACAAAAGCGCCCCGGTCCCTGCAGGACCGAGGCGCCAGTGCTGTTCAAGGTTTTGCCGAGAGGCTTACGGCCCCTTCACATCCACTTTCTTCACCGTCGTCTTTTCCGGCGCGATGGTGATCTTGAGCGTCTCGCCCGAATTGCCCGGGAAGCCGGTGAACATCGCGTCGATCAGGTTGGGCACCAGATAGCTCAGATGGTCCGACGCCGAGGCAGCCTGCGCCTTGCCCTCGAACAGGCGACGCGAGGTGGCCTTGTCGTCGATCTTGAGCGTGATGTCGCTGGTATAGACGGTCGAGACGTCGATGTCGTTCATCCAGGGATCATACCAACCATACCCCCAGGCGCGACCGCCCCAGCCACCCCAGCCACCGCCATACGGGCCCCAGCCGCCATAGCCAAAACCGCGATAACCGCGCCACGGGCCGAAATAGGGATCGGCAAAGCCGGTGCTGCTGACGATCTGGCGGCCCTTGTCCACGCCATAGCCGAAATGGACGATCAGGCTGGCTGCCTCAGGGCTCTGCGCCTGGGCATAACCCAGCTTGTTCAGCTTCTGCGCGACCAGCCCGGCATATTGGCCAAACTCGATCCCGCCGGCCAGCGACGGATCATCCGCGACAATGGCAAAGCTCTGCCCCTGTGGGGCGGGCAACTGCGTCGCAAAGCGCGTGACCTTGCTGTTGAACCCATTGTCACAGGCTGACAGGCCAAGCACCAGCAGGCCCGCCATGGCAGCGCCGGCCATGCGCGAAAATCGATTACGCGCGACACCATTCATTATCTTTGTCCTCCGCAGTTGACGCCCGGGGCCTATCCTCCCCAGCCAGTCACGGGCGCAGATCCTAGCGCCTTGTGCCCTAGCGCGATACGACTGAACAGGGGTTGAATGAAGCGATGCGACGAAATGATTCCGCGGCGATCAACGCTGCCTTTTCAGAATGATATACAGCGCCCCCGCCCCGCCGTGGCGGACATGGGCACCGCGCACGGCGGCGATCGCGCTGCCATGCGGACCCAGCGCCAGCCAGTCGGCGACACGGGCCCGGATCACCCCGCGTGAGGAGGGCCCGTTCTGCGGCCTTGGCCGCCCCGTCACCAGCAACACCAGCCGCGCGCCCTGCGATCGTGCCAGCGTCAGGCCATCGTCCAGCCGCGCATAGGCCTCATCCAGCGTGAAGCCATGGAGGTCGAGGCTGAAGTCGGGCGCCACCTGACCCTTGGCCAACCTTTTGTCCCATCCGGCATCCAGCCCATGACGGTCGAGCGGGCGGGCCGGTGCGGCGGGCGGCGGCGCAGGCGGCAGGGGCGGCGGCACGCGGCCCTTGACCCTTTTGGGCGGCGCGGGGGGAACCGCAGCCTCGATCGCCAGCGGCTGGGCGACGGGGGCGGCGCGGCGGCGCGGTTCAAGCGGGGTGACCGTCTCGGCCAGCTTGGCCCAGAGCGCGGCCTCTTCCGGCGTCAGGCTGCGCACCCGATGGGCTGGCCGGAAACCCGCCCGGCCCGGCCCCTTCATCGCAGGCCCAGCCGCGCCAGACTGCCGCGCGGCAACAGCAGGGTTGCGGTGCCATGGCCCGACAGGCCACCCGCGATGCGGCGCGCGTCATCGCCCGCACCCCAGAAACTGTCGAAGCGATTCGCTCCCTTGATGGCCCCGCCCGTATCCTGCGCGATCCACAACCCATTGGCCTGAGTCGCTCCCGCCAGCGCGGGGTCCATCGACAGGAACACCGGCGCGCCCAGCGGCACGAACAGCGGATCGGCCGCCACGCTGACATGGGGCTTCACCGCCACGCCCATCGCGCCGATCGGCCCGGCGCCGGTCAGTTCGCGGAAGAAGACCCAGCTCTTGTTCTGCCGCATCAGCGCGCGGCCTTCCTCGGGATGGTCGCGGATATAGGCGATGATGCCCTGCATCGAGCCCGGATATTGGCCGGGCCCGGTGCCGATCAGCCCTTGCTGGCGCATCAGCGCGCCGATGTTGGTGTAATTCTGCCCGTTGTCGCCGGCATAGCCAATGCGCATCACCGTGCCATCGGGCGCGCGCAAACGGCCCGAGCCCTGCACCTGCAGGAAGAAGAACTCGACCGGATCGGCCGCCCAGGCGATTTCGAGGTTCTGACCGCCGAGCTGGCCATCCTCGATCTGGGCGCGTTCATAATAGGGCACGAACTGCCCATTCTCGTCATAGCGGCCAAAGGGCGTCTGGCCGTTGGACTTGACCGGCGCGTCACCGGGGCGGGCATGGACCAGATCGGCGGGCATGCCGTAGATCGGCACGTCATAGCCGGGGATATGGGTGCGGCTGCCCGCGATTTCAGGCTCATAATAGCCAGTGACAAAGGCAGCGCCGCTGCCCACCGTGACCGTGCCGAAATAATTGGCGAAGAAATTGGCCGCATCCTCGACGGGCCAGTCATTGGCCGCAGTGCAGGCGCCCTGCCAGTCGTCCCGCACCGTCAGCCCGCTGGCATCGTTGCGCGTCAGCAATTTGGGGCAGGACAGGCGGAAAGCCTGCAAGGCCGGCGCCGCCGTCGCCGAGGTCAGCCCAAGGCTGGACAGCGATGGCCCGGCATGAACACCGGCGACCAGCGCATTGGCGGGTGGCGGCGGCGCGGGCGGAGCAACCGGCGCGGTCTGCACCGGCGCTGGTGGCAGCGCCTGGGGCCCGCGTCCTTCAGGGATGATACGTCCGCACGCCGCCAGCGCCGTTGCCGCCAGCAGGGCAAACGCCACGCGCATGCCCTGCGAACCCAGCCTTGCCATCATGGAAATCGGCTCCGCTTACGCTTCGTCGGTTTCGTCGAGCAGCCAGTCAGGATCGGCGGAATTGATGTTGCGGCGGAAGGTCCACACATCGCGCGCCTCGATCGCGTCATGCAGCGAACCGGCCACGACATGGCCCTGCGCATCGCGGGTGATGGCGGCAATATCGGCCACAAAACGCACGGTGATCCGCGCGAAGGGTGCCTCATACTCCGCGCCGGTGATCACCACCTCGTTGAGGCGGACCAGACGGTTGTCGATCACCTCACCGGCGGCGAGGCGGGCGTCGATGGCGGCGGCGAAACCGGCCGAAACCTCGGCATCACACAGCTTGGCGATCTCGTCCTTGTCACCGCGCCAGAAGGCCGAGAGCACGATGCCATAGGCTCCGCGCGCGCCTTCCAGAAAGGCATGAGGATCGAAACGGCGGTCAACCGCGATGATCTCGCGCAGGCCGCGCTCCACCGTGGGCAGCACCGAGAGCGGTTCGCGCGTGCGTACGGCGCCTGCGGCGGCAGGCTCATCCCGGCGCTCACCCAGCCGCGGCGGGTTCGACTGGCCCTGACCCGACTGGTTGGCATTGGCCTGCCCGCTGCCCTGCGAGGTGGGGCTCTGGGCATCGAAACGGCCCTGCATCGGCTCACGCTGGGGCTGTTCGTCACCATGCTCGGCACGGCGGCCGAGCACGGAATAGAGCTTGAGCCCCAGAGCGGCCGCCAGAATGGCCAGGATGACGATTTCGACGGTCACAAGCTTTGTCCAATTTAGCACAGCGGGCCCGGCATGCCATAATCGGGCCGGAACCGGTGAATGATCATGCTACAGATAGGTAGCGAACACAAATGAACAACGCATGCATGAGACTTTCGGGGTATTTTTTTCGTCATGCCGTGGCAAATGAGGGGCCCAGATCGCGGGGAGAGCGGGAGGGGGCTGTTTTTGCGGCGGCCCGCCCCCATCTGACCGCTGGCCGGGCCAGCCGGTTGCGGGGCGTCCGGCCAGATGCTAGGCGCTCTGCCCAAGAGGATCGGCCCAAGCCCGGTCATCAGACCGTTCGACCTGCCCCGCGCAACAGGCTTGCGCCGGGCCCAGAAACAGAAAGCGTGAAGTCCCATGGCCGATGATGGCACCGTCACCTCCAGCCTGAAGCTCGAAGACACCCAGCCCTCGGCTGGCGTTATTTCGCAGTATGTCAAGGATTTGTCGGTCGAGAACCCGAATGCGCCCGAAGCATTCCAGTGGACCGATCAACCCCAGATGGACATCCAGTTCAACATCGCCGCGCGCATCATCCAGCCCGAGGTGCATGAGGCCGAACTCAAGATCACGCTGACAGCCAAGCATGAAACCGGCACCGCCTATATCGTCGACCTGACCTTCGCCGCCCTGATCGGCATGCGCGGGCTGGACGAGGCGCAAATGCATGCCTTCGTCTTTGCCGAGGCCCCGCGCCTGATGTTCCCCTTCGCCCGCCGCGTGCTGGCCGATGCCGTGCGCGATGCCGGCTTTGCGCCGCTGCTGCTGGAACCTGTCGACTTCGGCGCGCTTTATTTCCAGCAATTACAACAGCATGCCGAACAGAATGGCGAGCCCGACATCGCCACGGCCGAGCCTGCCGGCCACGCCTGATGCCTCGGGCCGGGGCAGCCACGCCCCGGCCCTGTTACCCCGCCCCCGGCGCTGAGGGACGCTTGCGATGAATTTGCTGAAAGCGACAGGCACGATCGGCGGCCTGACGCTGGCCAGCCGCGTGCTGGGGCTGATGCGTGATTCGCTCTTTGCGCGGGTGGTGGGCGCGGGCTTTGCCTCCGACGCCTTTCTGGTGGCGTTTCGCCTGCCCAACATGTTCCGCGCGCTGTTTGCCGAAGGGGCCTTTGCCAGCGCCTTCATCCCCATGTTCAACCAGAAGGTGGCCGACCCGGAAGGGCGCGGCCTGTCGGCCGGGCTGGATTTTGCCGAAGCTGCCTTCAGCGTGCTGCTGCCCGTGCTGGTCATCATGACGCTGGTGCTCGAAGCACTGGCATGGCCGGTGACGCAGGCCCTCTCGGGCGGGTTCAACGGCGTTTCGCATGACCAGTTCGCCTTTGCCGTCACCCTCTCTCGCCTGACGATCCCCTATCTCATGCTGATCTCGCTGGTCAGCCTGCTGGGCGGCATCCTCAATTCCATGCACAAGTTCTGGGTCAATGCGGCGGCCCCCATCCTGCTCAATCTGACGCTGATTGTCGCGCTGCTGTTCTTCCATTCGCAAAACCCGATGGTCACGGCGCGCAACCAGGCACTGGCCGTCACCATCGCGGGCGCGCTGCAACTGGCCTGGGTGGGCCATGCGGCATGGCGCAATGGCGTGTCGCTGCGCCCGCGCTGGCCGCGCCTGACGGTGGACGTCAAGCAGCTTCTCAAGCTGATCTGGCCCGCCGCCGCCGGGGCCGGGGCCCAACAGTTCAACCTCGTCATCTCGACCATGCTGGCAGCCAGCCTGCTCGACCATGGCAGCGTCACCTATATCTACATGGCCGACCGCCTGAGCCAATTGCCGCTCGGCCTCATCGGCATTGCGCTGGGCACGGTGCTGCTGCCCACCATCAGCCGCCAGCTCTCGTCCGGCGATGAGGCGGGCGCCATGGACACGCAGAACCGTGGGCTGGAAATCGCCCTGTTCCTCACCCTGCCCGCCGCCATGGGGCTGGTCTTCTGCGGCGAACCGATAGCCGCAACGCTCTTCGGCTATGGCCGCTATGGCCCGCTCGCCACCCATTTCACGGCGCAGGCGCTGGCGTGTTATTCGGTCGGCGTGCCCAGCTATATTCTGGTGAAGGTGCTCACCCCTGGTTTTTACGCGCGGCATGACACGAAAACGCCGGTGCGCTTTGCGATGATCTCCATCGCCGCCAATCTGGTGCTGAACCTCGCACTGATCCTGCCGCTCAAGCATATGGGCCCGCCGCTGGCCACCGCGCTGTCCTCCACGCTCAACGTCGTGCTGCTCTACACCACGCTGGTGAAACGCGGGCATTTCGCCATGGATGCCCGGCTCAAGCGCCGCTGGTGGCGCCTCACGCTGGCCTCGCTGGTCATGGGAGGGCTGCTGCTGGCCGGTGAGGACCATCTGATGCCCTATACGCACGGTTTCTGGTATGTGCGGGTCGCCGCCATGGGCGCTCTGGTCGGCGCGGGGGTTTGCGTCTATGGCGTCGCCACGATCGCGCTGGGCGCCTTTACCCGCGCCGATCTGGCGCTGCTCAAACGGCGCCGCGCGTAATTTCAACGAAGAGTGAGCATCATGCGTATCGTTTCCGGCATCCAGCCCACGGGCAATCTCCACCTCGGCAACTATCTGGGGGCGATCCGCAACTGGGTGGCGATGCAGGACGATGCCGCAGCCAATGGCGGCGAATGCTTCTATTTCCTGGCCGACCTCCACGCCATTTCCATGCCGCATGACCCGGCCACCCTGTCGGCCGGCACGCGCGAGATGGTGGCGGCTCTGGTCGCCTGCGGCGTGGACCCTGATCGCTCCACCCTGTTCAACCAGACGCAGGTGCCCGCCCATGCCGAGCTGCAATGGCTGCTCAACGGCACGGCGCGCATGGGCTGGCTCAGCCGCATGACCCAGTTCAAGGACAAGGCGGGCAAGAACCGCGATTCGGTCTCGGTCGCGCTCTTCACCTATCCGGTGCTGCAGGCCGCCGACGTGCTGCTCTATCAAGCCACCCATGTGCCCGTGGGCGAGGACCAGAAGCAGCATCTGGAACTGGCCCGCGACATTGCGCAGAAGTTCAACAACGACTTCTGCGCCGAGGACAAGCCGCTCTTCACCCTGCCCGATCCGATCATTCCGCCCGCCGCCGCGCGCATCATGAGCCTGCGCGACGGCGGCTCCAAAATGTCGAAGTCGGACCCGTCGGACATGAGCCGCATCAACCTCGTCGATGATGCCGACACCATCATGAACAAGGTGAAAAAGGCCAAGACCGACCCTGAGCCCCTGCCCTCCGAAGCCGCCGGCCTGGCCGACCGCGCCGAGGCGCGCAATCTGGTGGGCATCTATGCCGCCATGGCCGGCACCACGGTCGACGCTGTGCTGGGCGATTTCGGCGGTAAGGGCTTTGGCGCCTTCAAGCCTGCGTTGGGTGAACTGCTTGTCGAGAAGCTGGCGCCGATCAACGCCCGGTTTGTTGAGCTGAAGCAGGATCGCAGCGCTTTGGACGCCATCCTGCACAAGGGCGCCGAAAAAGCGCGCGCGGCGGCGGCGCCAACTTTGGCCGCTACTTATGATGCCTTGGGTTTGGTTCGCGGGTAAGAAAATGGAGAGGAAGATGCGAGGGCCATCGCCCTCGCGCTCCCGTTAGTTTGGCCAGGTCGTGCTGGGCCACACCAAAGTGCCAGCATCGCCGCGCCGCAGGCAGGGAAACGATAGCACTGCGTCATGGGCTTCTGCCTGCGGCGCGGCGATGCAGGCGCAACGATCGGGCGCCGCCGCCCTCACCGAAATAAAGGGAGCGCGAGGGCGATGGCCCTCGCACCTTCCCCTTTGTCTTAATTCCCCAGCGAAACCACGCCACCAGTCGACCCGAAACCACCCTCGCCCCGCGCGGTGGCGTTCAGTTCGGCGACTTCCATCCAGCTTCCCAACACCACCGGCGCCACAACAAGCTGAGCCACCCGGTCACCACGCCGAATCTCGAAGGGCTCGGTGCCATGGTTGATGAGGATCGCCTTCACCTCCCCGCGATAGTCCGAATCGATGGTGCCCGGCGCGTTGGGCACGGTAATCCCGTGCTTGAGCGCAAGGCCCGAGCGCGGGCGGACCTGAATTTCGAACCCATGGGGAATGGCCACCGCCAGCCCGGTGGCCACCGCATAGCGGGCGCCCGGCGCGATGGTCACATCCTCCGCCGAGACCACATCCATGCCCGCCGCCCCGCTGGTGGCATAGGCGGGCAACGGCAGCCCCTCACCATGGGGCAGGCGCATCACACGCAGGGGAACGGGGTCAGTCGAGTGCACGGGCAATCCTTTCGATAAGGGCAGCGGCAATGGCGTGTTTGGGCGCTTCTGGGATGTTTTCCACCCCACCTGCGGACACGATATGGACGGCATTGCGGCTGCCCCCCATCACATCGCCAGAAACATCATTGGCCACGATCCAGTCGGCGCCCTTGCGGGCCAACTTGGCCTTGGCATGGGCGATCACATCATGGGTTTCAGCGGCAAAGCCCACCACCAGCCGGGGCCGGCGGGGCGAGGCGCATAAAGTGGCCAGAATATCGGGGTTCTCCACCAGCACCAACGCCGGTGGCTGGCCGGAGCCATCCTTCTTGATCTTGCGGTCAGGCGCGCCCGCCACATGCCAATCCGCCACGGCGGCGACCATCACGGCGGCGTCAACACCCTGCGCGGCATCGACAGCGGCTGCCATCTCGCGCGCACTTTCGACGTTCACCCGAGTCACCCCGAACGGCGTGGGCAGGGTCACCGGCCCGGCCACCAGTGTCACCCGCGCCCCCGCCTGCGCGGCGGCCTCGGCAATGGCAAAGCCCTGCAACCCGCTCGACCGATTGGCGATGTAGCGCACCGGGTCGATCGCCTCATGCGTTGGGCCTGCCGTCACCAGCACATGGCGCCCCGTCAGCGGTCCCGGCTCACGCAGTGCCGCACGGATGGCATCAAGCACCTGGGGCGGCTCGGGCAGGCGGCCCGGGCCATATTCGCCGCAGGCCATCGCACCATCTTCAGGGTCGATCACCGTGATAGCGCGCCCGCGCAGCGTCGCCACATTGGCCTGGGTCGCCGCGTTCAGCCACATGCGCACATTCATCGCTGGCACCGCCAGCACCGGCTTGTCCGTCGCCAGAATCAGCGTCGTTGCCAGATCATCGGCGATGCCTGCCGCCATCTTGGCCAGCATATTGGCGGTCGCCGGGCAGACCACCACCAGATCGGCCTGACGCGAGAGCTGGATATGCCCCATCTCGACCTCGTTCCTCAAATCCCACAGCGTGGTGTGAACGGGGTTTTCGCTCAAAGCGGCCAGCGTCATGGCGGTGACGAAATGGCTGCCGCCCTCGGTCAGCACGCAGGTCACCTCGCCGCCGGCACGGCGGATCAGCCGGATCAGCTCACAGGATTTATAGGCCGCGATGCCGCCGCCGATGATGAGGAGAATGCGTTTGCCGTGCATGCGCGCGGTTCTAGCGGGGGGAAGAGGAAAAGAGAAGATGTGAGGGCCATTAGAGCGTTTTCGAACCAGATGGAATCATCTGGTGACTTGCGAAAACGCGGTAAAACAAAAAACTGGAGCGATCCGTCCTATGCAATCGGAACGGAGTTCGCTCTAAGCCCGCGCTTGCCGCCAATCTTCCCTAAAACCCCCTGCCCCCGATCCAGACAGCCCGCCACAGGCCAGCGCCCGCCATGGGCGCAAAAGCCAGCCCCACGACCATGGCCGGCGCAATCATCAGGCCCCAGTAGAAATTGTCATCGCGCCCCGCCACCATGAAGAGCAGCCCATAGCCGAGAAAGAGCAGCGTCGCGGTGGCACCGCAGGCACTGCGCCATCCCGCCCAGCCCAGCATCATGGCGACCACCAGCGGCCCGGCCAGCCAGTGGGGCAGAAAGCGCAGGTTTGAGGACAGCACCACATTGGAGAGCCAACCCGCCAGCCCGCGCATGGCAAACCAGCTCGGCCCCAGCGGGTCACCTGGCATTGTGACTGCGGCGACACGGTGCAGATGCCATGCGAGGCCCACGCCGAACAGCGCGATCAGCGCGCCCCAGGCCGCCCCCTCGCGCCACTCCCGGCGCCAGAACGCCATGACCATCATCAACAGCACAAAAGGCAGGCTATGCTCACGAATGGCCAATGCCAGCGCGGCGGCAAGCCATGCCCCACGCCATCGCCCCTGACCCGGGCGATGCAACCCCAGCGCCAACGCCAGCAGCATGCCCGCCCACAATTCATGCAGCACGAAGAAATAGCGATTGAGCCCCAGCGAGGCGCCCAGAAACATCAGAGCCGTGCCCATCCGCCGCTGCGCCGGGCTGCACCCCTCCTGCCCCAGCCGCCCCCACCATGCGGCCACCACGCCCAGCATCAGGGCCAGAGCGAGGATGGTCAGCACAAGGCCCTGCGTCCCGCCCCCAATGGCCGCCTCGATCACCGCCAGCGTCGGCAGGCGCACGGCAAGACCGGGACGCAGGGGATAATGGCCGCGGCGCTGTTCCTGCGCGACGACGGGGTAATAGGGCTCGCCCCGACGAAGGCGGGCGATCACACGGTCATACAGCGCCAGATCGGCATCGCGCCCCCGCGTGGCGAGCGGCCCGGCTGACGCGGTCATGGCGGCGGGCCGCGCCACCTCGCCATGGCCGACCGTCAGCGGCACGATCGCGCTGGCCGCCAGCATCAGCACCAGCGCGACCAGCCCCGCCAATGCGCGGATGCGCGGCCAGTGACCAAAGCGGTCCCACATCGCCGGGGGCCGCCCGGGCCATGCCGTCAGTGCCAGGCCGTCACCATCCACGTCGCCAGACCTCCTGCCAGAGCGGCGACCACATATGTGGCAAAACGGATAAGGTTGCGTTGACCACCGCTCCACATCAGCGTGATCTCGGGCAGCGGGGGCGGTTCGGGGGCGGCGCCCTTTTTGGGCACCATGTTTTCGAGCTGGTCGATCACCTCGGGCAGGCGGCGCAGCGTCTTCATGACCCCCTGCGCGCGCTCGGCAATGGCGGCCTCGGGGCCCAGCTCGTCGCGCATCCAGGCCGAGACGAAGGGGCCGGACACATTCCACATGTTGATGTCAGGGTCGAGGCTGGTGGCCAGCCCCTCCACCATCACCATGGTCTTTTGCAGCAGCAGCAGATGCGGCTGGGTCACCATGTCGAAATCGCGCGTGATGGCAAAGAGCCCGTCGAGCATCTGGCCGACCGAGAGGTCCTTCACCGGCTTGCCGCGCATCGGCTCGCCCACCGCGCGCAGGGCGGTCGCGAACTCTTCCACCGAGTGATAGGAGGGCACATATTGCGCCTCGAAATGGATTTCCGCCACGCGGCGGTAATTGCCGGTGGTGAGGCCATGGAGAATCTCGCCCAGCCAGACGCGCGCCTGCCGGTTGATGCGGCCCATGATGCCAAAATCGATGGCGGCGATGGTGCCATCGGCCTGGATGAAAAGATTGCCCTGATGCATGTCGGCATGGAAATAGCCAGCATGGATTGCCTGCGTCAGAAAGGCGATGACCAGACGGCGCGCCAGATCGGGCAGATCATGCCCGGCGGCACGCAGGGCGGCATGGTCGCTCACCTTGATGCCGTCGATCCATTCCATCGTCAGCACGCGGCCACAGGTGCGGTCCCAGTCGATGGTGGGCACGCGGTAATGCTCGACCCCGGCCATCACATTGGCCAGCTCGCTCGAGGAGGCCGCCTCGCGGCGCAGGTCCAGCTCGCGCAGGGTCCAGCGGCGGAAATTGGCGATGATGAGGCGCGGGCGCAGACGCCCTGCCTCGCCGCCCAACGCCTCCAGATGCGCTGCCGCCCATTCATAGGTGGATATGTCATGGGCAAATTTGTCGCGAATGCCCGGGCGCAGCACCTTGATCGCCACCGGCCTGCCATCATGCAGCCGCCCGCGATGGACCTGCGCGATGGAAGCCGCGCCCACCGGCTCCTCCTCGATCTCAGCGAAGAGATCGCTCACCGGGCGGCCAAAGGCATTCTCGATTTCCGCGCGAATGGCAGCGAAAGGCACCGGGGGCAGGCTGTCCTGCAAGGCCAGCAGATTATGCGCGGCGTCGTCGCCCACCAGATCGGGGCGGGTGGCCAGCGTCTGGCCCAGCTTGATGGCGGCAGGACCGATGGCGCGGAAGGCCCCGGCATAATCGGGCACGGCCGGCACGCGGGCGCCAAAGCGCGCGATGCGGCACAGGCGGCGCACCGGGCCCGGCGTGGCGGGCGCATCCTCGATGATGCGCAGCGCGCCATGGCGGGCCAGAATGCGGCCCCAGCTGAGCAGCCGCGCGATATGCGTCAGGGATGTCGCCAAGGGATCAGGCCTTCCAGCCCGAATGGATCGCCACCAGACCGCCCATGATCGGCTCCACCTTCGTCTGGGTGAAGCCGGCGGCGCGGATCATGCCCTCGAACGCGGGCATGGGCGGGAAGCGGCGGATCGATTCGATGAGATAGCGGTAGCTCGCCTCATCGCCCGCAATCATTTGCCCGATCTGCGGCACCAGCTTGTGGGAGTAGGCGTCATAGACCTCCTTGAAACCCGGCCAGGTGGTGGTGGAGAATTCAAGGCAGAAGAAACGCCCGCCAAAGCGCAAAACGCGATGCGCCTCGGCCAGCGCCTTGTCGATGCGGGTGACGTTGCGGATGCCAAAGGCGATGGTGTAGGCATCGAAGCTGCGGCTCTCGAACGTCAGTTCCTCGGCGTTCTGGCGGCTCCAGGTGAGGGTTTGGGCTCTCTCGCCCAGCTTTTTGGGTGCCCGCTCCATGCCGACATCGAGCATGTCCTGATTGATGTCCGACACGGTGATGTTGGCGCCGCGCTTGGCCATGCGGAACGCGATGTCGCCCGTGCCGCCCGCCATGTCGAGGATCTGCTCATGCGGCTGAGGCTTCACCGCGCGCACGAAACGATCCTTCCAGACCCGGTGCAAGCCGCCCGACATCGCATCATTCATGATGTCATATTTCTTCGCCACGCTGGAGAAGACCTCCCCCACACGGGCGACCTTCTCGTCAATGGCCACCTCCTCATATCCAAAGGAAGCGGTCTGGGGTTCGTTCGGGGCGCTGTCGGTCATGGTGGAGTGCCTTAGGGAATTTGGCCGAAGGAGCAAAGGGGGAGAAAAGGCGCAAGTGCGAGGGCGCCCCAGCTTGTCGCGTGCGGCAAGCGCACGCTTATGGCGCTCGCACTTTCCCTTTTCTCTTCTTACATAACCCCCATGCCAGAGCTTCCCGAAGTCGAAACCACCATCCGCGGCCTTTCCACCTATCTGCAGGACCGCCGCATCGCGCGCGTCGAGGTCCGCCGTGAAGGATTGCGCCGCCCCTTCCCGCCCGATCTGGCCCAGACGCTGACGGGCGCGCGCATCACCGGCCTGTCGCGGCGGGCGAAATATGGGCTGGTCCATACCGACCGCGATGTGACGATGGTCTTCCATCTGGGGATGTCCGGCCGCTGGCGAATCGAGCCCGATGCGCTGGAGAAACACGACCATCTGGTGCTCACCACCCAGGCGGAGGGCGATCTGGCCAGCGCGGTACTGGCGCTCAATGATGCGCGGCGCTTCGGCTCGGTGGACCTTGTGCCGACCGACGCGCTGAGGCTGTGGCCCGCCTTTGCCGCGCTGGGGCCGGAACCTCTGGGCGAGGCGCTGTCGGTCGCGCATCTGGCAGCGGCGCTGAAGGGGCGGCTGGGGCCGGTCAAGGTGTTGCTGCTCGATCAGGGCATCGTGGCAGGGCTGGGCAACATCTATGTCTGCGAGGCGCTGCACCGCGCGGGTGTCAGCCCCTTGCGGCCGGGTGGGAAGGTAAAACGGGCGGAGCTGGCGCGGCTGGTGCCGGCCATTCGCGATGTTCTCTCCGAATCGATTCTCGCGGGCGGCTCGACCATCCGCGATTATGCGCAGCCCAATGGCGAGCTTGGCTATTTTGCCGCCAACTGGCGCGTCTATGGGCGCGAGGGCGACGCCTGTCTGACACCGGGCTGTGGCGCCTCCATCGCGCGCGTGGTACAAGGGGGGCGTTCGAGTTTCTGGTGTCCGGCCTGCCAACGCTGATTCCCGGCGCTGATTGCCGGGGATGAGCGTCTCTTCGCTTGACGATTCGCCAACCCCTCGCTAAGGGCCCTGCCTTCAAGGCGGCCTGTGCCTCGCGGCATCGGGCCCCATTCATGATTTTCGCAGCATTTTCGGCCGTTCTGGCCAGTTTGAGGATAGACATGGCCAATACGCCGCAAGCCCGCAAGCGCCTCCGCCGCAACGAGAAGCGCGCTGAGATCAATGGTGCCCGCCTTTCGCGCATCCGCACCTTCGTGAAGAAGGTCGAAGCCGCCATCGCCGGTGGTGATAAGACCGCGGCCGCTGCCGCCCTCCACGAGGCCCAGCCCGAGCTGGCCCGTGGCGTGGCCCGCGGCGTGCTGCACAAGAACACCGTGGCGCGCAAGATGTCGCGTCTGAGCAAGGCGGTTGCCGGCCTGGCCTGAGCCGGGAACAGCCCGCTCCGGGGCGACTCACCTGAAGGCGAGTCGCCGGCCAGAGGGCGGTCAGAGGCGATTGCTTAAGTAGCTTCTCGGAAACAAGCCGATGGGAATCTCCCGTCGGCTTTTTCTGTGCTCACCAAAACGGTTTGACGCGAGGCGCAGCCGGCTGACCTAAAGTGCTGGAAATCCCGCGATTCGGGAGGTTTTGTCAAAAATCTTCCACATTTTATCTCCTTGAATCAGTGCTTTAATGCGCCAACGTGAGATTTGCGCCACCTGTGGCCTGTCAAGGTGATTTATTTCAAAAATTTTGCAGGACGACCCTTGCTCTGACCCCAAACTCGTCCATAGATCGCCCTCTGCCCCGGGCATACACGGCTCGGGGCTTCATGCAGACTTGACCATCTGGATGTCCGATCGGGGGGTGATCGGGGCAGCTGCACAGGCTGTGCCCGAACCGAGGGGCATCTTGGGCGGCAAAACGGATCTCGACGCAGGACCATCCCCCCGCCCGCCATGGGCGGGACGGAGAAGTATTTGCGGCATGGGGTCAGCGCGTTTTGCCGGTGCGCGAAGGGTCTAAGGAGGCATGAGTAATCGTGGGCTGTGAACTTGGTCGGGTGTGGTACGGATAATGTCGGATCGGGAGCATCAGCGGGTGACAGGAAACATGTGGGGTGGGCGGCGCGCCGACGCGGCGCCGGGCAGGAAGGCAAACGCACCTGCCAATGCGGAAGATCAGGATGCGGTCGATCTGGCGGCGGACTGGGCTGATATCAGCCTTGGCCTGCGCAAGGATCTGGGCCAGCAATTGTTCAACCAGTGGATCAAGCCGATCCAACTGGGCGGCTTTTGCAAGGAGACCGGCACGCTCGACCTCTATCTGCCCACCGAATTTTCCGCCAATTGGGTGGCCGACCGCTTTGCCGACCGGCTGACACTGGCCTGGAAGATCACGCGTGACGTGCGCCATGTCCGCATCTCGGTCCACCCCGGCCGCCGCGCCATGCCCGAGCTGCGTCTGACCCGCGACCCGGCGCCGGCCAATGACCGCGTTCAGCGGGCGCCCTCGCCGGCGCATGGCGTTTCGGTGGGCGAAGTGGCGAGCGTGGTCACTGATACGCTGGGTCTCGCCTCGATTGGCCTTGATCCCTCGCTGACCTTCGCCAGCTTTGTCACCGGCACGTCGAATGTGCTGGCCGCCAATGCCGCCCAGCGCATGTCGGCGCTCGAACAACCCCAGTTCTCGCCGCTCTATCTCAAGGCCGCCACGGGGCAGGGCAAGACGCATCTGATGCATGCTATCGGCCATGCCTTCCTCGCCAACCATCCGCGCGCGCGCATCTTCTACTGCTCGGCCGAGCGGTTCATGGTCGAGTTCGTGCAGGCCCTGCGCCAGAACCAGACCATCGAGTTCAAGGCCCGCCTGCGCGGCTTCGACCTGCTGCTGGTGGACGATATCCAGTTCATCATCGGCAAGGCCAGCGCGCAGGAGGAACTGCTCTACACGATCGATTCGCTGCTGGGCGAAGGCAAACGCCTCGTCTTCGCCGCCGATCGCGCGCCCCAGGCGCTCGACGGCGTGGAGCAGCGCCTCCTCTCGCGCCTCTCGATGGGTCTCGTCGCCGACATCCAGCCCGCTGACATCGAACTGCGCCGCTCGATCCTGGAGAACCGCCTGACGCGCTTTTCCTCGCCAACGGCCGTGCCTGCCGATGTCATCGAATTCCTCGCCCGCACCATCAACCGCAATGTGCGCGAGCTGGTCGGCGGCCTCAACAAGCTGATCGCCTATGCCCAGTTGACCGGCCAGCCGGTCTCGCTGGCGCTGGCCGAGGACCAGCTCACGGATATTCTCAGCGCCAACCGCAAGCGCATCACCATCGACGAGATCCAGCGCACGGTCTGCCAGTTCTACCGCGTGGACCGAACGGAAATGTCGTCCAAGCGCCGGGCGCGCGCCGTGGTGCGTCCGCGCCAGGTGGCGATGTATCTCTCCAAAGTGCTCACCCCGCGTTCCTACCCCGAAATCGGGCGTAAATTCGGCGGACGCGACCATTCGACGGTGATCCACGCTGTGCGGCTGATCGAGGATCTGCGCACGCGCGATGCCGATATGGATGGCGATGTGCGCTCGCTGCTGCGTCAGTTGGAAAGCTGAGGGACAAGCCTGTTTACGGGCTGTGGACAAGTGGTGAAGAATAAAGGGATAAGTGCGAGGGTCATCACCCTCGCGCTCCCTTGAATGCCCACCTTTGCGCACAAACTTACCCACAGCGCGCGCATCGCCGCGCCGCAGGCTTGAAACACCAGACACACTCTCTCCGATTCAAGCCTGCGGCGCAGCGAGGCGGGCGCGATGATTGGGTGCCACCACCCTCTCCGAAATAAAGGGAGCGCGAGGGCGATGGCCCTCGCATCTTCCCTTTTCTTCCCCTAAATCCCCTCGCATGACCCCCGACCGCCTGAACCGCTTCGCCCGCCACATTGTCCTTCCCGAAGTCGGCGGCGCGGGACAAATGGCCTTGGCACAGGCCCACATCACCATGGTGGGCTGCGGCGGCATCGGCTCGCCAGCCCTGCAATATCTGGCGGCGGCGGGCGTGGGTGCCTTCACTCTCATCGACGATGACGTGGTCGAGGAGAGCAATCTTCAGCGCCAGACGATCTTCGCGACGGGAGACATCGGCACCGGCAAGGCGCAGGCCGCCGCGCGCTGGATCGCGCGTTTCGACCCTGCCATCACCGTCACCACCCATGCCGCGCGCATCACCGCCGACAATGCCAAGGCACTGCTCGGCACCCCCACGCTGGTGCTGGATGGCTGCGACAATTTCGCCACCCGCCTTGCCGTTTCCGATGCCTGCGTGGCGCTGGGCATCCCCCTCACCAGCGCGGCTGTCGGGCGGTTTCAGGGGCAGGTGGCCAATTTCGCGGGGCATCTGCCCGGCCATGCCTGCTATCGCTGCTATGTCGGCGATGCTTTCGACGCGACCGACTGCGACACATGCGCCGCCGATGGCGTGCTGGGCGCCTTTGTCGGCATGGTGGGCACCATGGCGGCGATGAGCGCCATCCGCATCATCCTGAATGCCGCAGGCGTGGGCGCGGGCTTTGGCGGGCCCTCTCTCTCTGACCCGCAATGGGGCAAGGTGCTGGTGGTGGACGGGCTGGCACCTTCGCTGCGCCCCTTCGCCCAGCCCAAGGATCCGGCCTGCCAGGGCTGCTCAGCCTAGCATCTCCTCCACCCAGGCAGGCACCAGTTGCCCCGCCATGCCGAGCCGGGTTTCATGGAACCAGCGTGATCCCTCCGACCGCTCCAGATTGAGTTCGAGGCATCGCGCGCCGACCTCACGCGCGGCGCGCACGAAGCCTGCCGCCGGATAGACCGCCCCTGAGGTGCCGATCGACACGAAGAGATCAGCCTCGCGCAGGGCGGCATAGATCTCCTCCATGCGATAGGGCATTTCGCCGAACCACACGATGTCAGGCCGCAGCGCCGCTTTGCCGCAGGCCGGGCAGGCGGGGGCGTCGATCAGCGTTCCCATCCAGCGGTGCCGCGCGTCGCAGGCGGCGCACCATGCGCTGGCCAGTTCGCCATGCATGTGAATCAGCCCCTTGCTGCCCGCCCGCCCATGCAGGTCATCGACATTCTGGGTGACCAGCGTGACGCTGCCCCGAGCGGCCTGCGCCCATTCCCGCTCCAGCCGGGCCAGCGCCAGATGCGCCGCATTGGGCTGCGCTGCCAGCGCCCCTGTCCGCCGCGCATCATAAAAACGATGGACCAGCACCGGGTCCCGCGCGAAACCCTCGGGCGTCGCCACATCCTCGATGCGATGATCCTCCCACAATCCATCGCTGGCGCGAAAGGTGCGGATGCCGCTCTCGGCGCTGATGCCGGCGCCGGTCAGGATAAGGATGTTGCGGATCTGGGCCATGGCGCCGGTGTGCCTGCAAAGCCCCGCCTTGCCAACCTCTCCGCCTCAGGCCATGGCTCGGCTTCAGGCGAGTGGAGAGAGCATATGGCAAACATCGGCATCATCGGCAGCGAAGGACGCATGGGGCGGGCCATCGCCGAGGCGCTGCACGCAAGCGGGCATACCGTCGCCGGCGGCATCGACCGGGACGGCGATGTGGAAGCGCTCGCCGCCGCCAGCGACGTGCTGATCGACTTCTCTTCCCCCGCCGCGCTGGAAGGCAATCTCGACGCAGCCGTCGCCGCCGGAAAACCCATCCTCATCGGCACCACCGGCCTTGAAGAGCGCCACCACTGGCTGATCGACCACGCCAGCGACACGATCGCCGTGCTGCAGACCGGCAACACCTCGCTGGGTGTCAACATGCTGGCATATCTGGTCGAGGAAGCCGCAAAGCGCCTTGGCGAGGACTGGGACATCGAGATCGTCGAAACCCACCACCGCATGAAGGTCGATGCTCCCTCCGGCACGGCGCTGCTGCTGGGCGAAGCCGCCGCGCGCGGGCGCCAGATCGCCCTGGCTGACCATGCCGTGCGCGGGCGCGACGGCATTACCGGCAAGCGCGAGGCCGGGACCATCGGTTTCGCCGCCCTGCGCGGCGGAAGTGTGGCGGGCGACCACACGGTGCATTTCCTGGCCGACAATGAAAGGCTGGCGTTTTCGCATCTGGCGGAAAACCGCGGGATCTTTGCACGCGGCGCGCTGAAAGGGGCGCTGTGGCTGATCGGTCAGAAGCCGGGACGCTATGGGATGAGGGAAGTGCTGGGGTTGTAAGAAAAGACAAGATGCGAGGGCCATCGCCCTCGCGCTCCCTTTCGGTTGGAGAGGGAAGCGCAGATGGGCCGCCAAATGCCAGCATCGCCGCGCCGCAGGCCGGAAACGGCAGCACTGCGTGTCCACGGCGCGGCGATGCTGGCGTAATGACCGGGCGCCACTACGCTGGCCACATTAAAGGGAGCACGAGGGCGATGGCCCTCGCACTTTCCCCTTCAACCTTCTACACCCCACCAAATGAAAAAAGCCGACATCTTCGAATTCTTCCGCCGTCTGGCCGAGGGCAACCCCGACCCGCAGACCGAGCTGGAATTCGGCAACACCTATCAGTTGCTGGTGGCGGTGACGCTGTCCGCCCAGGCCACCGATGTCGGCGTCAACAAGGCAACGCGCGCCCTGTTCGAGATCGTGAAGACTCCGCAGGACATGCTCGAACTAGGGCTCGAGGGGCTGAAGGATCACATCAAGACCATCGGCCTGTTCAACACCAAGGCGGCCAATGTGATGGCCATGGCGCAGATCCTGGTGGACCGACACGGCAGTGAGGTGCCGGCTGACCGCGATGCGTTGGTGGCGCTGCCCGGCGTGGGGCGCAAGACGGCCAATGTGGTGCTCAACTGCGCCTTTGGCATGGAGACCTTCGCGGTCGATACGCATATCTTCCGCGTGGGCAACCGCACGGGGCTGGCCAAGGGCAAAACGCCCGAAGCGGTGGAAAAGCAACTGGAGAAGAAGGTGCCCGGCCCCTTTCGCGTGGGGGCGCATCACTGGCTGATCCTGCACGGGCGCTATATCTGCAAGGCGCGCAAGCCGGAATGCTGGCGCTGCCCGGTGATGGATCTGTGCGGGTTCAAGGATAAGGTTTTGCAGAAGAAGAAGGGATAGGTGCGAGGGCCATAAGCGAGCGCTTGTCGCGAGCGACACGCTGAGGCACCCTCGCGCTCCCTTTCTTTCGGTGAGATTGCGCAGGATCGAACCCGAGCGCCAGCATCGCCGCGCCGCAGGCATGAGAACCTCCGGCGGCGGGACGTTTGCCCTGCCCCTCCCCCACCGCTCCCTTCACGTCGGGAGACGTTCCGGGGTGCAGGGGGCTTGGGCGCCCCATGCTTTCATCCCTTACTGATTGGGATCGACATTCAACCCATGCAGCCCATGCTCCGCGGTATCATGCGGCGCCGCGGGATGCTCGGCCTCCGGGTCCATCAGCGGCTGGAGCATACCCTCGGTCCGCGTCACGATGGCGGTGGCCACGGCATTGCCAAGGACGCTGGTGGCGCTGCGCCCCATGTCGAGGAAAGTGTCCACCGCCAGCAGCAGGGCGATACCCTCGACCGGCAGGTGGAACTGGTTCAGCGTCGCGGCGATCACCACCAGCGATGCGCGCGGCACGCCCGCAATCCCCTTGGACGAGACCATCAGCGTGAGCAGCATGAGAAGCTGCGTGCCGATGGAGAGATGGATGCCATAGGCCTGCGCGATGAAGATCGAGGCGAAGCTGGCATACATCATCGAGCCGGTGAGGTTGAAGGCATAGCCCAGCGGCAGCACGAAGCCCGAAACCCGGCGCGGCACGCCAAAACGGTCGAGCTGCTCGAACATCTTGGGCAGGCTGGCTTCGGACGAGGCGGTGGAGAAGGAGATCAGCACCGGCTCGCGGATGTAGCGGAACAGGGTGAGCGAGCGCTTGCCCAGAAACAGCGCGCCAGCGCCCAGCGTCAGCAGGCACAGCAGGATGAGGCCGCCGTAGAACTCGGTGACCAGCACGCCATAGGTGGCCAGAATGCCAAGGCCCTTCACCCCCACAATCGCCGCCATGGCGCCAAACACGGCGAGCGGCGAGACCGACATGACATAGCCGGTGATCTGCAGCATCAGCGTGACGATGGCATCGGCGAAATCGACGACGATGCGGCCCTTTTCGCCAATGGCCGACAGGCCCACACCCGCGAAGACCGAGAAGACCAGAAGCTGCAACACATTGTTCTGCGCCATGGCGTCAAGCGCGCTGGTCGGGAAAATCTCGATGATGAAATGGCGGAAGGTGAGCTGGCTGGTCGCCAGATCACCCAGCCCGGTGGCGGGGGTCAGCGCCAGCCCAGCGCCGGGCTGAAACGCATTGACCAGCACCATGCCCAGCAGCAACGATACGACGCTGGAGGTGATGAACCACGCCAGCGCCTTGGCGCCAATGCGGCCCAATGCGGTCGAATCGCCCATACCCGCGATGCCTGTCACGATGGTGGCCATGATCAGCGGCGCGATGATCATCTTGATCAGCCGCAGGAACACGTCGGGCAGCAGCTTCAACATGTCCGCGATGGTGGTGAGCACCGGGTCCTTGGGATCAAAGGCCTGATGCAGGCCGTAGCCCACGACAATTCCGGCCACCAGGGCAATCAATATATAATAAGTCAGCCGCTTCGCCATGGTCCCCCGCATACGCCCATCGATCCGGGCTTCTCATGGATGGTTCAATGTCACCTGCTACCAAGGCAGGGGGCAAGCGGCAATGGCGGCAAAGGACGTATGCCCCGCCATGCCCGGCTGTGGCAGGGGGCAACGGTTTTTGAAGGTTTGCCAGGAGCAGCACGCAAGAAAAATACGAAACATGGCCAGCGCGGATGCCTAGACCGACATAAAGAGAACGCAAGGACGCCCCGGCTTGTCGCTCGCGACAAGAGCTCGCTCAATGGCGCTCGCACTTTCCCCTTTTACCCCTGCAACCCGGCGAGAGTGATCTTCACGAAAATCCGCTCCAGCGCCTCAAGATCGGCGATGGCAACCGCCTCGTCCCGCTTGTGCATGGTGGCGTTGCACAGGCCGAACTCGATCACCGGGCACAGGTTTTTGAGGAAGCGGGCATCCGAGGTGCCGCCGCTGGTGGAAATGTCCGGGTCGACGCCGGTTTCCTCGCGGATCGCGCTGACCACCAGATCGGAGAAACACCCAGGCGGGGTCAGGAAGGCCTCGCCCGAGATGACCGGGCGGGCGGTAGCGCCGTGACGCGCAGCGACCTCCTGCGCCCAGTCAGCCAGCGACTGGCCGGTGTGCAGGTCGTTGAAGCGGATGGAGACGCGAGCCGAGGCGCGCGGCGGGATGACATTGGTGGCCGGATTGCCGCAGGCGACATCGGTGATCTCGAGATTGCTGGCCTGAAACCAGTCGGTGCCCTCGTCAAGCACATGGCCCTTGAGCTCGCCCAGCAGCGCGACGAGCCGGGTCAGCGGATTGTCGGCCAGATGGGGATAGGCAACATGGCCCTGCACGCCCTCAACCTCGAACCAGATGTTGACGCTGCCGCGCCGGCCGACCTTGATCATGTCGCCCAGGCGATGAACGCTGGTTGGCTCACCCACCAAGCACAGATCGGGGATGTCGCCCACCGCCTGCATATGATCGATGATGGCGAGCGTGCCATGGGTGGCCGGACCTTCCTCATCGCCGGTGATGATCAGGCTGACGGTGCCCGCTTCGACCGGAACGCGGGCCATCGCTGCCACAAAAGCCGCGATCGAACCTTTCATGTCCACCGCGCCGCGACCATAGAGCAAATCGCCCCGCCGCGCGGGAGCAAAGGGCGCGCTGGTCCAGCCGTCACCGGGCGGCACCACGTCGAGGTGCCCGGCATAGGCGAAGTGGCGGCTGCCCGCCGGGCCGCGCCGGATGGCAAACATGTTCTCCACGGGGCCATCGGGCGCCGCGCCCGCCACAAAGCGGTGCACGTCAAAGCCCAGCGGCCGCAACATGGCTTCGAGACAATCGAACACCAGCCCTTCGGCGGGTGTCACGCTGGGGCAGGCGATCAGCGCTTCGGCCAACGAGGTGACATCGCCCGAGGCCAGAGCGGCGGAGACGGCAGCGGGCTGGACGATTTCGTTCATGATCTGCCCCTAGCAAATGCGCCCGCCCCCCGAAAGAGGCGGCGGTCCTTCCTCAATCCTTTGGCGCGGGGGCCAGCGCCTCATCCAGCACGCGGGCAAGGCGCAGACCCGCCTGCAGAATGCGCTTGGCGGCGAGATCGGCGTCATGATCCAGCTCGGCATCCGTCAGCGTGACCGTCACCGGCCGGGCGCCCGAGGCGGAGGTCTCATGGGCAAAGGCCTGCGGATAGACCAGATCATGCGCCATGCTCCAGCTTTCCTGCGCCCAGTCGGCCACCTCACCGCCGGCGATCTTGGCCTTGTCACCCTCGCTATAGGCGCGCACCGGCGGCATGTGGCCCAGCATTTGCGCCCTTTCGACCACCACCGTGTCCCACACGCTGTGCAGATTGGCCGGCTTGGACGAATTGTCGATCACCTTGGGCGGATTGCCAGCCTGCGTATAGGAAGGCGCGGGCACATTGGTGACGATGACGGTGTTGCCACCCGCGTCGTGATCATGCTCGGCGGCGTGCAGGGGCTGGTGCAGGTCACCCACGAAATGGGTGAGGAAAATCAGCGCCTCCATTCGCGTCGGCCCGTTCAGGCTGCGATCGGCCAGAATGCGGCGGTCACGGGCGATCTGCTGGGTGACGCAAATGCTGTTGGCACAGCCTTCCTTGATGTCGAAAGGCTTGTCGATGTCGATGTCCTGATAATGGAACGGAAACGTATAGGCAAAGCGCCACTGATAGGCGTGCAGACAATCAGGATAAGTCGCCGCATCGCTGAGATTCGTGAGCGGGCACAGCGGGGTGCCCATCGCATCGGCATTCTTGAGCAGATCGTCGATCTGCGCGCGAACCTCGGGCTTCACATTGGCATAGGCGATCTCACCCACAGTGCGATGACCCAGCTCCCCCCAGGCCAGCACAGGCTGGGCCGAGAAAGCCAGCATCCCGGCCAGCGCAGTGGTCATCGTCGCCAAAGTGCGGTGCAGGGTCTTGGGGGTCATTTCAGGGGCCTTTGTCCGTGGGTTACGCATCACGCTCCGTTCTAGCCGGGGTTCTTGGCGGGACAAAGGGGATTATCTGGAAGAAGAAAAGAGAAGATGCGAGGGCCATCGCCCTCGCGCTCCCGGATGTTTGGAGAGGAAGCGCAGAGGGGAAGCCTAGCGCCAGCATCGCCGCGCCGCAGGCAGAAAGAGCGAGAACACGGCGCGTGAGATTTTAAAGCCTGCGGCGCAGCGATGCCAGCGCAACGACCAGGTGCCACTGCCCCATCCGAACTAAAGGGAGCGCGAGGGCGATGGCCCTCGCACCTTCGCCTTACGTCTTACAATTCAGCATCCGCCAGAACCGCCGCCCGCAGTTCCTCCACCCCCAGCCCGGTTTCCGAGGAGGTGATAGCGACCTGCGGAAAGGCCGCCGAATGCTTGCGCGCCTCAGCAACGGTGGCGGCATGGACAGCTTCCAGATCGCTTGCCTTGATCTTGTCAGCCTTGGTCAGCACCAGGCGATAGCCCACGGCCGAACCGTCGAGCATCTCCATCATGTCGCGGTCGACATCCTTCACGCCGTGGCGGCTGTCGATCAGCACGAGGCAGCGTTTGAGCACCACCCGCCCGCGCAGGAATTCACGCACCAGCTTGCGCCATTGCTCCACCACCTTGGGCGGGGCCTTGGCGAAACCATAGCCCGGCATGTCGACGAGGCGGAAATCGGGCAGTTCGCCCGCGATGCCGCCCACCTCGAAGAAGTTCAGCTCCTGCGTACGGCCCGGCGTCACCGAGGTGCGCGCCAGCGACTTGCGGCCGGTGATGGCGTTGAGCAGGCTCGACTTGCCGACATTCGACCGCCCCGCGAAGGCCACTTCGGGCACCACTGGGTCGGGCAGGAATTTCAGCGCGGGGGCCGAGAGGAGGAAGTCCACCCGGCCCGAGAAGAGCCGCCTTGCCCGCTCGACCAGCTCGGGGTCGAGTTCGGGCGCCTGTTCCTGCGGCTGGGTCATTTCTTGCTCTTGGCGGCGCGGGCCACCACTTCGCGTTCCTTCTCGACCGCCGCCCGCATGCCGGGGTGCTTCGAGTAGAGGTACTTCTGCTGGGCCACGGTCAGCAGGTTCGAGGTGATCCAGTAGATCAGCAGGCCCGAGGCGAAGGGCGCCATGATGAACATCATCATCCAGGGCATGATCGACATCATCTGCTGCTGGGCAGGGTCGGTCGCGGCGGGCTGGAGCTTGAACTGGAGCCACATGGTGAAGCCCAGGATCAGCGCCAGAATGCCGATGCCCAGGAAGGAGGGCGGCGTGAAGGGCAGCAGGCCGAAGAGGTTCAGGATGTGCAGCGGATCGGGCGCGGAGAGATCCCTGATCCACAGCACGAAGGGCTGGTGGCGCATGCCGATGGAGACCATCAGCACCTTATACAGCGCGAAGAACACCGGGATCTGGAGGAACATCGGCAGGCAGCCCGCGAGCGGATTGACCTTCTCCTCCTTGTAGAGCTTCATGGTCTCTTCCTGAAGCTTGGCCCGGTCGTCCTTATAGCGTTCCTGCAGCGCCTTCACCTTGGGCTGGATGGCGCGCATGGCGGCCATGCTGGCAAAGCCGCGCTGGGCCACGGGGAACATGATGCCGCGCACGATGGCGGTCAGCAGCATGATTGCAACGCCGAAATTGCCGACCAGATGGAACAGCGTGCGCAGCAGGGCGAAGATTGGCTTTTCGAAGAACCAGAACCAGCCCCAGTCGATCGAATAGCTGAACTTGTTGATGCCCTGCGCCTCATACTTGTCGAGGATCGCATTGTCCTTGGCGCCCGCGATGATGCGGGTGGTGGTGGACTGGGCGCTGCCCGGCGCGATGGTCTGCGCGGGGTAAACCACGTCGGCGCGATAGAGATCATTGCCCAGCGAGCGGAAATCGCTGGTGGCGCCCTGCGGATTGGCAGGGGCCAGCACGCTCATCCAGTAGATGTCGGTGAAGCCCAGCCACTGGGGCGTGCCCTCATTGTCGATCTGCCCGGCCTTTTGCAGGTTGGTGCAATGCACGAGGAAGAAGCTGTGGGCGCAATCATAGCTGGGGCCGAAATTCACCGACTCATCAAGATTGGCGATGGGGCCCGAATGCAGGTTCCATGCATCCTGGCTGGCCGTCTTGCTGGTGCGGTTGATCAGCGCGAAGGGCTGCACCTTGAGCGGCGCGGAACCGGCATTGGCCAGCTTCTGCGTCACCGTGATCATGTAATCCTTGTCGATCGCATAGGTCAGGGTGAAGGTCTGGCCGGTGGTGTTGGCCCAACTCAGCGTGACGGGCGTCGTCGGCGTCAGCTTTGCGCCAGCGGGCGCGGTCCACACGGTGTTGCCATCGGGCAGGGCGATGCCAGCGGGCGCATTGACCCAGCCGACCTGCGCGAAATGCTGCGCGGGGGTGCCGGCGGGCGAATAGAGGCGCACGTCCGGGCTGTTCTTGTCGATCGTTTCCTTATAGCCGGGCAGCGACAGATCATCCACCACGCCGCCAGCCAGATTGATCGAACCGACCAGACCCGGCGCGACAATCGCCACGCGCGGACGGGTCAGCTGAGTCTTGAGATCTTGCGCCTCGACCAGCCTGTCGCCCACTGTCTCAAGGCCGCCCTCGCGCGTCGGCTTGACCGTGGCGGCGGGCGTCGGCGTGGCAGATGCCACAGGCTTGGGCTTGTCGGCATTGGGATAGAAATGGCGGATGCCCATATCCCAGATGAACAGGAAGACCCCCACCAGCAACATCGCCAGCATCATCTTGCGCTGGCTTTGCGGGTTCTGCGGCTGTTTACTCACGATGGGGTCCCCAAGCGTTTGATCGAATGATAATGAATAGGGCGCTAGGGCACGGGATCATAGCCGTGCCCACCCCAAGGATGGCAGCGCAATAGACGCTTCGCCGCCAGCCATCCACCCTTAATCGCGCCGTAACGCCGCAGCGCAATAATGGCATATTCGCTGCAACTGGGCGCATAGCGGCAGGTGGGCGGCATCATGCGCGAAGGGCCAAGCTGCCAGAACCGTGCAATGAGGATGAGCAGGCGAGCCAGCATGATGGTCAGCGCTTCGGCTTCTGGCCGGAACGGGGGCCGGATCGCGGCTTGCGCGGCGGGTCGCCCTTGCCGGCGCGGGCACGCTCCAACGCGGTCAGCAATTCGTCGCGCATGGTGGCGAAATCGCGCTCCACCCCGCTCTCGCGGCCGATCAGCACATGATCATGCCCGGCAAGGCCATGAACAGGAAGGATCTCGCGCACCAGAGCGCGCAGACGCCGCTTCATCCGGTTGCGCACCACGGCATTGCCGATCCGCTTGGTCACCGTAATGCCAAAGCGCATGCCAGCATCGGCATTGGGTCGCACCAGCAACACCACGCCGCCGCGCGCCACGCGCAAACCGCTGTTGGCCGCAACGAAATCCGAACGCTTCTGCAATATGCGCAGGCGCGGCGTCGCATAAGCCGCAACACAAGAAACCGCGCCCAAAGGCTCCTCGCCCCCGGACGCGGTCCTATCCTGCGAGCCCGACATCAAGCGAGCCCTCAAGCTGTCGTCAGATCAGGCCGACAGCTTCTTGCGACCGCGCGCACGGCGAGCGGCCAGCACCTTGCGACCGCCAACCGTGGCAGTGCGGGCGCGGAAACCATGGCGGCGAGCACGGACAAGCCGGCTGGGCTGAAAAGTGCGCTTCATCGTCGTAACCCTTAAAACTGGATCAGCAAAATCTGGTCAGGCGCCACGACGGTGACACCTTTTGAAAGGCCTCCCGCAAGGGATGCCATTTCGTGAAGCGCGGCCATTATGGATTTGAGGCGATTGAGTCAAGGGATTCGGAAAAAGGAAGAGAAAGGAAAGATGCGAGGGCCATCGCCCTCGCGCTCCCTTTAGTTTGGCATGGGTGGTGGCACCCGGTTGTTGCGCCAGCATCGCC
Organism: Sphingomonadales bacterium; assembly: GCA_028871475.1. GTDB lineage: Bacteria > Pseudomonadota > Alphaproteobacteria > Sphingomonadales > Sphingomonadaceae > Novosphingobium. Next base: position 2,593 of record JAGWMZ010000004.1, on the reverse strand, counting down.
GCGCCGCAGGCATGAAATTCCGGGCACAGCGCTATCCTGTTCCAGCCTGCGGCGCGGCGATGCTGGCGCTAAGGCTCAAACGATCTTTCCGTCTCCGAACACACGGGAGCGCGAGGGCGATGGCCCTCGCATCTTTCCTTTTCTTAAATCCCTGCCTAATCTCACAAAAACCATTCTTAAAAACGAAAGCCAAATCCCTTGGTTTCTCTCGTCTCGACGGTCGCATATCTTGGTGTAGAAGCGCGCAAGGTCGAGGTGCAGTGCCAGATCACGGCAGGATTGCCCGGCTTTCATCTGGTCGGCCTGGCAGACAAGGCCGTGGCCGAAAGCCGCCAGCGGGTGCAGGCGGCGCTGGCCGCGATGGGGTTGGCCCTGCCGCCCAAGCGGATCACGATCAACCTGTCGCCCGCCGACCTGCCCAAGGAAGGCTCGCATTATGACCTGCCGATCGCCCTGGCCCTGCTGGCGGCGATGGAAGCGATCGATGGCGAGGGCTTGCAGGATTGCGTGGCCGTGGGCGAACTGGCGCTGGATGGCCGCATTGTGGCCTCGCCCGGCGTGTTGCTGGCCGCGCTCCACGCCAGCGAAACCGGGCAAAGCCTGATCTGCCCGGCCGCACAAGGGGCCGAGGCGCGCTGGGCCGGCGATGTCACCGTGCTGGCCGCCCCTGACCTGCTGGCGCTGCTCGGGCATCTCAAAGGCACATCGGTGCTGCCTGTGCCCGCGATGGCGCAGACAGTGCCCGCCGCGCCGGGGCCCGATCTGCGCCAGGTGAAAGGTCAGGAGACAGCCCGGCGCGCGCTGGAAATCGCGGCGGCTGGCGGGCATAATCTGTTGATGGTGGGCCCGCCGGGCGCGGGCAAGAGCCTGTTGGCCGCCTGCCTGCCGGGCATTCTGCCCCCGCTCGATGCGAGCGAGGCGCTGGAGGTCTCGATGATCGCCTCGGTCGGCGGCACGCTGGAAGGCGGCCGCATCGCCCGCGCGCGCCCGTTTCGCACGCCGCATCATTCCGCCAGCATCGCCGCCATGACCGGCGGCGGCCAGCGCGCCCGGCCCGGTGAGGTCTCCATGGCGCATCGCGGGGTGCTGTTTCTCGACGAACTGCCCGAATTCCAACGCTCAGTGCTCGATTCGCTGCGCCAACCGCTCGAAAGTGGCGAGATCAGCGTGGCGCGCGCCCATGCCCATGTCACCTATCCCGCTCGCGTCCAGTTGGTGGCGGCCATGAACCCCTGCCGCTGCGGCCATCTGGGCGACCCGGCCATGGGGTGCAGCCGCGCACCCCGCTGCGGCGCCGATTATCAGAGCCGGGTGTCAGGCCCGCTGCTCGACCGTATCGACCTGCATGTCGAGGTCGATGCGGTCTCCGCCATGGATCTGGCCATGGCACCCACGCCCGAAAGCAGCGAGCAGGTGGCCGCCCGCGTGGCCAGTGCCCATGCCATCCAGCGCAAGCGCCTGCAGGGCACCGCCATGCGCAACAATGCCGACCTGTCGGGCGAGGCGCTGGACCAGCATGCCGCGCCCGATGAGGCCGGCCAGACACTGTTGGTGCAGGCCGCGACGCGGCTAAAGCTGTCGGCGCGCGGCTACACCCGCATTTTGCGCGTGGCGCGCACCATCGCCGATCTTGCCGATGCACCATCGGTCACGCGCCCCCATATCGCCGAGGCCCTTTCCTATCGACGGCAGGCCCCGCTCGCCTGATCAGGGCGCCTTGGCGGGCGAAGGAGCGGGCGAGGCGGCAGGAGAAGCCGCCGCATCGCCCGGCCATGCTCCTTCCCAGCGGCGCGCGGTGATGATTTTCACCGGCTGCGCCAACATCTGGCCCTTCATCAGGCCCTCCCCCTTCTCCGGGTCCAGCGGCGCGTCGAAAATGCGGCGCACCACATCCATGCCCTTCACCACATGGCCAAAGGCGGCATAGCCGGCCTTGTCATCATCCGTTGTGGCGTTGGGATTGGCGTCGAGCCCGTCGATGTCGGAGAGCAGAATGGAAAAATCGCCTGTCGCCGTGCCCGGCGCATAGCGCGCCATGCTGATCGCGCCCGCCTTGTGATGCACGCCTGTCACGGTGGTCGGCTCATGCGCGATGGGCGGCAGCAGCCGACGCGGATCACCCTGCGTGCCCGCCTGGATCAGCCCGCTGGGCGGCGTGCCCCACGGCAGATGCATCGCGCGGTAAAACACGATGCCGTCAAAACGCTTGCTCACCGCATAGCGCAGGAAATTGAGCGTGGTGATCGGCGCATGCTTGCCGTCCAGCTCCAGCACGATGTCGCCAAGGTCGGTCGTCAGCACCACATGCTCCACATCCTGTAGCTGGATCGCAGGGGGAGGTGCATATTTGGCCTGTTGCGCCGGCGTGCGAGCGACGTGACGGGCAGGCGCTGCGGCCAAAGGGGTGGCGAGGATCAGGGCGAAAAGGGCGATTCGTTTGAACATGAAAACAAGAATAGTCAGGAGAAGATGCGAGGGCCATCGCCCTCGCGCTCCCTTTCTTTTGGCCAGGGCAGTGGCACCCGGTCGTTGCGCCAGCATCGCTGCGCCGCAGGCAAGTCATGCCAGCGCCATGCTATCCCATTCATGCCTG
>JAGWMZ010000077.1 GCA_028871475.1 Sphingomonadales bacterium | reverse complement strand
GATGCCGAAGCTGTGGCGCGTCGCTTCGGCGTCACCGTTCGCCATGTGCAGGGCCGCTTGCGCCTTGCCGATCTGGCCGAGCCGATCTTCGCGGCGCTCGCCGATGGTGACATCACGCTCGATGTCGCCATGGCCTATGGTTCGACCGGCGACCGTGAGCGGCAGGCAGCGGCGTGGGAGCGTCTGTCGACGAGCTGGCAGGCCGACAATCCCCAAGCGATCCGCCGCGCGATTGCTGAGGAAAGCCTCTCCGCCGACCATCCCATCGCGCGCTTTCTCGGTGAGGCCGAGTATGTCGCTTGCGGTGGCCGGATCGAGCGCGATCTTTTCGCCGCCGAGGGCGAAGGCCGGTGGCTCGATGGCGATCTCGCCATGGACCTCGCCGCCAAGAAGCTGGCGCATGAGGCCGAGGTCGCCGAACTCGGCTCTAGGCTCGCTTGGGTGAAGCCTAGCCTTGCCACCCATGTCACCTACGACGAGACCAAGGACCTCCATGCTTATTGGCCGCGCCGGGCCGAGCCTACCGCTGAAGCACAGGCCCGCATGGACGAAATCTCGGACCGCATGGCCGAGATTGCCGATATCCTCGACGCGCCCGATGACGGCGATGATGTCGAAGCGCTGGAGGCGGAATACAATTCGCTCGACACCGAGCATGATCGGCTTGCCGACACCGAACTGCTGATCCCCGAAGAGGACAAGCCCAACGTCGGCACCTTCCTCGTGCTCGGCAAGGATGGTCAGCCGCGCCTGCTGGAAACCTATTACACCTCGGCCAAGCCCGCGCGGCGGCCATCTGCATCGAGCGAACCCGTGGGCGGGGCCGAGATCGAGGGCGAGGAACCTGCGCCTTCGGCCAGCCTCCCACGCTTGCTCGAAGAGCAGATGGCCAAGGATCGCCGCGACGTTCTGGCGCTCCACATCGCCCATGATCCGGCGCTGGCGCTCGATCTGGCGATCTTCAGCCTGGCGCGCGACCACGCTGGCCATTTCGGCTATTCGGACACCGGCTGCACTATCCGCATCACCGACCGCAACGAGCCATCGGGCCTGACCGGCATTCCGGCGAGCCTCGCTGTGACCGAACTCGAACAGCAGCGCGCCAGCCTGCCCAATGACTGGGCAAGCGAAGAGGACAGCTTCGCCTCCTTCCTCGCCTTCCGGTCGCTGGACGATGGCGTGAAGGCGGGCTGGCTCGCCTATGCTGTCAGCCAGAGCCTCAAGGCGAGCCTTGCCAGTGGCACACACGCCTGCACCTTCCAGAGCCGCCTTGGAGCCGAGATCGGCATCGACATAGCCCAGCACTGGCGGCCTGGTGCGGAGAACTTCTTTGACCGGATCAAGAAGGCGCAAACCTTAAGCATCGTCGGGCAATTCGATCCCGAGATCGCCCTGCGCTATGCGGCGGCCAAGAAGACCGAACTGGCGACGGCTGCTGCGCGCCTGTGTTCGGGCGACACCATCATCGAGCCGGAGATCAAGGCCAAGGCGCTCGCTTGGGTGCCCGATGCGATGCGCTTTGACGGCGTTGCGGGTGATCTGATCGACAGCCGGATGGCCCTCGACGACAGGTATGAGGATGCCGGGGACGTTCCGCTCGATGCGGCCAATCAGAACGATGCCGACGCCCCGCTCAAGCAAGCGGCCTGACCTTCAACCTCGAACAGCCACCGAGCCGATCCTCCTTCCGCGCCAGAGCGGGAGGAGGATGGCGCACCTGCGAGCAAGGCTCGGATCAGGAGGAGACCGTCCTATGAAGCCCCGTCACGACATCTATGCCACCGTCACCGCTCAACTTGTTGCCGCGATCGAATCCGGCGCGGGCGAATGGCGGATGCCCTGGCACCATTCCGGCGCGCCGGTCATGCGCCCGACCAGCGTGGCTGGCCGGCGCTATTCCGGCATCAACCGCCTTGTCCTCTGGGCCACCGCCGATGCCTGCGGCTACGCCTCGGGCATCTGGGCGACCTATCAGCAGTGGCGCGCCCATGGCGGCCAGGTCCGCAAGGGTGAGATCGGCACCCATGTCATCCTCTGGAAGAAGGTCGAGCGCGGCGATGCCGCCGTGGAGGCGGGCGGCGAAGGCGATAGCCGCGCCCGCTTCTTCGCGCGCAGCTTCGTCGTCTTCAACCGCGATCAGGTGGACGGCGTTGAGGAGGCTGCCGAGAAGGAGGTCGCGCCCGTCAGCACCTCGGTCGCCGACGCGCTGACCTTCCTCGAAGGGCTTGGCGTCCCGGTTGAATACGGGCTGCATGACGCCCATTACCGCCCCGACATCGACAAGGTCTTCATGCCCGAGCGCACGGCTTTCGAACATGACCTCGATCTGGTGTCCACACTCGCACATGAGGTCACCCACGCGAGTGGACATGTGGACAGGTTAGCCCGTGAGACGCTGCGCGACTATCACAAGGAACGCAGCATTCGGGCGCGCGAAGAACTCGTCGCAGAGTTAGGGGCATCCTATCTCATGGCCGATCTGGGTCTCGCCTATACGCCGCGACCCGACCACGCGGCCTACCTCTCCAGTTGGCTGGGCGCCTTGCGCCACGACCCCAAGGCGATCTTCAACGCCGCCGCGCAGGCGCAGGCCGCCGCTGACTGGATCCACGCCGCGCACAAGGCAGCCATTGCGCCACTGGCGATCGCAGCATGAGGCGGGCTTTGGCTCTCTCGCGCTTATGGCCCGATGGTGTGCAGGCTGCCTGCCGGCCTTTGTCGGGCATCCCGCCCGCCGAATGGCTTCAGGCCTACACGGCCATGGTGGCGGCGATCCGCACCGACATGGCCAGAGCAATGCGCTCCTTCGACCCCATCCACCGCTGGTGCGGAACGGCGCACAGGGTGCTGCTTCGCAATCCTTATGCCGACATCGGCCTCACCTGCCTCGACGGGCAAGCCGCCGTCTGGATCGGCGAGCGGATCGACCGTGATTATCGCATCCGCTGCGAATGGAGCGATGTCTCTGGGCCGGCCCGTCACTGGCTCGCCAGCATCGCGTCGACTTTCGCGGCCTGTGCCGAGAGCCTCGGATTTGCCCCCATCAACACGCCCATCGATCAGCCTTGGCTCGAGGCCGCCTGATCACGTTTCTTCAGGAGATCCCCATGTCCCGACAGCCGACCCCTGGTGAATGGCGCGAAGGCAGCCTTGGTCGCACCACTGCTGACTGGCCCTTCGACTGGGTCGCCGAAATAACGGCGATCGAACCTTTGACCCACAGCTACACCTGCATCGGCACGGTCCGGCAGGCTGGGACACGCCGCTATGACGAGGCGTTGACCAACTTGCGCCTCATGACCAGGGCGCCCGCCATGATCCGGATTCTGCAAGCCGTCGCGCATGTGCTCAATATGAGCGATTGTGACCACGAAGCTTTCGTCGATAGCGCCGCGGATTGCCTCGATGCGCTGCTCGCTCAGCAGGAGCCTATACTGGCTCTGCTGAGCGAATTCAGGACCGGGCAAGTGCTTGTGGCAGCCAATGATGTGAGTGACGCGTCATGCGCGGCGCGCGAGCTCGATTTGCGTTAGTCGTCAATCGCCAATCGCCACAGTCAGTTTCTTGCGCCGTGTTGCCTTCGGTTTGGGCGCCAGCGCAGGAGCGGCCTCGACCTCCGCCTTCGGCTTGCGGCCCAGCCCGATCTTCACCGCCAGTTCCTTGCGCTTGGCGGCATAGTCGGGTGCGACCATGGGGTAATCGGCGGCGAGGTTCCAACGGCTGCGGTATTCGGCCGGGGTCAGACCATGATCGGTCGACAGGTGGCGCTTGAGCATCTTCATCTTTGCGCCGCATTCGAGGCAGGCGATGGCATCGGGCTTGACCGACGAGCGCACCGAGACGGCAGGCTCGCGCTTCTCTTCCACCGGCGCGGGAGCCTGACCCAAGCCCGCAAGCGAGGCATAGACCGACTGGATCAGCACAGGCAGTTGGTCAGCGGCGACGGCGTTGTGGCTGACATGGGCGGAAACAATATCGGCAGCCAGCGTCAGCAGCGTTTCATCGGCCATGGAAATAACGTCCTCATCCGTTCAGAGACACCAATTGCATAGCGCAATATTTTCCAGTCACGAGGGGGCAATCAGGCAATACCCCCAACAAATCCCTTCGTTTCGCCGCGATGGGGCAGCGCGAGGCGCATCGCGCCCTTGCAGCCACGTTGCTTGCATCGGGCACGGGCCTGCACTTCCGACAGCCACAGGTGCCCGAAATCGCCCAGAGCCAGCAATGGCGCCGGCGTCACAAAGCGCACCTTGCCGCAGTTGCGACAAGTGAGCTCAAGCCGCGCTTCGGCATCAAGGTCGCGCAACTGGATGGCGTCGAGCCAACTCACCAGTTGTCCTCCGCTTCTGGAATGCGTGTGTAGCTGATCTTCGACCCGACATTGCCACCGGCAGGCGGCGCCCAGGGGCCAACGCTCACCACCGTCTGGCCGAAGCGGGAATTGAGGCCATCCATGGTCCGGCTCAGCGCCTCACAGCGCTGTCGTTCCTTGTCGTCATTGGCGAACAGATCGGGCTGGCGCGCCGTGTCGAGCGTCAATTCGCCCAAGGTCACGCTGACCCGCATGATCGTCGTCGTCGGGGGAATAACAGCCGTCACGCGCTCCCACAGTTCACTCAGCGCGGCAAGAATGGCCATGTCGTCCTGAACCTCGCCCAAGGGCGCGACATTGCCCCAGCCACGCTCAAAGCCCTTGAGCCAGAGATAGAGCGCCGAGGCGTAGAAATTGGATCGCCGCATTCGTCGCGCGGCCTTCACCAGCAGCAGACGGGCAATGGCGCGGGCATCATCGAGACTGCGCTGGTCGGGCGGCAGCACACGGGCATGGCCGAACATGTTTCGCTCGGTTTCGGGGGCCTCCACGGCGTAGCCATGGAGCGCATGCCACAGCCGCTCGCCGGTTACGTTGCGCCAGATCGCCCGCATCTGTTTGGGCTGTAGCGCCAGCAAACCCGGAACATCACCAACGCGGGCTGCGGCAAGCCGCTTGACCATCGAGCGCCCGATGCCCGGGATGTCCTCCAGCTTGAGCCGGGCAAGCTGGGCCGGAACGTCCTCAGGATACCAGATCGTCAGGCCATCGGGCTTTTTCGTGTCGCTGGCGATCTTGGCCAGATGCCGGTTGGCGGCAAAGCCGATCGAGCAGGTCAGCGTAGCGCCGATGTTATAGCGGATCGTGTTCTTTATCCGCTGGGCCAGATCAGTGGGTTCGCCCCGCTGGGTTTCGTCCAGCCAGCAAGAGACCTCGTCGATCGATTTCACCTGATCGACCGGGATCACCGACCCGATCTCCGAGACCAGGGCGTTGTGCGCTCTGCGATAGAGGTCCGGTTTTTGCGGCACGAGAACGATGTCGCGGCATAGTCGCCGCGCCTCATCGACCATCATGATGTTTTTCACGCCGCGCGCCTTCGCCTCGCGCGAACACGCGATGATGCAGGTGCGTCCGCCGCCGGCATAGGGGATCACGCCAACCGGCCGCCCCCGCAGGTGAGGGTCGCGCAATTGCTCGACGGATGCAAAGAATCCATCAAAATCAAGGTAAAGGTGTTCAATCGTCGTCGGTTTTCGCATGGGCTCCAGCCCGAATCGGGTGAGCCACAAATGAGAACATAATGGGAACTTGTAGGCAATAGGGCCGCGCCCGAGGTGGTACAGACCATCGGGCAAAAAAATGCCCAGCCCGAAGACCAGCCTTTGGAAAGTTTGGGAGAGGATGCCTGAAAGGCGAATTCAATATCGCACTGCAACATGAATTTCGCAAGTGCGGAAAAGCTATTGCCGATTGCCATCCATGCAACTGATGGCGCTGAAAAACCGTATTCAGGCCAACGCAGGTTGACAGTCATGCCACATCACGTGAGGCAAGATCGCATGTGCAATCTTTATCGTCTGAATAAACCTGCCGCTGACATTGCCCACTTGTTTGGTGTCGAAGCCACCCAAGGTGCCAATTACAGCGAAGAAGTCTATCCCGGTTATCCTGGGTTGGTGATGGCGGGGCGACGCCTCAAGGTGATGAACTGGGGCTTCCCGCTCGTCATGACTGGCCGCAACGGTCAAAAACTCAAGCCTAAGCCCGTCACAAATGCTCGCGACGACAAGCTGAGCACGACCTTCTGGCGGGCCAGCTTTGAAAGCCGCCGCTGCTTGATCCCGGTCTCGGCCTGGGCCGAACCGGAAGG
>JAGWMZ010000041.1 GCA_028871475.1 Sphingomonadales bacterium | reverse complement strand
CAGGTCGAAGGGAACGTCAACCGCCTCAAGTTGATAAAACGGCAAATGTACGGGCGCGCGAAGATCGACCTGCTCAAGGCCAGAGTTATGGCGCCAGCATGACCAGAATTGCACGGAATATGAGTCAGAGCCAATTCTACGCGCCGATCAGGGGGTCAATGTTCAACGCCGATTGACACCCAGCGTTACAGCGACCAGCTCGGCCTTTCCATCACGCACCAGCTTCATGGCGGCCTCCCCCACATCCTGCGTCGAGATCAAATCCTTCCCGCAAAATTGCTTCAGCTCGTCAAGACTGGGCTTGATCAGGCGCCATCCTCCAACCGCAAGCGCCATGGACAAAGCCTCGCCCGATGTATCAAGAAAAAACTTGGTTACGCGGCCTGAAAGATTAGCCTTGAGTCTGGCAAAAAAATTGGCAGGTACCCCCGGCGGCAATGAGCCGCTCATAACCAAAAGGTCAAATCGCGCTGCGGCGACCGCAGCCATGCAATCCTGGCATTCCTGCGCTGTCACGTTTGGACCAGGTGGAATCAACCGAAACTCTTGGCCGGTTTCGTGTTCATGCACCACTGTCGCCAATCGAGTGCTGCCATGGATTGCAACATGATGGGCGATAATGCCCTGTTGTTTGACCAATTCGTTCAGGGCATGGCCGGTGGCACCGCCGGAGAGGAAGAAACAGGTTACCGCATTTCCCAGACGCGCAAGCACACGGCCAACGTTGAGACCGCCGCCACCGGGACTGTAGATTTCATCGCCCGTACGAAGCTTTTTGGTCGGTATCAGCCTGGCCACATCATAGGCAATATCGATGGTCGGGTTCATGGTGAGGGTTGCGATGGTTTTCGAACCTGGCCCACCATGACCTGTCATGGGTGCTTCACGCGGTCGGGCGTCGAAACCAACATCATGGACCTGCACAATCATGCCAGTTCCCCTGTTCTTCAAATCGCTTGGAAATCCGCAAACCTCAATGATCGGGCAGGCAGGAACGGATAAATGCGAGGGCAACTGGTCACGACCTGATCGCTACTCCCGAAACCTCGAACACCTCAGCGCCCTGCGCTAAAATGGAAGTTGCAGCCATGCTGGCCAAGGCTGGCAGGAAAGATCGAACAAAAGCTTATCCATCGGATCCATCAATCTTGCTGGAAACCGGTTTCGTTAGCCAGTTCCAGACCAATGCGAAGACCCCGCCCAGGAAAAAGCCTATGCCAAAGGTTAGCGCCACCAGCAAAAACGCTGATGACGTGTTAAATGGCAGAAGACCAATGTCGATTTTCAGGAAATGCCATCTGAGAACTATGTCCAGAACAGGGCGCGCCAGATTAGTTCCTACCAACGTTACCCATACCAGATGCCAGAAACCGAAAACAAGGCCGACGGTCAGACCGCATAAAAAGGGATGAAGTGGGCGCATGGTCATGCCTTCCGGATTGCCCCGCCCCTATTTCGCCTCCTGAGCAGCAGATCCACCCGGGCCGGGATCACTTTGCGAGTATTATAAAACTGCGGCGCCTCCGTGGCCTTTCGCCTCGCCGAGACGATGTTTTCAGAGGCGCCGACAGCCGCGTCGGTCACTTATCGCTTTCCATCGGGCCAAGGCCTACTGCATCCGCAGCCAACCCAAAACGATGCTCCGCTCCTTACCGACGTCCTTTACCTATCCTGCCCACTTCCCGCCGAAAACTCGCAAATCTACGATAGAAGGCGTTACGGCGTGTGCAATTGCCGAAGCTATCGGAAGGGGCGCTGGCCTGCCGGTCCGCTCGATAGCCGCCGATGAGACCAAGCAATATTTAGGCTGTATGGCGCCTTTCGCCGGGCAGAATATGACAGGATCGAGTGCTGAGCAATCAAAACCCCCCATGATGGGGCTGGGCGGTGATACGTTCGGCGCCAGTCGACGTCTGGTCGCCTTGGCTGCAGTGCCAAGCGTAACCCATGGACGTGCCTTTAATCCTGATTTGCCAATTCAGACTTCGCCGCACCTGCCGACAAACGCGTACAACCGGCCAGATTATATACGCGCCATGGCCCAAACCGGTTGGACGCAGCTGCGGTCAGATGCGATTGAACCGTTCTATCAACATCAAGGTGATAAGTGAGAAATCAGAGGTGTGGCGCAAACCAGTTGTTCGTCGCACTGTATAATCTGCAACCTGCCGCGCTCAAAAGCGGCACGGCCAGGCAAGGCCACACGCGCGTCTGGAACACCATCGCCCGCAGGCGCATCTTCAGCCCAATCATGAAGATCTCGAGCACGCTGCCGATAAAGGCCAAGAACATCGGTCCAGCGGCGGCCGTTGCTTACAAGCCGGCCCAGGTGGTAATGTAACCAACGCGATCCTCAATCGTCACGGTCGCTCCTGGAAACTGCGCTCAAACTGCATCAAGTTGCGCGAGCAACGTGGCGAGCAAAGGCTTGAGCCGGCGGATTTCCTCGCGATGGGTCGCGGAAAGATGCGCCAGAACCGCACGAGCGCGCGGCGTCAGCACCAGCAGCGTCTGGCGGCGGTCATGGGGCGCGGGCTGACGCTCAACAAGGTCAAGCGCGACAAGACGGTCAATGAGACCAGTGGCACTATGCGGCTTGAGGATCAGCCTGTCCGCGACAAAGCCCACTGTCGCGGGGTAGCGTCCCTGCGCGCCGCGGATCGCCAGTAAAGCCTGATGCTGCTGCGGGGTCAACCCTTGCGCTGTGGCCTTGTCCTCGCTGAACGCCTGAAACTGGCGCAGGGCATTGCGGAAGTCAGCCAGCGCGGCGTAATCCTCGTCGGTCAGGTCAGGCGCGGTCATGGTCTGGCTTACACTCTCTCGCTTGCTGTGGCGGGCGTCCTTAATCTGCGCGATAAAGGCGGGCAACGCCATGGCGATCGCCCCTCCCAAGGCGCTCAGGTCGCATCATGCCCGCCAACGGGCAATACAGCGCGCCGGAAGCTCTGGCGCTCCTCCTCTGCCTGACGGCTCCCATACCGCGCCTTGAGCAGATCCTGCCGTGAGACGATGCCCACCACCCGCCGATCATTCCGGTCCACCACTGGCACGCGGCCAATGCCGGTCGCCACGATCAGGTCGGCCACCGCACCGCTGGGCGTATCGGGATAGACCACCGGCTGCGCGGCGTCGGAGAGCGTATCGCCCAGCGGCGTCTCACCCTGCGCCCCTTCCATGCGCCAGCGCAGCGCGTCACTGCGTGACACCAGACCCAGCAGACACCCACGGTCGTCGACAAGCGGATAGCTGCGATAGCGGGCGCGGGCGGCGAAGAAATCGATCGCCTGCGCGATGGTCATCGTGGCGGGCAGGGTTTCAGGCAGGCGTGCCATGATCTGCCCCGCCTGCGTCAGATCCAGCGGATCGACCGTATATTCCTGGAGGATATGGCGCCCCCGCCGCGCGATCTTCTCCGTCAGGATCGACCGGCGCATCAGCAATACGCTGGCGCCAAAGGCACTGACCGCCGCGCAGATGGCATGGGGCAGAGCAGCAAAATGACCCGTGAGTTCAGCCGCGAACAGCGCGCCCGTGAGGGGGGCACGCATGGCGCCGCTCATGATACCGGCCATGCCGATCAGCGCCCAGAACGAGGGATCGCCCGGCAAAACCTGACCCAGCAGGAAGCCGCTGGCGCCACCCAGAATGAGCAGCGGCGCCAGCACGCCGCCCGAGGTGCCCGAGCCCAGCGCCACCAGCCAGACCACCGCCTTGACCAGCAGCAGGCTCAGCACCAGACGAACCGCGAGCCCACCGCCCAGCAGTGCATCGATGTTGGCATAGCCGGCACCCAGCACATGCGGATCGATCCAGCCGCCGATACCGACCACCACGCCGCCCAGCGCGGGCCACCACATCCAATGGATCGGCAAACGATGGAACAGATCCTCGACGGCATAAAGTGCGCGCGAGAGCAGCGCCGCCTCAACGCCCATCAGCAGTCCGACCCCGCTCGCCAAAACCAGTGCCGTCATGCCATCGGGCGCCAGTGCCTGCATCGCGAACATTGGCCCCGCGCCGATCAGCAGCGGGCGCCACACATAGGACACCATCGCCGCCACGACGACTGGCACGAAGCTGCGCGGCTTCCATTCAAACAGCAGCACTTCGACTGCGAGGAGGATAGCCGCCAGCGGTGTACCGAAGATCGCCGTCATGCCCGCCGCAGCGCCGGCCACCAGCAGCGTCTTGCGCTCAGCCGCGGTGAGGTGGAAACGCTGGGCAAAGAGCGAGCCGATGGCGCCGCCGGTCATGATGATCGGCCCTTCGGCGCCGAAGGGACCGCCGCTGCCAATGGAGATCGCCGAGGACAGCGGCTTGAGCAACGCCACCTTGAACGAGAGCCGGCTTTCACCAAAGAGGATGGTCTCGATCGCTTCGGGGATACCATGGCCACGGATCTTGTCCGAGCCGAAGCGCGCCATCAGGCCCACGATCAGACTGCCGATGACCGGGATGACCAGCACCACCAGGCCGGTGCGTGCCTGGACGATGTTGGCGGGGCCAACGGAAAGACGGCCGAACCAGAAGATGTTGATGGCGATGGCGATGAGTTTCACCAGCACCCAGGCGCCCATGGCTCCGCCGGTCCCGACGATCAGCGCCATGGCGGCAAGAAGGAGCATGCGCAGGTCGGTGCTGTAATCAGCCAAGGGGCGATGAAGGTTTGGGGAGGAGGTCATTTCCATCAGTTATATCGCAATACGATATATGTCAAATAAACCAGCCCTCGGTTTGGCGCATGCGCTGTGGTCACGCGCAGAAGCTGTTTAGCAACCAGGCCACGAACTGCAGCTGTCGATGTCCTTCATGCCGCTGCTGGGCGGGCTGGTGACGCTGGTGGGGACCTCGACCAACATCATCGTCAGCCAGGTGCGCGAGAAGACGCTGGGGAAGCCTTTCCAGATGTTCGATTTCGCCCCTGCCGGCCTCATCCTGACGGCGCTGGGCTTTGTCTTTGTCAGTCTGGATTGGCGGCTGCTGCCGCATGACCGGCAGGCGCGGGACCGGCTCAACGGGACCGCGGCCGAGGCGCCCTATGTCACCGAGGCCCGCGTCGCTGAAAACCTGCCCGCAAACCTCGCCACCATCGCTGATCTGAAGCTGGGCGCAAGGCGGGTCTCCGCTTGCGCGCCATCGTCGGGGTGGGCGGGAAGGCCCGCAGGCCCTTGCCCGGTGCGTCGCTGCAGCCCGGGGCCCACCTCATTCTGGAGGGGAGCGACAAGGCGCTCGACCACCTCTTTACTCGCACGCCACTGGAACAGACGCGCGATCCGCGCGAGCTGGAAAAGGACGAGGCCAAGGAAGAGCTGCGCATCATCGAGGCGGTGGTCCAGACAGATTCGCTGCTGATCGGGCGCGGCGCGGAGAACGCGCGCCTGCAGGATATGCACGGCGTGCAGCTGATGGGCATTGGCCGCAGCGATGAACGCATCACCCAGCGACTGCGCCATGTGCGGCTGCGTGCAGGCGACGTGTTGGTGCTGCGCGCAGGTGACAAGACCCTGCCCGAGGCGCTGGGAGATCTGGGGGCCTGTTGCCGCTGGTCGAACGAATGGGGAAGCCGGGCGACCGCCGCAACATGTTTGTGCCCATCGCCATTCTGGTTGCACCGATGGTCTTCTTGGCGCTCAAGCTGGTACCGATTGCCGGAGCGTTTTTCATAGCGGCGGCGGTGATGGTGGTCGTGGGCGGCCTCTCGATGCGTGAGGCCTATGGCGCTCTTGAACCCGAGGTGCTGGTGTTAATCGACGCGGATAGCGACGAGCGCCTCGGGATGATCGGTCGGTAAGAGCATGATTGGCCTCCACGAAGAGTTTTTAAGCGAACCCGTTCTGCAGCGATGCAGCTCGCTTTCCACTCCTCATGGGATCTGAAGTCGGAGGGGTTCCTCCCCGATAGAGGACTCTAAAAGCGGAACGCCCCCTTCTGGAAGGCAGGCTCGCCGCGAATGCTGCACGGCACAACGCCATGAACCATCTGGGCACTTGCCTCTTTCTGGGCGTTTCTATGAAGTTACCCTCATGGATGAAACTCAGGCTTCAGATCGCGCACCAAGGCAGACAGCAGCCGATGCCGCGGCTGCGGTTGAAAAGGTCGTTTCGCGGTCGGCCTTGACTGCCAGGGCGTGCCGCGCTTGAAGAGAACTCAGCTGGCATTTGATAGACCGCTGAGGCCTTGCACCACGTCAACCAAGTGGCAAGGCAGGGACGTCTGCCTAGTCCACAATTCTTCACACGGTCTTGCTCACAGCGGAGTTTCCCGAATTGAGCCGCGCCTGAGACAGAAATCAGCACAACCATTACGTCATCGTTCGATCACGTGACCTCCGTGCCAGCCCGCAGCGTTTACCGCCTGGAAGTAAAGTGCCGCGCTTGCCGGTCTTGGCGTCGAACCCGACCGGTAGCTCCGTCATTATCATTGTGTCAAACTCCGCAAAAGAAGAGGATCATTCATATCAGACGTCTCGACCAGATCGAAATCACCTCCAGGCAACCATTTGGCCGCGTAAAGACGTCGCTGAGCGCGACATCCCGGGAGATTTCCTGATGCGAATAGTCTATTACAAAGACGAAGTCGGCAACTTCGGTGATGACCTCAACGAACTGATCTGGCCAAGATTGCTGCCACAAGACGTGCGCGATGCACCCGACACGGTGATGGTCGGCATTGGCAGTCTGCTCGACCAGGCGCGTTTTCGCGATATCGACACCAACAACAAGCGGGTCTTCGTGATGGGCTCGGGCGCCGCCTATGGCGCCTTGCCGCAGGGGCATGAGCATTGGACCTATCATGCGGTGCGCGGCGCGCTCACCGCCGAACTGATCGGCCGCCCGCAATCGGCTGTCACCGATGGCGCGATCCTGCTCGCCAAACTGACCGATCTGGTCCCTCAAAGCGCGCAACGGAACGAGATCCTGTTCATGCCGCACCATCGCACCTGCGTGAACAGTCGCTGGCCCGAGGCTGCCGCCAATGCGGGCCTCACTTTCGTCGATCCGCAATGGGCGCCGGACCGCATTCTGGCCGCCTATGGCCGCGCGAAACTCGTTGTCACAGAAGCCATGCATGGCGCGATCGTTGCCGATACGCTGCGCATCCCCTGGATACCAGTGATGATCTCGCCCGAAGTCAGCATCTTCAAATGGCGCGACTGGGCCTCTTCGCTGGACCTGGACTATCATCCCGTCGCTCTGCCGCCCACCGCAAGGCTGGAGGCCTTCCGCTACGACCGCATCAAACGCCTGACCGAGGCGAGCGGGCGGACCGTCGCCAACCCCGATGGCGCCGCCCTCGACGATGCCGCGCTGATCGCGGATTTCCGCCAGCGCTTCCGCGAAGAACCCCAGGTGATCGACGCAGTTGCAGCACCCAGCGGTCTCAAGGCGCTGCTCAAGGCCGCGGCAACGCGCTTCGATGGCCGCCGCATGGCCCAGGCATCGGAAAAACTGCGCGAGGTGGCCGCCGGCCGCAGCTATCTGAGCAACGACACCCTGTTTCAGGACCGCTTGGGCGGTATGGAGCGCGCCGTCGAACGGCTGATTGCAGACGTCCGCGCAGGTTGATCGCGGGGCGACATCAGCGCCGCACCGCCTTGCGCGCCATCTGCGACACCCGGCCAAGTTGCGCCCGGCTGGTGGGAAACACCATGAGCACAGCACCAAAGATCGCATAGGCCAACACCCCGGCGAACGCCAGCATCGGCAGGCTCGACCAGTCAAGCTGGTACGCCAGCAGGGCCAACGCAGCACCAGTAATCGCCGTGGCAACCACCAGCGGAGCAAGCAGCCGCAGGGCATCGCTGCGCTTCACCGGCCCGCAGCGCGTCACGGCCCACCACATCACCGGGATCTGCACCAATCCGCTTGAGATCGCGGCTGACACAGCAACCCCCTTCGCGCCCCAAAAAATGCCGATAAGATAGCCCAGCACGATGGCCATTGAGCCAATGCCGCCCCATTTGAGCTGCTCTGCGGCGCGCCCTTGGCTGACAAACAACCAGGATGCAGCCTGTCGCAATTGCAAGGTCAGCGCCGCAACGCCCAGCCATGCGAAAATTGGTGCCGAAGCAGCCCAGCGCGCGCCCAGCAGCACCTGGATAATCGGCCCGGCAAACACGATGGCGCACAGCGTGCCCGGCGTCGTCAGGCTGAGGATTCCGCCCAGCAGGGCAAGATAGGAGCGGCGATATTCCTCCTCATCCTCATTCAGGCGTGACAGCAGGGGCACCGCAACGCGGGCGGCGGGCGCGGTCATCTGCCAGAGCGGTTGGAACATCAATTTATACGCACGGTCGTATATGCCCAGCGGGCCGGCACCGAAACGGGCCCCAATCAAAATGTTGTCGAGATTGGTGATGAGGTAGCCGAGCAGATTGTAACCCGTCACCGTTCCCCCGAACCGCAACAGGTGCATGGTCTCGCGCGCAATGCCCGGACGCGATGGCCGCCAGCGGGAAAACCCCCAGGCCAGGGCCAAGGTCGCCACGCCATTCACAATCTGCATCGCAACAAGCGACCAGTACCCCAAACCGGACCATGCGCCGGCCAGCCCTGTCACGACACCGGCGACCAGCGCGCCCACCTCGATCATCGCGATCGCGCCAAACCGCATCCGGCGGTTGAGGATGGCGAGATGCTGGGCGGCCAGGCTCGACAGCAGCAAAGCAACTGCCAGGCTTGCCATGATCGGCTGCACCGCGGGGGTGCGATAGAGCAAGGCAGCCAGCGGTGAAAGCAGCACCGTCAGGACGGCAAGAGAGCCGCCGATCAGCACGTTCAGCCAAAACAGGCTGGAAAGATCGGACTGGCTCACACTTGGGCTTTGCACCGTCGCTGCCGAAAGGCCGAGATCGGTGAGCAACAGCGCCGCCGTCACCAATGGCCCCACCATGGCCAGCAGGCCGAAATCGGCAGGCAGCAGCAGGCGAGCGAGCGCCACCTGCGACCCGAACTGGAGCACAAACTTCGCGCCCTGCCCGGCCAGCGTCCACGCCGCGCCCATGGCGGAAAGCCGCTTGAGGCGGCCCACGTCACGCTCCGGCGTGAAGGCGCCGCTGACATCGGCGGCGATATCACCGGCAGCCTCCGCGCCAAGCTGGGCAGAGGAAACGACTTCGGCGCTTCGAACGGTCACATCCACCATCAGGCGCCGGAGGCCTCATAATGGCCGTAACCGCCCCGCAATGCCTTGCGCAGAACGACCGGGAGCTGCCTTGCACTTTCCTGCGCGACAAGGGGGACGCTGTCCGCACTGGCAAAGAGATAACCGAGGGCGGCGCCGGGCCGCCGCGCTTTCAAGGCATCGGTGAAACCACGATAATAATAGCAACGATCGACATTGCGCAGATGGCGCCGCAGCAACGCCACGAATGGCTTGTCACCGGACGCGCGCGCCTGTGCGAGCAAATGGCGCTGACGCTGGCGCAACCGGTCAAGATCGCCTGTCGTCTGCACATTCGTCAGCGAATTGGCCCGCACGAGATAGCGATACATGGGTTCGGGATGCAGCCACCAGACGGCTCCTGCCCGCAACATGTCCACATAAAGCGCGAAGTCCTCGGCAAAGCGCACATGTTCGTCATAGCTCAGGCCATGCTTAGCAAGAAAATCGCGCCGCATCAGCGGCTTGAGAAAACCATAATTGGTTCGCGGCGCGTCGGGCGATGAAATGTTGCGAGCGATGAACTCGGGCAGATCGATGGCGCGCGGCGCAGTCAGAAAGCCGGGTGGAAGCATGGTCTCCTCCTGGCCGCTGCCCTCGTCCACCAGCACGAGATTGTCCGCCACCATATCCGCGCCCTGCGCTTCTGCCAGACCCACCAGCGTGGAGAGCCTTCCGGGTAGAAATCTATCATCGGCATCGAGCAGCGCGATCCAGCGACCCTGCGCGGCGCGGATGCCCGTGTTGCGCGCCACAGATGGACCGCCATTGCGTGGCTGCCGGATCAGGCGCACTCGAGAATCGCGCGCGGCGATTTTCTGGACGATGGCAGCGGTGGCGTCGGTAGAATGATCATCCACCACGACGACTTCCAGCAAACAGCCACTTTGCAGCGTTGCCGAAGCGATCGTCGCCTCGATATACTGTGCGGCATTGAAGGCCGGAATGATGACGCTGATATCCATCAGGGGGACTCCTCGGTCGAATCGAAAACCGGACGGTAGCGACGAAGGGAAGCGCATGCCCAAGTGCGAATTTACCGTTATTGTACCTGCTTACAATGCCGCCGGGCTCATCCTGCCTTGTCTGCAGTCCATCATGGCCCAGAGCAGAAGGGACTGGGAGGCGATCGTCATCGACGATGGCTCGACCGACACCACCGCCGCCGAGGCGGCCTCGCTTGGCGACCCGCGCATCATTCTGGTTCAGCAGGAGAATGCTGGCGTATCGGTGGCCAGAAACAACGGTCTGGCCATGGCGCAGGGGCGCCACGTCATGTTCCTTGATGGCGATGACCTGCTCCATCCCACCGCCCTTGAACGGCTGCATGCAGGCCTTCAGGCGCGCGGCGGCGCTGTCGCGGCTTTCGGCACATTCCGCAAGATCCTGCCGAGCGGCGCGCCCTATCCCGGCGAGAAACCGCTGGCGCGCCATACCTATCCCGATGGGGACGTGCTGGAGCCAATGTTGCGGGGAAATTTCCTGGCCAATGGCGGGCATGTCCTGATCAGAACCGAAGTCGCGCGCCGGATCGGCGGGTTCAATCCAAAGATCCGCCTCAGTGAAGACTGGGAGTTCTGGTGCCGGCTCGCCGCGCAAGGGCCTTTCGCCTTCATCGGCCGCGAACCGGAAGTGTTCTCCTTGCGGGTCCGCCCTGGCAGCTCCTCGGGCGGTCTGTCGGTCGACTGGGCCAACCATGAACCCTGCCTCACCGCCATCCTTGGCAATGAGGCGATCCGCAGCCGGTTTGACGAAGCAAGCTGGGCCAGCATCGCACGCTCGATGCGGGCGACCAGCCTGTGGGAATGCGGCCGGGTCAACTTCACCATGCGGCGCTTTGCCCCGGCCCGGCGCATGATGCTCGCCGCGCTCCGGCTGGAGCCGACCCCCAAGCGATTGGTCATGTTTGCCGCCGCGGCGCTCCAGCGCCGCACCAATCGCGCGCTGCTGTCGCGTTTGCGGTTTCGGGACGAAGATCTGGTCGCCGATGCTGCGGTGTAAACCGTCGTCTTCGTGCGCGCGCGTTGATAGGCTGCACCCGTCTGGACGGGATCGCTGATCTATGGCATTTTTGCGATGGGAGACGGTGCCTGAAACGCTGACGGACGATATGTGCCCATGAACAGAGACCTAGGAGACCCGCAGGACACTACAGGTGGCCAAGGCGGATCTTTCGCCCAGCCGGCACAGCCACCCGCAGACCATCCGAGTCCCTTTGCCGCCGCGACTTCTGAGCATCTCGCGCCAGTCCGTTTGTTTCGGCGGCGGCGGATCAACCTTCTGGCTTGGGGCGGCGCCTGTGTGCTGGGCACCGGCATATGGGTGATGCTCTTCAAGCTGCTGTAGATGCAGACTCGGTCGGGCGCGCCGACCAGATGCACAAAACGAACAGCAGCACCAGCATGGGCGTGAACAGCAGATAGCCACCACCAACGATGAATGTCATCACGGCCAGGATCGAGAGAATTGCGAGATCCCGTCTCCACAGCGTCCCCACCAGCATCGTCATGAACAGGGTGATCCCGACGAAGCCGTAGTCCATCATCAGCTTG
Organism: Sphingomonadales bacterium; assembly: GCA_028871475.1. Classification (GTDB taxonomy): domain Bacteria; phylum Pseudomonadota; class Alphaproteobacteria; order Sphingomonadales; family Sphingomonadaceae; genus Novosphingobium. The sequence continues at coordinate 20,146 of JAGWMZ010000041.1, read as the reverse complement.
GCGATCGAATTGCCCGTCCCTTCCATGTGATAGATATAGCGTTCCGTGGCGCCCGGCCCCCAGCCAATCAGGAACCGCGCCTCATGGCCAAGGTCGGCCAGCGGCAGGAAGGGGCCGATGAAGCGGGCATAGCCACTTGAGCCGGAATAGTTCAGCTCGTCTGCGCGGCTCAGCAGGGAGCCCACCTCTTCCGGAAAGGCGATCGCCGCCAGCACGAGGGCGATGGTTCCCGCGATCACCAGTCCGGCGACCTTTCCGAAATTGCGCGCCGACATGCTGGCATAAAAAGGGACGGTCAGCACCAGGCTTAACGCGCCGGTGCCCGAAAAAGTCAGGAGATAGGCCAGCAGGTAGAGCGGCAGCCATTTGACCCGTCCCAGCACGAAATAGTCCAGCACCACGGCCAGGGCCAACGTCTGCGAAAAGATGCTCGGTTCGAGCAGGAAAAAGCCATTCGAGCGCAGGATGGTGGAACCGTAATGCAGGATCGGGTTGAAATTGAACTGCGTTTCCACCAGCACGGGCTTGAGCGGCGGCACGGCCAGCATGAAGGAAAAAATGCGCAGACCCGCGAATTGCAGCACCCATTGCGCAATGCCCGCAACCGACAGGACGCGGACATAGGACAGGAACAGCGGCAGCACCCTTTCGCGGTCGAAACGCGCGCTGGGTCCCACCGTCGTGAAACCATAAGTCACGAGAATGGCGGCGAGCGATGGCAGGCTGACACCGAACCGCGCGTCCGGCGCCGTGATGGCGACAAGCGTCACCACCAATGTCCAGGCGGCGAACAGCATGAACAGAGCCGTGCCTCGCCCGCGCAGTTGCGCTTGCCCCGTCACCAGAGCCCAGCCCAGCAATCCGGCGAACAAGGGCAGGCTGATGAAAAGGGCACTGTCGCCGACAATCACGCCGAATCGCTGCAGGATAAGGCAGCCCGCCAACGCACCATGCACGAAAATCCGGCTGCGCCGCTGATCATCGCACGAAAACGCATGCCCCTCGTCGCTCGAAATGGTCGCGGCCTCGTTCATCCTATCGTCCTACCGCGCGCACCGCGCGCCGCGTAGCGCAACGGATTGCAAGCACTCCAGAAATTTTTATCCCATGAGCGGAACGGCGTCGGTCGAGCGCCGGGATGGAGAGCGATCTTGCGCGCGACGGCATTCCGGTCACGTCGCGGTGCCCCAATCCTGCTCGACCGGAGCGGAGAGCCCGATGCACCGTTTCGCTTTTTCCCTGGCCAGTGCCGCCCTCGCCCTCACCGTCAGCACACCTGTCCTCGCCAATCCACAAATGTTCGTCTACAAGGGCGCCGGCTGCGAAGGCAAAGGCCGGCTGCCTCGCTATCAAGGCGTCATGGGCCGGCATCTCGACGGCGTGAATGACTTTCTCTCGACCGAGAGCTGGCAGAAGTTGCTCTCCGACGCGGATTGGGCGCTTGGTTGCTGGAAAAACACCGGCTATCGGCTCTCGCTCGGCGTGCCCCTGATCGTCAATGGCGGATCGCTGAGCGCGGCGGCGGCTGGCGAATATGACGATGAATTCCGTCGCCTCGGCGCCATGCTGGTCGCCAAAGGGCAGGCCAATGCCATCATACGCCTCGGCTGGGAATTCAACGGCGGTTGGTATGCCTGGTCCGCCAACAAGGACCCCGTCAGCTTCGTGGGCGCCTTCCGCCATGTCGTCGGCGTGCTGCGGGCAACGCCGGGGCAAAAGTTCCGGATCGTCTGGAATCCTTCCTCGGGCGCTGGCAATCAGGCACCCGAAACGCTGTGGCCGGGTGATGCCTATGTCGATATGGTCGGCCTCGACGTTTACAACCAGAGCTGGCACGCGCAGGATACCAACCCCACGCTCCGTTGGCAGACCCTGCTGTCCCAGAATTACGGCCTGAAGTGGGCTGCCCAATTTTCCGCGGCCCATCACAAGCGGCTGGTCATCCCCGAATGGGCCACCGGCACCCGCCCGGACGGCCACGGCTGGGGTGATGATCCGCTGTTCATCCATAATATGGCGGCCTGGATGCGCGCGAACAATGTGGCTTACGAGGGATATTGGGATTTCACCGCCTCCGATTATGACGGCACGATGTCGGCGGGCAAGTTTCCGCAGGCGCTGGCTGCCTACAAGGCGGAGTTCGGGCCGAAGTGACCGGAGCCAGGCATCAGGCATAGTCATCGCCATAGCTCATGTGATCGCGGTCGACATCGCCGTGGCCAAAGGCTGAAAGGCCCGCCATGTCGACCCGCGTGGCCACCACCCCCAGAGGCTCAATGTCAAGCAGCCGCATGCGCTTGAGGGCCGCATCCACGCTCTGGCGGGGCGTAAAGTTCCATCGCAGCATCAGCAGCACGTCATCGACCTGACGCAGCAGCAGGCGCATATCCGAGACAGCAAGCAGCGGCGAACAGTCGAAGATCACCAGCTCATATTGCTGCTCCCGTGCGGCCGCGATCAACGCCGCTATATGAGCAGGCGTGAACAGATCCTGCCGCTGTCCCCCTGCATTCTGCTGCGCCGCCAGCACCATCATACCAGTGGTTTCATCACGCACCACCGCGTCGGCAAGCGAAACGGCGCCGCTCAACACCTCCGCCGTCCCCTTCCCTGGCGTAAGGCCCAGGGTCGAGGCGACCGTCGGCTTGCGCAGATCGGCATCGACCAGCAGCGTTCGCGTGCCACCCAGTGCCGCTGTGCGCGCCAGCGAGACCGCGAAGGTCGTCTTGCCTTCCCCCGGGCGTGCCGAGGTGATGCCCGCCGTGGTGATGGCGCGGCCATCCTTGTGGATCAACAGATGGCGCACGGAACGCAACTGTTCGGCATAAAGCGAGTGCGGCCGTTGACGCGGAAAATCGACCGGTGCGATGAGCTTGTCCACCCCGTCGGCGATCGAGCTGGTTTCGGGCATGTTCGCAATATGCGGCAGCCCGAATTCGCGCTCGATATCGGCCGAGGAGACCAGCTTGCGATCGAAGGCCTCGGCGATCCACACCGCACCGCCGGCCATGATCGCGCCCAGCGCCAGGCCGATGATCAGGATCAGCAGCCTGTTGGGCGAACTGGGGCGCAGCGGCAACACGGCCGGCGAGAAGATGCGCGCATCCTCATCGGCCACCAGCGCCTGGCTGCTGATCGAATTCTTGCGCTGGAGAAGCGCATTGTAAGTGTCGCGCAGGCCATCGGCCTTGCGCTGCAACTGGCCGAGCTGGACGGCAGCCTTGGTGTCGCTTTCCAGCGTGGCGGCCGCCTTCGCGACAATCCCGCTGGCGCCTGCGGCATTGGCCTCGGCAATGCGGGCATTGGCGCGCAGGTTCTGCAACTGGCGGCTGGTCTCGGCAGCAATCGCCTTGTCGAGCGCATCGAGCTGTTCCTTCGTGCGGATCATGTCCGGGTGTTCGGGCTGATAGCGGCTGGCCATGTCGTTATACGTGGCCGCCAGCTGAGAGCGCTGGGCGCGCAACTGCTGGATGACCGGAGACTGCAGCACAGCCCCCACACCTCCCGCACTGCCGGATGAGGATTGACCGTTGGCCGTGGCGAGCTTGGCGCGCGCATCCGTCGCCGCGGCGGCGGCAGCGGCGGCCTGTTGCTTGTAAAGCGAGAGTTCCTGCTGCGTGAAGGTGGTGTTCTGCCCTGGCGTCTGCCCCGAACCACTGCTGTCGAACAGGTTGTGCCTGGCGCGATAGTCGGCAACGGCCGCATCCGCCTGCTCAAGCTGCACGCGCAGTATGTCCAGCTCATTGCCGAGCCCGCGATCAACCTGTTCCACCGCTTCGCGGCGCGATGCCAGTTTCACGGCCAGATATTGGTGCCCGATCTGGTCAGCCACCGCCTTGGACAGCGCCGGGTCGGGCGAGGTGTAGGAAATGACCACAACATTCGACTGACCAGGGCGCATGATCTTGAGATTGCCCATGAGGATGGCTGTCGCTTCATCCTCGCGCGCGGATGGCGGCAATTTTGCCAGTTTCTCAGCAAAGGCCGGATGATCGACCAGCCCCAGCGCATGCACCGTCCCTTGCGCGACCGCCGTGGAGCGCATGATCTCGATCTCGGTATCGGCGGCATTGTCCGAGGTCGAGAGGCCCGGCAGGACCTCCTTGTCCTTCTCCGCCAGGTTGAGCTCGCGCGAGTTCACGACCATGTTGGTGCTGGCAGTATAGAGCTTGGTCCGGGTCACGCCAAAGGCGCCGACAAGAGCGACCACCACCACGAAATAAATGAGCGCAAGCCAGCGACGACGACGCAGCGCCGCCATGGCACGGCGCACACCATCCATCGGATCGCGCAGCACCGCGCCTCGCACCGGCTTGGCGTCCTGCGGCGCGGTTGCGCGCGGTCGAGTGGCGTCGTTCATGGCGTTCACCTTCTCAATGTCAGGCTGAGGGTCACACGATCATCCTGATACGCGCGATAACGGTCGGCACCGTCGGATGTCTGGTCGAGCCGGGCATAGGCCAGTTGCAGCGCAGCATAGCGGTTGACGCGATAGAGCGCATCCGCCTCAGCGATGAAACGGCCGTCGCGACGGTCGAGATTGTTGTAGTTGTTCACCTGATAACCCGCTGAAAGCGAGAAGATCAGCTGACGCAACCATTCGTGATCGACCCGAACCATCGCCTGGCTCGACAGATAGCCGCCCGAGGCGGGGATGCCGGAATCGAGCACCGCGCGATGCGCCGCCAGGGTGATCGTGGTCAGTTGCGTCGGGAAATATTGAAGTTTGACGTTGAAGTCCGGGCCTTTGATGTCCTTGTAATAAGGCAGGCGGAAATTCTGCGAGATGTAACCGGCGCTGATGGTGCCGCGCACCAGTGCGGCAGGCTCGAATGTGACGCCGGCGAGAACCTCATACCCTTGGGAATCGCGCGAAGGGGTTTCCTCGGTGGAAACGGGAAAATGCCGGCTGTTGTAATCAAGGCTGGCAAACCAGGCCAAGGAGGAGGTCTGCGCATAGGAAACGCGCATGCCGAACCGATAGCTGGTGTTGTTGCTGATACGCTGGTTGACCACTTCGTCATCGGCCAGCGTGCCGTTGTTCCAGGCGAAATGCGCAAACTTGCTCGTCGCCGACAAACGCAGCTTGTTGAAATCGTGACTGACTCCAATCGCGGCGGATTGTTCGGCATAGGAGAGCGGTCTGACCGTCTGGGTGTAAAGGTCCTCCGCCAGGCGAGACTGATGGTCGCTCTCGGCACGTGCAGCAAGGCGCAGCTGCGTCGCATGGTCGAGCTGGAACAATCCCGAGGCGGTCACCGAATAATCGTCGGTGTTCTCGCTGGAATGGTCGAGATAGCGCGCGAACATGCCACTCGCCTTGAGCGAGACGGTGTTGAGCGGGTTCTGATTATGCAGTTCGAGCGAGGGCGTGAGTTCCAGGATCTCATCGGCCTGGGCCCCGTGCTCGGTGCCATAGATGTTGTCGTCATAGACTGTCGAGACGCCGAAAGAAGGCGCCAGACGCAGCAAACCGAGCGCGATATCCTGCGGCTCGTACCCAGGCTGCACCCTTTCGAAAACAGCGGTATAGCGCTTTTCGATCTGCGGAATTTCATCGGGCAGCAGCGGCGTCTGGTCGGCCCGCGCAACAGCGGGCGAGCAGGCAGCAGCGCCGGCCAATCCACAATGGGCAAGGACCGCCAGACGGTTCAGGATGGGGCGAGACACTGGCGAGCCTAGAAGTTCCGTTCCCGGACCCTGATCGTATCGCCGGGCTGAACCGGCAAATCGGCGGTCAGGGGTTCACGCTCTTCCGCGGCGGCTCCGGGATGACGGATCATCACGGTCTTTTCATTGGCACGATAAGTAAAGCCGCCCGCAGTCGCGATGGCGCCCAGCGCGGTCATGCCCGATTGATAGGGATATTGCCCTGATTTGGTGACTTCGCCCAGTACATAGATGGGGCGCGGCGCGAGCAGATCGACGGCGAGGTTGACCGTCTTGTAATAATGCGTCTTCAGGGCCTGTGTCAGCTGTGTCGCGACATCGTTGACGGTCATGCCCTGAACATGAAAAGCCCCGACCATGGGGAACGAGATATCACCATTGGTGTTCACGATATACTCGGCGCTAAGATTGGGCTCGCCATAGACATTGATCCGCAGATGATCGTCAGGCGCCAGCTTGTAGACATAGGGCGGTGCCGGCGGCGCACCTGGTGGCGTTTTTGCAATATCAGCCGCACATCCACCCAATGTGGCTGCGGCCATGAATGCAAGGACCGCTCTGGCAAGCTTCATTCCCGCTCCTTATGATTTCGCGAACTCCAAGGGTCCAAAACTGCTCGCGGAGCGACAAGTTGCATGACGGACCCGCGTTGCGTGACAATTCGTCGTAAAAATCCGGCTCCCCAGGCCAGATGCATCGCTGCGGCTGCTGGCGCCGCCAGCAGCGTGGAAACGGAGCGCCGTTGCAAGGCCATGATCGAGGCCAGCCCCAGCAGCAGTGCCGCATAGGCAAGTGCAATCCCCAGGAAGGGCGGCCAGACGAGGGTGCCCAGCACGCTGGCGGCAATGGCCAACACCACAAGCGGCGGAAGCATCTGCCGGGCTTTGAGCGGTTCGCGGTGCTTGAGTGCGGTGCGTGCCCGCCCAGAGCCATAGCGGAAATATTGCCGCGCCAGAGCGAGCAGAGATTTTCGCGGATAATAGATCACCGGGATCGTCGTATCGAGCCAGATGCGCCCTCCCTGCTGACGGATGCGGGCATCGAGTTCAGCGTCCTCATTGGCCTCGAAGCTGGTGTCATAGCCGCCCGCCTGCTCGAAAACCCGGCGACGGAAGGCCGCATGGTGCCCATGGTCGACAAAGCCCGAGCGCGTGCCCATGCGGTGCGCGGCGCCGCCCGTGCCGATCCGGCTGTTCTGCGCCGCCGCGACCGCGCACTGGAACACAGAAACACCTTTGGTGATCAGCCGCACCACCACCGTATCGGCGTTGTGACGGTCAAGCGCATCAAGCAGGCGCGCAACATAGCGGCGCGGATAGGCTGCATGGGCATCGACACGAACCAAGACATCCCAGCGCGGGTCTGCCAGGGCCACAGCGCGATTGATGCCGGCGGACTGGATCCGGTCCGGATTGTCGATCAGCTGCACGCGCGGCTGTTGCCGCGCGACACGCTCCACAATGGCGCGCGTGCCATCGCCGCTGCCACCATCGGCAACGAGAATAGCCCCGACCACATCCTCCGGCTCGGCCAGAAAATGCGCGAGAAGATCCTCGATATGGTCGCGCTCGTTCAAGGTCGGAATCACAACGAAGGCCGTCATGCGGGCGTCCTTTCCGGATCCAGCGCCGCCACGAAGCGGGACGCCGATGCTGCAAGATTGATCTCACTGAGCCGATGCGCGCCTGGCTTTTGGTGCGCGGCATGGCTGGCCAGCACCCGTTCCATGGCCGGTGCCAGTTCATCCGTCGCGAAATCGATCCGGCAGGCGTCGGGCAGATAGTCCCGGAAGACATCGATGTTCGACGCCAGGATCGGCACGCCATAGGCCATGGCCTCCAGCATGACGAGCGGGACACCTTCCCAGCGCGACGGCATCAACATGATGTCCGCCGCCGCCAGCACGGAATGCGGTTGATCGCTCCAGAACGGGCCGCGAATATCGACATATTTCGCCAGTTCGACGCTCAGTTCCCGGCACGCCTCTTCTGCCTCGCCCGCGCCGACGAACAGGAACGTCCAGCCCTCCAGGGCCGGCGCCTGCCGGCGCATCGCCTCGAACAGCGTGTCGAGCCCTTTCTGCCGGCTTTCCATCCGACCGAGGAACAGGGCCACGCGGGCATCCCGGGGCAGATCCAGCGCATCGCGCGCCGCCTCACGCGACGACCGGACGGGCGGTGTGACGACATTATCAACAACCACGGCGGGCCCGCGCCCGCCTGCCGCCCGCACTTGCGCTGCAACGGCACTGGCCGGCACAATAAACCGACTGGGGCGACGGTAGAGCCGGCGGCGGACCCGGTCGCCGAAAAGGGCGCTGCGTCCCATATCGGTCATGCGATGCGCCATTGGAATATAGCTCACCACAAATGTGCCCTTCGGAGCCGCCAGCAAGGGCACCGCACAATTTTCTATCCGCCCCTGCAGCAGGAGCGTGGTGGTCGGCACAGCTTCTTCGAACAGGCTGCGCACGGCTGCGGCATAATCGGCGCGGAAGGGAGCAAGATAGGGTTCGGCACGTTTCTTGGCGAAACGCCAGCCCTCGATGCAAAAGCGTGCTGACGCGAAAGGCGCCATGCGGTCGGCAAGTTTGCGGTTCACCTCGGGATAGCGCATGACGATACGCCCGAAATCGCCTTGCTCGACGATCGTGGGCAGGAACCGCAGGAACATGTCCTCGTGGCCGCCAAAATCCGGGCTGTCGTGCATAATCAGCAGAGTGCGTGTCATGAGCCCACCGCAAGGCGACGCTCTGCGATCGCCTCCTCATAGACCTGGCGCGTCATGGCCCCGATCTCGTCCCAGTCCGGTGCCCTCGTCACCGAACGCGGTGCCGGCTCACGTCCGATGGATCGCACGATTGCCTGAGCCAGGGCGGAGATGTCATCGGGGGGCACAAGGTCGCCCGCTCCTTCGCCGATCATGCACCGGAACGCGCCCAGATCGCTTGCGATAATCCAACGTCCAAGCCCTGCCACCATGTACAACACGCCGCTGGCGTCGATCATGCGATAGGGAAAGACGAAAGCATCGGCACTGCGCAGCAAGGCCGCCATGGCTCCTTCGGACAGGCGCGCAACGCGCAGCGAGAAAGCTTTGCCAAGATCAAGTTCGCGCGCTCGCTGCAGGATCGGCTCGACAGGCATTTGCGCCTCGCCGGCCACAATGACCTCAAGCCTCGCGCGAATGGGGGGCGGGATCATGCCCAATGCCTCGACAAGGCGGTCTATGCCCTTGTAAAATTGCAGGCGCCCGAACAGGACGATCCGCCAACGGCCATCTTCCGACTTTGCCTCCACCCCGCTCGCGCTCAATGGCAGCGGCCCATGCGCAATGACGTGGATGCGCCGATCCTCAACTCCGCGCGCGAGCAAGGCATCGCGCCCTTTCTGCGTGTGAACGATCAGCCGGTCGGCCTCCCGGAGCACGGTGTCATAGCCTTGACGCTGCACACCGGCAGCTGCGCCATTAAACGGCTCGCTGTCGTGGACTGTCATCACCACCGGACGGTCCCGCCTGACGCGGCGCATCATGTGCAGGTCAAGCATTGGCAGAACCACCCATTGGACATGAACAAGGTCGAAGCGCCCGGCCTCGCTCACCACACGACGCAGCCCCCTTGCATGTTCCAGCCCCTTGAACACCTTCCAGGCGGTACCAAGACGGCGGGCCGGGCCGTCAGTCTTCGGATAGAAGAATGCGAGCTTGTCGACAGCGGCAAGCAGGTCTTCCTCCTTTGGCCGCAACTGTCGCGTGGCCCAGACTGGCCTTACATCGTTTTCAACAAGCCCTCGCGACAGTGCGGCGTCGTAAGGTGCAGTAAACAGCGAGGGGTCAAGTTGGAGGACATCAATCGCCTTGCGGCAATCGAGGGCGAGCGCGGGCATCGGAATACTCAGAAGGAACCTCGATTGACCAGAACGGCGGGGATGGTTCGCACCATGATGGACAGGTCGCCACGAACCGAACGGGTGCGGCAATAGATGGTGTCCATCGCCACACGGCGGCGATAGCCCGTGTTGTTGCGACCGCTAACCTGCCAGAGACCCGTGATCCCAGGCCGGACTGCGCAATAAAACCGCATGTAGCGACCATAGCGAGCAGCCTCGGCAGGGACGATTGGGCGCGGGCCAACGATACTCATGTGCCCCCAGATCACATTGAGCAATTGCGGCAGTTCATCGAGGCTGGATTTGCGCAAGAACAGGCCGAGCGGCGTGATCCTTGGGTCCTTTCGCAGCTTTTGATCTGCCTCCCATTCAGCACGCGCGGCAGCATCCGTGGCGAGAAGATTTCGCAAACGCACATCAGCGTCACGCACCATCGTGCGCAACTTGAGGCAGGGAAATAGTCTCCCACCGCGTCCGACGCGATAGTGCATGAAAATTGGAGATCCGCCATCTTGCAAAATAATTGCCAGGCAAATTAACGCAACAAGTGGCAAGACTGCAAAAAAAGCTATAGACGCGATAGTTACATCCATGATTCTCGATGAAATTTCATCCATATGACGGACATAAGATCCATCACGATCAAACTTTTGACTTTGGTAAATTTCATTACGAGTCAGAAACAATTTTGGATTTATGACGTCGTATTTTTGCATGGAGGTTTCCTTCCATGTCAGGCAAATGTGCGACGCCATTTAATGTTTCAAAATTAGGGACACTTGCATACCCGCATTTTGCTCAACCGGCCCCGTGATGGAGGCACTTCGCCGCAACTGCGAAGAGTTAATTCAATGTCAATCATTTGACTGCCTGAGTCGCCAATGCGGACTCAAGCGGAGCGCCTTACGAGTACGCCCATGCCCTTTTTGCGGCGTGCGAGGTGGCGCTGATCTGTTAGTTTTGCGTCGACCAAGCGACTGAGGGACCATACCGAGGATGTCCATGTCGAAAAATGGGACCGTTTCTCATGGTTCGGGATTCGGCCGCCCGGAGCGGGCGGAAGGAGATGGATCGACGTTGTCTCGGTCGTGGAGGACCGTCGATTAGTGTGGTCATCCCTTTCTTTTCCAACAGGCATGGACGGGAACCAATGCCTTGGGTCCGGATGACAAGAATAGGACGGCGGAAAATATGGAAAGCGTTCTGCCACAGACGGTTGGCATCGACATCTCCAAAGTAACCCTTGATGTGTTTGCCTATCCTGCAGGCGGCGAGCGGCGGTTCTCGAACACGGCCAAGGGTCACAAGGAACTGATAGACTGGCTCGCTCAATGGCAGATTGAGCGGATCGCTTATGAGGCCACTGGTGTATATCACCGTCAGCTCGAGCAGGCGTTGACAATGATCCGCACATGCCACACGTGCTTTTGCGGCGAACTGCCTGCCGCGACAATTGCCTCAAGCCGCGCCGTGTCTGCCGCAGTGACCTCGATCTGAATACCCGTTCGCATGCTGCACCATGACATTCTGGCGCCCGCAGGATCAGCGTGCGATGCGCCCATGGGCAGGCGAGGCTGACATAGAGGTGATATCGCCCCGCCCCTGCCTTGAAGCCGCTCTCGCCTGTCGGCCCGGCGCCCCATCGGCGGTCACCCCAGTTGCGGAAGGCGGCATCCTTGCGGACAAAATGCCCGCCGGTGGACGCCGTATCATACCGGGCATCGCGCCATTGGCCATCGAAAGGCAGTCGATCTGGTCGAGGATGGCTATGATCTGGACGTCCGCATCTCACGCAGGGGCAGCCAGACGCATGTCGCGCGCAAGCTGGCCACATCGCACAACATGCTCTGCGCCGCGCTATCTCGAGCGCTTTGGCATACCGGTGAGTCCTCAAGATCTGCCCGGCCATCGCTGCCTCGTCTACACCCACGCACCGGAGCCGGACATGTTCCTGATCGGTGAGCATGCGGCCCGAGGTGATCTGGTGCCGCTGCTGCCGGGCTGGCGCCTGCCGGATATCGATGTGCTGGCACTCTATGCCAGCCGCCGCCATCTGTCGGCCAAGGTACGGATCATGGTCGATTTTCTGGCGGAGGCGTTTCGGCACACGCAATGGTAGATCAGGCGAGTTCTTCGGCAGGCCCGAAGAACTCGTGGTGACGGCGCTCATCGGGCAAGCCCATCGCTGACAGGGTTCGATCGACAAAGCCCATGAAGGGCTTGGGGCCCAACACATAGGCATCGCCCTCCACCGGCACCCACGCATGGAGATGGTCCCGCGTCGGGCGCCCCGAAGGAGCGCCTTCAGGCGCGCCTTCTTCATAGACGATATGAGCCTTGAAATGGGGGTGTTCGCGCGTCCATGCGTCAACCTCCCCGCCAAAGGCATGAACATCGGCATTGCGGGCATAGTGGATGAAGATCACGTCCCGCCCGCCTTCGACCAGAGCAGCTTCGGCCATCGCCAGTGTCGGGGTGATCCCCACGCCGCCACTGATCAGGACCAGAGGTTCAGTGCCTGGCTCCAGCACGAAAGCACCGGCGGGCGGGAAGACATCGATCACCGCCCCCTCGGGCAGGCCGTGCAGATAGTTGGACACCACGCCGCCCGGCTCGCGCTTGACGCTGATACGCAGGCTGCGCCCATTGCTGGCCTGAGAGAGCGAGTAATTGCGGCGCACCTCCTTGCCATCGACCGTCAGTCGCAGGCCCAGATACTGACCGGGGCGATGCGCGATGACCGACCTGCCATCGACAGGCTCCAGCGTGAAGGAGATGATTTCAGCGCTCTCCTTCACCTTGCGCGCGATGCGGAAGGGCCGCGCGCCGCGCCAGCCACCGGGGGCCTGCTCCAGTTTGTCGTATTCCGCTGCTTCCGCACCCATCAATAAGTTGGCCAATTGCCAGTAAGCCGCGCCCCAGGCGTCGATCACCTCATCGGTGGCGATCTCCGCGCCCAGCACCTCGCGGATGGCACGCAGCAGGCAGGTGCCCACGATGGGATAATGCTCGGGCAGGATCTGCAGCGCGACATGCTTCTGGATGATCTGTCCGGCCAGGGCGCCAAGCGCTCCCAACTCGTCGATATGACGGGCATAGAGCAGCACCGCATTGGCCAGCGCGCGCGGCTGGGTTCCGCGCGATTGGTGCGCCTGATTGAACAGCGGGCGCACCTCTTCATATTCGGCAAGCATGATGGCGTAGAAATGGGTGGTCAAGGCCTCGCCACCGGTTTCAAGCAGGGGGACGGTCGCTTTGACGATGGCAGTCTGTTCGGGTGTCAGCATGGGCAATTCCTTTCAGGCATGGGGGCACACGCCTGAAAGCCAGACGGAAAGCCCCGGGGAATGGTGGATGGATCAGACTGTGGCAGGCAGGCGGAAGAACAGCGCCAGCCCAAGGCTTTCTGCGATACGGCGGGCCTTGGCGATCACCGCCTCGGCATCGGCGGGAGAGAGCAAGGCTTCTGCCGTGTCTTGCCAAAGGGCCAGCCAGCGGTCGAACATCTCGGGTGCTATGTCATGGCGGTGGCGTAAATGGGCCGCCATGGGCTGGCCATGATAACGACCACTGCCCAGCATCACCGACGACCAGAAGTCGGCCATTCGCGTCAGATGGGGCTGCCATTCCTCCGGCGCAATCGCACGGTCGAACACAGGGCCCAACATATCATCGGCGCGCACCCGGGTGTAAAAGGCCTGCACCAGGACGCCAAGCGCCGCATGGTCGAGCGCCGGGCCGGGAGTGGGATCGGACGTCTTCATATTGCGACTCCAAATCATGCATTTGAGATGCTATATATCGACAGACGCCATATCATGCAATAACAATGCATCTTAAAGGAGCCAGCGATGCGCCTCACCCGCTTTTCCGATTATGCCGTGCGCGTGATGCTGTATCTGGCGGCCCACGATGACCGGCTGTGCTCCATCAGCGAGATCGCAAAGGCCTATGATATTTCGCAAAATCATCTGATGAAGGTGGTCAGCGATCTGGCAGGCCATGGCTATATCCTCTCGCAGCGCGGGCGGAGCGGGGGCATCCGTTTGGCCTCCCCCCCCGAACAGATCAACATCGGACGCCTGATCCGCCATACCGAGGGCGAGATCGATCTGGTAGGCTGCGCGGATTGTCGCCTGCGGGGCGCCTGCACCCTGCCCGGCCCGCTCGACCTCGCACTCAATGCCTTCTTCGCGGTGCTGGAGCGCTACACGCTGGCCGAGGTGATGGGCGACAAAGGCGCGGCAAGACTGCTGGAACAGCTCTCGGCCCGCGCCTGACGACGCGTCCTCAGGCCACCACAATCCACGATCACCCTCAACGTGCGATCCACATGATCGCCCCATCCTTGCCCCCAGATGTCGCCAGGCAGTCGTGAAACATTGTCCCTGCCGCACCCCGCTTTTGTGCCCCCCCCATTTGGATGTGATGATGCTGTCCCACCACTGGCTGCCAATGGTCACGGACACCTATAGCGCCCCCGATCGCTGAATACAGGATCGCTCCTGTCCGGCCCGAAACCGGAACAGGAGCGATCACAGGACCTGCCTCGGAATAGCTCCCCGACTATGCCGCCCGGCAACCCTCCGTCACGGCCGCCGCGATCAGCGCGGGGATCGCGGGGTCCTCAATGGTGGGCGGCACGCTCCATGGCTCGCCATTGCAGATCTTGCGCAACAGATTGCGCAGGATCTTGCCCGAACGGGTCTTGGGCAGCCCGCTGACCACAAACGCCGTCTTGAGCGCGGCCACCGCCCCCAGTTCGGCCCGCACTCCGCCGATCACCCTGCCGGGCAATGTCACGTCCCGCTCCGCCCCATCACGCGGGACCACAAAGGCCACCGGCACCATGCCCTTGACCGGATCATCCGCGCCGATGACCGCGCATTCCGCCACGCCATCCTGCTGAGCCACGATCTGCTCCATCTGGCCGGTGGACAGGCGATGGCCCGCAACATTGATGATATCGTCGGTGCGCCCCATGATATGGACGAAACCGTCATGATCGATGAAACCGGCATCGCCCGTTTCATACCATCCCGGAAAGGCCTGAAAATTCTTTTCCCACGCTTCCTTGTTGTTCCACAAGGTGCGAAAGGCCCCCGGTGGCAAGGGTGCGCGGATCGCGACAAAGCCCGATTGTCCCGGCTCCACTCGCTTGCCGTCATCGCCCAGAATGGCAAAGTCATAGCCCGGCACCGGCAGGCCCGCGCTGCCGGGCTTGCGCCGGGTGTCGCCCAGCGCGAAACAGGTGGCCACCCCTGCCCAGCCCAGCTCCGTCTGCCACCAATGGTCGATCACCGGCAAACCCGTCATCGCCTGAGCCCAGGCAATGGTTTCGGGATCGGCACGCTCGCCCGCCAGAAAAATCGCGCGCAACCCAGCCGTGCCAATCGCCTTGATGAAATCCCCATCGCCATCCACCTTGCGGATCGCGCGAATGGCGGTAGGCGCGGTGAAAAACGCCTTGACCCCGTGCCGGACGATCGTGCGCCAGAAGGTTCCGGCATCGGGCGTGCCCACCGGCTTGCCTTCGAACAGAACCGTCGTCGCACCCACCAGCAGCGGGGCATAGACGATATAGGAGTGGCCCACGACCCAGCCCACATCGCTGGCCGCCCAGAACACATCGCCCGGGCCGATCCCATAGATGTTGGCCATCGACCACGCCAGCGCCACGGCATGGCCGCCATGCTCGCGCACAACGCCCTTGGGCGTACCGGTGGTGCCGCTGGTGTAGAGGATATAGAGCGGATCGGCCGAGGCCATGGCGGCGGGCTCCGGCACCGGGTCTGCCGCGGCCTGCTCCACCGCCTCCGCCCAGTCCAGATCCTGCGCCCCATCCAGATCAGCAACACATTGCGGCCGCGCGAAAACCACCACCCTTTCAGGTTGATGCCGGGCGATGCGCAAGGCCTCATCCACCATCGGCTTGTAAGGCAGCACGCGGTTGCCTTCGATGCCGCAACTCGCCGTCATCACGAGGCGCGGGGTGGCATCGTCGATCCGCTTGGCCAGTTCATGGGGAGCAAAGCCGCCAAACACCACCGAGTGAATGGCCCCCAACCTTGCGCAGGCCAGCATGGCAAACAGGGTCTGGGGGATCATGGGCATATAGAGCACGACCCGGTCGCCACGGGCCACCCCCAGCCTGGCCAGAGCCGCCGCCACGCGGCCAACTTCGTCCTGAAGCCGGGTATAGCTATATGTCTCGACCGTGCCGGTGACGGGGCTGTCATAGATGATGGCGGCGGCCTCGCCCCGTCCGGCCTCCACATGGCGGTCGATGGCGTTGTAGGCGGTGTTCAGAACCCCGCCGGGAAACCACCCCTGTTCATCATCCCACACCTTGCCGGGGGGCGAACCCCAGCTGACGGCCTGTGCCGCCCGCGACCAGAAGGTCTGCGGATCGTTGATGCTCTCATGCCAGGCCTTGATATAGGCTTCGCTCATTGTCCCCCTCCTCAATGTCATGGTGCCCTGCCCGTCTCGCGTAGGCAGGCAGGGCTTTTAATCCGCTAGCGAAAGCACTTGGACAGGATGACCAGCGAGGGATCACCCTCGACGGCCTCCGGCACAAAACCCTTCTCGCGCTCAAGCTCGATCGCCGCATGATTGTCGCGGCTCTCGATGGACAATACACGGCGCACGCCGCGGCGCTGCGCCTCCTGGGCCAGCAGGCCCAGCATCGCCCAGCCCACGCCCTTGCCGCG
This sequence comes from Sphingomonadales bacterium, assembly GCA_028871475.1. Lineage (GTDB taxonomy): Bacteria > Pseudomonadota > Alphaproteobacteria > Sphingomonadales > Sphingomonadaceae > Novosphingobium. The sequence goes on along the minus strand of JAGWMZ010000041.1, from coordinate 3,873 downwards.
ATAGGCCGCCTGCACCGACACGGCGACCTCCGCGGTATCGAGTTGCTCGTCACAGGCCAGCAGGCCCGAAGCCACGATATCGCCCGTGCCCGCCGCATCGAAAGCGATAAAACTCTCGCTGTGGACGTGATCGGCGTGGACCAGCGGGGCCAGTTGTTCCTCAGTGACCGGACGGGTGCTGGCCAGAAAGCGGAATCGGCGGTCCTCATCGCTGACCTGGGTGAAAAACCGCGCCAGGGCCGCTTCATCGGCCTGAACGGCAGGGCGGATCTGCAGGACGATCCCTTCGCGGGTGGTCTGTGTTTGCGGATAGATATTGGGTTCCAAGGCATCAGTCATGACATCTCTGCTCCTTTGAAAGACACGGGGCCGCGCCGATCAACACCGCTGCGCAGGGACCGAGGGGAGACAAGGCTGACCTGCCTCCCCCTCCCCGGACACCGGCAGCCCCTAGTCATCGATGTTCCGGCGGAAGGTTTCGGGCAGGAAGAACAGGCCGATAACCACTGCCGCCGCCGCGATCCCGATGGGATACCAAAGGCCGTAATAGACATCCCCCGTGGCCGCGACCATGGCAAAGGCGGTCGTGGGCAGCAGGCCACCGAACCAGCCATTGGCAATGTGATAGGGCAGCGACATCGAGGTGTAGCGGATCTTTGACGGGAACAGTTCCACCAGAAGCGCGGCAATCGGGCCATAGACCATGGTCACCAGCACCACGAGATAGAACAGAACGCCGATCAGCAAGGGCTTGTTCGCCTTGGAAAGATCCGCGCTGGCCGGATAGCCCGCGTTGCTCAGCGTGTCCTTCAGGCTCTCGCCATAGACTTTGATGGCTGCGGCGCGCTCCTTGCCCGTCACCACGGCGGGATCAGGGGCGACCAGACGGACCGGACCGACCGCAACGCTGGCCACGGTGCCTTTGGGAGCGGCGACGTTGCGGTAATCGATCCCGTTGCGCGCCAGATAGGCCTTGGCAATATCGCAGCTGGACGCATCAAACTTGTTCTTGCCCACCGGGTCGAACTGGAACGAGCATTCACCCGGATCGGCCGTCACCAGAACCGGCGCTTGCCGCGATGCGTCGACCAGCGCGGGGTTGGTGGCACGCGCCAGCATGTGGAAGGCGGGTTGATAGGTGAGCGCGGCCAGAGCGCAGCCACCCAGCAGGATATATTTGCGCCCGAACCGGTCCGACAGCCAGCCGAAGAAGACAAACAGTGGGGTGCCCAGTGCCAGCGCAATCGCGATCAGGATGTTGGCCGAAGCCCCTTCGACCTTCAGGATCTTTTCCAGATAGAACATCGCATAGAACTGGCCGGTGTACCACACGACTGCCTGCCCCATGGCCGCGCCGAACAGGCAGATCAGCACAACGCGCAGGTTCTTCCACTGGCCAAAGGCTTCGGTCAGCGGGGCCTTCGAGGTCGTGCCCTCGTCCTTCATCTTCTGATAGACGGGGCTTTCATTCAGTTGCAGGCGGATCCACATCGACACGCCCAGCAGGAAAATCGACACGATAAAGGGCATGCGCCAACCCCAGGTGGAGAAAATGTCTTCCCCCATCCCCTTGCGGATGCCGATCACCACCAGCAGCGCGGCAAACAGGCCAAAGGTGGCCGTGATCTGGATAAAGCTGGTGTAGAGGCCGCGCTTGCCCTCGGGGGCATGTTCGGCCACATAGGTTGCCGCGCCGCCATATTCCCCGCCAAGAGCCAACCCCTGGACCACGCGCAGCAGCACAAGGATGATCGGCGAGGCCACCCCCAGCGTGGCATAGCCCGGCAGCAGCCCCACGCCAAAAGTGGAAAGCCCCATCAGCCCCATCGTGACAAGGAAAGTGTTCTTGCGCCCCACCATGTCCCCGATCCGGCCAAACACCAGCGCGCCAAAAGGACGCACGATGAAACCGGCGGCAAAGGCGCCAAGGGCCAGAATGAACCCTGTGGTTTCATTCACCCCGGCAAAGAACACCTTGGCAATGAAGGTGGCCAGAAGGCCGTAAAGATAGAAATCATACCACTCGAACACCGTGCCGAGCGAGCTGGCGGCAATGACCAGCCGCTCGTCGTGAGTGGCCTTGTGATGTTTTGGCAAGGCGGCAACATCCGCCTGTGTCTCGTGGAAATGCATGGACTTCCTCCCCCCGGTTGAGACGTTTTGTTCAGAATGTATATTTTGCCGCAGCGTCGATGCGATCGACCTGCCCGCTCAATCCGTTCACCAGCATGCGGTTTCCGCGCCGATATTCGACCCCCAGATCAATATTCCTGACGGGCGAATAGAAAAGGTTCGCAGCAGCGCTCCACGCCTTTTCGTTATAGGTGCCGATACCTGCCGCGCTGCGGTCGATATCATGGACGTAATAGTCACGCTGGAAGCTGCCGATCAGGTTGATGCGCCATTTGGCATCCAGCGCGATATGAGCCGACCCATACAGCCCCAGATTGCGCACGGAGCTCAGCTGCCCATTGGCCATCAACACGGCGTCCGGCGCAAAGTTGAGCCCCAGATAGCGGCCCATGCCCTCGCCATAGGTGGCCTCGAAACGGATATCGCTGCGATGGCTGGCATTCAGGAAGATCTTGCCCGAGGCGTTCACGCCCCAGCCAACACGGGAATCCTGGATATGTGGCGTGGCAAGCGCGCCGCTGGCGGTATAGGTTGGCTGGTTGTCGACGCGCAATTGGCGGATCATCGTCGACACATCCAGTCGCGCTCCGGCTGCGGCATAACTGAGCCGTGCCGACATGTCCGGGGCGTGATCCTGACCATTTTCGATCATCGCGGCCGAACCGACCGTCGCGGAGGCCGTTTCGGGGTTTTCCGCCGCCACATGAAGCGTCAACGCCTTGCTCAATGGCAAACTGTAGCGCAGGATCGGTTGGCGCACGAAGACGATGCCGTCGACCCCGCCGACATAATCCGTGCTTTCCGGCAGCGCCTCGACCATCCCGAAGTTCGAGAAATCCTGTCCCAGTGTCCAGCGGTCAAAGCGGATGAAGGCACGCCGCATGGCCAGGTCATAGGCGTTGGTCGTGCGCTGAGTCCCCTGGCCCAAAGCCATGGGGGTGCCGGGGGCTGCCTGAAAGTCGAACTCGATGTAGGCCTTCAGGTCATGCTTGCCCAGCCTGGTGCTGGCATCGACCCAGAAGCGGGTCTGCTTCGCGCTGAAGTCGGTCACGCGCACCGGCATTGTCGGGCGTGCGGGATTAAACACCGGCACCGACTGGGGCAGATACAGGTCGCGACCCAGCGTATTGGTCGGATCATCGCCGCCACTGTAACCCGCGCTCGAGGCCAGCAGTTTGACATAGCCCGACAGTGTCACCAACGTGTTGCCATTGTGGAAGCCCAGCGCGTGGCCGTCGCCAGCCTGTGACGCGGGAGCCTTCTTCGCCTCGCCCTGCGCAACGCCGGCCGCCTGAGCCATGCGTACAGGCGCCGCGGTCGAAGCCTGAGCGCCTTGTTCGGGCACGGATTGGCCCGCGGCTTGTGCGGCGGTTTGTGTTTGTACCGAAGCCTGCGCCTGATGCAAAGTTGCCAGATCGGCGCGCAACCGCGTCAATTCGGCCTCCAGCTTTTCCAGCCGGCCCACCAGCGCCGCTTCCCTTGCATCCTGGCCATCGCCCGCCGCCATCGCGGCAGCAGGCATCGTCAACGCTGTGCCCGCCATCAGCAGACACAGCGCGCCCCTCGTCGCCCTGTTCATAATCCCCCTCCCACCTCAAGTGTTTTTTACTAAGGCCTGTGGACATTTAGGGGATTCCCTTTTTCGGCAGGATCGGATTCAAGACTGGCGAAGGGAGCGCCAGATTGGATCGACACGGATTGAGCGACGAGCAGTGGGAGCGGATTAGCCCGTTACTTCCC
>JAGWMZ010000040.1 GCA_028871475.1 Sphingomonadales bacterium | reverse complement strand
GGCAAAAGCAGGTCCGCTCTGGCATACCGTGTTCGGGTGATATTGGTCCACATGTGTCATTCCGTCGTCGTGTCGCAACAACGACTGAATCGCATCTCACTGATATTGCCCATCTTCTTTTTCGGTCAGCCTCTTAATCTTACTGCGTCACAAGTTGCGAGTTGATTTGTCGGCAGCAGGGACATCGCATCAATTTTCGGGCCAAGGCAGTGATGAGCGTTTCACGCAGCGTGGCGATCGAGTTTGAGGTGTGGCGTTGCGGCCTTATCGGCGGATTTTCTGGATCGGGAACCGCGGGGAACGGGAGGTTCTTCGCAGCGCTGGGCAATGGCAAATCCTGAGGGGGGAATTGTCTCCCGTTCGGAGAGAAGAAAGCCGTAGGCGGCGATGCAGAGACTGGCGTGGTGATGAAATCCTCGCCAACCTCGGCCTTCATAGTGGCCAAGGCCCAGTTCCTGCTTGAGTTCGCGGTAGTCACGCTCGATCCGCCATCTCATCTTCGTTACGGCGACGAGTTCCTGGAGTGTTGTCGTTTCCGGTAGTGTGGAGAGCCAGTATTTGAGCGGTTCCTTGTCGCCTTCAGGCCATTCGACAATGAACCATTCTTCGGCTCGCGGTTGGGGAAGGTTATAGTCTCTGGAGGCGACGCGCAGACGCACGGCAGCAAAGCGCGATGCCAGTTCGGTGTTCGTGCCCTCGCGCCAGGTGACTGTCTTCCACGCCTCGGCTGGCAAGCTCTCGGCCAGCGCCTTGGCGGAAAGCGGTTTGTGATCCTTGCTGCGTTGAACCAGCCTGGGTGGCCGCCCCCTGCCGGTCCATATCTTGGGTGGCAAAGGCCCTTCACCGGGACGCCATACACTGACCGTCGGCTGGACACCAACGGAGTAAACCAGCCCAAGATCGCTCAATTCCCGCCGAAACTCGCCATCGGCGCCGTAGCCGGCATCGGCAAGGACCACGCCGACGGGCGTCTGGGCAGTCAGTGCCGCACGGATCTGATCAATCGCGATCTGCGGCTTGGTCTGGAATACGATCTCGTCGGGGATCTTTGCCTTTTGCCGGCGCTCGGGATCGTCCAGCCAGATCTCCGGAACATAAAGCCGCCACGCAACCGGCAAACTGGCGCCTTCGTTCGCAACGGAAAGGCTGACCGCCACCTGGCAGTTGTCCTGCTTGCCGAGCTGGCCGCAATATTGGCGAGCGACGCCAACAGAATGCTTCCCCTTCTTCGGGAAACCTGTGTCATCGATGATCCAGGCCGTGATCGGACCGCCGCGTTCTACCATGCGCGGCAACGTCCAGTCGCGGACCCGCCCCATCAACGCTTCATCAGACCAGGGCGCTTGCCCCACGAAATGCAACAACGACTGATGCTTGGCCGAAACCCGTGCTGGCGCTGTCACCGCCGCCAGCGGTTCTACGCTCTTGCGTGCCACCGGCATTATCAGCCCTGTGCAATAGTCCCGGAGCGGTTCCGCTCGGTCGGCATGCCCGATGACCTCGGTCAGCGCCTGCACATAAACCTCAAACGCTTCCGCTGCTGCCCTACCGCTTGTGCTCTCCATGCCGCTCATCCATCACTGTGAATCAGCACGCTATCACATTTCCACTATCCGCCAATCCCACAGCGCATCAGCTTTCTGACTCAGTAAGATTAAGATCGGGCGCAAGGAACTTGATCAGGTCGAGGACTATATGAACTCGCTGCGCAAACAACCCGACTTTTCCCATACCGACACGACCTGGCATTTCTACCTCGTCACCAGCGAATATGACGACAGTGTCGATGCACGGATTAATCAGTCAGGCCGTGCCCGCGGCATCGCCCAGACCGGAGAGAACTATACACTCTGGGTCAAAACATGGGCGGAGATCCTGCGCGAGAGTGAGGCACGCCACCAATTCATTCAGGACAAGCTCAAGGTCGAGGTGTCCGACACCGACATCGAGAAGCGTATCAGCGCGCTTGCCCAGACCGTCATGAAAGCCTGATTGTTGACAGTCTCATAACCACAGGGCGTTACTCGCCTCATGTATCATGAACAGCGGCACGAAGAGTAAGCTTGTGATGAACGAAGCGATGGGATGGCACTCTATATCCGGCTATTGGATATTACTGCTGTTTGTTTTTCCGCATTTTGCTCATACTAACAACAACGATTGGCTCGCATCTGACGCCAGTCGATCGGCATGGAGGGGTAATGCAGGCTATCGATAGCGAGCCGAGATTGGCCTGGTCCAGTTGCGGAACCATGGTTCAGGTCATCCCATCGATTTGCGCGCCCGTCGCTTGCGCATTCCGGTTGAGTATGCGGATGGCCTCGCGCATTCCAATCCCATCGCCTGACGAAACGCGAAGCTGACCATGCCGCCCCCCGCCGCAGCGACCATCTCCGTCCGCGCAACTCTTGCCATGCTTGACGGTGATAAGCGTGAAATTGCCGATGGCGTCGCGAATGATCAGTATGTGTTCTGGCTCGGATCTGGCATCTCCAGAGATAAGATGCCTGACCTGCGCGATGTCGCGAAAAGGGTGCTCGTTGCCTTACAGGAGCGGATCGTCGTGGGCGCCCCCGACTGTCGCTTCCGTAAGGCTCTGACCGCAATCCTTGTGCTCGCCGGTCCAAGCCCCGAAGAATGGGGCAGAATCGACCTGGATACCGCGCCCACCGGTTGGGCCGACTTCGATTCCCTCGCGGCGCGGCTTGTCAACAATTACGCGAGAATGCTTAATGTTGCCGTGGACGGGGAGAAGGCCGATTATCTGCTCTGGGACATCCTCGACGCGGCCAATGTATATGCCGACTCGGCAATCGAACCTGATTCAGAGCATCTCTGCCTCGCCGCGCTCGCCATCGAGGGCGTTGTGTCCGACATGCCGACGGCGAACTGGGACACACTGATCGAGCGAGCCATAATGAAGCTTGCCGGGTGCCAACCCGTTCTTCGCGTGGTCGTCGCGCCCGGAGAGGTGCGGTGGAACCGCCAGCGCGCCAACCTCTACAAATTCCATGGTTGCGCGCAACGCGCGATCGACGATGAAGGACGGTTTCGCGATCTACTCGTTGCACGTTCGAGCCAGATCAACAGTTGGGCGGCGCAGAACCCAGTGCTCGCCGCTGAAATGACTCGTTTCATCGTTACGCGCCCGACGTTGATGCTCGGACTGTCCGCGCAGGACTCCAACATACAGGGACTGTTCGCCGCTGCACAGGCGACCTTGGCCTGGCCCTGGCCATCACATCCGCCAGCCTATGCCTTCTCGGAAAACGCGCTTGGAGCCGATCAGGAAGGCCTGTTGCAGAACGTCTATCATGCCGATTACAACGTCGCGAACCGCCCGCTTATGGAAGCCGAGGCGCTGGTCCAAGCCTACGCCAAACCATTGCTTCTGGCACTCTACCTTCACATCATGACCGCAAAGCTCAAGCGGCTAGTCGAACTCGGCGTTCCCGGTATCGCGGACGCCGATCGCGACAAACTTCACGAAGGTCTGGAGTACGCACGAAATTGCGTTGCAGACGGCGTTTCGCCTGATTCGGCGATTGTGACCGAGCTCATCGAGCATTGCGGTCGCGCCATGTCACTGTTTCGGAGCGGAGACCTCCCAATGCTGGCGAACGGTATCTACGCCCCGCTGACGGCCGAACCGCTCCACCGCATGCCCGCCGATATGGCGATCCCTAGTAGCGGTCTATGTCAGTTCGCCATCGCCAACGGGCTGATCGGCCTTGGCCTTGCCCGCGGGCACTGGACGGCGACCAAGGCCGATCTTGCCGACCCAGCGTCTGGCGCCATGGTTCTGGACGGTCGAAGCGGCCCGGCGAAAATCTACTTTGCGGCCAACGCCCAGGCTGCCATAAAGCTCGGCACCAATGGCCTGGTCGCCGAAAATGACGACGCCGTGATCATCCATAGCCATGTGATTCCACCGTCGATGCCGCGCTCTCCGCGGCGCCCTCCCGGGCGAACTGGTCTCGCCCGAACAAGGGAAACCAGCATCGAAAGCCTTCTCGCGGGCGGAGCCGACGTAGAGGCCATGCTCGACCTTTTCCGCAGCCAGGTGGCCCTGTGACTGCCGGTTTGCCTGCTGATCGTGTTGCCACAATGCTGGTCACCAACGGCTATCGGACAGTCGCCTCTCCGTTGGAGATAGCCGGACTCGCCTTCGAGGTTGCCGGAGCCTTCGTCGGTGTTGATCACTCCGCAGACCTCGTCATCATCGGGGACATGGCGGCGGACGGAGAACGCAAGGTTGTGCAGCAGATCGAAGGCATCGCGCGCGCACTTGATGTGATGCGGTCGCACCGGCCTCTCACGACTGTGATCGTGGGGCCGCGACCGGTCGGAAAGACGCTCGAAGCCCTAGCTCAAGTCGGCCGCATCCTTCCCGTCGGCGAAGCTGACGACCCGGCGGACCTCCGTGATCAACTTGCCATTCTACTGCCTCTGGTTCTTCCCGAGACCTTGTTGATCGATCGCGATCTCGGCGCGGGCGAAACGCTGGCTTTGAACAGCAATCCGCTGGCCGAAGCGATCCTCGAGGCCTCCAAGCTCGGGGAGGACGCGGTGCGGGACCGCTTCTACACTGCGCTCAGCTCCGTCTTCGCGGCGAGCGAAGAAGACGAACACGACGATGAGGCCGAAGCCGGAGAAGTCGAAGACGGGGAGGCCCAAGAATAATGCGACTCAAATCGCTCCACGTGAAGGATTTTCGTAGCATCGACGGGGATGTCGACATCTCGCTCGATGCCCCGATTGTCTTGATTCATGGCCCCAATGGCGCGGGCAAGACCAGCCTCTTGTCCGCGATCGAGCTAGCTCTCACCGGCGCTGTACCCTCTCTGTCTCGTGCCGATCCGGATTATCTGAGCTATCTTCCCCACAAGAATCGCCCGTTCGGCGAAGTGCGTCTCGAGATGACGGCGGACGACGGTGCCGTCCGCAATTCGATCCTAAAGGTGACGACCCAAGCGGTCACCGGCAGCGCCCTTCTTAGCGAAAACGATGCGAGGTTCTTCAGCGAACGAAGCTATCTGGCTCAATCGACGCTCGGACGGCTGCTGGAAATCTACCAGCATGTCGAAAAGAAAGGCGATTCCCCGCTGACTCGGTTCGTCAAGGAGTTGCTTGGCCTCGATCGTATGGAAGCTTTGATCGGCGGCCTCCACACGGCTGGCAATATCGCGCGCCTGAAGGCGCCGGTGCCTGCCTATGGAGAAAACCGCGAAGGTATATCGCTCGACCAAGCGGAGGTCGCTGGCATCGATGCTCAGATCCAGGAGGCTGAGACGGCGCTCGGAACGCATGAGGATCTCATGCGCACCAAGCTCGCGGCTGTCGATCCGGACCTGATCGGTCGTCCGCCTGCGGACGTTGTCCTAGCGCTCGATGCCATATCGGAAGAGACCGAGCTCACCACGCTCGTTCGCGCACGGCGGGAACTCGAAGTCAGCCAGACCGGCTGGAATGCAGCCAAACAACAGGAGCCGCCCGGTTCTGGCCGCGCAGAATTCGAGGCAGCCAATCAGAGGGCGGCGATCGCATTGGAGACTTGGACGTTAGCCGAAGGCCAAGGAGCCAGTGCTCTGCTGAATCGAGCATCCGGATTCTTCGCCGATGTGTCGACCTCGATCGAGGCGAGTTTCAGCGAACGGGCTCGGGTCCTTGCTGACCGTATCGATACAGATATCGAACGAATCTGGCGGGTTGCGGCGACCCATGACACAGCAGTCGGACAGCGCGATACGTTGGCGCGCCAGCTTACCGAGGCAAGATCACGGCTCGAGCGCCTCGACAGCGAGGTCTCCTCGGCTTCGACGTCCAATGAAGCCTTCGCCCAGTCGCTCTCCGACTTGATGACGCACGTCGAGGGCGATGTGTGTCCAGTGTGCGATCGCGATTTTACTGAGGTATCCGACACACCTCTGTCCGCCCACGTTGCCGGCAAGATTGCGACGATGATCGAGCAGGCTGGTCGCTTGCAGGCCCTCCTTCAGTCACGGACCAATGCCCAGAGCGAAGTGTCGCGGCTCGACCGCGATTTGCAGGCAGCCACGAGTGGCCTGATCTCCGACACGGAACTAACCGCGCTCAAGATACGAGCAGCCGACCTGACCGATGTTCAGAGCCAACTGCATGAGGCAGCCTCCCGCTTCTCGAATGGCGATCGGTATCGGCGTGAGGCCGCCGCGGCCGCGCAGCTGTTGGTCGCCTCGCAGACCGCCGATCAATCGGCGATCGTCCTGCGCAGCAATGCCGAGGAACTGGCGCATCGCTTGGGGGTCGAGTTCGAACCGGCCGCGACGACGGAGCAGCTTCTAGACAACCTCAGAATGGCGATCGCCGAGCAAGAGCGGTCGTTGACTAATCGCCAAACCGCCCGCCTTGTTGCGATCGACGCTGCGAAGTTGGTCACTGCGTCGCGCAACACACTATCTGGCCTCCTAGCCAAGCGTAGCGAGGTCGAGACACGCCTATCGTTTCGCACCGGACAGAAGGCGGAAGCCGATAAGATCATCGACATTGCCAAGGATATCGCGCGGCAGACCCGCGAGGCTCGCGGCCGCATCGTGCGCCACGTGTTCAATGATGAGTTGAATGCGGTCTGGCGAGATCTGTTCGTGCGGCTTGCACCGGAAGAGCCCTTCATCCCTGCCTTCGCAATCCCGGAGACGACGACCGCTGATGTCGAAGCGGTGCTGGAGACACACCACCGCCGCGGCGGGAAAGGCGGCAATCCGCGGGCTATGCTCAGCGCGGGCAACCTCAATACGGCCGCCCTGACGCTGTTCATGGCGCTTCACCTCTCGGTGAAGCGGAAGCTCCCGTGGCTGGTGATCGACGATCCCGTGCAAAGCATGGACGAAGTCCACATCGCCCAATTCGCGGCGCTGCTACGCACGCTCTCCAAACAAATGGGGCGTCAAGTCATCATCGCCGTTCATGAACGCTCGCTGTTTGACTATCTCTCACTTGAGTTAAGCCCTGCCTTCCCGGGCGACCGACTCAACGTCGTTGAACTCGGTCGCAACGCTATGGGGCAAACAATCTGTCGCTGGGATGCCCGTCTTTACGTAGCCGACAAGGCAATTGCGGCATAGCTACGACGGAACGGAAATTCGTGACGATTCTAAACCGGGATTTCTAAACCGGGATTGGCAAATTTCAACGCAAGAGCAGCGAGCCTGAAGTGAAAGAATCATATCAGGCACATCCCTGAGATTCGCTCGGACAGGACTTGGAGATTCCGCCGCTCGATACTTACCGTCGATGTTGAAGGTGCCACCATCGTCGGCTACTAGGTCTGTAATATGCTGCTTCTGAGCCAGCGAGGCTCCGATGAAAACGAGACGGAACAGCTAATGCCCTACCATACGAGATCGCAAGGAGTCGACGCTCAAGCCCTGCGGCGCGGTATCATCAAGGCCATCTCCCTTGCCAGCGCGGCCGGCATGGACATCATATTCCTGATCCCTGGTTTGGCTAACGCCGACGGCGACGCGCTTGTTGAACTCATCGGCGAGGCTGAAGCCAAGGCATTTAAGAAGAACCGTGTAACCACGATCAACGGCATCCGCTTCCACATGGAGACAGTCCTCTCGAGGCGTGCACCCGGGCCGGCTGTGGTGCTGGCGATGAATGTGTCGCTTGCCCAGCTGGAGAGGGCCAAGGCTGATCCCCGCACCTCTGAATGGGTCTATATCGCGTGGGCGGACGTTGAATGGGCCGAATACGAGGCTGCCAATCCAAGTTCGGTCGCGATATAGCGCTCCTTGCGATCAGGCGCATACGGTTCAAACTATCTTCGCGTCGATCCCCTTAGGACGCTATCATCGGCGCTTTCTCTCACCTTGATCGTCGCGCAACACAGCCGAAACCCAGGATGCACTGTATATGGCCGGCACTACCCTAAGCCCGCCGGAACGGCGGCTCCAGGACCCGCGACATTCGTCTAACCTGCGTCAGCTTGCGCGACTGTCGGCTATTTGAGTCCTGCCTTTATTAGCTGCCTGTCAGGATCGTCCCCCCTTGCCGCTGTTCACGTTACGCCTTTTCCACATACTCAGTGCGACCATTTCGGTGGAGCCGCCATCGGCCAAATCTGGCTTCGGCTTGATCCACAATCCAGACCGGCAGTAAAAGAGAGGCAAAGAGGATCGTTGTGGTTTTGATCTCGAAAAGGCCCTTGAAGAGGGCGAGGGCCATGGCGATCAGGGCAAAGGAAGTGGCTCCCAGTGCGATGGCTTTGACGACGCCAATGTATCTTGGGATCATCTGGTGGCGAACACGCTCCAGTTCATCCTTTGCCTGCCGCATTTCCCGACGAAGCGCCAAGCGGTCAGCCATCAGCTTTTCCACGGGCGGATTAACAGCCTTCATAGCGGCAAGGAGCCGTTCGTCGGCGATCGATGGCATATGGTTGTCGTTCATGTCAGGCGCTCAGTGCAAAAATCTTTTCACTCATAGCGGGACTGATCTCGCCATGCTCCAGCAGGTATTGGAACAGCGCGCCACCGAGTTTGATAAGCGCTTCCCGTTCCACATCGTCACCTCCGCGACTTAAGAAAGCCCAGGCGGTCGCGATGGAGCGGGCATAAATGCTGTCCAGACTTTCGGCATCTGGCCGGCCTTCGCCCGTCAGCAGCCAGAGTGCGTTGATGCCATAAACTTGGCTGAAGGCAAGGATCGCCGAGGCCGGAGGTTCTCGCCCCTTTTCATAATTGACCAAGGCGCCGTGCGAAATGCCGATCGCTTCTGCGACATCGGTTTGCTTCAGCCCCTTGGCCTTTCGGATCTCTAGAAAACGCGCGCCGATGCTCATGCAGCATCAGTCCACGATTCCGCCTTGACGGAACTCACAAACATGAGTTACTCCAACAATCGTGAGTTTCTGCCAAACTCTCCAATCAAACTACTACAGAGGTGAAAGTCATGCAATTGCTGACACTCCCCAAACTGGCCGCTCAAAGCGGATGGCCCGAATCTCGCATCCGACGGATGGTCGCTCGAAAGCAGCTTGCTCATATCCGTGTGAATGGGCGGCTCATGCTCCCTGAAACGGCAATCGCCGATTTCGTTGCGAAACACTTTGTCGATGCGAGCGGCCCCGAATCGCACCGGGCCGGCGAACCATAGAATTTCGCCAGCATCGATCTCATCCGTTTCGAGACCAGGAGGAGGACCTCAATGCGAGGTGCCGACTACAACGAACCGCTTGGAATCGAGCGTGTCTCTATCAGCCAGGCCGTTCAAATTTCCGGGCTGAAGATGCGGACGCTCCAACATCTCGCCGCCCAGGGTGCCATTCCTGGCGCTGCCAAGCCGGCAGGCCGCTGGACATTCGATATTGCCCAACTGCGGCAATGGGCGAGGCAAACACCGGAAAAATCACTGCCATGCCGAAAAACATCTTCGTTCGTAATGGCGTCTACTGGGGCCGCTTCCAGGTCGCCGGACGCGAGTACCGCAAATCTCTATATGTCCGTGTTGAACCAGCGCGGCGGGCAGAAGCGAAGGCTGTCCAAGCCCTAGAACGTATCCGTGCCCAGATCGAGGACGAGATACGTCATGGAATCACACCGCCCAAACTCTGGGAGGAGGCGGTGATCGCCTGGCACGAGCAGGCGCATGCTTCACTCTCCGAAAAAGCGCTGAAGCGTTATCTTGTCAGCTTGAACCAATGCCGATCCTGGCTGGACGGAAAGGCCATCCACCAGATCGACGTGGCAAGGCTTCGCGACATGTTGAAGGGGAGGCGTGCCCTGGGTCTGAGCAATGCGACTCTGCGGCGTGACCTCACGGCTGTTTCTGCGGTGCTAACTGTGGCTCAGGACGAAGGTTGGATTGAGGATAATCCAGCCCTCATGATCAATCGCAAGCGGATGCCGGAGCGGCGCGATCCGATCATGCTGCCGACTGATGCATCCATTGACGCCATGCTCGAGGAACTCCCCCCGAAGGTTGCCGACATATGTGCTTTCGCGATCGAGACCGGCATGCGTCAGGATGAGATCGTGCAACTCGATTGGAATTGCATCGACCTCAGTCGCGGCATCGCCACGATCCACAAAACCAAGGGGAGCAAGCTGCGGGCGGTGCCTTTGACACCCAAGGCGGCAGCGGTGCTCAAGCGGCAGCCAAAGTCGCCTCATTCGCTCATCGTTTTTCACAGATCGGATGGGCAAACGATGGACTGGGTGTCCTCTCAATTTGGTGCGACGGCCCGGCGGTTGTCGAAGGCCCCGGGACAAAAACCGGCACAGGGGTCGGCACATAAGTCGGCACAGTCCCGGCACAGCTTCGTACGCTTCAGATTCCACGATTTGCGGCACCTTTTCGCGGTCAGATACCTGCAAAATGGCGGCTCAATCTACGCACTTCAGGGGATTATGGGGCACACCAGCGTCAAGACCACGGAGATCTATCTGGCCTACCTGACGCCCGATCAACAACTCAAGTCCAAGATGGGGTAGGCACAAAAGTCGGCACAGCGCCAACGGTTTTACGCCGGGTGGCGCCAAGAGCGAGGAAAGAGGCTGATGGAAAAATGGCCTAAATCAACGATCTTGGCGGAGACGCCGGGATTCGAACCCGGGGTGCCCCAGTTAGGGCACGACGGTTTAGCAAACCGTTGGTTTCAGCCACTCACCCACGTCTCCGGATCGCAGCGGCGAGCGCGGGCTATAGCGGCGCCCTTTTGGCCCGGCAAGGGGGGGGTGCGATTTTTTGTCATCCGTTTGGCCGTTGCGCTTGTGTTCATGAACGGGGTGGCATCAGATCCCCGGCAAACCCGATGCTTTCGCCCCGTCGCAGGAGCGAGTCAGCTGGTCGTCGGGGGGATTGCCGCGCGCGAAGCCTTGGCTTCTCGTGGAAGACAGGGCCGCGCTCTTGCCCGCATTCCTGCCGCGGGGCATGAGAGGGCGCGAAACATGAACGGGTGCGATCGGGATGAAGATGATGGGGACAATGTGGCACAAGGCTGCCCTGGTCAGTGGGGCGCTGGCCCTGTGTGTGGCAGTGGCCGGACCGGTCGGCGCGCAGACCGCCGCGCAGGATGGCCAGCAGGGTATCGATTCGGATCTGGTGAAGCCTGAGCAGAGCACCAGTCAGGCACCCCTGCCGCCCGTCAGTTCGCAGGCTCCCTCCGCAGGCGTGCCGACGCCCGCGCAAAGCCCTTATGGCAGTGGCTATGCTCCCCAGACGGCGCCCACAACGTCCGTGCCCGCGTCGCAGACACAGCAGCCGGGCCAGTGGAAGGACGGCATGCCGCCGGCCAATCCGGACAAGGGCGGCACCTATCATGAAAACGACCTGATCGGCGCGGCCACTGGGGTTTTTGGCACCGGTGCCAAGGGGCTGGCCGAGGCGATCAAGGATATTCTGCACAAGCAGGGCGAGCCCAACGGCTATATCGTCGGCCGCGAGGCGGGCGGTGCCTTTGTCGTGGGCCTGCGCTATGGGTCGGGCACGCTCTATCACAAGATCGAGGGAGAGCGCCCTGTCTACTGGACCGGGCCCTCGATCGGTTTTGATGCCGGCGCCAATGCCAGCAAGACCTTCGTGCTGGTCTATAACCTCTACAACACCGATGACCTGTTTCACCGCTATGCCGCTGGCGAAGGGCAGGCCTATCTGGTCGGCGGCTTCAACATTTCCTATATGCGGCGCGGCGATGTTGTGTTGATTCCGGTGCGTCTGGGTGTGGGCCTGCGGTTGGGCATCAATGGTGGCTACATGAACTTCACCAAGAAGCAGACCTGGTTGCCTTTCTGATTGATCGGAAAGAAGATTGCGCGCGACAGGGATCGTTCTGACCTATCCTTGCGCGCGCGCCATCAAACATGCTTGCCCGTCGGGGCTGGGGGGGCTAAGGGCGCGCCCATGACCTTGACATCCTTGCAGCAGCAGCCCGCCGATGCGCTCCTGGCGCTTATCAAGCTCCACAATGAAGACCCGCGTGAGGACAAGATTGACCTCGGCGTCGGCGTCTATCGCACGGATACGGGCGCGACTCCCGTGTTTGCGGCGGTGAAAGCGGCTGAGGCCAGGCTGCTCGAAACCCAGACCTCGAAGGCCTATCTGGGGCCCGAGGGTGACATGGGCTTCGTCCATGCGCTGATGCCCTATGTCTTCGGCAAGCAAGACCCCACCATGGGCGGCCGCATCGATGGCATGCAGGCCCCGGGCGGCACGGGCGCGGTGCGCCTTGCCGTGGCGCTGGCCAGGAAGGCCGGCATCAAGCGCATCTGGATGGGCACGCCCAGCTGGCCCAACCACGCGCAGATCGCCGCCGACGTCGGCGTCGAGATCAAGGGCTTCACCCATGCCACCAAGGCGGGCACGGTCGATATGGACGCGCTGCGCTTCGCCATCGAGGCTGCCCAGGATGGCGATGCCATCATGCTCCACGGCTGCTGCCACAACCCCAGCGGCATCGACTACACCAACGCCCAGTGGGACGAGATCGCCGCTTTGGTGAAGGCCAAGGGCATCCTCCCCATCCTCGATCTGGCCTATCAGGGCCTGGGGCAAGGCATGGAAGAGGACGCCTATGGCGTGCGCCGCGTCCTTGCCGAAGTGCCCGAGGCGCTGATCGCCTACAGCTGCGACAAGAACTTCGGCTACTACCGCGACCGCGTTGGTGCGCTCTATGTGCTGGCCGCGCAGGCCGATCAGGTTGGCGCGATCCTGTCGAACGGCCATGCCCTTGCCCGCGCCTGCTGGTCGATGCCGCCTGACCACGGCGGCGCGGTCGTTCGCCTGATCCTTGAAGACGCAGCGCTGACCGCCTCGTGGCTGAACGAACTGGACGTGATGCGCGCGCGCATGAACGAAGTGCGCGCCAGGCTGGGTGCTGCCGGTATGCAGGGCTCGGTGGATTTCACCCCCTTCGGCACGCAGAACGGCCTATTCTCGATCGTCCCGCTGACCGGTGAGCAGGTTCTGGCCATGCGCGAGAAGCACGCGGTGTATATGGCCGGTTCGGGCCGTATCAACGTGGCGGGCCTGACGATGGGGAACATCGACAAGTTCATCGCTGCTGTGGCGGATGTGACGAAGTAAGAATGAAGTGAATAAGCAGGGGGTCATCACCCCCTGCACCCCCTTTACGTCTTCCGGCGATAGTGTGGGGGCGCACGGTGGGCAGTCCAACCTCTCCGCCCCGCAGGGAGTGATTGCCTCCGGCGGTGGGACGGTTGCGCTACTGTTGGTGCCAGCGCTCCCTCCGTGTCGGTAGACGACATGGGAGCGCGAGGGGGTAACCCCCTCGCACCTTCCTTCCTTTAAAACCTTACCCCTTCAAAGCCTGCATCCGCATCAGATACCGGGCCAGAACGTCGATCTCCAGATTGACCTTATCGCCCGCAGACAGCCTGCCGATGGTCGTCACCGCCGCCGTGTGCGGAATGATGTTCAGCGCGAAATGGCAGGTGCCATCGGGTTGGTCAGCCACCTCATTCACCGTCAGCGACACGCCATCGATGGTGATCGAACCCTTAGCCGCGATATAAGGCGCCAGATCCTTGGGGGCGGCAATGTCGAAGCGCAACGAATCGCCGACGGGGGTGATCGCCACCACCTCGCCCACGCCATCGACATGGCCAGTGACGATATGGCCGCCCAGCTCATCGCCCAGCTTCAGCGCGGTTTCCAGGTTCAGCCTGGTGCCCACCGCCCAGCGGGCAGGCACGGTGCGCGCCAGCGTTTCGCCCGAGATGTTGACCGAGAACCATGCGTCGCCTTCCGCTCCGCCCTTGTCCACCACCGTCAGGCATACGCCGGAACAGGCGATGGAGGCGCCGATGGCGATGCCCGCCGGATCATAGGGGCAGGTGATGGTGGCGGAGAGGTCGCCTGTCTGATGGGCCTCGCGGATGGTGCCGATGGCGGTGACTATGCCGGTGAACATGGGTTAGCCTCGTAAATGTCGAGCGTGTCGTTGCCGAGCGCGCATCGCGATGAAAACTGCCAGCGGCCATGGGCATCGGCAAGGCTTTCCAGTCCGATGTCGCCGATGGAGGGCAGGCCGCCGCCGATGATGATGGGCGCGCGATAGAGCAGGAGGCGGTCGACCAGCCCGGCGCGCAGGAAGGCGGCGGCAGCACCCGCGCCGCCCTCGACAAAGAGATTTTGCACATGGCTCATCTGGGTGATGGCTTCGGGCCGGGGCAGGGCGTGCCAGTCGTCCCCCACAGCGCCGCGCGTCAGCACCCAGCGCTGCGGGCTGCGGCTCTCCAGCCCGGGCAGGCGCACATCGAGCCGGGGCGAATCGGTGCGGTATGTGCCCCCGCCCACCAGAATGGCATCGGCGCGGGCGCGCATGGCGTGGGTATGGGCGCGCGCCTGCGGTCCGGTGATCCACTGGCTCTCGCCACTGGCCAGTGCGATGCAGCCATCCAGCGAGGTGGCGAGCTTGAGCGTGACATGCGGGCGGCCATGGCGGCGCTGCATCAGATAGCCTTCGAGGCTGGCCTCGGCCGTGCGGCAGGGGATCAGTTCTGCCGCGATTCCCGCCGCGCGGATGCGTGCGATTCCCTCGCCGGCGGTGCGTGGGTCAGGATCGGCGCCGCCCACCACCACCCGCGCCAGACCGGAGGCCGCCACCAGATCGGCGCAGGCCGGCCCGCGCGGCGAGACATGGGCGCAAGGTTCCAGCGAGACATACATGGTGGCGCCGCGCGCTGCCTCGGCTGCTGCCGCCAGTGCCATGGCCTCGGCATGGGGGCGTCCGCCGGGTTGGGTCCAGCCGCGCGCGATGACGCGGCCATTTCTGCCCACGATGATGGCGCCGACGCCGGGGTTGGGGGCGCACATCGGCCGCGCGCGCATGGCCAGCCGCGCGGTCGCCGCCAGCCAGCGCTGGTCCTGCTCGCGGCTCAAGCGATCACTTGGCGGTTTGGATGACGGATGCGGCGGCAGCCTTTTTCGCGGCGGCCGCGGCGGCATCATCGGCCTTGGCCTTGGCCTCGATGGCGTCCACATCCATGCCCGAGGCGCGACCGATCGCCTTGTAGATATCGCGCGTTTCCTGCGCGTCTCGCGCGGCTTCGGCCTCTTCCTTTTCCTTCAGCTTCTGGTTGGCAATGTTGCTCGCCTCGATCTCGGCATCGGTACGGCCGGCGTGCCAACTGGTGATGTAGGTTATGGTGGGCAGGCGTTGGGGCACGCGGTGCTCCTCACGCGTCAGCAGCGAGAAGGTGATCATGGTGCAGGCCGCCGCGGCCAGCGCGATGGGCCAGCGGCGCGGCCCGGCATCCCGAAACACGGCGGCAAAGTCGGTGACGGCGCCTTTGGGGCTGACATCCTTCCAGATCGAGGTCTTGCGCGAAAACAGCATGGGCAGCAGATAATGCGCATTGCCGCCCGGCGCCAGTGGGCAAAGGCGCAGCAAACCCTCCATTTTACGCGTTCCGGCGTGAATCCTCAGCCCAGAATGGCGTAAAGCCCCCGGCCATGGGCTTTGAGCCAGCGGTTGGCGGCGGCCAGATCGCCCTCGAACAGGGCTTCGAGACAGGCATGGAAGCGCGGCGAATGGTCGAAATGGAGCAGATGGGCGACCTCATGCGCCACCACACTGCGCCGCACGGCATCGGGCGCCATCACGAGTCGCCAGTTGAGGCGGATGATCCCCTTGCCCGAGCAACTGCCCCAGCGCGACCGCGCATTGGTGAGCGCGAGTGTGGGTACGGGCACTTTGGCGCGGGCGCAGTAAAAGGCGAGATCGGGGGCGAAAAGCGCCTTGGCCTCGGCCTGCAGCCAGCGGCGCAGGCGTCCCTCCAACTCGGTCGCGGGGCCGCCGACGCACAGATGCCCGCCTGCCACAACAGGCCGCCGCGCCGCGCCTGCGCTATGGTCGAGTTGCAGGTTCTGGCCGCGAAAGGGCAATGTGGCGCCATGGGCCAGCGGTTCAGGCGCCGCAAGGCGGGCCAGTTGCGCCGCCAGCCAGTCCTTGCGCGAACCGGCAAAGGCCAGCGCCTCGGCGGTGCGGCCCCATTGCGGCATGGAGATGCGGATCTCGCCGCCATCGGGGGCCAGGCGCATCGTCATGCGGCGCGCCTGCCCCAGTCGGCGGATGACGATGGGGATCGACCGCCCGTCGATGTCGAGTCGCGGCACGCTGGCGCTACCCTTGGCAAAGGGCCGTTTCAGGAAATCAGGCAGGACACTCATCGTCCCGATCCTCGTCGCTTGGCACCACCTCGAATTCCATCGGTTCGCCCGGCCAGATGATGTGGTGCTCGAGCGGCCCGGCAATATCCTCGCTGATCGCCTTGCCCACCACCGAGACACCGGCGCGATGCACGGCCTCGCGGTCGCCGCAGACCAGATAGTGCCATTCGGGCAGGGGCAGATCCTCGGCGCGCAGGCGATAGGCGCAGCTATCGGGCAGCCAGGGCAGCGTATGGGCCAGATGCGGGGTCAGGCGCACGCAATCGGGCACCTGACGGCGGCGGTCCTTGTAATCGCTGCAACGCGCGATGCGCAGGTCGAGCAGCTTGCAGGCGACATTGGTGTGGTAAATGTCGCCGGTGTCCTCATCCTCGACCTTGTGGAGGCAGCACTGGCCGCAGCCATCGCACAGGGCTTCCCATTCCTCCCGTTTCAGCGTGGAGAGAGGCTTTTCCCAGAAGGGCTTCACTTCACCCATTTGAGGATCTCGGCCGCGACGGCATCCGGCCCCTGGTCGGCCGGCAGGATGGCGATGGGTTCACCCTTGGTGCCCATCAGATAGACCGTGCGGCTGTGGTTGATGAGATAGCCGCCGGGCGTGGAAGCGCCTTTCTCATAATAGACGGCAAATTCCTTGGCCGCCTTGTCGATTTCATCTTTGGTGCCGGTCAGCCCGATGACGCGGGGTGAAAAGGCGGCGGCAAACTGGCCCACCACTTGCGGCGTATCGCGCGCCGGGTCGACGGTGATGAAGAGCGGCACGATGCGCGCGGTCAGCTCGGGGTGTTTCTTGTCGAGCTTGGCCAGCGCCTGACCGATCACATTCATGTCGGTGGGGCAGGCATCGGGGCAGAAGGTGTAGCCGAAATAGACGATGCGATAGCGCCCGTCGAAATCGGACCAGTGCACGGTCTTGCCGTTCTTGTCGATCAGCGTGAAGGGGCCGCCCACTGCGGCATCGGCCAGCGGCGGCCGTTCATCGGCGCCCGCACCGCCCTTGCCGCAGGCTGATAGCGTGCAAAGCGCAAGGGCGACGGTCATGGCGCGAAGCAGGGTGCGAGTGTTGGTCATGGCGCCCCGCTTCATGCTCTGCTAAGGGCCGTGACGCAAGGTTGTCATCATTCCAGCTGTTTGCGCCAGCGGCTTGGCCGGACCATCGGGCGATGGGTCGCAGGCGGTCGAGCGTCATGCGATGGTATGATGCATCATGGGGGGCGACAAATCCGGCCGGATCGGGCAAGAGCGCCCGAGGGCGGCCCATGAGGAGACCAGAGAAAGTGATGATGTCGCTGATTTCGCACGACAAGAGCCGCAAGATCCGGCCGGTTCTGGCCGGCGCGGTGGCTTTGGCCATGCTGGCATTGCCGCTGGGCGCGCAGGCGCAGAATTTCTCCAAGGGCTACAAGTTCCTTGAGTCGGTGCGCAACAATGAGATGTCGGAGGTGAACGACACGCTCTCGCAGCCCGGCAGCCAGATCATCAACACCCGCGACGGCGGTACGGGCGACACGGCGCTGCACATTCTGGTGGCGCGGCGCGATACGCCCTGGGTCAATTATTTCCTGGCACGCGGCGCCGACCCCAACATCCGCAACAACAAGGGCGAGACGCCTTTGGTGGTGGCCGCCGCAATCGGCTATGTCGATGGGGTCGAACTGCTGACCGCATCGGGCGCGAGGCCCGATGAAGCGAACGCCACGGGCGAAACGCCGCTGATGTCGGCGGTCCACCGGCATGACCTGGCCATGGTGCGCGTGTTGCTCAAGGCTGGCGCTGACCCTGATCGCTCGGACAGCGCCGGGCGCAGCGCGCGCGACTATGCCAAGATCGAGGATCGCACGGGTACGATGGTCAGTGAGATGGAGACCAGCGCCAAGGCCAAGAAGGCCAAGGGCGTGTCCTATGGGCCCAGCCTGAGGTGAGCGCCGTGGCGAAAGACCCCCGCGATCTGACGCTGGACGAGGTACGGGTGGCGCTGGCCCCTGTTCTGGCCGATGCGGTTGCCTTTGACGGGTGGAGCGAGGCGGCGGTGCGCGCGGCGGCCCGGCAGGTGGGTGTTGACGAGGATGTCGCGGCCTATGCCTTTGGCGAGGGGGCGATGGCGATGATCGCGGGTTTTTCCGCCTATGTCGATGCCGCCATGGCAGAGGGCCTGCCGCATGAAGCCTTGATGGCGATGAAGGTGCGCGAGCGGATTCGCGCGCTGGTCAGCTTTCGCCTGAAGGCCTGGTTCGGGCGCGAGGAAGCGCTGCGCCGGGCGCTGGCGATCATGGCCAGCCCGCGCCACGCGGCAGCGGCGGCCCGGCTGGGCTGGGCGAGCGCGGACACCATGTGGCGGCTGGCTGGCGATGTGGCGACCGACTACAATCATTATACCAAGCGCGCGACGCTGGCGGGCATCTATGCCGCAACGCTGGCCGTGCTGGTGGATGATGAGAGCGAGGACCATGCGCAGACCATGGCCTTTCTCGACCGGCGGATCGAGGGCATCATGCACTTTGAAAAGCTGAAGGCACGGGTGCTGAGCCCGGATCGCGAGCATTTCAGCGTGGTGCGTCTGCTGGGACGGCTGCGTTACCCGGCGCACTGACGACGAAAGTGTTATTGCGAGCCAGTTGCAATTTGTCGCGAGTTCTGGCAGCGCAAGAGTCATGGATGCCATGACCACCTTGCCGCCGACCACGCTCGATGCCCTGCCGCTGGACACTCCGGCGCGAATCATCGCCATCGACTGGGCGGCGCTGGTCGAGGAAGAGGCGCAGCGGTTGCGCGCGCTCGGGCTGGATGTCGGCGCACGCGTTGCCGTGGCGCATCGCGGCGTGATGGCGGGGCGCGATCCGCTGGCCATTTCCATCGGTCGCATGACCGTGGCGCTGCGCCGGGTGCATGCCCGGGCCATGACGGTCGAGGCGATCTGAGGCGATGAGCGCGGTGGAACGTGTTGCGCGCCACAAGGCGGCGCTGGTTGGCAACCCCAATGCGGGCAAGAGCGCGCTGTTCAACGCGCTGACCGGCGCGCGGCAGAAGATCGCCAATTATCCCGGCGTGACGGTGGAGCGTAAGGCGGGCCGTCTGGCCTTGCCGACCGGAGAGGTGATCGAACTCACCGATCTGCCCGGCTCCTATGGCCTTGCCGCGACCAGCCCCGACGAGGAAGTGACCCGCCGCGTCATTCTGGGTGAATTGCCCGGCGAAATGGCGCCCGATGTGCTGGTTGTCGTGCTCGATGCCAGCAATCTGGAGCAGCATCTGGTCTTCGCGCAGGAAGTGATCGCGCTGGGGCGGCCCACGGTGGTCGCGCTCAACATGATCGACCTTGCCGAACGTGACGGTCTGGTGATCGACCCCACCGCCTTGCAGCAGGTGCTGGGTGTGCCGGTCATCCCGACAGTCGCCGTGCGCCGCCGTGGTCTTGCCGAACTCACCATGGCGATCAGCGAGGCCGAGGCGCACCCCGGCGTGCACCCGCGCGCTCATCTCGATCAGGCCGAGCGGCGGATGGAAGCCCATGCCATGGCGAGCGCGGCGATCCTGTCAGAGAGTACGCGCCACCGGCTGCATTCGAAGCTTGATCAGCTGCTGCTGCATCCATGGATCGGGCCGGTGATTCTCTTCGCCCTGCTCTTTGTCGTGTTTCAGGCGGTGTTTTCCTGGGCCAAGCCCCTGCAGGATGGTTTGCAGGCCGGTGTCGACCTGATCACGGCAAGCGTGAAGGGGCATATGGCGCCCTCGCTGCTGCGCGATTTCGTGACCGATGGCGCGCTGTCGGGCGTGGGCGCGGTGGTGGTGTTCCTGCCGCAGATCATCATTCTCTTCTTCTTCATCCTGAGCCTTGAGGCATCAGGCTATATGGCGCGCGCCGCCTTCCTGATGGACCGGCTGATGGCGGGCGTGGGCCTGTCGGGGCGCAGCTTTATTCCGCTGCTCTCCAGCTTTGCCTGCGCGGTGCCCGGCATCATGGCCACGCGTTCCATCACCGACCCCAAGGACCGGCTGACCACCATCCTCATCGCCCCCTTGATGACCTGTTCGGCGCGTCTGCCGGTCTATGGCGTCATCATTGCGGCCGCCATTCCCAACCGGCCGGTGGGGCCGGGCGGCATCATCGGCCTGCAGGGGCTGGTGCTGTTCGGGCTCTATATCGCGGGGATCGTGGGGGCCATGGTGATGGCGCTGGTGCTGCGCGGCACGGTGACCAAAGGCAAGGCCAGCGGCTTCATCATGGAAATGCCCAAATACCAGATGCCGCGCGCGCGCGATCTGGCACTGGGCCTGTTCCAGCGCGCCTGGATCTTCCTGCGCCGTGCGGGCACGATCATCTTTCAGGTGACGGTGATCCTGTGGCTGCTGCTCAACTTCCCCCGTGCCGAGCCGGGCAAGGATCAGGTCGATGCCTCTCTGGCGGGTCATATCGCCAATGGGCTGGCGGTGGTGATGAAGCCTATCGGCTTCAACCGCGACATTGCGCTGGCGCTGATCCCCTCCATGGCGGCGCGCGAAGTGTCTGTTTCGGCTCTGGCCACCACCTATGCCGTGGCCAGCAATGACGAGGCCAAGACCGACGAGGCGCTGTCCGAGCAGCTCAAGACCAAATGGTCGCTGCCCACGGCGCTCGCCTTTCTGGCATGGTTTGTCTTTGCGCCGCAGTGCATGTCGACCATTGCGGTGACGCGGCGTGAAACAAATGGGTGGAAATGGCCGGGCTTCATGCTGGCCTATCTCTTCGGACTTGCCTATCTCTTTGCCGGTATCACCTATTGGAGCGCGGTGGCCCTTGGCCTCTAGCGGCCTGAAACGCGCAAGAGGAAACAATGGCAGGCAGCGTCAACAAGGTCATTCTGGTCGGCAATCTGGGCGCCGACCCGGAAGTGAAGTCGTTCCAGAACGGCGGGCGTATCGCCAATCTGCGCATCGCCACCAGCGAAAGCTGGAAGGACCGCACCAGCGGTGAGCGCAAGGAACGCACCGAATGGCATCAGGTGGTGCTCCAGTCCGACGGTCTGGTGGGCGTGGCCGAGCGTTTCCTGCGCAAGGGTTCGAAGGTTTACATCGAGGGCTCGCTGCGCACCCGCAAGTGGCAGGATCAGAGCGGCAATGACCGCTACACCACCGAGATTTCGGTGGGCGTGGGCGGCGTGCTGACCATGCTGGATGGCGCGCCCGGTGGCGGTGCCGGCGGTGGCGGCGGCCAGCGTTCGGGCGGCGGCGACTGGGGCGGCGCGAGCGGTGGCTCGGGCGGTGGCCGGTCCTCGGGTGGCGGTGATTGGGGCCGCTCGTCTGGCGGTTCTTCGGGCGGGTCTGCCGGTGGTTCCTCGGGCGGCGGCGACTGGGGCCGCACCGGCGGCGGTTTCGCCGAGGATCTGGACGACGACATTCCGTTCTGAGCGAAGGGGCGCTGCATGCAAAACGCCCCGAAGGTCTGCTTCGGGGCGTTTCTGTTTGGGGCTTACTGCTTTTTCAGCGCGGCCAGCGCGGCAAAGGGGCCGCTTGCCCCCTCATCCGACAGGCCCACCTCGCGGCGGACGCGTTCCGCTTCCGGCCCCTCGGCGAAGGGGTCAATGGCCAAGCCCAGGCTTTGCGCCACGGCTTCACCCAGATCGAAACGCTCGCCGGAAAACTCGATCTCGTCGCAGTCTTCCTCGGTGATCTCGATTTCCTCGTCGCTGGGTTCCGCCGGAATCTCGCTGGCGGGCACAAAGCGCAGGTTCAGCGGCTCGTCGATGATGACCGGCAGGTCCTCGCCCGAAATGGCGCAGCTCTGCACGATGTCGGCCGTCAGGCGCCCGGTGACGCGGAATGAGGTGTCGTCGGCGGTGACGGCCACGCTGGCGGCAAGGCTATGCACTGCGACAAGGTCGAAGCGCTTCGCCAGCGCCTTGGCTTCCTCGGCGCTGGCGGTCAGGGTGATAGGCTTGGCGTCGAGATGGCGGATGTCGATGATCCGGCTGAACTCGGGGTGGGGGGTGTCCGTCATGCGATGTCTCCTGCCAGCAGGGTGGCGGCGTCCATGGCGGCAAGGCGCCGGGACAGGTGGCGCGTGGCCTGAGCCAGCGGCGCGATGGCTGCCCCTTCCACCAATGTGACATTGCGCGCAAGGGCGCCGGCCAGCGCGTCCTCATCGTCCTGAGCCAAAGCGTCGCGATAGGCGCCGAGGCGACCGCCCAGCACACTCATCAAGCGGCCGATATGTTTGCCCACCACCATGTCGCCCACGCCCGCCTCGCGCAGCTGGCCGTCCATGTCGGTGACGAAAAGCTCGGTCAGCAGGGCGCAATGCGCTTTCAGGCTCTCCTCGCGCTCCATGCGGATGAGCACCAGGCTGAGCACCAGCGTGATGGCATCGAACCGCCCGCCCAGCGTGTCGGCAATGCCGGTATCGGCATACCAGCCCTTGTCGCGCGCCTTGGCCACCAGGCCGTGCCACAGCGGGCGGACAGCGGCATGATCATCGCCGCGTGGGCCCAGAAGACGGGAAAGAAGGGAGGCGCCGGCCATGGGCAAATCTTCCTGAAAGGCAATCAAAAGGATCGGTGCCCGAAGGGGCGCGTGCAGGCCCTGTATCGTCCTGTTCAGCACCCATTCAATGGCCCCGCGCGAAGCGCCATTGCGATAAAGGGCAAGGACGCCTAAGGCTCCTTCGTGCCTACAGGAATGATCGGGGCGCTGGCAATGGGGGCAATCATGCCCTCGTCCATCAGGCTGGCAGAGTTGGAGCAGAAGAGCGCAATGGCGGGCATGGCTAAGAGTGTGTTGGCAGGCCGGGGTTTGATGATGCGCGCGGCTGCATTGGCATTGCTGGGAGGGACGCTGCTGACCGGCGGCTGCACCTCGATCCGCGACCATCGCGGCTATCTGGTGGACAAGGCGCTGCTCGATTCCGTGATGGTGGGCATCGACAACCGCCAGTCGGTCGAACACACGCTGGGCCGTCCCACCTTCGTTTCGCAGTTCGGCCGCGAAAGCTGGTACTATGTGGCGATCGATACCAAGCAGGCCGCTTTCATGCGCCCGCGCACGACCGGCGAGATGGTGCTGCGCGTGCGTTTTGACCCTCAGGGCAATGTCGCCAGCCTTGACCGTGCCGGCATGGACAAGGTCGTGCGCCTGAACCCCGATGGCAGCTTCACCCCGACGCTGGGCAAGAAGCGTACCTTCTTCGAGGATCTGTTCGGCAACATCGGCTCGGTGGGCACAGGCATCGGCGCCAGCGGCCAGCCGGGCAGCAACACCGGCGGCTCCTGATCCGGTACCAAGGGACAGGGGGCTCTGGACAATTGTTCCGCTGCCCCCATATCCCTGTGCATGGATACGAACGCAGCCGGCCACGGGCTCATTCAGTGGCATGGTACCACCATCGTCGGCGTGAAGAAGGGCGGCAAGACCGTCATCGCGGGCGATGGACAAGTGTCGATGGGCAACACGGTGATGAAGCCCAATGCGCGCAAGGTGCGGCGCATTGGCGCCCCCGGGCCCGATGGGCAGGGCAAGGTGATCGCCGGTTTTGCCGGGGCCACCGCCGACGCCTTCACCCTTTTTGAGCGGCTTGAGCGCAAGCTGGAGGCTCACAGGGGGCAGTTGATGCGCGCCGCTGTCGAGCTGGCCAAGGATTGGCGCACCGACAAATATCTCCGCAATCTTGAAGCGCTGATGATCGTGGCCGATGCCGAGACCATGCTGGTGTTGACCGGCAATGGCGATGTTCTGGAGCCCGAGGCAGGCATCACCGCCATCGGTTCGGGCGGCAATTATGCATTGGCCGCCGCGCGCGCCCTGTTCGATTACGAGGAAGACGCCGAGATCATCGCCCGCCGCGCCATGGCCGTGGCCGCCGACATCTGCGTCTTCACCAATGACCGCGTGACCGTTGAGGTCATCGGCGAAACGATTGGTTGAACCATCCCATGAATGACAATCTGACCCCCAAGGCGATCGTCCGCGCGTTGGACGAGCACATCATCGGCCAGCAGGACGCCAAGCGCGCCGTGGCTGTGGCCCTGCGCAACCGCTGGCGACGCCAGCGCCTTGGCGCGGATCTGCGTGACGAGGTTTCACCCAAAAATATCCTGATGATTGGCCCCACGGGCTGCGGCAAGACCGAGATCAGCCGCCGTCTGGCCCGCCTGGCCGATGCGCCCTTCGTGAAGGTGGAAGCGACCAAATTCACCGAGGTCGGCTATGTCGGCCGCGATGTCGAGCAGATCGGCCGCGATCTGGCCGAGGAAGCGATTCGTCTGGAAAAGGCGCGCCGGCGTGAGGCCGTGCACGAAGCGGCCAGCAAGGAGGCGATGGAGCGCCTGCTGAAAGCTCTGGTGGGCGACAATGCCAGTGAGGCGACCCGCGAGAGCTTCCGCCAGCGCATCGAGGAAGGCGCGATGGCTGATGTCGAGGTGGAGATCGAGGTGGAGGAGGCGCCCAACGCTCCCATGGAGATCCCCGGCATGGGCGGCGGCATCGGCATGATCAACCTGTCGGACATGATGGGCAAGGCGATGGGCCACAAGCCGATGAAGCGCCGCAAGCTGCGCGTGGCCGATGCCTGGGACAAGCTGGTCGACGAGGAAGCCGAAAAGCGCATGGACCAGGATGATGTCGCCCGCGTGGCGCTGGCCAATGCCGAGACCAATGGCATCGTCTTCATCGACGAGATCGACAAGATTGCCGTCAGCGATGTGCGCGGTGGGTCGGTCAGCCGGGAAGGCGTGCAGCGCGACCTGCTGCCGCTGATCGAGGGCACGACGATCGCCACCAAATACGGCCCGATGAAGACCGACCATGTGCTCTTCATCGCCAGCGGCGCCTTCCACGTGGCCAAGCCCAGCGACATGCTGCCCGAACTGCAGGGCCGCCTGCCGATTCGCGTGGAGCTGAAGGCGTTGTCCGAGGATGATTTCGTGCGGATCCTGTCGGAAACGCGGGCCAATCTGGTGGCGCAATATTGCGCGCTGATGGGCACGGAGGAGGTCACGCTGGAGATCACCCCCGAGGCCGTGCGTGCCGTTGCCCGCGTGGCGGCGCAGGTCAATGAATCAGTCGAGAACATTGGCGCGCGGCGGTTGCAGACGGTGATGGAAAAGCTGCTGGAAGACCTCTCTTTCGAGGCCGAGGACCGGCGCGGCGAAACCGTGCTGATCGACGAGACCTATGTCGCGGCGCGGCTGGGCGAGCTTTCGCGTGACACGGATCTGTCCAAATATATTCTGTGACGGATTGAGCCCTGCCCGTGGCGCGCCATGGGCAGGGTCCTTGTCTGGAGAGGATACAGCATGAACACCCCTGAGGATCGCCCCGTCTATCGCCTGCTGACCGGCAAGGACGACCGTGCCTTTTGCGAGCGCGTGTCCGAGGCGCTGGCCCAGGGCTGGCGGCTCTATGGGTCACCCAGCCTGACCTGGGACGTAGAGGGCAACCACGCCAAGGTGGCGCAGGCGGTGATCTGGCATGAAGCGCAGACGTGGATCGCGCGATCCTGACCGTTGAAACTGGACGGAATAGTAATTTTGTTACGGCATCACGCAGCTGCGTAACAAAATGCTGCGTTGCGAAAATGGCACAGTGACGCTTCAATGTCGCCGCAGGGCAACGGTGGTTGTTGTAAGCCCGCCGACAGGCTGATAGCCAAGCATCACCGACAGCGAACTGGTTCCCAAAAAGGAGAGCCGAGGCTGACGGTGCGCAGGACGGAACCCGAATTCATAAAAAATGGAAAAGGGCTCCTTATGAAGATCAAGTTTGCTTGTGCCGCTGCGGCCATTGCTGTTGCTTTTGCCAGCAACGTCGCTTTCGCTGATGATGCTCCGGCGCCCACCCCTGAATTCACCGTCACGGGCAGCGCGGCCTTCGTTTCGCAGTATCGTTTCCGTGGTATTTCGCAGTCGGACAACAAGCCGGCCGTGCAAGCTTCGGTCACCGTCTCGGACAAGTCGGGCTTCTACGTGTCGGCCTGGGGGTCGAGCGCGACGGCCGGTAACTCGACCGTCAACATCGGCGGCACCGAGATCGACGTTTACGGTGGCTACACCCATGCGCTGGGCAAGAGCGGCGTGACCTTCGATGGCGGCCTCTATGGCTACCTCTATCCCGGCGCCTCGACGGGTGACTATTTCGAACTCTATGGCTCGCTGACCAAGGCCTATGGCCCCATCACCGCCAAGGCCGGCCTGAACTGGGCGCCCAAGCAGAACTATTTCACCTATTACAACACCGCCACCAAGTATAACATGTATGAGTATTTCGAGCTGGGCTACTCGGTGCCCAAGCTGCCCATCACGCTGCATGGCCATATCGGCCACACCGGTGGCGGCCTGAACTACGTCAAGGAATACATGGATTACTCGGTGGGCGTGTCCTACAAGTGGAAGGCGCTGACCTTCGACATTTCGGCTGTGGGCACCAACATCGGCCAGCAGGACGCCTATAACGCTCCGCTGTTCAATCAGGCCGGTGTGCTTGACCCTGTGCAGACCCGCCGCGCTGCCAAGTCGGTGGCTGTGGCGTCGATCACCGCCAGCTTCTGATCCGTCGCTGACGGTTTCGCTCCTGAAACATGAGGGGCCCGGGATGGCGCGAAGGCGCTGTCCCGGGCCTTTTCATTCTGCTGCCTGATTGAGCTCGGCCAGCTCATTGGCCTGACGCGTCCACATGCCGGCATAGAGGCCGTCGTGGCGCAGCAGTTCGCCGTGGCTGCCATCCTCGACGACGCGCCCTTCGGAGAGAACGAAGATCCGGTCCGCGTCGGCAATGGTCGAGAGGCGATGGGCGATCGACAGGCTGGTGCGCCGGGCGGACAGGTCGCGCAGCGTGGCGAGAATATCCTGCTCGGTCCGCGTGTCGAGCGCGCTGGTCGCCTCGTCCAGCAGCAGGATCGGCGGGTTTTTGAGCAAGGTGCGGGCAATGGCCACGCGCTGCTTCTCGCCGCCCGACAGTTTCAGCCCGCGCTCGCCCACTTCGGTGTCGAAACCCTTGGGCAGGCGGTCGATCAGCGGCATCAGCGCGGCCGAGCGGGCCGCCTGCGCGATCTGCTCATCGCTTGCCCCGTCGCGGCCATAGCCGATGTTGTAGCCCAGCGTGTCGTTGAACAGCACCGAATCCTGCGGGACAATGCCCAGCGCCGCGCGCAGCGAGGTTTGCGTCACCGAGGCGATATCCTGCCCGTCGATGAGGATGCGGCCCGACCATGGGTCGTAAAAGCGGAAAAGCAGCCGGGCGATGGTGCTCTTGCCTGCGCCTGAGGGGCCGACGATGGCGATGTTGTGGCCCGCCGGCACTTCCAGCGAGAGGCCATGCAGGATGGTGCGGTCCTTCTCATAGCCGAAGACCACATTGTCGAAGACCACCGAGGGCTGGCGCACCACCAGCGCCGGGGCGCCGGGCGCATCGGCCACTTCGACCTCGGTGTCGATGAGGGCGAACATGCTGGCCATGTCGATGAGCCCCTGCCGGATGGTGCGATAGACCATGCCCAGCAGGTCGAGCGGACGGAAAAGCTGGGTGAGGTAGGTGTTGACGAAGATGACGTCGCCCACCGTGAAGCGCCCCTTCGACCAGCCCCAGACCGTATAGGCCATGGCGCCGGCCATCAGCAGGTTGACGATGATGGCCTGGGCGATGTTGAGCAGGCCCAGCGAATTTTCCGACTGCACGGCCGCGCGCGAATAGGCGAGGGTCGCCTGGCCATAGCGCTCGGCCTCGCGCGTTTCGGCGCCGAAATATTTGACCGTTTCGTAATTGAGCAGCGAATCGACCGCGCGCGCCAGCGCCTGCCCGTCGAGCCGGTTCATCTTTTCGCGCAGATGCGATCGCCATTCGGTGATGGTGCGGGTGGCAAAGGCATAGGCCACCACCGCCGCGCCCGTCGCCACCACCAGGCCCCAGCCGAAATGCAGGTAGAAGATGATGGTGACAGCGATCAGCTCGAACACCGTGGGCGCGATGTTGAACAGCAGGAAATAGAGCATGTTGTCGATGCTCTTGGTGCCGCGCTCGATGACCTTGGTCACTTCGCCTGTGCGCCGCGCCAGATGGAAGCGCAGCGAGAGGCGGTGAAGCCGGGCAAAGACGTTTTCGGCCAGCGCGCGCGTGGCTTCCTGCCCTACGCGCTCGAATATCATGTTGCGCAGATTGTCGAAGGCCACGCCCACGAAGCGGCCCAGCGCATAGGCCAGAATGAAGACGAGCGCGACATTGGCTGCATCGGGCGCCAGATGCGGCCGCGTCATCGCGTCCACCGCCCGCTTGTAGGCGTAAGGCAGGGCCAGCGTGGTCGCCTTGGTCGCCAGAATCAGCAGCGTGGCTGCGATGATGCGCAGGCGCAGGCCGGGCTGGTCCCTGGGCCAGAGATAGGGGAGGAATCGGCGCAATGTGGCCCAGCCATCATGGCGGGCGGTCTTGCTGGCGGGGGATGGTGTCTCTGGCGGCATGATTGCCCATGTAGGGGCATTGGAGCCAAACAAAAACCCCGGCTGCCCTCGGGAAGGTAGGAGATGGGCAGCCGGGGTCAGGGGCCTGTTCGGGCGCCAGCAGTCATGCGCTAGCTGGTGACGTCGAACAGGATCTTGTGTTGCGGAAAGTCGATGGCGACACGGCCAAAGGCGCGCAGTTCATTCATGCCCAGCAGCAGGGCGGGGCGATTGGTGAGTTTGAGCGCGACAAAGGCGGGCGAATCGACAAAGGCGATGTCGACATTGCTGAGCTGCATCCGGCCAATGCGCAGGTTCCGCGCCGTGCCGATTTCAGCCGGAATGGTCTGGCCGGTGACGCTGGTCAGCGTGATGCTCTGACCGTTGGTCTGATGCGAGATCGCGCGTTGCAGGGCCAGATTGCCGATGGCGGCATCCGCGCCGGTGTCGATGATGATGTCCGTGTCGATGCCGTCGATCCAGGCGTGGCTGAGGATCAACTGCCCGCCGCGTCGCCGGGCCGAGACGACGATTTCATAGCCATCGCCTTCCTTGTGCTTGGCGGAGGGTTCAACGGAGATGCGATGTGCCCGGAAATCGAGCAGGACGCGCTGATCCTTCAGGCTGTCGATGCCGATGATGCCGGGGGAATCCATGGCATCATCGGGAAAGACCGGCACCTCAAGATCGACGATGTTGCGCTGGCCAAGGCGCATGCCGCTGAGCATGACGGTGTTGACCGAGCGTGCACCGGCCAGCCCCGTGACGTGGAGCGGTTCGCCGGCGGCAAAACCCAGCCTTGCGGCAAAGCCGCTGGCCAGAACGGACCGCTGGGCGCCGGTGTCGAGCAGGAAGTCATAGGAGCCGTGACCGGCGATGCTGATCGGCACGGTCATGCGGTTGTACACGTCGCTTTGCGTGGCGATCGTATCGGGGGTGGCGGTTTGTTGTGACAAACCCGGTAGCGTGGCGTCGGCACGCATGGGTATATCCCCCGCCGCGGCGGTGGTTGCCATTGCCAACGCCAGGGCGGCTGAAAGCATGCCCATGGCGGTCCTCTCCTGCGTGGCGGCCCTTGCCGCTCAGCAACTAAGCATAGCGGATTTTGCCGAAGAACACCATGGGGGATTTGTTCCCCCTGCCTGTGCCGAGCACGGTTCAGCAGGAGGTATTTTTACCGGAAAAGCAGAGGATTGCGGTCGTCGATGTCGAAGGTGGCGCCATCACCTGTCGCGCAGGCGGCGCGGTGCCTGCCGCCAGTGGACAGCATGCGCCTGATGGAAAGGCGGCAATGGGCCCGCGATGGTTGGCGTGCTTGCGAGTCGCGCCGGTCAGCCGCGTGCGACCACCCGGCGCAAGGGGGCCAGCATATGGCCGGCCAACCCCGTCAGATCGCCAAAGGCGGGATGGCGCGCCAGCATCAGCATGGCCAGCCACAGCGCTACACCGCAGCCCACCGCCGGGATCAGCACCGGCAGAGTGATGAGCGAGGGCGGTATCCAGAAGAGATACACCATGCAAAGCGGCGCCACTGCCGCCAGCGTGGCCAGCGCGCTCTTGGCATAGATGGTGAGCAGGCGGCGGATATCGAAGCCGATGACGCCATGGAGGAAGCGCGCATAGAGCATGACCCAGCCCACGCCATAGACAAGGCGTGAGGCCGCCGCCCCCTCCAGCCCCCAGCGACAGAAGGAGGCCAGCAGCAGGACCGACATCATCATATCCACCGCATTGAACAGCAGCAGGCGATTGAGCTTGCCCAGCAGGATAGGCAGGTCGGTGTGCAGCGGCATGGCGACAAGGAACAGCTCCGTCAGCGCGATGAGGCTGAGGAGGGGCGCGACGGCCATCCATTTGTCGCCATAGAGCAGATGGACGATGGGCCGGGCACAGAGGGCAAGGCCTGTCATCCCTGGCCAGATCACGGCGGTGTAGCCGGCGACCACGCGCAGATAGGCCGGGCCCAGCGGCTCGCCCCGATCGCGGATGCGGGCAAAGGCGGGGTAGAACACGCTGCCGATGGCGCCGGAAATCAGCATGCGGAATTGATCGGATAGGCTGACCGCGCGGCTGTAGAGGCCGACCGCAACAAGGCCCAGCAGCTTGCCCACGATCATGTCGGGGGTGCGGCTGCCCAGCGCGCCGATGGCATAGAGGGTGGTGAGGCGCGAACCGGTGTGGACGATGGGTTTGACGCCGTCGACACGCAGCGGCCAGGGCAGGGCAGGGCGCAGGATCTGGGCGATGAGGCCGCGCGCGATGCCATTGGCCAGCGTGGCCCATGCCAGCGCGAAGGAGGAATAGCCCATGGCCGCCAGCGTGAGGGCGACGGTGCATTGCGCCATGGCCCCGCCGACATTGACGCCGAAATGGCCACGAAAGCTCATGGTGCGGCCCATCAGGGCAAGGGGCACCACGGCAAAGGGCACGAAGAGATAGCTCGCCGCGATGATCAGCATCATCGGCAGCAGGGCGCTCTGGTGATAGGTCTGCGCCATGGGCCAGGCGGCGGCGGCGATCAGGCCGGCCACCACGAAGGAAAAGAGCAGCGCCACCGAGGAGCAGCGCGCCAGTGCGGCGCTGTCGACCGTGGGCAGGCCGGCGATATAGCGGCTCAGGCCAAAATCCTGCAGCACCGAGGCGATCATCGCGGCGGACAGGGCGATGGAGAACAGACCGACCTCCGCCGGCGAGAGGAAGAAGCGCGAGATGATCACCGAACTGGCGAACTGGATGGTAAAGGACAGATATTGCCCGGCCATGGCCCAGACTGCCGCGCCGCGTACGCTCATGGTGGCTGGTTCGCGGCCGCCGTCGGTAGGGGAGGTTGTGGTGCTCATTTCAATGGGTTGCCAGTGCGGTGGCAAGGCGCAAGGCGCGCAGCGGATCGCCAAAGCGCAGCAGGCGCAGGACGGTGCGCCACATGCCATCGCGCGCGCCGCCATCGGCAATATGGCGCAGGATAAGATCGAGCCCGCCCTTACGCAGGCCTTCGCGCGAGTAGAGCAGGCCATGGGCGACTTTGGCGCGCACCTCTCTGGCGGTGCCCTCACGGCCGAACAGGCTGTCGAGCTGGTCGACCGGGGGAAGGGCCGCGAGATGCTCGGTCGGATCAGGGCGGCCGGCTTCCCGTTCGCGCCAGGCAAGGAGCGCGATGGCGGCACCGATCTGTTGCTGCGTGGCGTGACGGCTCGACACTTGATCGGCATAGTGCCGATAGCGGATGAGCTTTTCTGGCAGGCTGCCGAGGCGCGCGCGTGAGGAGAGGCGCAGCCACAGATCCAGGTCCTCGCAATGGCGATAGGCCGCATGATAGCCGCCGACCGACAGCGCGACATCGCGGCGCATCATCACGGCCGGGTGGCACATGAGCGGGCCGCCGCTGCGTATCCGCTCAAGAAAGGCCTCATGCGTGACAGGATGCGGCGGGGCGTCGATGGGCCAGGGCTGGTCCTGATCGTCAATGTCCTCGGTCCAGCAGCCGATGACGGCATAATCGGGATGTTCGGCGAGAAAGGCATGCTGCCGGGCGAAGCGGTGCGGCAGGCTGATATCATCGGCGTCCATGCGGGCGATGAGCGGCGCGCGCGCCTCATGGAGCAACTGGTTCAGGCTGGCGATCAGCCCGCGATTCTCGCGCAGGATAGGACGGATGCGCGAATCCCGCGCCGCATAGTGTTCGATGATCGCGCGCGATGCATCGCGAGACCCGTCATCGAGAATCAGGAATTCGAAATTGGAGAAGCTCTGGCCCAGAATGCTTTCGATCGCGGCGGCGAGAAAGCGTTCCCCATCATAGACGCTCAAGGCGACGCTGATCGCTGGGGAAGGGGGCTTCGTCATCAGTTCCGGGTCCGTCAGAGGCTGTGGCATTGCGGGATGCCTGCGAAGGGTGATGATAGACGGTGCGGGGTAAAGAAAGCGTGTGAGATGTGGAATGCGTGGACAGGGATTGGCGGGGGGTTTTCGCTGCATTTTCCGGTGCATGGGCATCGCATTGCATTTTAATGACGTAAATTCAGCACCTTGCAATATTGCGCAACAAAATTGCAAGATTGCAGTTGACCGACTCAATGCCCCTCCATATATGCCGCTCCACCGACGCGGTGCTGACGCTGAAATGCTGATTTCGCCCGCTTTGGTCGCCAAAAAGGACGGTCACAATGACCTTGGTTTCACCGAGGTATTTTGTGTCTTGTTCGGTTTGAGCGTTCTTTGACATTGTTGATTAGATGAAGGGACATGTGGGCGACGGCGCCTGCGTCTTGGGAGCTTCAGGCTCTATGACGTAGTTTAAAGCAAGCCGATGTTACATATGTCCTTCGTATCCATTACGTTTGACAAATGCAGGC
>JAGWMZ010000014.1 GCA_028871475.1 Sphingomonadales bacterium | reverse complement strand
ATCGCCCTCCTTGCTCAATGCTTCAAGGTGAGCGCTCAAACTGAACAGGGACTTGGGATCCATAGCTGGCCTCCGTGATCGCGCGCCCTCAATGAATCATCATAGCCATCCAAACGCTACCGGTTTTTGCGGGTCTCCAGCTACTTCAGTCGCCAGGTGATGGAGAATGAGCGCGCTCAGCGCCGCTCGCTCGCCCAGACTGTCGGCGATGAGATATTCCTGCGCTGAATGGATCGCTCCGCCCCGCACGCCCATCGTATCGACCACGGGCACGCCGCAGGCCGCGATGTTGTTGCCATCGCAGACCCCGCCCGTGTCGCGCCAACCGATCTCCTGCCCCAGCAGACGCCCGCAGCTGCGCACTAGTTCCAGCAAATGCTGCCCCGCCGTGTCGATGGGCTTGGGCGGTCGACCAAAACCGCCATGGCGGTGCAGATGCAGATCATGCGCCTGCGCCACCTCACGCATCAGCCGCTCCAGCGCTTCCTCGGCCACACGCTGGTCCTCGGGCGTGGTGGGGCGGATGTTGACGCGCAGCACGGCATGGTCGGGCACCACATTGTTGGGGCCGCCGCCCTCGATCTTCGCGCAATTGACCAGCAGGCCGGGGCGGGCGAGCGCGCTCAGGCGCAATGCCAGATCAGCGGTTGCCAGCACCGCATTGCGGCCCTCCTGCGGGTTGCGCCCGGCATGGGCGCTGCGGCCCTTGACGATAAAGGAAAAATTGCCGCTGCCCGGCCGCGCGCCTGCCAGCGTGCCATCGGGCAGGGCGGCCGGTTCATAGGTGAAGGCGGCCAGCTTCCCCGCCGCCGCCCGCGCCAGCAAGGGGGCAGAGCCGGGCGAGCCGACTTCCTCATCGCTGTTGATCACCACCTGATAGCCAAGCCGCTCTTTTCCCGGCATCTGTTCGAAGGCAGAGAGGGCAGCGAGCATCACGGCAAGCCCGCCCTTCATATCCGCCACGCCGGGGCCACCCAGCACGCCAGGCTCCAGCCATTGGCAGCTCTGGAATGAATGCTCGGCGCTGAACACCGTGTCCATATGACCGGTGAGCAGCAGTTGTACCGGCGCCTGCGGGCGCACCGTCACCAGCAAATTGCGGCCATGGGCCAGCGCCAGTTCCTGCCCTGCCGCGTCGATCCGCGTTGCGGGCATGGGATCGAGCAGTTCGACCGTGCCGGGCAGGGCGGCGAAGGCTTCCGCCAGTTCTCGCGCCATCATCGCCAGTCCGGCCAGATTGTCGCTGCCGCTGTTGATCGCCGCCCAGGCCAGCACCTGATCCAGCATGGGCGCGGCCATGGCGCGCTCAACCAAGGCCCTTTCGGTGGGCGACAGATTTTCCGTCATCGCGCCAGCCCGGGGATGGGCAGGCTCTCTATCTGCGCTGCTTCAAAGCTGGCCTCGGGAAAGGCGCAGTAGTCGGCGGCATAGGCGGCGCTGGGCCGGTGATTGCCCGACTCCCCCAGCCCACCAAAGGGCATGGCCGAGGCGGCCCCCGTGGTCGGCCGGTTCCAGTTGACGACGCCCGCGCGGATTTCCGAGGCGAAACGTTCCCACAGCGCGGCATCGGGCGTGATCAGCCCGGCGGAAAGGCCAAAACGCGTGGCATTGGCGGCACCCATGGCCTCATCGAAACTGCCCACGCGGATGACTTGCAACACGGGGGCGAAAATTTCCTCGTCAGGCACGGCTACGCCCGTCACATCGAGCACGGCGGCGCCCATAAAGGCACTGTCCGGTCCATGCGGCGCCGATGGGGCCAGCAACAGCCTTGCGCCCGATGCTTGCAGGGCTGCTACGGCCTCACGCGCTTTGCCAGCGGCGCGCGAGGAAATCAGCGGGCCCATGAAGCCTTCCTGCGGATCATCCCAGGCGCGTGGGGGCAGGGCGCTGGCTTGCGCCAGCACGGCCTCAAGGATGCGGTCGCCCGCGGGCCCTTCCGGCAGGATCAGGCGCCGCGCGCAGGAGCAGCGTTGGCCGCTGGTGATGAAGGCCGAATGGGTGACGAGCGTGGCCACCGCCTCGGCTTCGCCTTCCCATGCGATCAGCGGGTTGTTGCCGCCCAGTTCCAGCGCCAGAATGACCTCGGGCCGGTCAACGAAGGCGTGACGGAAATGGCGCCCGGCCTGTGCCGATCCGGTGAAGAGCAGGCCGTCGATGTTGCCTGATACCAGCGCCGCCCCCGTCTCGCGCCCGCCTTGCAGGATCTGGAACACATCGCGCGGCAGCCCTGCCTGTTCCCACAGTGCGGCCATCAGCGCGCCCACCGCAGGGGTCTCTTCAGAGGGCTTGAACACCACCACATTGCCCGCGATCAGCGCCGGCACGATATGGCCATTGGGCAGATGGCCTGGGAAATTATAAGGGCCCAGCACCGCCATCACCCCATGCGGGCGGTGGCGCAGCACTGACCGCCCAAAGGGCATGGGGTTTTCGCGAAAGCCAGCGCGCTGCTCCTGCGCGGCGATGGAAATCTCCACCTTGCCGACCATGGCGGTGACTTCGCCCCGGCTGTCCCACAATTGCTTGCCTGTCTCGCGGGCGATGAGCCGGGCAAACTCTTCGGACTGCCCTTTGACCAGATCGGCAAAACGGCGCGCAGCTGCAATGCGTTCTTCCAGCGGCGTGCGGGCCCACAAGGGAGCCGCCGCGCGCGCGCGGTTCAGCGCCACATGGGCGGCCTGCGCATCATCCTGCGCCCCTTCCCAGACAAGCGCGCCACTGGCCGGATCATAGGAACGCAGCATCATCTCAATCTTCCTTCCACAGGCGAAAGTCACGCAGTCTTCCGCTGGCAATCAGCCGTCCCGGCCCCTTGCTGGCGCGGACAGGTCCCGCCGCATCAAGCACCTCGCAATCGCGGATGGTGCGGATCTGGTCGGTGCGGGCGTGTACGGTGGGGCCTGCATCAAAAATGTCGCAATAGCCATCGTCGAGAAAGTCCTCAGCCATCAACAGGCGGTAGGCGGGCAGCGACTTTTCATGCGGGCGGCCGATCGCCTCGCGCGCCTCGGTGGGCAGCATCGAGGTGTAGATGGGATAGCGCGGCATCAGGTCGGCGATGAACTGGTTGCCATGCATGGCGTTGAACAGATCGGCCTCGAGCACGCCGCCGCCAAAGAAGGGGCCCGCCACCGCCTCCCAGAAGGGGCTGGTGTCGCCCTCCATCCAGCCACGCAGCTCGGCCACCACCTGATCGCCAAAGCGCTCGCGGTGCTGGGCGATGAAGAGATAGCGGCTGCGCGCCAGCATGGCGCCCATCCCGCCGGTGCGCGCGTCGGGATGCAGGAACAGCCCGGCGATCTCCGTCGCGCCGTCAAAATCATTCACCAGATGCAGCACATTCGTCGAAAACATCCGGTCCAGCCCGCGCGAGACATGGGTGACGCGTGCCATCTTGTAGCTGTAGAACGGCCAGCGCACGCCGATGCGTGAAAAGATGCTGGCCGTGCCGATGACGCGGCCCTCTCCATCCTCCAGCGCCAGCATGTAGAACTCATCCTGCGGCGCGCTGATCTGCGCGTCGAGCGAGGTCTCGCTCCGGCTCAGCCGCTCTTGCAGCGCGGCGCGGTCATTGGGCAAATTGGTCATTCCCCCGCCCGACAGCGCGGCCAGAGCGAGCAGCGCGTCGAGATCCTCCTTCCTTGCCATGCGGACGAAAGGCTGACCGGGGCGAGGCGCGAGCATCACAGTTCCTCCGCGTGAAAGCCAAGCATGTCTAGCAAAGCGGCGCGCGCGGTCCAGCATTGCTGCCACAGATCGGGGTTGCCGATGTCCTCTGGCGCGATGTGCTGGGGCCAGTGGCGGGTGACGAGCGACTCCAGCGCATCGGCCTTGGCCTCATCCAGCAGGAAACGCTGGTCGAGCAGGGGCAACTCACGCTCCTCCAGCGCCACGCGCAGGCGCAGGCAGGCGGGGCCGCCGCCGTTGCGCATGGATTCGCGCAGGGTCATGAACTCCAGCCTGCGGATCGGGCCGTTGGTGGCGAGAAGGTCCTCCAGCCACGCCATGACAGCGGGCACCTCGCGCGCCTCTCCGGGCAGCAGGAGCAGCATGGCACCATCGCTCAGCGTGACGAGCTGCGAATTGAAGAGGTAAGAGGCGATGGCCTCCTGCAGCGACACGCGCGCGGCGGGCACCTCGATGATTTCCACCTGTGGCAGTTGCTGGCGTATGGCAGCATAGAGCGCATCCCGCTCGGCA
Source organism: Sphingomonadales bacterium (assembly GCA_028871475.1). Taxonomy (GTDB): domain Bacteria; phylum Pseudomonadota; class Alphaproteobacteria; order Sphingomonadales; family Sphingomonadaceae; genus Novosphingobium. The sequence goes on along the minus strand of JAGWMZ010000014.1, from coordinate 97,681 downwards.
AAAGCCTGCTCATGGGTGAAGAGCACCGTTTCATTGGCGACGGCCACCACATCATTGTGGAAGGCCCCCGCGGCAATCGCCTCATCGCTCTGGCGGGCCAGCAGGGCATGGCGCAGACCATGGCGCCGTACCAATCCTTGCGAGGCGGTGGCGCTTTGCCGCGCCGGGAAGCCACCAGAAGGTCCGCTGCCATGCACGAAAATCTCCAGCCCTTCCTGCCCATGGTCCGCGCACAGCCGCATGTGATTGGCCGCGCCTTCATCGCCGAAGCTGGCGGGCAGGGGATCATGGACCATGGCGCGGGGCATGGGGGCGAAGAGCAGGCGGAGCTGGCGGGTGGTCTGCTGCGCCTCGATGCTGCGATGGGGCATCGAGGCAAGGTTGGCGACCGAGAGATGCAGCCGACCATCCACGCTGTCGGGCCGGGGCGAGACGGTGGCGGCATTGGCCGTCCACATGGCCGAAGCCGAGAAGGCATTGCGCAGCAGCCCGGGTTCATGCGCCCATGCGGCGCGGCACACCGTCATATCGTCCCCGGCAAAGCCCATACGGCGCAGCCATGCAGCATCTGGCCGGTCATGAGGCAGCAGCAGCCCCTGCGGCAGCCCCAGCGCCATCATCCGGCGCATCTTGGCCAGCCCCTGCAGCGCCGCCTCGCGCGGGGCCGAGACCATGCCCGCATGGGTGGCCGAGGCGATGTTGCCCAGTGACAGCCCGGCGTAATTATGGCTGGGGCCCACCAGACCGTCAAAGTTCACCTCGATCATCCGCGCCGTCCTGCCTCATTCGCCTTTATTCAACCTGTTTCTGATAAACCTGTTCCCTGCGCTCTATCTCATGCATAAAAAGTCCTATGATATGAGGAAATGGAATGAATCAGGATGATCGGCGGCTCTTGCCCTCCATCACCATGCTGCAATGTTTCGAGGCGGCGGCGCGCTATGGCAGCGCCTCGCTGGCGGGCACGCACATTGGCCTGACGCAAAGCGCCGTCAGCCGGCATATCGCCAGCCTCGAGACATGGCTGGGGCAGCCGCTCTTCGACCGGGTGGGCCGCCGCATCGTGCTCAACGAACAGGGCCGCACCTATCTCGACCGTATCACCCGCCCACTGGCCGAAATCCGCGCCGCCACGCGCGACATGCTGGGCCAGGGCTCGGGCCGGGTGGTCAATCTGGCGACCTTGCCCACTTTCGGCATGCGCTGGATCGCGCCGCGCCTGCCGGGCCTTTTGATGCATGATCCCGATCTGGTGGTAAATATCGCCGCGCGCATCGACATTTTCCGCTTTGCCGATGAGGCGTTTGATGCGGCCATCCATGTCGGCGCCCCCGACTGGCCCGATGTCGAGCATGATCTACTGTTCCGAGAAAAGGTGTTGCCAGTGCTCTCCCCCGCCCTGGCGCAAAACGCAGGCGTGCGGGCGCCGGAGGATTTCCTGCGCGTGCCCTTGCTGGCGCAGGGCACGCGGCGCGATGTCTGGTGCCAATGGTTCGCCATGTGTGAGGTGCCCTTTCCGCAGGATCGCGCCATTTCGGTGATGGGCCATGTCTCGATGCTGGCACAGGCGGCCTGCGCAGGGGCGGGGGCGGCGCTGCTGCCCACCGCGCTCATCCAGCCCGAACTGCAATCGGGCGCGCTCGTTGCCCCGGTCGATCGGGCACTGGCGCAGGACCGCAACTATTACCTCGTCTATCCGCGCGAGGCCTTGCGCAAACCCCATGTCGTCCTGTTGCGCGACTGGCTGCTCGAAGAGGCGGGCAGGGAGGTCTGAACCGAGCCGGAATGGCACAAATAATTGACGTGACTTTAACCACCTAACTTACTAACCCCATGTTTGACAAAGGGTAATCTGGGGCAAGTCAGTGATCCGTAATAAGGCTGGTAACCGTTCGTTTCGGGCGGCGGGTTTGTGCGCGCAAGTCAGTTTCGCGGCGCTGGTCGCGGCCATACCAGTCCAGGCCTGGGCGCAATGCTCGCCAGATCCGAGCCAGTCGGGCACCAGCACCACCTGCTCGGGCAGCGATAGCAATGGCTATACCATCTCGACCTCGCTTTCGCCGTTGACGGTGGGCACCGGTGCCAGCGTTACCAACAGCGGCGCGGCGGCGATCCTCGTGTCCATTCCCGCCTCCGGGCCCTATTCAGGCCGCAGCGCCGCCATCACTGTCAATGGCGCCGTCTCGGCGACGGGCGCGGCGGGCATCGCCGTCACCTCGGGGCCGCTGGGCTCGGCCAGCTATGATTATTACGGTACCAACGCCAGCATCACCGTGGGCGCGGGCGCCACGGTAAGTGGCACCTATGGTATTTCTGCCACGCAGACCTTGGGTAACTTTTATGGCCCGGCCACCATCTTCCTCGACAATTCCGGGTCGATCACCGGCTTGAGCGGTGTGGCGCTCTACAGTTCGGGCAATTATGCCACCTTCTCGCAGATCACCAACCGCGCCAGCGGAACGATCGGTGCTATTCAGGCCAATGGTTCGATCAACAACGCTGGCACGATCGACGGCGGCGCGCTGAGCGCCATCGCACCGGGCGCGGGGGCTTCGACCTATTATGGTTCCATCTCCAACAGCGGCACGATCACTTCGTCGAGCGCGGCGGGCACCATCGCCAATTACAACAGCACCATCACGAACAGTGGCACGATCAGCAACATCGGCAGCGGCGCGGCGATCAACAACAGCTATCTGTCGCTGACCAATCAGAAGGGCGGCACGATCAGCGCCGGCGGCAGCAGCGTGCTGACCACCACCGGCTCGGCCAGCATCACCAATGCCGGCACGATCACCAACACGGGCAATGGGGCCGTATTGTCGCTGCCCAGCGGTTCGCTGGCGGTGACGAACAATGCAGGCGGCGTCATTTCCACGCAGGCGGGCAATACAGTGCTGGCCTCGGGCGGCTCGCTCAATCTGGTCAACAGTGGGGCAATCACCGGCAATATCGTGACCGGTTCGGGCAACAGTTCGATCGATTCGAGCGCGGGGACGATCACCGGCAACGTCACCTTCGGTTCGGGCAATGACACGCTGATTGCCACGCTGAAGGACGGCAGCCTATCGACCGGCATTTCGGGCAGCATCAATGGCGGGGCGGGTACCAATATGGTGCAGCTCAAGACCACCGCCGATGCTACGCTGTCCTCCGCGCTCAGCCTGCCCACCAATTTCTCGGTGCTCGATCTGGCGCCGGCTTTTGGCACCACGTTGACGTTGGCCAATGGCTATCCGGTAACCACGACGATCAATTTCGATGGGGCCGGCACGCTGGTGAACGCCGGCACCATCAACCGCTCGGGCCAGATCCTGACCCAGCTCAACGGCTATTCGAGCGGCGGCACCTTCCGCAATGACGGGTCGATTATCACCGCCAATCCCGGCACTGCTGCGGCCGTTTCCATGGTTTTGGGTTCGATCAACAACACTGGCAGCATTTCAGCCACTGGCAATGCCGTGCAGTTGCAATCTGGTAACTATTTCACCAACAGCGGCACGATCACTGCCGGGGGAACCGCCGCGTCGGTTTATGTGAACGGGAGCTTTGCCAACACCGGTACAATTCGTTCGACGGGGGGCATGGGCCTGTCGTTGATGTTCACCTGCAACTGCAGCGCCGGCACCAACAGCGGCACCATTGCCGGTGCCACCACAGGCCTGAGCCTGAGCAGCGGCACGCTGGTCAACACCGGTATGATTTTTGCTTCCGGTACCGGCGTCGTGTTGGGCAGTTACGGCACGATCGACAACAGGGCGGGTGGTGTGATTTCCGGCGGCAGCCTGGCAATCAATGGTGCTAATCAATTTGCCATTGGTGTCTTCAACGCAGGCACGATCAACGGCAACGTCAACATCGCCAACACCTACAGCTTCGTATTCGGCAACGGTAACACCTACCTCGCTTTGCCTGGCGGCATGCTCAACGGCAATCTGACGCTGGGCAATGGTGACAAGCTTGTCACCTCGCTTACCGGCGCGGGCACCAGCGGCTATGCCGGGATCAACGGCACGGTCACTGCCAACAATTCACTGCTGCGTTATGACGTCACGACGGATGCCAGCGATACCTTTGCCAATCGCGCCGGTTTTTCGAGCGTGGGCTATCAGGTGGGGAGCGGCGCCACGCTGACGCTGGGAACCAACGGAACCGTGACCACGCCGCTCAGCCTCGCAGGCACGGGCAATGTGGTGTTCAATGGATCGGTCTTGGTCACCAATGCGGCGGCGCTCTCCACCACCAGTGTCATCCAGTCGAGCGGGACTGTGCCGACAACGGCATTGACGATCACCAACAATGGCACGCTGACGTCCACGCGCAACAGCACCTTGGGCAATTCGGGCACGGTGACGCTGCCTGCGGGCTATGGCAGCACCGGGCCGACCGGCTCGACGCTCATCAACAATGGCACGGTGAGTTTTACCGATACCACCGGCTCGACCAGCAGCTATGCTGCGGTATCGGGCTATAATGTGGTAAACAGCGGGACGATCCGCGCGACCGGTGGCAATGGCGTTTCGGCCACCACCCTCACCAACGCTGGCATCATCACTGCCACGGGTGACGGCGTGCAGCTTGGCGGATCGAGCGTTACCAACAGCGGTTCGATCACCAGCACCACCGGGGCGGCCATCCGCAGCCTGAACTATTATGGCACGGGCGACAGCGTAATGAACCTGTCCGGTGGCACGCTGACCGGTGTCGGCACTGCTGTCCAGATGGCGGGCGGTGTGCTGAGCAATGCAGGCACGATTAAGGGCAATGTTAATCTGGGTTACTCGCCCTATGCCGGGGCCAGCTATGCCTCGGGCGCCTTTGTCGCCAGTGGGGGCACGCTCAGCGGCAATCTCAGTTTTGGCTCGGGCAATGATGTGCTGGTGGAAACCGGTTCGGGTTATGGCGTTACCGGCACGATCGATGGCGGCGGCGGAACCAATCTGATCGGCCATCAGCGCAGCGGCACAGCCACTGTGACGCTGGGTGGCGGTTTGCTGACCGGCTTCACTGGCGAGTTCACCGTGGCGGCGGGTGCCGCCTCGCAAGTGACGATCAAGGCCCCCTCGGCCTACACCGGCGACATCTATGTCAGCGGCGATGGCAGCATCGTCAATCAGCTTGCCACAACCGGCATTGTGGCGGGGCTTAGCTATGCCGGCAACAACTATGCGCCCTATAACAATGTCGAGCTGGGCAGCTTTTCGAATCAGGCCAATGTCGGCGGCGTTACCCTCAACACGGCGAATTTCAGCAACAGCGCGACCATCGGGTCGAGCAGCCTGGCGGGCACGGCGGTGTCGCTTTCGACCAACAATGGTCTCAATTTTAGCAACAGCGGCTCAATCCTGAGCAATGGCCTGTCATCGGCTGTCTCGCTGACGGCCTTTGGCTCGGCAAACAACACCGTGGTCAACAGCGGCACGATCAGCGGCGTACTGGCCGCCACGATCTATTCCTCCTATTCCGCCTCGGGCTCTGGCGACCTCTCCATTACCAACAGCGGCACGATCAATGGCGCAACAGTGCCGGTCTATGGGCCGGCCTACAGCGTCTTTGCCGTCAACTATAGCGGGGGCGCCGTGTCGCTGGCCAACAGTGGCACGATCAATGGCGGGAGCTATCTCTCCGGTTCCAGCACCACCTTCACCAACAGCGGGACGATCAATGGTGGAACCCCATCGGCCTATGGTCCATACGCCACCATCTACGCGGTCAGCGGCAGTCAGGGCGTTGCCTCGCTGAGCAACAGCGGGACGATCAAGGGCAGCATCTCGCTCTCGGGTGCCAGTACCGTGCTTACCAACACCGGCACGATCATCGGCGACATTGCGACCAGCGCGAGCGGTAGCAGCACATTCGCCATGAATGGCGCTTTTGCCGGTTCGATTCTTGCCAGCGGCGGTGCCAACACGCTCACCATCGGCGGCGGCACGCAGAGCGCGCCGGTGGCCTTTACCAATGTTTCGGGCATTGGTAGCCTCAGCCAAAGCAGCGGTTTTGCCACGCTGTCAGGCATGGGTATGTTTGACACGGTGGCACTGACAGGCGGGCGCCTCGTCGGGTTTGCCGGGTCGACACTGACCGCAAAGAGCTTCACGGTCGGCAGCGGCGCCACCTTTGGTTCGGCAGGCACGGTCAACGGCAATGTCAGCGTCAATGGCATTCTGAGCCCGGGCGCCTCGCCGGGTACCATGACGGTCAATGGCAATGTTACGCTGGCCAGTGGTTCGACCTCGCTCTTCGAAATCACCCCCACCGTGTCGGACAAGCTCAATGTGGCGGGCAAGGTGACGATCCTGCCGGGCAGCACGCTGCAGATCGCGGCATCGGCTCCAGTCAAGGTCGGCTCCACGCTTGACCTTATCAGTGCGACCGGCGGGGTGAGCGGCAGCTATGACACGCTGACGGGCCTCACCGGCACGCTGCGCCCGCTGGCCAATGGCGATCTGGGGCTGCTGGTGCAATTCGCCAATCCTGACAGCTATACGCCGCAGGTGCGGCGCGCGATCGCCTATGTGAACACGGCCATGGCGGCCAGCACGGCGCCCGCCGCGCTGTTCCCAGCGCTCTCCAGCCTGCAGGACGGCAATGCCGCGCCAATTGCCAGTGCCTTTGCCCGGATTACGCCGGAACCCTATGCCGATGCCATGCAGATCGGCACCGAAACCGCGCTGTCACTGGCGGGCAATGCACGCACCATTGGCGAAAGCGAAGCACGCGGCGATACGCATCTCTTCGCCTTTGGCCAGATGCTGGGCAGCCTGCGCCAGTTTGCCAGCAACGAGGAGCAGGGCGTCAGCCATGCCACGGTCAATGGTTTTGGCGCGCTGGGCGGCCTTGGCGTGGGCGGTGATGGCTATGCCGTTTCGGCCTATGTCGGCTGGATGGATCAGCGCCAGAGCATCGGCGCGCTTGATGCCTCGACCCAGGCGCGCGGCGTGGTGGGCGGCGTTGCCGCCCGCTTTGGCGGGGTGACGCGGATCACCCTGTCGGCGGCCTATGACAATGCCCATGCGCTGACCCGGCGCAATGTGCCTGACGCGGGCCTCATCAGCACCGCCTATTCGCTGCCGAGCTGGTCCTTCGATGCCTCGATCAGCCGCGCCCTGCCGCTGGGTGGTGGCTGGGTGGCGCGTCCGCAGGTGGGCACGACCTGGGTGATGACCAGCCATGATGCCATGACCGAGGTCAGCGCGCATCCTTTCGCGCTCAACGTGGCGGCGGCGAACCAGACGCAGGGCTTTGTTGATGCCGGTCTTGGCTTTGAAACCGCGGCCGATGCCGGCGGGCGTTGGCATCGCTTCCTGACGCTGGGTCTGCGCTATCGCGCGGAAGGTTACCAGAGCGCGGCTGTGGCTGCATTGGCCGGTTCGACGCCGGATCTGATGGCGCTGGGCGTGGGGCGTGACCGGCTCGATGCCACGCTGGCGGCCGGGGTGAACTATCAACTGGCGCCGGGTGCCAGCTTCTTCCTGTCGGGATCGGGCGAGTTGGGCAAGGCCACCAAGCGCGAGAGTGTGACCGCCGGGCTGCGTTTCCGCCTGTGAGGGAGTGAGGCTTGAACATCGCTATTTCTGACGCTATATTCCGTCAGAAATAGCGATAGTGAGAAGCCCCATGAATCTGGAATCCTGTGTCAGCGATGGTGTGTTCGACCCCCGGCGGATCGCGGCCACGCTTTTGACCAATGCGGAGGATCTGGCGCGTTCGGCGGGCCTTGGCAAGGATGCCATCCAGCGCGCGGTGCGGCTGCGCCAGCCCCGTACCCAGAAACGGCTGCGCGAACTGGTCGAGGTGCTCAACAAGGTCGAGCCGCGTTTTGGCACCTCGCTGGTGGCCTATGCCTGGTTTCGCTCCGAACCCTTGCCCGGTTTTTCGGGGCAGACGGCGATGCAACTGGTGCAGGCGGGCCGCGCGCATGATGTGCTCGACTATATCGACGCGGTCGACGCCGGCATCCACGCCTGACCGGCGTGCGCGTGGACTATTCCGGCCTGCTCTTTCGCGCGCTCAACCCGCTGTGGGCGCGCACGCCGCTGTCGGGTGAGGGGGCGGCGCGGTTTGGCGGGCGGTTCAACCCGCGCGGCATGGCGGCGCTCTACACCAGCCTGAAGCCGGAAACCGCCATGCGCGAGGCCAATCAGGTCGGCGCGTTCCAGCCCATCACGCTGGTGGCCTATCGCGCGCAGATCGCCCGGGTGTTTGATGCAACCGACACGCCTGCCATGGCTTCGGCGGGCCTGACGCCCGATCAACTGGCCGATCCGCAATGGCGCGACGTGATGCTGTCGGGCCAGATGCCGCCGACCCAGCGTCTGGCGCTGCGCCTGCATGAGGAGGGTTACAGCGGCCTTCTCGTGCCCAGCTTTGCCCCCCATGCCAGCGCGGGCGATCGCAATCTGGTGCTGTGGCAATGGGGGGATGCGCCGCCTGCCATGCTCCAGCTTATCGACGATCAGCAGCGGCTTTCGCCACCCGCGCGGCAGTGATGGACTCTTCCTTTGCGGGCACAACCGCCGGTCAGGACAGGGCCTGTCGCCCCGCCCGGTTTTTGCCGGGCTTCCTGCTCCCTCGCGCTGTGATGGGTAATGACGCTTGCGGCGCTGCGTCGGAATTGCGCTGAATAAGCGTATAGGCGAGCACCGCCTGCCGGACAGGTGTGTCCTTGCCCGTCCGCGCGGCGCGGATGTCTTCGGTCAGCATGGCGAGCGCCTGGCAGGCCATGTCATGAATGGGCTGGCGAATGGTGGTGAGTTCAGGCCAGATCTTGGTTGCCATCGACGTGTCGTCAAAGCCGCAGACGGTCAGGTCATCGGGCACCTCGAGGTGGCGACGCTGGGCTGCGGCAACGCAGCCGGCGGCCATGTCATCGTTCGAGGCGAAAATGGCGGTCGGCGCGGCGGGCAGGTCAAGCAGCGCGCTGGCCGCCTCGAACCCCGAGCGATAGGTGAACAACCCCTGTCGCACCAGTTCGGGGTCGATTGGCAGGCCAGCCTCGGCCATGGCATCTCGAAAGCCATCATGACGCAGCTGACTGGCTGACTGGCTGGGATGGCCGATGATGAAGCCGATCCGCTGGTGCCCGCGCGCGATAATATGGTGCGTCATGTCATAGGCGGCGCGATAATCGTCGATGACAACCGCGCCGTGGGGCGCTTCGGCGCGGCCCGGGCCGATCAGCACGGCGGGGGCTTGCAGGCTTTCCAGTCGCTCGAGCAGCGAGGCCTGGTCGCACAGCGGCGGGGGCAGCAGAAAGCCGTCGATGCCCCCCGCCATCAGGCGGGCGATGACCTTTTCCTCATCCTCGCCGGCAATGAAACGTTCCACTACCAGATGCACGTCGGCCTTTGCCGCCTCGTCAAGGCAGCCCAGCAGCAGTTCGCTCAGATAAGAGGCAGAGGGGTTGGCATAGAGCAGCGCGATGCGCATCTGCATTGCGCCCGCCAGACTGCGCGCTGCCTTGTTGGGCGTGTAGTTGAGCTGCTGGATCGCTGCCTCGACGGCAAGGCGAATATCGTGCGAGACATTGGTGTGGCCGTTGATCACCCGGCTCACCGTCATGGGTGAACATCGCGCCAGTTGCGCCACGTCACTGACGGTCGGTCGGCCCGAATGCCGGCGGCTTGATTTCTTTTCTGTCATATTGTGTTGCTGGAAGCTCCCCCGGCACCACTATCACCGCTATTTTTACAGATGCAAGCATGCTTGCGCGGAAACAGGCTTGCGCAGGGAGGGAGAGACGATACAGGTAGCGCTAACAGATCCGCCGGAGGCGGGCAGCCGGTTCTATCGGGAGAGATCTATGACTTTGGCTCGGCAGTGGCGCAGTGAGGGAGCGCGTCTTTCCATCCTCGCGGCGGTTCTTGTTGCCGGGGTGGGCTCGGCACATGGCGCAACGCCGCTGGCGCTGGCGCCGATTTGGGGTGACCATGGTGTCATCCAGCGCGACCAGCCCATCACCATTGAAGGGCAGGCAACCCCGGGCCACACCGTCAAGGCCACGCTGGGCGATGTTGCGGCCACGGCCGCCAGCGACTCTTCTGGCCATTTCGCCCTGCATTTCCCGCCGCGCACCGCCAGTGCCACGCCTGTCACGCTGACGGTAAGCGATGGCGCGGAAACGCAGCGGGTGAACGATCTTCTGGTGGGCGATGTCTGGCTCTGTTCGGGCCAGTCGAATATGGAATATGCGTTGATCCGCGCGCTGGGCGGACCGATGCATGTTGCCCTGTCGGCAGACCCTGAACTGCGCCTTGTCACCATTCCCAAAGCCATTGCGCTGACGCCGCAGAGCCAGTTTGCCGGGCCAACGCCGTGGGTTGCCTCGAGCCGGCAGAGTACGCCGCAGTTTTCGGCGGCCTGCTATTTCATGGCGCAAAATCTGCGCAAGGCGCTGCATGTGCCGATCGGCGCGATCCATTCAAGCTGGGGCGGCTCACAGGCCCGCGCCTGGCTCAGCCCCCAGGCGGGCGCGCAGATCTATGGCGCCGCCGATATGGCCCTGCTCAAGCGCTTTTCCACCGACAAGCTGGGCGCGGTGACCCAGTTTGCCCCCACGTGGCAGGCCTGGTATGAGGGCACGGCGGGCGGTCAGCCCTGGCGCAACCCCGACAGCCTGCAATGGAACGCCGTGCCCAAGATCTCGGGCTGGCTGGCCTGGGAGGGGACGCCGCTGGCGACGCATGCCACCGGTACGGTCTGGCTGCGCCATCAGGTGACGCTGACAGCCCAGCAGGCCAAGGCCGGCGCGGTGCTCAAGCTGGGCATTCTTGACGATATGGATATGACCTATGTGAATGGTCACGCCGTGGGCAACAGCTTTGGCTGGGATTATGAGCGCGAATATCCCGTGCCCGGTTCCTTCCTCCACGCCGGCGTCAACGAGATCATGGTCGCTGTCACCAACAGCTATGCCGATGGCGGCTTCCAAAGCGCGCCTGACAAGCTGGCCTTTGCCGTCAATGGCGGCGAGCGCATCCCCCTCGCGACAGGCTGGCGCTTTGCCATTTCGGGCGCCAAGACCTATCCGCCCCGCGCGCCTTGGGATGCCAATGGCGGCATTGGCGTGATGCACAATCGCATGATCGCTCCGCTCGGGCATATCGCGCTCAAGGGCGTGGCCTGGTATCAGGGCGAGAGCGATGTCGATATTCCCGACTATGACAAGCGGCTGAGCGCGCTGATCGAGGGCTGGCATGACCAGTTCGGCAAGGATCTGCGCACGCTGGTGGTGCAATTGGCCAATTATGGCCCGGTGCAACTGGCGGCCGCTCCCTCCAACACCGCCGCCCTGCGTGAAGACCAGCGCCATGTCGCCGCGGCCGATCCACGCAATGCGCTGGTCACCGCCATCGACATTGGCGAGCGCAGCGACATTCATCCGGCCAACAAGGAAGAGCTGGGGCGCCGCCTCGCCATGGCGGCACAGGGGCAGCCCATGCCCATGCCGCTTTCGGCCACGCATGAGGGCAACAATGTGCGCGTGCGTTTCAGCGGCATCGAAAGCCAGCTTTACGCCTGGAGTGGCGTGGGCCCGCTGGGCTTTGAACTCTGCGCCGCGACAGGCAAGACTTGTCGTTTGATCGATGCGCGCGTCGATGGCGACAGTGTCATCCTGCCTGCTGATGGCGGCCCGGCCGATCTCGTCCGCTATGCCTGGGCCGACAGCCCTATCGTCAATCTTTATGACGCGCGGGCCTTGCCCGTGCCCGGTTTCGCGATGGCGGTCAGCCCGCCTTCCCATCCATGAAAAGCACCCATGAAAAACACCTATGAGAGACAGGGGACAATGAACATGATGCGTTTTTCGAGCCTGCGAGCAGCAGCTCTATTGTGCGGGATCAGCCTTTGCGGGCTTTCGGTGCCGGCCCTGGCCCAGGGTGAGACGGTCGACATGCATGTCGACACCGATACTGCGGGGGGAGAGGTGATCGACCGCAATATTTTCGGTCAGTTTGCCGAACATCTGGGGCAGGGGATCTATGGCGGCGTCTGGGTGGGCAAGAAATCGCCCATTCCCAATGTGCGCGGCATTCGCTCCGACGTGGTCGCGGCCTTGAAGGCCATTCATGTGCCCAACGTGCGCTGGCCCGGTGGCTGCTTTGCCGATGAATATCACTGGCGCGATGGCGTGGGCCCCGCTTCGGCGCGCAAGGTGCATGTCAACAGCAACTGGGGCGGCGTGCCCGAGGCCAACACGTTTGGCACCGACGAATTCATGGACTTTGCCAATCAGATCGGCGCGGATGCCTATGTCTCGGTCAATGTCGGCTCGGGCAGCCCGGAGGAAGCTGGCGACTGGCTGGAATATATGACCGCTCCAACCAAAACGACCCTGGCCAAGGAGCGCGCCGCCAATGGTCATCCCGCGCCCTACAAGGTGGCGATCCTGGGGCTTGGCAATGAAAACTGGGGCTGCGGCGGCGCCATGTCGCCCGACCATTATGTCGAGGAAATGAAGCGTTTTGCCCATTACGTGCACAACTTCAACCCTGAACAGCACACCGCCAACCAGATGAAGCGTGTCGCTGTGGGCTGGGATTCGGGCAAGAGCGATTACACCGAGGAGGTGATGAAGGCCTGGGCCAGCAGGGTTTACAGTTGGGACATCGAGGGCGTGTCGCTGCACAATTATGTCGTGGGTGGCTGGCCGCCGCACCTGCCCGCCACCGGCTTTGGCGAGGATGACTATGCCGCCAGCATCCGCGAAGCCTTCAACATGGACAAGCTTATCGTCCGGCAGACCTCGATCATGGACAAATATGATCCGTCCAAGAAGGTCTTCCTTTCAGTGGATGAATGGGGTGCATGGCTGGCCCCGACGCCCGGCTCGCACGAAGGTTTTCTTGCCCAGCAGAATTCGCTGCGCGATGCCATTCTGGCGGCGGTGAACTTGAACATCTTCGCGCGCCATGCCGACCGCGTGAAGAATGCCAACATCGCTCAGATGATCAATGTGCTTCAGGCCATGATCCTGACCGATGGGCCCAAGATGGTGCTGACGCCCACCTATCACATCTACCACATGTATGTGCCCTTCCAGGATGCCACATTTGTGCCCGTCAGCTATGATGCGGGTCGCTATGTGCATGGCAAGGACAGCATGCCGCGCCTCGATGCCATCGCCGCGCGTGACAAGGAAGGTCATCTCTGGCTCTCGCTGGTCAACATCGACCCGAACAATGCAGTGAGCATTCATCTCGACCATGCCACCAGTGCAACGGGCCAGGTGCTGACTGCGCCCAAGGTTGATGCGGTCAACACCTTCGCCGCGCCTGATGCGGTGACCCCGCAGGCCGTGAAGATAGAGGCCGGCGCCAAGGGTCTGGTCATCGACGTGCCGGCCAAAGCAGTGATGGTCGTGCGTCTGGACTGACACATAGGTGCGGGGGCCGAGCGGTCGGCCCCCGCACCATGCCGTCATGCTTGCGTAATTTTGTTATTTTTGCGCTGGGCGAGGGCAGAGACCTGTCGTTGGGATGCCTGGATGGTGATGGCCGTGGCGAGATGTCCTGAGCGGAAGAGGGTGAGGACATCGGCGTCGGGGAGATCGTGGAGGGCATCGAGGCTGATGGTGTAGAGGCCCTCGAGGGTGAGCTTTTCGCCATCATCGAAACGCAGGGAGATGTCGATGGGCTCGATGAGGCGCAGACGCATCATCTCGGCGGTGAAGGCCTCGGTGGCCTCGCGCCCGGCGACGAGGGCGCCGAGCGAGCGCTGGATGAGACGCATCTCGTCGGTGGGCTCGCCCATGGCATCGAAGAGCGGGATGGTGCCGCCGGGCGCAAAGCGGGGATGGGCCGGATCGATGACGATGGTGTCGCCGTCGATGAAGAAGCCCTGACGGATCATTTCGAGGGGAATGAAGAGCGGGCGGCCGCTGTTGCCTGCCTGCCCGCTGGTCTGCCCGCTGCCCTGATCCATGCCCTGCACCAGCAGGTCGCCGGGCTGGAAGCCGAAGAGGGCGATGAGGTTGAAGCGCCCGGTTTCGGGATCCTTGACGAAGAAGATGGGACAGCAGGTGGCGGCATGGCCGACTTCGCCGGTCACGATCTGGACGCAATGCGGATGCTGGCCGGCTGAGGCATGCATGGCCAGATCGCGATGCTGGTGGGTGTTGAGTGGTTCGACCTGTTCGGGCATCGCATTCCTCTTGTGACAGGCCCCGTGATGGGGTCGTTCTTGTGCATGATCCATGGCTGGCCGCATCATCGGATGGATGGGGCGCTCCATTGTGGGTTTCTGGCAACAGGTCTTACACGCAGTCAATTACCCAGACAAATAGATGTTGATAGCGCTACCTGCATCGGCTAACGAATCAGATACAAGGCGCCGAAGCAGGCGTGGCAGAGGGAAGGGAAGCGCATCACGGAGATGCGGCGTCGACCATATTCGATGAAGTTGTAACAGTCATTGCAGTTGTTTTGGGTGCTTTGCGTCGGTGTCTTGTCGCGCCTGCGTGTTGTTGTGTGACGGTGGGATGGCCGTTTCAGGCAATCACGGGGCCATGCAATCACAGGCCCATAAAATCATAGGGAGAGCATATGAGCAGACAGTTTACTTGGGGGTGGATGGTCTCGGGCGCAACCTGCGCCATGGTGGCCGCGATCAGCACGCCGGCCTTCGCGCAGAGCGCCCCGGCCACGGCGCCCTCCACCGACGAACCCGCGATCATCGTGACGGGTATCCGCGGATCGCTCCAGCGCAACCTCGACATCAAGAAGAACGCGCCGGGCGTGGTCGACGCGATCTCGGCCGAAGACATCGGCAAGTTCCCCGACCCCAACGTGGCCGCCTCGCTGCAGCGCCTGCCGGGTGTTTCGGTGCAGGTCTCGGGTCCGCGTGGTGAAGCCACGGGCGTGACCGTGCGCGGCTTCAGCGGCGACTTCAACGAAACGCTTTACGATGGTCGCCACATCTCGACCGCCACGGGCGGCCGCGCGGTCGACTTCTCGACCGTGGGCTCGGACTTCGTGGGCCAGCTCAGCGTCTACAAGACGCCCGACGTGACGGTCTCGGCCAGCGCCATCGGCGCGACCATCGACATCGCCTTCCCCAAGCCGCTCGATCACCCCGGCTTCCACATGGCCTCGAGCATCTCGGGCACGGTGCAGGACCGCGCCGGCAAGGTGGTGCCCACCGGCGGCCTGCTGGTCAGCGACACCTTTGCCGATGACACGATCGGCGTGCTGGGTGATATTGCCTATACCCGCCACGACACCACCACCAATCACGTCTTCGTGAATGGCTGGGAAGGCGGCTATTACGCGCCCTGCCAGCTGGCAGGCAGCACGGCGGCGACCTGCAACCCCGGCTCGACCACCAGCGGCCTTGCCACCGACAAGCAGAACGTGCTGGGCTGGTTCCCGCAGCAGGCCGGTGCCGAGCAAACCTCGACGCGTGACGAACGCGTCGATGCGCGCCTGGCCCTGCAGTGGAAGCCCACCGACAAGCTGCTGCTGACGGTTGACGACAATTTCAGCAGCCAGGTCATCCAGACCAACAGCTATGGCTATGCGGCCTGGTTCAACATGAGCCAGCTGAGGAACGTCAAGCAGGACAGCCATGGCTCCTCGATCGACTTCAACCAGCCCGGCACGCCGATGGACCTGAATGCGGGCATCTCGCATTCGCTGGTCAATGTGAACCAGTTGGGCGTCAACCTGAAGTGGGAAGCCACCGACAAGCTCAAGTTCGACTTCGACGCGGCGACGGCCAAGAGCTGGCTCAACCCCAATGGCGAGATCGGCAACAATGGCGGCGACATCGGCTATGGCGGCACGCTGGGCGCCAACACCGGCCTTTATGTCGGCGGCAACAGCACCAATGTCCTGCCCGTGCTGCATGACATCGGCCCCAATGGCGATTCCTCGCAGTTCCTGAACCTGGCCGATGTCGGCTCGCACGTTCTGGTCCGTCAGGCCCAGCAGAACACCGACCGCGTGCGCCAGTTCCACGTGAAGGGCACCTATCAGGGTGACAACTTCAAGCTGCAGTTCGGCGGCTCCTACATGCAGGACGTCTTCCGTCTGCAGGAACGCGATACCTTCACCAACAACTTCTGGCAGGCCTATGCCGGCTATGGCGCCCCCTCGGGTCGCACGACCGGTATCGCTCCGCTGCCCGCCAGCATCTATGGTGGCACGATCAGCACGGCGGGCTTCATTCCGGGCTACAGCGGCCAGCTGGCCCCGGGCATCCAGATGTACAACCCGCTGGCGCTCTATGCCTATCTGCAGGGCCTGGGCAATCCGCAGACCAAGAACATTCCGGGCTACAACTACGGTTGTTGCGGCACCAACTACACAGGGTCGCTCGATCTGGCGCTGAGCCCCTCGAGCGTGGCGACGATCGAGGAAAAGACCTGGGCGGCCTATGTGCGCGGCGCCTTTGACACCCAGATCGGCGACATGCCCTTCCACTTCATCTCGGGCCTGCGTTACGAGAACACCCATCTCGACACGCTGGCGCTGGGCCAGACGCCGATCGGCCTGACCACCAGCACCGCCGACCCGACGCTGCTGACCACCCAATATGCCAACAATGGCGCGACCAACACGATCGTGGCCGGCAGCAGCTACAATTATCTGCTGCCCAGCATGGATCTCAAGCTGGAGCTGACCCCCAAGCTGCACCTGCGCCTGGATGGTTCGCGCACGCTGACGCGTCCGGGCCTCTCCTCGCTCAACCCGGTGCTCAACGTGGGTTCGGGCCAGCGCGTCGCCGCGCTGACCGCTTCGGGCGGCAACCCCAATCTGAAGCCCTATCTGTCGGATAACTTCGATGCGGCGGCCGAATGGTATTACGCGCCTAACTCGTACTTCTCGGTCGACTTCTTCCTCAAGCATGTCAGCAACTTCATCGTGGCGGGCGTGCAGCGTCAGACGATCAACGGCGTGGTCGACCCGACCACCGGTCAGCTGGCGCAGTTCTCGGTCTCGCAGAAGGTCAACGGGCCCGATGCCACGGTGCGCGGCGTGGAAATCGCCCTGCAGCATGTCTTCGGTGGCAGCGGCTTTGGCCTCACCGCCAACGCCACCTTCGTTGGCACCAACAAGCCTTACGATCCATCCGACATCAGCCAGAGCGGTTTCTCGGTGACGGGTCTGGCCAACTCGGCCAACCTGGTGGCCTTCTACGACAAGCATGGCTTCCAGGCCCGCGTCGCGGTCAACTGGCGCGACAGCTATCTGCTGCAGTTCGGCCAGAACCAGAACACCGGCCAGTTCGGTGCCGAGCCGACCTTCGTCAACAGCCAGGTCCAGGTCGACCTGTCCTCGAGCTATGACATCAACAAGCATATGTCGATCTTCGGGGGTATCACCAACCTCAACAACTCGACCTACAGCACACGCGGCCGCTTCAGCGACCAGTTGCTGGATGCCTACTCCTACGGTCGTCGTTATACGTTCGGTGCCCGTTATCACTTCTGATAGGCTGTGAGGGCAGGCCGGGGTTTCCTCCCGGCCTGCCCTTTCTCTTTGCAGCAGCAGGCAGGACATGACCGACAGAGTAGAACGCGTCGTTATCGTGGGTGGGGGCACGGCCGGTTGGCTGGCCGCCGGCATTATTGCGGCGCGGCACAAGGCGCGCATCATGGCGGGGACATTTTCCGTCACGCTGGTGGAATCGCCCGATACGCCCATCATCGGCGTGGGTGAGGGGACATGGCCCACCTTGCGTTCCACCTTGCAGAAGATGGGCGTCTCCGAGACCGAGTTCTTCCGGCAATGTGATGCTGCCTTCAAGCAGGGCGCCAAATTCGCCCGCTGGACCACCGGCGCCGATGATGACGCCTATTACCACCCGCTCATGCTGCCCCAGGGCTTTGAGCAGGTGAACCTTGCCCCCCATTGGCTGAGCGGCAAGAGTGACACCAGTTTTTGCGATGCCGTCTGCGCGCAGGGGGTCATCTGCGACAATGGCCTGGCGCCCAAGGCCATCACCACGCCCGAATATGAGGGCGCGGCCAATTACGCCTATCACCTCGATGCCGGCAAATTCGCCCCCTTCCTCCAGCGCCATTGCTGCGAGACGCTGGGCGTGCGCCATGTGCTGGCCCATGTCGGCCAGATCCACCGCGCCGAAAACGGCGACATCGCCAGCATCGAGACCGACCGCGCCGGTACGATTGCGGGCGATCTCTTCGTCGACTGCACCGGCTTCCGCTCGCTGCTGCTGGGCCAGACGATGGGCGTTGGCTTTCGCGAGTGCTCGGACGTGCTGTTCTGCGACACGGCGCTGGCCGTGCAGATCCCCTATGAGGATGAGAACAGCCCGCTGCCCACGCACACCATCTCCACCGCGCAAAGCTCCGGGTGGATCTGGGACATCGGTCTGCCCACGCGCCGGGGCACGGGCCATGTCTATTCCAGCCGCCACATCAGCGAGGATGAGGCCGAGCGCGAGCTGCGCGCCTATCTGGGCCCGGCGGGCAAGGATCTGCCGGTGCGCAAGATCACCATCCGTTCAGGTCACCGCGAGACCTTCTGGAAGGGCAACGTCGTGGCCGTGGGTCTGGCCGCCGGTTTCCTCGAACCGCTCGAGGCCTCGGCCATCGTGCTCATCGAGCTTTCGGCCAAGCTGATTGCCGAGCAGATGCCCCGCACGCGCGGCGTGATGGACATCGTGGCCAAGCGTTTCAACGAGGCGACCCATTACCGCTGGGGCCGCATCATCGACTTTCTGAAGCTCCACTATGTCCTCTCCAAACGCGAGGACAGTGCCTTCTGGCGCGACAACCGCTTGCCCGAAACCATCCCCCAGCGCCTGCAGGAGCTGCTCGAACTCTGGCGCTATCAGGGCCCATGGTTCCACGACGAGTTCGACCGGCTCGACGAGGTCTTCCCCGCCGCCAGCTACCAATATGTCCTCTACGGCATGGACTTCCACACCGAGATCGACCCGGCCATCCTCACCGCCGACGAGCGCCTTGCCGAGCGAAGCTTGCGCGAAAACCGAACCCGCACCGAAAACCTGCGACAGCGCCTCCCAAGACACAGAGACCTCATCCACAAAATCCAGGAATATGGGCTCCAGCCCGTTTGATCATTCGCGCAACGCGCAAGGAGTCATCATGCCTACAGGACCTCGCGCGCTGCGCGGCGCTTATGCTCTCGTCCCTGCCATCGCCCTGTGCGCGGCCACCACGCTTGGCGCTCAGCAACCAGCGCAGGTGACCGCCGCCTCCACGCCGCCGCCTGCCGTGGCGATGGCGCATCACGAGGAAGCGGCGCTCTGGGACGTAACGCGCCATCCGGGCGATGGGCAGGGGGCCTATCACACCGGGCATTACCGCAATCTCTTCGTCGAGCAGCTTGGCCTGACCCCGGCCCAGACCCATGCCCGTGTCGATGCCATTTTCCAGCAGCTGTTCCATGGTGACGGGCAGGAACAGCGCGTCTATTTCGAGACGGGCGCCAATGCCAATGGCACGCTGGCCTATATCACCGACTGGGCCAACAATGACGCGCGCACCGAGGGCATGAGCTATGGCATGATGATTGCCGTGCAGCTGGGCCACAAGCGCGAGTTCGACGCGCTGTGGAACTGGTCGAAGACCTATATGCAGGTGACCGATCCGGCCAATCCCTCCTATGGCTATTTCGCCTGGTCGATGAACACCGACGGCACGCCGCGCAGCACGGGCGCTGCGCCTGATGGTGAGCAATATTATGCCATGGCGCTTTATTTTGCCGCCAATCGCTGGGGCAATGGGAAGGGCATCTACAATTACCGCGCCGAGGCGGACCGCATCTTGCGCGCCATGCGCCACCGCGCGGTGATGACCGGTACGCCGCCTTTCCGCATCCATCCGGGCGACAAACCCTTTGTCCAGCCCAAGGAGCCCTGGCCCAGCATCAACAACCGGGCAGAGGCGGCAGAAGCCAAGGCGCAGGGGCGTCCTTGGCCGCCCGTCTACCCCAAGCGAGCACCGCGCCCGCAAAGCGTGGGGCCGATGGTCGATGAGAGCCATGCGATGGTCCGCTTTGTAGCGGAAACCAATGTGCCGGGCACGGATGCTTCCTATCACCTGCCGGCCTTTTACGAACTGTGGTCGCGCTGGGGCCCGGTGGAAGATCGCGCCTTTTGGGCCAAGGCCGCCGATGTCAGCCGCGATTTCTTCGTGAAGGTGGCCAATCCGAAAACCGGCCTTGCTCCTGACCGCAGCTATTTCGATGCCAGCACCATGCTGACTTTTGACGGCCAGCCCGATCCCTTCGGCTATGACAGTTGGCGCACGGCGAGCAACTGGTCGGTCGATTCCAGCTGGTGGCACAAGGACCCGCGCCAGCGCGCGCTCAGCGATGCCATCCAGGGTTTTCTTGTGGGGCAGGGGATCAACACCTTCCCTGATCGTTACACGCTCGATGGCAAGCCGCTCTCCACCCGCCATTCGCCCGGCATGGTGGCGGCCACCGGCGTGGCAGGCCTTGCCGGCACGCCAGGCGATGCCTCCCGTGCCTTCCTCAAGGCCCTGTGGGACATGCCCACGCCAGCAGGTGAGCAACGCTATTTCGACGGTATGGTCTATCTCATGAGCATGATGCATCTCACCGGCGAATTCCGGGTCATCATGCCGGCCCATCTGCAAGCCAAAACGCATTCTTGAGAGGGAGAAGGACCGTGAAGTCTCGTCTTTTGTCGCTGAGCCTGCCCCTCGGTCTGATGGCGCTGGGCTTGATGCCGGCCCCCGCCACAGCCCAGGTTGCCACCGAAGTGCCTGCCGTGGTGCCCGGCGCGCCCAAGACGCGCGTGGAGACCATTACCGTCCATTCGCGCGCGCTCGAAGGTTCGCTCGAAGGTGACAGCGCCGATCGCGAGGTGATCGTCGTGCTGCCGCCTGACTATGACCGCGACAAGCAGAAGCATTACCCGGTGGTTTATGCGCTGCATGGCTATTCGATCGGCGCGCGCCAATGGACCAGCGAAATCCATGTGCCCCAGGTGATCGAGGGGGCCTATGCCCATGGCGCCAAGGGCATGATCTTCGTCTTTCCCGACAGCAAGACCGTCCACAATGGCTCGATGTATTCCGATTCCCTCACCACGGGCCGCTTTGAAACCTTCATCGCGCATGATCTCGTCGCCTATATCGACGCGCATTACCGCACCATCCCCGACCGTCGCAGCCGGGGTCTGGCGGGTCATTCCATGGGTGGCTATGGCGCCAGCCGCATCGGCATGAAGCATGCCGATGTGTTCGGCGCGCTTTACATGATGAGCCCGTGCTGTCTGTCCGCCCGCAGTGAGGCCAACATCAGCCCGCAGACGATGGCGGCCTATGCGGCGATGACCTCGCCGGCCGATTCCGCCAAGCTTGACTGGGGTCAGCGCGCGACGCTGGCCTCGGCCGCGGCCTGGTCGCCTGATCCGAAGAACCCGCCGCTCTATCTCGATCTGCCGGTGAAAGACGGCAAGGTCCAGAGCGACGTGCTGCACAAATGGGCCGCCAATGCGCCGCTCTCCTTCGTCGACCAATATATCGCCGAGCTGAAACGCTATGCCGCCATCTCGATCGACGTGGGTGATCAGGATGGGCTCAAGGTCGATGCGGGCCGGTTGCATGACGTGCTCGACAGCTATGGCGTGGCCAATCATTTCGAGATTTATCACGGCACGCATACCAGCCATGTCGCCTTCCGCTTTCAGGACGAGGTGGTGCCCTTTTTCAGCCAGCACCTGATCTTTGCGAAATCCGCGAAATGAACCGCCTTGTCCGGGTGGTCCGCGTTTAGCCATCGGTCGTGGTGGGTCGGCGACGCTCTTTGCTTATGTCTATGAGGTTGCGCGGATCTGCTGGCGTCAGTCTCCGCGTGAGCCGTAGATGGTGCCTCAGGGCGTGGTGTAGCTGGGGACTAAGGTGGTCACCGTGATTTTCGGATAGGCTTGGGTTGCAACGCTCGAACCTGGAGAAAGCCCGATGACCGATCCCATGATGCCCCTGCAAAAGGCCCCGGACGCAGATATTTTGCGCGATATGATCTCTTTTGCTGCCGAGCGGCTGATGGAGATGGAGGTCGGCAATCTGACCGGGGCTGCCTATGGCGAGAAATCTTCCGACCGGCTCGTCCAGCGCAATGACCATCGCGCCCGTGACGAAGGTTTTCGGGTCATCGTGCATGGATGGGCCACGACCCGAAGGCAAACCACCACGCCCTTCGGCTTTGGCTAGTGTGACGCAACCCATTCCTTTAAGGCCGCATCGATCCTCGCTTGCCAACCAGCGCCGTTCTGCTTGAAATAGGCGATGACATCAGGCGACAAGCGTATCGTGGTGCTGACCTTCGTGGGTGTCTTCTGCGCTCCTCGTTTCCCGCGCATGCTGGCTGCCAGTTCCGGAAAAACTTCGGTAAAAGGTCGCGCCGCCGCGATGTCGGCCTCCGTCAGCTCTGGATTGTCAGTGACGGCATCCATGTCTGCTTGAGTATATCGAGTCTTGGTCATGGCAACAGGCTCCTTTCCTTGACGCTGGCGGGGCGGGCGGAGATGATCGAAATGTCCTCTGTGCCCAGATAGGCAAAAATGACCACGATCACGCCGTTCATCTCGCCGATGGCGAACCAACGGCCTTCCTTTGCAGGACCAACGAGCGCCGAGGCGAAAAAATCCTCAGTGACATGCGCAAAATCGATACCGTGCTTGTCGAGATTGGAAAGGCGCTTGGGCTCGTCCCATACGATTATCATAGCATTAATGTAGTAACAAAAAAATGCACCGTCAAGCGGAATGTTACTACAAAAAAATGCAGATATGAAGCGCTACAGGCCATGCGTGCCTCAGCGTGCCCTCCGCTTGCGGTGGGTCGGGGGCAGGAGGGCGAGGCACTCCTTGAGTGTGTGCTGATCGACACAACGACCGATAGGCGATGTGTCGAAGCGGGCCAGATACGATGCACCGCGGAGGTGGAAATGCCCACCGTCCTGACCATGCTGCGGGTGCTCCAATGCGCGGCGCTGACCGGCTTTTCCTCGAGCGCCATGTCCGAACTGTCTGTCGCGTGACACCCAGCGCTGCGGCGATCTCGCAATTGTTCTTTCCATGAGCCGCCTTCAACACAATCTTGGCTCGTTGCGCTTCGGCCCGTGTAATGTTGCGCCGCCGCGCCCGCCGCTCGTTCCTCATCGTCTTCCCGTTCGGGAAGATTCAGTAAATTCAGCGTCAGGTGGTGCAGAATCTTCCCGAGCGGGAAGGCGGTCTATCTCTGCATTTACTGCCCCGGCTCGCCAAATACCTCCAAACGGTCAAAGGAGGGGCACTATGCCAGTTTCCCACGAAAAACTGATGGCGCGCATTCGTAAGGATCGCCAGGAGCGCATCAAGGCACGCGCGGCCGAACTGGACCGGGAGGTTGAGGGGCTCAAGGCCCTGCGCAAGCTTGCCGAGCGCAGCCAGGAGCAGTTCGCCAGGAGCCTCGGCATCAAGCAGCCCTCGGTGGTAAAGATCGAGCGCCAGACCGACCTTTACCTCTCCACCCTGCGCAGCTTCGTCGAGGCCGCAAGCGGCACATTGGAACTGCACATTGACCTGTCCGGCACCGGGCGGTTCACGCTGACCGGCGTGGGCGAGATGGGCGCCGCCAAGCACCCGGCCTGATCGTTCTTCGTTAGCGGCTTGCGTCTGTGCGTGGGAGCGCTATCTCTAGGGCATGATCGCGACGGCCCGCACATGATCGTCTCAACCGCTGACTCTGGCAATCGCATGATGCGCCGGGAAAATTCGCGGTGGGCTACGATCGGGCACGTCGGTGTTTTCACTTTCCGCACAATAAGGCGCGAAGTTGCGCTGCATTAAGCCTATCATGTGGAGTACAAGGGATGCCGATGATGAAATCCGCCATGCTGGCCGCACTGGCGCTGGCGCTGCCCATGGGCGCATCGGCATCGCCTGCCCGGTTTGATCGCTTCAGCTATGAGGGCAAGACGCTGGAGCGCGTGGCCCTGCCCGCGGGCGATTATCGCAACCCCATCCTTGCTGGCTATTATCCCGATCCCTCGATCACGCGGGTGGGTAGCGACTATTACCTCGTCAACTCATCCTTCGCCCATTATCCCGGCCTGCCGATCTTTCATTCGAAGGACATGGTGAACTGGGTGCAGATCGGCAATGCCATCGACCGGCCCGGCCAGCTTGATTTCTCCCATCTCACCACCTCGCGCGCGGTCTTTGCGCCCGATATTTCCTGGCACGACGGCACCTTTTACATCGTCAATACCTGCGTTGACTGCAAAGGCAATTTCGTCATCACGGCCAAGAACCCCGCAGGGCCCTGGTCCGATCCCATCTGGCTGCCCTTTGAAGGGATCGACCCCTCGATCTACTGGGAGGGCGACCACGCCTATATCGTCAACAATCGCGCCCCCAATGAACCGCCCCGTTATAGCGGCCACCGTGCCATCTGGTTACAGGAATTTGACTGGCGCCACGGCAAGATGGTGGGCGAGAGCACGCAGATCATCAATGGCGGCGTCGATATTGCCAAGAAGCCGTCCTGGATCGAGGGCCCGCATCTCTTCAAGAAGGATGGCTTCTATTACCTGACCGCGGCTGAAGGCGGCACGGCGGACAATCATTCGCAGGTGGTCTTCCGCTCGAAGGATCTGCGCGGGCCCTATCTGCCGTGGGACAAGAACCCCATTCTGACCCAGCGCGAACTCTCGCCCGATCGCCCGCATCCCGTCACCTCGACCGGCCATGCCGATCTCATCCAGACGCAGAATGGCGACTGGTGGGCAACCTTCCTTGGTATCCGCCCCTATGCCCCTGACAAGTCGATCATCGGGCGCGAGACCTTCCTGCTGCCGGTGACATGGCACGATGGCTGGCCCACCATTCTGGAAAGCGGAAAGCCGGTGCCGCTTGTGGCGAAGAAGCCCGCCCTGCCCGCGGGGCCCAAGCCTGCCCTGCCGACCAGTGGCGATTTTTCCTATGTGGACGAGTTCAACGGCAGCAGGCTGTCGCTGCCATGGATCGGTATTCGCACGCCGCAAAAGCCCTTCTATCACCTCAAGTCCGGGGCGCTGGAGCTGGATGCGACTGTCCCGCTGGGCGATACCAGCACCGCGCCTGCCTTCATCGGTCGCCGCTTGCAGCACGCAGTCGCGACCATCTCCACGACGCTGCATTTCCAGCCCGATCGCGATGGCGCCCGCGCCGGTCTGGCGGCGGTGCAGAGCGATCGCTCATGGCTGTTCCTGGGCGTTACCCGCATCGGCGGCAAAAAGGTGATCGCGCTCACCACGCACGACAAATCCGACGCTGAAACGGTGGTGGCTTCCGTGCCGCTCACCTCGGATCTGCCTGTCACGCTGAGCCTGCATGTCAACGGCGCGCATATCACCGGCGATTACACGCTGGGCGGCCAGCGACATCACCTCAATGCCGATGTCGATGCCGATCTGCTGACCACCAGCAGGGCCGGGGGCTTTGTCGGCACCGTGGTGGGCCTTTACCATGCGGAGCCGCGCTGATCTTTGCCGATCCGGCGATTTTCCAATGGCGTTTTAAAGTCAGACAATTAAACTGGCGCATCGATGAAAGGCATGCGGCGTAAAGGGATAGTTCCCTTTCGCCGCAGGCATGGGAAGGGATTATCCGATGGTTTTGGGCAGGATCGGGCTGGCATTGGCGGTCGTGGCGGGGTTTTCGGCGGTAAACGGTCAAGCCGCGGCAGCGCCCAATCATCAGACCCTTGCCGCCACGCCGCCGATGGGCTGGAACCCCTACAACGCCTTTGGCCTCAACTATGGTCAGGACGATGTGTTGGCCTCCGCCGATGCCCTGGTGAAACTGGGCCTGCGCGATGATGGCTATCGCTATGTCAACATCGACGATGGCTGGTGGCTCAAGCGGGGCCCCAAGGGCATGCGCATCCGCACCAACCTTTATGCCATCGCCAAGCTGCCCGGCGGCGGCGCCAGCATGCGGCCCTTTGTCGACCATCTCCATGCCATGGGGCTGAAAGCCGGCATTTACACTGACATCGGCTACAACACCTGCTCGCAGCGCTGGGACAAGACGACGCCCAACCTGCCCGTGGGCACGCGAGCCGAGCGCGAGGTCGGCTCGATGGATCACCAAGCGATCGACGTGCGCGATTTCAGCCGCTGGGGCTTTGATTTCGTCAAGGTGGACGCCTGCGGCATTGCCGATTTCGGCCCTGACGCGCCCGATGTGAAGAACGGCACCTATCGCCAGATGGGCCCCATCATGCTGCGCGAGCGGCCCGGTGCCTCGGACCTGGCGCGGGTCGAAGGGCTCTATGCCAGTTTCGAGCGCGAGATCCGCAAGGCGCGACCCGGCCATCCGCTGGTCTTCTCCATTTGCGCCTGGGGTGAGGCCGATGTGAACAACTGGGCACCGCGTTTTAGCCAGATGTGGCGCACCAGCGGCGACATCAACGCCTCGTGGGCGTCGATGCTGCACAATTTCGACAGCGCGGCCTCACGCTCGCTCTTTGCCGGGCCGGGCCACTGGAACGACCCGGACATGCTCGAGGTCGGCAATGGCGCCTTTGACGCCAACCATCTGACCGAGGCCAGGGCCCATATGAGCCTATGGGCGGTGATCGCTGCCCCGCTCATCCTCGGCCTTGATCTGAGGAAGGCAACGCCCGAAATTCTGGCGGTCATCCGCAACAAGGATGTGATTGCCGTCAATCAGGACCCGGCGGGCCATCAGGGCGTGATCATCGCGCGGCAGGGCGACGGCGAAATCATCGCCAAGCCACTGGCCATCAGCGGGCACAAGGCGGTGGCGATGATCAACCGGGGCGATCAACCCCTGCACCTCTCGGTCAGCCTCGCCGAGCTTAACCTGATGGCCGACGGCGCTCAGATCCGCGATCTCTGGCATGGATCGCAAGGCGTGCTGCGCGACGGAGTGGTGAGTGTCGATCTGGCCCCGCATGAAACGGCCCTGTTGCGCATCGAGGGGCGGCTCGCGCAACCTGCTCTGCGGTCTCCCGCCGATATGCCCGCGCGCTTTCATGTGACGCAGGTCGGCTATCTGCCTCCCGATCGCACAACCAAGGAGCAATGGGTGCCCGCGCGCATCGGCTTTTTGCCCTCGGGCGCGCCGATCACCCGGGGCGATGGGCTGGAGACGGCGGCCATCGGCGCATCGGCGGGCTCGCATCTGGTGGTGGATCTTGGCGGACAGTTCCGCACTCTGCGTTTCACGCCCGGGGTGAAAGCGGGCTATGGGGTGAAGCTGGATGGCAAGGCGCTCGCGCCGCATGCCGGCGCGGATGGATCGGTCACGCTCAGCCTTGCCGGCGCGCGCCGGCTGGAGCTGATCGCGCCGCCGCGCACCGCCGGGGCCGATACGTTTATCTGGCATGATCTGCGCTTTGAACGCGCGGTGAACTGAGCGGGCAAGGGGAAAGCCCTCGCGCGCGACCTGCCGGGGCTTCTCCAAGGTACATCCTGACAGCGGGCTGGCCGCGCGATAAGTCTGCCTGCCATGAGCATGGTTCAGGTCTGGTTTGACGGGAGTTGCCCGCTCTGTCGGCGAGAGATCGCACTGATGCGCCGGCTGGACTGGCGCCGGGCGATTGTCTTTACCGATGTTGCCTCGCCCGATGCGCTGTGCCCAGTTGATCACCGGGCGCTGCTGGCGCGGTTCCATGCCAGTGAGAATGGCGTGATGCTCTCGGGCGCAGAGGCTTTTGCGGCCATGTGGCGGGCGATTCCCCTGCTCAAGCCTCTGGGCTGGGCTGCCCGCAATCCGCTGGTGCTCGCCGCGCTTGAACGGCTGTATCTGGGGTTCCTGCGCATCAGGCCAGGGCTTCAGCGGGCGCTGCGGCGGTGATAGCCGTCTGCCCCCTCAACATCGTCTGGTTCAAGCGCGATCTGCGTCTGGTCGACCATCGCCCGCTGATCCACGCCTTGCGGGCCGGGCCAATCCTGCCGCTCTACATCGCCGAACCGGAGCTATGGGCCCAGCCCGATGCCTCTGCGCGGCAATGGGCCTTTGCCGCCGAGAGCCTTGCCCGGCTGCAGGAGGATTTGGCCGCCCTTGGCCAGCCGCTGTGCGTTATGACCGGCGATGCCGTCGCTATTTTTGCCGATCTGCACCGCCGCTTTGGTATCGCGGCCTTATGGAGCCATGAGGAAACCGGCAATGGCTGGACCTATGCCCGCGACCGGGCGGTCAAGGCCTGGGCGAGGGGCGCCGGCGTCCTCTGGCATGAGACGCGGCAGTTCGGCGTGATCCGTCGCATCGCGTCGCGTCAGGGCTGGGCGGCGGCATGGGATCGTGCCATGGCAGAGCCCATCACGCCCGCGCCGGCAGCCGTGCCGCCCCTGACCGGCGACTGGCCCACCCATATCCCCGATTCCGCAGCGCTCGGGCTGGCGCCCGACCCGTGCCCCGCGCGTCAGCCGGGCGGGCGGATGGCGGCGCTGGCCACGCTGGAGAGCTTTCTGCACCAGCGCGGCCGGGACTATCGCTATCGCATGTCCAGCCCGCTGAGCGCTTTTGACGCCAGTTCGCGCCTCTCGCCTCATCTGACGTGGGGGACCATCGCCATGCGCGAAGTGGCGCAGGCCAGCCAGACGCGCCTGCGCGAAGTCCGGGCCGGGAATGAAGATCATGGGCAAAGCTGGCGCGCCTCGCTGATCTCCTTTGCCGGGCGGCTGCACTGGCATTGCCACTTCATGCAAAAGCTGGAGGATGAGCCGCAGATCGAATTCGGGAATTTCCATCCCGCCTATGACGGGCTGCGCCCCGACACCGCCGATCTGCGGCGTCTGGCCGCCTGGAGCGAAGGTATGACCGGCTTTCCCTTCGTCGACGCGTGCATGCGCGCGCTCGACATCCATGGCTGGATCAATTTCCGTATGCGCGCGATGCTGATGTCCTTTGCCAGCTATCATCTCTGGCTGCCGTGGCGTGACACGGGCCTGCATCTGGCCCGCAAATTCGTTGATTATGAGCCCGGAATCCATTGGCCGCAGGTGCAAATGCAATCCGGCACGACGGGCATCAACACCTTGCGGATCTACAATCCGGTGAAGCAGGGTTACGATCATGATCCGGCGGGGCAGTTTGTGCGGCGCTTCGTGCCCGAGCTGGCCGCGCTGCCCGATGCCTTTATCCATGAACCCTGGCGCTGGGAGGGGGCGGCGGGTTTGCCCTATCCGCGCCCGATCGTGGATCAGGCCGGTGCCGCCAAGGCCGCGCGCGATGCGCTTTATGCCCTGCGCAAGGCGGCCGGTCACAAGGCGACCGCAGGCCGCATCGCCGAAAGGCACGGCAGCCGCAAGGCAGGCATACCGATGACCGGCGCGAAACGCGGTGTCAAACGCCGGCCATCTGCCAACACGCAACTGTTGCTGGACCTATGACCGAGAGTCGTTACACCAAGAGCACCCTGCCCGAGAAGATCTGCGCGGCCTGCGGTCGGCCCTTTGCCTGGCGCAAGAAATGGGCGCGTGACTGGGACAATGTCAAAACCTGTTCGCAGCGCTGCAAGGGCGATCTGCGCCGGTCAAGATAAGGGCGCGAAGACAGCCAGCGCGAGCGTGGAGAGCGCGAGGCCGCTGGCCATCATCACACGTAGGCGCAGCCAGCCCGCTGGCAGCCTGTCCGCCCATGGCTGGGCTCGGTCCACCCATGGGCTGGCCAGCAGGCAAAACCCGAGCAGGAGGAGCGAGGGACCCGGCCAGAGCCAGCCAAAACACCAGGGCAGCATCGCGCCCCAGCCGACCAGACTGGGCAGCACGGCGACAAGATAGGAGCCGGGATGGCGCCGCGTCTCGACCAGCGCCGCCATCCACCACAGCCCGCCCAGAAAGGACAGGATCATCGAGGCATAGCAACAGCCTGCCGCCAGCGCGAACCAGCGCCCGGCCGGCCATGCCATCGCTACGCCAAGGCATATCAGCTGCGGGATGATCCCCGCCATACCGAAGGCGGCAACAGTTTTGGGCAATCTTGCGGTGTTCATGCGCGATAGGCTGGCCCGCGCGCGCCGTGCCGGCAAGATGGCCCTTGGGGTGTTTGCGCCGGCCACAGCCTTGCATGGCGAGCGCGGGCCGGACGATGAAGGTCAATATATTACCCGGATGTATTGACTTGCGTTCAATATTGTGTCATCCGGGTCAAATGAGAGACGATACTCCTGATCACCCGCCCAGCCATGCCCTTTCAACGCCCTGCACGGCATTTGCGGGCAGCCGCAGGCTGGCGTCCGGTCCCCTGGCCGATGTGGCGCTGGCGGTGAATGCGCAAATCGCGGCCACGCCTGCCGCGATCCTGATCTTTGATGATGGCACCGGCGCGCAGATTGACATCGACCTGCGCGGCACCACGGCGCAGATCATCTCCAGACTGGCGAGCTGGTCCGGGCCGCAGCCTGAGGCCCGTAAAAGGGGGCGCCCCAGAATGGGGGTGGTCGCGCGCGAGATCACGCTGCTGCCGCGTCATTGGGACTGGCTGGCGCAGCAGCCGGGCGGTGCTTCGCAAACGCTGCGCCGTCTGGTCGAGCAGGCCCGCAAGCAGGATGAGGGGCGCACCGTTCGGCGTTTGGCGCATGAACGGGCCTATCGCTTCATGTCCGCGCTGGCGGGCGATTACGCCGGCTTCGAGGCGGCAAGCCGGGCGCTCTTTGCCCATGACCTCGCAGCTCTCGACGCCGCCATGGCGCCATGGCCCGGTGATGTGCGCGACCATGTGCTGCAGCTTGCCCGCCCCGGCGATGAGGATTGATCTGACCCCATCGACGGGCATGTGCCTCCCTCACGGCGCGGCCAGTGGGTCCGGCCGTTCGACTTGGCCGTGAGGGGCCAACGCTCATAGGAACGGATGAAGGATAAATACCACCATCAGCGTGAAAAGGGTGGCCGCGAAAATCGGCAAAATGATGGCCAAGGCGTCACGATTTGTCTGATTCAGGTTTTCCATGATAATCTCCATTTAAGATATGTTGGGGGCGGGGATACGAGCCTGCCGATGGATCAAGAAGGCGGGTCAGGCGGCGGCCGCGAGGGAAAAGCGCGCGATGTCGCGCGGAACCGCGGCTTCCTGATCTTTCTCTGCCATGCGAGATTTCAGAATGTCGCCGATACTGATCACACCGACGAGTTTGCCTGCATCGAATACAGGAAGGTGGCGGGAGCGCTTTTCGGTCATCAGTCGCATCACATCCGTGACCGAGTCAGCAGGTGCAGCGGTCAATCCAATGTTGCTCATCGCGCTTCGCACAGTCTCACGAATGGCATCGACGCCTTTTTGCGCGATGAAGCAAATCAGGTTCCGCTCGGACAAGGTGCCGGCAATCTCGCCTTGGTCGTCGTTCACCAGCACCATGCCTACCCGTTCATTCAGGATGAGCGTGCTCGCGTCCTTGAGCGACGCGTCTGAGGAAATGAGGACCAGGCGATTGGACTTCGAGCGGAGGATCTCGCTGACACGCATTTTCTAATCCTTTCAGGTTTTGAGAGCATGATCGCTCTCATGGGGGCAATCTACGCTGGCACTTTGGAACCGTGAATGTCGGGAAGGCGCATAAAAATGCTCAATAAGCTCATTTCCGATATCAAGGGTCGTGCGGTAGCTTTGCACGCCGCGGCCATGCCATTGCGAGCAGGGTCCGTCCCATGTTGCTTATTCAGATTGACGAGTTGGCTTCTGCCTCAGCCCTCACTTTGAGCACAGCGCTCGAATGATACGCTCGAGCATGAAATTGGCCTGGCGGAGCATTCATCCAACGCAAGTCTATCAGCATCATCCCGGCCAACGGGATTTACGAACCGGGGAGACATGTGGTGAACGAAGAATTCGATGCTATTATCATTGGAGCCGGACAGTCCGGGCCGTTTCTGGCCGCCAAGCTCGCCGAAGCAGGTCAGAAGGTCGCCGTCATTGAGCGGGAACATCTGGGCGGAACATGTGTCAACGATGGCTGCACGCCGACCAAGACGCTGGTTGCCAGTGCCCGCGCGGCATGGGCTGCCCGCCATGCGGACCAATTCGGCATCAAGATCGAAGGAACGGTCGCCGTCGATATGCGCGCGGTCAAAGCGCGCAAGGGCGCCATCGTGAACGCATCGGTGCAGAGCCTCACGAAATGGCTCGGTAGCCTCAGAACGCTCGAAGTGATCTACGGGACGGGCAGATTTGTCTCGCCCCGCGAGGTCATTGTAGGCGGCAGAACGCTTTTTGCGCCAAAGATCTTTATCAATGTGGGCGGTTCCGCGCTGGTGCCGGCTTGGCCTGGCCTGCAGGATGTACCCTATCTTACGAACACATCGGTGATGAACCTGGATGAGGTTCCCGCTCATTTGCTCATTGCGGGTGGTAGCTACATCGGTCTCGAATTTGCCCAGATTTACGCCAGGTTTGGCGCCAAGGTGACGGTGATCGAGCGGAGCGAAAACATTGCGCAACGCGAAGATCAGGACATCATAGAAGGCATTCGGGAGATCCTGAAGGCCGATGGGGTTTCATTTCTGGAAGGCAGCGAGATCG
Source organism: Sphingomonadales bacterium (assembly GCA_028871475.1). GTDB lineage: Bacteria > Pseudomonadota > Alphaproteobacteria > Sphingomonadales > Sphingomonadaceae > Novosphingobium. The sequence goes on along the minus strand of JAGWMZ010000014.1, from coordinate 65,209 downwards.
AGCGCGTCGAGAAGGTCGCGTCCGAAATCAAGCTGCATATCCGCTCACAGGGGAACCGCGTTGAGGTGCAGGGCTCTCATCTCCTTGTGGCGCTGGGACGCACGCCGAATACCCGCGATCTCAATCTCGAAGCGGCCGGGTTGGAAACCGACGGACGCGGTTTTATACCCGTCGACGACCATCTTCGCACCAGCGTTCAGGGCATTTGGGCCCTCGGCGACGTCAATGGGCGTGGTGCTTTCACGCACACATCCTACCATGACCATGAGATCGTGGCCGACAATCTCCTCATGGGAGGTGAACGCTCGATCAAGAACCGTATTCCCGTCTATGGGCTTTTCATCGATCCTCCTCTCGGCCGGATCGGCATGAGCGAGGCAGAAGTCCGAAAGTCTGGCCGTCCAGCCCTCATGGCAACCTACCCCATGGCGCGCGTGGCGCGGGCACGCGAACGCGGGGAAACGAGCGGCCTCATCAAGGTTCTCGTCGACGCTGAGACCAAATTGGTCCTTGGTGCGGCAATCCTTGGCATCAACGGCGACGAGGTCGTCCAGTCGCTGCTGCAGCTCATGGCGGCCGGCACGCCCTACACCAAGATGATCGAGACGGTCCATATTCATCCAACCGTCAGCGAATTGATCCCAACCGTCCTGGGGCAATTAAAACCTTTGTGAGGTTTGATTGCGACCGCTTCGCGGCCATCCTTTGTTGACTGGCGCATTTGAGCCATGGATCATTGCGTGCTGGCAAGGCAGCAATGGTTGGCAGCACATTAAAGATGCCTGCGTAGGGCGGCGGCAATGACGCCCCACTGAGAAGGAGCGGCCCAATGCCTGAAACCATGACATTCTATTTCGACTTCTCGTCCCCCTACGGCTTCCTGGCTAGCCAGAAGATTGATGAGCTGGCGCGGGCAATTGGCCGTAAGGTTGTCTGGCGGCCCTATCTGATCGGCATCGTCTACAAAACCTTTGGCGGGGCGCCGGTCGATCATCCGCTCAAGAAGGCCTATATGCTGATGGACTTTGCCCGCAGCGCGAGGCTTGCTGGACTGGCAGACGCAAATTTTCCTCCCGATTTCCCCGCAAGTCCGGTAACGCCAAGCCGAGTGTTCTACTGGCTCGAGAGCATCGCACCGGACTCAGCCGCCGATTTTGCGCGGGCTGCGTTTCGCGCCTGCTGGCTCGGTGGGCGCGGTGTCAGCGACCCGGAAGCTGCCATCGAGGTCGCCTCGGCGCTTGGCTTCGAGAGGGCCGCCATCATCGCGGGCATGCAGGAACCGGCGGTCAAGGACCGGCTGCGGCATGAAACCGAGGCCGCAATCGCCCAGGGCATCTTCGGATCGCCGGTCATCCAGATCGATGGCGAAGCCTTCTGGGGCTTTGACCGTTTCGGGATGATCGAGGCGATGTACAGGCCTCGCTAGGGTTCGCCTGCCGTTCCTATCGGACAAAGGTCAGGCGCACTGCCACATAGATCGTGAGGCAGATTGTCGCAAAGGCAGGCCATGCGTAAGGCCAAAGCATCGGCACGCCGACCAGGATCAGCCCGGTATTGCCCCCCGGTATCAAAACTCCCCCAGCCCCATGATCGCGCCACCCGCGAAGGTGCGCGCTCCGCTGGCCGGATCGGGACGAACCACGCGCATCTTGCCCGCCGACCAATCATTATGGTTGCAACAGGGGGAGACCAGATAGGCTCCAGTGTGCCAGCGTTCTTCCGGACACGGCGGACATGCGAAAGTGATCGGGCAGCAAGCACGGCTCCGACCAACAACGCCAGCCACATTGGGCTGCCCAGCAGGCGTGAAGCATCCTTCAATTGCCCTGGAGCCGGCAGGACCCGCCCGATCAAACAGCCCGGAAAGTAACCGACCAGCGTTGCCAGATAAGCCCATTTACCAGATCCCAAGCGGGCAACCGAGCCGAAAATGCAGGTGCGGTTTACGAAGGCGCCTACGGCGAACAGGATGCCACCGACTACCGTTGCAAAAGTCGCGGAATAGCCTGCCGGCATCCGCGGGTGCACGCTGAAAGCGTTCAGCAGGACGAGGCCGCCTGCAATCCACAGTGACGTTTCGAGCAGTGCCAACGCTCGGCTGACACGACACTGCTCCACAGCCACAAGGAAATGGCCGCTCCCGAGGAGCGGCCATTCTGATCCTGCCCTTGCGATCACTTGGCGCTGTGGGCCTCGATCACCCGGACGGCGTCCTGGCGCAGGAGATAGAGAGACACCGCCAGCAGCACGAGATCCTTGAGCAGGAACGCGGTGTTGATCGTCATGGCAGGGAAGCCGCCAGCACCGCCCAGCCATGCGTCAGGCACGAAGGGGAAGACGGTGAGCGTGGCGATGAAGGTCGCCGTCGAGCCAAGCGCGCCCACCATGCCCAGCTTCTTGTTCCAGAAGCCCAGCAGCAGCAGCGTGCCGAAGGTCCATTCAGAGGTGCCCAGCAGGATCGCCGTGCCATGGATGCCCAGCACCGGGATCGTCCAGAAGATCAGCGGGCCATGGGTGATGATGGGCAGCAGGCCCTCGATCTCGGCGTCGAACCATTTGTCATAGCCGAACCAGGCGAAGATGATCACCATTGCGCCGCGCAGCAGGTGATAATCGACGTTGCGGTTGAGGAAGCCGGTGCGGCCCAGAATGTTTGCAAGATAGATCATGGTTGTTCTCCCTGTCGGAGCGACAAGACCCTGCACCTGTGCCGGCCTGCTCCTGTGTGATGGGGTGCGTTTGCGAAGGGTGGGCGCCCACCAAGGGCGCTCTGCGTCGCCTCAGTTCACCGCCGGAAAGTCGATGGCGGTGTCGTTGATGCGGTTGAACACATTGGTGAAAGTGGTCGTGGCGATGGCCAGGCTGATCTCGACGAGCTGCGTGTCGGTGTAACCGGCGGCGCGGATGGCGTCGTATTCGGCGCGCTCGATGGTGCCGCTGGTGCCGGCCAGCAGGCTGACGAAGCGGATCAGCGCGTCGCGCCTGGCGTCCCCGGTCGGCTCGCCGCGGCGAATGTGGCGCAGCGCCTCGGGCGAAAGACCGGCCAGCTTGCCGATCAGGCTGTGGGCGGCGACGCAATAGTCACAGCCCACCGTGGCGCTCACCAGCAGCTTGATCGTCTCCTGATCGGCCTTGGAAAGCGAGCCTGCGGCCAGCACGCCATCGGCAGCGAGAACGGCTTTCAGCGCGGCGGGAGCGGCAAAGCCGATGGCAGCAAAGGTGTTGGGCACGCTGCCGACGGCCTTCTTGATCTGGCCGAACACTTCGGCGGAAGCGCCGGTGGCAGTGTCGAGGGCGGGGGTGTCGATGCGAGGCATGATGTCTTCCTTTCTCTGTATCGGCTTGCTTGCCGGTGAGGGCGGTTTAGGCCAGAAAAGTGAGATTGCTAATTCTCGCAACGCTCAATAATATGCCCTAACGTCTCAAATTTTGGAAAATGCTCATGCTCGATTCTGCGGACTGGCTCAGTCAATTTCTCGATCTTGTGCCGATTACAGGGCAGATCGAGCATCATTGCCTGTTTGGCGCGCCTTGGCGGCTCAATTTCGAGACAGCAACGGCGGGAGAAATCCCCTATCACATCGTTCTGGCAGGCACGGCGCTGCTCGATGATCCAAATGGTGGGCCGTCGCTGCACCTGTCGGCGGGCGACATTCTGATCATTCCGCGAGGCAGCGCGCATACATTGCATGATGGAAGCGGCGATGAGCCTTCGGCGATACGTCAGCGTGCTGGATCAGCGGTGATGATCGACGAGAACGACGGGGAGGGTGAGCGCCTCGACATGCTGTGCGGGCGCTTTTTTGTCTCGCCTACCCATGAGCGGCTGCTTCGTAGCTATTTTCCGGAACGATTTGTGGCGCGATCGCAAGGCGAGACGCCCAGTGCCACGGAAACGCGAAAGCAGTTGGCCAACCTGGTCAGGCTTATGCGGACAGAATCTTCGCAGGACAATCTAGGGGGGCATGCGATGCTTAACGGCCTCTCGACGGCGCTGTTCACACTGGCCATTCGAATGGCCGGCGAGACAGTGGAGGCACCAACCGGCCTGCTCGCTCTGGCCGGGCATCCGCGCCTCGCTCCCGCGCTTTCCGGCATGTTCCGGCATCCGGAGCGCGGATGGACGCTCCCCGATCTGGCAATGCTGTGTGGCATGTCGCGGGCGACCTTCGTGCGCCATGTCCAGCAACGGTTGGGCCGAACAGCCGCCGACCTGCTCACCGATATCCGGATGACCGTTGCCGCACGAAAGCTGCGGAACACCGTCATGTCTACCGGGGCCATCGCGGAAGCCGTCGGGTATCAGTCAGAGGCGGCATTCCAGCGCGCGTTCAAGAAACACATCAGCGCCACGCCCTCGCAGTTTCGCAAGGGCGTGCGCCTATAGCCCGGTCGCGGCATCGACAACGACCGGGTGCCTGTCGATGCGTCAGATGGTTTTGACCTCGCCGCCATCCATGCGCAGGGTCGAGCCAGTCATCCAGCGCGCGCCGGGCGAGACGAGAAAGGCCATCAACTCGGCGATCTCCTCAGGCTCGCCATAGCGAGCAATGCCGGCATCCTGCGGGAATTTCAGGGTCGCCTCCTCGACCGACATGCCGTGCAGCGAAGCCCAACGTTGAAGGTAGGAACGGCGGCGCCTGGTCATCACCGGGCCGGGCAGAACGCTGTTGACCTGCACGCCATCGGCAATGCCCCGGTCGGCAAAGGCCCTGGCCAGCGCGACGATGGCAGCGTTGATGGTGCCCACCGCCGCATAAGGCGCCTTGGGCATTTGTGCCGAATTGCCCGAAATCAGCACCACCGACCCCTTGCATTCCTTCAGCGCGGGCCAGGCGGCGATGGTCAGCCGCCGCGCACCGTGGAGCTTCAGCGCGAAACCTGCGTCCCATTGCTCGTCGGTCATGTCGAACAGGTCGATCTGCGGCACGGCGCCTGCAATGTTGAGCAGCGCGTCGATGCGCCCGAAACGCGCCAGCGTCTGCTCGACCACAATGGCGGGCGCGGCAAGGTCCGCAAGATCCGCCGCGATGGTGAGGACTTCCCTGCCCTCTGCCTCGATCTCCCTTGCGGTTGCCTCGAGGCTGTCAAGGTTGCGGGCGACCAGCACCAGAGCTGCGAAATCCCGGGCCAGACGCAAGGCGGTGGCGCGGCCGATGCCCTGACTGGCTCCGGTGACGATAGCGACGGAGTTGGTCATGGTTTTCTTCTCTCGGTTCATGGATCAGTGAAGGACGACCAGCTTGCCGCCAGCCGCGTTGGCTTCGACAAGGCGGTGCGCCTCGGCGACGTCTTCGAAGTCGAACACGCGCGCCGGTCTGATGTCGAACAGGCCCGCCGCCGCATCCTGCGCGATCTTCGCAAGCGGCACGTCGGACAGAGGGAACTGCGGCATGCCGAAAACGAAGCTGCCGAAAAAGGTCAGGTTCACGCCGCTGGGCATCTGGAGCAGCGGGTTGAAATCGGGGATCGGGTCGAGCCCGCCCAACCAGCCTGCCAGACACGAGCGGCCATCACGGCGCAGCATCCTGAGCGAATCCAGCACCACCGTGTTGCCCACCAGATTGAGCACGGCGTCGATGGCGCGGCCGTCAACCATATGTTCGGAAAGGTCAGGCCGCTCAATCTCGCAGCGCTCGACACCCAGCGCTTCCAAGGCCGCAAAGCGTTCCTTCTGTCGCGTGGTGGCGATGACGCGGGCGCCGGCCTGCACGGCAAGCTTAACCGCAGCCTGCCCCAGCGAGGAGGTGGCGCCGCGAATGACGATCAGCTCGCCCGCCTTGAGCGCGATGTTGCGGAACAGCGTCGTCCAGGCCGTCGCATAGGATTCCAGGATTGCCGCCAGTTGCTCCCACGGCAAATCGGCCTCGATCAGCGCGACATTGGTGACGGGCACGCGGGTGAACTCGGCATAGCTGCCGTTGCTCGTGCGACCAAGGCCGCCCATCACCGCGGCCACCTTGGCCCCCACAGGAAACTCTCCGCCCGGGCAGGATTTGACCAGACCCACGCATTCAATACCCGAAACCGGCGCGGCCTCGGCCCATTCACCCTTGCGCATATGGATTTCGGCATGGTTGATGCCGAAGGCCTTGATCTCGATGACGACATGGCCCGCCAGCGGCTCGGGCTCGGGAACGTCGCGGTAGGTCAGCGCTTCAAGGCCGCCGAAGCCGTCGAGGACGATCGCGCGCATGTCTGTCTCCTGTCGTGTGCTCGCGGTGGGACGGGCGCGGCGCATTGACGGCCGCGCCCATGAGGTCAGGCGAAGAAGGCGCGGATTTCCTGCGCGATGGGTTCGGCATGGGTTTCCAGCGCGAAGTGGCCGGTATCGAAAAAGGTCACGCGGGCCTCGGGGAGGTCGCGCTTGAAGGCCTCGGCGCCGGGGGGCAGGAAGAAGGGATCGTTCTGGCCCCACACGGCGAGGAAGCGCGGTTTATGCTCGCGGAAATAGGCCTGGAAGGTGGGATAGAGTGCGACATTGCTCTTGTAATCACCGAAGAGATCGAGTTGCACCTCATCGGCGCGGGGGCGGGCCAGATAATGCGTGTCGAGCGTGTAGCCATCGGGCGAAACCGTCGCAGGATCGGCCACGCCATGGGTATATTGCCACTGGGTGGTCTGCGCGGTGAGCATCATGCGCAGCGCGTCGCGGTTTTGCGCCGAGGCATCCTCCCAATAGGCGCGGATCGGGTTCCAGCCCTCGCTCAGCCCTTCGACATAGGCGTTGCCGTTCTGCGAGATGATGCCCGCAATCCGCTCGGGGTGGCGCGTGGCGAGGCGGAAGCCGGTGGGCGCGCCATAGTCGAAGACATAGATGATGAAGCGGTCGAAGCCGACGCTTTCGGTGAAGCGTTCGATCGTGTCGGCGATGGAGTCGAAGCTGTTGATCTTGGGGTCCGCCGACTGGCCGAAGCCTGGCAGATCGGGCGCGACGATGTGAAAGTGGTCGGCCAGATGCGGAATAAGGTCACGGAACATGTGGCTGGAGGTGGGGAAGCCGTGGAGCAGCAGCAGCTTGGGCTGGCCGGGTTGGCCAGCCTCACGGTAGAAGATGTTCAGGCCGTCGACGGCGATGGTGCGGTGGGTGATGTGGGTCATGACAGGTCCCCTTTGTAACTTGATGGATTGATTTGAGAGGTTAGCATTTATCGTGGCGCTTCAGGCTTTCGCTGCCGCCAAGATCATCTCCACGACGCGACCGGGCGCGCCCAGCATCGGGCAATGGTCGAGCGGTAGGCTGGAGATTGTCGCACCGATGCGCTCGGCCATGGCGCGCTGGTTGTCAGCGGAGATCATGCGATCCTCCTCGGCAACCAGATACCAGCTTGGCAGGTCATGCCATGTCGGGCGCTCCACCTGGGCGGTAATGCACTGGATCGAGATGGGGCGTTGCACGGCGGCCAAAATGGCTTGCTCGCGCGCATCGACCTGCTGGGCAAAGGCTTGGGCAAAGGCTTCTTCCGGCAGCCAGATCAGCCCGTCGGTATCGGGTGAAACCTGCGGTGCCAGCGGATGCGGCGCGCTGCGGGAGAAGACATCGAGCACCGTCTCACCCTTCTCGGGCACCAGCGCATTCAGATAGACCAGCGCTTTTACGCTCGCATGGCGGACAGCGCCGATCACCGCGCCCGAATAGGCATGGCCCACCAGCACCACCGGCCCCTGCGTCCGCTCGATCACGCGGCGCAGAGCGGCCACGTCATCGGCTAAGGAAGTCAGCGGCAGGGGAGCGGCTACGGCTTTAAGCCCTGCCGTTGCCAGCCCGTCGATCACCCGAGCCCAGCTTGAGCCATCGGCCCATGCGGCGTGAACCAGAACCACCGATGTATCGTCGCTGCCCATAATTGAAACCTCCTTGATTGCGATTGACTGGTTACATCTGCGTATTGTAACTTGTCAATAGCAAATTTAGAGGTTACAAAAAGGCCGTCGAAAATTTCCCGGATCACCAGCCATGCCCACCGACCTGCCCGCCATGTTCGTTGCCGATACCCGCGGCATCGACTTCCTCAATTCCATCGCCACCCCGCTCGATACGCCGGTGGACTGGATCGGCGATGGCGAAGGCCTGCTGAGATGGCTGCGGCAGGCAGGACTCGTCCCCGCCGACCAGCTTGCCGAGGTGGCTGCCAAGGCCATGCCCGGCGAGCTTGACCGCGTGGCCGATCAGGCGCGCGACCTGCGCGAATGGTTCCGGGGTTTCGTCCGGTCACGCATGGGCGCGCCGCTCGATGGCGGCGCGCTGGAGGCGCTCGCCCCGCTCACCGGCCTGCTGGCGCGCGACGAGGCCTATCTGCGCCTCGTACCCGGCGCCGATGGCCATCTTGTGCTGGAAACGGCGCGGCGCTGGCGCGCGCCGGAATCATTGCTGATCCCCATTGGCGAGGCACTGGCCCGTGTCATCGTCGAGGAAGACTTCACCTATGTGAAGGCCTGCGAGGGCCAGGCCTGCACGCTGATGTTCGCCGACCACACGCGCGGCCACGCGCGCCGCTGGTGCAGCATGAGCGTCTGCGGCAACCGCGCCAAGGTGGCCGCGCACCGTAATCGTAAGCGCGAGCACAACCACTGACGAGAACCCGATCATGGACGGATGAAGCCATGTTTGTTGCACGATGGAACGGCGAGGAGATCGCCCGCAGCCCGCTGCCACCCTGGTGGAAAACCGGCGCTATTTCCCACCCGAGTCGATACGCTTGAGGCTGGCGTTGAGCCGCTCGTCAGGGTTCAATTCGGGCGAGTAGCTGGGAAGATAGAAGATCTCGATCTGGTCCTTGCGAGTTTCCAGCCATGCCTTGACCAGCTTGGAGTGGTGCGCCCTGAGATTGTCGAGGATGAGGACTATCTTGCGATCCGCGTCCTTGATGAGCGCTTCGAGAAACTTGATCAGCCGCTCTGCGCCGAAATTCTCCTCGATGATGATCCAGCGGGTCTTGCCCTGGTTGGTCACGGTCGAGATCATCGAGAGTTTGCTGCGGCTACCTGGCGCATAAGCAACCGGCGTCTCACCTTTGGGAGAGCAGGACCGGCCACGCACATCAGTGTTGATCACCGCAGTCTCATCGCCCCAGTGGATCTCGCCACCTTGCGCCTTGGCTTGCGCTTCGATCGCCGGATAGGCCTCTTCCAGCCACGCTTGCACTGCCTGCGGGTTTTGCTCATAGGCCCGGCGGATCGGCTTCTGCGGGGTAAAACCCCAGCGCTTCAGATAATTACCGACCGCGCGGATCTTCAAGGCAATCCCGCACTCATGCGCGATCAACTCCATCACCGCGCCGCGCGTCCACAGCGCAACATCCATCTTCAACTGCTCTGGCCGCTTCTCGCAGATCAAGCGGCGGATATGCGCCTCCTGTTCAGCACTCAGGCTGCGCCCATCGCCTGCCGAACGACCGCGATCTTTCGGTTTCAGGCTCGACGCACCGTCCGCTTCATAGCGATCAATTACTCTGCGAACCGCAGGCCACGAAAGACCCGACAACTCGACGATCTGCATCACCTTGTGTCCCGCCTTGTGCAAACGGATCACATGGCGGCGAAGCTCATGAAGCGCTGACTGGCTCAGCTTGCGGGCATCTCGTTCCATGCGGATTTATATCGAAACTACACTCAAAATTCAACTTATTTCCGTGCCTGGTCTATAAGGAGAACGCGGTACGCCTGTAGTGCGACATTCGCGGTGAGAAGCAATTCAGCCTTGAAGCGGAGGCCATTGTCGGGCTGTGTGAATTACAACCAAAATCCAGATCGTATCGCCCACGACTTCATAGATGATGCGATAGCTCCGATGCGGGATGAGTTCGCGTGTCCCGGCAACCATGCCCGCATGGCCAAGCATGGGGAAATCGGTCAACTTGGCAACGGCTTCGCTGAATAGTTGGTCAATCCGGAGGGCAGCGCCAGGATCGCGTGCCACGAGATAATCCCAGATCGCGGAACGGTCCTTCTCTGCCTCTGGCGTCCAGACAATTTTCACGAATGAGCCGCACGCCTAGCGGCGAAGGCGGCTTCAACCTCCTCATTCGAACGGCCCAACCCATCGGCCATCGATGCGCGGGCGACCCCAATCTTGCGTTGCAGGAAGGCGTCATGCTCGCGCTGTGCTCGTTGCTGCTGGACGAACGAGCGCATAAATTCGCGCACAACCTGCGAGGCGGGCCGATGGCTTGCTTGAGCTTCGGCCATGAACTCGGCCCTCAAGTCGGGTTCAAGCTTCATCGTGAATACAGCTGCTTTCATGGCGTCATTCTCGTCGGTGATGAAGTTGTATATACCGACAAAGGCAGCGCTCAGTCAACCTGGCTGATGGGCGACCGTTCCAGCAGGGGGCGGCATGACACCCCAAGCGAAAACGCAATTGTCATCGCAGCCGTGCTGGCTCGGGAATTTCGTCGGCCTCCCCGGTGGTGGCATAAACCTCCTCGCGGATGATCCGCTCAGTGATGATCATCAGGTGGGCGCTGAGCGCATCGTTCAATGCCTGAAATTCCGGCCACAGCGTGCCCTTGATGAAGCTGGCAGGAGCGTGAACCATAACCGTCTGGCGGTGCATGCGTGTGTAGCGAAATGGACGTAGCCCATAGCGGCGACATAGGGCGGTGAACAATTGGTGCGACCATGGGTCGGAAATGGAAAACTTGAACTCCTCGGCCTTTTCCCGCGATTTGGTTTCGGTAAATTGGCGCCGTATGCGTTCAGCTGCGGCGCCTGCCGCGGCTCTTTCACCGGCAGTTGCCGCACCGGCAAACAGGGCCTCGATCTTGCGCAATTTCTCGCGCAACTGTTGCTCCGCGTCCGTTTCCTGCATGGTTCTCATTGCCTTGTTGGCAATGGCGCTGTTACGCCGGGGAGTCCCTGCTGGCGCGAACGCACGCAGGCGAGAACCGCAGTGTGGATTTCGGTCTCCATGATCTCGGACATGGCACGTAAATGCTTGATGGTTTCCTTGATTTGTGCGCGGTCCTCGGGCTCGCCGGCGGTGCGCTCGATAAGATCGGCGACACCGAGCATCATGGCCCTTATGTCGCCCAAATGTGTGACAGCTTCGTGCGCCCGCTCAGGAAGGCCTGCCTCGTCCGCCCCATTGAACAGGCCTTCGACAAAGCCTTCTGCCTCCTGGCCGCGCACCATGCCAAAATTGGCGAGATTGGCGGCCGTTGGCTCCATCGGCACAGGCATGGCCTTGAACGGCTTCTTGGGATGCTGGTGGGCCGACAGTTCGTTCCATAGCCCCATCACCAGCGGGCCCAGCAGTTCATTGGCGTCTTCCATACTATCGAACTCGGGCAAAGCGCCGCCCCAAAGGTCAGCAATCACCGTCATGGGCTTCACGTTCGGATCGGGACTGGCGATCGCACCCAACAGTCGGGTGCGAACCTCGTGATAACCTACCGGACAAGCATGTTTAACAAGCAGAGCGCGGATCACCCGGTCGCTGGGCAGTTTGGTCGCTGTTTCTGCCATCGTAATTCCTTCACGATTTCTCCAATCCGATCTTGCCTACACCGGTTAAGTGTCCTTGGACCAGCGATATTCACCGGTCAGGAGGATGTCCGCCCAGCCCAACGGCGAGATGTGGGCGAGCAATTCAGGCGGCACATCGAGACCATCTCGGCGCCGGGCTTCGACCGCCTCATGCAGGTTCAAGGTGTTCCAGTATATCACGATGACAGCCAACAGATTGAGGCGGGCAATCCGGAAGTTCTGTCCCACGCTGGTGCGATCCCGGATTTCGCCCTGTCGGCCAATCCGCAGCGCATTCTTCAAGACATGGTGTGCCTGAAGGGTCATGCAGGACCCCGTCAGCGCCGGGCAATGAATGTTTCCGTTTTTTCAAACTCCATGCCGATCCAGTGCATATTTATGAAAATTAGATTTTGCCCGTAAGAATAAGCATTGATAGCGCTATCTCTCCTCGCTACAACCGACAGGCGAGATGCGTTGGGGCAATATTCTTGGGTATGTGCTCTGATGTGCTCCGCTTGCGTTGCACGGGAGGTCATGACTGCAGCGACGGTGAGTTGTCTGGGAGATGACGGGGACATTTTCTATCAATGCGAGGCATTTGCGTGCCGCCTGGCAGGTCGGTTCTCGATGGATGATCAGTGGCCGAGCGAATGCCGTGCAGCCTTGCAGGACTTGAGATGTGCAGGCGTTTACCGCTCTCCCGAGCGATTTCACCTTCGTTCCTGTCGGCGTGACCCACGCGGGCTTGTTCGCCAAGTGTTGTGCCAATTTACCAGATCATGGTCTGCAGCCGGTTTGAAGCTGCAACCGCTTGTTTAAGGGAGAGTTCTGAATGCAAGCATCGCCTGCTCTACGGCGCTATTTACGCGCGTTCCTTCCCGCTGCGGCGCTGACGGCTGCGATGGCCGGTCAGGGTTTCGCGTTGTGTGGGCAGGCCTTGGCGGCCGATGGTCAGCAGGCCTCGGCCGAGCAACTGGCGGCCGCGACTGTTTCCAAGCTGACGGTGGATGAGAAGATCGCGCAGCTGGTCAATGTGGCGCCCGCCATTCCCCGCCTTGGCATTCCGGCGTACAACTGGTGGACCGAGAGCCTGCATGGCGCCTTTGGCCCGGTGCCCACCACCAATTTCCCCGAGCCCATCGGCCTTGCCGCCAGCTTTGATGCGCCCATGCTGCATGATGTGGCCGGTGTCATCAGCACCGAGGTGCGCGCCATGCACACGCTGGGCCGCGAAACGGGGCATCTGGGCAAGATCGGCACCGGGCTCGACACATGGTCACCCAACATCAACATCTTCCGCGATCCGCGCTGGGGCCGGGGGCAGGAAACCTATGGCGAGGATCCTTTCCTCACCGCCCATATGGGGGTGGCCTTCATCACCGGCATGCAGGGCGATGATCCCGCCCATCCCAGGGTGATTGCCACGCCCAAGCATTTCGCCGTGCATTCAGGGCCCGAATCCACCCGCCATGTCGCCGATGTCTATGTCTCGCGCCATGATCTGGAGGATACCTATCTACCCGCGTTCCGCGCCGCCATTGTGGATGGCCATGCCGGTTCGATCATGTGCGCCTATAACAGCATTGACGGCCAGCCCGCCTGCGCCAGCAATGAATTGCTCAAGGACCATCTGCGCGGCGCCTGGGGCTTTACCGGTTATGTCGTGTCCGACTGTGACGCGGTGGTCGATATTGCCGAACACCATCACTATGCCACCGATCCGGCAGAAGGGGTAACCGCGGCATTGCGCGCGGGTGTCGACAATGAATGCAACAACGGCACGGTCGTGGGCAAGCAGGGGCTGGACAAGCCCTATGTCGAGGCGCTGCAGCGCGGCCTTCTGACCCAGACCGATCTCGATCGGGCGCTGGTGCGCCTGTTTGCCGCCCGTTATCGCAATGGCGACCTGCCGGGTATTTCCGGCCCGAACACGACACCCGTGCCCCCCACCATGGCCGATACGCCCGAGCACCGCGCCATGGCGTTGACCGCTGCGGTGAAAAGCCTGGTGCTGCTCAAGAACGATGGCACGCTGCCCCTGCGCAAGACCGTCCGCGTGGCGGTCATCGGTCCGCTGGCCGATGCCACGCGCGTGCTGCGCGGTAACTATTCCTCGCCCAATTCGGCGCCGCCGATTTCGGTGGTCGAAGGCATCCGCCGCGCCATGCCCGGCGCGCAGGTGGAGCTCGTGCCCTTCAGCGCCTCGATCACCGATGGCGATCCGGTGCCCCCGGGTCATTTCCTGACGCCGGCGGGCAAGCCGGGCTTGCGCGCCGATTACTTCAACGCGCTCGATCCCTCCCGCCCGCGCGGCGAGCGGACCTTTGCCGCAACGCCTGCGGTCACCCGCACGGAAACCAGACTGGCCAACCACGCGCAGGAGATCAAGTCGCTCTCCGATGCCTATAAGGTGGTGTGGAGCGGCTTCTTCGTGGCGCCCGAGACCGGCTTTTACCGCATGGGCGTGACGGGTGTGAAGGGCGCCATCGATGTTGACGGCAAGCCCGCAATCGAGGCGCAGCATGCCAGCACCTGGGGCGAACCGCTCAAGCTGGTGGAGGTGGCGCTGAAGAAGGGTCAGCGCTATCCGCTGCATTTCGAGGTCGAGGGCGGCAACCCGGCTGAGGCGGCGCTGTTCTGGAAGCGCATCTCGCATGATGAGCAGGCCGATCTGCGCAAGGCTGTGGCCGGCGCCGATGTCGTGGTGGCCGCCGTTGGCCTCACCTCCGATCTGGAAGGCGAGGAAATGCCGGTCAAGGTCGAGGGCTTTGCCGGGGGCGACAAGACCTCGCTCGCCTTGCCGTCCGACCAGCGCGCCCTGCTGGAAAGCGCCAGGGCGCTGGGCAAGCCGCTGGTGGTGGTGACGATGAACGGCAGCCCCATCGATCTGTCCTGGGCGCGTGACCATGCCAATGCCATTCTTGAGGCCTGGTATCCGGGCCAGTCGGGTGGTCTGGCGGTGGGGCAGGTGCTGTCAGGCGAGGCCAATCCGGCCGGTCGTCTGCCGCTCACCTTCTATCACACGCTGGCCGATCTGCCGCCTTTCGACAATTACGCGATGAAGGGGCGCACCTATCGCTATTTCACCGGCACGCCGGTCTATCCCTTCGGCTATGGGCTGAGTTACACCAGCTTTGCCTATTCGAACCTTTCGGTTACGCCGATGGGCGATGACGCGTCCAAGGGGCTGCATGTCAGCGCGCGGCTGCGCAACACCGGCGCGCGGGCGGGCGACGAGGTGGTGCAGGTCTATCTGCGCTTCCCCCAACGGCCGGGTGTGCCCAACATCGCACTGCGCGGTTTTCGCCGCGTGACGTTGAAACCGGGCGAAACGCAGGACGTCAGCTTTGATCTGTCGCCGCGCGATCTGAGCAGCGTTGACCCTGACGGGGTGCGCTCGGTTCTTGCCGGGCGCTACACGCTCAGCCTGGGCGGCGGACAGCCCGGCCAGGGCCTGCCCACAGTCGAAACAAGCTTTACCGTAAACCAAAGCGCGGCGGTGCCGCGCTGAGGAGGGGGCGAGCCGATGGCCGGCTTGATTGCAGTCAGCCCGGCCATGCCAGGCCAATCAGAGACTATAGCCGTTCAATTTGCATGACAGCGCATGCGTTTGAGGAGAGGTATCGATGAAGGCATCCATTGTTCGCTGGCCGTTGGCCGCTATGGCGCTTGCGGTTGCACTCGTTTCGCCGGCGCAGGCCCAGAACGACAAGATGGTTCAGATCGCCGCGCCTGCCCAGCCCGACGCCATCGTGCTGGGTACCGGGCCGCTGCCGGGGGCCAAGGCCAGCGAGGTCTGGCACCGCCAGTATGGCAGCACCTTTGCCCGCAATGTCACTGTGGCAACGCTGACCCCCTTCCTGCCGGACCCGGCCAAGGCAACCGGCACAGCGGTTATTGTCGCTCCGGGCGGCGGGTTCACCACCCTGTCCATGGAAAACGAAGGCTGGGATGTCGCCAAGGCACTTGCCGCGCGGGGCGTGGCAGCCTTTGTGCTGAAATACCGCCTGCACCAGACTCCGTCCGACATCACCGCCTATCAGGACGAGGAGCGTGCCCGCTTCTCCAAGGGCCTGCCGCCGCCCACCGGGGCTCCGGCAAGGTCTGATTATGGCCCGCAGATCGCCGATGCCCGGGCTGCCTTCGCGCTTGTGCGCAAGCGTGCCGGGGATTGGCACATCGATCCTGCCCGTGTCGGCATGGTCGGGTTCTCGGCGGGGGCGATGTTGACCCTCTCCACTACGCTCGACGGGGTGGACGCCCGCCCCGCCTTTATCGGCACCATCTATGGGCCGCAGGGAGCGGTGAAGGTTCCGGCTGACGCGCCGCCACTGTTCGTTGCGCTGGCCATGGATGATCCGCTGTTTGGTCATGGCGGCTATGGTCTGGTTGAAAGCTGGCGTTCGGCCAAACGGCCCGTGGAATTCCATTTCTTCGAGCAGGGCGGCCACGGCTTCGGCATGTATCCCAAGACGACGACGAGCACCGGCTGGTTCGAGGAATTTGCCCGGTGGATGGCCATGCATGGCTGGATGAAGCCTGCCAGCTGACGCAAGCCTGCGCCCAAGATAGTCGGGGCGGGGCGCTGCCTCGTCCCGATTTTTATACGATAGCGGGATTAGGCCGTCTTGTCGCTCTTGAGCCTGAAGGCGTAGACGGCGATCACCACAAAGGCGAGCAGCGGTAAGAACAGTGCCGGCGCGATGCTGCCGGCGCGAACCGCGATGAGCCCCATCAGCGGAGGAAACAGCGCCCCGCCGATGATCGCCATGATGATGAAGGACGAGCCGAGCGGGCGTGCAGCGCCCAGCGGGGCAACGCCAAGGCCGAAGATCGTGGGAAACATGATCGACATGAAAAAGCTGGTCAGCACCAGCGCCACAAGGGCGATCCAGCCTGGCGCCATGGCTGCCACGGCACAAAGGGCGATGTTGGCCAATGCGTAGCCTCCCAGCAGGACAGGTGGGCGGATACGCGCCATAAGGGCGGTGCCGGAGAAGCGCCCGATCATGAACAGCACCAGGCTGAGCGAAAGCAGATAGGCGCCCTGCCGTTCCGACACCCAGGGGGTTACATCTTTCACGAAGTCGATGAAATAGCTCCAGATGCCGACTTGTGCCCCGACATAAAAGAACTGCGCCACCACAGCGCCAGAAAGCGATTTGCATTGCGCCAGTTCGGCCATCTGCGCGCGCAGCGGTGTGTCCTGGCTCTTGCGCATGGCGGGCAGGCGGACAATCGCCACAGCGCCTGCCACGGCCAGCGCCGCCACGGCCAGCAGCGCATAGGGAAGCTGCACGGTGCTGGCTTCGGCAACGCGATAGGCGGCACGTTTCACCTGCGTCATGGCCGCCACCTGCGCCGCAGAATGTTCCACGCCCGAGAAGATCAGCAAGCCACCCAGAACCGGCGCGATGCTGGCGCCCAGCCCGTTGAAGGCCTGGGCAAGGTTGAGCCTTTGCACCGTCGTCTGGGCAGAGCCGAATTCGGCGGTGTAGACATTGGCTGTGGTTTCAAGGCAGGCCGCGCCCGCCGCGATCAGGAACAGTGCGAAAAGGAACGCACCAAAACTGAGCATCAGCGAGGCCGGATAGAACAGCGCAGCGCCCGTCGCATAGAGCAGCAGCCCGGTCAGCACGCCCGCCCGATAGCCGAAACGGCGCATCAGCAATCCGGCGGGCAGGGCGACAACGAAATAGCCGATGTAGAAAACGAACTGGATGAAGCCGGCCTGTGCCCGATTGAGGCCGAGTGCCTTCTGGAACTGGCGAATGAGAATATCGTTGAGATTGTTGGCAAGGGCCCAGAGGAAGAACAGGCTGACGATCAGCGCGAAGCCCCAGCGATAGGCCGGGGTAATGAACCCGCCGCTCGATGCGCCTGCGCTCACCGGAGCGCTCTCGCCAATCATCATCATCTCATCTCCGCTTGTTTGTTTTGTTGTTTTGCCTGCGCGTCAGGACAGGGGCGTGGCTTGGTCGAGTTCCTCAAGTGCTCTCCAGACCTGCGCGGGAATGACCTGCTTGGCCAGTTCGGCGCTCTGCCTGATCCTCGCCGCATTGCCGGTGCCGATCACGACCTGGGTGACGGCCGGATGGCGAGCGACAAATTGCAGGGCGGCAGCGGGCAGGGGAATGGCGTGGCGCGCGCAGATCGCTTCGATGGCTGCTACTTGCCGCAGTATATCGTCCGGCGCCGGGCCGTAGTCGTAATAGGCTGATCCGCCTTGCGTGCCTGTGGCCAGAATGCCGGAATTGAACACACCGGCCCCGACGATGCCGATGCCGCGCTGCCGGCAGGTTTCGAAAAAGCCTTCACTGTCGCGGTTGAGCAGCGTGTAGCGGCCCGCGATCATCAGCACATCCAGATCGGCATCGTTGATGCAGTCGGCGCAGATCTCGGTTTCATTGACGCCAAGGCCGATGCCCGCAACCACGCCCTGATCGCGCAATTGCGCCATCGCGCGCAGCCCGCCGGCCGCCTGCGCGCGATAATGGTCGTGGGCGGCGCCATGTGTTACACGGCCAAGATCGTGCATGTAGAGAATGTCGATGCGGCTCAGCCCCAGCCGGTGCAGGCTCGCCTCGACCGAGCGCATCACGCCATCATAGCTGTAATCATAGGCGGGCGCGAAGGGCATGGGCGAATGAAACCCGTGCCGCTCCCCCCCGGCCTCGCCCGGCACGAGCAGGCGGCCCACCTTGGTCGAAAGGAGGAAACCGTCACGCTCGCGGCCGCGCAATGCATCGCCCAGACGCCTTTCGCTCAGGCCAAAGCCATAGAAGGGCGCTGTGTCGAAATAGCGGATGCCTTGCTCCCATGCCGCATCCACCGTGGCGCGCGCAGCCTCATCCTCGATCACGCGATAAAGATTGCCCAGCGTGGAGGCGCCAAAGCCGAAGGGACCGGTGGCGGCCAGTCGTTGGAGCAGGGCGGAGCGTGACATGTTCATGCCGGAAATGCCTCAAAATTGTGCGATGGCCTTCAGAACATGATCGGCCTCGGCGATCAACTCGGGCAGGCGGCTGGGCATGTCCTGCGCCTGCAGGCTGTGCGTGTGCAAGGCATCGGTCGGGATTGCGCCGCTCAGCATGGCCTGTTTGACGCGTTCGAAATCGGCGGCCAGCGCATTGCGGCTGGCCAGCAAGGTGGTTTCGCGCTTGTGGAATTCGGGATCGGCAAAGATCAGCTCCCCCGGTGCCACGCCCACCAGCACCAGCTTGCCGCCATGGGCGACATAGGCCAGGCTCTGCGTCATGGCCGCCAGCGATCCGGTGGCGTCGAAGACGGCGTCGAACATCTCGCCTTCGGTGCGTTCAGCCAGTGCTGCGGCAAGGTCCGGGCTGACATCGACGACATCGTCAAAGCCAAGCCTGTCGCGCGCGAAGGCAAGGCGGGTGGCACGCGTATCGGCCAGGGTTACTCGCGCGCCGTTGAATTTGGCGAAAAGACCACAGGCCACGCCGATCGGCCCCGCGCCGACGATCAGCACGCGATCTGGCGATCCCTCCTGTCCACCAACCTGCGAGCGCGCGACCGCATGGGCGCCGATCGCGAGAAACTCCATCATCGCGGCCTGGTCGAGGGTAAGGCCAGTGGCGTCGATGACCGCCCGTTGCGGAACAGCGATGAATTCGGCCATGCCGCCATCGGCATGCACGCCCAGCACGCTGATGTTGACACAGGCATTGGGCTTGCCCTTGCGGCAGGCAATGCAGGTGCCGCAGGCCAGATAGGGGTTGATCGCCACACTCTGCCCGATGCGGAAAGGCGAGCCTTCCGGCGCGGCGTGAACCTCGCCCGACAATTCGTGCCCCATCACACGCGGATAGGCCAGGAAGGGATGGCGACCTGAAAAGATGTGATAATCCGTGCCGCAGAGCCCGACCCGCCGGATCCGGATGATGAGTTCATCCGCTTTCGCCACAGGTGCCGGGCGATCCTCAAGGCTAAGGCTGAAAGGTTCGCGGCAGACGATCGACTTCATGGTTGGTGGCATCCTTTCGATCCTCTGATCGTGTCATTGGACTAGACGGATGGGATCATATATGCAAGTTGGTTATCAAATTTGCGATCAAGCTTTGAGTGCATCCCTTGATGAAAATTGACGCGCATCACCACCTCTGGCGCTATCGGGCCGAGGCCTATGAATGGATCGGAGGTAATCCGGTCCTGGCGCGCGATTTCACCGCTCGGGACCTTGAAAGCGCGCTGGCGAGTGCCGGGGTGGAGGCCGCCATTGCCGTTCAGGCGCGCCAGACTGAAGAGGAGACGAGGGATCTGCTGGCGATTGCCGCCAATTGCCCGGCAATCATCGGCGTGGTGGGCTGGGCGGACCTGCGGCAGCCCGAGATCGAGGCATGGCTGGAAAACATGGATGATCCGGCCCTGGTGGGATTTCGCCATGTTGTTCAGGACGAGGCCGATGCCGAATTTCTGCTGGGCAAGGCATTCCTGCAAGGTGTCAAGGCGGTGGTCGGCCGATCACTGTCTTACGACATCCTCGTCAATCATGCGCAACTGCCCAGCGTGCCGGCCTTTCTCGATGCTGTCGGCCCGGGGCGTTTCATTCTCGACCATGCGGCCAAGCCGGCCATCGCGCGGGGCGGCTGGCAGCCATGGGCTGACGATGTGGCCGCGATCGCGCGCTACGACGATGTCTGGTGCAAGGTATCGGGTCTGGTCACCGAGGCCGATCACACCCATTGGCGCCCGCAAGATATTGAGCGCTATCTGGACCATTGCCTCCAGGTTTTTGGCCCCCGGCGTCTGATCTGGGGCTCGGACTGGCCGGTGTGCCTGCTGGCCGCGCCTTATGACCGGGTCGCAAGTCTGGTGGCGGATTTCGTAGCGCGCCATTGCCCCGAGGCCGAGGCCGATATCTTTGGCGGCAATGCGATCCGCGCCTATGGACTGGAAGGAAGACTGCCATGATCCTTCAGTTCGGCACCAGCCGGTTCCTTCAGGCCCATGTCGACCTCTTTGCCTGGGAAGCGCGATGTTCCGGGCAGAGTGTCGGGGATATTGTGATCGTGCAGGTCAGCAAGGATGCCGAGCGGGCGCGCAGGCTGGATGCGTTCAGCGATCCGGCCGGTTTCCCTGTCATTGTCAGGGGGCTGGACGCAGGTCTGCCGGTCGAGCGCAGCATTCAGGTGCGCAGCGTAACACGTGGTCTTGCCGCAGCGCGCGATTGGGACGAGCTGCGCCGCCTCTTCATTGAGGACGCCGGTTATGTCGTGTCGAACACCGGTGACAATGGCTTTGCGATCAGCGACGCAGACCGGTTGAAAGCCCAGGACGACGTTGCGCCGTCGGGCTATTGTGCCATGCTGGTGTCTTTGCTGCATCAACGCTGGCGGGCGGGGCGGCCCGGCGTGACCTGTCTGCCCTGCGAATTGCTTGCGTCCAATGGAACGGTGCTGCGCGGCATCGTGGTGGGCCTTGCCCGGGAGCAGGGTCTTGAGCCAGCCTTCCTTCGCTGGCTGGAAACGCAATGCCTTTGGGTCAACACGCTGGTCGACCGTATCGTGAGTGAACCGCTCGCTCCCGCCGGCGCGGTTGCCGAGCCCTATGCGCTGTGGGCCGTGGAGGATCAGCCGGGGCTGCGTCTGCCCTTCACCCATCCGGCCCTCGTCCTGACCGGCGATCTTGCGCCTTACGAGCGGTTGAAGCTGCATATTCTCAATCTTGGTCATAGCTGGCTGGCTGAAGCCTGGCATGTCGCCGGGGCCGCCCCCATGGCCACCGTGCGCGAGGCGATGGAAACCCCGGAGATTCTGGCCGGTCTGCAGGACCTTTATGCGCAGGAGGTCGTCGCCGGCTTTGCCGCCCATGGGCTGGAGGATGCGGCGCGGGCCTATGTGGCAACTACGCTTGAGCGGTTTGCCAATCCGTTTCTCGACCATCGTCTCGGGGATATTTTCAGCAACCATGCCGCCAAGATCGATAAGCGTATCGCGCGCTTCATCGTCTGGGTCGATGCGAGCGGCAACCGGCTGGCCATGCCGCGTCTGCGCGCCTTGGCTGCTCGCTATCGGGACGTTTCGTGATCGGTCGTGCTTGGCGCCGATGTGGCGTCTCGGTCGGCTGCGATGGCATGACGGCGGCGTATCGCGTGAAGGGTATCACAGCCGTCTTCTGGCGATAGGGCCGATGAATGGAACGCAACAGTCAGGCAATGGCGGCGACCAAAGGGAGGAGTTTCAGGGTGCAGAACGGCAGGAAAGACAGACATGACAAGCGAGTTGCGCTCATGAAGGCGCTATGGACTGGCGCCACGGCGCTTGCCGGGCTGGCGCTGGGCGCGCAGTCCGCCTGGGCGCAGACCTCGCTTGCGGTGACCTCGCCCGATCATCGGACCCATTTGAACGTGTTGACCGATGCGGGTTTGCTTTACACGCTGGACCGGGATGGCGCCGCGATCCTCGCCCCCTCACCGATGGGGCTCATGACCAGCCAGGGTTCGTTCGGGGGTGACGGTGTGGCCGTGGCCGGCTCCGAGGCGCGTTCGGTCGATGACACCTATGTGCCGATCGCGGGCAAGGCGAGCCATGTTGCTGATCGTTACAATCAGTTGACGCTGCATCTGCGCCGCCAAAAGGACGGCGTGACCTTCGACCTGGTGCTGCGCGCCTATGATGACGGCGTGGCCTTCCGCTTTGTCGTTCCCGGGCAGCCCAAATTCCAGAGCCTTGATGTGTTCTGGGAAACCACCGGCTTCTATTTTCCTGCTGATTATGGCTGCTGGGGCGCCAATGCCGGCCGTTTCGAGAATTCGCACGAGACCGAATTCAGCCCGGTCAAGGCCTCGCAGATGTGGGGCTACCATCTCTATGACGCGCCGCTGGTGTGCAAGACCGGCAAGGGCGAGACCACCTTTGCCCTGCTGGAAGCGGACAAACGCGACTATGCCGGTGCCTATTACACACGCCGCGGTGATTATGGGCTGGGCGTCAATGTCGGCCTTTCGCCCCGGGTCGACAATGCGCGCGATACCGGCACATTCGGGGTCGCCGTTCACGCATCACTGGTCGAGGCGCCGCTGACCACACCCTGGCGTGTGGTGATGATCGGCGACCAGCCGGGCAAGCTGATCGAGTCCAATCTGGTGCAACTGCTCGCCAGCCCCTCGCAGATTGCCGACACGAGCTGGATCAAGCCCGGCAAGTCGGCGTGGGACTGGTGGAACGGCTGGGCGGTCAACATTCCCCATGCCGGCATCAACACGGCGACCTACAAGGCCTATATCGACTTCGCCAAATCGATGGACCTTGACTATATCCTCATCGATGAGGGCTGGTACAAGGGCAGTTCGGAAGGCGCGCGCCCAGCCGATGTCACGATGCCGATTGCCGCGATGGACATCCCCGGTATCGTCAAATATGGCGCGGAGCGACACGTCGGGGTCTGGGTGTGGCTGCAATGGAAGCAGCTTGAGCGGCAGATGGATTCTGCCCTCGCGCTTTATGAATCCTGGGGCATCAAGGGCATCAAGGTCGACTTCATGGACCGCAACGACCAGCAGATGGTCGCCTTCTATCACGAGTTACTGCAAAAGGCAGCCGCGCACCATCTGATGGTCGATCTGCATGGCGCCTATCCGCCCGATGGCCTGGCGCGTACCTGGCCCAATTTCGTGACGCAGGAAGGCGTGCTCGGCGCTGAATACAACAAGTTCGGGTCGCGCATTACCGCGACGCATAATGTGACGCTGCCCTTTACCCGCATGCTGCTGGGCCCGATGGACTATACGCCCGGCGGCTTCCACGCCCTGCCGCCTGCCGAGATGGCAAGGCAACATCGGCTGATCCGCCCCTTTGTCCAGACCACGCGCGGGCAGGCGCTGGCGATGTATGTCGTCTATGATTCGCCGCTGGTCATGCTCTCCGACAGTCCGGATTCCTATATTGAGGCGGGCGGCAAGCTCACGCCTGGTGCTGATTTCCTCAAGCAGGTGCCCACGACCTGGGATGAAACGCGGTTCCTGGCCGGCGAGATCGGCCACTATGTCGTTCTGGCGCGGCGCAAGGGCGATAGCTGGTACATTGGCGCGATGACCAATGAGCAGGCGCGCAGCATTCGCGTCCCGCTCGACATGCTGGACAGGACCCGCCGCTGGACGGTCAAGAGCTGGCAGGATGGCGCGGGCATGAACGATCTCGATATAGCGACAACCAGCGTGAAGGGCGGCGCAAGCATCACGTTGAATCTGGCCGCATCCGGCGGTGCCGCGGTGATGATCAAGCCTGCGCAGGGAGAACGCTGATGGCGGAAAAGACGTTCAAGGGCTTCAACCGGCGTCAGACGCTGGCGGGCGGTTTGGCAGCGGGGGCGGCGCCCACCCTGCTGGGGGCCAAACCGGTGCTGCGACCTCAGGCCACTGCGCCGCGCCATGAGGAGCATTTGTGGTATCGCCAGCCTGCCGCTGTCTGGACCGAGGCACTGCCGGTGGGCAATGGGCGGCTTGGCGCGATGGTCTTTGGCCGCGTGGCGCAGGAGCGCATCCAGCTCAACGAGGACACGCTCTGGGCAGGATCCCCTTATGATCCCGACAATCCCGAGGCGCTGGCCGCGTTGCCGCAAGTGCGCGCCCTGCTGGCCGAAGGGAAATACAAGGAAGCGACCGATCTGGCGTCGGCCAGGATGATGGCCAGGCCGATTACCCAGATGCCTTATGGCACGCTGGGCGACCTGCTGTTGACCTTTGCCAACGCGGCCCAGCCAGAGGATTACCGACGCGAGCTGGATCTGGCCTGCGCGATTGCCACCACCGATTATGGCACAGGCGCGCTGCGCTATCGGCGCGAGGTCTTCGCCTCGGCGCCCGATCAGGTGATCGTGATGCGACTGGAGGCGAAGGGCGGCACGCTGGACTTCGATATTGCCTATCGCGGACCTCGGGCCATGCGCACCCCGCGCGAACAGTTTGGCGAGGGCGGCGCCCCCCAATCGGTGAAGCCCACCGACTGGATGCTGCGTGAAGATCCGGGCCCATTCGCCCCCGATGTCGTGATAGCGAAGGACGGCGCGGGCGCCCTGCTGATCACGGGGCGCAATGACACGGTGGCGGGCATTCCGGCCGGGCTTCACTATGCGCTGCGCCTGCGCGCCATGGGTGACGGCACGATCACCCATACCGCCACGGGCATGAGCATCCGTGGCGCCCGCACGGTGACCCTGCTGATGACGGCGGCGACCAGCTATGTAAACTTTCGCGACACCAGCGGCGATCCTGTCGCCAAGGTTCGCCAGCTGGGTGAGGCCGCCGAGCGCAAGAGCTGGGACGAGCTGCGTCGTGCCCATGTGGCAGACCATGGCGCGCTGTTCGGCGGGCTGAGGATCGACCTAGGGACCAGCGCGGCCTCCACCTTGCCCACTGACCAGCGCATCGCCGGGGGCGAGGGCGGTGAGGATCCCTCGCTCGCCGCACTCTATGTGCAATATGGACGTTATCTGTTGATCAGCTCGTCGCGGCAGGGCGGACAGGCGGCCAATTTGCAAGGCCTGTGGAACGAAAGCACGCGCCCGCCCTGGGACAGCAAATATACGATCAACATCAACACCGAGATGAACTATTGGCCCGCCGATCCGGCTGGCATTGGTCTGTGCATTGAGCCTGTGGTGCGCATGGTCGAGGAGCTGGCCATCAACGGCGCGAAGACGGCGCGCGTCATGTATGGTGCGGGCGGATGGGTGGCACATCACAACACCGACCTGTGGCGCGCCAGCGCACCTGTCGACGGGCCGCTGTGGGGCCTGTGGCCCTGCGGCGGGGCTTGGATGTGCAACACGCTGATGCGCCATTGGGACTATATGCGCGATGAGGCCCTGCTCGCCCGGCTTTATCCGCTGCTCAAAGGGGCCTCGCAGTTCTTTCTCGACACGCTGATCGAGGACCCCAAGGGGCGTGGGTTGGTGACCTCGCCTTCACTCTCGCCCGAGAACGAGCATCCCTTCGGCTCTTCGCTTTGCGTGGGGCCGGCGATGGACCGCCAGATCATCCGCGATCTTTTCGCCAACACGCTGCTGGCTGGCGAAAGGCTGAAGCGCGATGCTGACTGGCTGGAAAAGGTCAGGCAGGCCCGCGCCCATCTTGCGCCGGACCGCATCGGCGCGCAGGGGCAGCTGCAGGAATGGCTCGAAGACTGGGACGCGATTGCGCCTGATCCACACCATCGCCATGTCTCGCATCTCTATGCTGTCTATCCCAGCGGGCAGATCAACCTGCGCGACACGCCCGAATTGCTGGAGGCCGCCAAGGTGAGCCTGCGCCAGCGGGGCGACCTGTCCACCGGCTGGGCCACGGCCTGGCGCGTGTGCCTGTGGGCGCGTATGGGCGAGGGCGATCATGCCCATGCGGTGCTCAAAGGCCTGCTTGGCCCGCGCCGCACCTATCCCAATATGTTTGATGCGCATCCCCCGTTCCAGATCGACGGCAATTTCGGTGGCACGGCGGGCATTCTCGAAATGCTGGTGCAGGGCTGGGGGGATGAACTGCATATCCTGCCCGCCCTGCCTTCGGCCTGGGGAGATGGTTCGATTACGGGCGCTCGCGCGCCGGGCGCGCTCAAGGTGGATCTGGCATGGCGGGGCGGCAAGCCCCATAAGCTCACCCTGCGCGGACCGGCGGGATCGACAGTCAAGGTCCGGGCTGGCACAGAGCGTTTCGAGGCCGTTCTCAGCGCGGCGGGCCGGTTCACGCGACGATGGAGTTAGTCTTGCGATTGGGAGATATGGCATGAAGCAGCCCGGTGCCAAGGCAACCTATGCAGCGCCCGCCATTGAACGGGCCTTCGAGATCATCGAGGCGTTGACGCTCTATCCCGAAGGCGCGCTGGTCAGCGAGGTTGCCGCGTCACTGGGCCGCACTGTCGGGGAATTGTTCCGCTTTTTCGTGGTGATGGAACGCCTTGGCTATATCCGCAAATCCGCCGTGACCGATCGTTATACGGTCACGTACAAGTTTCTGGAGGTGGCCTATCGCGCCACGCCCGCGCAGGACATCGTGCGGGCCGCCATGCCGGAAATGCAAAGTCTGGCACAACATGCCGGTCAGTCCTGTCATCTGGTGGTGGTCAATGCGGGCAGCGGCCTGGTGATAGCCTGCGAGCAGCAGCCCGGCATTCGCGGCTTCTCCTTGCGGGTCGGCGCCAGGATCGACATCATCAACAGTTGTTCGGGGCAGGTTTTGCTGGCATTTTCAGGGCCGCAGCGTGCCGATCAGATCATTGCCGATGCCGAGCAGGAACGGGCATCTCCCGTCGATCGCACATGGCTGGAGGAGCGCCTCGCCGTCATTCGGGAGAGGGGCTATGACAGCCGCCAGAGCCCGATCACCCATGGCGTGACGGATATTAGCTACCCCGTTTTCGGGTTTGACGGTCAGGTCGTGGCTGCCTTGACCATCCCTTTCCTCGAATTGATCGACGGGTCGCAGAAGGTGCATCTCGATGCCGCGCGCGAGCTGTTGAGCCAGACCGTCGCGCGGATTTCCGATGCTCTCGGCCATCAGCCGGAACGCGTCGCGCCGTAATCGGGCTGTTGCCCTGAGTGAAGGACGGACAGGGGGGGCGCAGGTGAAGCGGCCTTGCCCGCCCTTATGCCACTGCCGGTCGCGGCCGGGCCGGGTGAGCCGGCACGACCAGCCGGTCGCCGATCAGCCCGCTCCCCATATCGCTGGCGATCGCTTCGATGGTGATCGGGCCAGGCACGGTGCCGGCCTGCACGATGACCTGCGCATAGCCATTGAACAGCGAGCGCTGGGCCGCCTTGTCGCTTTCAAGACAATTGGGATCGCCATTGCCAACGCCAATCAGCGTGCCCGCGCCGGACACGCGAAAGGCAATGGCATGTTGGGCGGTGGGCACATGGCGCGTTTTGGCATCGAGGACCTCGACCGTCACCATCACCACATCCTCACCATCAGCGTTGATGGCCGCACGGTCGGCGGAGAGGCGGATGGCGCGAGGACTGCCGGTCGTTTCGCGCCGCTCGGTCAGCATCAGCCGGCCAGCGCGATAGGCGCGGGCCTCGATGGCGCCCGGAGCATAAGTCGCCTTCCATTGCACATGGCCCAGATGCGGCACCGGCTTGCGGCCAAGGCTGCGACCATTGACCAGCAGTTCCACCTCATCGAGGTTGGAATAGGCCCAGACGTCGACTTGCGCGCCTTCCTTGCCTGCCCAGTTCCAGTGAGGAAAGACATGGAGCGCCGGTTCCTTGCCCCACCACGCCCTGTAATAATGGAAATAGTCCTTGGGAAAGCCGCACATGTCGACGATGCCGAATTGTGAGTTGATCGAGGGCCAGCCATAGGGCGTGGGCTCGCCGCGATAATCGAAGCCGGTCCAGGCAAAGCCGCCTGCCTCCCAATCGCGCGACCCATAGAAGCTCCACCACGCCTCGGGCGTCGAACCCCATTCGACGACGCCGTCATAGCTGTTGATCGTGTTGCGCTTGGGGTCGGACACATATTCGCCGCGCGTCGAAATCGCGCTGGAGGTTTCCGAGCCGAACATGGGGCGGTCGGGATGCCTGGCATGGAAGGCTTCGGGCAATTTGGGATTGTAGTTGAAGCCGATCACGTCGAGCGGCAGCGACACGCCCTTTTCATTGCTGCCATTGACTGCCGCCGAGACCTGCCGGGTCGGGTCCAGTTCATGACAGCGCCGCACCATGGTGCGGGCAATGTGTTCACCCTGCTCGGCCATCTTGTCCTGCAACTGCCATTCCTCGTTGCCGATCGACCACAGGATAACAGACGGGGCGTTGCGATAGCGCCGGATCATCACCTCCAGTTGGGCCAACCCTTCGGCATTCGCGCTCATCTGGCGGGTTTCACACATCACCATCATGCCCATGCGGTCGCATGCCTCGATGAGCTCGGGCGTGGGCATGTTGTGCGATGTGCGGATGGCGTTGCAGCCCATCTGCTGCATCACTTCAAGGCGAAAGGCCTGCAGCCGGTCGGGCAGGGCCGCGCCCACCCCGGCGTGGTCCTGATGGTTGCAAACGCCCTGGATCTTGGTGACCTTGCCGTTCAGCAGGAAGCCTTGGCCCGCAGTGAACACGGCGCTGCGGATGCCGAAGGCAATGCGCTCGCCATCGCGCGTCTTGCCTTCGCTCTCCACAATGGCGATCGCGGTATAAAGGGCAGGATTGTCCACGGACCACAGATGCGGCCGTTCCAATGTCACGCTGGCCGCGAAGGGCAGCACGCCATCGGCGGGCACGGTGGCGCTTCCGCTCGCCGCGCGGGCAACCACGGCGCCATCAGGGGCGAGGATTTCCCAGCGCACACGGGCCTGCGTCGGGGCGGTGTCTGTGTTGGTGACGCTGGTGGACAGGTTCAGCATGGCGCTCTGGCCATCGAGCTGCGCGCGCACCACACTGTCCCAGCGGGTGAGATGCAGCGGATCGGTCTTGAGCAGCCAGACATGGCGATAGACGCCCGCGCCTTCATAGAACCAGCCATCGCCAAAGCTGGCATCGACGCGCAGCGTGATGATGTTGGCAGCGCCGTAACTCAGAAAATCGGTCACATCGAAGCGGAAGGGAGCATAGCCGTTGTTGTTGCGGCCGATGAAGCAGCCGTTGACGAAGACGATGACATCGCGAAACGCACCGTCGAATTCCACCCAGATGCGGCGTCCGGCATCGCTGGCTGGCACCGCGAACTCTCGCCGATACCAGCCGACGCTGGTTTCAGGATAGGCCCGCCCCAGCGGCTTGTAGCCATGGGAGCGCAGATGGCTCTCACCCTTGGCGTCGTCGTCCCGCACGAAGGGCAGTTCCACGGCCCAGTCATGGGGCAGGCGAACCGGGGCCCATGAGGAATCGTCAAAGCCCGTCTTGGCGAATTTGAAATCACCGGTCTTGGCGAAGTCGCCCTGATCCATGCCAAAGCCCAGATCTCTGGCCGGATCAGTCCCATGGCCGAGTTTGAACCGCCAACCAGTGTCGAACAGCCATTGTTCGCGTGGGGACACCGCAGTGGCGGAGGCGGGGGGCAGCGTTGTTGCGGCGCTGGCGGGACGATCGGCAGGCGCAAGGGCCTTGGCCGGGGGCACGATGGCGGCGGCCGTCAGCACGGCGCCTGAGGCAAGCAGTTCGCGACGATCGAAGTGGGACATGGCTGCTTCAAGGCTCCGGATTGTTGTATCGCTCATCACAGCGGGTGGGATGACGTGGCGCCGTCATCGCTCAGCGGGCAAAGCGCCAGAAATCGACATCAAAGAGGCAGCCATTCCCGCCCTTGAACAGCAGATAGAGGTCGTGAACGCCTGTCGCGCCGGCAACATCTGTCGTCTTTTCGTGCCACTGTCCTTGCTCTCCCGTATCGCCCACCGGCAGCGTCCCAATCACGGGCCCGTCAACACGGTCGAGGCGCAGTTCGATGCTGGAGCCAGGCGTTCCTCTGGCGAGGCTGGCCGTAAAGCTCTTGGCCCCTTCCTTGCCGAAATCGACCCCGGCCACCTTGATATAGGCGCGATCGAGGATGCCGGTGACATAGACGCCGCCATGCCCGTCCTGCGCCGTGGTCAGGCCCGGTGCCCAGACATAGGGCCGGTCGATCTTGCGGGCGATGCGCGATGTCCAGGCGATGGTTTCGGCTTCGACGCGGCGGTAAGGGTCAAGCGGCTCGATCTGCGGCGCGCTTGTCTTGTCCCACCAGCCAAGGTCGGGGATGGTCCCATCGGCGTTGTAGTCAAATTTCGCGACGCTGACCGAACGCCGCTCATGGTGGATAGGCGTTTCGGCAAAGTTCAGTTCATAGCTGAAGCCAAAGAGATAGGAGTTGCCCTTGTAGTCGATGATGCCGGGATGGTTGCCGGTCGAGCGCGGATCATGCTCCATGATCGTGCCCTTGTAGGTCCAGGGCCCGGTCGGCTTGTCGGCCATGGAATAACCAATGCCTTCCGAACAGCAGGTGGAGGCAAAGGCCATGTAATAATGGCCCTTGCGACCATAGAACCAAGGGCCTTCCTGATAGTCTGTGATGCGCGCCGCTTTGGTGATGGGGCCGGAATAGGACACCATGTCGCGGTTGAGCTTCACATACCACAGCTCCGGGTTGCCCCAGTAGAGATAGGCCTGCCCGTCCTTGTCGATCCACACCGTCGGGTCGAAGAACCCTTCGTGAGGCGCGATCAGTGGCTTGCCCAAGGCGTCGTGGAAGGGGCCTTCGGGCTTGTCGGCCACCGCTACAGCGATCACATTCCGGGGCGAACCGGACACGGTGACGGGCGCATAGAGGTAAAACTTGCCGTCACGTTCAACGATCTGGGGGGCCCAGGCGTCGTTGGTCTGGTTTGCCCAGGGAAAGGTCTTGAGCGAGGCAGGTGAGCCCCGGTCGGTCCAGTTGACCATGTCGGTCGAGGTGTAAAGCCGCCAGTCCACCATCTTGAAGCCGTCGGCATCGTCCTCGTCGTGGCTGGTGTAGAGATAGACCACCCCGTTATGGACCATGGGCGCCGGGTCAGCGGTGAAGCGCGTCTGGACAATGGGGGAAGGGCCCGGAGCGGCAAGCGCCGGTTGAACGAGGGCGAACATAAGAGAGGACAGAAGCTTGCCATGGCGCAGCGCGGTGTTCCGCAAGGAGCAATGTTCGGCAGGGCGATGTCCGGCAGGGCGATGTCTAGCAGGGCGATGGTCGTTTTGCGACGCGCCTTCATCAATGACTGCCGCTGCGGACGCAAAAGTCGGTCTGCGCATTGTCCTGCTCCCTTTCCCCGGTCAGATCGCGTGGATAGCGCAATTCGAAGATTTGTCTGAGTTTATTGCAGCGAATGACTCCCATGGCAATTGCCTAATTGCCTCATGCCGATATGTGGGCCGTCGCGTTGCCTGAAGGGTTTGCCGTCAACCGCTTTGACCCTGAACCCAAGCCATGGTCCACAGGCGAACCGCGGTTGCCCCGCTGTCTGTACGCTGCTCCATCTGCGCAATCAGATTGCGCGCCAGATCCTCCCCAATGTCGCGCACCGGCACCGAAAAGCAACTGAGTGCCGGCTGGAGCGCTGCGCAGGCAGCGGTGAGGCGAAAGCCGATGATGGCTATATCCTTGCCCGGCTCAAGCCCGGCCGATCGCAGGCTGGCGTAAGTGCCGACCGCTCCGTTTTCACCCATCACAAAAATTGCGGTTGGCGGCGGTCTGAGCGCGAGCATATCGGTGGTGACCTGCGCGCAGCGGGCGGCATCATCGGGTCCCGAGTAGAGAAGATCAGGATCGAAGGGCAGGCCGGCGCTCTTCAGGGCCGCTTTGTAGCGCGCGATCACCAGATGACTGAAATTGACGCCAGGGCCTGCGGTTATGAGGGCAATGCGCCGGTGATGTGCGGCAAGAAAGCGTGCTATGACGGTATCGATCATAGACTCGAAATCGAGGTCGATGCTGCAATATTGGCCCCTGGTGTCGCTGCGGCCGAGTGTCACGAAAGGCATGGCTTGCGCCGACAGCAGGGTGATGCGAGGATCCTCGCGCCCGGTGGCCGCGAGGATCCACCCGTCGGCGATGCCGCGCCCCAGATGCCGTCGCAGCACATCGAGCGGGTTCTGCTCGATCCGCCACAGAAGCACGATGAGCTCGAAGCCTTCCGCATCCAGCACCGCCTGCACGCCGTCGAGAATCGAAAGAAAGAACGGATCGCCATAGGTCATGCTGTCGGGCAGAACAGGCAGGAGAAAGGCGACCGTCCGGGTTCGTTTGGCGCGCAGCGACTGTCCGGCCTGATTGGGGGCATAACCCAGCGCCCTGGCGCCTTCGATCACGCGTGTCCGCGTCGCCGCGCTGACATCCTTGCGGCCATTGAGGGCGCGCGACACGGTCCCTGTCGACAGGCCAAGATGGGCTGCAAGCTTGCGTATATCCATACTTCCCTCCTTGCATGCGCGGCAGGTTTTGCAAGGCTTGACAGATAACTCAGACCAGATAGCAAGCATCCGTAAACGTTTACGGATGAGTCGGGAAGGGTGGCGATGAGAATGCGTGCAGCAAGGACCGCAGGGTTGAGCCTGGTTTTCGCACTGGCGCTCAATGTCGCGGGCCCGGCGCTGGCACAGCCTGTCACCGGGCTTGATGCCCACGGCCATGTTGCACCGGCCAATCTGCCCGACGCTCATGGCTTCGTGTTCCGCAAGCTGGCCGATGGCTTGCAGATGCGGGTGGGCGATGTGGTCAAGACCGTCCTTTTTTACGGTCCCGATACGGTGCGGGTGAACGCCAATCTCGGCGCCAATTACTGGACAGCACCCAGCCTTGTGGTGATCGAAAAGCCTAAGCCCGTTCCCTTCACCCTGACTGAAACGCCCACCACACTGACCATCACCAGCGCCGCGCTGACCGTCGAGGTCAACAAGGCCACCTCCGCGCTTCGCTTTCTCGACGCGCAGGGCAAGCTCTATACCGAGGAGGATGCGGGCAAGCCGCAGAGCCTGACACGGCGGACGATCTCGGGCGCACCCACTTATGAGGCGGCCAACACCTTCCGTCTGCGCGACGATGAGGCGCTTTACGGCTTTGGCTTCACCGCCGATGATACCAGCAACCGGCGCGGCAAGGACTTGCTGCTGGTGCAGACCAATATGGGCATCATCATTCCGGTGATGATGTCCTCGCGCCGCTATGGCGTGATGTGGGATGTCTATTCGCAGATGCGCTTCAAGGATGACGCGCAGGGCGCCTCGCTCTGGGCCGAAAGCGCGCCGGGCGGTGTCGATTATTATTTCATGGCCGGCAAGACCCCGGACGATGTCGTTGGCGCCTATCGTGCGCTGACGGGGCAGGCGCCGATGTATCCCAAACAGGCCTTTGGCCTCTTCATGAGCAAGGAGCGTTACAAGACGCAGGACCAGTTGCTCGATGTGGCCAGCACCTTCCGCAAGGAGCACTTCCCGCTCGATTACATCGTGCAGGACTGGCAATATTGGGGCAGCGACAAGGATGGCAGCTGGTCGGGGATGACCTGGGACCCCACGCGCTATCCCGATCCTGCCGGCATGATCCGCCAGCTTCATGATGAGCATCTGAAACTCATGGTCTCGATCTGGCCATCTGTGGGCGACGATACTGCGCTTGGCCATGAGCTTGACGCCCACAGTCTGCGTTTTACGCCAGAGCACTGGATCTCCAAACATGCGCGCGTCTATGACGCCTACAGCCCGCTGGGCCGCCAGATCTATTTCAAGCACATCAAGTCCGGCCTGCTCGACAAGGGCGTGGATGCACTGTGGATGGACGGCACCGAGGTGGAGGTGAGCAGCGCGATGTGGGACGCGCAGGACAATATCCGCGACACCAAGGCGCTGGGCCGCAATGCGCTGGGCGATTTCACCCGCTATCTCAACCCCTATTCGCTGCTGACCACCCAGGGCACCTATGATGGCGAGCGCGCCACCTCGAACAAGCGCGTCTTCACGCTGACCCGCTCGGCCTGGGCCGGGGCGCAGCGCACCGCCGCCGCCTCATGGAGCGGGGACATTTACGCAAGCTGGAAGGTCTTCAAACAGCAGATTGCGGGCGGCGTTGACGTGACGGTGACGGGCAACCCCTATTGGACGCAGGACACCGGCGGCTTCTTCGTTTCCGAATTTCCCGGTGGCGAGAAGAACGCCGCCTGGCGCGAACTCTTCGCCCGATGGCTGCAATATGCCACCTTCAACCCGCTGATGCGCATCCATGGCACCGATGTCGAACGTGAACCTTATCGCTTCAAAACGCTCGACCCCCAGGTCTATGCCTCGCTGCTCGCCAGTGTGGACCTGCGTTACCGGCTGTTGCCCTATATCTATGGGCTGAGCTGGAAGGTGACCTCGGCGGGCTACACGCTGATGCGCCCACTGATGATGGATTTCCCCGACGACCGGGCAACGGACACCATCGACGACAGCTTCATGTTCGGCCCGTCCTTCCTTGTCCACCCCGTGACGCGGCCGATGTATCATTTCCAGACCCCGCCCGCCGCGACCATTCCGGCCACCTGGCTTCATACTCCTGACGGACAGAAGGGGCTGGCACTGCAATATTTTTCGGACACTGCGCTGGAAAAGCCCGTCAGCAAGGTGATCGACACCAGGATCGACCATAACTGGCCGAGCCCGCCACTGGCCGACATACCCGCCGGGCTGACCAGCCTTGACACCTTCTCGGCGCGCTGGACGGGCACGCTCACTGCGCCCGAGGAAGGCACTTATGAGCTGGGCGTCGAGGGGGATGACGGCTATCGGCTGAAGGTCGATGGCAAGATGCTGGTGGATGAATGGACTGCCGGCACCGCGCGCTATCGCGGGGCGCAGATCACTTTGCATAAGGGGCAGAGCGTGCCCATCAGCATCGACTATTATCAGGCCGGCGGATCGCGCAAGCTGCGGCTGGGCTGGCGCTTGCCGAGTGAACGCGCCGAAGCGGCCAAATCCTCGCAATCCATTCAGGATTTCACCGTCACCACCTATCTGCCCAAGGGGGCTGGCTGGTATGATTTCTGGACCAACCAGCGCTATGAGGGCGGGCAGCGCGTGACGCGCGAGACGCCGCTCGACATCATGCCGCTCTATGTGCGCGCCGGGTCGATCGTGCCGATGGGGCCGCTGCTGCAATATGCCACCCAATCGCCCGGCGCGCCTTACGAGATCCGCATCTATCCGGGCGCAGACGCGCGTTTCACCCTCTATGAGGATGACAATGAAACCTATGATTACGAGAAGGGCCAGCGCGCGACCTATGACCTCATCTGGAACGATCGCGCCCGCACGCTGACCATTGGCGCGCGCCAGGGGACGTTCCCCGGCCTTGTGCGCCAGCGCAAGCTCGATCTGGTGCTGATGACCGCGCGCAATGCCACCGGCGCGGCACCAGCCACCGCAACCCGCTCCGTGATGTACACCGGGGCTGCCACCAAAGTGCGGTTCGGGGACTGAGCGGGACAGGTTCGAGCAGCAAGGGACAAACACCCCGCCAGTGGTTCGCGGTCGGTCGGGTTACCAAAAGAATCAGGGAGAACGTCATGCGCCGCAGCACTGTGAAGGGCGATCATCTGGGCAGTACCATCATGGGGCCCATCAGCCGACGCCATGTGCTGCGCGCTGGCGTGGCCATTTCGGCTCTCGCCAGCCCGGCGCTGGGTGCTCTTGCCCAATCACTCCAGCCACAGGTGCCCGATTTTCAGGCGACCTTTGCTGATGGCACCTTGCAGGTGCTGGCGCTGGGGGCGGGCGCTTTTCGGGTACGTTTCATGCCCGGAGCGGTTGTGGACGGGCCCATCGCGTCCAGCCAGATGCTGGTTCCCCAGGCCACTCGCCCTTCGGTGACCCGACGTGAATTGGCTAAGGCCACCCGGCTGGAATTGCCCGCCATCCATTGCGAGATCCCGCATGATGGCTCAGCGCTGCGCTTTTTCACGCCCGATGGCCGCCTGCTGCTCAGCGAGCGGCCCGGCACGCGGCGCATGGTGGCCGGGAGTGTGCGCGGCACGCCATGCCATCTGGTCGAGCAGGGTTTCGTATCGCCGCCGGACGAGCGGCTTTATGGCACGGGCTGCTTTCAGGACGGCCACCTTGATCTGCGTGGTCTGCCCCGCCGCCTCACCCAGGTGAACACGCAGATCAGCCTGCCTTTCGTGCTGT
The DNA here is from genome assembly GCA_028871475.1 of Sphingomonadales bacterium. Lineage (GTDB taxonomy): Bacteria > Pseudomonadota > Alphaproteobacteria > Sphingomonadales > Sphingomonadaceae > Novosphingobium. The sequence goes on along the minus strand of JAGWMZ010000014.1, from coordinate 29,122 downwards.
CGAGCCAGGGCTATGGCTTGCTGTGGCACAATCCGGGGATGAGCGAACTCAATCCGCCCGATCAGGCCGTTCAACTTCAGCAGCAATCGCAGAGCGGCACCGCGCAACTGGCCGATGTGACGACAACCCAGGGCAATGCCCGTGTCGAGCGGCGCGAGGCGGTGTTCGGCGGGCGCTTTTCCGTGCCCACAGCCGGGCGCTATGCCTTTCTCTACGACAGCGGCGGCAAGATGACCTCGCGCTATCATGTCGAGATTGACGGGCGCGTTCTGGTCGATCACGCCAATCTCTGGCTGCCGCCCACCACCAGCTTCATCGCCGAACTGGAGGCCGGCGACCATGAGGTCAAAATTCTCGCCGGTGCCAAGGAGGCGCCCGTCCTGCGCCATGCTCCCGTCGGCGCGGACACCTTGTGGCGTTCGCCCGTGGCACAGGCGATCGATTATGTGGTGATCGCCGGGCCTTCCGCCGCGCAGATCATGGCCGGTTACCGCGCCCTGACCGGGGCCGCGCCCATGATGCCGGTGTGGGCGCTGGGTTACATCCATTGCCGCGAACGCTTTCATTCCTCGCAGGAAATTCTCGACACGGCGCGCGAATTCCGCCGCCGCAAGCTGCCCGTCGATGTCATGGTGCAGGACTGGCAATATTGGGGCAGGCATGGCTGGAACGCGATGCGCTTTGATGAGACCCATTATCCCGACCCGGCGGGTCTGTGCCGCGATTTGCATGGCATGGATATGCGCTTCATGCTGTCGGTCTGGTCCAAGATCTCGCGCGAGACGGAGCTTGGCAAGGTGTTCGCCGCGCGCGGCTATTTCATTCCCGGCACCGACTGGATCGATTTCTTCAATCCCCGTGCCGCTGCCTTCTATGCCGAGAGCCAGAACACGCGCCTTGCCGCGCTGGGCGTGGATGCCTGGTGGCAGGACGCCACCGAGCCGGAGAATGACGACCTGCTGGGCCGGGACACGGCGGCAGGCCCCGGCGAAACCGTGCGCCTTGCCTATCCGCTACAGGTCTCGCGCACCGTTTATGAGGGGCAACGCGCGGCCTATCCTGATCGGCGGGTGATGATCCTGACCCGTTCGGCTTTTCCGGGGCAGCAACGTTATGGGGCGGCGACCTGGTCGGGTGATATCGGCAATGACTGGGAGACGCTGCGCCGCCAGGTGCCTGCCGGGCTCAACATGGCGGCGGCGGGCTATCCTTACTGGACGGTCGATGCAGGCGGTTTCTTCCGTCCGGGCGCAGGGCAATACACCGACCCTGCCTATCATGAGCGTTTCATCCGCTGGTTCCAGTATGCCACCTTTCTCCCGCTGCAGCGCGTTCATGGTTACATGACCGACACGGAGTTCTGGCGCTATGGCCAGCAAGTCGAGGCAGTGGCGCGCACCTATCTTGAGATGCGGTACCGGCTTTTGCCCTATATCTACTCGCTGGCGGCGCAGGCCACGCAATCGGGCATGCCCTTGCTGCGCCCGCTGGTGTTTGATTTCGCTGCCGACCCACAGGCGCTCGACCAAACGCACAGCTTCATGTTCGGCGATGCCTTCCATGTGGCTCCGGTCCTTGCGCCGGGTGTGAGCGAATGGCCGGTCTATCTGCCGCCCAGCAAGGGAGGCTGGTTTGATGTCTGGACTGGCACGCACCGGGCCGGCGGGCAAACACACAAGGTGCCGGCGCCTCTTGACCGTATTCCGCTCCATGCGCGGGCAGGCAGCATCGTTCCGCTCGGTCCGGTGGTGCAGTCGACAGCGGGGGCTCTCTCACAGGACATCGACCTTCTGGTGTTTCCCGGAGAGGATGGGGCCATGCGGCTCTATGAGGATGATGGGTTGACCTATGATTACGAACACGGCGCCAAGGCCGAGACCGATCTGCATTGGGATGATCAGCGCCGGATCCTTACGATTGCGAAGCGTCGGGGCGGGTTTGCAGCATTGCGTCAGAAGCGACGGATCAATGTCCATGTGGTCCGCGCAGGAACCCCGCCTTTGGACGGTGGGCCCCGAAAAGTGATCCATTATGACGGGCAGGCGACGAGTGCGAGCCTTGGAGACGCATTGCCTGCCTAAAAAAGACCCGGATCAAGGCAAGGCCTCATGTCTCGCACTTCAGGGCCATGAACATGGAGAGGCAGGGGGCTATGGCCAGGTCGCCTGACATGAGCGCTGCGCGGGACTGGCAGCAGAGGCGGTGTTCCCACGCCTTGAGCAAGCGCGCTTGTCGGCACGCCAAAATCCTGACATTGATCGCGGCGCACCATCGATGCGGGGGGAAGCGGCGAAACATATGGCGAAGTCTGACCGGCCCAGGGCGGGGGCCACGATCGTTGATGTTGCGCAGAGGGTGGGCGTTTCGGCGATGACGGTGTCGCGGGTCATCAACGGTCGCAGCGGTGTGCGCGCCGAGACGCGCGAAGCCGTGGCACAGGCTATTCGCGAGCTTAACTATACGCCCAATCCTGCGGCGCGAAGTTTGGTAACCTCGACACAACTTCATATCGGCGTGGTTTATTCCAATCCGAGTGCCGCCTTCATGAGCGAGACACTGACCGGCATATTCGAGGAGGCCTCGATCAGGGGCGCGCGCCTTGCTCTGCTCAAGGGCGAGGACGGCCATCCCCCGACCAAAGAGGAACTGGAGCGATTTGCTGCGGCAGGGCTGTCCGGCATCATTCTGGCCCCGCCATTGGGGGAATCGCGCAAGGTGCTCAGCGTTCTGGGGCCGCTCAACCTGCCGATGGCGGCGCTCGGTGCCTATCATGTGCCCAATGCGCTGTGTGTACGCATCGACAATCATCGAGCGGCCTATGAAATGACCTGCCATCTGCTTGAACTGGGGCACCGGCGCCTTGGCTTTGTGCTTGGCAACCCGGACCAGACCGCCAGCGCCGAACGTATGGCGGGCTTCTATGCTGCCGTGCGGGAAATTGGCGAAGTCGAGGTGCAGGTGGTGCAGGGGGATTTCAGCTATGCCTCGGGCCTGGCCGCCGCTGAGCAATTGCTGGATCTGCCGCGTCCTCCCACGGCCATTTTTGCCAGCAATGACGATATGGCTGCTGCCGTCGTCTCAGTGGCGCACCGCCGGCAGATCGAGGTTCCCGGCGCGCTGACCGTCGCGGGATTCGACGACAGTTCGGCCGCCATGACCCTTTGGCCGACGCTCACCACGGTGCGCCAGCCTCTGCGGCGTCTGGCCGCAGAGGCATTGGCCTATGTGGCTCGGCAAGCTGGCGCGGGTGGGCAGGTACAGCCCGCAACGCAGGATCTCGTGCTTGACCATGCGATCATCCGTCGCGATTCCACCGCGCCCGCACCCAGGATTGCCTGAAGCGACAGAGACGCGCTCAATCCAGTGGTTCGTAACGGAAATAGGCGAAATCCGCTGGCTGGCCTGCACCTGACACGTCCTGGCATGCCATGCCGACAAAGGCTCCCGTGAAGTTGGGTAGCCCATGGATCGAGACTTCGTCCGACAGGATGCTGGCATCGAACGTGTGGGGAACCCAGGACCAAACCTCGTCACCCCGGCTGCGCCAGCCAAAGCGTAGCGAGGCGCCTTCCACGTGAACGCGCATCTCGATCTCGCCATCTGGCACGATGCCGCAGACCAGTTCGTCCTGGGCCCCTTCGCCGGGAATCGCCCAAAGCAGGCGAAGGCAGCGGCGGCCTTCGTCGCTCGACAGGGTAAAATAATAAAATTTCGTGCTGTTGTAATAGCATACCAATCCGGCGCTCTGCTGGAAATGGTCTGGCGCGAAATCCAGACATGTCGTGGCCGTGAAGTGCATGTTTTCAAAACGCCGGGCGACCAGCGCTTGCTCGAAATGACTGGATATCGATTCACGACCGAACAGGCGGAGATGCCCCGGCCGTTCGCTCAGGCTCCAGAGCCGTTCCGGCAAAGGGCTGCGCAACCATTGAAACTCACTGGGCAATTCCGCCGCGTCGAAGCGGCCATCCCAGTCAGCCCTGGGCCAGGGGTGGGCAGGCAGCGCGGGGAGCGGCGGGGTCGGGTCCGGCGCGGCATGGGCGGTCAGGCTGCGCAGCCATCCGTCCTCGCCCCAGACCATGGGTTGAATTGCAGTCTCTCGTCCAAGCGGGCATCGCTCAAGCCCTGGCAGAGGGCGGCCGCACAGATAAGCCAGCCATGTCGTGCCGTCCTTCAGTTCGACCAGATCGCCATGGCCCGTGCGGGTGAGCGCCCCGTCGCGCGCACCATGTGCGGTCAGCACGGCACCATCGGGGTGCACCTCATAGGGGCCAAACAGGTTTCGGCTGCGGGCCATCACCACGGCATGGTTCCACCCTGTACCACCCTCTGCCACCAGCAGGTGATACCAGCCGTCGCGGCGGTAAAGGTGCGGGCCTTCGGTAAAGTAACGCTCTGTCCCCTTGAAGATCAGGTGCCTTTCACCGATCAGGCGACGGCTCGCCTTGTCCATCTCCTGGATAACGATACCACCAAAGCGGCCTCGGTCCGGCCTGTGGTCCCACAGCATGTTGAGAAGCCAGCAGCGTCCATCCTCGTCATGGAACAGGGCAGGGTCAAAGCCGCTGCTGTTGAGGTGAACCGGATCACTCCAGGGACCCTCGATGCTGGGGGCCGTGACGACGTAATTGTGGAAGTCACGGAAAGAGGCTCCCTCCGCGCCATTCACCGTCGTCTGGCCATAGCGTTTCACATCGGTAAAGATGAGCCAGAACAGGCCGTCGACATAGGTCAGATCCGGGGCCCAGACCCCGCAGGAATCAGGGTCGCCACGCATATCCAGCTGGCTGGCGCGCGACAGCGGCCGGCCGGCGAGGCGCCAGTTCACCAGATCGCGGCTGTGGTGGATCTGGACGCCTGGAAACCATTCGAATGTCGAGGTCGCGATGTAAAAATCGTCTCCGACGCGCAGAATGGAAGGGTCGGGATTGAAACCGTGCAAGACGGGGTTGGCAAAAACGCTCATGAAGGCCTGCGTACCAAAGTCCAGAGTAATACCGCGCCAAAAAGATCAAGGCAGCCAAGCATCAGGAAGAAAGGGGAGTAGCCGACCGTGTCGATCAGGCTACCCAGTGAGAGCGAGAAGAGCAGCACACCCAAATTGGCGGCCAGCCCCGAAAACCCCGCCGCAGTGCCGACGTCATTGCGCGGGAACAGGTCGGAAGCCATGGTGATGACCGTCACGGAAAGTGTCTGGTGCGCGAAACCGGCCAGGCAAAGCAGGGCCAGGGCGACGTAGGCACTGCTGACCAGGCCGACCAGACCAACCCCCATCATCATCACCGCGCCGAGGGTGAAGGTCAGCCGCCTTGCGTTGATCAGCGTCACACCGCGGCTTTGAAGATGGCTCGCCACCGCCGGACCAAACAAACATCCTGCATCGGCCGCCAGGAAGGGCAGCCAGGCCAGCATCGCAATATGGGCCATGTCAAAACCGCGCTCACGCGCCAGATAGAGCGGCAGCCATAGGGACAGCATGCCCCAGACCGGGTCCGCGAGCAGGCGGGGCAGGGCGATACCCCAGAGGTTACGCTGACGCAGAAGATCGCGCAGCCGCGAGCCCTGCTCGACCGAGGTGAGATGGGCTTCCTGGCCCTCGACGATCAACTGGCGCTCTTCGCGGGATACTGCGCGATGTTGCGCAACGGGCGCGTAGAATATGAACCACAAAATCGTCCACAACAGGCTGACCACACCGGCAATGATGAAGGCCGCCCGCCAACTGCCTGTCGCATAGATGGCCCCTGCAACCAAGGGCGGCGCAATCACAGCTCCCAGCGAGGCGCCGATGTTGTAAATGCCGCCGGCCAGCCCGCGTTCGCGTGCGGGAAACCATTCGGACACAAGCTTCTGCCCGGCCGGCTGTCCGGCTCCTTCGGCAAGGCCGAGCGCCAGGCGCAATCCTGCAAAACTCAGCCAGCCGCGTGCCATGCCATGCGCGATGGTGATCAGCGACCAGATCAGGGCAAAAGCGGCAAAGCCCAAACGAAGCCCGGCCCGGTCAAGGAGCATGCCGGCGATGGGCTGGAACATGATGCCCAGCTGCATTGCGCTGGTAATCAGGCCGTATTCCCGATTTGAGATGCCTTGCTGCGACATGATGACGGGCGCGGCGACGCCCATGATCGATCGGACGAGATAGTTGATCACCATCGCGCCGACAAACAGTCCCAAAATGGCCCATCGTGTCTTTTTCCAGCCTGACAGGCTCATTCCGCTCTCCGTTAACGAAAACATCTTTGGCGCCTTCGCCGTGGTAAGGTCAAGAGGGCAATTGGGGTACAGGGTGGAAACATAAACTTACGAAAGTTTGTTGGCCGACTTGGATTTAGCCTATTTACAGTCAAACCCGGCCTCGATACACCAATGTTGACGTTAACTATCGGTCTATCGACCGTATAACGATCAATCTTCAGGTCGGATCGTATCGATTTGCCTGAAATACATAGATAAATCAGGGGCAGGATCATCAAATGAGAGAATTGTCGTACCGACACGCCTTGTCTTCGAGCACTGCGTTGCGATTCGTTGCGCTCGGCTTTGGACTTCTCCCGATCACCGCGCATGCCGCCACCGAGCCGCAAGATGCCGTCGCGCCGCCTGCGGCTGCTCAGTCTGCCAACACCGCAGCGCCGGCAGACAAGGACATCATTGTTACCGGTTCCCGCATCACCACAGGTGGTTTCAGGGCGCCGACACCCACCACGGTCGTCGATGCGGCAAGCATCGCGGCCAATGCACAACCTAATGTTTTCAATGCAATCGCCCAGCTTCCTTCACTCCAGGGTTCGACTGGTTCGCAGGTCAATACTTTCAGCACCTCCAGCGGGCAGCAGGGCCTGAGTTCCTTCTCGCTGCGTGGCGTGGGCGCGATCCGTACGCTGACCCTGCTCGACGGCCAGCGGGTTGTCGGTGCTAACGTTACCGGTGTGCCCGATATCAGTCTTTTCCCGCAGCTGTTGATCCAGCGCGTCGATGTCGTCAATGGCGGCGCATCGGCTTCCTATGGCTCTGACGCGGTGGGCGGCGTGGTGAACTTCATCACCGATACCCATTTCAAGGGGCTGAAGGGCAATATTCAGGGAGGCATCACCAACTATGGCGATGACGCCCAGCACATGGGACAGATTGCCTATGGCACCAGCTTTCTGAACGACCGGCTGCATCTGATTGGCAGCGTGGAATACAGCAAGGAGGCCGGTGTCGGCGGGGGTGCTTTCGGCACCGCTTTGGCGAATGGGCGCGACTGGTTTCAGCAGACCTCGATCCTCAATCGCGGTGTCCTCAACGATGGTTCGCCGCAATACAATGTACGCAATCAGGTCCAGTCGACCACTTTCACCAAATATGGGTTGATCACCGCAGGTCCCCTGCAGGGCATTGCCTTTGATCAGAGTGGCAACCCCTTCCAGTTCGTTTATGGCTCCAACGGTGTCCCCCAGCGTAATGCCGCAGGTACGGTGGCCGGTTGCTATCCGGGATTCTGCATCGGCGGTGACCTCTCCGGCAACGTTGATGCCGGTCGTTCGTTGCAGTCTGAACTGCAGCGGCTGAACACCTACGGTCGTCTTGGTTTCGACATCGACAACCGCAACGAGGTTTACCTGACTGTCAATTTTGGCAAGGTGAACACGCATAACCAGCCGGTCAACGGTGAAAACAAGCCGGGCCTGACCATCCAGTGCGCCAATCCATTCGTCCCCACCTCCATCCAGACGGCCTGCACGAATGCAGGTATCACCAGCTTCCAGTACGGCACCAGCAACGCGGCACTTGGCAACACTCAGGTCTATACCGATCGTCGCCAGTATCGTTTCGTGTTGGGCGGTAAGGGAAGTTTCTCGCTGGGCGGTACGGATTGGAAATATGACGTCTATGGCGAGCATGGCACCAACGACACAACCGTCGATGTACGCAACATCCTGCTGACACAGCGTTTCAACGCGGCGATTGACGCAATCTCGCTGAATGGCGCGATCGTCTGTCGTGATCCCGTGGCGCGCGCCAATGGATGTCAGCCGCTCAACATCCTTGGCGGGCAACCCTCGCAGGGGGCGCTCAATTATGTCGTTCCGCAGGCCGGGCCTTACCAAAGCACAACCCAGACGCAGGATGTGGCCAGCATCAACTTCTCCGGATCGCCGGTGAACCTGTGGGCAGGGCCGCTCTCGATCGCCTTTGGCGGTGAGTTCCGGCATGAGTGGTACAAGGTCACGGCCGACCCCTATGGCGCGGGTTTTGCGAATACTCCGGCCGGCGGCGCCTATCCCAATGATCCGACCCTGATTGCCGGTGGCAACAACTGGTATGCAGGAAATTACAAGGATGGCGGTGGAGCCTATAGCGTCAAGGAAGGTTTTCTTGAAGTCAATCTGCCGGTTCTTGATACGCCGGCCCTCGGCAAGGCCAACGTCAATGCGGCAGCCCGGGTTACCGATTACAGCACGTCAGGGACGATTTGGGCCTGGAAGGTTGGTGGCACCTGGGATCTGCCGATCGATGGGCTGCGCCTGCGCGGCGTGACCAGTCGCGATGTCCGCGCGCCGAACCTGTCGGAACTGTTTGCGGCGCCGGTGACCATCACGCTGCCCAACTTCTTCGATCCCTTCACCAACCAGGCCAAGCTGGTGATCCAGAGCACGGTGGGCAACCCCAACCTCAAGCCGGAAATTGCCCGCAACACCACCTTTGGTGCGGCGCTGGCCAATCCCTCGTGGCTGCCGGGCTTCAACGTCTCGTTTGACTATTACAAGATCAAGATTGACGGGGTTATCTCGTCGCTGGGCGCGAATGATATCGTCAACTATTGCTACCAGAAGGTGCTGCCGCAAACCTGCAGCGCGTTCAATCTGAACAATCCGGTTGGTGGCAATTACATCAATGTGCAACCCTTCAATCTGGCTTCAATCCGCACGGAAGGCTTTGACATCGAGGCGAGCTACCGCTGGCGTAACCCGCTGGGCCTGCCGGGCAATCTGACACTGCGCGGGCTGGCAACGCATGTCATCAACTACATCACCGACACAGGTCTGCCCGGTACGGTGCCGGTCGACAGTGCGGGCTCCAACCTTGGCAACACGCCGCACTGGAAATGGCTGGCTATCCAGACCTATGAGAATGACAAATTCTCGCTGCTGGTTCAGGAACGCTGGTTCAGTTCAGGCACCTTCGCCAACAATTACGTCGTGTGTCAACCCGGAAGTTGCCCGGTATCGACTGTCAACAATCCGACCATCGACTATAACTACATGCCTGGGGCGTTCTACGTTGATGTTGGCGGCACCTACAATATTACGCATAATGTCACCGCATTCTTCAAGATCGACAATCTGACGAATGTCTCTCCGCCGCCCAATCCCAATTTCAACAATCCGGCCCTCTACGATCAGATCGGTCGCGTTTACCGGGCAGGCGTGCGTTTCAAATTCTGAGGTCCAAGTCCGCCCCGCGACCCGTTTGACGGGTTGTGGGGCGCCATTGGCAGGTTTGTCATCGATCTTTTGATGGTCATAAAATGCCGGCGGAATAGGCCCGAAATCCAGATTTCTGGCCATGGAGCAGGCTGGCGTCATCACGCAGCAGGACAAGGTGGTTTGACACCGAACCGGGCTTGGCGGGCACGCGGCGTGCGGATCGCCGGACTATAGCGCTCGTGGGGCGAGGGTAAAGGGTGGCTTGCCGGCTGCGAGGAGAGAGACCTCTACCCGGACCCATGTCATACTTTCTGTTGAGGTCGTCGCAGGTGAGAAGGCGCCAGAAAGGCACGCAAAGGCCGTGCGCCGGGAGCGTATTGGCCATGGTCGCGCAGCAGCTGGGTTGCCGCATTGCGATCCACCGGTCTGGAAAAGGCGTAACCTTGTCCCACCCGGGCCCCCAGTTCGCGCAGGATGCGCGCGTGGTTCATCGTCTCGACGCCTTCGACCACCACCTGGATCTTGAGGTCCCGCGCGATCTGAAGGAGCCCGCGTAAAATGGCCATGCTGGGGTGGCCGGGCGCCAGATCGCGGGTGAAGGACTGATCGATCTTGATGATGTCGACCGGCACGTTGAGCAGATGGGTGAGGGCGGCAAAGCCGGTGCCGAAATCATCAAGCGCAACCAGCCCGCCATCGAGCTGCAATTCGCGGATGCCCGAGGCCACCACATCGTCGCGCTGGCCGATATAGGCCTCCTCGGTGACCTCGATCACCAGATGGCGCAGCGGAACCTTCTGCCCGGCAAAGACCGCGCGAATGCGCTGTTTGAGATCGCCGAGATAGAAATCGGTCGAGGTGACGTTGACGCTGACATGCTGGATAGGCAGGCCGGCATCCAGCCAGTCGCGGATGTCCTGCGCCACAGTGGCAAGCATGCAATCGGTCAGCCGGGCGGCGACGCGGGCATCGGCAAAGGCATCGTGAAACATGCTTGCCGGTATGATCTCGCCGCTGGTGCTGGTCATGCGGCACAGCGCTTCGAAACCGACAATCTCATAGCTCTCCAGGCGGACCAGCGGTTGGTAATGGGCTGTGATGCGTTCTTCCTCCAGCGCCTGGAGAACCTCGCGGACAGAATCCTGGCGCTGTTTCATGCGGGTGGCAATGCCGGGCCAATAGCGCACAAATTCGCCGCGCTGGGTTTCCTTGGCATGATAGAGCGCGAAATCGGCGTTGCGCCTCACACTTTCAGGGCGCACATCCTGCGGTGTCAGCACCGCCCCGCCAATCGTCATGCGCGGCAGGAACATGTTGCCGTCGTGGCGCACCGGCGCGTTGGCCGCTTCAAGAATGCGGCTGGCGGTGGCATTCAGGTCGAAAAGACAGTCCTGATCCTGAAGGATGGTGGTGAATTCATCGCCGCCGGTCCGAAAGGTGGTATCGTAAGAGAGCGTGCGGGCCAGGCGCGCGCCGGTTTCGCGCAGCAGGGCATCGCCGGCATCATGGCCAAATGTGTCGTTGATGATCTTGAGATTGTCGACGTCCATCACCAGCAGCGCCCAACTGCCAGGCAGCTCGCAGCGCAATTGCGCCAGCGCCTCGTCAAAGGCGCGGCGATTGGGCAGGCCGGTCAATCCATCGATGGTTGCCCGCTTCTCGCGGTGGGAGATGCGCGTTTGCCACGCGATGGCCAGTTCGCAAAGGTGTATCAGCTCGCTTGCGGCCTCTCGCTCCTTCTCGCCCAAGAGCCGCTTGTCCTTGAGATAGACCGCCATGGCGCCAACCGCCGCGCCGCACTCGTCGCGGATGGGCCAGGACGTGCAGGCCTGAAAACCGAGCGGCAAGGCCAGATTCCTGAACAGACTCCAGCGTCGGTCTGTCTCGATATCCTCGACCTCGACCATCTGGTTGCCGTAAATGGCGCTGCCGCAGGAGCCGACGTAGGGACCCACGGGAATGCCTTCGAGTGCGCTGCGATAGGCCAGCGGAAAGGCGGGCGCGGCGAGCGGATGCATCAGCCCGGCGTCATCGACGCCCATGACGGTCACGGCCCCGTCATCGAAGAATCGCGAAGCCCCTTCGCACAATTCCTTGAGCACCTCTGCGAGAAGCACACCTCTGGCGATCAATTCAAGAACCTGGTTTTTGAATTCAAGCATCTGCCATGAGTCCGATCCGCTCGCCATTCTGTCTTTGTTTCCAGATCAGATAGGAAGAATGTTTTATGGTTAGGTAAACAATTTCAAAGCAAAAGAGTTTCAGGACAAATGGATGCCGCAGTGCGGGGGCCATCCCGCCAGGAATCAGCTCCACCTCACCGTATCTTCGCGCCGCCTGAGTGGCTGTTGACGGCCCTTCGCGCTTCCTGCCCCTGCCATGGCTCGGTTTTTTCACAATGTCGGTGGAACCTTGGCGCCGTCTGATGGCTTGCTTGGGAGAGAGTGCCGTGCGTCTGGGTGCTGCGCTCCGCTCCATCGCCTTAAGACCAGCGTGACTGGCGCCGCGCAAGCCTCATGCGCTCAAGCGATGACACGCAAAGGAACATGTCATGACACCGTCCGATACACGCCCCACCGTGCCGCTCACCGCCCCGGCCAAGACAAATATGACCGGCAAGGCCGACACGCCCGAGCCTGCCAACATGCCAAAGGTAGAGGCACCCCACGTTGCCCATCGCACACCGCCGGTGCCGCGTGAACTGTCACAGGACGATCCGATGCCTGGCGCTGACCGCGCGGGCGACTGAGACCGGCAGCTCCCACAAAAATGGAATTGCCGCCCCATGCCATCCTCATGCCCGGTGCCCCTGCAACTGGCCATCATCGGAACCGGCCCGACCGCGCTCTATACGCTCAAGGCGCTGATCGAACAGGCGCCGCCCTGCCGCATCGTGCTGTTCGAGGAAAGCGGAACGGCGGGCCCGGGTATCCCCTTCAGCCCGGCGTACAACAGTCCTGCCGCCCTTGCCAACATCGCCGGGGTCGAACTGCCGCCCTTGACCGAGACGCTCAACCAATGGGCGCGGCGCCAGCCCGAACACCGGCTGGAACGCTGGGGCATTGGCCAGGATGCGGGCGATGAACGCGCTTTTTTCCCGCGTCTGGCGCTGGGCGCCTATTTTGTCGACCAGTTGCAGCAGATGCTGGCTCATCCGCGCGGCCATGCCATCATCCTGCGCGAAGCCACGCGGATCACCGATGTCATCGCTCGCGCCGATGGTGTGGTGCTGCGCTGGCAGGCCAGTGGGAAGGGCGAAACGATGGAGCACGAAGCGCGCGATGGCGAGGAGCGCTTCGACCGGCTGGTGATCGCGACGGGCTATCGTGCGCCGCGCGGCAGGCGTGGTGCCCCGCTGGGCGGCAGGCTCGGCGTCGAGCTTCGCCGGGGCGGGCATGTCGGCGTGCTGGGCTCCTCGCTCAGCGGCATTGATGTCGCCGTGGATCTGGCGCGGCGCCATGGGCGCTTTGCCGGCGCGGGCGGCAGCCTGCGCTATGTGGGCGATGTCGACTGGCATGTGACACTGCTCTCGCGCTCAGGCCTGTTGCCCGAGGCCGACTTCTGGTTTCCGCATCCGGCCGAGCCGCTCGATCTCTTCACCGACGCGGCGCTTGCTCTGCTGGCGCGCGGCAGGGATGGCGATCTTGACCGGGTCTTTGCGCTGTTTGCCCGGCAATTGCGCGCGCTCGATCCTGCTTACGCAGAGGCCATTGATCTGGCGGCAGCCACGGCCGATACATTTGCCGAGCATCATTTCGCGCGCCGCACGGCCTGCGACCCTTTTGTCTGGGCTGCGCGCGATCTGGCCGATGCGCGCAGAAGCCATCGGCGCCGCGAGGCCGAACCCTGGCGCTATGCCATTTTGCGCATGCATGAGCCGCTGGGCCGGATTGTACCGCGACTGACCCCGCGTGATCTGGCGCGTTTCGAGCGGGGGCTCAAACGCTGCTTCATCGACAATTATGCCGCCGTGCCGCATCTCTCGATCCATCGCCTGCTGGCGATGCATGAGGCAGGGGTGCTCTCGGTTGCGCGGCTGGGCGATCGCTATACATTGCAGCGCGACGGCGAGCCGTGGCATATCCATGCCGAAGGGTTTGACCGTCATTTCGATAACATTCTCGACGCGCGCGGCCAGCAGGCGCTCGGGCTTTTCGATTTTCCCTTTCCCACGCTGCGCCTGCAACTATGCGCCCATGCGCTCGCCTCTGGGCGCGATGTCGAGGAAGGTCTTTCGCCAGACAGCGGCTTTGTGGTGGATCGCGAAGATCCCGCGCTCTCGCGCATCCATTGCCTGGCCTTGCCATTCCTCTTGAAGCGCAACCCCTTCCTGCAGGGGCTGGTCGAAAGCGATGCCATGGGCAAGGCTGCGGTAACCGCGATGCTGGGCGCCATGGCGGCGCCGGGCCCGTGCCCGCTGGATCGGGCAGACGTCGAGGAGATGATCGCGCGGCTTTCGAGTGAAAGCCAGATCTATTGCGGTTCAAGCGGGGTCGTGACAATTCCAAACAGACAGCAGGGCGCGGCGCTGACGCCGCCCCATCGCGCCGCCGCGCAGACAGGGGAATGGCCATGACCCATCTCTACATCGTCGAACTGGGCGGCACGCGTCCTGACAGTCTGTTCGAGGTTCATATCGTCCATGCCCTGGTGGCAGAGGATGAGCATGCCATGATCGAGGCGTGCCGTGAAGGCTTTGCCCATCAGTTGCAGGCGGCCCATATTGACGGCTGGGTCGCCATCGCTCTCGATCGCGAGGATGACCATTCCGGGCCCGGACCTGCGGGCACCGCGGGTCGCTGCTGGCTGCTTGAGGCGGGGCGCAATTCGCTCGCCTTCCTGCGCGAGCAGCATGATTATCGCTTCGTGCAGGCGCTGAGCGGGCGCGATGCGATGGCCATCCTGCGACAGGAGATGCCCGGCTGGCATGTCGACAGCGTCATCGACGTCGACCGGTTGGCGCAGGAGCGCGGATGGCGGCTGAGCCGGCATGATCCTGAAAGCCTGCCCGAACTGCATCAGGTGGCGCGCTACATCCGTTTCGACCGCATCTCTCCGGCCCGGCAGGGAATGATGCGCGATGCTGACGCGGCGCTTCCGGCGGAAAGCCGCCTTATCTGAAGTCTGGCGCAAAAGCTGGTGTGCATGGGCTGCTGCGGCGCCTTAGCGCATGGCTCGCCGCGCCAGCCTGTCACAGTCGGCATCGTGGGCCAGTGGAGCCTGATGGCCGGTGATGCCCTTCACCACCATGGCGATCGCTCCGCCAAGCGAACGGTCATGCGCCGGTACGCGAATATCGGGCGCCTTGATCGTGCCGTTCACTTCAATCTGGCCGGGCAGGCGCAGCACAGAGGCCTGCTTGGGCGCGCCTTTGAGCGTGAGGAAGAGTCGTTCATCAGACAGGCGGATGCTGCCGCTGACAGTGGTGAGCGCGCGCGATGTGTCGATGACGATGGGAGCCGCTCGCGCTACGCCGGAATGCAGATCCAGCCGCATCACCACGCAGCGCAGGCTGGCCAGTTCCTGCTTGCCTGTCGTGATGCCGCGCCCCGCGTCCTGCCCCAGCAGCGAGGCGGTTCTGGCCGGAATAAGCCCGTCGTGCCCCACCAGCGCGATGACGCCATTGCCCCGGCCAAAGGCATCGCGCAGCCTGTGGCCATAGCCTGACACCATCATGCGCCCCCTCAGCCCGCCATCGATATGGGCGCGCGGAAAGACATCGAGCAACCTTGCCCCCTGCATGGTCATGCTCAGTGTCAGTTTGGGGTCTTTCTGGCCAGGCGTGTGCTGGTCGATCACCATCGTCCCGGCAAAGACGCCGTGGTGCATGCCCACCGTGAGTGGATCGAGCCGCAGTTGGCTGCGTTCGAGCGAGAGATGCGCGTGCAGGCTGCGAAAGGGGCTGGGGCCCGGCCAGAGCAGATGGGCGACGCGCAGGTCGAGCGAGCCATCGGTGTGGCGCACATGCGTGAGATCGATGGCCGAGGCGGGCAGCAGGCGCGGGCCGGTTCTGGCGCGCATGGCGGCGGCGCGCGCCTTGCCTTCGTTGGAAGAAAGATCGCCAAAATCGAAGTGATCGGCGCTCAGCGCGCCGGTGATGCGCGTGCGGCCATGGCGTTTGATAATGACAGCATGGCCCTCGATGTCGGATCGACCTATAGTACCGGCCAGCGTCTCGATGGTCCAGTCCGGCCCAGCGCGGCTGACCTGTGCGGTCAGGCTGACGGCCTGCGTGCCAGGCAGCCCCGCCTCGATGAGTGCGTCGAGCAAGCGAAGGTCCTGCGCATGCCCTTTGACCGCGGCGCGCAGGTGATCGAGATCGAGGGGTGCTGCCATGGTCCCGGTCATCGCCAGCCCCACCGCCTTGCCGTCGAGAGTGAGGGAAAAGGGCCAGGGGCCCCGCCGCGCGTTGACAGCGCCGCCGCACGCCTGCACCGTCACGCCATGCCCCATGATCAGCCCCTGTCCATCCAGCCGCAGGCCGGTGTCATCGGCGGCGACCGCAAGGTCGAAGGAACGGTCGCGCTTCTCGTCGACATAGCGCAGATGGCTGTTTGCCACGCGCAGCTGCCCTAATGTGGGTCCGCCCGAAGAATGGCCCCGCCCGTTGGTCCAGTTCCTGCGTCCGTCGCGGTTGCGATAAAGCTGCAGGCTGGCGCCGGTAGCATCGACCTGCTCCACACTGACCTTACCGGTCAACAGCGACCAGGCGGACAGACGCATATCAATCCGTTCAACCCGGGCAAGATCGCCCAAGCCCGGCCTCACCCATGCCGGTTGCGGGATGCGCAGCCGGGTCAGGCGGATCAGCGGGTGGAAGGAGAAACTGTCGAGCCGCTCCATGCTCCCGATCATCACCGGTCGGCCAATGGCGCCTGTCATGTGCGCCTCGATGCGGCTTTTGAGCAGGCCCCATGGGAATGCGGCAAGGCCCAGGAGGGCGAGGATCAGGAGCAGGATGGCACCCGACATCAGTCGGGTCGCGCCTCGCGCCCATCCTTTTTTGTCCGCGTGCGTCGTAGCCAGTTGATCGACCACGCCGCCCGCACATCTGTTCTTCATGCCCATCCTCTGCCCGCAGCCCTGGTTGCGATGCCGCAGGCACCGCATAGGGAATGCGTGAAAGAGGCGATGGGTCAGTTTCGCTTTGGAGAAAGTGGAGGTGCCGGCTGTGAACCGGTCGGCAGCGCGCTCACCCCTCCTGTCGCGCCGGCAGCCATGCGCAGGCCATGGTTCCGCCCAGCACCAGACATCCCGCCAGCGTCAGGGCTGTTGCCATGCCGCCCCATGGGCCGGGATGGGCCAGCAGAAAGGCGCCCAGTGCGGCGCCCAGAAAGATGGCGACCACGCTGGCGATGCGCCGTGCCCAATTGGGGTTGGTGCCGCCCGCTGCGCTGGAATCGGCGGCCAGACCGGTAAGGGTGAGGGTGAGCACGGTGGTGGTGAGATCGGGCACCTTCAACTGGCGCACAGTGGCATTGCGAAAGCCCATGGCCAGCGCGGTCAGCACCACGATGCCCAGCAGCGCGGTATCGGGGGACTGGCTGGCAATATCGAAACGGGTCGAGACCAGCGCCGCGGCCCAGAGCAAGGTCGCCTCGATCAGCGCGGCGGTCATCAGCCAGCGATGCAAGGGGCGGCCTTCATGCGCCTTGCCGGTGCGCCCGGCGACAAAGGCCCCGGCCAGAAAGCCGCCGATGGCCACCAGATAGGACAGGGGGTGGAACCCCGGCGTGCCCATGGCCGCAAAGCCGAGAAAGACGACATTTCCGGTCATGTTGGCGGTGAACACCTTGCCAAGGCCCAGCACGCTGACCGCATCGACAAGGCCGGTGGTGACGGAGAGCAGCAAAAGCAGCAATGGCAGCGGGGAGCGCGATGCGGGGGTCATGGGCCTGCCCTTTCTGGAAGAGCGCGGCGCGCCTGAAAGCGCGCCGCGCGCGGTTGGTCACGACTGGATGAAGGCCAGCAGGTCGGCGTTGATGACGTCAGCGTGCGTCACTGGCATGCCGTGGGGATAGCCGGGATAGGACTTGAGCTGCGCGCCCGGCACGATCTTCGCCGCCGGCTTGCCGGTGGTGGCAAAGGGCACGATCTGGTCATCCTCGCCATGCATCACCAGCGTGGGGACGGTGATGGCCTTGAGATCGGCAGTGAAGTCGGTTTCCGAGAAAGCGGCGATGCCCAGATAATGCGCCAGCGCGCCGCCCATCATGCCCTGGCGCCACCAGTTGAGGCGGACCGCCTCCTTGATCTCGGCCCCGTCGCGGTTGTAGCCGAAGAAGGGCAAGGTGAAATCGTGGAAGAACTGGCTGCGGTTGGTGGCGACCTGTTCGCGGATGCCGTCGAAGACCTCCATCGGCACGCCCCCGGGGTTGCTGTCGGACTGGAGCATGATCGGGGAAACCGCGCTGACCAGCACCGCCTTGGCGACGCGGCCCGGCTTGGCCTGCGCCACATAGCGCGCCACTTCGCCGCCGCCGGTGGAATGGCCGATGTGGATGGCATGTTTCAGGTCCAGCGCGTCGGTCAGGGCGGTGACATCGGCGACATAGGTGTCCATGTCGTGGCCGGTGGCGCTCTGGGTGGAGCGGCCATGGCCACGCCGGTCATGGGCGATGACGCGGTAGCCCTTGGCCAGGAAGAACATCATCTGCGCATCCCAGTCGTCGCTCGAAAGCGGCCAGCCATGGTGGAAGACGATGGGCTGGGCTTCGCTTGCGCCCCAGTCCTTGTAGAAGATCTCGGTGCCGTCGGCGGTGGTGATGAAAGGCATGGGGGTCTCCGTCAATCGAGAGGTGAATGTTTATCAGAACCGCCCTTTGGCGTCTGGTGAAACCTGATTAGCTCTTGCCGCTGATCAGGATAACCCGCATAAACAACATCAAAATGTTCGACAAACCTGAAAGAACCAAGGACCACCCATGGCCAATCCCGGCACGCCGACCTTCGATCAGTTGCGCATCTTTCTGGCGGTGGTCGATACGGGCAGCTTTGCCGCCGCCGGGCGCCAGCTGGGCCGCGCGGTTTCGGTGATCAGCTATGGCATCGTCAATCTCGAAACCCAGCTGGGCGTCATGCTCTTCGAGCGCGAAGGGTCGCGCAAACCCGTGCTGACCACCGCCGGGCGCGCGTTGCTGGCCGAGGCGCGGGCGATCAACCACGGGATGGACGGGCTGCGCGCCAAGGTGAAGGGCCTGCTCGACGGGCTGGAGGCCGAGGTCGATCTGGCAGTCGACGTGATGCTGCCGGCCGAGCGTCTGGGGCAGGTGCTGCGCAGCTTTCGTCAGGAATATCCCACGGTTTCGCTGCGCCTGCATACCGAGGCGCTGGGCGCGGTTACCGCCATGGTGCTTGACCGGGTGGCGGTGGTGGGCATTTCCGGGCCGTTGGCCGCCGGGGTCGAGGGGGTGGAATGCATCAGTGCGGGATCGGTGCCCATGGTGCCGGTCGCCGCGCCCGATCATCCGCTGGGCCGGATGGAGCGCATCGCGCCCGGGGCGGGGCGCGATCACGTCCAGTTGGTGCTGACCGACCGTTCGCGCTTTACCGAGGGCAGCGACTTTTCGGTGATGAGCCCGCGCACCTGGCGTCTGGCCGATCTTGGGGCCAAGCATGCGCTGCTGCGGCAGGGGATCGGCTGGGGCAACATGCCGCTGCACATGATCGAGGGGGATCTGGTGGCCGGCACGCTGGTGCGCCTGCATATGCCTGATCACGTCGGGGGCACCTATCGCTTTGCCGGCGTGTGGCGGCGCGACACGCCGCCCGGCCCCGCTGCCTCGTGGCTGCTCGATCAGTTTGTGCGCCTGGGTTCGCATGATCGTGAGCTGGAAGGCATGTGCGACATCTGATCGGGTTGGCCATCACCAGCCATATTTGAATCATAATCCGCGGTCGGGGGTTCGAGTCCCTCCTCCCCATGACGTAGCCCTTTCATCTCATGCTTTCCCGTCGGATTTCCGTCGTTTACGAGGTGATAGAGGGTTACGAATCAGGCCAAATTTCCAGATCCAGACTTGACCAGATTTCGACAGATTTGGACCAGTTTGGACACCTCTTGTGTCATGATTTGTGTCATGATTTGTGTCATCGTTTTATCGCCTCGCAGTGTCGAGGTTACCATGGCAGACGTCCAGAATTTCAGTCCTTCAAGCCTTGATGGGCTGTGTGTAGGCAGGCTGGCTGACCCGCTTGTGCCAGGTCTTTGTGTCACAGTTTCGGCTTCCGGCAGGAAAACTTGGCTGTTCAGGCGCCGGGTGGCGCGTTCGGGCGCCATTGTCTCGCTGACTTTGGGAACATTTCCGGCCTATTCGATTCCGGCGGCCCGGGCTTGGGCTACTGAGCTCAACGCGGCAATCGAGCGGGGCGAGGACCCGAGGGCTGCAAAGCGGGCTGAGGAGGCGCGTGAAGCGTTCACGGTGTCGAAAGCCCATGCCGCCTACATGGATGCCATGCGACGGGGTGATCGCAGGACGCTCAAGCCCAGGACCCTCTACGACAAAGAGGTCATCTATACCCGTGATATCGAGCCTCGGCTCGGTTCGGTGGTCCTGCACAAGCTCACCGAGAACGAATGCTGGGACGCGGTGTACGACAAGGCGAAGGGTTCGAAGGTCCGGGCAAATAAGATGGCCGGTGAACTGAGCTGCTTCCTAAGGTGGTGTGCTGGGCGAGAAGGGCGCATGGCGGGTATCTACCTTCGCGTATCGCCGCGTTGCCTCGGGGCTGCTATGACGCAGCACCTGTCCGATCTCCGTCAACGACAGCCCCTGACGCAGCATGTCGACGGCGAGGGCGTGGCGAAGCTGGTGCGCCCCGGCATGTTTGAGCTCAAGCCCGGCGCGCAGAGCCGCGCGCCGAACGATCATACCGACGTCACAGCCATTCTTCAGTCCGGTGAACGGTGCGCGCGAGCGGAGGAACAAGCGACGAGAGGGCGATGTCGGCCTCCCATCTCGCAGATAGGTCGCTATCACCTCGCCAACGTCATGGGGCATCGGCATCGGCCGTCGCTGGCGACCTTTGCCATTGACCATGACGCACCCGTTCGCCCAGTCGATATTATCGAGTTCGAGGAGGATGACCTCACGTGCGCGCAGGCCGATGCGCGCCAGCAGCAACAAGATGGCATGGTCGCGCAACCCAGAGGGTGTGGCCCAGGTCATGCTCGCGTCCAGCAGGGGCTGAACACACTCCGCCGGCATCGTGCGTGGGATCGACGCCAGCGACCAGCCCGGAACACTTGGCACGCTCGCGGCGAGGTCGGTCTGGACATAGTCGCGGTAGCGCGCGAACCGGAAGAAGGATCGCAGCGAGGTGACGGTGTCCTTCGCCGCCGCGAAGGTCTGATCTTTTGGGGCGTGCCGAAGCACGTAAGCGGTAATGTCAGCTGCCCGCATCGTGTTCAGCTGCAGGTCTTTTTTGCCGCACACGCTGACCAGGAAGCGCCTGATGTGGGCGCCATAGTTCTCGATTGTCGATGGTCCGAGGCCACGCTCTTCGGCGAGATACGCTCGATATTCCGCCAGCACGCGATCGCGTTCGGGGGTATCGGTCAGTTCGCAGACCGACGCTTCGACAACACCGGTTTCGCGCAGCCAGGCGCTCAAGTCAGCGAGATCGAAGCGCTCACCACGCTTCTTGGAAGAATGACGCTTCGCCGAGTCCCGGAGGAACGCTGCTTCGTCGTCGGGGCCATATCGCTCAAGCTCGATCCCGCGGCGGCCAAGCCACCCGCTGAAGTCGCCGACAATGAACGTCTTCTTTTTGTGCGAGACGTAGGAATAACCGAGATCAGCAAGATGCTCGGAGTACGCTCCGAAGTACGGAGCCAATGGCCCCTCGATCTGACGTCGAGAGCGCCGCTCGCGATACGCGCTATCCATACAACCAACCAATGTCGGTCGTGCCCAATCGGACAGGACTATGCCGACCGACTTTCGCCAATCTAGCACAGGAGACCGCCGAATGCACCGAGAACTCAGCATAGTTCGCCTGTCGGAATATGATCTCATCCTCGCGCCCTGGCGCGGATAGGAGGCTTTATGGTTGATCTCAAACTTGCCAGACTGCCCGACCGTACACCGATCAAGCTCTCGATCACGGTGCTGCCCGATCTGCACCAGGCACTGCAGGACTATGCCCGTCTCTATGCCGAAGCGTACGGGCGTGCGGAGGCGGTTGCTGATCTGATACCAGCTATGCTCAGTGCATTTCTCGACAGTGATCGTAGTTTCACTCGCCTAGGGAAGGTTTGAAATGAGGAAATTTCCTCAGGAACCAGTTCCGGATGGCATGATCACAGTCGTTGAATTTGCAAATCTTGCTGGTGTATCGCGTCGGACGATTGACCGGTTCCGTCGGATTCGGCCTTCTGGCTTTCCTACCGAATACGATCTGGCGCAAGGAAGAGTGTCGCGGCCCAGATTCAAGACCGCCGATGTCCTCAGGTGGATCGATACCCGGGCTTTATGGTAGTGACCCGTGCAGGGAGGACGGCAAAACCCGCCAGACTCGTTGCGGTCCGGTCATTGAGTGCGCGAGATGGTCCGCTCAGTAATGCCCGGGAAGTGACTGACGGCCAGCTTCACGTGCCCGCCGCTCCAGTCGCGCCAGCATGCCGCGCTTCTGCGAAGTGCGATTGTCACCCTTGTTGCGCAACGCTTCCGTCGCAGCCGGTGTATCTTCCAGGCCCATCTGCTGCTTGTAGGCCTCCGCTTCGGCAACGAAGGCATAGAAATCGAATTTCATGGCTCGAACTCCTCACCCTCGCATGGTGCCAAAGTTGAGCAGGCGAAGGTCTCCTCCCTCGTCGCTCACGCGTCTCTCCAGATAATGCATGTCGATCGATTTCGCCATCGTTAAGAGCATCTGCGCCTGTCGCAAACGGCTGTCGTCTGAAACAGGCGCGATGGCATGCTGCCCGAGGCGGTCGGCGATCAGGTCTTCGATCGCTGGCAGTGTAAGGCTGTGATTGTTCCGAAACACGGGTTGCAGGACGCGTTGGCGCTCGGCTCGACCGTCAAAAAGCAATCCGGAAACCAGTTCCACTCCATATTCGGGAAAATCGGGGTGATAAAAGCCGCCCAGCAGGTGCCCAAGCCGCTCTTCCGGTTGGAAGCCGGCGAACTCCATCGCGCGGGCAAAGGCTGCGTCATTGCCCGCGACGATATCAAAATCGCCGGACATAAAGCCGCCGGCGGTCAGGATCGCCGTGGCGGCGCCACCAACCAGAACCGGGGCAACGCCGGTCTCTGCCTCATAGCGGGTGAAGGCTACGGCCAGGATTTCCAGCAAGGGGATATAGTCTGCGGGAAATGTCATGCTTGTCTCATATCCCTTTTACCTTAGCGGCTTGACCACCGCCGCGCCAGACGGGCTTGCACATCTTTGATCTTCGGGCCGTCGTGAGGCAGGGAAGGTGCTTCAAGCTTCTCTTTGTCGTCCGCTTATGCCGCCGCGACATTGTGCCAGGATTTGTGTCATTGACCCAGCTATGGATCGAGAATATAGAGAATAAGCTATCTGTTTCAGATGGTTGGCGGCATGGCCTGAAGGTACTACGCGTCATCATAATCCGCGTGTCGAGGGTTCGAGTCTCTCCTCCCCAGTAAACCTCTTTATGGCGTTGATTTAAAAGCATAAATGCTCCGATCCACATGATCGCGACCACAGATATTGCTTTCGCTGCAACAGCGGATATGCGGTGCTGGAATCCTGTCTTGCGGGTATGGGCATTTGCCAACTGCCTGAATTCTACCTCCTCAAGCACTTGCGCAGCGGAGCATTGCGCGAACTGATTCCACAATGGCGAGCCGCCGAGGAGCCGATCTGGGCGGTCTATCCTCAAAGACGCCACCTTGCGCCGAAAATACGTGGGGTTCTGGACTGCCTAAAGGTTGAATTTCCCAAGGAGATGCAGGTTATCGCTGAATAATTCAAATGCTGCTTTTACGGAAATCATACTTTTTTAAAGTAGCGGTATTCAGTTGTCTCCCAGGAGCGTCACGAAATCCTGCCCGCCGTAAAACAGGCCGAGGACGACCACGACGTCCCCATCCACCGCGTAGGCGATCGTCACGCGCCGCCGCCATGTCGTGGTGCGCAGGCCAGGACGAATGCCGTCGCGCGGCGTGCCGCGATGCGGAAACTCTGCAAATCCTGCAACATGATCGAGGATGCCGTTGGTGAAGCGGCGCGCAATTCCGGGCGATGAGGCTGCCGTGATATAGTCGTCAAGCTCAGCGAGCTGATTTCGAGCCTCGGGCGTGAAGGCGATCCTGTAACGGGCACTCAATCCTTTTGCGTCCTGCCCGCATGACGCTGCGCCAGGCCAGCGCGCACGTCATCAAGCGGCATGGTCTGTTCCGGATTGGTCTTGTAGGCGTCATAGGCCAGTGCGACGTCCTGACGCAGCCACTGATCCAGCGCACGATCGCGGGCCTGAAGGGCCCGCAATCCCTCACGGATCACTTCGCTTTCGCTGGCATAATCGCCAGAGGCAACTTGCGCGCGAAGCTGGGATGCCATCTCATTGGGCAGTGTCACGCTGAATTGCTGGGTCGTGCGCATGCTTTGTTCCTTCTATCAGTAGGATTTAATCCTATCACCGCGTACAATCAAGAGCAGACGCTGTGACAGCAGTGACGTGGGTTGCCCTCGGGAGGAGCCGGGTGCGGGAAATCCGCCCGCCCGGATCTGTGAGGGCGAAGCCGAATGGCCTAGCTACTTATCTGGTTGCGGAACGTCATTGGGATCAGGTAGGATGGGACATCGCGGAGAACGCTTGGCGGGTTGACCACGAAAATCGTCGCATTGGTCGATGCACTTGGAAACCTTGTACGCTTCGTTCTGCTGCCCGGGCAAACCCACGATCTGGTCGGGGTCAAGCCGTTGATCCAGAACGTGGAATTCGACATGTTCCTCGGCGACAAAGCCTTCGATGCCGATTGGTTGCGCTCAGAACTCGATGGCAGAGGTACCGTTGCCGTTATCCCTCCCAAATCGAACCGCAAACAGAAGATTGACTGCGACTTCCACGTCTATCGATGGCGCCACCTTGTCGAAAACTTCTTCTGTAGCCTCAAAATATTCCAGCGGATCGCAACCCGTTACGAAAAAACTGATCAGAGTGGCCCAATCTCTGTTCGTTCGTCAGGTCGTTGCGGCCAATCCGGCGCCAAGCTTCACCGTGAGAGCGGGTATTCCTGGATCAGCACTGTTGCCGGCAAATGCCATGCCGCTTCAATCTTGCGGATCATCGACAGCGACAAAGCCCTGTGACGCGCCAGCACCTCTGAAACGCGGTTATCGCCAATCAGGGCCGCCAGTTCGCGCCGGTCATGTTCGCCGCTTTCCAGTGCCGTCTGGATCGCCTCGATGGGGTCAAGGTCCGCAACAGGCCAACGCTTGTCTTCATAGGCTTCCACCAGCGTCGTCAGAAGGTCCAGACGATCAAAGTCATCGGTGCCCGGTTCGGCGTCCCAAAGCGATTCAATCGCTGCGAGGGCTGCGCGGTGATCTTCATCATTGCGGATCGGACGGATCGTATAATCGGTCATCTTCATATCCATCAAAATTGGCTGACGGTCAGGGCATCAACCCGGTCATATTCCTTATGCGTTCCGATGAATTTGACGAACGCGATTTGCAGATCGAAACGGAAGGCGACAATCATCCGGTGGTTGCCGCCAGCCACTGCAAAGCGGACCCGCTCGCCATTGAGTGCCTTGGCCGTGGAGAATGAAGCCTGCACATCATTGGCTGATTGCCAATTGGCTGCCCGCGTCACCATCACCCAATGATCCAAGGAGGCTTTGGTCAGGGGGTGGTGGGTGGCGTAGGCGGCGATTGTTGAGCGAGCGATAATCCTCATAAATAGGCTATGGCATTTCCCAAAACGGGAAGCAAGCGAAAATTCCCAAAATGGGAAGTCCGATCTTTGCCTTGCTGATTGTGGGCCAGATCATCCAGCCAAGCATCGCAGCGTCCAACAGGTTGGTTGGACGCATCGTCCCTTCGGCCATCCAGCGCTTGGCCTCAGAGAGTCAATCCGATCTGGTCGTTCTGGCCGGTGCCTGTCGGGGCGTCCGGGTGGTCGAGGATGGCGCGCGCCAGTTCGACGGCGGCATCCTCGCGCATGACAGGGCTGCCGATCCGCGCCCAGCCCGGCGCTTGCAGGATGGCTCCCGCGATTACCCGATGTTCGTACTTGTCCTAAAGCACGTCGATTGATTTTTAGGCAATGCCGGTGAATGTGAAGCAGGATGACTTCCAAGGGGGCTTGGGGCGGGTCACGGCCTCCGCCATATCATTCAAGCCCCGTCTCATCCGGCGCCCACACAAACGCATAACGCTCCTGCGCGGGAAATGCCGCAAAGGCGGTCAGGCGCCCGTTCTCGAAACGGAAATGCCATGTCTTGCCGATTATCGGTCGCGTCTCGGCAAAAGCCACCGGATCGAGGATCACCACATTGCATCGATGCGCCTCATCCCGCACCGACAGGGTACGAATGATGGCGGTTTCTGCTTCACGCGCCGATGCCGCAAGATCCTGACACGCGGTGTAGTCCGTCGTATTCATCCAGTCAGCCTGCGCCCGACCGAAGGGCGGCATCGTCAGGTCAAGCGTCCGCGCCGTTTCCACCGCCACGCTGAAGCTGGTCCGCTCGACCGTGGCCGATGGCGGCGAAAACCCCGGCGAGCGGGCATAGAACCGCAATTGCCAATAGGCCGTTTCGGCGATCGCGGTCTCTTCATGCTCGGAGGCGTAGAAAATGCCGGGCCGCTCATGCGCCCGTCGAAACCGGCTGCCCTGCGCATGTCCATAGCGAAAAGGTGCCGCCAACAGATAATCGAGATGCCGCGCGGAGATTGGCAAAACTGGTTTGACGGCCTCAGCAAGATCCTCGAGCACCGCCTGATCCTCGGCACTGGCCGCCAGCCGGTTTGTGGAAATGCGGTGCTGCGCCTCGACGACGCGGTACACCCGCCCTGCGTAAGGCCGCAGTTCAGACGCGAGCTCTGTAGGCGTCCACATAATCGCAGACTTCGATCAGGCCCCGCATCGTGTCGATCCGCTCGATCGGCGTCGTGCCCAAGTCGAGATTGGGAGTCGCCAGCCAGCGTCGGGCAGCATCATCGTCGCTGCCCAGCAGCGCGTCGAGGCTGCGGAAGAGGCGCAACAGGAATTGCGCCGCCTCGAAAGACTTGCTGGCAGGGTCGAGCAGCGAGCGGGCACTGCGCACACGAGAAATGGTGGCTGGCGACAAACCCAGGATGCGCCCAAGCTTGGCATTGCTCAGATCCCAAAAGCCAGCAATGCGGGCGACCGCTTCGGTCAGCACGCGACCGGCATCGCTTTTCTGTTCGGCTAGGGCGCTCATAGGGCTCACTCCGTTCTCACGAATGATATAGCCCAACATCGCTCATTTGAACAGCGCGAATCACGGCGCGAATCGGGCCTGAACATGATGGGATTCCCTCATCGGGATCCGAACCTCTTTATACTCTTTTTATGATGTTGCGGTTGACGGATTGGCGCCCTGACGGCCCCATGAAGGTTGCAGTAAAACAATGATATTAAAACCTAATTAGAGTCCCTTCACTTGGCGATATCGCCAATTTTCATGCGGAAGCACAAGTCGACACCGGTCGGTATGGCAATGCCAGTGACTGTGTGCGCGATCTTATCCGCCGTGACCAGCAACGCGCCGACAAGGTTGCCGCCATGCAGCGCCTGGTTGATAGCCCGCGCAGGCTCCCAAGCCTGATCGTGCCTCGCTTCCGCTTAACCCGCGCTGCAGTCGATGATCTGATAGCTATCTTTCTCGAAGGGATTGAGCATTCGGTCTGCCGCAGGCTGACGCCTATCACGAAGGGCTGGGCGTGATTTTCGCGTTTCTCGCGGACTATCCCCATGCCGCGCGCTTACGAGAGGATATCTCGCTGCGATCAGTGGAATCTGGCGTCAGACAGTTTTGCGTCATTGAAAGGGTCCGGCGGTGCTTACGTTGGTATCGTGACCGTCTTGCATGGGCGCGCGCAGATGGACAGGTTCAGGCGCGATGATGGGCATTGATTTGAGAGATTGCGGTCACTCAGACCGGCAGCGCGAACCGCAGGACCTTGGGGCTGTTTGCCTATCTTGCGATTCTCTTGCACGATGACTTCAATCGATCTTCTTGCGCTCGATGGTGAAGCCGGGGGCCACACACAGACGGCAAGCCGGACCGGTGAAGCTGCGTCCGGCGGTCAAGTCTCCGCGCAACTGCCATTCCAGCCAGTCCACCGCAACCTGTGCGACCGCACCGCCATAGGGCTTGCCGAAAGTGCCGCCATGGCCCACCGGGAGGTTGACCAGCGCCGCAGGCACATGATCGATCCTTTTGAAATCATCGGTGCCATTGGGGTAGGCGATGTCGCTGGGGCCACCCAGTATGTAGATGACCGGCGTGTGAATTCGCTTGAGCATGGCCTTGTTGACGGAAATTCCCCGGATGGGATTGCTGCCATCGGCAAAGATGCCGCTGTTGTTGATGATCAGTGCGTGGATGCGTAGGTCCGGTGCCAACTCCAGCGCCTGAAGTCCGCCGCAGCTGTGACCCGAGGCTGCCGTCATGGCCGGGTCGATCCGTTTGGCATAGCGGCTGGCCTTGTCGGCGTTTTGCGCCAGCGCCCAATCGAGCCCGGCCCGCAGATCGGCGCTGGTGGTGGCAACAGGTGGCAGTTGGCCCGGCGGCGTGTCGGCAGCGCGGGGCGCGGGGCTTTCCGTGGCCGAAGGGCCCGAGAGTATGCGGCCTGGCGCGATGACTAGGTAGCCATGTGAGGCAATCTCGAGCAAATGCTGGCGCGCGCTGGCGCCATCCGCGCTGCAGCCGCCATTGCCCCACAAAACCACGCCCAGTTTCCTGGCCCGCATCTTTGCGAGATTGGAAGGGCGATAGATGACATGGTTGGGCAGGCTAGCGTCGGTTTCCATGATGGCAGGGTAGGGGCCGCTGCCAGGCAAGTTGGGCAGGGCGGCTTCGCGGCTCGCGTCCGGGGATGCGGCCGAGGGTGGCAACTGCTGGGCGAGCGCCATGCCGGGAATGGAAGCGACCATGACGCTCAGCGTGAGCAGGCTGGCGTGCCGAATATCGCGCATAGGTCGCTTCTTTCCCCAAGGAACTTGTATGATTGCTATACTTTAGAGCAACGCTCGCAAAAAACTTGCGGTGAGTCCATAGAAATCAAACACGCGGCATGATCATATCGGCTTGAGTTTAACTTTGCCGCGAACCTGTCCAAGAAGGCGGCAGGCCAAAGCACTCTTCACGCTTTCTGAAGGCCTTGATCGCCGTTATACGGAAGGGCGCATGCGCGAAGAAACGGCGCAGGCCTGTGGCGTTCAAGACCTTGAAGACGACATGTGTGGCCATAGCCTCACCACGCTTGGCAAGCGCATAGCCGGGCGCAGTGTCATCGTGAGCGCTGTTGATGTGCCCCGCAATGGTGGCAAGCGGCGCATGCCGTCCAGGCAGGCGCTCTTGGACGAGATTGCCAAGGCCGGGGGCCAGTGGTGATAGCCCCTTTACCATCCATATTTGAGTTCGACGCCGAGGTAATTGCTGTCATGTGCGCGGATGGAGCGCAATGTGTTGCCGATGGAGAAGTGGACGGCTTCGATGGCGCTGGACCAGTGTCGGGAGATTTTCCAGTCGGCGCGC
>JAGWMZ010000039.1 GCA_028871475.1 Sphingomonadales bacterium | reverse complement strand
AGCCAGAACCACCCCGATGTGACCCAGTTCATCGAACGCATCGCAGGCGTCTGTGCGGACTATGGCGCGATCTTCACCGTGGCCGAGGTGGGCGGCGATGGGGCGGTGCCTTTGATGAAGGCCTATACGGCGGGCGAGCATCGGCTGTCCTCAGCCTACAGCTTCGACTTTCTCTATGCCCCGCAGCTCACCAGCGACCTTGTGGCCCATGCGCTGGGCCAGTGGAGCGGCAAGAAGGGTGAGGATGGCCTGTCGGAAGGCTGGCCGAGCTGGGCGTTTGAGAACCACGACGCGCCGCGCCATGTCTCGCGCTGGGCTGATGACGAACACCGCGCCGCCTTCGCCCGGATGAGCGCGGTGTTGCTGGCGTCCTTGCGCGGCAACATCTTCCTCTATCAGGGGCAGGAACTGGCGCTGGAGCAGGACGAGATCCCCTTCCATCTGCTCAAAGACCCCGAGGCAATTGCCAATTGGCCGCTGACGCTGAGCCGTGACGGTGTGCGCACGCCCATGCCCTGGGACAGCCATGCCTTCCACGCCGGCTTCACAACGGGTGAGCCCTGGCTGCCGCTTTCCCCCACCAACATCGCCAAATCGGTCGATGTGCAGGAGGCTGACCCCGAGAGCCAGCTCCACTGGATGCGCAAGGTTATCGCTTTGCGTGCCAGTCAGCCCGCCTTGCGGACGGGCGCCATCGAGCATGTAACGGTCAAGGGCGATCTGCTGACCTTCACGCGCAGCAAGAGACACACCAAAATCGTCTGCGCTTTCAATCTGGGGGCCACAACACTGGTCAGCAAGGCGCCCAAGGGCAGCACCCTGCTCGCCGCCAATGGCGCCACAAATGCCAACCTACCACCCTTCGCGGCGCGCCTCACCCTTCTCGACTGACCCCATTTCCGACCTTGCGAAAGGCTTCCCTCATGCCTCGTCTGATCCCCGCTCTTGCCGCCGCGCTGACCTTCTCGGCCAGCCTGCATGCCCAACCTGTCCCCGCCACGGCGACGACCGCCTCGCCCGATGGGCAGATCGTGCTGACGGTTTCCACCAACAACGACCAGCGCGCGCAATGGTCGCTGAGCTACAAGGGCAAGCTGCTGGTCGCCCCCTCCATGATGGGCTTCATCCTGACCGATGGCGTCAACATGACGCGCGGCTGGACCATCACCGGCAGCGAAACCGCCGCGCATGACGACACATGGGAACAGCCCTGGGGCGAGCGCCGCTATGTGCGCGACCATTACCGCGAACTGCTCGTCCATTTCCGGCAGGACAAGGACCATCACGAGCGGCTGATGAATGTCCGCTTCCGCCTGTTCGACAATGGCATCGGCTTCCGTTATGAAATGCCCGTGCAGGCGGCCTTCAAGACGATGCATATCGCTGATGAACTGACCGAATTTTCCATTGCCCCAAAGGGTACAGCCTGGTGGATCACGGGCGGCGAGTGGAACCGTTACGAGCAGGTCTATCAGAAGACGCCGATCGACGCGGTGGCCACCGCCCACACGCCCATCACCATGCGTTTGGAGGATGGCACCCATCTGGCCATCCATGAAGCCGCGCTGGTGGACTATTCCGCCATGTGGCTGAAACGTGAGGATGGGCAGACCTTCCGCTCCACCCTGGCGCCCAGCAGCCACGGCGCGCGGGTGACGCGTGACCTGCCCTTCAACACGCCATGGCGCACCATGCGCATCGCCCCCGATGCCGCCGGGCTGGTCGAGAACGACCTCGAACTCAACCTCAACGAGCCCAACAAGCTGGGCGACATTTCCGGCTGGTTCAAACCGCAGAAATACATCGGCATCTGGTGGGGCATGATCAAGGGCGACTGGACCTGGGCCACCGGCCCGCGCCACGGCGCCACGACCGAACGCACCAAGCAATATATCGACTTTGCCGCCAAGAACGGCTTTTCCGGCGTGCTGGTCGAAGGCTGGGACAAGGGCTGGGACGGCACATGGTTCGGCACCGGCTGGGACTTTTCCTATACCCAGCCCACGCCCGATTTCGACCTGAAGGCCATCACCGCCTATGCCGCGCAAAAGCATGTGCAGCTGATCGGCCACCACGAAACCGGCGGCAACATCGCCAATTACGAAGCCCAGCTTGACGATGCGATGAAGCTCTACAGCGGGCTTGGCGTGCATCTGGTGAAAACCGGCTATGTGGCGGACGCGGGCGGTATTCAGGCCCCCGGTGATGGGTCGACCGTGGGGCCCGACAATGTCCGCATGGAATATCATGACGGCCAGCGTGTCGTGGAGCATCACCTGAAGGTGGTTGAAACGGCCGCGAAATATCACATCGCCATCGATTCGCATGAGCCGGTGAAGGACACTGGCCTGCGCCGCACCTACCCCAACTGGGTCTCGCGCGAGGGCGCGCGCGGCATGGAATATAACGCCTGGGGGGCCTTCTCCAACGGCCCTTCCCATGAACCCACGCTGGTCTATACCCGCATGCTTTCAGGCCCCATGGACTTCACCCCCGGCATCCTCAGCCTTGAAGGCCACGACCATGTGCCGTTGGCCTCCACCCTCGCCAAGCAGCTTGGCCTCTATCTGGCGATCTATTCGCCCATCCAGATGGCCGCCGATCAGATCGAGAACCTTGCCGCCCACCCCAAGGAGCTGGCCTTCATCCGCGAAGTGCCCGCCGATTGGGCCCAAAGCCACCTCATCGCCGGTTCCGTGGGCGAATATGCCATCTTTGCCCGGCAGGACCGCAACTCGCCCGACTGGTATGTCGGCGGGGTCAACGATGCCACCGCCCGCACACTCGACCTCTCCTTCGATTTCCTCGACGCGGGCAAGAGCTACACTGCCACCATCTACAAGGACGGCGAAGGCGCCACCTATCTCACCGACGCGCGCCACCGCATCGCCTATGACACGCGCGTGGTGAAGAAGGGCGACCACCTCTCGCTGTGGCTGGCGCCCGGTGGCGGGGCGGCTTTGCGGTTGACGCCGGTTTTGAAGAAGTAAGGTTTGCAGGAAGAGTAAGGCAGGGGGCCCTTAGCGAGCGCTTGTCGCGAGCGACAAGCTACGGCGCCCCCTGCACCCCCTTTACGTCTCCCGGCGATAGGGCAGTGGCACCCGATCGTCACGGGTGAGCTCTCCGCGCCGCAGGCTGGAAGCATGATAGCGCAGCGCTGGCGTTTCCAGCCTGCGGCGCGGCGTCCGCAGCGCTTTGGCCGAACCCATGGCGCCAACGCCGACAACAAAAGGGAGCGCGAGGGCGATGGCCCTCGCATCTTCTCTTCTGTCCCTTAATTCCCCGCCGCAATCACAGCCAAAGCCGCATCCATCGCGGGTAATACAGATGGCGCAGACCCCGGCCGGTCATTGGCATAGATGGCGAAGACCAGTTCCTTCCCGCTGGCGGCGGTCATGTATCCGGCCAGCGCATTGGCGGCCAGCAGCGTGCCGGTTTTGGCGTGGAGGTTCCCGGCCAGAGGCGTTCCCTTAAAGCGCCATGCCAGCGTGCCATCCACTCCGGCGATGGGCAGGGTGGCCTGCCACTGCGCGGCCCATGGCTGGCTGTCGACCCAGTGGAGATAGGTCACCATGGCGCGCGGCGTGATGCGGTTGTCGGGCGAGAGGCCTGATCCGTCGTAGAAATCATAGGACCAGCGCGGCAGGCCGACTTTGGCGAGATTGGCGTAGAGCACGCTGAGCCCGGCGGGCGTGGTGGGGGCCAGACCTTGGGCAAGCGCCAGTTTGCGCAGGAAGAGATGCGCGTGCAGGTTCTGGCTTTGTTTGGCGGTGAGGGTCAGGTCCTCGATCACATCGGGCGGCGTCAGCGTGGCCAGCGCGGGCGTTTCAGGCGCGGCGGGGCTGGTGGCGAGGAGGTCGCCGGTGGAGACGGGGGCGTGGCGCGGGAAGACCTTGCCGGTGACGGTGATGCCGCGCGCGCGCAGCAGGCGGGCAAAGTGGATGGCGACGACATCGGCCGGGTCATCCATATCGAAATGCAGCGTTTCGGCGCGGCCGCCCAGCGGCAGCGTGCCGAAGAGGCGGATCTTGCGCTCGCCCGGTATCAGTTCGGCGTGCACTTCGGCGCGGGTACCGGCAGGCGCGGTCACCACTTGGTTGACCAGCGTCACCTCCGGCGCAAGGTCGGGCATCTCGGCGCTGGCGGGGCTGTTTTCAGCGGCGGCGGGGCGCACCAGAATCGAAAACTCATTGTCGTTGAGCGTCAGCGCCGAGACGACCATGCGGGTGCCGGGGCGCAGGCGGCCCGAGATGACCCAGCGTTCGAAAGGCATGAAACTGTCATCGCCAATGACATCGCCCACACGGCGAACCCCGCTGGCCGCCACCGCATCGGCCAGTTGGGCGAGACAGTCGCGCGTGCAATCCGCGCGGTCGGAGAGCATGGCGTCACCCTTGCCCACCAGCACGACATTGCGCATGCCCTTGGCCCCCGGCTCCAGCCGCACCTGCGTGCCCAGGTTGGGGAAGGGCCCCTGCGCCATGGCGGCAAAGACCGAGGTGGTGACAAAGACCTTGGTGTTCGAGGCGGGCTGGAACCGTTCATCGGGCGCGATGGAGGCGATGACATGGCCCGCCTTGTCCTCCACCAGCAGCCCCCAGCGGGTGCCCATGATCTCGGGCCGGTTGAGCGTGGCGCGGATCTGGTCTTCCTGCCCGGCATTGGCGATACCGGGCAGAATCAGACCGAGCGCCAGCAGCGCCGCGCGGGTTTTCACTTGGCCACGCCCAGATATTTGTCGAACCAGGCGATGGTGCGGCTGGTGGCGTCCTTGGCATGGGCAGGCTGGCGGATGCCATGGCCCTCGTCAGGGTAGATGACCAGCGAGGTCGGCACGCCCAGATCATGCAGCGCATGCCAATATTCCACTGACTGCGTGGGCGGCACCTCAATGTCGCGCTCACCCACATAGATGAAGGTGGGGGTATGGGCCTGCTTGATGAAGTCGATGGCGGAAGCGGCGCGATAGGCGGCCGGGTCGTCATACATCGTCTTGCCGAAGAAGGGCAGCATCCACTGGTCGATGCCATTGGTGCCGTAATAGCTGATCCAGTTTGACAGGCCCGCCGCCGCGACAATCGCCTTGAAGCGGTTGGTCTGCGTGTTGGCCCACATTGACATGAAGCCGCCATAGGAGCCGCCCGTCAGGCCAAGGCGCGCATCGTCCACGGGCGCGATCTTTTCCACCGCATCGATGCCGGTGAGGATGTCGCGCAGATCGCCGCCGCCGAAGTCGCGCTTGTTCGCGGCGGTAAAGGCTTCACCCTGACCATAGGAGCCGCGCGGATTGGGGTAGAAGACGTAATAGCCCTTGGCCAGCAGATCGGCGGCAAGGCCGCTCTGCACATAGCGCGGCTCATTGGCCGCCGCCGGGCCGCCATGGACGATGGTGATCATCGGCGCCTTTTGCGCCGGGTCGGCGTTCAGCGGGGCCAGCAACCAGCCCTGCACGGTGAAGCCATCATTGGTCCAGCTCACGCTCTGCACCTTGGCGCGGGCGGGCAGGGCATCATTGTCATGGGTGATGGGGCGCGGGCTGGCGGCGGGGCCGGCCAGAATGGCGGGAGCATGGGTGTAGTCCTGCATCACCGTGGCCACCTCGCGCCCATCGGCGGACCACGCCGCCCGCGCGCCGCCCGCGCTCAGCGAGCCGGGGTGGCTCCAGAGCACATGGGCCGGGCCGGTGGCGCCCCATTCCACCAGTTGCGCCGCATCACCGGCCAGGCGTGTGCCGCGCAGGCCCCCTGCCGTCCAGACCAGCGAATTGACCGTTGCCTTGTCGCCTGCCGTGCGGTTCACCGGCGTGCCGCCCGCCATGTCGACTGTCCAGACATCGCCGCCGATCGAGCCGAAATCGCTCATCAACCCGCCGATGAAGGCGATGGTCTTGCCATCGGGCGAGACGCGGGGCTGGTTGATCTGGGTGGCGGGCCGGGCAATGTTGCGCAGCGCGCCACTCTGCGCGTCGATTGCGTCGAGGCTGGCCACCCACCAATTGTCATCGCCATTGCCCTGCGCGCTGGTGACGACGAGGCTGCTTCCATCGGGCGCCCAGTCATATTCGTAGATGTAGCGGTTGGCGGGCGAGAGCGGCTTGATGGC
Organism: Sphingomonadales bacterium; assembly: GCA_028871475.1. Taxonomy (GTDB): domain Bacteria; phylum Pseudomonadota; class Alphaproteobacteria; order Sphingomonadales; family Sphingomonadaceae; genus Novosphingobium. Next base: position 29,397 of record JAGWMZ010000039.1, on the reverse strand, counting down.
GCGGCCCACCAGCGTGGTTTCGCGGTCGAAAATGGCGAGGCGCTGTTCATCGCTCTTCTCACCGATCTCGCCCACCTGCCGCGCGCCGGCCTGCACCGCGCCGGTTTCCTTGGTGGCGCCGATGGTGACGAGTGCCGCCACGCGCTTGCCATCGGGCGAGAAACGGGGCGAGGCGGCCAGACCCGCCACGCTGGCCAGCGTGCGCAGCTTGCCTGCGTCCCACACCATCAGCGTCGAGGTGCCCTTGGCCCGGTCGCGCGCGATGAAGGCCAGCGCGCCATCATGGGCAAAGCTGAGCCCGGCATAGCTGCAGGCCGGGCAAGGGTCGATGGTGGCAAGCACTGCGCCGCCATGCGCGTCGCGCAGCACGATGGCGCTGTGCGTGGCGGTCAATTCCTCGACAGCGGCCAGACGGTCGCCGCGCGGCGAAAGGGCCAGCCCGGCATAGCCATGGACCGGGCGCGGCGCGGCGCGGCTGGCGCCTGCGGCATCGCTTTCGGCGGCGGGGGCATCGATCAGCAGGGCGGCGGCGCTGGCGGGGGCGGCCGGCAGGGTGGCGGTCAGCAGCGCGGAGGTCAGCAGGGCGGCGGTAAGGAGGGAGGGCGAACGCATCGGGGAACAGCTCCGAGGGGGGAGGGCGGTAAAGCGGGGGTGGTAAGGCGCGGCGCGGTGCATCGCAAGGGAAGGATGACGGTCTCGCACGCTCTCTGCCTAATGAAAATCACGCGATCGCGGCAGGATGCGCACATCGCGCGGATGGCTGGCGCGCAGAGGAGGCGGCTCCCGCCGGTCCTCACCCGCATCCTCCAGTCGGGCGAGCATGGCGCTGCGGTCATGCACGCGGGCCGCCATCAGATGGACGACCTGCTCCTTGCTGACCTGTACCTGCCCCTCGATCACCATCAGCCGGGCCGCCATCACCGCGCCGCGCTGCTGCTGGAAGGTGCGGGTCCACATCAGCGCGTTCACCACGCCGGTTTCATCCTCGATGGTGATGAAGACGGCATTGCCCTTGCCCGGCCTTTGACGCACCAGCACCGCCCCGGCCACGCTCACCCGCGCGCCATCTTTTGCCGCATTCACCTGCGCGCAGGTCAGCACGCCCTCGCTGGCAAAGGCGCCGCGCAGGATCTGCATCGGGTGTCCTTTGAGCGAGAGGCGATGGGTCTGGTAATCCTGCGCGATTTTGGCGCCCAGCGGCATGGGCGGCAGGGCGGGGTCAGCCTCGGCTGTGAGTTCGGGCGCCTCCATCGCGGCGAAGAGCGAGAGCTGGCGCGGCGCGATGCGGCGCACGTCCCACCCCGCCTGCCGCTGCCCCAGCCCCAGCGAGGCGAGTGCATCGGCATCGGCCAGCAGCGCCATGGCGCGGGCTGGAAGCGCGGCGCGGCGGGCCAGATCCTCCAGGCTGGTGAAGGGGCGCGCCGCTGTCATGGCTTTGGCCCAGTCCTCGCGGAACCCGTCGATCTGGCGCAGGCCGAGGCGCAGGATGTTGGCGCTTTCCAGCGTATTGTCCCAGTCGCTGGCGTTCACATCGATGGGGCGCACCGCCACACCATGGGCCCGCGCGTCGCCCACCAGTTGCGCCGGGCCGTAAAACCCCATGGGCTGGCTGTTGAGCAGCGCGCAGCAGAACACCGCCGGATGATGGCATTTGAGCCATGCCGAAACATAGGCCAGCCAGGCAAAGGCCTGCGCATGGCTTTCGGGGAAGCCATAGTCGCCAAAGCCCTGGATCTGCTTGAAGCAGCGCTCGGCAAAATCGCGCGTGTAACCGTTCCTCACCATGCCCTGCGTGAAGGCCTGTTGATGGCGCTCCATCTTGCCGTTGTGACGGAAGGCGGCCATGTCGCGGCGCAGGCGGTCGGCTTCGGGGGCGCTGTAGCCCGCGCCCACGATGGCAATGCTCATCGCCTGTTCCTGGAACAGCGGAATGCCCAGCGTGCGTTCGAGCAGAGGCCGCAGCGCCGCGCCGGGGCCGGGGTAGTCCACCGCTTCCTCCCCGGTGCGCCGCCGCAGATAGGGATGCACCATGCCGCCCTGAATGGGCCCCGGACGCACGATGGCCACCTGGATGACCAGATCGTAGAGTTCCTTGGGCTTCATGCGCGGCAGCATGGCCATTTGCGCCCGGCTTTCCACCTGAAACGTCCCGATGCTGTCGGCCTTTTGCAGCATGGTGTAAGTCTGGGCGCATTCGCGCGGCACGCTGGCCAGATCGAGATCGGCCAGGGCGTGCAGGCGCATCAGGTCGAAGCTCTTGCGGATGGCTGTCAGCATGCCCAGCGCCAGCACATCGACCTTCATCATTTTGAGCGTGTCGATATCGTCCTTGTCCCATTCGATGAAGGTGCGGTCGGGCATGACGGCCTTGTGGATGGGCACCATTTCGTCGAGCCGGTCCTGCGTCAGCACGAAGCCGCCGACATGCTGGGAAAGATGGCGCGGCATCTCCATGATCGCATCCACCAGATCGCGCAGCCGGGCCACTTGCGGGTTGTGCGGGTCGAATCCGGCCTCATGCAGGCGCGCCTCGGGCATGTCGCCGCCATGGCTGCCCCAGATCGTGCCGGACAGGCGCTGGGTCACATCCTCGGAGAGGCCGAGGGCCTTGCCGACCTCGCGGATGGCACTGCGCTGGCGATAACGGATGACGGTGGCGACAACCCCCGCGCGGCGGCGGCCATAGCGGGCATAGATGTACTGCATCACCTCCTCGCGCCGCTCATGCTCGAAATCGACATCGATGTCGGGCGGTTCATCGCGCGCTTCGGAGAGAAAGCGCGAGAAAAGAAGCTGCGCCTTGATCGGGTCGATCGGCGTCACGCCCAGGAAATAGCAGACCAGCGAATTGGCCGCGCTGCCCCGCCCCTGGCACAGGATGGGGGGTGAAAGGCTGCGCGCATGGGCGACGATGTCATGCACGGTGAGGAAATAATGCGCATAATTCTTCAGGTGGATGAGGCGGAACTCCTCGGTCAGTTGTGCCTCATACTCAGGCTCCAGCCCATGGGGGAACTTTTTCCGCCCGCCTTCGCGCACAAGGTGCTCCAGCCAGGCCTGTGCTTCCCATCCGGGGGGGACGGGTTCATCGGGATAAAGATAGCTCAGCTCATCCAGCGTGAAGCTGATGCAGGCGAGCAGATCACCCGTGGCCGCGATCGCCTGCGGGCAGGCGGCGAAGAGGCGGGCCATTTCGGCGGGCGCTTTCAGATGCCGCTCGGCATGGGGGGCAAGGGCGCGCCCGGCGGTCTGCATGCGCAGCCCTTCGCGGATGCAGGCCATCACATCATGCAGCGGGCGGCAATCGGCCTTGGCAAAAAGCGCGTCACTGGTGGCGATGAGCGGCACGCCGGTCGCCTCGGACAATGCCATGCGCCGCGCCAGTTCGCGTGCATCGCCCCCGCCGCGCGGCATGGTGGCGGCCAGCCAGACATGGGGCGTACGCTTGCGCAGGCTGGTGAGCAGCGCCTCGTCGCCTGCCATTGCGATCAGCGCCATGTCGGGCCCGGCATAGGCCAGCAGGTGGCGCAGGCGTAAAATGCAGTCGCCCTTTTCCGCCCGGCGGTTCCCGCACGTCAGCATGCGGGTCAGCCGCCCCCAGCCTTTGCGCGTGGCGGGATAGGCCACGATGTCGGGCGTGCCATCGGCAAAGACCAGCCGCGCGCCGGTGAGGAGGCGGAAAGCGGGATCGTCCAGATCCTTCCACGCGCGATAAGCGCGCACCACGCCCGCCACCGTGTTGCGGTCGGCAATGCCGATGCCCGCCATGCCCAGCTCGTGAGCGCGGATCACCATGTCGGCGGGCTGGGAGGAGCCGCGCAAGAAGCTGAATGTGGTGGCGGCGACGGGTTCGGCAAAAATGGTCATGGGAACAGCCCGTGCAGATACCAGCGCGGATGTGCCTGCTCATCAAACAAGCCATGGCGAAAGACCCAGAACCGTTGCCCGGCGCGATCCTCCACGCGGTAATAGTCACGCGTGGGGGCGCGATAGTCGGGCAGATGGCCAAGCGGCTGGCGCCACCATTCCGCGGCGATCCGCTCGGGCCCTTCGGCGCGGGCGATGTCATGCGTGTTTCCCCGCCAGGTGAAGCGCTGGGGCGGCCCATCAGGCACGCCGGCGACGGCGGCAATGGGCTGGGGCGGCTCCAGCAGCATCAGCGGGCGGGGCTGGGCTGGCATCGCCCAGCCCTGCGCCGGGCCATGGTGCAGAGCCGGGCGCAGGCCTTGCGCTTTTTCCGGCAGATGGGTGTTGCGGGGGTAGAGACGCAGCACCGCCCCTTCCCCCAGCCGCGTCGAGAGTCGGTCGATCAGCGCGGCGATGCTGTCCTCCTCCCGCCCCTCTCCGTCGAGCCGGTTCTGCCGCGCGGGCAGCGGGCCGGTGCGCGGCACGGCCAGATGGATCGCATCGAAGCCGAAGCCGGGGTCGAGCGGATCGGCCAGGGTCTCGATCCGCTCGCGCATCAGGCGCATCACCGGGGCGCTGTCGCGCTGCGGCTGGCTGGTGTCGACGGCCAGCCGTCGCCGCGCATGGTCGCTGCGCTCCAGCATGATGGTGAAGCGGCGCCCGCCAAGTTGGCGCGCTTCCATCTGGCGGGCGACCTCCTCGAGCAGATCCTCGATCACCTCCAGCACATCGCTGGTGCGCGCGATGGGGTGGGCAAAGCGGGCGACGGCGCGGATGGGCCGGACGGTCGGGCGCGGGACGACGGGGCTGCCACCCTCGCCCATAATGGCGCGCAGGGCGGTCACCACCTCCTCGCCAAAGCGCGCGGCGAGGCCCGCCATGGGCCGCGCGGCCAGATCACCCAGATGGCGCAGTCCCGCGCGGGAGAGGCCGCGCAGCGCCTCCTCGCCAGCCTCCAGCGCGGCGATGGGCAGGCGGGCGATGGCGGCCCTGACCGCCGCGCCATCCTGCAAGAGCGGACCGGGCGGGGCATGGCGGACCAGTGCGCGGGCTCCCGCGGCATGGGGGGCCAGAGCCAGCCGCATGCTCAGCCCGGCTAGCGCGGCCTGTTCCACCGCCAGCCGGGCCAGCGCATCATCACCGGCAAACAGATGGCCGCAGCCGGTGATGTCAAGCAACAGCCCATCCACACCATCCACCGCCACGCGCGGAGTGAAGCGGGCCATGCCCGCCGCCACTTGGTCGAGCAGGCGGGCATCGGCCAGTCGATCATGCGGCGCGGTGCGCAAGGCCGGGCAGCGGGCGCGGGCATCGGCCAGCGTCATCCCCGCCATCAGCCCGGCACGCAGGGCAGCGGGCCCGATGGCGGCAAGGCGCAGCGCCTGCCCCTTGCGTTCCACCAGCGCGCAGGGTGGGGGCGTTTCCCCCTCAGGCTGCGTTGCGTCGGGCCATGTCCTTTCGCAGGGCAGAAAGGGAAACCACAGTGCCAGCCATGACGGCGCCGAAGAGGGGTTTTCTGGCTGGGATGGGTGACATGGGGCGGGCAAGATCGAAGCGGGCATGGTCCTCGTTCCATTCCAGATGCCATGACAGCCCTGCCGGGCCGCCGCGCTGGCGCAGCAGGGCCAGCGTGATGGCGGCAGGGCCGGGCAGTCTGGCGGTCAGGGGCTGGTGAAGGGAGGTGACGGGCGCGCTGGCGGCGGTTGCCACCTGCCAGCGTGTATGGGCGGCGCTGGGGCGTGGGCGGGCCTGTCCGCGCAGCATGGCAACCGGCACGCCCGAAACCTCCGCCGCCAGCACAAGGCGGCGGCTGGCGACCAGATCATAGTCGCGCAACTCACCCCATGTCTCGACCACCACCCCGCCCAGCGCGGCACAGCGCGCCCCTTCATGCGCCGCGCGCAGCAGGTCGGCCGGGCTCGAAGTCTCGACGATCAGCAGGCGTGCCGGATCGATGCCCATCATCGCCAATCCCTCGCCATAGGGCGCGTTGCCGGGCAGATCGCAGGACATGCCGCGCGCCGAGCCATGCGGGCGCACCAGCAGCAGGGGGGCGGCATGGCCCTGCCCTCCGGTTTTGGCCGTCTGCGCCATCGTGCGCAGTGCGAAGAGCAGCGCGCTGGCCCAGCCCCGGCTTTCGGCGTGGAGTTCATGCAACTGGCCAGCGGCCAGATGTGGAACCTGGCCAGGGTCGAGCGGGGCTACCGCCGCAGGGGGCGGTGTGTGTGCGAGCGGGCCTGTGAGGCCGGCTGCCGGAATGGGAACCATGGATCATGCCTTTTGGTCGCACGCGGCGACTCGCTTGGAATGTTCCTATTATGTTCCATTCGGGCGTGATGTCCACCGCCTTGCCGGGCCTGTCCCCGGCAAGGCGGTGGTGCCCCGGCATGGCGCGGGCTGATCAGCGGCGGCGCGTTCCCCCGCCATGGTCGTCATGCAGCGGGCCGGTGAAATCATAGACCTCCACGCCCGCCGGATCTGCCGGCAGCTCGAGCACTTCCTTGTGCGACAGGGTGATCTGGGCGTCTTGGTAACCCGTGCGCCAATGGTCTTCCATCGTCTGGCGCGAGAATTCGTAATCCTTCGATTCGCCCTCATAGGTGGGGGAATGATAGACCAGTTGCACGATGTTGAAGGCCGCCGCATCGGTGGCCTCCATCAGCAGCTTCGCCTCGGGCGTGTCGAGTTGCTCGGGCGTCATGCCCTGCGCCAGCCGGCGGAAGGCCGCGCGCAGCATCTGCCTTTCGCGGAAGACCTCGGTGGCGGCGCGGGTGCGGCTGGAATACTGGATCTCCTTGGCGCGGATGGCGACGCTGGGCATGTCGGCGGGAAGCTGGCCGCGCGCGCTCCACAAATCGACCTGAAAGACCAGCGTGTTGAGGTCCGATTTCGAGGACAGCACCCAGTCGAGCGGCGTGTTCGAGACCAGGCCGCCGTCCCAGTAATGCTCGCCATCGACTTCCACAGGCGGAAAGCCGGGGGGCAGGGCACCGCTGGCCATGATGTGTTCGGGGCGGATGGTGTCGGTCTCATTGTCGAAATAGGCGAAATTGCCGGTGCGCACATTGACCGCCCCCACCGAAAAGCGGGTTTCGCGCGCGTTGATCCGGTCGAAATCGACGAGCCGCTCCAGCGTGGCTTTCAGCGGGGTCGTGTCATACCAGCTCGTCGCCCCGGCGCTGCCCGAGGGGTGAAAGGCGGGCGGCAGCAGGCGCGGGGAAAAGAAACCGGGCGCGCCATGGACCAGCACATTGCCTGCCGCCAACTGGTTGGCCGCGCCGCGAATGGTCGGGTTGTGGACGAGGTGGGGCAGCCAGTCACCCCAGCTGCTGCCTCCCCATCCGCCACTATGCGCGCTGACCCCTTCCCAGAAGGCGCGCAGCTTGCCGATGCGTTCGCGCGGCGGATTGCCCGCGATGATGGCGCTGTTGATCGCACCGATCGAGATGCCGGCGATCCAGCCCGGCGTGATGTCGCGCTCGGCGAGCGCTTCATAGACGCCGGCCTGATAGGCGCCCAAAGCGCCGCCGCCTTGCAGCAGCAGGGCGACATTCTGGAACGGGGTGCCATTGCCCTTGGGTTTGGCGGCGGGAGCTTTCCAGTGACGGAGACGGGGCTGGCGTGTCGACATGGGGGCCTTTCTTCCTTGGGGGGCAGGGAATGGGCAACGGACAGACCGCTCCACCATGGCGGCAAGCGCCCCCCGCGTCGAGGGCGCTCAGGCGAGGGTGAGGAAAATTTCCGCCTCGATCTGCCAGAGCCCGCCCGAATGGCGCCATTTGGCGGTATAGGCGCCGCTCGCTTCCACCTGCCCGCTGGTCCGGTTCACCCCCTGCCATTGCCCATGTTCCAGCGCGATGGGCAGGCCGGGCGAAGGCAGGATGGTCTCGGGTGTGCGGGTGTAGAGCGTGGCAGCGGCCGGGGCGGCGGCAAACTCGCGCTTCCAGGCCAGCACTTGCGCCTTGCGGCCGGTGATCACCGCACTGTCGGTGCCCGCGACCAGCACCACCTCACGCGCCAGAACGGTGGCGATAGCGTCCAGATCCCTGTCGGCCAGCGCGCGGTTGAAGGCGGCGCGGGCCAGCCGGATGGCAAGGTCGGCCGAGGCGGCGGGCGGTGTGGGCAGGCCCGTCATGCCGGTTCTCCCCGGTGCCACTGGCCCGGCGCGATGCCCTCCAGCGTCCAGTTCCCCATCCGCCAGCGCACCAGCCGCAAGGTGGGGTGGCCCACGGCGGCGGTCATGCGGCGCACCTGCCGGTTGCGCCCTTCGCGAATGGTGAGGCTGATCCAGCGGTCGGGCACCGACTTGCGATAACGCACTGGCGGATCGCGCGGCCACAGATCAGGCGCATCGATGGCTTCGGCGTGGGCGGGCAGGGTCATGCCATCCTTCAGCATCACGCCCCGGCGCAGGGCGTCGAGCGCGGTCTCGTCCGGCTCGCCCTCCACCTGCACCAGATAGGTCTTCTCCATCTTGAACCTGGGGTCGGAAATGCGCGCCTGCAAACGGCCATCATCGGTGAGCAGCAGCAGCCCCTCGCTGTCGAGATCGAGCCGCCCGGCCGGATAGACCCCCGGCACGTCGATATAGGCCGAGAGCGTGGGGCGCGGGCTGGGCGATTTGCCATCGGTGAATTGCGGCAGCACGCCATGGGGCTTGTTGAAGAGGATGATCATTCATCATCGCCATCAAAGGCCAGCGCCCCGCTGTTGAGCAGGGCGAGCAGCAACTCGCGCGGGGGGCCGGGCGGTACGGGGCCGGGGGCATCGCCGGCGCACAGCGCCTCGGCCAGCCGGGCGGTGGGGCCGGTGCACTCATAGGCCTGCCCGTCGACGAAGAGGGTGACCCCGCCCTCGATCCGGATGAAGGCAAAGCGGCTGGCCGGATTGCGCGCCAGCGGCGTGCCCAGTTCCAGCTCGTCGGCCAGTTCCTGCGCATCGAAGGGTTGTTCGGGCGACCAGTCGGTTTCGGGATATTTGGGCATGGTGGCATGGCTGCCCAGCCATTGGGCAAAGCCCTGCCGGTCGCTCAGGGCCTCCAGCGCCATGGCATAGAGCCGGTCGAGCGCCTCGGGCGCGATCTCGCCCGGATTGGCTTGCGGGGCAAGGTCGGGGTCGGTGTAGCGGTCGTCCTCGATGAGGCCGTCGACCACATGCGCGGCCCAGCCCTCCACCACTTCCCCGCGCGAGGGTGCGCGAAAGCCCACCGAATAGGTCATGCAGTCATCGCCGATGGCGATACCGTCATGGGCATAGCCGGGCGGGATGTAGAGCATGTCGCCCGGTTCCAGCACGAAATCGTCGATGGGCACGAAGTCGGCCAGCAGGCGCAGGTCCTCATGCGGCAGCAGCGGCGTGCTCTCATCGCACAGCGGCCCCACGCGCCAGCGGCGGCGGCCAAGGCCCTGGATGAGGAAGACGTCATATTGGTCGAAATGCGGGCCCACCCCGCCGCCATCGGTGGCATAGCTGACCATCACATCATCGATCCGCCAGTCGGGCACGAAGCGGAACGGATCGATCAGCGCGCCGACGCCGGGCACATGCTGGTCCACCGCCTGCACCAGCAAGGTCCATGGGTCTTGCCCCAGCGCGGCGAACTGGCTTTCGAGGAAGGGGCCCTGTTCCAGGGTGAGGCCTTGCTCGGTCCGCTCGATCAGCCTTGCCTCCACGCCATCCTCACAGGCGAGCCCCGCCAGCTCGCCCGGCTCGACCGGATTGACCCAATGGGCCCAGGGGTTGCGGATGAGGACGGGTTTCTTCTGCCAATAGTCCCGCAGAAAGGCGGCCGGGTCGAAGGAAGGCTTGAACATGAAAGAGCAGATCCTGATGGTATGCCTGCCTGCCTTGGCGCCATTGGGCCGCCGTGTCAAAACCGCCGCGCGCCGGGGCGGGGCAGGCATTCGCCGGGCTGAGCGGGGACCCGGCCCGGCTTGGGCCCAGCCACCTCTACGGTTGTTGATATTTCCTAAATCTTTACCAGCTCCCCTTTAGTCGCGGTTGAGGAGAACCTCGCGAAAGGAGGCAGCCGTGGAAGGTTGGAAACAACAGGTCCGCCGCGTGCTCGACGCCCATGATGCCATTATCGCCGTGGCCGACAAGATTGACGCGGTGTTCGATGCGGTGGTCGCCAATGCGCTCATCGCCATGCCGCGCGCCAGTGGCGCCGTGATCGAGATGCGCGATGGCGAGGAGATCGTCTATTGCGCGGCCAGCGGCGAGGATATGGCCGACAGCATCGGCCTGCGCATGCCCATCGCTGGCAGTCTTTCAGGCCTGTGTCTTGCCAGCGGTACTCCTCAATTGTGCACGGACAGTGAAACCGATGTTCGCGTCAACCGCGAGGCCTGTCGCGCCGTGCATGTGCGCTCGATGGTGGTGGTGCCAATTCCTGCGCAGGGCCGCGATGTGGGCGTGCTCAAGGTCTCTTCGCGCGAACCCAATGCGTTTGACGAGAATGACCTGCTGGTGGTGCGGCTGCTGTCCGCGCCCATCGCGGTGGGGCTGGCCAATGCCGGGCAGATCGATCTGGCCCGCCGCAATTTCGCGCTGGGCCGCCGTTTCGAGGCGACCTTCGAACAGGCCGCGGTTGGCATTATCCATGTGGCGCCCTCGGGCGCGTTCCTGCGGGTGAACCGCAAGTTCTGCCAGATCACCGGGCGCAGCGCGCAGGAGCTATACGCCTGCACCTTTCAGGACATCACCCACCCTGACGATCTGGACGCCGATGTCGAGCAGTTCAATGCTCTCCGGGCGGGCGAGACGGAGAGCTACCAGCTCGAAAAACGCTATCTCCTGCCTGATGGTGCATCGGTCTGGATCAACCTGACCGTTTCCATGGTGGCGCATGAGGATGGCACGCCCGATTTCTTCGTTGCGGTGGTCGAGGATATCTCGCTGCGCAAGGATGCCGAGACGCTGGCCATGCGCGATGCGCTGACCGGCCTGCCCAACCGCCGCGCCATGCTGCAAAGGCTGGAACGCGCGGTCGATGGCCTGCCGCAGGGTGAGCAGGGGCTGGCCGTGGCCTATCTCGATCTCGACCGTTTCAAGCAGGTCAACGACCGGCTGGGCCATGCGGTGGGCGATGAATGTCTGGTCGAGGTGGCGCGCGCCATCAACGGCGCGGTGCGCCAGAACGACACGCTCTATCGCATCGCGGGCGATGAATTCGTGCTGCTGCTGCCCGGCTGCAATGTCACCGATGTCGAGCGCATTCTCGACCGCCTCAACCGCGCCATCGCGCAGCGGATCGCCGGGCGCGGCTGGGATGTCGGCGTCAGCGCGGGCGCCGTGGTGCTGGGCCCGGGGACGCGGGCGATGGTCGAGGATGTGATCCATGCCGCCGACATGATGATGTATAATGTGAAGATCCTGCGCAAGGATGGCGGGGCGGGCAATCATCTGGTGCGCCTCTTTGGCGAGCTTTCCTCCGCCCGGCATTGAGCTGGCAGGGCTGGCGTTTTACTTGGCGGGACGGGCCTCGTTAGTTAAGAGCCCGCATTCGCCATGAAATTGTCCCCGGTTTCGTACCGAATTTACGCGACAGGCCACCACAAGCTGTTAAAAACCCATCATGAATCAGATATGCCTGCTTGGGGTTGGTGGATCTATGCGAAAGATGACTTGGGCGTTGCGGCGGCGTGGTCTGGCGCGCGGTGTGGCGGGTTTCGGCTTGGCGCTGGCCATGGTGGGGGGCGCGGCCCAGGCCAGCGCGGAAGGATGCCGGGTGGCCAAATTCGGCACGCTGCCGGTCGAGGTGACGAATGGCCGGGCCACCACCATGGTCAAGATCAACGATCACGATACGCGCTTCATCCTCGATACCGGCTCCTTTTTCGATGTCATGTCGCGTGCCAATGCCGATGCTCTGGGCCTGAAGCTGCAAATGGCGCCGCCGGGTTTCTATATGTCGGGCATTGGTGGCGACGCGGGGACCGATCTGGCCACGGTCAAGGATTTCGGCATTCTCGATTCCACCCTTCACAACATTCTCTTCGTCGTTGGCGGGTCCGATATGGGCATGGGCCTGCTGGGGGCCAACCTTCTGCTGCTCGCCGACCTCGATCTCGATCTGGCCAATGGCAAGGCGACACTGCTCAAGCCCAACATGTCGTGCCAGAAAGTGTCGATGGCCTATTGGGCACCGGGCGGCCGGGCCGAGGAAGCCAAGCTGGATGCCCCGAAATATGAACGCGATCGCAAGGTACGCCTGACGGTTATGGTCAATGGCAAGCCGGTCAGGGCCATTCTTGATACCGGTGCCCCGACCACGCTCATCACGCGCAAGGCGGCGCTGCGCTCGGGAATTGACCTCTCGGCCGGCGCCGTCACCGCCCTGAATGGCTTGGGTGGCTTTGGCCAGAAACGTTATAGCGGTGCCGTCGCACGGGTGGCGCTCTATCAGGTCGGCAGCGAAAGCATCCAGAACAGTCGCATGTCGGTGATCGACAGCGACATCGAGGAAGGTTCCGAGCCGGTCGAGATGCTCATCGGGCTCGATTTCGCGCTGGCGCATCACATCTTCATCGCCCACAGCCAGCGCAAGATGTATTTCACCTATAATGGCGGCCGCGTCTCGAATTTTGACAAGGCGAGCGAGCTGAGCAAGGCCTCCACGCCGCCGCCCGCGCCCGTCGCCGATCTCACCGGCAAGACCGAGCCCGACACGGCAGCCGGCTATGCGCTGCGCGCGCAGGCGCGTCTCTCACGCGGCGAACATGCCGAGGCGCTGGCCGATTTCGACAAGGCCGTGGCCATGGCGCCCGACAAGCCGGACAGCGCCGAGATCTATTTCGCCCGCGCCCGCGCGCGCCTGATCCCCGACCGGCCGGGCGCGCGTATTCCCGCCATCACCTATGAAGCGGCGCTGGCCGATGTGGACAAGTCGCTCGCGCTGGCGCCTGACCGGGTCGAGCCCTTGCTGATGCGCGCGCGTCTGCGCCTGCAACACCGCGAGACGCAAGGCGCTCTCGAGGACATCGCCACCCTGCGCCATGTGGTGCCGGCCGGGTCGGAGCAGGCGCGTGCGGTGATCGGCCTGCTGATCCAGACCGACCAGCCGCGCGAGGCGCTGCCCCTGCTCGATGACTGGCTGCATCTCCACCCCGAGGATAGCGACAGCGGTTCTGTCTATAACAGCCGCTGCTGGGCGCGGGCGCTGGCCAACACCGATCTGGAGGAGGCCGCGCAGGATTGCCGCAAGGCGATCAAGCGCCTTGGGCCCGAACCGGGCGTGCTTGACAGCCAGGCACTGGTCGAACTGCGCATGGGCCATTGGCAGGCGGCCTATGACGGCTATGTGCAGGTGCTGGCCAAGGCGCCGAACATGGCCTGGTCGCGTTATGGCCAGGCGCTGGCCATGCTTCATCTGGGCAAGGTCGAGGAAGGCAAGGCGCAACTGGCCGCCGTGACGGCCTCGAACCCCAACATCGTGGCACAGGCCAAACGTCTGGGGCTTACCCCGTCCTGATCCGGGCAACGGCAGGCAGGCCCGGCATGCGCGTGGGGGCAAGGGTGGTCTGGTCACTGGCCTTGCCGGCGATGCTGACCAATGTCGCCACCGCCCTGTTCGGTCTGGCCGACATGTGGGTGATTGGCCGGCTGGGCGATGCCGGGGCGCAAGGGGCGGTGGAGCTGGGCGCGCGCTTCATGACCTCGCTGCTGGTGGTGTTCAACTTCCTGCGCACCGGCACCACGGCGTTGACTGCGCAGTGCGCCGGGCGTGGTGACGGCAGAGAGCAGGGCGCCACGCTGATCCGCGCCTGTCTGCTGGCTGCGGGCATCGGCGCGGCGCTGGTTCTGGCCTTTCCGCTGATCGTCGGGCCGGGCTTGCGCTGGCTGGGCGCGCGGCCGCCGCTCGATGCCATGGCGGGGGCCTATGTCGCGCGGCGATACTGGGCGGTGCCGGCTGCGCTGCTCAATGGCGCGCTGACCGGCTGGCTGGTGGGGCAAAGGCAGGTGCGCGGCGTGCTGGCGGCGGAGGTGGGGGCCAATCTGGTGCATATCGCACTGGATGGCGCGCTGGTGCTGGGGCTGGGCTGGGGCGTGCTGGGGGTGGCCAGCGCCTCGGCGGTCTCGGAATGGCTGAAGGGCGCCTTGCTTCTTTCGCTTGTCCTGCGTTGCGGCATTCCCGCCATGGGCTCGGTGTGGCAGGCGGGCGCTTTTCGCCATCTGCTTGCGCTCAACCGCGACCTTTTCCTGCGCACCCTGCTGCTGACCGGCGTGATGCTGGAATTCACCCGCAGCGGGGCCCATGCCGGGGCGGTGACGCTGGCGGCCAATGGCATTCTCTTCCAGATGTTCATGCTCTCCGCCCTCATCCTCGACGGGTTTGAAACCGCGGCGCAAGTGCTGTGCGGCGAGGCGGCGGGGCAGGGCGATGGCGCGGCGCTGCGCGCGCGGCTGTGGGCCTGCCTGCGTTGGGGCTGGCTGACGGGGCTGGTGATCAGCCTTGCCTATGGTCTGGGCGGGGCGCGGCTGGCGATGGGCTTCACGCTCAACCCGGCTGTGCAGCAGGCCGCGCGCACCTATGCCCCATGGGTGGCGGCGCTGCCCCTGCTGGGCGTCACTTCGTTTGTGATGGACGGTGTGTTCGTGGGCGCCGGCTGGGCACGTGCCATGCTGGGGACGATGGCGCTGTCCTTTGCGCTGTTCAACCTCGTGTTGTGGCTGGCGGCGCCGATGGGCAATGCGGGGCTCTGGCTGTCCTTCTGCCTGCTCTTTCTGGCGCGCGCGGCGGGGCAGGCAGCCTGGCTACCCGCGGCCTTGGCAGGGCTGGCGCGGCGGCGCGGGCACGCGTAAAGGGCGCGCGGATTTCGTGAAAAGGCAAGACTCGGGCATGACAAGGCGGATCACCACCGGCAGCAAGGCGCTGATCGCGGCCCTGTGCCTTGTGGCGATCCCGGCGATCGCCCACGGCCAGAACGTGCCCGATGGTCCCACCGTGCGCTGTCCCGACGGTGCCGATGCTTGTCTTGCCGTGCCGGGCGTGGCCGTGCCGCCAACCCCGGGCGATCAGCCGGTGATCGTGACGCGGCCTGGCCCCTGGTCGGCGGTGGCCTCCTTCGGCCTGGCTCCGCGTGATGGCGGCCCCACTGGCGTTTACGAGTCGGCAGAGCTGCGCCGCCAGATCGGCCATGGCTACGTGCAGGCTGGCGCCATGCATTACGTGTCCCCCACGCTTGACAAGGCCATGTCCGTATCATCGCGTTTTGCCATCGGCACGGTGGCGGGCGGAACGCAGATCGGTTCATGGCTGCTTGATGGTTATGTCAGCTATGGCTGGCAGGATTTCGGCAAGGTGCGGGTGCCCAGTGATGACGGCACGGGATTTGTCACCCGCGCCGCCAATGGCCCCACGGGCAGCCCCTATTATGGCGCGGGGGTCAGTATCGGGCGGATCGTGCCGCTGGGCCAGCGCTGGTTCGTGACGCCCACCGGCTCGGTGGTCTATGCCTGGGGGCGCTGGCTGCATCCCGCCGAGGGGCCGGGCGGGCAGGATTTTACCTCGGGCGAAACCACGTGGACGGGCACGGCCCGTCTGCGCGTCGACAGGGTGATGGGGCGCTCGCGGCGCTCCTATCTCGGCCTGTCGGTGGCGGAGGTCTATTCCAGCAATGCCTCCTCCTTTGCCGGGGCGGGTGGCGCCATTGCGGGCGGCGGCGGGGGCGCGGTGGGCCCGGGGCTGGGTGATGCGGGCACCGGCACGCTGCATCTGCGTGACGGCTGGGTCGAGATTGCCGGCCATGCCTCGCTGGCGGTCAGCCGCCTGTTGCGGATCGAGGCCAGCGCGGTGCGTACGCTGGGGTTGGTGACGGGCAATACGACGACGATCAGCATGGGGCTGCGCCGCCAGTTCTGATGGTCTTGCCGTCACATCTTGCAGGCATCCCCGGCTTGAGCGATGTTGGCCTTTGGTCGGGTTTGGCGGCGCGAGGGTTGATTGTTGCATATCGCGCACGTATCGGCGCCGGACGGGGGGGTATGAGAGCGCCGATGATCCTTACCCCGAAAGACTGGAACAGCCATGGGGGCATGGCTGACAATGACTGTATGACCATGAGGCCGGCGGCATGATTCGCTGGCCTGCCGCGCTGTATTCGCTCAAGACGGCGATAGCCGCCCTTGCCGCTCTGGGCATTGCCTTGGCGGTGGGCCTGCCCATGCCGTTCTGGGCGATGACGACGGTCTATATCACCAGCAATCCGCTTTCGGGCGCCACGCGGTCCAAGTCGATCTACCGCGTGATGGGCACCACGCTGGGCGCGGCGGTGGCCGTGGCCATGGTGCCCGCGCTGGTCGACTGGCCCGCGCTGCTCAGCCTTGGTCTTTCATGCTGGGTCGGTTTTTGCCTTGCGATCTCGCTGCTCGACCGTTCTCCACGTGCCTATGTGATGATGCTGGCGGGCTATACCGCCGCGATCATCGGCTTTTCCAGCGTCGATCATCCCGAGGCGATCTTCGATGTCGCCGCCGCGCGCGTCACCGAGATCGTGCTGGGCATCGCCTGCATCACCGTGTCGCACAGCGTGCTCTGGCCATTGTCGGTGGGCGAGCGGCTGGGCCCCAAGCTGCATCACTGGCTGCATGATGCCGAGCAATGGCTCCGCGATGCGATGGTCGGCCACCCCGATGCGCTGAAGGACCGGCGCAAGCTGGCGGTCGATGCGCTCGACTGCATCATCATGGCCACCCATGTGCCCTATGACACCTCACACTGGCGCGAGGCGACGCGGGTGGTGCAGGCCGTGCTTTATCGCATGTTGCTGCTCATGCCGCTGCTCTCCGGCATTGTCGACCGGCGCCGCGCGCTGGGCGAGGATCCGGAGCTTGAGAACGCCTGCACATTGACCGAGGCATGGCTCGACAAGGGCACGCCGCTTGATGCCGTGCCCGATTATCTGCGCTGTGTGCCCGAGCGGCGCGACTGGCGCGGGCTGCTGCGTGAAAGCTTTCTGGTCCGCCTGACGCAGACCGCCAGGGTGATGGGCGAGAGCCGCCAGTTGCTCGCCGCGCTCGACGATCCGGCGGTGACCGTGCCGCCCGAACTGATTTCGGAGAAGATCCCGCTCAAGCTGCATACCGATCTGGAACATGCGGTGCTGGCGGGCCTGTCCTGCATTTTCGCGCTGATGCTGGTCTGTACCTTCTGGATCTGGACCGGCTGGGTCGATGGCGCCGGCGCGGCGGCGATGACGGCGGTGTTCTGTTGCCTGTTTGCCGCGCTTGACAACCCGGTCCCGGGCATTCTGGCCTTTGGCGGGGCGATCGTGGCCAGCGTGCCGGTCGCGGGCTTCTGGCTGTTTGGCATCCTGCCCAATATTGATGGTTTCGCGCCGCTGTGTCTGGTGCTCTCGCCGCCGCTGCTGCTGGCTGGCTATTTCATGATGAGCCCGCGCTGGGGCGGGCTGGCCACGGCCTCGATGGTCGGCTTTGGCAGCGGCATCGCGATCACCGAGAATTATACCGCCGATGTCGCCCATTTCATCAATGCCAATGGCGGGCAGGTGGTGGCGCTGGCCGCAGCCGTGGGGGTAACGGCCACTTTCCGCATGATCAGCGCGGATGCCGCGATTGCCAAGCTGGTGGGGCGGCTCCATCGCGATCTGGCCCGGCTGGCGGGGGCCCGGACCCCGCCCGACCCGACCCGCACGCTGGTCCATGCCACCGATCAGCTCGCGCTGATTTCCCAGCGGCTGAGCACCGACAATGACGCCTCTGTCGC
Source organism: Sphingomonadales bacterium (assembly GCA_028871475.1). GTDB lineage: Bacteria > Pseudomonadota > Alphaproteobacteria > Sphingomonadales > Sphingomonadaceae > Novosphingobium. Next base: position 11,765 of record JAGWMZ010000039.1, on the reverse strand, counting down.
GGGGCTGGCCGAGGTGCGCGTGGCGGTGAACATCGCCACCATCCAGCAATTGCGCATGGGCGCGGGGCGGGCGCTGCGGGTGGCGCTGGCGCGGCTGCTGCGCGCGGCCGAGGCGCATTTTTCCACCAGCGCGCCGGGTGACCCGCCGCCTGAAACGCTGCTCGCCGCGATCGACCGCGCCTTGCGGCTGACGCTGGAGGGCCCGGCTCCCACGCCCGAACTGGCGGGCGAGTTGATCGGCACCGACCCGGCGCAGGGCCGCGCGGCGCTGGTGGCCATGCGGCGCAATCTCTTCCCCGACGCCGCCCCCTTCTCGCCGGAGCCTGCCGTATGATCCCGGAATATTCCTTTGGCGGCGTGCTGGTGGCGACCGTGCCGGTGACGGCGGGTATCGCGCTGATCATCGCGCTGATCATCCACCGGGTGCTGGTGGCGCTGCGTTTCTATCGCTGGGTGTGGCATCCGGTGCTGTTCGATACGGCGCTGTTTGTTGCTGTCTGGTGCCTGATCACCCTCTATCCCCTCCCCGTGCCGCAAGGACTTCTGCCATGAAAGCCCCCGTTTCCCGTAATCTGCGTCAGGCTGTGGGTGTGCTCACCACGGGGGCGGCGGTGCTTGTGGCGGTGATCGGCGCACGGGCGCTGTGGATCCACTATCAGGTCGATCCATGGACCCGCGATGGCCGTATCCGCGCCGAGGTGGTGCAGATCGCGCCCGACGTGCAGGGGCTGGTGACCAAGGTCTATGTCGGCAACGACCAGCTGGTCCACAAGGGCGATGTGCTCTTTGACATCGACCGGGCGCGTTACGAGCTGGCGCTGCATGAGGCTGATGTCGGCGTGGAGAAGGCCAATGCGGCGGTGGTGCGCGCGAAGGCCGCCATTGTGCGCGCCAATGCGACGCTGGGTGAGGCACGGCGCGAGGCGGTGCGCAACAGGGGGCTGGGCGATCTGGTCTCCACCGAGGCGACCGAGCAGAGCCAGACGAGAGTGAGCGAGGGCGAAGCCGCCGTGGCCGAGGCCAAGGCCGCGCTGGCCGAGGCGGAGACGGCGGTGAATGCCGCGCGCAACGGGCGCGATCTGGCCGCGCTGAACCTGCAGCGCACGCGGGTGGTGGCGCCGCTCGACGGGCGCCTGTCGGATCTGGGGCTGCGTCCGGGCAATTATGTGGCGCCCGGCAAGCCGGTGATCGCGCTGGTCGATACCGGCTCGCTGCGCGTCGAGGGCTATTTTGAGGAAACCAAGCTGCCGCAGGTGCATATCGGCCAGAAGGCCAAGGTGCATCTGATGGGCGAGAACCGGGTGCTGGACGGCCATGTCACCTCCATTGCTTCGGCCATCGAGGACCATGACCGGGCGCCCAGCGCCAATGGCCTGCCCGCCATCAACCCGAACTTCAGCTGGGTGCGTTTGGCGCAGCGCGTGCCGGTGCGTATCGCGCTGGATCACCCGCCCGCTGATGTGGCGCTGATTCCCGGCCGCACCGCCACGGTCACCCTCGACCAGTCAGACAAGGGCACGCGCCAATGAGGCGGCTCTTCGCAGGCGTTGCGTTGCTGGCTCTGGCCGGTTGCGGTGTGCCGCCCCATGTCGCGCAAAAGCCGGTGATCGACAATCCCGCCACGCAGGGTGCCTTCCATGAGGATAGCGCACAGGTGGCAACCGGTGATCTGCCCGCGCGCTGGTGGCATCTCTATGACGATCCCGTGCTCGACGGGCTGGAAGAGCAGGCGCTGGCGGCCAATACGGATCTGCGCGTGGCGCAGGCCAGCCTGCTGCGCGCCCGCGCGGTCACCCAGGCTGCCGAGGGGCAGCACGAGCCCGATTTTGCCGCCAGCTTTGCGGCCGAGCGCGCGCGCCTGTCGGGCGAGAGTTATCTGTTGAGCGAGCCGATCCCGGTGGCGACGCTGGGCACGGGATCGCTCGAAATGTCCTATCAGATCGATCTGTTCGGGCGGATCAAGCACAGTATCGAAGCCGCCCGCGCCGATGAGGAAGCGACGCAGGCGACCATCGCGGCGGTCAAGGTGACGCTGGCCTCTGAAGTGGCGCGCAGCTACATCACCGTCTGCGGCGCGAATGAGGATCTGGAGCTGGCCGAAAAGGCCGTTGAACTGCAGGGGCGGGCGCTCGACGTGGCGCGGCGCCTGCAGATGGCCGGGCGGACCTCGACCATCGAGGTGACGGCCGCAGAGGAACGCTATCAGCAGTTGCAGGCGCTGATCCCCGCGCAGCACGCGCGGGCCAGGGCGGCGCTCTACCGCCTGGCCTATCTGATGGGCCGGGTGCCGGGCGATTACCCCCGCGAGGCGGAGGGCTGCAAGGCGATGCCCCAGTTGAAGCAACCGCTGCCCGTGGGTGATGGGGCCATGTTGCTGCGCCGCCGCCCCGATGTGCGGGTGGCTGAAAGACGGCTGGCCGCCGCGACGGCGCGGATCGGCGTGGCCACGGCCGAGCTGTACCCCAGCGTCGGCATCGGCATCTCGGGCGGGGCGAGCGGCTTCCTCAAGGATCTGGGCACGGCGGCGACCAACATGTGGGCGCTGGGCGGCCTCATCCACTGGAACATCCCCAATGCAGCGGCACGCGCCAAGGTGCGCGCCGCTGGCGCCGACGCCGATGCTGCGCTGGCCCATTATGATAGCGTGGTGCTGGGCGCGCTGCGCGAAACGGAAACAGCGCTCAACGCCTATGCGCAGGATCATGACCGTCTGGTGGCGATCACCGCCGCGCGCGAAGCCGCCGAGAAGGCCGCCGATGAGGCGCGGCGGCTGCGGGCGGGGGGGCGCAGTCCGCTGTTGGCGGCGATTGGCGGCGAGCAGGGTGCGGTTGGCGCCAGAGCGTCGGAGCTGAGCGCGCGGGAAGGGCTGGCGCAGGCGCAGGTGACGTTGTTTCTGGCCCTTGGCGGGGGATGGTGAAGCGATTTTAGGAGGAAGGAGGATGCGAGGGCCATCGCCCTCGCGCTCCCTTTCGTTTTGCAAGGGCTGTGATGCCTCGACCGCTGTGTCAGCATCGCCGCGCCGCAGGCATGAAAACCATCACGCTGCGCTGTCATTTTCTGCCTGCGGCGCGGCAAACTGGGCTCTTGGGCCGAACCCGATGCGCAATGCCGACATCTAAAGGGAGCGCGAGGGCGATGGCCCTCGCACTTTCCCTTCCTTACTTCTTCAAAACCGCCTGAGCCGCCGCCAGTCGCGCAATCGGTACGCGGAATGGCGAGGCCGAGACGTAATCGAGCCCGGTCTGCTCGCAGAAGGCGATGGAGGCCGGATCGCCGCCATGCTCGCCGCAGATGCCCAGCTTGATGTCGCCGCGGGTCTTGCGGCCACGCTCGGCGGCGAGGCTGACCAGCTGGCCTACCCCCTCGATGTCGAGGCTGACGAAGGGATCGCGCGGGTAGATGCCCTGTTCGACATAGGCATTGAGGAAGCGCGAGGCATCGTCGCGGCTGATGCCCAGCGTGGTCTGCGTCAAATCGTTGGTGCCGAAGGAGAAGAAGCGCGCTTCCTCAGCCAGCTCGCCGGCCATCAGTGCCGCGCGGGGCAGCTCGATCATGGTGCCGACGAGGTAATCCAGCGTCCGGCCCTTTTCGGCGAAGACGGCAGCGGCGGTCTCGTCGATCAGCTTGCGCAGGATCTCCAGCTCGCGCTTGGTGGCGGCCAGCGGGATCATCACCTCGGGCACGATGGGGGCGCCGCTGGCTTCCACCACGTCGCAGGCCGCTTCAAAGATGGCGCGGGCCTGCATTTCGTAGATTTCGGGGAAGGTGATGGCGAGGCGGCAGCCGCGATGGCCCAGCATGGGGTTGAATTCATGCAGTTCATTGGCGCGGCGCTTCAGTGTTTCGACGCCAATGCCCACCGTGTCCGACAATTCCGCGAAATCGGCCTCGGTGTGGGGCAGGAATTCGTGGAGCGGCGGGTCGAGCAGGCGGATGGTGACGGGAAGCCCGGCCATGATTTTGAAGATCGCGCTGAAATCCTCGCGCTGGGCGGGGAGGAGTTTGACGATGGCCTCGCGGCGCCCGGCGGCATCCTCGGCCAGGATCATCTGGCGGACATAGGGGATGCGGGTGGCGTCGAAGAACATGTGCTCGGTGCGGCACAGGCCAATGCCCTCGGCGCCGAAGATGCGGGCCATGCGGCAATCCTCGGGGGTTTCGGCATTGGTGCGCACCTTCATGCGGCGGTGCTTGTCGGCCCAGCCCATCAGCGTGGCGAAATCATCACCCAGTTCCGGCTCGATGGTGGGCACGGCGCCGGCGAAGACATCGCCAGTGGTGCCGTCAATGGTGATGATGTCACCTTCTTTCAGCACGCGATCGCCAAAGCGCAAGGTGCGGGCGGCATTGTCGATGGAAAGTGCGCCCGCGCCAGAGACGCAGGGGCGGCCCATGCCGCGCGCCACAACGGCGGCGTGGCTGGTCATGCCGCCGCGCGCCGTCAGCACGCCGCGTGAGGCATGCATGCCCGCGATGTCCTCCGGGCTGGTTTCGACACGGACGAGGACGACAGCCTCGCCGCGCTCGGCCCAGGCGGTGGCGGTTTCAGCGTCGAGCGCGATGGCACCGCTGGCCGCACCCGGCGAAGCGGGCAGACCCTTGCCCAGATCATCCCGCGCGGCCTTGGGGTCAAGCGCGGGGTGGAGCAACTGGTCGAGCGCCATGGGATCGACGCGCAGGATCGCTTCCTTCTCGTCGATCAGCCCTTCCTTCACCATTTCGACCGCGATCTTCAGCGCGGCCTTGGCGGTGCGCTTGCCGCTGCGGGTCTGCAACATCCACAGCTTGCCGCGTTCCACCGTGAATTCGATGTCCTGCATGTCCTTGTAGTGCTTTTCCAGCACCTCGAAGACATGGGCGAGCTGGGTATAGGCCTCGGGCATGGCCTCTTCCATGCTCAGCGGCTTGGCGCCGGCACGCTCGCGGGCATGTTTCGTCAGATATTGCGGGGTGCGGATGCCGGCCACCACATCTTCACCCTGGGCGTTGACCAGCCATTCGCCGTAATAGGCCTTCTCGCCCGTCGCCGGATCGCGGGTGAAGGCGACGCCGGTGGCGCTGGTGTCGCCCATATTGCCAAAGACCATGGCCTGCACATTGACAGCCGTGCCCCAGCTCGCCGGAATGTCGTTCAGACGGCGGTAGACCTTGGCGCGCTCGCTTTCCCAACTGTCGAAGACGGCCCCGATCGCGCCCCACAGCTGCTGGTTCACATCCTGCGGAAAGGGATGGCCCAGTTCGTGCGCGACGATCTCCTTGTAGACGGCGACCAGGTCCTGCCAGTGGGCCGCTTCCATCTGGGTGTCCTCGTGGAAGCCATTGTCCTCCTTGGCCTGCTCCAGCGCATCCTCGAACAGCGCGTGTTCAAGGCCGAGGACCACGTCGGCATACATCTGGATGAAGCGGCGATAGGAGTCCCAGGCAAAGCGCAGATTGCCCGAGCCATCGGCCAGCCCCTGCACCGTCTGGTCGTTAAGGCCCAGGTTGAGCACCGTGTCCATCATGCCGGGCATCGACACCCGCGCGCCCGAGCGGACCGAGACCAGCAACGGGTTGGCCGCATCGCCAAAGCTGCGACCGGTGGCGGTCTCGATGTGCCGGATGCCCGCCGTGACGCCCGCACGCAGCGAATCATCGAAACTCTTCCCATTGGCGTTGTAATGCGCGCAGACCTCGGTGCTGATCGTCAGGCCCGGGGGGACCGGCAGGCCGATGCTGGCCATTTCCGCCAGATTGGCGCCCTTGCCCCCGGTAATCGTCTTGTCGCGCGAGCGGGGATCGGCCGAGCTGGCGCCGGCACCAAAGGTGAATACGTATGGGGTGTCGATCATGCTTGTCCTCTGTCAGGCGCGGCAAGGGTTTGTGAGGTCGCCTTAGGATCGGCTTCGGGGCTGCACAAGCCGGGGCTTGTGCAGTTGTGCGGCTGTGTACAGAGTGGTGCCGTCTATGGGATTGCGCCTGTTGCCGGGCAATTTATGGCATCGGCAGTTGCGACTGGTGTATGTCCGGCGCGATGAGCAGAAGGGACGTGTCTCGCTGATCATCTGCCTCGCCAGAAAAGGTTAACGCGATAGTATCAATTCGGGCCGAGTCGCGGCGGTTTGCGCGATGTCTATGAGCTCAAAATCAAACGGCCTTGGATGTGATCCAAGGCCGTCCTTTTTAGATGGTATTTCCGTAGCTTAGGCTCAGTAGCCGACGCCAATGAAACCTTCCATACCATCCCAAATGCCGCGAACGGCAACCTTCTTCTTAGCCATGGTAACGCTCCCAGAAAACATGGACTCACCGGAGACGGTTCCGGCGTGAACAATGTTAACTGGTTGTAAACCATATTCAAGCGGTAAAGGTCAGGCCGCGCGAGGTGTCCTGGAAGGGAACACCATGGTTGCCAAATCCTTAAAACGCATGGGTTTTCCCAAATGATATCCTTGTGCGATATCGCAGCCCAGTTGACGCAGCAGGTCAAGTGTGGGTCGGTCCTCGATCCCTTCGGCAATCACCCGGCGGTTCAGGCGATGGGCCAGCGCGATGGTCGATTCGACCATGAGTCGATCATCGGGATTGGTCGTGACATGGGTCACGAATTTGCGGTCGATCTTCACCTCGTCGCAGGGGAAGCTCTTGAGATAGTCGAGCGTGGCATTGCCCGTGCCATAATCATCGATCGAGATCTGGATGCCCATGGCGGTCAATTGCGCCAGAATGTCGTTGGCTTTGGCATTTTCGGTGATGTGCGCGGTTTCGGTGATTTCCAGTGTCAGACTTGCGGGCGGAAAGCCGGTGGTGGCCAGCACGCCGGCGATGCGGGCCGCCATGTCCGGCTGGGTGAACAGGCTGGCGGACAGGTTGACGCTGAGGCGGAAGCCGGGGCGTTTCTGAACGATGCGCAGGGCATCGGCGATCGCGCGCTCCAGCACATAGAGCGTGAGACGCAGGATGCGGTTATGCGCTTCGGCCGCCAGCACGAAGGTCTCGGGCGAGATCGAGCCGCGTTCGGGATGTTGCCAGCGCACCAGCGCTTCGGCACCGATGACGCGCAGATTGTCGATGGTGAACTGCGGTTGATAGGCCACCCAGATGTCACCCTGATCCAGCGCATTGTCCATCTCGCCCACAAGGCTGAGCTGCCAGCTGGTGTCGCCTTCGCTGTCCGACTGGTGGAAGCGCCAGAGTTGGTTGCGGCTGGCCGCGCGGTCGGCGGCCAGCATCGCGCTGGCGATGCGGCTGGCGACCGGGCGGTCATACTCATCGTCTAGGCCGAAGGAGACCTGGACGTCGATCTTGCGATCGCCGAAGATCATCTGCGTTTCGACGAGACGGGCGAGGCCCTCGATATGGCCAGCCAATTCGTCGGCGGGCAGGCGCGGGGCCAGCCAGTAGAGCATGTCCTCGGCCTGATAGAATGTGTTCTCCTGGCCCGGCAGCGAGAGGCGGCGGACCAGTTCGTTGATCAGCAGCGTGTCCATGGATTCGGAGAAGCTGGAGCAGATGGCGGCGAAATTGCGGATGCGCATGGCCACCAGTGGCTGGTGCGAGGCATCGGGTGCCTCGCGCAGGGCCGACAGGTTGGGCAGCAGCGTGCCGGCATGCTGACGCTGGGCCTGATTGACGGCGCGCAGGACCATGGCACGATAGGCCACGATACCAAACAGCAGGTAAGCCGGGATGAAGTCGGCCGTGATGAAATGCGCGTCGAGGATGAAGGGGATGCCGGCGAGCAGGGCCACTGCTACGAGCGTAGTCAAACCAGCTTGGCGGCGTGTTTTACAGAAGACGAGTGCAAGAGAGCATAGAACAGCGAGGATTTCAGCCGGAAACCAGCCCCAGTTGCGGGGAGTGCCCTCACGCAAAGTTTGGGCTGCTACTGCGTGGAAATATACCCCGGGAACCCAGCCTTGGCCAGCAATGCGCCGAATATCGTTCATACGTGAAGTGGTCGCTCCAACCAAAACGTCTTTCCCGCGGATTTGAGCGGGATCGACTTTGTTGTCGACAACATCAATGAAACTGAAATGAGGAACCGTACGCATGTCGATGGACCAGTCCGGGCGGAAGCGCGTATTGACTGGCCCTGTGCGCCCAGAAATCATAGAGGAAACCGCTGGAACTGCAATGCTATCAATATATCTTTTGTAATAAACCTCCATAGAAAGTGAAAACGGAGAGATGTAACCGTCAAGCGATGCGATCGTCGCAAATTTCAGAAAAATTTTGTTTGGAGCTATGCTGGTTCTTTCTCCAGTCATTTTATCGACGGCGGTCAAGGCTCCCATAGAGACTCGCCCATGACTATTTTTTAGTGCTTCAACGAGTTTGTTGTCCTCCGTCGGTACAGTGAGCTCCGAATATGCGCGATCAAAATAAACATGACGTGCGCCCATCGACATCAGATTGTCGATGAGCTTTGCATCGGCGCTGCGCGGGAAGTTGACCGTTCCAAAATGATCGTAGGTCTTCTCGTCCAGACCGACCACCACGATCTTCTGATCCGCCGGCCGCATACGGATCATGTTCCGCCCGCCGCGCAGAATATCCTCCAGCGGTTCGGCAGCGCCCAGTGCTCCGCAAATTGTTGCGAGCAAGGTGGCCCAGATCATGATACGAACAGGCGTCGTGCCTTTTGAGGGGCGTTGGCGTTTCAGCGTCCGAGCGAACATGGCGTGTTTCCTTCGCGGCGCGATGCTCTGATCCGGGCAGAATCGGGGCAGGCGGGCGTGGAAACAGGTTTAGAGGGGATTTCGTAAAAGTTCCTTAACCGTGGTTGTTAGGGGCCGCGACGGAAAGGGGTGAAAAGGGTGACAGGAACTGGGCATCCTGTCAGTCTCCGCTCGCCTTTTCTCTCAATCGGGGCTTGTGAAGGGTGAAGCCTGACTGCCGGAATCGCGCCGGGGGCAGGGGGGTGCTTGTGGTCAAGCCGCGATGAGGACAATGAGATGCGTTTCGGCCACGGCGGCCTTGTCGGACTGGATGACCAGCCCGAGCCGGGCGTCGAGAGTTGGGGAGACCATGAGCGGGCGGGGCGTTGCTCCGGCGAAGGGTTTCTTGCACGCCTCGCCTATCTGCTGCGCCTGAACCTTGCGCATAACTACATCAATATCTTGCGGAAACATTCCAACGACCCTGCGTGGATCACCCGAATGGCGATGATCGAGCGCTGGTGGGTGGACACCTTGTTGCGCCCGGCTCATCATGATCCCGAGACGGCGCAGCGCTGCGCGGGCATGCGCTCCGAGGATTACTGCGTGGCGCATGGGATCATGCCGCTGCCCCTGTTGGCGGACATGCGTGAGGAGCTGATGCGCCAGCCGGCCTACCACGATCCCGCCGTGCCCGGATGGTCCTATCGCGGGTTGGTGGAGGCGGCGCCCTATCCCTCGCTCTACATGGAATCGCATGCCCTTTTCGCCAGCGATAATTTTTTCCGCATCTGTGCGAATCCGGCGATCATCAGCCTGTGTCAGGAAGTGTTGGGGCCGCGCGCGGCGCTCAGTTGGGGCTGGGCGTGGATCGATAATCCCGGCTATCGCGATTCGCCCAAGTGGAAATGGCATCGCAACAATGCCGAGCCCTTCAATGCGCTGATGGTGCTGGTGCCGCTCGACGAGGTGGTCGCGCTTGAGCAAAGCCCCTTTGCCGTGGTGCCTGGCTCGTCGCGGCTGGATGAGATGGTCGAGCCCCGGCTCTATGGTGATGAGGAGGTGGCCACTCTGCTCGATCGCACGCCGGCCGCCCATGTCACGCTCGATCTGGGGGATGCGGCCTTTACCAACCCCTTTGCGCTGCAGCGGGCCCTGCCGCCGCCTCGGCGTCAACTCATGATCATGCTGCTGGTGTCGCTGGGGCCCTCACATCGCAGCCCGTCGATCCGTCGCCGCGCCTTGGCCGACCTGCCCGGAGACCTGCAGGATGTGGTCTCCGGGAATCGACACTATTTCCACCGCATGGTCCGCTGAACCCCTGGCGCCAATACGGATCAGGGCTTGGCCGGTTCGCTGACGGGCGGCGGCGGCGTTGTGGCCGGTGCGCCACCGGGCGCAGCCGCAGTGGCCGGGGCCGCCAGTGAGGGAGGCGGCGCGACCGCCGGCGCCGCGGCAGGGGGGGGCGCCACCACGGAGGCGGCCTGCCCCTGTGCCGGGGCGGTCTTGGGTGTAAAATCGTAATCCGACAGTTTGTCCTGGAGCGGCGGCTTGCCATGCAGCGCGTCGATCTCTGCCTGGCGGCGCGCCAGGTAAAAGCGCCTCATGGCGGCATAGGGATCGGGCGAATGCTCGCGGAATTCGCGCACCTGCGGGTCGATGGCGACGCGGTCGTCCAGACCGCTCACGATGGTGATGGCCAGGCCATAGGCCGGGCTGCGCAATTCATCGGCATAGAGCGCGGGGAAGCCGACACGGTCGATTGTCGTGCCGATCAGGTCGCGCAGCGTGGTCGGGCCGATCAGCGGCAGGAAGAAATAGGGGCCCGGCTTGATGCCATAGAAGCCCATGGCATCGGCCATGCCATTGGCGTGCCAGGGCAGATGGAACGGCTTGCGCTTGGCGATGTCAAAAATGCCGCCGATGCCCAGCGTGGTGTTGATCGTCAGGCGGCCCAGCGTCTCGAAGGCCTTGCCGATCTTGTGTTCGACCAGATAGGCGACGATGACGGGTGGCTCGCGCATGTTGAGCAGCAGATTGTGGATGCCCTGACGCAGCGGCGAGGGCACGCCCTTCTTGTAGGCCATGGCGGCCGGGCCGACCACAGCCTTGTCGGCCATCTGCACTGCGGCATAGGATTTCAGATTGAGGCCGATCAGCGGGTCGCCCGGCGGCGCCTTGGCGCGGGCGGAAACGATGATGTCGCTGCCATTGCCGGGCTTGCCGGTTTCCTTGTGCGCGGTCTCGGCAGCAGGCTCACTGCCTGCGGCATCGGGTGTGGCGTTCGAACCGGCGGCAGGAACCGCTGTGACGGTGGTCTGCGGAGCCGGGGGCGCGGTTGGGGCCGCCGTCTGGTCAGATGCCGGGGCGGCCGGCGTGGCCGTCGTCGGCGCGTTGGCCGGCGCCGGGGGGACGGCGATGGTTGCCGTTACGGTGTCGCCCGGTGTCGCCGGTGCCACCGGAGCGGTCGCTTGCGTCGCGCTCTGGGTGTCCTGTGCCTGCGTCACGGCAGCATCGCGGGCCATGGCCGGCGATGCCGTCAGCCCCAGCATACTGGCCGAGGCCAGCATCGCAAACGACAGGATGCGGTGATGCCCCGGGGCACGGCTGACGGTATCGCGGGACCCCATCGCGTGGGCCTTGCGAGCCCGCGATGGTTGTGGGGATAGGTCCCCGCGAAGGATGGTCATGCCGTTGCTCCTGCCTGTGCCCGTGACTTGGATGGGCCAAATTCTTCCGATCCCGCATCTGTGCGCCAGATGCAAGGCTCGCTTTGCCACTGGCCTCTAAATTTAGGTATATTGTCGCAGGATGAACGAAAAACCCGCGCGTGACGGCCCGGCATACGTATGGCAGGCAAAGCGCTGGGCATGGCCGAAACCTTGCCATAGACTGGGCTCTCCCCGAGACGTCAGCGCGAGACCCCCTGCATGACCCATCCGTCCGCGAATGCCCATGTGAATGAATGGTGGCACGGCGCGTCGATTTACCAGATCTACCCGCGCAGCTTTGCGGACAGCAATGGCGATGGGGTGGGCGATCTGGCGGGGATCACGGCGCATCTCGACCATGTGGCGAGCCTTGGCGTGGAGGCGATCTGGATCAGCCCCTTCTTCACCAGCCCCA
>JAGWMZ010000038.1 GCA_028871475.1 Sphingomonadales bacterium | reverse complement strand
GACGACCTGCTGCCATTCAACTTCAAAAGACACGCCTGACCCGCCGACGTCGCTGTGGTGGCCTGTCTCATTCAGCGTCAACTATGATGGCCGCATTGCCCCCGGAACCAGCGTGCTACGAAATGCGCGCTTACGATTGAACCGGCGGAAATTCTCACAAAACCGGGGTCCATCATGCACGTCCGCCTCAGCTCGCTTTCCGCGCTCGCATTTGCACTACTGCCCGTCGCAGCCATGGCGACCAATGCACCAGCAGCCTCCGGCCATGACGAGGATCGCGCCGATATCGTCGTTTCCGCCCGCCTCGCCCACACGGCGCGTGAGGAAGAAAAGGCAGCGCCCAACATCATCAATGTGCAGTCAGCCGAAGCCATCGCGAAATATCCCGACGTCAACGCCGCCGAGGCCCTGAGCCGCATGCCGGGTGTCGCGCTGTCGATCGACACGGCAGAGGGACGCTTCATCAATATCCGTGGGCTCGACGGTAACTTCAACGGCGCCACCATGGGGGGCGTCGTGCTCCTCAACACCCAGCCGGGTGGAACCTATTTCAACGCGGCGGGGCGCGCGGTCGAGTTCGACACCGTGCCGATCGGTGCGGTCGACCGCATGTCGATCGTCAAGACGGGCCTTCCCGATCATGACGCAGAAGGGATTGGCGGCTCGGTTGAGCTGACCCCGCGCACCGCCATCGGCGCCAAACGGATGTTTGCCGATGTAACGCTGGGCGGCGGTGTCGAGACCTTCGCCGGCAAGGGGCTCTATCGCGACGAGATCGTGGTCGGTGGTCCGATCGGCGGCAAGGACTCAAAAATCTCTTTTGTGATCAGCCAGTTTCTCTACAATGATCACCGCAGTTTCCACGATATGGAAGCGGGCTATGTCGATTCCATCGGGACACCGGACAAGGCCTTTGCCGGCCTCGAATTGCGCAAATATGACTATTATCGCCAGCGCTTTGGCTATTCGGGTGAGATGGATTTCGTACCCGCCGAAGGGCAGCGCTATTACCTGCGCGCCAGCATGGCTGGCTACAACGAGCATGGCTATCGCAACCGCATGTCAATCAATTTCAACGGCAATCCGACCACCAGCGGCAACACGTTGACCGACACGGCGACTGCGCAGAAAACCCTGCGCGACTATGATGAGACCCATCGCAACATCGTGGTCCAGCTCGGTGGCGACAACCATCTGGGCGATGCGCATCTGGAGTATTGGGGGGCCTATTCGCGCGCCAGTTACTCCAAGCATTTCGACTACAACTCGACCTTCGACAACCCCAACAGCTACACCATCGCCTATGACAACATCACCAATCCCAACCTGCCGCGCTACAATGTCACCGCGGGCAGTGGGCTGACCAATCCGGCCAATTACAGCCTGAGCAATATCGGCAACCAGACCGAGTTCGATGTCGATCAGGAGTGGTCTGGCGCTGGAAGTCTCACTCTGCCGATCGGCCTGACACCGGGAGACGAAATCAAGGTGGGCACCAAGTTGCGCTTCCGCGACAAGGTAGCCCGCCCCTATACCGCCAGCGCCAATCTTACCGGCAATCTCTCGCTGGCGCAGGACGCTGCGGGCAGCAATATCACCAATTTCTATCATGCCGGCTATGATATCGGCCCAGTGATCGGCGGCCCGGCGCTGCGCGCGCTTTTCGCGCAGAATAACACGGGGATGGCGCTCAACCCAGGCGGCTATTTCGACGACACCGAGAACATCGCGGCCGGTTTCGTCCAGTATCAGGGCACATTCGGCAAGCTGGGAGTATTGGCAGGACTTCGCTTCGAACATACCCATGCGGTCTACCGCGGCATTGGTCAAAACACCGACGCCACGGGCAACACGACGCTCAACCCACTGTCGACCACGCGTAATTATGACAACGCCTTCCCGACGCTCCAGCTGCGCTATCAGGCCGCACCGCGCCTGGTCGCCCGCGCCACCTATTCCACTGGCATCGCCCGCCCCGGCTTTTACCAGACCCAGCAATCCACCAGCGTCGATCTGGGCGGACTCACGGTGAGCACCGGAAACCCCAACCTTTTGCCGACCTACAGCCATAATTTCGATGCCTCGCTCGAATATTACCTGCCAGACGCCGGTGTAATTTCTGTCACCGGCTTCGACAAGGAGCTGCTCGACTATGTCGTCACCCGCACCAACCGAGTGAACGGCTATCAAGGCAACTCGGGCATCTTCCTGGTTGCGACTTATGAAAATGCCCATTATGCTTATGCCCGCGGCTTGGAAGTTAATTTCGTCGACAAATTCACTGGGTTGCCGGGATTACTAGGTGGTTTGGGTATCGACGCCAACTTCACTCATGTGGACAGTGGCGTGGCGCTGCGCGCTGGTGAAGGCAATGTCGCATTGCCGGGCACGTTTGGGACTTCCTGGAACGCGGCGGTCTTCTATGAGCGCGGCAAGGCCAAGATCCGTATCGCCTCGCAATTCGAGAGCACCGTTCTCTTCGGTGTAGGCGGCAGCCGTGCCACCGATGTGTTTCAGGACAGCCGCTACACGCTCGATGCCAATGCTAGCTATGACCTAAGCGACCGCGCGCAGCTCTATCTCAACGTCAAAAACCTGACAAACGCGCCGCTGCGCTTCTACGAAGGCGCGCCCAACCGACCGATCCAGCGCGAGTTCTACGATGCGACCATAGAGATCGGCGTGAAGTTGAAACTCTGATGCGAAAAGGACCCTCTATCATGCCTTCCCCCTTGCGTGCCCTGCTGGCCGCGACCAGCGCTCTGCTTGGCATTCTGGCTGGGCCCCTAGCAATCGCTGCCCCCGCAGCGCCAGCTTTCAGCAAACTGCCGTCGATCCAGGCTCCCGATGATCTTTGGGATTTCGCGAGCTGGGATGAAGCGCATCATCGCCTTCTGGTCGCTCATGGCAAAGATGTACTGCTCGTCAATCCAGCTACGCGCGATGTACGCTCGATAGGCCAGATTGCCTATGCCCATGCCGTCGTGCCGCTGCCCGGCCAAACCCGCATCCTGGTCACCAGCAAGCTCGACAACACCGTGCGCATTCTCGACGCCGACCGCGGCGCGGAACTGGTACGTATCCCGGTCGCCCAAGATCCTGATGCTACGGTACTGAGCGCCAATGGTCATACGGCCTATGTCATGGCAGCCAAGGCCGGGGTGATCTCAGTGATTGATCTCGACCGTATGGTGGAAACCAGGCGCATTCCGCTCAAGACGGGTCTTGAGGTCGCGGTGCTCGCCACGCCCTCGCTGCTGGCGGTCAACACTGAGGACTTCAACGAAATAGAACTCGTTGATCTGGTCGACAACAAGCACGTGGGCGCGATCCCCTTGCCGGGCTGCGAAGGCCCGACCGGGCTTGCCATGGGGCCTGGCACCCTCGCGCTCAGCGCCTGCGCGAATGGCAAGGCTGCGTTGGTCGATATCGCCCACCGCAAGGTCGTCCGACTGTTGCCGATCGATCAGGACCCCGATACGGCGATCTGGGATGCCGCCCATCATCGCTTCCTGGTGCCCTGCGGCGGGAACGGCAGGCTGTCGATCATCTCTCTCGACAAGTCCGGTCCTCATGTCCGGCCCTCGGTGGAGACAGGCCCGGAAGCCCGCACTGCAGCGCTCGATCCGGCAACAGGCCGTCTTTATCTCCCGTCGGCCAGACTAAACCCGGTGATCAAGGGCCAGCCCAGGACCGTCCAACCGGCCAGTTTCCGGATCATCGCGCTGTCCCCGCGGTGATCCGGGTGCCCCCTGCACGGCTTTGCCCGGCGCAGGGGGCGACTTCGCCACCACGAGTCTTTCCCGTCCCAGAACGCGACGGTCCTCGTCCATTACAAAACCAAAGCCTTCGGCCATCTCCAATACAAACTCTCAAACTCCTGTCTGCCGGCGCCAATCGGCGCCACCAAGCCAGCCTGAGCCGATTATCCAAAGGATTTCTCATGAAGCGCCTCCTTTCCTCCGCGCTGCTCTGTCTGTCGTTTCCTATGCTGGCCCAGCCAGTCGCGGCCGCCGAGCATTTGCAATATCTCAACGCGGCCAAATTCGTGCCTGCGCAAATCCTGCCGGCCCCTGCCGCCCACGGATCGGCGCAAGAAGTCTTTGAGATCGCGGAGTTGCACCGCCTTTTAGCCAAGGCTAGTCCAAGGCGACTGGCTCAGGCCAAGGCCGACAGCGACAACGAAAACCCCTCCCTGTTCAACAACGTGCTGGGCTTCGACCTACGCAGCAAACCTGCCAGTTGGGCGCTGCTCACTTTGGTCCAGTCCGAGGCGGAAATTGCAACAAGCGACAGCAAGCTCTTCTTTCACCGTATGCGCCCTTACAGCGCTGATCCTTCGATCCCCTTCTGCGAATACAAGCCTAATCCGGCCAAACCGGAATTTCGCTCATATCCTTCGGGCCACTCCACGCTTGGCTATTCTGTAGGCTGGGTGTTGGCGCATCTGATGCCGCAAAAGGCCGATGTCATTCTGGCACGGGCCAAGGATTATGGCCTGAGCCGGGAATATTGCGGCGCACATTTTCCCAGCGACATCGAGGCCAGCCATGTCGTCGGCACAATGGTGGGCATCGAGTTGCTCGCCGACGCTCGCCTTGCCGATAAGATCGCCGCCGCACGCGCCGAGCTCTCCAACCTTTAGCGACACCTTCTTGGAGACTTCCATCTCTGAGCTGTTCAGGCGGCCGACTCCGCCCATTGGCTGCGGAACACCCCTAAGCTCGAACCACGGTGCACGACCGGCATTTCACGCGGGTCTATTCGCAAGGTGTCTCGAGGCCAGCCCCACAACACCTTGCGCATCCGCCAGAGTTCCCTCGAACCTTGGTCGGCGAAGTTCAAAGCCGAATGAAACTCCAGCTGCCGGACCGGCTGACAGGGACTAAACGTATTGAGTTTCGGTGGATCGCTGCGGGCGCTCAGCGAATCGAGCCCCGCCCCCATTTACGATGACGCAGTCGGCAGCACTCGCGATGCCGGGCTACGCGCGAAGACGGTCGCACGCAGCATCAACGCGTTATGCGACACCGACCCTGCCTCATCTGCAATGATATCCTGAAAGGACAAGGAACGGGTCGACCGGTGGATCACCAAGGCAACCGGGACCAACCGGGCCGACTTCGCCGCTGGTGTCGAGTCCAAGACCCTCGTTTTACCAGCTGTTATCTGTGCCTGCCCGGTTAACCAACAGGATCACCAAGGTCATGCCTGAAGCCTGGAAAATCCAGTTCAAGCGTGAATCCAGCGCCTTTGACCATGCGATACCTCACTCGATGTGCGTCAGCGATAGCGGCAACCAACGATAGCCCCAGACCGGTTCCCGGCAACCCTTTGCTCGCCGAGCCACGATAGAAGCGGCGAAATATACGCTCGTGGTCCGCTGCGGCCACGCCGGGGCCATCATCGCTCACACGGGCCCGGACGACATCGCCTATCAGGTCGAGGTCGACCGAGATCCTGGTCCCAGCTGGCGTATGGACGATCGCATTCTCAATCAAATTGATAAACAATTGGGTGAGCATTTCAGCATCGCCCTCGACCGACAGATCATCAGTGATCCGTGCGACGAGCTGATGTCCAGCGTCCTCCGCAACCGGGCCATAGGTTTCAAGCACCCGGCCGAGGTGTTTGGAAATAGACACCCGACGAAAGCGGCGCCGTCCGACGCCGCCTTCGATCATCCCAATGTGAAGCAGAGCCTGAAAGGTCGAAAGAATGCCTTCGACATCTTCGATCGCAGCGCCAACAGCATCATGTCTTTCCTCGGGCTCGCGCGCCAACCCTACGAGCCGCTGTTGCAGACGCATGAGCGGAGTACGCAGGTCATGGGCAATTGCTGTCGACACCTGGCGCACAGCCTCCATCGCGGCATCCTTGTGGTCAAGCATACGGTTGAGACCGCGTGTAAGCATGTCAAATTCTGGCGCCAAGCCTATAGCCGGCAGCCGTTCATCACTGTCGCCGGCCACAATGCGTTCGACCTGACAGCTGACCCTGTCGAGCCGACGCAGAAAAATACTGCCAGCTCCATAACCCCCGACCAGCGCGAAAATGCTGATGGACACACCGCAAATGATCGTGAAGCGGGCGAGCCGGTCCTGCAATTCGTCGAAGTCGAAGAAATCGGTGGCGACAAAAAGCCTCAAACCACTTCCGATTTCCAGACCAACCTCCCGCATTGTCACTGGTCCGCTATCCGGTTCGGTCACTGTGATCACCGCGTCGCCCAAGCGCCCTTGACCGACGTCAATATCGCCGAACAGCCTATGTCCCCGAGCATCCTCCAGGAGGAAGTGGAACTGCTGGTCGCCACCATTACCACTTTGACGACGCAATGAGGTGAGCAAACCGGGTAGCCCTGCCTCGGCATAGGCCCCGGCAAGTGCACGCCCTTCGGCACGCAGCATCAGGTCGGTGGCAGCGTCTCCGTACCCTTCCATCTGCCGCTCGACCGTCCAGAGAAGGCCGACTGATCCAAGCGCGAACACTAGAGCCAACATCAGCGCGAAACGGAATGCGCCACTCTTTAAGGCCGCGAAAGGTGAAGTGTTAACCGTCATGAAAGCGGTAACCGATGCCGCGGAAGGTGTGAATGGGATCGCTCCCACCATTCGCGCACAGCTTGGCCCGCAGGCGACTCATATGGCTCTCGATGATATTTGTCCGAATTTCAAAATGATAGGACCAGACAGACTCCAAAATCATAGCCCGGGTGACGACTTGGCCGGCGTTGAGCATCAGATATTCTAACAACTTGAATTCCTGAACCTGCACACGGATCGGATGCCCTGCTCGACTGACCAATCTCTTGAGGCGGTCAATCTGAAAGTCGCCTACGGTCACAACCGACGGAGCCTCCGCGTTTGGCGCGCGGCGGCTCAAGGCCTGCAAGCGAGCCAATAACTCACGCTCGGAGAAGGGCTTGGCCAGATAATCATCCGCGCCCGCCTCAAGCCCTTCCACACGATCCTCCACGCCGGTCATAGCCGTGAGGAAGATTGCTGGAGTACGTACGCCGATCCCCCGAAGCGCCTTGAGCGCTCGCAAGCCATCCATGCCTTCAACCAGGCGATCGAAGACCAGCACATCATAGTCTTCCGAACTTGCAAAAAAAATCGCATCCTGCCCAGATTTGCAGCAGACGACCTTGCAGGCTGACTCCTCCAACATTGCCGTGATGTTGCGAGAAAGAGCATCATCATCTTCTAGCAAAAGGATTTTCATCAAAGAGTCCACCCGCTTTCAACGTAATTGAACGACACCGGTGAGGATTGCGAACCTTGCCGCTATGGCACGGGCAACGGCCATGCCAAGTGATGATTATTTAAGGTTGATAATAATCAACAAACGAAACGAAGTGAGCTGAATTACCGTCCCTTGATCCATTCCTGAGCTGCGGTGCTGCCTGCCGGGACAAAAAATGGCCTCAGTTTCGCATCGAGACGTTTGCGCACCCCACCAAAGCTGTCCACGGCGGGAGCCCACACAGTGACGGCGTTGTTCAGTCCGCTCAACTGCATGCCCTCTTGGGTAATGGCGCCCGCACCGCGGAAGCTGATGCCCAGAACGACATGGGAAATGAGCCGATGAATCAGCCCCACCAGTCGGCATCGAAATGCGTGGCCATCGTCAAAAGATTGAGAAGGCTGGAGGAAAATAGGTCAGGCCGGTCACTTTGAGCAGCCTTACTTTCTTGACCAGATACTGTCTGTCCAGCCTCACTTTAAGGGCTAGTTTTGCCCGCCACCGCGCCCCCACCCAGCGCCTGAAAAAGGGCGGCAGTATCGGTCAATCGCGCAAGCCTCGCCTGGGTCATGGCCTGGTCGGCCTGCAACACGGCAATCCGGGCCTGGAGCTGCGCTGAGGGCGCGATTGCGCCATCGCCCACCTGCCTTGCGGTGATTTGCCAAGTCTCCTTTGCGGCCGTACGTGCTGCCGCGGCAGCCGTGGCGGCTGCCGCGTCTGCCTGCAAGGCGGCCAGCGTGTCGGCGACATTCTGAAACGCAGCCAGCACGGTGGAGCGGTATTGCGCATCTGCCTGCTCGAAGGCGGCGCGCGCTGCCCGCTGTCGATGCAGCAGCGTGCCGCCCGCAAAGATCGGCTGTGTGATGCCCGCGCCCAGCGACCAGAAGGAATTGGCCGCCGACAACAGGCTCGACCAGCCCTGGCCATTGCCGCCCGCACTGGCGCTCAAGGTCAGTTGCGGCAGGCGGTTGGCCGCGGCGATGCCGACGCCCGCGCTTGCCGCATGGAGATTGGCCTCGGCGGCGCGGATGTCGGGGCGCTGGCGCACCCATTGCGATGGCAAGGTCAACGGCGGGTCATGGGGCAGACGAATGGCGTCGAGCTTGGGTGCCTCCAGTGGCCCGTCGGCGGCAGTCTGCCCGATGAGATAGGCGAGCAGGTCGCGGCTTTGCGCCCAGGCATGCTCCAGCGCAGGCAGCGCGGCCTGCGCCTGCGCCAGTTGCGCCTGCTGGGCCACGACATCGAGGCCGGCTGCATCGCCCACTGCCAGTTGATGGCGGGTCAAGGCCAGCAATTCGGCCTGCAGCGCGATCACCTGGCGCTGCGCTTCCACCTCCTCGTGCAGGGCGGCCATTTGAATGGCGGTGACCACCACCGTGTTGATGAGCGTGGTGCGTGCCGCCTCTGCCTGAAAACGCTGGGCATCATATTGGGCGCGGGCCTGCTCGACGCTGCGCCGGTTGCCGCCGAAGAGATCAAGCGTGTAGCCCACGTTCACCTGCGCGGTCTGCAGGCTGTAGGTGAAGGTGGAATCGTTAGGCACCGGGGCCAGATATTGCGACCCCTTGGCCCGACTGGTGCTGGCGCCCAGGTCAATGGTCGGGAAGAGCACGCCGCGTTGGGCCCGCCACAGTTCGCGGGCCTCTTTGAGCGCGGCGCGCATGGCCGCCAGATCGGTGTTGGCAGCCAAAGCGCGGTCCACCAACCCATCCATTTCGGGCGAGCCGAACGCCTGCCACCAGGCGCTTGCCGGCAGGGCGGCGCTGAACCTTTGTGTGCCGCCAGCCGCGCCATCGGGCGCGGGCAGCGCGGTGGGCGTGTCGGGCGCATAGCTGTCCTGGCGCGGGGGGGCAGGCTGGTGAAAATCGGGCCCTACAGCGCAGCCCGTGGCCAGCGTGCAGCATCCGGCGGCAATCGTCAGGCGCAGTTTCATGCCTCGCTCTCCTCGGCATGGCGAACCGGGCGGTTCGAGAAGAGGTCAATCATGACGGGCAGCACGATGAGGATCAGCACGGGCGCCAGCAGGATGCCGCCTACAACCACCATGGCCAGGGGGCGCTGCACCTGGCTGCCGATGCCGGTGGAAACCGCAGCCGGCAACAGGCCCACGCAGGCCGCTATGCAGGTCATCATCACCGGGCGGAAACGGGTGCGGGCGGCATGGAGTACCGCCTGGGCGCGGTCCATCCCGTTGCCGATCAACTGGTTGAAATAGGCCAGCACCAAAATGCCCTCCATCACCGAAATACCGAAAAGACCGATGAAGCCGATCGCTGCCGAGACGCTGAAGGGCGTACCCGTCAGCGAGAGGATCAACACGCCGCCCACCAGCGCCATCGGCATCACGCTGGCCGCCAGCGCCGTATCGCGCACCGAGCCGAAATTGAGGAACAGCAGCATCACGATAAGTGCCAGGCTGATCGGCACCACCACCTCCAGCCGGGCGAGCGCGGCTTGCAGATCGCCAAACTCGCCGACCCATTCGATTCGGCTGCCTGGCGGCAGCTTGATCTGCGCATCGATCTTGTGCTGCGCCTCAAGCACTGCCCCGCCAAGGTCGCGCCCACGCACCGAAAATTTGATCGGGATGTAGCGTGTCTGGTTCTCGCGATAGATGAAGGAATAGCCCGAGACGAGATTGACATCGGCCACGGTCGAGAGCGGGATCTGGCTGACCCCGCCAGCGCTGTTGGGCACCGCCACCGGAATGGCGCGGATGGCCTCGATGCTTTGGCGGAACTGGGGCGCAAGGCGGACGATGATCGGGAAATTGCGGTCAGACCCATATTCGTAGAGATTGCCCGCCGCCTGGCCGCCGATCGCTGCCTGCACCACCGCATTGATGTCGCCCGGCGCAAGGCCATAATGGGCGGCCTTGTCGCGGTTGATCTTGATGTTGAGCGTGGGCTGGCCCAGCGCGTCGAACACCGAAAGATCGGTGATGCCCGGAATCTTGGCCATGATCCCCTTGATCTGATAGGCGGTCTTTTCCAGCGCTTCGAGATCATTGCCATAAAGCTTGATCGAATTGGCGCCCTTCACCCCGCTTGCGGCTTCCTCGACATTGTCCTCGATGTTTTGCGAGAAGTTGAATTCGACGCCGGGAAAGGGCGCGGCCAGCTCTGCGTTGACCTGTTTGGTCAGGCTCTCCTTGGTCACGCCCTTGGGCCATTGGCTGGTGGGTTTCAGCGGCACATAGAATTCAGCGTTGAAAAAGCCGGTGGTGTCGGTGCCATCGTCGGGGCGGCCGAGCTGGCTGATGACGGTCTTCACCTCGGGATAGCGCATCAGCATGTGGCGCATGCGGTTCACCTGGCCCTGCGCTTCCTCAAGGCTGATCGAGGGCGGCAGGGTGGCGCGGATCCAGAAATTGCCTTCCTCCAGCTTGGGCAGGAATTCGAGGCCCAGGCCGTTCATCTCGATGCCCGCCGCCAGCAGCAGTGCGCCCATGCCGCCCAGCGCCACGATGCGGTTGGCCAGCGCAAAGCGCAGCGCCGGATCATAGATGCGGCGCATGGCGCGCACGATCGGCGTTTCCTTTTCCTCCTCTTCATCCTTCATCAGGAAGGCGGAAAGGACCGGTGCCACGGTGAAGGTGGCGATCAGGCCGCCCACAATGGCATAGGCATAGGTCTTGGCCATGGGGCCAAAGATGTGGCCTTCCACCCCGGTCAGCGTGAAGAGCGGCAGGAAACCGGCAATGATGATGGCGGCGGCAAAGAAGATCGCGCGGTTCACCTCTGCCGATGACAGTTCAATGATGCCCAGCTTGCCGGAAAAGCTCTGGATACCGCCCTTGTGGTCCAGCGCGCCACTTGATGCAAAGCGCTCGCGCGGGCGTTGGGCCAGGTGGCGGAAGATGTTTTCCACCATGATGACGGTGGCATCCACGATGAGGCCGAAATCGATCGCCCCCACCGAGAGGAGATTGGCGGATTCCCCGCGCATCACCATGATAAGGATCGAAAAGGCCAGGGCAAAGGGAATGGTGGCCGCCACCACGATGGCGCTGCGGAAGGTGCCCAGAAACACCCATTGCACCAGGAAGATCAGCACGATGCCGAAGACCATATTCTCCAGCACGGTATGGGTGGTCACATTGATGAGGTCGGTGCGGTCATAGATCTTTTCGAGATGCACGCCGGGCGGCAAAATGCCGTCCTTGTTGATCTTCTCCACCTCGGCCTCCACGGCCTTGAGGGTGGGCAGGCTCTTTTCGCCACGCCGCATCAGGATGATGCCCTGAACGATGTCGTCGTCATTGTCCTGGCCCACGATGCCAAGGCGCGGCTCGTTGCCCACTTGCACCGTGGCAATGTCTTTCACCTGCACGGGCCGGCCGGCCGCCGGGCTGGCCACCAGCGTGTCGCGGATGTCGTCCATCGAGTGGATCAGCCCGACGCCGCGCACCACAGCCGATTGCGGGCCAAGGTTGATCGTCTGCCCGCCGACATTGCCATTGGCATTGTTGATGGCGGTCAGCACCTGCGCCAGTGACAAGCCATAGGCCACCAGCTTGTGCTGATCGATGGTGACTTCATAGGTCTTGCTCTTGCCGGCCCAGCCATTGACGTCGATGACGCCGGGCACGGCCTTGAAGCGCCGCTGGAGAATCCAGTCCTGAATGGTTTTGAGATCGGTGACCGAGTAGTTTTTGGGCCCCACGATGCGATAGCGATAGATTTCGCCGATCGGGCTAGTGGGCGAGATGCCTGGCTGCGCCCCATTGGGCAAGGGCGGCACTTGCGACAGGGCATTGATGACCTGCTGCTTGGCCTGCTCATAATCATAGTCGAAGGTGAACTGCACGCGCACGTCCGACAGGCCGAACAGGGAAATCGTTTCGACCTTTTTCACGTTCTTGATGCCGGCCAGCTGGATCTCGATGGGGATGGTGACGGTGCGCTCGATCTCGCTGGCCGACTGGCCGGTGTTCTGCGTCACCACCTCGACCATGGGCGGCACGGGATCGGGATAGGCCTCGATGTTGAGCAGGCGGAAGGCAATGCCCCCACCCACCAGAAAAAGCGCCAGCAAAACCAGCACCAGAATGCGATGGCGAAGCGCCAGGGCAACCACAGGGTTCATGGGTGTCGCTCCCTCAATCGGCCTTGGCGCCGCGGTCGATGAACAGGCTGCCCGCCGTCACCACCGTTTCGCCCGCGCGCAGGCCACCTGTGACCTCCACCAGACCGCCACCCACCTGGCCCGCGGTGATCGGCCGCAGCGCAAGGCGATGGGAAGCCATGTCAGCCACCCAGACGCGCGCGGTGGCGCCTTCAAAGATCACGGCCTCTTCCGGCACGGTCAGCACCTGGTGTTCCTGTCCGGTTTCCAGGGTGAAGGAGACGTAGGTTTCCGGCTTGAGATGGCCGTCGCGATTGGCGATCTCGGCCCGCACGGTCAGGCGGCGGCTGTTGGGGTCGAGAGCCGGCGCCACATAGGTGAGCGGTGCGCGCAAGGCCTCGCCATCGGGCAGGCGCACCAGCGCAATCTGGCCGACATGGGCGCGCGCCGCATCCTCCTCGCGCAGATTGCCCACCAGCCACACGCGGGAAAAATTGCTGATGGTAAAGGCCTGCGTCGCCCCGCCACCGGCCGCGCTCGAGACATTCTGGCCAAGGCCGATGAGACGCTGGGTCACAACTCCGCTGACCGGCGCGCGCACGATCCCCTCGCCATGGACGATGCCGCTGCCGAGTGCCCGGCGCCTGCCTTGCGCGGCTGACAGCGTTGCCTGCGCGGCGGCAAGGTCGGACCGGGCCTGTTGCAGGTCTTTAAGCGCGGCGCCCTTGTGCGCGACAAGATCCTGCAACCGGTCGGCATTGGCCTGGGCAAGCTGCTCTGCCGCGCTGGCGGTCTTGATGTCGGCGTCGCTTTGTGCCGCTTCACTGGCGGCAACGGCAAAGAGCGGTTGGCCCTGGCTGACGTGATCGCCCACCTTGACCATAATGCGGGTTACCTGGCCCGTGAAGGGAGAGAAGACCGGCGTTGTCAGATCATCATCGGTGGCAATGCGGCCATCGCTCTGGGCATCGTTGCCCCAAGGCTGGGTTTGCACCCTGGCAAAGCGCAGCGTATCCCATTGCTGGGGCGTGGCGGCAAAGCTGCCATCATCATGGGCCGCCGCAGGTGGCGCGTCCTCATGGCCGGAATGCAGCAGCCCCGGCACCACCCAGAAGCCGATCAGCACCAGAGCGGCCATGGCGACCACCACCTGCCATTGCCGTTTTGGCAACCAGTTCGGCACGGCTGTGCTTTGCCCATCGGTGGGAAGGTGTTCCATGTCGCTTGGCCCTCGGTCTTCACAAGTGACCGGGGGCCTAGACAGGCTCGCTTACATCAACCTTACGCCAGGAGACATCTTTCAAGTGAAAGCATGAAATTGGCGCCCTGTCCCGGCTCGCTGCGGATGGTCAACCGGGCGCCATGGACATCGGCGATGCGCTGCACGATCGAAAGGCCCAGCCCTGCGCCATCGCTGCGCTTGTGGTCGGCCCGCCAGAAACGGCGTGTCAATCGAGCGGCCTGCTCTTCAGTTACGCCGGGTCCGTTGTCAGCCACGGCAACGCCGCCTGCGCGCAGGATGGTCACCTCGATCTGGGTGCCCGGCGGCGTATGCAGGCGCGCATTCTCCACCAGATTGGTGATGGCCATCATCAGCAAGCCGCGGTTGGCACGGATCATGATTTTCCGTTCCGCGCCTGAAACGGCGATGCCGCGCCCGCCACTCAGGACGGATGGGGTCAATTGCGCCACCACATCAATGGTCAATTCGGTCAGATCGAGCGTTTCAAAAGCATGCGTGCCCTTGTGCTCAAGGCTGGCCAGATCGCGCAATTGATCGAGCACATGGGCCATTCGCGCGATCTGCTCCAGCGCACCATCGCGTTCATGTCCGGGTGCCATGCGCTCGGCCGACAGCCGCAGCGTGGACAAGGGGGTGTGTAATTCATGCGCCACATTGCCCGCAAACTCCTGTTGCAGGATCAGCGCGTCCTCGACCCGGCCAAGCAGATCGTTGATGGCCGTGACCAGCGCGCCTGCTTCGGCTGGAAGGCCGGCGGGGTTGAACCTGGCCCCCGGGTCACGGGGCGAAAGCTGGGTCGCCTCGCGCGCGGCATGGCGCAGGCGGCGCAGCAAAGGCCAGAGCATGGCGATGTTGGCCAAGGGCATCAGCAATAAAAGGCCGACCAGCCACAAGAAATAATGCGCCAGAAAACTGCGCACCACATCGTCAACAACCGCGCCAGGGCGGGTTTGATCCTGGGTCACGACAATGCGGATCGGCGTGCCATGGGCAGCGAAGGGCAGGCTCAACCCCACAACCGCGCCCGTGGCAAACACCTGCCCATGCCCCCGCTCCAGATCGCGCGGCCACAGGTCCGGCATGGCATAGGGGCTGTGGGCAAGCATCCGGCCATCGCTGGCGGTCACGGCAAAGGCGCGCCCGTCATACCCGCTGGCATAGATCGCCATCTGCTCACGGGGCAGGTCCACTTGCCAACGGCCATCGGCATGGTGGGTGACATGGCTGGCCACCAGATCGGCCTGCTGGCGCAAGCTGTCGCGCTCGATCGTTCTCACACTTCTTTCGAGCACGGTGCGCGCGGCAAATGGCATGGCGAGGCATGCGACAAGAATGGTAATGCCCTCGACCAGCAGGATACGAGTAAGCAGCGAGGTCGCAGCGCGCCGGACAAGGCGCTTCATTGCCTGGCCTTGATGAGATAGCCCACACCGCGAATGGTGACGATCTCTGCCCGGCTGCCTGCGCTTTCCAGCTTTTGGCGCAGGCGATGGACATAGACCTCGATGGCGTTGGAGCCCAGCAGGTCGTTCGGGCCGAACAATTGGTCCTCGGCCAGGCGTTTGGTCACAACCTGCCCATCCCGGCGCAGCAACAGCCCCAGCAATCCCGCCTCACGGGCGGACAGTGCCACGGTCTGCCCCTCGATCCTCAGCGCTAAATTGTCGACATCGAACATCAGATTGGCGCAGGTGACTTCGCGGCCCTGATATGTGCCATTGCGCCGCAGGATGGCGCGCATGCGGGCCAGCAGTTCATCGGGTGAAAAGGGCTTGGTCATATAATCGTCAGCGCCCGCATCGAGGCCGTCGATACGGGCCTGCACCTCACCTCGGGCGGTCAGCACCACCGTGGGCAGGCCTTTGCCCGCTTGCCGCATGTTGCGCAAAAAGACCAGTCCATCGCCATCCGGCAACCCGCGATCGAGGATCATGGCGGCATAGGCATTGGTGGAGAGCCGCACCCGTGCCTCTTCAATCGAGGTGGCGTGATCGACCATGATCGCCGCGCGCGCCAGCGCATCGGCCAGCGCCGCGGCCAGTGCCACATCATCTTCGACCAGCAATGCGCGCATGGCTTCTCCGCAGACAATGTGGCGAGCTTTTCAATATTCACCCGTGGATCGCACACTTTGAACGTATCACCCAGGGCGGAGACGTGAGGACGGATATGACGCATCATGGAAGTGCCCACAAGCGATGCTATTCACATAAATTTGAAGCCATGAAAAGCAAGCAACTCTGGATGCATGGAATTTGAGATGCGAATGATGATCATGGCGGCCGCGCTCAGCAATCGAACCATGCGCAGATGCCCGCTCGCGCCAAATTGGGATGTTCGCGCGGATATCAGCGAACGAAGCATTTGGGTCGCGATTTGCTGGTTCTGGATGGTGGGCGTGGACGCTGCAATTGGGGCGGTTCGCCACCTAATTGTCTGTTTGCAGGACCGCGACATCCCATTCCCTGAAAAACGTCCTTGCATCACCACTCCCTTCACCTACGAAGGGAATCACAACATCATCGCCCAGGCAAGCCAGACTTGTTCAGACTTTCCCTAGTTTGGCCAGTATGCCCTGATACGCTTGACCGATCCTATTCCGGTGATCGCGCTGGCTACACGCAATGCCTATTTGGCTCAGCGCGCCAGAAAAATCGAAGGATTACATCGCGCGGATCCATGATAGGATGTGGCGTACGTCTGGCTCCGAAGGTGTGCCGCAAACGTGCGCCGCGTCCTCCCCGTCTCATGTCGGGGCCTATGTGATGATGTCGTTCAGAGAGTTGCACGTGTATCGATCCGATCTTTTGGCTGCCGCCTGGTCACACCTGAAACAACATCCGCTGGCGCGGGTTGGGCCCGGCCTGATCACCGGCGTGGCCGATGACGATCCGAGTGGAATAGCGACCTATTCCCAGGCCGGTGCGCAGTTCGGCCTCAACATGCTGTGGACCATGCCGCTGTGCTATCCGCTGATGGCGGCGGTGCAGTCGATGTGCGGACAGATCGGCCGGGTGACGGGCAAGGGACTGGCCGCCAACATCAAGACAGCGTTCCCTCCGGCGGTGCTGCAGGCGGTGGTACTGTTGCTGCTCATTGCCAACACGCTCAACATCGCGGCCGACGTAGCAGCGATGGGCGAGGTAGCGGAACTGGTCACCGGGCTCGACCGTCATGCGATGACGCTGGTCATCGTGCTGGTCAGCCTTGGGCTGCAGATCGTTGTGCCCTATCACCGCTATGTGGTGTTCCTGAAATGGCTGACACTTTCGCTGCTGGCCTATGCGGCGGTGCTGTTCACCGTGCATGTGCCATGGGGCCAGGTAGCGCTGCGCACGCTGTGGCCCCATCTCGAATTCAACGCCGCCGCCGCCGCCGTGGTGGTCGCGGTCTTTGGCACGACGATCAGCCCCTATCTCTTCTTCTGGCAGGCCTCCGAGGAGGTCGAGGACATGGCGCGCTCCAGACAGGTGCCCTTGTTGGCCGCCGAAACATCCGTCGCCCGGCGCGAAGTGAGGCGCATCACCTGGGACACGTGGTCGGGCATGCTCTATTCCGACATCTCGGCCTATTTCGTCATTCTTGCCACTGCTGTTACCCTGCATGTGGGCGGGATCACCGACATCACCACAGCGGCGCAGGCGGCCAGCGCGCTCAAGCCGCTGGCGGGCAATTTCGCCTTCCTGTTGTTCTCGCTGGGCCTGCTGGGGGTGGGAATGATCGGTGTCCCGGTGCTGGCGGGCTCTGCCGCCTATGCCGCCGCCGAGGCGATGGGCTGGAGCGAAGGGCTGGAGCGCAGTGCACGTGATGCCCGTGGTTTCTACGGGGTGATCGCGGTCAGTGTGTTGCTGGCGCTGGCCATGCAATATTCCCCGATCAGCCCGATGAAGGCACTATTCTGGAGCGCAGTGATCAATGGCGTCGTCGCGGTGCCGCTGGTGGTGGTCATCGTGCTCACCGTTTCGAAGCGCAATGTGATGGGCGATTATACCGCCAGTCGTCCGGTCGTCGTCCTCGGCTGGATCGCAGCAGCAGCGATGGGCGCGGCTGCGGTGTGCCTGTTGCTTCCCAGCTGATCGGCCTTCTGAAAACCACCACGCGCAGCACGCTGCGCCACGAGGGCCGCGCCTCCCCTGGCGCCCAGAACCGCCAGCATGAAACCATGATCTGCATACAATAGTCGACGACCTTTCCCACCAGGTGACACTCGACCTATTCTCCTGCCTGATCGCTTGCGCGGTGGGCAAGGCCCAGCGTCTCTCCCCCCTTCGTTTCAATCCCCAAGTTTCGATGGCCGAAAATCTTCGCACAACGGACATGATCTTGTCCGCCTGCGGCCGATTCAACAGGGCCAGCTTGGCGCCAAACGCGCAACCAGGATGAATTTTCTAGGTGAGTCCACCGGCGACAGGCACACTTCGAGCCATCGCGCGGTTGCCCGACCGATCAGATCAATCTTGATCTTGCCGCGGAGTCATCATGCGACGCAGCAATCCGTCGTCGAGCACGACGTGGTGGTACAGAGCCATCGCCGCATGGCCAATCGCGATCAACAACAGCACATTTGCTGACAGGCTATGGATGGCAGTAAGCTGCTCGGCCAGGTCATGCCGCCTCGTCAGCGACAGATCGCCATAGGGCGGAATGCGTACCACCCCGAACAGGCTATCTCCGCGTAGCCAAGCATTGCCAAGCCCCAGCCCCAAAGTGGCCAACAGAAGCCCGTAAAGCAGCAGGTGGACATGCCTGGCCAGCCGTTCGATCCAACCGGGGGCGGCCTCGATCCTCACCCCACCGGTCAGCCGCCAGTGGATGCGAAACAGACAAACGCCCAAAAGGACCAGCCCGGTTACGATATGCACCGATCTTGCATCTACTCGTGCAGGGCCTTTTGGAAACCAGTCAATGGTGTGTGCACCACACCACAAAAACATGACCAATGCCACGCTAACCCAATGCAAACCAATGGTGCGCCGATCGTAACACGGCGGAGAGAAGTGTGTCATCTATGACTGCTCCTGATTGGTTGACTGGCTTTGGGCAAGGTAGCAGCTCGTCACCACCATTCCGGGCGCGCGCCCGCCAAAGCGGGTTTCGACCAACTTAGCAATTTGTCCGAGCAACCGGTCTCGCTCGAACCCCGGCAACAGGCGCAAGAAGGAAAAGCTCTCGAAGAGTTGCCTGACTTCGGCGGTCTCACGGTAAACCTGATGCTGCCACTGCCAGTGCTCCACATTGCCTAAGCCGGCGCTTTCCAACAATGCGCGCTGCACAGCGACATTCAGCGATTCATGCCCATTCACGCCAAACGACGGTGGTAGGGGGACATGGCTGGTACGCAACAGAGCCATAGCCTTCTCCGCGAAAACGTCACCCATATTTTCGTTAAGGTAGGAATTCCACCACATCGCCCAAACGCCGCCTGGTGCAAGAAGACCCTTTACAGCGCCCAGCGCCACCCCTGCATCAAGCCAGTGAAATGCTGCTGCACAAACCGCCAGATCGAAGGGCCCCGTTACATCAGCGGTCGGGAAGGGCGCGTTGATCACGGTTACCGGCGCGTGCGAAAAACGCGCCCGCAGAAAGGTCACGAAATCAGGATCAGATTCGACAATCACGATTTCTTCAGGATCAAGAGCCAGCAACCCATCGGTTGCCAGGCCACTACCTGCCCCGATCTCCAGAATGCGGGGCCGGGGCGGACAGCGATCGCGCAGGCCAGCAAACAGCGCCTCGGGATATCCGGTGCGAACGGCATGGTAGGCCTGGGCATCGCTGCCGAAAACCGCGCGCCCAGCACGCTTGTCCAGCATCGGGCGGGCTGGTCCGGGAGTCTCGTTGTTCACCATGCCATCCACCATCATCAAAGGCCTTCCCCGCCTCAGCGAGGAAGGCCTGCCTTCATCAGAACTTCACCTTGGCTGCCATGTAGAAACTGCGCCCCACAACATCATAGGTAGCCGCATCGGTGCGCAATTCCAGCGTGCCGATAAAAGGCGGGCTCTTGTCGCCAAGATTGTTCACCCCGGCGCTGATGGTGATACGCTTGTCGAAGGTGTAATGCGCATCAAGATCGAAGTAGCTCACCGAAGGCACCGAGCTTCCCGGCGCATCGAGATTAGCCATGCCGCCGATGTAACGCCAACGCAGCGTACCGGTAAAGGGACCGTTGTTGTAGGTGACAAAGCTATTCGCCTTCCACCGCGGATGGGCATAAAGGTTTTCGCCATCGGCCGTGACCAGCGTATCGCTGATGGCGCCCGCATAGCGCGTAACGTTCCCCAAACCATCAGTCACGGTGTAGCGGCCAAGATAGGACACGATGGTGCCGACGTGGAGATTACCGGCTGTGGCAGGAAGGCCGATCTGATCGAGCCGGAACTGATAATCGATCTGAGTATCAATCCCATCCAGCAACATGCTGTTATAATTGAACAGACCCGAGGTCAGCAACTGGATGTTGCCACTGTTGGGATCGCGCTGTATCCGCTGACAATAGGGGTTGCCAGCAGAAAAGCCGGGATTGCCCGTCGCTCCATAACAGTCCGCGATGATCTCGCCGGTTGAGAGTGAGGAAATGGCCCCGGCAATCTTGACATGATAATAGTCGACCGAAATATTCAATCCGTGCAACGGCGTAATCACCGCACCCAAGGTCCAAGTGTTTGCGGTTTCAGGCTGGAGCAGGCTGTTTCCGCCTGACTGCACCGGCACAGTTGGAGAGCCACTATAGGTTGCCCCACCCGCTCCGGCCGATTGCGCTGCGCAGAGACTCTGCACCTTGGCGCCATTGGCACCAGTGCGATAGGCGCTGTTGTAATTGCAAGGATCGCCCCCACCAATCGCAATATCGCTGATCGAGTTGCCCACATACAGGTCGGCAAGGCTGGGCGCCCGGATCGCCCGCGAATAACCACCGCGCAGGCGCAACTGATCGGCCAAGGTCCAGCTGAGATCGGCCTTCCAGGTACTCTTGCCCGAGAAGGTGTTGTATTTCGAATAACGATACCCCAAGTCCAGCGAAACATCCTGGGCAAACGGCTTGTCTTTTAGCAAGGGAACGAGCAACTCACCAAACACCTCCTTGGTGTTCTGAGAACCGGCCGATGCTGTATCGCTGCCATAGGACAAGGTATCGCTGGTGACGAATTCGGTTGCCGGCTGATAGCTGTAGTTTGAGTAGCGATAGTCCGCGCCCGCCGCGAATTTAACCGAGCCTGCTGGCAGGTTGAACAGCGGTCCCTGGATCGTCGCCTCGACGTTCTTGGACGTCATCTCGTCGGTGGTAACATCGGTGCGCCCGGCATAGGAAAGGCACGCTTTGCTCACCGATTGGTACCCCAGCGGGTTCCAGACACACCCCCCCGGACCGGATGTGGCGGTTTCGGTGGCCAGCACGTTGTTAATCGCCGACAGGCTGATGTCGCCGGTAGCAACGCTGGTGTAATTGCTCTTGCCGATCGAGCCGTAGACATCCCACTGCAACTTCGTACCCGGAATATCGCCCTTGAGGCCAGCCAACGCCTGCCATACGTCATATTTGAAATTCTGGACGCGATTACCCCAACCATACATCAGCTTGGAGAGATAGACGTTGGCGTTGGCCGGTGCCGCGCCGCCATAGGCAGAGTTAATCAACGACAGCAGCGCCGGATTGCTCTGGACGAAGGGGTTGGAAACCGGCACCACCAGCTCGATCGGG
The DNA here is from genome assembly GCA_028871475.1 of Sphingomonadales bacterium. GTDB lineage: Bacteria > Pseudomonadota > Alphaproteobacteria > Sphingomonadales > Sphingomonadaceae > Novosphingobium. The sequence goes on along the minus strand of JAGWMZ010000038.1, from coordinate 15,016 downwards.
CCATTGTTGGTCTTGGTGCTGCCTGGGCTGGTCTGGTCGAGCGATTTAGACTCCGAAAAATTGAACTGTGTGTAGCCCGTGATGTGATCGTTGAACTCGTAGTCAGCCTTGGAGAATACATTGTATTTTGTGAGCGGCAGTTGCACCGCGAAATAGTTTCCAAGTACCACGCCGGCCGTGGTGCAATCGGGTGTCAAAATGGCCCCCGTCACCGAACCAACGCCCTTGTAGTTCTGGGCGCAGTTCGCTCCGGCTGCGGAGGTAAAGATCGTGCCATTGGTATTCACACCGATCGCACCCGGATAGGCGCCCGTGCCGGCAATCGGCGTTGTTCCGGGATAACCTGCCAGCACACCATTGACGGCCGCGATTGACGGCGCTGTAGCACCGGCACCAAAGCCGCCCGCATAAATCACGCCTTCAGGCGGACGGCCCAGGAAACGGACGGAAGGCTGCGTGAAGAATGAGCGCTGCGATCCGCTGATCGCATCGCGCTTGGAATATTCGACATCGAGCATGACATGGCCGCGGCCTTCGTCGAAGCTTCCGCCAGCCAAAGCGTAGACCTGGGTCGTGGCGCCGTCACCATGGCCAGTGATGCCTTCCTGAACGCCCATCTCGACACCGGAAAAGTGCTGGCGCAACTTGAAATTGGCCACGCCCGCTACCGCGTCGGAACCATAAGCAGCAGAGGCGCCACCGGTGATCACCTCGGCGCTATCAATCATCGACATCGGAATAGTGTTAAGGTCGATGGACCCATCGGGAGTGGAGGGCATCAGCCGTCTGCCATCCATCAGCACCAGCGAGCGATTGCGGCCAATGCCGCGCAGGTCGCTATAGGAAGCGCCGCCGCCAAAGCCGACGCTCCCTTGCACGTCGCCAACCTCGGCCGACCCTTGGGCGGCCTCGAACTGCGGCATTTGACCGATTGCACGATCAAGCGAGGGCTGTCCCGCTGCGGTGATAGCGGCGCTGCTGATGGTCGAGATCGGGCTTTCGGATTTGTAATCATTCCGCGAAATGCGCGACCCCGTCACCACGATCTCGTCCGCCAACTTGGTGGGAGCCGCGGTGGTGGCTTGCACGTTATTCGCCTGATCTTGCGCCAGCGCAGGCGCCGACAATACCGTCATGCTGACAATACCGATAGCCAGCGCGCGATGGCTGGATCCCAATATGCGCAAACCTGCTCGTAGTTTGTCGCCTGCGCCGCCCATTGCAATAGGCTGTGCATACCTGATCATTCTGAGCCTCCCCCCTGCTGGCCGCCGGATCTGCGCCAGCTTAGGTCGAGACGTTTCGCCCGCTAACCTGACATGAACCTGAAGAAGGTCTGAAATAGGCAGACTGCAAGTTGTCGTGTAATCAACGGTCAGGCAATGAGCAGCGGCAGCGATACTGTGACCCTCAGGCCACTGCGGTCCGTCCGGTTGGCGGCCTTGATTGTCCCCTCATGGAGCAGAACGATGCTCCGTGATATCGCAAGACCAAGGCCGCTGCCGCGCGCTGGCCCGTCGGAGGGCTCAAATTGAGTGAACCGCTCGAACATGCGTTCGAGATGCGGTTCGGCAAGACCCGCTCCCTCGTCCGCCACTTCTACGATCCAGCGCGTTTCTTCATAGCGTGAGTGCATGGTGACCAGGCCGCCGGCAGGCGTGGCCGCCAAAGCGTTGGTGAGCAAGTTAAGCCAAACCTGACGCAACCAGCGTTCCTCGAACGCAATGGTGCCGGCGCCTTCCACTTGCAGATGAAATCGGCGGCGATGATGTTCCGCCAAAGCGAGCGCATCCTGACCGAAGGCGGTGACCATCGCTTCGGGCGATCCGCAGACGAGCTTCAACGAAATCGCGTTTGCCTCGGCACGCGACAAGAAGAGCATCTCCTCAATGATCTGGTTCATCCGGGAAACCTCGTCGAGCTGGACGAGAATTGCCTCAACATGCGCGGGCGCAAGCCGGTCATCCTCCAGCAGTTTTTCGCCATGCAACCGGATCAGCGAAAGCGGGGTCTTGAGTTCGTGACTGGCCTCGGAGGAAAAGCGCTTGATCTGGTTGAACGAGCCTTCCAGCCGATCGAACATTCGGTTGAGCAGATGGGCCAGATCTGCCAGTTCATCATTACCGACAACCGGTATACGTTCGGAAAGATTGTCGGAACTGATGCGCTGTGCTGTAGCGCGAATGAACCGCAGTGGCCTTAAAACAACCCGGCTGAGCACGAGGCCGATCACACCGCTGGTAAACGCCATCATCACCAGCAGGCCCACACAAACCCACACATAGGATTGCATGCTCGAACGCACCTGTGCCAGCGGCGTAGCAATGGTGACATCGAAAGGCGGCAAAATAAATTCCTGTATCCGAACATCTCCGGTGCCGATCAGCCAGGCACTATAGACATGGGTGCCCGGCACATCGGGGATCGACCGGTTGTGCAGATTACTTGAGGCAAATACCTTGCCTGAGCGTGGCTCGTCGACGCTGATGAAGAACAGCGCCGAACCTGCCTCGGCGGTATCATGGATGCGCTTGGCAATCACGTGAGGTGCCAGCGACTGATAATCCGGCCCCAGCCGTTGGCGCAGCTCGGCAAACTCGGCGACATTCAGCGCATCGAGCCCACGCACGAGTTCGTCCTCAAGAATCACGTAACCGGTGCTGAACAGCACCGCAGCACTCAGGCTGGCAGCCAGCGCATAATAAAGGGTGAGGCGCGCGCCGATCGACTTCATCGCTCTAGACCAACTGGTATCCAATGCCGCGAACGGTCTTGAACCGAGACACGCTGCCGCGTTCTATCTTGCCGCGCAGCCGGCTCATGTAGACATCAAGCAGGTTCGTATCGATCTCGTAGTGCGACGCCCAGATCTTTTCGGTGATCTGCGTACGGGTCATAACCCGCCCAGCGTTTTGCATGAACACTTCAAGCAAAGCAAACTCCCGGCTGGTCAGGTCGATCTGAACGCCATCCAACTGCACGAGATGTCCGACAAGATCCATGCGCAGACCGTTACGCTCGAGCACTGCCTGCTTCACCTGTGCCTGCCGGCGCAACAGGGCACGCAAATGCGCCAGTAATTCCTGTAGGCTGAAGGGCTTGGGCAGGTAATCGTCCGCTCCCAGATCGAGGCCCCTAATCCGGTCCTCCACTGTATCGCGGGCGCTCAGAATAAGTACCGGCTCCATGAAACCACTAGCACGCCATTCAATCAGCAGGTCCAGCCCGTCGCCATCGGGCAGGCCGAGATCAAGAACAACGGCATCGAAAGAGCTCTCGCTGAGCGCATCACTGGCCGCCGCGCAAGTGGCCGCGATGGCCACAGTGTAGCTGCGTTCGACCAAACCCTGACGTAGAAACTCGGCGAGACGCGCCTGATCCTCCACCACCAGAACTTTCATGATACTGCCTCCCCAGCCTGTCTGACGCGCCCGCAGGGCAGCGTAAACAGGAATCGCATCAAGGGACGGACAAAGCTGAATTTCTATTCAGGTGACTTTCAGGATTGACTAAGTTACGCGCACTAGCCTCCCTGCAAGCCAGTCGGGAGAGACCAAATTGCGCCGCGTTCTGTTCATGTTGCTTACGCAGAATTGCGTTGCCGCCCCCCACCCGATCCCGAAGATAACCATGCGTCGATCCCGCGCGGCCTCTACCGCCTGTATGCGGTCAACGGTTTGCCGGGTGCAGCCCAATTGGGATTGTCGTGCCCAGGATTCCGCACCGGTCAGGATTTTCATTGGCCGCCACAACGCTGGGCTGCGGGCTTTCGATACGCGCGCGATGCGCCCGACCCGCAAGATCGCCAGCTTAAAAGGCGCCGGCGCCACCGTGCTGGAGCCTTCTCTGAAACCCGGTTTTTTACGAATGAGGATAGATCGACTACCGCTGTCAATCAGTCCACCCTTGCCACCGTCCGACGGATCAAATTTGCCGATGCTCTTGATTCGGCCAGCTTTGAGCCAGTTTTCGGGCGTGTGGCCTTTGTATCTGTAGGTCGTCAAAGCATTTCGCATAGATTACCGAAAAGCGAGACTCACTTTGAAGATGGTTCTCGGCGGCGAACTTGAGGTTCTGGAAGAACAGATAGTGTGCGATCTGTCTGCACTACTGCCTGTTCCGGATAGTAACTTAGGCTGACAAAAATAACCTTCCGTCGTGAAAAAATCATCGATGATTATTCAATTATCGAAATCATTTAATCATCACACCATCGTGACTTCATGATCAACCTATACAATTAAAAACACTAATAAATTTCAAAATGGAGAGTTTATGCGTTCATGGATACTTCTGAGCGCTGCATTTATGGTCCTGCCTTTTGCCGTATCAGCACAGGCTGCCGACCCAGCCCTCGAAACAGCCACAACTTCACCACTCGCGATTGTCAGCCAGATCGAACTGCCGGCCTATAATGGCGATTTCGACCATTTCGCCTATGACCTGTCCGGGCAGAAATTGTTCCTCGCCGCCGAAGACCATGACACGCTCGAAGTGTTCAAGCTGGGCTCTCTCGAACATCTCAAGACAGTCAAGGGGCCGATCGGGACGCCACACAGCCAGCTCTTCATGGGAGACATCCACAAGTTACTGATCACCGAGACCGGCAAAAGCCTGTCGCATTACGTCAGCACTGAATCCTATGCTTACGAAGGGGCGCTCAAGCTAGTGCAAGGCGCAGATTCCATGGGCTATGATGCACCGCGCAACCGCGCCTACATCGTAACCGGTGGCAAGGACGTGCTCATCACCGAAAGCTGGCTGGAACAGGTCAATCCGCGCACCGGCCAATTCATCAATCATGCTCGCCTCGATTCCGTTAACGCACAGGCCATGGCCATCGAGCAGAACGGTCATCGCCTCTTCCTCAACATCACCGACAAGAATTATATCTCGGTGCGCGACAAGGAAACGCTAGCCGAAACCGCGCGCTGGCCGGTGACCGCAGCACAGCAGAACTGCTGCTTTGCCATGGATGAGGCTCATCACCGCCTATTTCTGGTGACCCGCGCGCCGGGCAAGATTTTGGTGCTCAACAGCGCCAATGGGGCGACACTGGCCACTTTCGATGCACCCGCGCGCGTCGATCAGGTCCTGTGGGATGAGAAACACCAGCGCGTCTATGTCATCGGTGGCGAGGGCTGGATCACGGTGCTTCAGGAAAATACGCCCGACAGTTATAGCGACTTACCCAAGCTGGTCACGGCGCCCGGCACCAAGACCGGCGTTCTGGTGCCCGAGCGCAGCGAATTGTATGTCGCCGTATCGCCCGGTGAAACCAAGGCAATGGCCCGCGTCCTGCGTATCTCAACGGAAAACTGACATGCGAAAGAAAAATTTATTGCCGGCCATCACCGGCATGGCGGTGGCACTGGCGTTTTGTTCGGCAGCGCATGCTGAGGACAAACCCAGGATCCCAGCCGGGTTCTTCCGCCTCTCCGCGGTCGCGCGGCTACCCGGTGCCTCTCCGGACTGGGACTATCTTGGCTATGATACCAAACGCGAACATTTGTTCATCGCCCGCCGCGACGACGGACTCTGGGTGTTTGACACAAGGCGGAGCAGGCTGCTCGCCCGCATGCCTCGGAGCAAAGGAGCAGGCGCAGCGTTGATCCTGCCCGAACTTGGGCGCGGCTACTCCACCAATGAGGATGGCTCGACCACCATGTTCGACCTGGCCACGCTCAAGGTGCTACGGCGGGCCAAATTCGCCGAGGATGCCGATGCGGCCAGCTTCGAGCCGGTCACTGGCCGCATTGCCTTCGTCTCGGCCGACAGCCAGCAGGTGAGCTTCGTCGATCCGCGCAGCCTCAAGCTGGTGGGAAAGGTCAAACTGGATACGAAGAAGGCCGATGCCTCGGCCGCTGATGGCCAGGGCAACATTCTGCTCAACGAACGCGACCGCGATATGATCGTCCGCATTGATGCGGCCAGCGCCAAAGTGACCGCCGAATGGCCCGTCACAGGCTGCTCGCAGCCGACCGGCATGGCGGTCGACACCGCTAGACACCGCGCGTTCATCGGCTGCCGCAGCGCAAAGCCCGTTCTCGCCGTGATGAACATCGACACCGGGCGAGTGGTCCAGACGCTGGACATCGGCCATGGCAACGATGGCGTCACCTATGATGCCGCCCGCCACCGCATCATCACCACCAACGGCATCGATGCCAACATTGTCATCATCCACCAGGACGACGCCGACCACTACCATTTCGAGCAAGCCATCACGACGCGTCCCGAAGCACGCACCATGGCCTACGACTCAAAGAATCAACGTATATTTACCGTGACTGCCGAGGGGGTCGTGAACCCGGCGGAGAAGATCAACACAGGGCCATCAAAATTCTACCCCAATGCCTATTACGATGGCAGCTTCGTCGTTTTGACCTACGCCGCCAGATAATCGCCAATGATGGCGGCACCGCACTTCCGCGACGTAGCCAATTTCGCTGAGAGAGGCGAATTATGACTGATTTTTCGGCAGAATCTTCTGAACTTGCCACTCACGATCAGCACCAGAACGACGGTCGCGTGAAGGGCATCACCAGCCTCCCGGTTTTCACAATTGGCATCATTCCTTGGCCAATCTACCTCGTCCTTCTGGCGGTTTTCGTCGCCTTTTCATACACTGAGAAAATTCCCAGCGACATTTCCCTGATGATCGCCGTGCTGACCGTGGGCGGCTTCACGTGCGCGGAACTAGGCAAGCGCTTGCCGGTGATATCCACGCTGGGCGCTGCGGCCATCTTCGCAACCTTTGTGCCCTCTTACCTCACCTATGCCAAGGCTCTGCCACCGGCCTGGGCCAAGTCGGTGACGACCTTCACCAAAGACTCCCAGTTCCTCTACCTGTACATCGCGGCGATCATCGTCGGCTCGGTGCTGAGCATGGATCGCGAGGTGCTGGTGCGCGGCTTCGTCAAAATCTTCGTGCCGATTCTGGTGGGCACGTTGGTGGCAATGGCCGTGGGCATCAGCGTGGGTATGGCCTTTGGCATGTCGATGCATGACGTGATTTTCTATGTCGTGGCCCCCGCCATGGCTGGGGGCGTGGGCGAAGGGGCGATGCCACTCTCGATCGGCTATGCCGCCATCCTGCATCAGGATCAGGGGCTGCTGCTGGCCCATATCCTGCCCAGCGTGATGTTCGCCAGCCTGATGGCGATCCTCTTCACTGGCCTGCTCAACCTCTATGGCAAATCGCGCCCCAACCTAACCGGCAATGGCACACTGCAGATGGGCGAACATGATGACATTGGCCTGCTCAACACCCAGTCGGGCACGCCGATCGGGCCGGCCGAGTTGGCGAGCGCAGGCATCACCGCAATCACCCTGTATCTCATTGGCTTGCTGGGGCAGACCTATTTCAAATTCCCCGGGCCGATCACCATGCTGCTGCTGGCGATCCTGCTCAACCTCGGGCGGGCGGTCACGCCGCGCCTGAAATCAGGCGCCTATGCCTATTACAAGTTCTTCTCGACTGCGGTGACCTATCCCCTGTTGTTTGCCATCGGCGTGGCGCTGACGCCGTGGGACAAGCTGATCGCGGCGTTCACTCCGGCGATGATCATCACAATCGTGGCCACCGTGGCCTCGCTCATGGCGAGCGGGTTCTTCGTGGGCCGCTGGCTGGGCATGTACCCCATCGAGGCTGCAATCGTCACAGGCTGCCGCGCGAGCCAGGGCGGCACGGGCGATGTCGCCATCCTGACCGCATGTGACCGCCTGCAACTGATGCCTTTCGCCCAGATCGCCACGCGCATCGGTGGGGCGGCTACGGTAACGACGGCTCTGGCCTTGCTACGCATCTACGGCTGAGAGCCTCAGAAAGAACAACGGCCCGGAGCGTAATTCCTGGCAACCGGTCAAGGTTGAACGCCCGGCAGACCTTACGTTTGGCTGGCATTTTTTGGTATGCTGGAGTTAGAGCATCGAGCGTTTAATCATAGGGAAGCTCTGCGCAGGTAGGAATTTCAGCGTCGTCAGGCGTCAGCCGAGAACGTTGGCTGAGAGCGCTCGTCGTGGCGCGTGTTTTGGCCAGTACCTTGGATTTTCCGGCTATTTCGCCTGCTTTTCTGACCATGCCACGCTCTGCGGGCGCAGCTATCCTTCGGATCAGGCCAAATGCACGCGCATGATGTAGATATTGGCCAGAGTGAGTTGGCAGAAAATCTGCTGGCTGTTCTTGTGCAGCCCGCGGTAGCGGGTCTTGGTGTAACCGAACTGGCGCTTGACCACTCGGAAGACATGCTCGACCTTGGAGCGGAACCCGGACGTCAGCCGGTTGATCCGGCGCTGTTCATCGGTCAGCTTCTGGCCCTTCCTGCGCTTGAAGGGCGTAGCCCAGACGACATCGCCTTCGGCTCGATCGGCTTCGAGCGAACGCTCATGGCTGGCATAGGCGCTGTCGCCAAAGGCAATGTCCTCCTCGCCGTGGAGCAGGGCATCGGTCACCACGCTGTCATGCACATTGGCCCAAGTCATGTCTGCCGAATGCACGCAACCCGATGCTGCGTCCGCGCCAATGTGCGCCTTCATGCTGAAATACCACTGATTGCCCTTCCTGGTCTGCTTCATGTCAGGATCGCGCGACTTCGTCCGGTTCGTGGTCGATGGCGGTGCAGCAATCAAAGTTGCATCCACGATCGTGCCTTGGCGCAGCAGCAAACCACGCTCGGTCAAAACCGCCGTCATCTCGTCAAACAGCGCTTTGCTCAGTTCGTGCTTCTCCAGCAGATGCCGGAACTTCAAGATCGTGGTCTCGTCCGGCACGCCCTCAAAATCGGGGCTGATCCCTGCAAAGTCGCGTAACAGTGGCGTCTCCCACAGCGCTTCCTCCATCGCTGGGTCCGACAGCCTGAACCGCCCCGGCTTTCCCGGAGGCATTTTCAATTGAGTCAGGCAACCATATCGAGGTTCTCAAGGGCTGCATAGTAATTTGCTTCGGCCTCGGCGGGTGGGATGTAGCCGATGGGGCCGAAGAGGCGCTGGTTGTTGTACATGGGGTAATCGCGGCGCGAGTCACCCCGCCATCCTGCTGTGGTTGCGAGTTGGTTGCTCCCCGATAAGATGGAAAACGGGCTCACGATTGGCACCGGGCCCAAGCATCGGATGGAGAGCAACCATGGAGCAGTATATCGGCTTGGACGTTTCACTGAAAGACATCGCAATCTCAATCCGGCAGGGTGGCTCCCGAATTTAGCGGGGCAAGTGCCCATCAGATCCAGCACTGCTGGCAGAGATCATCCGTAAGCGGGCGCCTCTGGCAAAGCGCGTGGTCTTCGAGACCGGACCCCTCTCGACATGGTTCTATCACGCGCTGACGGCAGAGGGAGTGCCAGCGATCTGCATCGAGGCGCGCCACGCGCAGAAGATATCGAACGAGACGCTGAACAAGACCGACGCCGATGGCTTGGCGCAGTTAGCCGAGGCAGGCTTTTACAAGATCGTTCGCGTGAAGAGCTTCGAGGCCATGCTTGAGGTCAAGCGCCGCACCGAAGTTGTCGGCGTGTCGGTGCTCGCCATGCCCCCGGCATGGCTGTGCGCCATCCACTCCCCAACGAGGAGGCCATCACCCGGCTTGTCGGCGCTATCTTGCTGGAACAAAATGATGAATGGTCTGTTCAGCGCTCCCGCTACATGACCCTTGAGAGCGTCGCGGGATTGAGCGATAACAGCGGCATCACGCTGCCGAACATGACAGCCTGATCAAACCGGCTTAGCCGGAGATCGACGGGGACACGCCCGTGATCCTACACCCCTTAGCGTAATCGCCACGCTCCATTTTCCGCTTTCCTTGCGGCATGATGGAGCTGTCGTTCCGGCACTTGGCCGAGGCCTGTGTAAGGAGGATGCGATGGGAATGTTTGCAGCTCTGGATGTTTCGCAGGAAGAGACGGCGATCTGTGTCGTTCTTGCCGATGGCACGATGGTGACGGAGGCCAAAGTACCGACCTGCCCCGATGCCATTGCCGATTGGTTGGCCAGGCGAACCCAAGACCTTGAAAAGGTCGGCATGGAGACCGGGCCGCTGGCCGTCTGGCTCTGGAACGCGTTGACGGCTCGTCAGGTGCCGATTGTATGTCTGGATGCGCGCCACGCCAGTGGTGTGCTCAAGATGATGCCAAATAAAACCGACCGGCATGATGCTCGTGGCCTCGCCCAGATTGTGCGTACAGGCTGGTACAAGATTGCGCAGATCAAGAGCCATGATGCCTATGTCAACCGGGCGATGTTATCGGCGCGGGAAGCCATGGTCGGTATGCGCGTCAAGCTGGAGAACGAAATCAGGGGGCTGCTGAAAACCTTCGGCATCATGTTCGGCAAGCGGGTCGGCGGGTTCAAGCGCCGGGCCGATGAAATCATCAAGGGCGATCTGGCGGTCGCACCGGAACTCTTGCCGATCTTCGAAGCGCTTATTCAGGCGAGACGGGACATTCTGGCCCGCATTGCTACGCTCGACAGTCGGATCCGGGCAGTCGCCAGGCAGAATGAGACGGTGCGCCTGTTGATGACGGCGCCAGGTGTCGGGCCGATCACGGCGATGGCGGTGGTTGCCGCCTTTGACGATGCTTCCCGCTTCCACCGATCGTCCAGCGCCGGAGCCTATCTTGGATTGACACCACGGCGATACGAATCCGGCGAAATCAGCCGAAACGGGCGGGTCTCCAAGCGCGAGGACAGGTTCACCAGAAAATGTCTGTACGAGGCCGCAAACGCGATATTCTGCCGAAAGCTGGGCTGCGGGCAACTGCGGGCCTGGGCTCGGGCCGTTGCCGAGCGCACCGGACCTCGCAAGGCCAAGGTCGCGCTGGCCCGAAAGCTGACAGTGACCCTGCATGCCATGTGGCGCAGCAATACTCCCTTCCGGGAGAACGCAACAGCATAGCGCAACAAGGAACTGACGCTGATCTTCAGCGCGACGACATGCGTCCAGCCGGGACGCGTAGCGAGGGTAAGATCGTCCCCACGGCTGCGGCATCGACCGCGCACACCACTTCGATCTACCCGAACCTGAACGCCAACATGCGACCCCAAGCGGCGATCGCGGAGAGAACCTCAGAGCCCGGCACGCAGACGAAAACGCAGAACGATTAGCTCTTGACCAATGCGAATAGAGAACCCGGCGGGGCACGATCGGCCAGTGCTGGCAGGCGTACCTTCAGATAAAGTTCCACGCTGAAAATCCCCAGTCCTCCCTGACATGCAGAAAGGCTTCAAGGTGGACAACTTCTACGCCGCCCGCAGCGGGGCTATCCCGCTGTTACCGTGGACGACTATTCCACCGCCGTTCTCAATCGATGAGGCAACCTCGCCGGACGAGGCCGAGTGCAAGGATGCGCTGAAGGAGGCCGATACCTGGAACCCGCGTCTGACGGAAAACGGCATGGCCTTCACGCCCGATCTGCCCCATGTCGTCCCCACAGGTCGCTGCCGCAAATGCAGGCGCGGGTGATGCGGATCACCGCATCAGTGGTTGGAGGATCGCGGCGTCGGGCACGGTTTCGATCCGTACATCGTCGGCTTTGTGCATGATGGTGGCGCGCATTTTGGGGGCTCCTTGGTCGGTTTGGCTCAGGCGGTGGGCATGGGGGCTTCGCGGCCAACCCAGGCGAGGTGTTCGGGGGCGTAACGCTCGCCCGCCACCTCGATCGCCTCGGTGGCGGCGCGGATGTCTTTCAATTCGGCCCCGCTCAGCACCAGCCTGGCCGCGCCAAGGTTTTCCTCCAGCCGGTGCAGCTTGGTGGTGCCGGGAATGGGCACTACATAGGGGCGCTGCGCCAGCAGCCAGGCCAGCGCCACTTGCGCGGGCGTGGCGCCCTTGGCGGCTGCCACACGCTGCAACAGATCGACCAGCGCCTGATTATGCGCCATAGCCTCGGGGGCAAAACGCGGGGTTGATTTGCGGAAATCATTGTCGGCCAGCGGCGTCTTGGGGTTTATCGTGCCGGTGAGAAAGCCCTTGCCCAGCGGGCTATAGGGCACAAAACCGATGCCCAGCTCGTCGCAGGCGGCAAGGATGCCGTTGGTTTCCACCTCGCGCCACCACAGCGAATATTCGTTTTGCACCGCCGCCACCGGCTGCACCGCATGGGCGCGGCGCAAGGTGTGCAAGCCCGGCTCCGACAGGCCGAAATGGCGCGCCTTGCCCTCGGCAATCAGGTCGCGCACCGTGCCCGCCACATCCTCGATCGGCACATTGGGGTCGACGCGGTGCTGGTAGAGGAGGCCGATGGTTTCCACCCCCAGCCGCTTCAGCGAGCCTTCAACCGCGCGGCGGATATGTTCGGGCCGGCTGGAAATGCCGCGGTTCTGCCCGGTTGCGGGGTCGATATCGAAACCGAACTTGGTGGCGATCACCACTGTGTCGCGCAGCGGGCGCAGCGCCTCGCCCACCACCTGCTCGTTTTCAAACGGGCCATAGACCTCGGCGGTGTCGAAAAAGGTGACGCCGCGCTCGTGTGCCGCGCGGATCAGCGCCACGCCCTCGGGCCGCGAAAGCTGGGTGGCATAGCTGAAGCTGATGCCCATGCAGCCAAGGCCAAGGGCGGACACAGAAAGGCCAGAGCGGCCCAGTTTACGGGTTTGCATCGGGGTATCCTTTCAATCAGGCTGGGGGCGTGTCGCCAAACCAGTAAGTGGCGGTGGTGCCGCCATCGATGAGCATGTCGCTGCCGGTGATGAAGGCCCCATCCGGCCCCATCAGCAGCGCGGCAAGGTTGGCCACCTCGTCGGGCGTGCCGGCGCGTTTGGCGACCGAGCTGGCGATCATGCCGCGATAGCTTGGCCCACGCGGGCCGTTCAGCTCGTCATTGGCCAGCGGCGTGATGATGATGCCCGGGCTAATGGCGTTGACCCGCGCCCCCCTGCGTCCCCATCGGACCGCCTCCGCCATCACCCGCAAGCCATTGCCGCGCTTGGAAAGCTGATAGGCGTGGAGTGTGTCCTTCACCGCGCCGGGCTGGAGGAAAGGCAGATCGAGCAGGGCTTCGACCGGTGTCACCGCCAGAGCGCGCGTCTGGTCGTCGGGCAAGGCACCCAGCCGGTAGCCCGACTGCGACGACACCACCAGCCCCACGCCGCCGGGGGCGATCACCGCGCCGAACCTATCGAGCAGCAGCGCGGTGCCATAGAGATCGACCTTGAGGATGGTTTCGATCGGTGCCTGCGAGGGTGACACGCCCGCCGCCTGAATGAGGCCAGTGACCGCGCCCAGAGCCGTGGCGCTGGCCACCAGTGCCTCGACCGAAGCGAGCGAGGCGACATCAACCGCAGCGGTGCTGACACTAAAGCCTGCATCGCGCAGGGTTTTGGCCGCTGCCTCGGCGTTTTGGGGGTTGATATCGGCCAGCAGCAGCGTCTTGCCGGCGCTGATCCGGCGCGCGATGGCCTGCCCGAGCGAGCCGGCCCCCAACAGAACGATCACATCAGCCATGAGCATCGGCTTCTTCGAACAGGCGGCGGACGATGGCGAGCGCCGAACTGGCGGTGGGCCAGCCCGAATAGAAGGCAAGATGGGTGACGATTTCGATGATCTCCTCGCGTGTTACGCCGTTTTCCAGCGCCTTGGCGAGGTGGAACGGCAGTTCGTTGCCGCGATAGAGCGCGATCAGGCTGGCCACGGTGACAAGGCTGCGGTCGCGCGGGGACAGGCCCGGGCGTTGCCAGACATCGTCAAACAATACCGTGTCGCTGATCCGGGTCAGCGCGGGGGCGATATCGCCCCATGGTGCGCGCATTGGGGTGGTTGGGCTGGCCATTGGTGCTGCCTCCTTGCGCCAGAAGATCTAGGCGCGGGCGGGCCTTGCGATTAGACTGTATAATCAGCAAGCCGTATTGAGATGGATTCAACAATGGCCCGCAACACCTTCAACGATCTGCTGGCCTTTCGCGCAGTGGCCAGCGAACGCAGCTTTACCCGCGCGGCGGCGCAGATGGGGGTGTCGACCTCGGCGTTGAGCCATGCGGTCAAGGGGCTGGAAGAAAGGCTCGGGCTGCGGCTGCTCAACCGCACCACCCGCCATGTTGTGCCCACCGAAGCGGGCGAGCGCCTGCTGGGCGCGGTGGGCAGCCTGTTCGATGGGGTGGAGGCCGAACTCGTCCGCCTGGGCGAGCTGCGCGACAAGCCTTCGGGCACCATCCGCATCACCACCAGCGCGCATGCAGCCCGCACCCTTCTCGTGCCTGCGCTGCTGCCGCTGCTGGCGCAATACCCCGATCTGCATGTGGAGCTGAGCGTGGATGCCGGCTTTGTCGATATTGTGGCCGAGCGGTTTGATGCGGGCGTCAGGCTGGGCGAAACCATTGCGCAGGACATGATCGCCGTGCCCATCAGCCCGGATATGCGCATGGCTGCGGTGGCCGCTCCGGCCTATTTCGAGCGCCATGCGCCCCCGCAGGCGCCCGGCGATCTGGCGCGGCACAATTGCCTCAACCTGCGTTTTCCCACCTATGGCGGGCTCTATGCCTGGGAGTTTGAAAAGGATGGCCGCGCGCTCAATGTGCGGGTGGAAGGGCAGATGACCATCAATGACACCTCGCTGGCCTTGCAGGCGGCGCTCGACGGGCTGGGGATCGCCTATCTGGTCGAGGATATGGTGTTGCCGCTTGTTGCTGAAGGGCGATTGATCCGCGTGCTCGAGGACTGGTGCCCGCCGTTTCCTGGCTACCACCTCTATTACCCCAGCCGCCGCCAGCATTCCTCGGGCTTTGCCGCGCTGATCGAGGCGCTGCGCTATCGTATGAATGGCTGATGGGCCGCAAATGTCCTCCTGCCGTGCTGAAACCTGCACACGCCGCCCCAGGCAGAAAAACAGCTTTCACCTCTAGCCACCCATCGTCGGCCTCAGTTCAAACGGTGGCGTTGTCCCAAGCCCCGGCAATCAGAGCCCACCCTTCCGATGTGAATGGAGGGCGGGTTTCAGCCTGCCGCCTCAGGCGCTGGAACGCCAGCTCTTAAGGCGGTCACGGCGACAGGTCGGGCGGGGTTGGAACAGGCAGCCCCCGACCAGTTCTA
>JAGWMZ010000076.1 GCA_028871475.1 Sphingomonadales bacterium | reverse complement strand
GCCATACAGGAGCAGTTTCAGCATGATTACCCCTGTCATTCTGTGCGGCGGCAATGGCACGCGGCTATGGCCGAGGAGCCGGGCGGTGAAGCCCAAGCCGTTCCTGCCGCTGGTGGGGGACGAGACGCTGTTTGAAGCCGCTCTTTCCCGGGCTGGCGATCGCTCCATGTTCAACGCGCCGATGATCGTGACCGGCAAGGGGCATCTGTGCCATGTCGAGGCACAACTGACCGGGGCGCAGGACGCAAAGGTGCTGGTCGAGCCGGCCGCGCGCAACACGGCGGCGGCCATCGCCTTGGCCGCGCTGCGCCTGCCTGAGGAGGCGGTGATGCTGGTGTGCCCCAGCGATCACCACATCGGCGATGCTGGCGGCTTCATCCGCGCCGCGCAGGAAGCGGCCCTTCTGGCCCGGCAGGGCTGGCTGGTGGCCTTCGGCATCGTGGCCACCGCGCCCGAAACCGGCTTTGGCTATGTGAAGCGCGGCGAGGCGATCCCCGGCAGCGGAGGCTACAAGGTCGACCGCTTCGTCGAGAAGCCCGATCTGGAGCGCGCCATGCAGTTCCTGGGTGAGGGCACTTACAGCTGGAATGGCGGCATCTTCGCTTTCCGCGCGGGCGATTATCTGCGCGAGCTGGATCAGCACCGCCCTGATATTGCCGCCGCGGTGCGTGAAGCGGTTGCCCGCGGGACCGAGGAGGGGCGGTGCTTCCACCCCGATGCCACCCTGTTCGGCGCGGTGCCCAGCGAATCGATCGACTATGCCGTGATGGAAAAGACCGCGCATGCCGCCGTCGTCCCCGCCACCATGGCGTGGAGCGACATTGGCAACTGGCACGCCCTGTGGGAAGCGCGCGACACCGATGAGAACGGCAATTGCGTGATCGGCCAGGCGGAACTTGTGAATTGCCGCAACGTTCTGGTGGAAAGCGACGGCGCGCATGTCTCGCTGATCGGCTTGCAGGACACGATCGTCGTGGTCGATGGCGGCGATGTCATGGTCACCTCGGTTTCGGAGGTGCAGAAGGTGGGCAAGCTGCGCGGCGCGGTGCATCAGTAAAGGAGCAGCCGGTGAGCGTGAGCGCAATCGAGAGCCTGCAGGATGACGCGCCCAACCCTCAGGGCGGCCTGCCGGTGCGGCTGGTGGACAAGCCCTGGGGGGTGAAGCATCTGCCTGCGCCCTTTGCCGCGCAGGAGGGGCGCCAGATCGGCGAGATCTGGTTCGAGCCGCCCGCCGCCTTGCCGCAACTGCTGGTCAAATACATCTTCACCAGCGACAAATTGTCGGTGCAGGTCCACCCCAGCGATGAGCAGACCATCGCGAAGGGGCTGGGCAAGCAGGGCAAGGAAGAATGCTGGCTGGTGCTGGCCACCGAACCGGGCGCGCAACTGGGCATCGGCTTTCGCGAGCCGGTCGATGGCGAGACGATGCGCCGCGCGGCGCTCGATGGCAGCATTGAGGGGATGATGGTCTGGCACGATGTGGTGCCGGGCGATTTCTTCTACATCCCCGCCAACACCGTCCATGCCATTGGCGCGGGGGTGACGGTGATGGAGGTGCAGCAGAACAGCGACATCACCTATCGCCTTTATGACTATGGCCGCCCGCGTGAACTGCATCTGGATGAGAGCATCGCCGTGGCCCGGGGCGAGGTCTATGATCTGGCCCGCTGGCACCGCCATATGGGCGAGGGCGAAAGCGCCCGTCTGGTCGATGGGCCTTATTTCCTGCTGGACCGGGTGGCGGGTGTTCCGCCGCGCGATGTTGCTGCGCGCTATGGGCAGGGCGGCCTGCTGGTCGCGCCGTTGAAGGGCAATGTCACGGTTGATGGTGCGGTGGTGGCGCCCGGTGGCTGCGCCTTGGCCACATCGCTTGACGCAGTGTGCTTTGCCGATGATGGGCTGGTGGTGCTCGCCCAGCCTTATGCGACCCTCGCCTCAGCCGTTTCATAGATTGGCAGCGCCTGCAACCATGCCCTGCGCTTGAAGCCTTTGCGCAACGCCGACAAGGCAGGGGAGGGCGATGGCCCTCGCAGTTCATCCCCTTTCTTCAATTCCCCCCTCAACCACCTGCCAGACGGACGGACGATCCAACGCCTCGAAGGGCTCCGGCTCCGTCCCGGTCATCCACACTTGCGCCCCATTGGCGGCCAGACGGTCGAACAGCGCGGCGCGGCGCAGCGGATCAAGATGGGCGGCGACTTCATCGAGCAGCAACAGGCGCGGCACCTGCGCCACGCGGCCCGCCAGTTCGCAATGGGCAAGGGTGAGGGCGATCAGCATCGCCTTTTGCTCTCCGGTCGAGCATTCGGCAGCGGGCTGGTTCTTCGCCGCCATGGTCACGAGCATGTCGTCGCGATGCGGGCCGATCAGCGTGCGCCCGGCCGCGCGGTCTCGCGGGCGTGATTGGGCCAGAGCTTGGGTCAGGGCCGCCTGCGTGATGGGCCCGCCCGAAGCATAGGCGAGCAGGGGCCGGGCGAAGAGGTTTTGCGGCGGCGCATCGGGCAGGCAGGCGAGGGTTTCGCCCAGCGCCTCGATGGTGCGCGCTCTGGCGGCGGCCACTTGCGCGCCGGCCTCGGCCAATTGCGTTTCGATGGCGGTCAGCCACTGCGCATCGGGCAGGGACGGGGCGCCGAGCAGGCGGTTGCGTTCGGTCAGCGCGCGTTCCAGCCGGGCGCTGGCGCGGGCATGGCCGGGCTCGAGCGCGAGCACCATGCGGTCGAGGAAGCGGCGGCGGGCCGAGGGGCTGTCCATGAACAGGCGGTCCATCGCCGGGGTCAGCCAGAAGATCGAGAGATGTTCGCCCAGTTGCACGGCGGGCGTGTCAGCGCCGCCCACGCGCAGGATGCGGCGGCCGGGTTTGTCGGGGCTGGTGCCGGTGCCGATGCGGAGGGGGTCGGCATTGGGCTGTGTCAGGTCGGCGGCCACGGCAAAGGCGCCATCGCCGCCCTGGCCGGCCATGTCGGGAAGGGCAGCCCGGCGCAGGCCGCGACCGGGGGCGAAGAGGCTGATGGCTTCGAGAATGTTGGTCTTGCCCGCCCCGTTTTCGCCCAGCAGCAGGTTGAACGCGCCTGTGCCCACCAGCGCGGTGTTGCGGTGGTTGCGGAACCAGGCAAGGCGGATGCGGTCGAGCGCCATGGAGAGCGCTGTAACGGGGATGGCTGGCGGAGGCTATGGTGGATTTTGCACCAATTCTTGGGGTTTTCTACGCCGCGCGGCGTGCGTAGGGTGCGAAAAAGCGCCGGTTTTCCAGTGTTCCGGCATTTGGCACGGTGTTTGCTATCATGGTTGCATCGCCCGGCACGATTTGGCAGCCGGGCGCAACAGGCTTAAAAAGGGGACATCATCATGGCACTTCCGCAGCGCAAAAGCTTCGTTCTGGGCCGCTCCAGCCGCAAGATCCTGGGCGTTTGCTCGGGCTTGGCCGATTATTTCGACGTTGATGTGATGCTGGTGCGCATCGCCTTCGTGCTGGCAACGCTGCTGGGCGTTGGCGCGCCGATCCTGATCTACCTGGCGGTGGCCTTGATCGCCGATTGACGGCACGGGTCCATCACATCGGTGCGCCCGATGTGCGACACCTTGGGGCAACAATCGCCCTGATTTTCAATATAATCGTTATAAATCAATGAGTTGGAGCGGGTAGCGGGAATCGCACCGAAGCATACATTCCTACGCGCCAAAGCTTAGGAGCGCTAAAGTCCTACCATGGATTGAGGAGCACACGCGAACTTAGCCGCCATGGGAGCAGACCGTTCAGGTCTGGAGGGACAGATAATATCGTGTGTGCCTCAACTCCCCCTCCCTCCGCAACGCGGACAATGCGACCAGTTCGCCCAGGTCACGGGTCGCTGTAGCCGACGTGGCATCCGTAATCGCGCGGTAATTGGCGGCACTGAGCCCACCCTTGAAACCGTCCGGCCCTTCGGCGAACATACGCAGCAACGCCTTTTCCTGCCGTGGATTGATCTGCCCTCTCAAGCGGTCCAGCAGTTGAGATTTGGCAATCAAGAAATGGACCCGCTCGATTGTCCGCTGCTGGGCTGCGACCGCAATATCTGCAAACCAGTTCAGCCACCCGTCAATCTGGTTCGACAAGCTCGCGCGCTGCAGATGCGCGTAATAGGCCTTGCGATGGCGCTGAATGATTTCGGCCAGGGCCGTAATGGCAGGCGCATCAAGGCTTTGGGCCAGAGCCTTCTCAGCAATAGCCCGCCCCAGGCGTCCGTTGCCGTCCTCAAAGGGGTGGATGCTCTCAAACCACAAATGGGCAATGCCCGCTCGCGCCAGCACGCTTACCGGAGCAGCCCCATCGGACGCGCTGGCATTGAACCATTCAATGAAGGCCCTCATTTCCTCTGGTACGCTGGAAGAGGGCGGCGCCTCAAAGTGGACTTTGGGTGCGTGTAGTGCCCCCGACACGATCTGCATCGGATCATCATGCGTCCGATAACGCCCGACATCGGCCAGATCCCGCCTGCCGTTCATCAACATTCCATGCCACTCGAACAGCATCTCATCGGTGAGCGAGGCACGGTAGTCCTGGTAAAGATTGGCCATAAGCTCTGCCGCGCCCGCTTCGGCGGCATTGACTCGCCGCTGGTCGGCCTTGATGCCAAGGTGCCTGGCCACCGACGACTGAACGCTCGCGCGATCGAGCACCTCGCCTTCAATGGCGGAGCTATCGACCGCTTCCTGGGCTATGAGAGAGATCGTCAGACTCTGCCTGTCTTCATCGGCCAGGTGCGCCATGGAACCCACAGCAACTCCGGCCCCCTTCAGGAAGTGATCCTCGGCAGGGCGCAAGGCGGCTGCATCGTAGCGAAATGCGGGCCAATCGGGTTGTTGCCAGTTCCAGCGCATGATGGATGGAGTCTAACCCTATCCATCAAAAAATAGCAAGATATGATCTATAGAGCTATTCCCCTATCGATCAAAGAAGGAAGGTAGTTCGGAAAGGAGCGAGCGGGAGACAGTGTCTCCTGCCAAACGATGAAAAGGCGTGGAGGCTTGAAGAAGGATCTCTCATGCCCAAAACGACCAAGGCCAAAAGCGCAGCCGCCAGCAAAGAAGTCTCTGCTGAAACGCCAAAAACAGCCAAACCGGCGATGTACCGCGACTACACCACCAACGGCACATTCGCTAGCATCGCCGGCAGCCACGGCGACATTTTCACCACGTTCAATCAGCGGACGGTCATGATGCATGAGGTCATGGGCCGCCGCATCGTCCAGTTCGGCGGCGATCTGAATGGTGAAAAGTGGCACCAGACCTGTGAGGCCGTTGAGGTTCTGCTCCCTCGCCACGCCCCTGACGCCTGCCGCGATCCTCGCGCCCTGGCACGCTTGGCAGATGAACAGCGTATCCCGGGGCAGCGAGATTTGGCCGTGATCGTCAACCTTCGCTTCGAAAGGCACGAACTGTTGCACCACATCTGGCGGCTATCGACGGAATTTGCCTTTGAGCATTTCGCCCGGCAGCGCGGCCTGCCGGTTTTGGCCGTGTTGCATGTGCCACAGCGAGCTGGCCGGGCCAGTCTCAACCACGTGCATCTCATCATCAGCCGCCGACGGCTGATCAATAGCTTCGGCGACTTCTGCGATGACATTGCCGGCCAGCCGGGCCGCGCACTTGTCGGTGATCTGTGGGCCAGGTGGCTGGCAGAACGAGGCTGACGATCCAGAGCCTGTAAAGCCACCTGTCCCCCTGACACAATCAAAGGAAAACACGTTATGAAATTCCACGCTCCAACGGCGGCGGAGCAGCGCGTGCGCCTGCTCGCCCGTGCCTTGGCCGATCTCAATCGGCTGCCAATCGATCAGACAGCCAACCTCATGCTACCGAGACAATATGCTTCCTGCCTCATTTCCTCCCGTGCGGAACTTATAATAGCGCCATATGCGCCGCCCGCCCTCGGCATGGAGCAAGCTGCCCGAGAAATTGCCAAGCTATGCTGCAGCGATGTCATCGGCATCACCTTGGGCATCGGCGCCGGCAACGTCGAAACGCCCTATTTCGGCGTCGTTCGCGACGTGAGGGCAAGGGAATGGTGTGGCGGCTATCCTTCAGGATCGCCAGCTTCTCTTCGTCGCTCCAATTCCGACGCCGTTCCACCCGTACGACCGCTCCGCCATCCCGGCGAGCGCCCATACGAGGCTCTTTTGACTGCTCTTCTTCCACTCGCAAGGCCTCCATTTGCCCCGCGAATTCTACGCAACCCCAAACCTGCGCAAGGCCGGGGTCCGTCGGCGCTCACCAAGGAGGAGGGGTGGGAGCGTTCCGTCGCAGCTTTTGCCGACGAGTCCGCAGTCCGCGCAGCGATGGAAATACGGCATCAGTCGCCATGGTTGAACAAGGCAGAAATGAGGGATGGTGGGCTTGAGAATACACGCAAATCTCCCTTGCACGCTGAGAAACGGCGCAGCAAATCAGAGGAAGAAGCCATCTCGACAGAGACGCCGACCAGCCTGCCAGGTGGCGAATTTGCCCGCTTCCTCGAACAGCGTCGCGATACCGACCGCGCTGACCGAGTGCAACATGGAGCGGACCGAAACGTGGTAGCGAAATATCAACGAGAAAAAGGGCCAAGCCGATAACGGATCACATACGCAAGATAATAAGCAATACTAAATGCACCTGACAATAAAAATCCTTAATAATGTCAATACACTAAGGGCCAAGCAAAAATATTTAATAAGACTCCATCCAAAATATTTTGACCAAAAGCCCGCACTATCACCTTTCATATCCCAGATTGACCGCCAAATTGGTGATCGTTCAGATAACTTCAGTTGAAGTCATCAAGCCCAACTTGACCGGATCTTTCCTTCGCCGGCTTGCCGAAGCCATTCAAGCTCATCGATGCCCACAACCTGAACCCTAGTGCCAAGCTCCGAAGCCCATCGCTGCGCCTT
The DNA here is from genome assembly GCA_028871475.1 of Sphingomonadales bacterium. Lineage (GTDB taxonomy): Bacteria > Pseudomonadota > Alphaproteobacteria > Sphingomonadales > Sphingomonadaceae > Novosphingobium. The sequence continues at coordinate 371 of JAGWMZ010000076.1, read as the reverse complement.
CATGGCCTTCAAATCACCAAGCCAAGCAAACGTTTCGCCGGTGGCGGCCGTGAAGATATAGCGGCCTGTTTCTGCATCCCGGCGCCCGAAGACGGCTTTTTGGATAGCGTCGATACCAAAGCGGATCATCTTCGCATCGCGTGACCGCATCGTCGGTGTGGTGCTTGACTCAGCGGTTTCCATGGCCGGTTTTGAAATGACGAATTCAGAGGCCACGACCAACTTCCTGTTCCATCTGAACGTAAGCGCGAAATTCTGCGCACCTGTTCGGTTGAGTGATGCGGTGTGAAGGAAGTGTCCACCAAGGAAGAGGTGGACACATGGAGATGGCACCGATGGGCTCGTATGGGCTCGAGGTTGTAAGGGTGACG
>JAGWMZ010000037.1 GCA_028871475.1 Sphingomonadales bacterium | reverse complement strand
AGTTTGATGGCCGCCTCGTCAATCACCCCGCGATTCTATAAGCTTCGAGGCACCGCGGGAATCCTAAAACCGTCAAAAAAGACAGCGCAGATTCAGTTATTTATCAACAGACCCTAAGCTCCTCGCACATGTCGTCTAACAGTTCGAAGAAGCGGGTCTCCAGCGCACCTTCGCCCTGCGTGAAGGCCTCGATCGCACGTGGCAGACCGAGATTGAGCGCAATGGTTGAGGCGGTCTCGAGATAGGCCGGATCACGACGGCGGACGACCAGGAGGTCGCCGGTGCTGCGCAAGCAGCGATGGACCAGCCAGACGATCTCGGTCAGCCGTTCGGCAGGGGTGAGGGTGAGGGACTGCGCGCCGGCCCGACATGCGGCCAGGACCTGCCCCCTGCCATTCAACCAGCGTTCGTTCTCGCTCCTGCCCATGGTGGCTGACTAGCGAGACCACCCCCCATCGGACAAGATCGCTATCCACAGCAAATCAGGAAGGGAACGCGCCCATGAGGTGCGATGCTCCGCCGCCCTGAAAGCGTGTCGACGAAACTCCGGTCCGGGCTAGAGGGGCGACGATGCGCTCCCCCGGATGCAGGCACCCGCGCTGTCAGGTCACCTGCTTCGAGGGATTCCGCGTGGCGCCCGAACTGATGGCACGAACGAGGGATGGGTGCTTTACCTGCGCGCCTTTCCGCAATCAGGCGCCGCCTTCCGATCGTTCCGGGTCCGGCCTGCCGGCGCGACGAACCCGTTGCGCCCGCCGGAGGACGGCGAGCTGCTCGACCACCAGTCTCGGATCGTAGCCATCGCTGAGGTAGGTTTCGATCCCCCGAAGAGCCTGCTGTCGAAACACCTCCATGGTCGCCTCTGATGGGATGGTGCCCCGAGCCTCCGCGCCCTTGGGCCGCCTGGCGACGCCCACGGGGTTCTTCTTCATGGCCTCGGCCGCGGCGAGGGCGGCCTGCTGCTCGCCCACACGGGATCGAGCGAATTTTAGAAGTGCTTCGGCCTTGTCAGTCCACCGGCGCAGCTGTCCGCGCCTGGCACGGGAAACCATCGACTGGTGAACACCCGCGCCGCTCGCAATCTCCTGCTGAACGGGGAGCTGGTCGCTACCCAGCAGCTGCCTCAGCTCCGCCAGAAGAATCGGAGTCGGTTGTCGATCATCACGCATAATTGGCTTGCATAATCGCATATGCGCATTAATGCTATGCGCATAATGCAAAATCTGACGCACATAGACATGTTCAGTGGAGCCGGGCTGTTCAGCGCCGGCTTCGTCGACGTCGGCTTCGAACCCAGGCTGGCCATTGACCTGTCCAAGGAGGCGGTCGCGACCTACAACCGCAACCTGCCAGCCGTCGCGGTCGCGGGATCGGTCACCACCTTCGACCAGATTCCCGCCGCCGACGTGCTCATCGCCGGCCCTCCATGCCAGGGCTTCTCGACGCTGGGACGGCAGGACCCGCTCGACGTTCGCAACGGTCTGGCCCTGGAGGTGCCGCGTTGGGCGCAGGCGTCGGATGCGAGCGTCGTTGTCGTGGAGAACGTCCCGCCCTTCCTGAATTCCGCCCATTGGAGCGAACTGGCCGCTGCCCTTGAAGAGCTCGGCTACGGCATCTCGACCTGGGTGCTCGATGCCGCGGAGCATGGCGCTCCCCAGGTGCGACGCCGCGCGTTCACCATCGCCTCGAAGATCGGGCCGATCGCTCGGCCCCTGCCTTCACCCGAGCGCATCAGCGCCGGTGCCGCCATCGGGGCGCCTATGCAGGTGGGGGATCCGCTGCACACGTGGCCGACGCCAAAGGGGATCGCGGCCGAGCGCATCGCGCTCATCCCGCCAAAGGGGGACAAGCGGGATGTGATGCGCCTCGCACCTCATCTGTGTCCGCCGTCCTGGGAGAAGGTCGGGATTCAGGCAACAGACGTGTGGGGGCGGATTAATCCCGAGCTGCCGGCCAACACCATCCGGTGCACCTTCCAGAACCCCTCCAAGGGGCGCTACCTGCATCCCACCGAGAACCGCACCCTGTCGTTGCGCGAGGGGGCTCGCCTTCAAGGCGTCCCCGACAGCTGGACGTTCGTCGGGCGTCCGTATCCCGTCGCCCGTCAGATCGGTAACGGCGTGCCGGTGCCTCTCGCTCGGGCGGTGGCGGCATCGGTCCGCGAGGCTCTGCTGGCGGTCCGATCCGAGATCGCCGCCTGAGAGCACCGTACCTCTTTCCTATTTCCCAGTTGCAGGTAAGCTTGCCGCCATGAATCAACAGGCGGCCCCCATGATCAACAACGCAAGTGTCCGGCCTCAGAGCTTTCCCCTGCGTATCCAGGGCGGTATGCTCGAGGCGCTTGGCATCAACATGTATTCGACCATCGGCAAGTGCCTGGTCGAGTTCGTGGCCAACGCTTACGACAGCGAAGCATTCAACGTCGGCATCACGATCCCGTTCTCCGAAATACAGACCGCCCGCGACAAGGTGAAGGCCGAGGCCAAGGAGGAGGTGCGGCTCAAGAAACGCGATCCGTTCACGGCGCTGCTCACCCCGCTGCCGGATGACGTTGCCATCGTGATCGAGGACGATGGCCATGGCATGTCCCCGCAGGATGTCGAGAAGAAGTTCCTTCCCATCAACCGCAAGCGCCGTCGCGACGAGGTGACGGGCCTCGAGACGAAACTCACGTCCGAAACCGGCAGGCGCAACGTCATGGGACGCAAGGGGCTCGGCAAGCTCGCCGGGTTCGGCGCCGCGACGAAGGTGGTTATCAGGACCAAGCGAAAGGGCGAGACCTTCGCCACGACCTTCACGCTGGACGACGGCACCATCCGTCATGCCGAGGATTTGGGGCAGGTTGACATTCCCGCGACCTACGAGGACGGTGTCGACGTCGAGGCGCATGGGACGCGCATCACCCTCACCGGACTGAAGTCCGATGCCGTCCGCTACACGGTCGAGACGATCGCCAGCGCGATCCGCGAAGCCTTCTTCGGCATCGATCCGCGCGAACTGACGGTGACGATCAACGAGGTCGCCATCGAACCGCAGAAGCCCGAATTCGTCTTCACCTACCCCGAGGGTGCGACGCTCGACGATTTGGCTGAAGCGGTGGTCGAGGTCGATGCCGAGACCTCGCTGCCCATCCGCTACGTCGTGGGCTATCATGCGCAGGGCAAGCACCTGCATACCGCCAAGCGCGGCGCCAGGATCTACTGCAACGATCGCCTGGCGGCGGGCCCCTCTCTGTTCGGCCTTCCCACCGGGATGCACAACTTCCACAGCCAGAGCTACATGGAGTGCATCGTCAAGGCGGACGAACTCGACAGGCATGGGATTGACCTGGTCAACACCAACCGGACCCAGCTGCGCGAGGACAATGAGATCGTCAGTGCGCTGATCCGCTTCATAGAGGAGGAGATGCGCAAGTCGCTCGCCGCGCATGCCAAGTGGAAGGAGCAGCAGGTCGACGTCGAGATCGAGAAGGAGCAGACCGCCAGGACGGTGATGCGGCTCACCGACGTGCTGGAGGGCAAGGCGAAAACGACGGCGAAGCTTCTGATCCGCAAGCTCGCGGCCGAGCATGGCGTCGCATCGTCCGAGTTCGCCGAGATGGCGCCGCTTGTCATCCAGTCGGTCAACGCCGGCGAGGTTCTCATTCGCCTCAGCGAGCTTGGGCACGATCCGAAGTCACTCCAGGTCATCGCAACCAATCTCGTCGAACTCGCCGACATCGAGAAGAGCGACGCCCTGAAGAACTACCGGGGCAAGCGAAACGGCATCAACGCGCTCCTGAAGCTGATCGTCGATGGCGAATCCAAGGAGATGTGGAAGAGGAAGGGCATCGAGAAACAGCTCCACCAGCTCTTCAAGGAACAGCCCTGGCTGATCCGCCCGGAGTATTCCCGCTACCTGACCAGCGACCAGGACCTCGGAAAGGTCTCGACGGCGATCGCTGCCCACCTGCAGGTGGACCAGCACTTCAAGGCGATGGACGACGATAAGCGCCCCGATCTCGTCTTCGTGATGAGCGACGCCGGCGCGCCCCACCAGATCAACATCATCGAGCTGAAAAGCCCATCGCTCCCGCTCAAGAACGCCCACCTCACCCAGTTGGAAGGCTATATCGCGAAGGTTGAGAGCTACTGCACGATGGAGCTGCGCCGTCAGGTCCACGTCCAGGGCTATCTCATTGGAGCGATGCCCGACGACAAGACGACTGCGGATGACGAGCTTCTCCTGCTCAGCAGGATGCGCAAGGCGGGCCCGGATACCCAGTGGAAAGTCGTCGGCCTCAGGCTGCTCCTCGAACAGGCCCAGGCCGCTCACGGCTCGGTCATCGAATCGCTGAAGAAAGACATTGAGGCCGGCCTCGCCGACCCGCCCCAGCCTGGCGACGCCGATGATGCAAAGAGCGATGCCTATCCCGAGGTGCCCTCGGAAATCGATGGCGAGTTGGCCGATGCCGATTCCGAGCAAGGGGGTGGCGATGTCTGAGGCGGATGAAAGCGTAGCCGGTTGGGATGAACTTAGTGCCTCCTACACGCAGTCGGTCGAGAAGAGCGTGGCGTTGGCTCAGGATCTCTACGACCGCATGATCGCGCATCTGATGGACGAGATCGCGCGGACCGGTGCCCAAATCGACGTCAGGCCGCCGGGAACGGTCCTGCCCAAGAACTCGACGGACGCTCCCATCGCACTGCGGATGAATGTGACCTACACAACGGCGAGCTTCGCTCGGCAAAGACACCTCAAGGATAAGCCGGGTGAAAAGCGCAGAAGCTGGCCGATCGTGTTGGCGCGGACGGCCGTTCTTCCTGGAAACGTGAAGAGCGGCTTGACCAGAATGATCGAGGAGGTTGCCCTGCTGCAGGGCGCCACTCCCGAAAGGTCATACGATCGCGATCGGGACGTGCCTGTCGGCATCGCGAATGATCTCGGCAAGTTGATCCGGTGATCCGCGGCCGGTTATTGCCAAGACGTTGACGCCTTGAGCCAGCGCCCGGGCCAGCGCGCGGCGGGCGGAGACGATCTCTTTCGGGTGCGTTTCCGCGCAGTCCTCAACCATCGAGATGGCCGGAACCCAAACCGCCGACCACCGGCAAACCCTGCCTTCAGGTGCTGCGTCACGCCATAGTCAGCCCGCATCGGTGATGTCGGGCGTGCGATCGTCCTCGGTCCGGCCCGAGATCAGAGTGATCCTCGGGCACTCAATTCCGTCGTTCACGCGGATCGATGGGCCATCGGGCAGACGCTGGAAGGCCACGCTTCTCGCATCCAGACTATCTGGCCGGGTGAGAAGCCTCATGACGCGCTCATCATTGGCCCGTGCACCGTCGCCGGCCCTGCCGCGCATCCAGCACTCGCGAAGGCGCTCGGACACGAGGTCGGGGGACGGGACGTCCTCACCGGCACCGCCGTCACTGTCTCCGCACGGGCAGAACAGAGCGTCGAGTTCGAAGAAATGCCTGCGCAGCTTGCTCAGGCGCTTGTTGTAATGGGCGCCAGGGGCCTTCGCCAGCTTCGCATCCATGTCAATCGAGATGTCATAGGCGAATGCCAGGTTTATCCCCCGAACGGCAGGGACGCTCGCGACGTAGTAAGGATCGGCGACCACACTGGCATGATTGTAGAACATGTACAGTGGCAGGCGGCCAGTGATCCTTGCCAGCGTCCGGTATTGATACTCCTTCACCCTCGTGATGGGATGCGCCACCTCATGAAGGAGGTGCTCGTAGGAGCGGACATCCGCCTTCACGAGGCCCCCCTTGCTGTTGACGGCCCCGTTGAGACGCTTCGCCTGGATTCTAAGCGCAAGGGTCCTGCCGCTTGAAGCGTGGAAGAAATCCAGGTCGATATCGCCCCCGGTCTGTGCCTCGGGGGGGTATTCGATGACCAGCGATGGCCCTGCAAAGCCAGCAAAGGCGCCGGAGAGAATGTCGGTGAAGGTCTCCTCGCGGAAGCGCCCCTTGCCGAGCACGTTCTCACGATCGAGCAGGCTGCCGACCAGCAGAGGAAGCTTCCGAGACAGATTGCACAACGGGTCCATGGTCAATTACTCTCGGTTATCCAGGTGGATATCGATCATAGTAAAATCCATTAGACGCGCATCAACTTTCACCTGGGTTTTGCGCGGCGCGCATCGCCTGAGGCGCGGGGCGTCGGATTGCTCGCAATGCAAAGCAGGCGGTTCGGTCAGGGCCCGATTGACCATTTCCCCCAATGGTAACCGTGGCGCTGCACGGCACGCCTTGTGCGTGGAAGACGATGACCGGCCGGGCAGGGGCGATAGCCGGGCTCCGATTGGACAGGCCCGATTAAGCGGTATGGAAGGGTCCGTGGCGTAAGGTCCGGACCATGAGCCACCAGACAACCCTCGACGATGGGGACGAGCGTCCCGCCTCCTCAGTCATTGCGGCATCGCGAGGTTCCTGCTGGAAACCTGCGCGAAGCTTAGCAATGGTGGTGATGGCCAGCGCGCCGTTCCTGCTGATCTTCGGGAGTTTCATCGACCTCGTGACGGCTCGAACCGCAATGATCACACCCATCGACAGCAGTTGGAAGCCATGGATGTTCGCCCTCTGCTCGTGCTCGGGCCTATGGGGGGCCTCGTTACTCCTGGTGCCGGCGTGGACGAGTCGGCATTCCGGGCGGAGCACCTTTCGCGGGTCCGTCGCAATTATCCTACCGTTCATGTTGTTCTTCGCCCTGCTGTCGTCACTGGCGATGTATCGCGTTGTCTGGCGCATCGCTGAGGCATCCCTGTTCGATCGTCCCGGAACCCGCCTTGTCACTCGCTGGTATCCGGTCAGGACCGGGCCCAAGGCATGTCAGCTGCTGATCGAGCCGGGGCCCAGCGAGATCGTCTGGCAGGCCGATTGCGCAGACGTTTCGAGAGTGGCGGCCGGGCAGGCCGCCGCAGGCGGGCGCCCATTCGGCCCGAGTAGCCTGTGCCAGAGAGTGCCGGTGCAGATCGCCGGCGACGCGGTTCGCGTGATGGTCGCCGACCTGCACCGAGTGAGGGGAGCCGGGGCCATCCGTTCCTGCAGCTGACGATCCGCCTCTCCGGCAATCGCTTTCTTGCGTCAGCGCGCGTGGCGGTTTGGCACTCGGTCGAAATCAGGTCGTCGTGACGTGGGCATCGCGGACCATCCACGCGCAACCAGGCTTCACGCGCAACGGCAGATGGTGTCGCAGGCCGTATCAGGCCATCGCAAACGCGGCGCCAGGGCCGCATCCTGCAGCCTGCATCCCGGTCGGTACGCCCGCTTCATGTGGCACGGTCTCGGCGATCTTTCAGCAGTGGCCTACCCTTATGTGGTGTGCATTTTTCAAGTTTTGCCCCATGGCCTACCAAATCAAGACAGGCTACCGATGGTCCCATGGCTACAGGCTTCATCTCCTACACGCATGTCGACTCCCATTTCAAAGATCAGCTGATCCGGCATCTGGCGCCGATAAGGCGGGAGGGGTTGATCGAGGTGTGGCACGATGGAATGCTGAAACCGGGGGAGCATCTCGATCCCACGGTGCAGGCGGCCCTGGCTCAATCCGACCTGGTCCTCCTGCTCATCTCATCCGATTTCTTTCACTCGGAATACTGTTACGAGCAGGAGATGGTGCGCGCCTTCGCACGCCAGCGGGAGGGTCTCGCCCGCGTCGTGCCGATCATCCTGCGCCCATGCCAATGGATGGCCGTGCCGATCGGAGAAGGGCAGCGTCTTTCAGACTTCGTCGCTCTGCCCAAGGACGGCCTGCCCGTGACGAGCTGGTCGGATGCCGATGCAGCCTACAACGACGTGGCAGGTGCGATCAGGGAGATGCTGCGTGCCACGCCTGCAGCACAGGCGGCCAAGCCCGTGCCCGAGCGTGAGGCGCCATCGCCCGCCGAAGGTTCTCGATCCTCCCCCGCATCGGGTGTCGCTCCCATGCTCGCCCTGAACGCCAAGCCCACGGATCTGGACAGGGACCGCTTTCTGCGCATGGGTTTCTCCGCGACCGCGGACCTGTTCGAGAGGAACCTGCGGGAACTCAAGGCGTCGGATGCCCGTATCGAGACGGACTTGGAGCGCATCGACAGCCGCACCTTCGTCGCGAGCGTCTATCTGGACGGCAACAGGGTGGGGATGATCTCCATCTGGCATGGCGGGGACATGTGGCAGAACGCCCTTTGCATCGCGTATGGAAGCGCAGTGTCGGCCCGCAACACCATGAACGACTGGCTGGCGATCGAGACGGGCCAGCATGGCCTGGCGTTCGGCGCCGGTAACGTGGGCGCACGATCCCGCGCAAAAGGTCCGCTGGATGCGGACCAGGCGGCAACCTACTGCTGGGACAGCTTTCTGGATCACCTCCGCAGCCGCATCAAGTAGTGCTGCGGAGCGCCACTTCTCGGGTGGGTTGGCCATTTGAGGCAGTTCGCGAGGCTTGCCTTCGTTGTAATGGCTAACCCGTTCATCGGCGGCGGGACATGCCTGCCCCGTAACATGACGGAACCGGTTTGAATGACCCACGTGCTGATCATCGAGGATGAGATCCTGATCGCGCTCGATCTGGCCGAGCAGCTCGAAGACCATGGAGCCTTCTCGTTCGCCTTCGCAAGCTCGGAGGAGCGTGCGGTCGCAGCGGCGCACGAGAGGCGGCCGGATGTGATCACCTGCGACGTCACCCTCGCGCAGGGCTTCGGCCCCCAGGCTGTCGGGAAGATCCGCGAGGCAATCGGGCCGGTTCCCACCATCTTCGTCACGGGGGCGCCCGACGCCAAGCTGTTGGAGCATCAACCCTGTGTGATCCTGCAGAAACCGATCGATCCGGCGGCGCTGGTGGAGGCCTTTCGAGCCTTCAAGCGATGACGCCGATGAATGCACCCTCCGGGTCATTCATCGGCATTATCTGGATGCAACCCGTTCACCGAGATCCATGAGGTCCAACCCTGCCGGTCGGCCTGCGGCCGAGAGCCTTCCGGTAGAGGAACGCTGTGGTTGCCTACATTGCCTCTGGGTCGATCTATGAAAGTGCGCTGGGACTGGTCCGATCGCTTGCTCGGCGGCGTCTGCCCCCAATTGCGTAGAGGCTCGTTGGCTCGCCGGCAGATAGGCGATGCAGCATGTAGATTCGAAAATTTATATACTTTTTTATGCTAAGTAAGATGCCATCATCCCATTCGCGGATTGTCGGATCACGTAGGCCTGCATTTCGGGGATCCGGGTGCCTGAGTTCGACAACACCGTGGATATCACGAGCCGCCACAAAGAGGATTTTGGATGAGGACGCCCAGAATAGTCGCGACTTTCCTTGCGGCCATTGTCCTTCCGTCCGCTGCGGAGGCGGCCTGTCCCTCGCCTTCGGCTGACCAGACGATACAGCTCCCCGGACATCCCTTCGCCGCCGAGCCATCACCCGACAACTGCCATCTCTTCGTCTCGCTGATGCCGAAGAGCGGCAAGGGATCCCTCGCGGTGCTCGACAACCACGCCGGCGTCTTTCAAGTGGCGCGCGTGATCAAGATGCCGCGTGGTTCGGGCGGTGGCCTCACGCTCGATCACAGGGGCGGGGTGCTCGCGGTAGCGGCGGAGGACGCGGTGGTGCTCTTCGACATCTCCAAGCTGGAAACGGCTGACCAGGATGCAGTCACCGCGGTGATCCCCGAAAGCGAGGAGGGTGTGATCTACACCCAGTTCTCCCGCGACGACGCCCTGCTGTTCGTGAGCGAGGAGCGAAACGCCAGCCTCGGGGTCATCGATGTGGGTGCCGCACTCAAGGGAGCGGGGGGCAGGGCGCTGACCGGACGCATCCCGGTGGGCCGGGCCCCCGTCGGCCTGACCCTGTCGGCAGACGGCAGCCATCTCTTTTCCACCAGCGAGGTCGCCTCGGCATCGCAGGACTGCAAAGGCGAGCAGGACGGCGCGCCCCGGCATGGCAAGGGCGCCGTCTATGCGATCGACATCGCCAAGGCCGCGACCGAGCCGCGCAAGGCGGTCACCGGCATGATCCTGGCCGGCTGCAATCCCGTGCGCGTGGTCGCCTCACCCGATGGGCATGCCCTATGGGTGAGTCAGCGCGGGGACGGACGGCTCATGGGATTTGACGCCAGCCTGCTCGCGCGCGGGACGCCTGGCCGCGCCTTGACGATCGAGATCGGCAGTTCGCCCGTTGGTTTGGCGCTCCGCCCGGACGGCAAGCAGCTTTGGGTGGCGGACTCCGACCGTTTCGGCAGGGAAGGAGGGCGGCTGGCGATGGTGGAGATGGTGAGTCCGACCGAGATCAAGATCGGCCAGAGCGTCAAGGTAGGGAGATTTCCGCGCGATCTGCGGTTCCTGCCGGATGGGAAGACCTTGGTGGTGGCCCTGTTCGGCGATGATGCCGTCCTGCTGCACCTCACTTAGCCCGTGCCACGCTGACATCGGCACCACCGGCTCGACTGCTCGAGGCTTGGGCTTGGCGTATTGATTCCGGGAGAGATGATGATCTTGGGTAGGAAAGCCCTCTGGCTCTGTGTGTCCCTCGCGTTGGGCACGACTGCGTTCCATGTCGAAACAATCGGGACCGGTCCCGGTCACATCTTTCTCCCGGGCCCGGCAAATCTCGATTGGCATGCATTCCAAATTTGGCACGACATTATTGCCCTCGATCTGACGCTCGGTCGAAAGAGCACGCCTGCGGTCATCGAAGCGGCTCATGGTGAAGCAGGTCCGCCGAATGGCTATCCCTTCAACGGGCCGCAAGACGCCTCTTTATAATATTTTTATCCCTGCCACCCAATAGATAGTCGTGGAGCTGTTTCAGAGGTGGTTGGATAGGATGCGCATTCTTGTTCTTTGGGCATCTTTGCTTGCTCCTCTGGCCGCCTGCCACAAGCCCCAGAGCGATCGTTCAATTTAAAAAGGATATCAGCGTCACTTTCTAATTGATTTATAAGTCAATAATTCAAACAATGCAGCAGGTTGTGTCAGGATTCTGATCGAGACGGTGGAGAAGATCTTTAGTTTCACCATTGCAGATTGTGCATCGCGAATGCAGCGGGCAATCTGCTCAGTGGGCCTTTCTGTTAAGAATTGCAGCGCCATTTCAACGTCAACCGTAAAGCGATGCCCACCGGCCTGCAACAAAATCTAGCGGACGTCATCGTCATTTGGGCGCCCGCCGGGTCCGCAAGTCTTACGTCGCCCAAGGAACCCGGTATTCGACCGGCGGCGCGGAGGCGAGGATCAAGGTCCCGGTTCCCAGGACCTGCGATGCGAGGATTGGGTAGTGGCGCGCCCGGAAGAGTGGATGGTCTATAATGTCACAAAGCGGCCTGTCGATGGAGGAAGACTGCACGATCTCGGGCATGGCATCCGGAACCCAGAGCTTGAGGGCTCCACCACCGCTTGCCAGAAAGCCACGTCCCAGCCAGGCCCTCACCTCCACGCTCCCATCGACCAGCATCGGCGACATCCGGTCTCCGTCCGCGCTGCGGTTCCGCGCCCGGTGAAGCGGCAGCGGACGCCAGCTCCGCGGTCGGCGCTTGCGGTCGGGGCCGGTCCAATCCAGCGGGGGCCTGAACTGGCGCAGGACATGCTCGGCATCGACCCTCCATGCCATGCACATGTCGAGGAACATCGGGCTGGCCCGATCGACCTCGCTCACCAGCCAGGTGTGGAAGTACGCGATCTGCTGCGCCCGGAAGGCCTTGCGGGCCTGATAGAGCCCCCGGTTCTGTGCGTTCCTGGAGGAGGGCACGGCGGTTCGGTCGGGTTCGCGCGGGTCGATATGGATCATGCTGCGTCTCCGGGGTCAGTCCCGTGGAATGGGGCCCGACCTCTGGCTTGAAGGCTTCGGAATGGAGGCGGGTGAATGGATTTGGCAGTTGCGGAAAATCACTCCGGCAGTGCAGCCAACGTCGCCGGATCGGCCGGCGGGGCATTCGAGATTGGACCCGATCAGCGAAGCGCCGGTGCGAGGGCCGCCGGGGTGCTATTCCCGGGCTGGATGGATGATCGCCCCCTTGGAGGGAAGCCGAACGCGCACCCGCCTGCCTCCGATTGAGTAGGACCGGTGGATGCGCCCACCGGCACGGCGCAGGAGTTCGTCGCAGATGGGCCGACGCTCCTCCACGTCGTCGATCCTGCCAGGAATTCTCGTGGCCTCGCCGCTGTCCTCGATGTCGAGCTGGATGTCCCGTCCATCGGTCCGGAGCACGATCGCCACCACGCCCTCCCGACCATCGACCATGCATTCGATCGAGCTCTGCACGAGCTGGTGAGCCACCGTCATGATGACCCGGGCCGCCGAGGGCTTCACGCAGGCGGCATCGCTGGCGACGACGAGTATGGCGTTCCGAAGGCTCGCGCGCCCCTTCCACAGGTTCTCGGACATGGCCTCGATCGCCTGCGCCAGGTCGACGGGCGCCTCTGGCAGCACCGCCATGGCATCCAGCATAGAGCCGAACCCCTCGAGGCGGCTGATCGCGCAGCGCAGCAACGTCTCGCCACCGGGCGAGCCGTGGCTTGCCAGCGCCATGTTCATCGAGGCGAGGGCGGCTGCGAGTTCGCCCTTCGCCCTGTGGGTCAGCTCCGACCCCATCAGTGCCTCGTCGGATAGGTTGGGGAGGATCAGATCCCACCCGTTCCCAGGGCCTTGCGTCATAGCGGTCCACGCCTCCTGTGCGATTGCCGTGGTGGAGCTACCTTCGATTGACTTATAAGTCAAGTTAGATTAGAGACGATCTCAAGCGGGCAGGGTCTGGGTGCGAACGCCGCCTGACGCCCGAGAGGCTGCCCGATCGGCGGGTGTGGGACGCGGTGGCCGGCCCTGTTATCGACAGGGCAGAGTGACCCTCAAGATTGCGCGGTGCCGCCGATGGATGTGATAGAGGTCCGTGCTGAGCAGAAGACTTCCGATTTCTCGAAGGATTGTCGATGTTTGATGATTGCTACCTCCGCCTCGGCAAGCCGCCGTTCACGAGCTGCGTGCCTCTGACGGTGAACCTGCTCGCCAGCCTGTACGCCCTACCTGAAAGGGTGGAGGTGCCCTTGCGCGGCGCGTTGGAGGGCATGCCCGGCCATCAGCCGTGGAGCGAGAGCCTGGCGGTGGCGCCGGACCAGACCGCGTCGAGCGTGGGCGCCATGCTGCGTCAGGTCGCGCTGGCGACTGAGCATCTCGACCCCGTTGCGGTGGACGCCGGCGGATTGCCGGATAACTCACGCGCCCGCGCGCATCTCGGAGCTCTCCTCGGGTTGTGGCAGGCCCATCCCGAGGTGCTGCCCTCGGATCTGCGCAAGCTGGGCGACCTTCTGACCACCGAAGCCGGGGACGTCCTGCAACCGGTCGCCGTGATCCAGCCCGGCAAGGATGCGGGATTGAGCCCGCTGGAGCGCAAGGTGCTGGCCCACCTCGAGGCCCACCACGGTTCGCTCGGCGCGGACGATGCCGATCACGCTAGGCTGATCGCCGCCCGCGCGGTGGCGGCGGCCCCCGCCGGCACGCTGCTCGGACATGTTCAGCGTAACCTCCTGGACCCGGCCGCCAGCCCGTGTGCCACCGACGACACCATGAGCGTGCTTTCCGTCCGGGATTGCCTGGGCGAATGCGAGGCGGCGGTCGCCATCATCCAGCGCTGGCTGGCGGTGGACTCAAGCCTTAGGGCGAGCGACATCGCGCTGATCGTGCCGATCGACGGCGTCCATGCCTCCTATCTCGCCGGCACCTTCCGCCGTGCCGGCCTCGTGGCCTCGTCGATGCCCGCTCCGCCCGCGACGCGCAGCGTCGGTGCGGAGACGGTGCTGCATTTCCTGCAATGCCGCCGCCGTCCCGCTCCGGCGATGGCGCTGGCATCCCTCTATTCCTCTCCCGTGCTGTGCTGGAGCCCCGAAGTCGGAAGCGCCCTGGCGTGCGGCGTCATGCAGGGGGACTTCGCCCCGGCGCAGGCCAGGGATCTGGCCGACAGGCCAGCCAGGCTTTTCTCCCTGATCCGGTCCGCATCTCCGACCACGAACAGCCAGTTGAAGGAAAATCTGCGCCGCTTCCAAACGCTGCTGAGCGAGGATGAAGCCCTGCGGGGTGATGTCCGGGACGCCAAGCGTCAGGTCGCACGGCTCATCGCCGCCATCGGCGGCGCCTCGGACAAGGCTGAACCCGACTGGGAGAGGCTGATCCAGACCGCCGCCGCATACCAGCCCGCACCGGCGGTGCGCGGCGACTACCATCTCGGCGGCATCACCGTGATGCAGGCGCACGAGAGGCCGAAGCGCTCGTACCGCAAGCTGGTCGTGCTCGGGTTCAACGCCGGAGCCTATCCCGGCTCGCCCAGCGGAAACCCCTTCTTCCTCGACAGCGAGCTGACCCTGATCCGCGAGATGACGGGGCTCGAGATCCCGTCCCAGGCGGGGCAGCTCGACGCCGCCCTGTCCTCGCTCAACAGGCAGTTCAGGGCCGCCAGCGAGCAGTTGGTCCTCCTCCTGTCGGAAAGAGACCGGCTCGGCTCATCGCTGTCGCCATCCTCGAGCCTCGCGCTGGTCGCGCGGCTGGTCGAAGGCGTCGAGGACCCCGAGAAGCTGGTTACGCCGGCTTCCCGGAGCGCCGGGACGATCTGGGATCGGCTGCTGGACTGGCGGAAGCGTCCCGAATTCAAGTCCCTCGCAGCGTTCGACGTCCCCGCCAACTACGAACTCGGCGTCAATCTCCTGACCCTGCGTCGGAAGGAGGACGGCACCCCCCGCGCCCAGAGCCCGAGTAGGCTGGAGAAGCTGCTGGTCAGTCCGCTGGCCTGGCTCCTCGGAGAGCTGGGGGCGGCCCATGTGCCCTGGCAGCCGGAGAAGCTCGACGTCATGCTGCGCGGCTCGCTCGCCCATGAGGTGTTCGAGCGTCTGTTCGTCCCGGGGCATGTCCATCCCGACGACGACGCCATCGAGGAGCGCGTCCCGGCCCTCCTGGTGGACCGCATCCGAGCCATCGCCCCGTTCCTCCAGAGCCCGGCATGGGTGGTCGAACGCACCGCGCTGGAGAGTGAGATCATCGCATCCGCCAAGCATTGGTCCATGGTGCTGACGTCCCTGGGCGCGGAGATCGTGGGCAACGAGTTCTGGCTGAGCGGGGATCTGTTCGGCCATCCCGTGCACGGCAAGGCCGACTGCCTGCTGCGCCTGCCCGATGGCCAGCCCGTGGTCGTCGACTACAAGAAGAGCAGCTCCGGCGCGCGGAGGCAGAGGCTGCAGAAGAGTTGGGATCTGCAGGTGGATCTCTATCGCCGCATGGACGTTCGCGAAGCCCGCGCCGACGAGGACGGCCCGTCTCCGATCGCGCAGGCGCTGTCAGCATGGGGGGCGCTTCCTGCCGTGGCCTATCACACGCTCAATGACGGCAACGTCCTGATCAACGGGCTGGAGGCGCTCGACAGCGACCATGTCGAAGTGGTCCGAGGCGACATCGCGGAAAAGGCGCTGGCGCTCGTGAAGGCACGCTTCGACGCTCTGGCGGCCGGCCGCGTCGGCACCAACACCACCGCCGACGAGGCCTATTTCCGCACCGCCGCGCTCGGCACCTACGCGCTGAACGACAGCCCGCTCATCGCCGCCTTCACGCGCGAGGACGCCGTCTCCTCCGCCGACATCGGGGAGAACAGCCATGACTGACCTTTCGATCGTCCCTGCCGGAGCGGGCGCGGGCAAGACCCACCACATCCAGACCACACTGACCGGCTGGGTGCGCGAGGGGAAGGTGCGCCCCGAGCGCATTCTGGCGGTCACCTTCACCGAGGCCGCGGCCGGGGAGCTGCGTCAGCGCATCCGGTCGGCGCTGATGGCGGCGGGCGACCTGCAGGCCGCGCTGGCGGTCGAGAGGGCCTACGTCTCGACGATTCACGGCCTCGGCCGCCGACTGCTGATCGAACACGCCTTCGCGAGCGGCGCCTCGCCGCAGCTGCGTCTGATCGCCGAGGACGAGCAGGACCTCCTGATCCGCCGTGCGATCGAGGAGAATCCCGCGCTCAACACGCTGGCCCGCAATCTGGGCGCCCATGGCTATCGCGCCAGCTTCTCCTCGGATGACAGCGCCGAGGACAGCTTCCGCGACAAGCTCCTTCATGTCATCGCGATGCTGCGAACGCTGGGACCGCGTGGCGGCGATCCGACGCTGGCCGATCACGCCGAGGCCATGGTCCGCGAGGGCTACGGGCCGACCGCGCCCAAGGCAGAAACCCTCGACGCGGGGTTGAAGGCGGCGGTAGCCTCGCTGCTGGAGGCCTTCCCCCGGTCCCTGGCCACAGGTTCCGGCAGCAAGGCCGCCGAAGACGCCTTCCGCAACAACTTCCGCGATCTGCGCCGGGCGGAACGGATGTTTGCGAAGGGCGGGGCGGACTGGAAGCTCTGGCAGAGCCTTCGCACGCTGCGCATCTCGATGCGGGGCAGCGCGACCCCCGATGGCTATGACGCCCATGCCGAGGCGGTGATGGCGGCTGCCGATCGGCTGATCCACCATCCGGGCCCTCTGGAGGACGCCGTCACCCACGTGCGGGCGCTGGTGGAAGGCGCCCAGAGCGCCATGGCGGACTACGAGATCCGCAAGCGCCGCCTCGGGGTGATCGACTTCTCCGACATGGTGACCAACGCGGCGCGCCTCCTCGCGGAGAACCCCGCCGCGCTCGGTTCGATCATGGACGAGGTCGACTGCGTCATCGTCGACGAGTTCCAGGACACGAACCCGATCCAGTTCACCTTCCTGTGGACGCTGGCGCGCAGGGCCAGACACGCCTTGATCGTCGGCGACACCAAGCAGGCCATCATGGGCTTCCAGGGCGCTGACCCCCGCCTGACCGTGGCGCTGACCGAGCAGTTCGAAACCAGCCCGCTCGACCGCAACTGGCGCTCCGACCCGCGCATCATGGATTTCGTGAACGCTCTCGGGCCCAAGCTGTTCGGCGCGGCCTACACGCCGCTGGCGCCCACGCGGGACACCGGCCACGATACGGCGCTGGAGATGATCCAGCTTCCGCAGAAGCGCGGCGCCCGGAGCGGCGGCAAGCCGCAGCACTTCGTGGGTGACCGCATCCACTCGCTTCTCGACGAGGGCGTAACCATCAAGGATCGGCACAGCGGGCTGGTCCGGCCTCTGGAGGCAAGGGACGTCGCGGTGCTGTGCCCAACGCACGGACTGTGCTCAGCCTACGCGGCCGCCCTGCGCGTTCTGGGTCTGCCGGTTCGGGTGGCGGAGGGCGGCTGGTGGCAGAGCAAGGTCGTGCAGGCGGCCAGCTTCGCCCTGCGCTACGCCCTCGATCCGCAGGACAGCCATGCAGCGATCTGCGTGGCGACGCTGGGCCCCGCGGCCCTGCCTCTCGACGGCGCGCTCAAGGCGCTCGCCGAGGGCCAGGAGATCGTCGCGCCCTCATTGACGGCGCTCAAGGAGCTATGGCCAATCTCGCTCGGGATGCCGGTCGACCATCTGGTCCATCGCGTCGTGGCGGTGTCGGGACTTCGCGAATGGTGCGACCTGCTGGAAGACCCGGCCCAGATGCGCGCCGATCTCCTGCGGTTCGAAGCCGAGGCCACCGCCTTCATAGAGGCCCACCGCGACATGCGCGAGGCATCGGGCTTCTACGGCCAGAACGGCCACGTGTTCCTTGGGTGGCTGGAGGACCGGATGGGCAAGAAGGGCGAGGACAAGCGCCCCAATCCGTCCGGCGCCGAGGCGGACGGCATCGAGATCGTCACCTGGCACGCCTCGAAGGGGAAGGAGTGGCCGGTCGTCGTGGTCTGCGGCCTGGACAGCAAGCTCGATCCCCGGCCCGGTACATTCTCGACCCACTTCCCCAGCTTCGACGACCTCGATCACGTGATCGAGGAGGCCACGATCGCCTACGCCCCGGGCTTCGCCGCGCCGGAGGCCACCGAGCGCTTCCTCGCCCGTCTGCGCCCCGAGGCCGACGAGAACGCTCGCCGGCTCCTCTATGTCGCGCTGACCCGTGCCCGTGACCGCCTGATCGTCGAGTGGCCGCAGGACGATGACGCAAGCGAGGCTCCATTGCCGATCACCGCGCGACGGCTGCTGGCAGAGGATGCCGGGCTGGCTCTGGGCGACAACACCGTGACCATTGCCGGACTGAGTTTCTCCGCTCGGGTGCACGCTCTCGGTAAGGACATGCCGCCGTCCTTCGGGGAGGACGAGTTCGACGGCCTGGCAATCGCCGCAGACCGGGAGCTGCGGTTCGCCATCTCCGCACAGGCTCCGGTGGATGCGCTCGCGGTCGTGTCGCCGTCGCGCGCGATCGTGACCAGCCGGCCTTTCCCCTCGGGTTTGAGGACGATGCAGGTCGCCGCGGGCTGCGTGATCGCGAGTGAGGCCCTGACGCAGGCCACCGACAGGGGGACCGCTCTCCATGAGGCGCTGCGGATACTGCTGCAACGCCCGGACCTCAAGCATCGCGTCGGCGCACACTGCCTTCTTGGTGACGACGACGTCGAAGCGCTCGCGGGGCAGGGCCTGGCGCTGTCGAACGCACTGGCCGGGCTCGGCTATGACGAGCTTCATGTCGAGCAGCCCGTCGAGATCCCGCTGGCTGATGGCGGGATCCAGAGCGTCATCATCGACCTCATCGCCGAGGGACCTGACGGCTATCTCATCGTCGATCACAAGAGTGGCCCGGTGAACGACCATGCGCTGCGCTTCGCGTCCTACTGGCCGCAATTGGCCGCCTATGCCGATGCAGTGGTCCTCGTCGGGGCCAAGCCGGTCACGGGCGCCGCGGTCTTCTGGACGGACAGTGGCGAACTGACGCTGGCGGCGTTCTAGCGACGAGCTGGCGCCGCCGCCTTCACCCGCAAGCCCCTCGCCCAGGGCGAGGGGCGACCTGATCCGCTGCCCCGGTCCTGCGGGGACCGAGCGATGCCGATCGCGCCTCGCGCGGCAGGCTGTCGTGACGCCGCCATCCAGCCGGACGTCCTCGATAGCCTCATCGCGGACAAGGTGACGACCACTGAGGGCCTGTCGGATCGACGCCCATGGCGCATGGTGGTTGGGGAAAAGCAGAGGGCTGACTGAGCTCGAACCAGGCGGTCCGGGTCTCGCGGCAGCCCCGGCGGGTTGGACCTCGAAGGCCAACCCTTAATGCGCGACCACGCGCACCCTTTACCGAAGCTACTTGGTGTAGGCTTCGGGGAGAGGGGAAAATGGAATTAACTCCCTCACGCCCCAGCGGAGCGTACAAGGTAGGAAGTGAAGAAATCGTAAACGCAGGGCCTGCTGGCGCTGCTTTTCCTATCATTCCCTTCATCGAATCCACCTCATCCATTCGGGGTCAGTCCTTCGGCGCCATGCAGGCGACCGAAGGGCTCCATCCGGTCGCGGGCACTGCAGTGCCCGTCGACAGGCGTCGGCGAGATTTCAGCGAGCAAGCGATGGGAGGGGAAAATCTTTTCCATGAACTCAAGAGGAGACATTGAAATGAAGAACGAAGAAACCCAGCCGGGGTTTTCGAACCGCGAATTCATCCGGATGATCCGGTCGGCCCTGGACGAGACCGGACATGCCGACATCAAGATCAGTCGCCAATGGATCGTCGAGGACCAGTGCGGGTTTGCGATCCATGTGCCCGTCGGAACGAGCCTGAGCGTCAAGCTCACGCCCCGCAGCAGCTTCTACCACACGAAGACGGAGCGGAAGATCGCGAACACGGGGCGCATCTGGCCCGATGAACGGCTTGCCGCATGACCTGACCGCTGCGGTGTGAACGCCCTCCGAAGGTATTCACACCGCCAGGGATGGCTTTCCCGTCTGGTTGAGTTCCATCTACTGGGACGCGGATTTAAAGTGATCCGCGCCCCACTAGATGTGCGCCCAAAGGCGCAGACCGCCCGACTGTGGAGGTCGGGCCGGATTATGTGCAGGGCGGGTCGCGGCATCGCGTCCGACGTGCGCGGGCCTGCGGCCCTGCGGCTCCGATTTTCCGAACTTCCTCCCGGACGCGTCCCTCGCGTTGATGCTGGCTCCTCTGTTTCGCTTGCGTAAACACCATGATTCCTTTTCCCCACTCCGTGGACGATCATTCGATTTTCCCATCACCCCGTGATGTCGAAGCAGCCGCCGCCGCGGCAGCGATTGGCGCCCGTGGACGGGTCGCCGGCATGTCGGCCCCGCAGGGCCTGACTCAACCCGGGTCGGAAGCGGTCCAAACCGCGCCGGTCCCACAAGGGCGCGCCGGTGGTCCGGCACAATTTGACGATGGGCGAAGCCGCCAGCGCTCCGCCCGCGATCCCGACCTCCGCCGGCGGGGGGCGTTGCCGACCGCGGGTCGATCAGCCATCCAGGCATCCAGGGTCATGCGAGGGCCTGAGAGGGGGGGGGCGGCAGGGCGGGGGGCGAAACTTCAGTCTGGGCGCGGGCATCGCGACTGAGGTGCGGTGCAAGCTTCGCAGTTCCCTCAAATTTGAAGATCCGCTGCAAGACACGCCCGATTTCTACAAAATCGCCGGACTGCTCCAATAAACCGATGCCGAAACGCGCGACGCTTCCCGGATCACTCCTTCATCCAGGGAAGCTCATGAGCGACCGCGACACATCCCCCTCCGCCCCGCCGTTCACCAACGCCACCGGCGCGCCCGTTGCCGACAACACGAACATCATGACCGCGGGGCCGCGCGGCCCCCCGCTCCTGCAGGACATCTGGCTGATCGAGAAGCTGGCCCACTTCGACCCCGAGGTGATTCCCGAGCGCCGCATGCATGCTAAGGGGTGGGGGGCCTACGGCAGCTTCACCGTGACGCACGACATCACCCGCTACACCAAGGCGTCGATCTTCGCCGAGGTGGGCAAGATGACCGACCTGTTCATGCGCTTCTCCACCGTCGCCGGCGAGCGCGGCGCGGCCGACGCCGAGCGTGACATTCGCGGCTTCGCGGTGAAGTTCTACACGGACGAAGGCAACTGGGATGTCGTGGGCAACAACACGCCGGTGTTCTTCTTCCGCGACCCCCTGCGCTTTTCCGACCTCAACCATGCCATCAAGCGCGATCCGTGCACGGGCTTCCGCTCGGCGAACAGCAACTGGGACTTCTGGTCGATGCTGCCCGAGGCGCTGCACCAGGTGACCATCGTCATGTCCGACCGGGGGCTGCCGAGCACCTTCCGCCACATGCATGGATTTGGCAGCCACACCTTCTCGATGCTCAATGCCGACGGCGAGCGGGTCTGGGTCAAGTTCCACTTCCGCAGCCAGCAGGGCATCGACAACCTGACCGACGAGGAGGCGGAGGCCATCGTCGCGAAGGACCGCGAAAGTCACGGGCGCGACCTGTTCGAGAGCATCAAGCGCGGCGACCATCCCAAGTGGACGCTGTTCATCCAGGTGATGACCGAGGAGCAGGCCCGGACCCACAGGCACAATCCGTTCGACCTGACCAAGGTCTGGCCCAAGGCGGACTATCCGCTGATCGAGGTCGGGGAGATGGTGCTGGACCGGAACCAGGGCAACTACTTCGCCGAGGTCGAGCAGGCGGCCTTCTCTCCCGCCAACATCGTCCCCGGCATCGGCTTCTCCCCGGACAAGATGCTGCAGGCGCGCCTGTTCTCCTACGGTGACGCGCAGCGCTACCGTCTCGGCGTCAACTTCAACCACATTCCGGTCAACGCGCCCAAGTGCCCCTTCCACAGCTACCACCGCGACGGCGCCATGCGCACGGACGGAAATCTCGGCGGCACGACCAGCTACCACCCGAACACGCAGGGGCTGTGGGGCAACCAGTCCGCCTACGCCGAACCGCCGCTGCCCGTCCTGGGGGGCGGCGGACCACTGGGACCATCGGGTGGACGACGACCACTGGGAACAGCCCGGCAACCTCTTCCGGCTGCTGGACGAGGAGGCGCAGCAGCGGCTGTTCGAGAACACGGCGCGGGCGATGGGCGACGCGGGCGAGCACATCAAGCAGCGCCACATCGACAACTGCGCAAGGGCAGACCCGGGCTATGGCGCGGGCGTGGCGGCGGCACTGAACCTGGCAGGCGACACTCACGGGTGAGAAGGCTCGCGCGCGGGAGCGAAGAAACCGGTTGGAAAAGGCGGCAATCCGAGCCAAGGCGATAGGCGAATATGATCTGAAGCCGGGTGCGTAACCTGCGACAGACATCTATGATGCTGTGAGGAACGGGGATTAGATGACTTGGATGACAACGCGGAAAGATCTGCCGATCACCGCCAAGCTGCCGTATAAATCCACCGATCCAAAAGTCGTCGGGCGCGTGCCGGTTTCAAAATCGATCGTGTTCGACTGGTTGGAGTTTATGCTCGCCACTGCCAAGGCAAGCCATCTCGGCTATGTCGCTCCCCATGCCGCGGCTCCGGAGGTGGAACTCATGTTTCGACTGGTCGGACCGCATGTCGACGATACCGCAACGGCCTTTGGGGTTTTGGCGTCTGCCAGCCAGTTCAAAGACTATGTCGGAACCTTCTTCACGGGCACCGTCGCCGCCGGCCTTGCAGTTCGATCGATGGTGGATGAGGGCTATGTTTGGTTCGCCCATTTTGAGTCTCTGGGCAGCTCTTCATCTGTTGCGTCCTCGCCTGATTACGTGATGCTCGGCCCAATGGCCGGGGTCGCACTGCTGGAGGCGAAGGGATCCGCAGCAAAGGACGAGAAGACCTTCGTTGCAGCGGTTCGTAAGGGTTATCGCGAGCAGGTCAGACCTCACCTTGGTCACCTTGTTGGCGGCGTGACCGCGACACACGGATATAGTGTTGGAACCTGGATGCGGTTTGGCAAGGATGCCGAAATGCGGATCGCACACACTGCCACAAAACCGGCGGGCGCGGCGGCGTCGAAAGCCTCGGCGGCCGATCTGCTCGATATGATCACGCGCCGTCGTCTATTGCGGCAGAATTACGCAGGCGCATTCACCCTTGCGTATGGCGCCGAGCTTGGGGTGGCCATGCGAACAGGTCAGGCACCGCCGATCCCGCTCGTTTTTGCCCGGTTCGAATGGCGCGGCAAGCGGTGGTTGAGCTCGCTTTTCAGTCGCCACTGGTGGCCAAGAGAATGGCTCGAGGACGATGCATTCTTTATGATGCTACAACACGGTGCCTTGCGGCTCCCGAAATTCTCGGGCCCCGTCTTTGCCGTCGAGAATGATATCGGAAAGGCAGCGCTCGGGGCTTTTCTCAACGACCCTGACGATGACGTGAGCGTGGATATCGACATAGCGCCGCTTGACATTGAATCGCTTCGGCGGGGTGGCCGCAGCGGCAGTTCCGAGTTCGATCGTGGCGGTGCAGTGTTGCCCGACGGCTTGGCGCTAATCGAATTTCCGCTTGGCGAGCATAAGATCGACCTGATCAAATGGAACATTCCGATGGGTCAGTTTGATCGCATCGGATCGTTCAGGGCGTAGAAGGTCAAAGCTTTGAGCCGCTTCCACTAAGCCATATCTGGGCGCTGTAGAAGGTTAACAACCTCATGGCCTACCCGCTGTCCGTGGCTGGAAGCGAGCTTCCCTCAGGCGCGGGTGCGAGTACGCCGGTCTCGCCGCGATACCCGGGGCCATGCAGGTGAGCACGCCTTCTCTGGCGCACAATGCCGCGACGAACGGCATGAACCGGGGAGTACGACGGGGATGAAAAAAGGACATGAGGGAACTCCTGTAGGCGATCACCCTCTACTAGGTGGCAAAGCGATGGAAAGTTACGCGCGCCTCCGCTTTCTGATCAGGTGCTGACTCCGCGTGTAAGAAGATGCCAAGCCTCGCGATAGGGTTCGAGCCAGCCTTTTTCGTACCTGCCCATTTCGAGGTGGCCATAGTCAGGCAGAAACCGGCGCATATCCCCATCCTTGCGCTGCTGGCCCTTTTTCCCCGGCTGGTCGAGCCAGGCTTGATGGCATTCGGCGAGAACGTTCGCGACGACTGAAGCGGGCACGACGTAGGTGAATGGCCCACACTCCTTGCCCATCGCGAAATCCACGAAGCAATAGAACAGGGTTGGTGCGGTCAGGGTCTCGTGCTTCCTGCCCATGTGCCAGCCGCCATCGGCTCCCGTGCTATTCCGGCTCTTGACCTGAACTGCGCAGAGCCGGTCCCCGATATTGTCCGTGACCACGATGTCGCAATTGGGAACGCCTGCGGGAGCGAGCGCCGCGATGAGGCCCCGGCGCAGCAACTCGCTCATCACGAAATGCTCGCCGGCCGCGCCGGTCAGGCTTGTGACTGAAACCATCGTCCTTCCTATTTTCCCGCCAGGCTCGATTTTTTGGCAAATGTCGTCAGGACGTCAGCGCCGACAAGCGAGCCGTACACGGTTGAAACCATGGTGCTGTCGACGGGCACGCCAGACAGCCAGGAGAGGAGGTGCATGATGCCGAACGTCATCGTGGGGGCCACCACCGCAAGCTTCGCGCCCTGCTTGATGTAGTGGGTGAGTTTCTCACGGTTCGCTTCGATCGCCTCGACCGCTGCGCGGGTCATATGGCCGCGATCGACAGCATGTATCAGTTCGCCCAGTTCCCGATGAAGGTCTCGCAGGCATTGCACGGCGTCAGCGGTGATGGGATCGTTGAACCGTTTGCTCTCAATAAGATCGGCAAGGCTATCAATCTCCCTGAGTGCCACGGGAGCGAGGCCACGGACGATCGCAACCTGCTCACGCATGCTGCGAATTCCCGTCCAAGCGCTGGCCGCGTACGTGTTGTCGGCGTCCGCTACCTGCTTTTCCAAGCCTCGAATGATTTTCTCGTAGGCATGCCGCCATTCGTCATCGAGCAGGTCGACGCGGCTGTCGCGTCCGGGGCTGTCCCGATAGTCCAGAAATGCGCGCAGCAGCTTCGCCTGCTGGCCGGCGGCGAGCGAAGGGAGAATGCGGCGAAGTCGCCTTGCCTTTGAACCACCATCTTCGGAGAAGCGCGGAGCGGTGGCGTCAATGCCAACCTCATGAGCGATGAACTCGTCGAAGGTACGGTCGCTGAAATCCAGCACATAGCCACTCTTCATGTTGAGAACGCGCTCAACCACCTGCATGTCCGCTGGACTTATCTGTGCCTTGGGTTCGGTGTCAGCGGCCATGATATCCCGAAGCTACATTCAAAGCCTGTCAGGTGAAAGCGTGTTCTGCGTGTCGCATTCATCCCTGAAATGCGACACACCCGCTTCATGCCTCGATGCCGCCGACGACGCTGAAGCGATCACGCCAGCCGAACGCCCACCACTTCCCCTGCCTCGACCTGGAAGTCGATCACGACCGCATCGCCAGTCTGGAATTCAAGCGGCATCGCTGGCTTAACAGCCGCCATGATCGCACGATCGCCCACGACGATGTTGTCAAACAGGGTGTTTTCGCTGGCCAGCAGCGCCGCCTTGCTCTCGAAGGATGAGATCGCCAGCAGTTTTTCCCGGAGAACCCGGTCGATCGTCGTCGTTGCCTCGCCCGCGGGGAGAAACGGACGAAAATCCTCGGCAATGGCATCGAAACGTGCCTTCTTGCCCGCTTCGCGCCCAGGGTAGGCGGACATGAGCTGATAGCCGCAGGCCCGCGCCCGCAAGCAGAGCAGGATGTCGTCGTAGCGGCTCATGATCGTCGCTTGCGCGTCTTGAAGAGCCTTGACGTACTTGCTCGACCCGAAAGTGTCCTTCTTGATCGCGCGCAGGGCTTCGGTCGCCGTCCGTAGATCCTTGACCAGGTGATCGTGGACCTTGAGCAGCTCGGCCTCGTGATGCTCGATGGTGTGCAGCACCTCGGGCGAGAGTTCGCCTGACAGCACAGCCTGGGCAACCTGCCGAAAATATCGAATGGACCCCGTCAGGATCGAACGACGCTCGTCCTGCTGGAAGCGTGACACGTCCGCAAGCATCGTCTTGATCTCGTCGAGACTCTCCTCGATGCGCTGCATCTGCTGTTGCTGGGCAATGGCGCTGGCCGCGGTCAATAAGACCGCCGGGCCGGAAATGCCGATGGCGGTGACCTGCTGAAGATCCACCATTCCCTTTTGGCCCTTGGACACCCCATAGAAGGCCTTGGCCTTCTCGCTCCAGGAAAGCGCCACCTCGGAACTGTAGATATGCTTTCCAGCAAGCATCAGCTCTGCGCTGAAGAAAGGCTGCAAGGCCTGGATGAAGGGCGTCAGCTTGCTTATTGTCCGGCCATCGGGCACGATGAAATCCCAGCCCTCGGCGTTATCCTGTGGGATCGTGGCCAGCGAAAACGCGTGCTCTCCATCGTCGCCGGTAATGCTGACGACGCTTTCAGGTTCGGCTCGCCGCACCAGTGCGCCCGCCTTTCCCTCGCCGGACGCGTCCTGCAAGCGACCATCTGCGACCATGATGCCACGCAGATGGCCTATCTCAACCAGCGCTCCGACAAACGGGAGCCATCCGTCGGTGCTCAGCACGCCCGCCGCGGCCTTTCCCGCCGCGTTCGCAGCTTCGCTGACCAGCGCTGCTCGAGCTTCGGGCTCGGCGGTCAAAAGGTGCTGCTTGATGAACACGTTGATGAGCATCGCCTCGCGTTGGGCCATGTCGAGCCCGGTGGCAGGGATGCCAGTCTGCTTGCATGCTGCGGCAAGTAGGCCGGCATAGCTGGGTTTTTCGCGATCCATGCTTCCCGCCAGAGTGGTCAGGCCCTCGGTGAGCCAGAAACCAAGGCGGTAGAGATCGTCGGCAATCTGGTCGCGGTAGCTGCCGTGGTCAGGTTTATGGCGCAGATAGGCGCGGGCATGCCTTAGATAGCTGAAAGGCGAGCCGATCAGAAGACCGACTATTGGCGCAAGATCGTTGTTGGTGGCCTGGTCAAGAATGTCGTAGAGATCGCACGCGCTACCCGTTACCGCCTGAATGGTCACAGAACCCCCAGATAGATTTGAAATGGTTTGCTCAAGGTGCCGTAATCCCATGCTGACAGCAACCTAGAAGCGGCATCATTTCGTGATTTTACAGTCCGCAGAAGGCGCGACGATCCTTTGAGGCGCACAGCGATCAGTCGTGTGCGTTTAGGAGCGCCATTCTTCAATTTTGCCTCGCTTATTTGCGCTAATCACAAAGAGGACAGGTGCTGTCAGCTTGACAGAGACGCGGGCTGGCCGGAAAAATGTTCTCTCCGCCAAGGCGAGCGTCCAGTCATGCGTCGATATCGAGCGAGGATGATGGTGAAAATGCCCCGTGGTGCAAACCGATCACTCGAGCGCGCATGACATCGCTCTGTACGGGCGGGGCGGACGCCGAGCGTGCTGCAGGTCCGTCATGAGGAACGGTGAGGGGAGTGATGCTGGCGCCTCCGCCGGACATGCCGGATGGACGCTCGTCGCGCCCAACCTGCCGCTGCTCCTCGCCGCCAGAGGCGCGCAGGGGATCGGGGCGGCGCTGCTGATGCCCAACAGCCTGGCCATCCTGGGCAATGCCTTCGTGGGGGAAGCGCGAGGGCGCGCCATCGGCACATGGGCGGCGGCCGGGGCCATCGCCACCGCTGTGGGGCCGCCTCTGGGGGGCTGGCTGATCGATGCGGTCGGCTGGCGCGCGATTTTCGCCATCAACATTCCGGTGTCTCTCGCCGCGATTGCCCTGGCCATGCGGTATGTCGATGAAAGCGAGACGAGCGACCAGCCCCTCGACTGGGCGGGCGCGGGGCTTGCCACTCTGGCCCTGGGCATGCTGGCATGGGCGCTGACCCTGTGGTCAAGCCATCATGTGACATCCCAGCCTGTGGTCATCGGCTCGGCTGCCGGGCTGTTGTTGCTGGGCGGTTTCATCTGGGTGGAGCATCGCCGTGGTGAAGGCGCGATGATGCCTTTGGCCATGTTCGGATCATCCTCCTTCATCGGCCTCAGCATGCTGACCTTCCTGCTTTACTGGGCACTTGGTGGCCTGCTGGTGCTGCTGCCCTATGTGCTGATCGTCGCTGGCGGCTATTCGTCGATGAGCGCCGGCCTGTCCCTGCTTCCGGTTTCCATCGTCATCGGGACGATGTCACGCCTGATGGGCCGGATCGCCGAACGCGTGGGGCCCCGCTGGCCGCTGACCCTAGGTCCCATCGTGACCGCAGTAGGTTTTGCCCTGATGACGCGCCTCGATCCTCGGGATGGCTATTGGCTGGGTGTCGCACCCGGCCTGGTGCTGATCGCTCTGGGTATGGCGGGGGCCGTTGCGCCGCTGACCACCGCCGTGCTGTCCTCGGTCGATTCCCGACACACCGGGACGGCTTCGGGGTTCAACAGCGCGATCTCGCGCACCGGGGGGCTGATCGCGACGGCGCTCAGCGGGGCCGTCATAGCCAATCCTCCAGCGACCCTCCTTCCGGCGTTTCACGGCGCGGAGATCGTTGCCGCAGGCGCGGCCTTCCTGTCCGGACTGGCTGCATATGCGGCCCTGAGCAAGGAAAGCAGTTAGACCGGTCACGCCGGACACTCGAGTGTCTCGATCCGATCTTCCGTTTTGAGCGAGCCAGACAACGCGCTATCTCAGAGCAATGACGATGGAAAACCAGATGATTGGGCGCCGCGGGGAAAAGCGGTTCGAAACCCTCTGCAGCGATGCCGGCGTGACCTGCAACCAATCGATCGAGGACGATTACGGCTGGGACAAGATGATCGAGTATCCGCCGCGGATACTGCCCTTCGCCGCCGTCGACATGCAGCCCGCGCATGTGATCGCGGCGGTTCAGGTCAAGACAACCGAAACCGGATCGCGGTCGGTCTCCATCAGCCTCACCAACGCTTTGCGCTACGCGAAATCGCTCCTTCCGCAATTTATCGTGCTCGTCGTTTTGGAGGAGGGCAAGCAGGCCCGATACTTTGCCCGGCATGTCTGGGCGCAGTTGATCGCCGAGTGGTTGAAAGCCGGGAGGGAGGCGTATGCGGAGGGGATAAAAGCGCTTCACAAGAGGACGGTGACGGTTGCCTTCACCGCGGACGATGAGCGGGGCGAGGACGTGGTTGCCTGGATCCGCCGCGAGATCGAAGGCATCGCCGTCCCGTATGCCGCGACCAAGAAACTCCTGATTGATACCGTCGGCTTCGAGAACGGGCATGGCAGCATAGAGATTACGATCTCAACCAGTGACGGCAACAATCTGATCGATCTCCAACTTGGACTGCTGCCACATCTGGATGTGCAACGCTTGATCTACACAAGCGAGCGTTTCGGCATCCGTGCCGGAAGGCCTGAAATCGATGTCTCCAATGTCAGGCTGCAGCTTCAACCAGAAGGCCGCCCATGCTCCTTGCTGCTGGAGTTCGCCACCGGCGACCGGGTCAGCATTGGCGCGACCATGTATGGGGCTGGGACGAAGCAGAACGAGGCCCTGAGAGTGGCCTCCCGGGTCATTGACATCACCTTTGGGCCAGGGGACAGAAACCGCGTCCATGCACAGTTGGACGGCGCCGAACGGATCACATTGGAGGAGATGTGCGTCTTTTCTCATCTGCTGGCCGCGAAGCCGACAGATGACATCATGGTCGCCATCGTTGTCGAGGGAGAGGCCTTCGACATGGGGTCGATTTCCATGAATGTGCAGAATCATGGGGCCGATCTGTCCTGGATCACCCTTGGAACCAATGCCATGCGCGCCATCGTTGCGGAATGCGGGCAGGTTCCGGGGAGTTTCTCGATGGATGAATGCGACGCCGCCATTGGCGGTCTCCAGATACTTAGCGGCCTTATGAGTGACCGGGTCATCCGCGTCGATTTCATCCCAGAACCGACGGTCGATGCCAGCTTCAGTGGCTTTCTCGCATATTGCAGCATGGCCATTGGAACTCAGACCTTCAGCGCCGTGGCCTACCGCCCCGTCATCGAAGACAAAATGGCGGGAAGACGGCGAAAAGTTACCTTTGGCCTGCCCAAGTTGCTCTGGGGGCGGATATGGCCCAGCGGCAGTGTGGACGGGGATGCCGTGCGGACCGCATATCAGCGCGCGCTCGATCGCTATCCCGAAAGCATGAACATCATGGCGATGGGCGATTTGGAACGAATTGTGAACGACAATGGCGGTGACCGGGAGCTTGTCTCGGACCTACCGACCTGGCGGACGCCGCCGATCCTGCCGGTGAGATCGGGCAGGCGTCCCGGAAACAAAGGATGATTGTCACCCCTAGAAGCCCATTTAGCCCCACGGTGTCATTCGTGACATACCCATGCTTTTGGGTGCTGGCAGGCAGCAAGAATGACAAGAAGTGGGACTTACCCGACGTCCCGCACGGCAACTGTGAACGTCCGACTACGTCGAAACCAGCCGTTCGCCAGAGCGCGAAATGCCTGCCTCCTACGACAGTCCGGAAGGGCTCTAATGCGCTCCGAATGGCCCGAAGCTGCCGTTGGTTCAGGACGTCAATCTAGGGCTGACGAACGAACGCAACGCCGGACACTCAAGTTAGTATGGATTTAGATCGAGCAGGGCGAAGCTGTCGATCGCTCACGGCGCTTAGGGGAAGCCAAAAAAGCGATATGTCGGGCCCGGTAGCGAGATAGAGCGGCGGTCCAAATTCTACGAGCATGCAAGCAGCGCTTCCCAATCATTTCGTTTCGACTGAGCATGAAATGATGACGGGTCTGCGCGGGCTACCGTGCCGAATCGCGCGGCGCCGTGTGTTGCGCTCGCAGCCGGTTCTCTCGCCGGGCAAGTTCTTCCTGGCGGCAGAGCGGCGCCGGTGCAGCCGACGATGCCTCAAGCGCGCGTTCCAGGTCGGCAAGCAGGTCATCCACATGTTCGAGGCCGATCGACAGGCGCAACAGCTGGTCGGAAATCCCGGCAATGCGCCGCGCTTCCATGCCCATATCGGCATGCGTCATGGTAGCAGGGTGCGCAACAAGGCTTTCAATGCCGCCGAGCGATTCGGCGAGGGTGAACAGTTGAACGCTCTCGGTGAACGACTTGATGGCCGCGACGCCACCTTCCAGTTCGAAGCTCAGCATCGCTCCGAATCCGCCTTGCTGACGCAGCGCGATTGCGTGGCCGGGGTGGGTCGCAAGACCGGGATAGTGGACTGCGGCGACTTGCGGCTGCTCGGCGAGGAAGGTGGCAATCGCGCCAGCCGACTGCTGTTGCCGTTCGATCCTCGGGAACAGGGTCCGCAACCCGCGCGACGTCAACCAGGCATCGAATGGTGAGCCTGTCACGCCGGTGACGTTGGCCCAGGCACGCAGCGCCTCGGCGCGCGCCGGGTCGGCTGCCACGACGACACCGCCGATGACGTCCGAATGACCGTTCAGATATTTGGTGGTCGAATGGATCACATAGTCGGCGCCAAGCGCGATCGGCCGCTGCAAGGCGGGCGATAGAAACGTATTGTCAGCCGCGACCAGCGCGCCCGCCGTGCGCGCACGCGCACTGACATCGGCAATGTCGACGATCCGCATCAAAGGATTGCTCGGTGTTTCAATCAGCACGAGCGCGGGAGTGTCGGTCAATACCGCATCGAGTGCAGCATGGTCGGCGAAATCGGCGAGAGTCAGACGAAGCTGCTTCTTCGCCGCTCGCGCCTTAAGCAGGCGAAGCGTCCCGCCATAGCAATCGTGCGGCGCGACGACATGTGCTCCACCTTCAAGCTGGCCCAGCACCAGGTCGATCGCCGCCATGCCCGAAGAGGTGACCACCGCGCCCGCCCCGCCTTCGAGTGCCGCCAGCGCCTCGCCCAACATGTCGCGGTTGGGATTGCCGGCGCGCCCATAGTCATAGCGGCCTGGCTGCTCATAGCCCTCAAAAACAAAGGTGCTCGATAAGTACAGCGGCGGGCTTACGGCGCCGAACGCGGTGTCACTGGCCACGCCGTGACCGGCGGCAACTGTCTCGGGCTTTGGTTGATCGATCACATGCACACTCCTCGTTCGGTAGCCCGGTCCCAGCGGTTCAAAGTTTGCCGTCCTGGCGCGGCAGGGCAAGCATCGGTCCGTAAGCGACGATAAAGAGGACGAACGCCCCGATCCAGGCAAGAGCCGCGGTGTGAATCGCAGCCAGATAGCTGATCGGCAGGACGGGCGCAGTGACCCGGATCGCCGCGGCGAGCGTGATGAGGGCGTATAGCGCGACCGTCATGGGCCCTGCGGTAAGATCATGCCCGGTATGGCCGCGTGTGGCTCGCGTCATGACCGCCAGAGTCATCCCTGCCATCGCGCCAGCCGTGAGCGCGTGCAGTGCCGCCGAGGCCGGCAAGACGCTTGTGACAATGCTCAGACCGAGCAGGACCAGGCCCACCGGAATCCAGAAATAAGCGATATGCAGGATCAACACGATCGGCTCACGCAGTGTACGGTAGCCCTGCCAGCGCAGCAGTCTCGCGCTCTGAGCTGCTCCCGCGAGGAGTAGCGCGAAGCTGCTCACATGCGCATCGGGGGCGAGGGTCCATGAGAGCAGTGCGAGTGCGGTGAGCGCAAGCACCGCAATGTCAAACCGGCCGGGTTGACCCGGCAGCGGTCCGGCGGCCCCCTGCTTGGCGAGCCAGTTGCGCGTGAAGGATGGAACGATGCGCCCACCGACCAGGCCGATCATCACGACGATTAGAGTGATCGCGAACCGGTATCCGATCCCTGCAGGCAAGGGCGCGCCCATCGTCTCGGCGTGGTCGAGGCCATTGGCGAGAGCCAGCAGTAGCACCAGACCGACGACCGGCAGATTGCGATTGCGCGCGATAAGCACCTCGCGCCCGGCAACAAACGCCAATGTGAGGAAGAACCCAACGTCGAGTACCGCCGCTACGGGCGCTCCGACCACGGCCGAGCAGAGCACCGCGATGCGCGCGGCGAGCCAAAGCCCGGCCAGAGCGGCGAGAGGCAATCCGGCAATTGGGAGGCGACCGGTCCAGTTGGGAATAGCGGTGAGCAGGAAGCCGGCGATGACCGCGCCGAGATAACCGAACAGCATCTCGTGGCGATGCCAGGCAATGATGGTGAACGTTGTCGGGAGCGTGATCGTAGCGGTCAGGGCGCATATGAAGAGGATGAGCGCCACGAGCGCCCATATCGCGCTGCCGAGGAAAAAGGGCCGGAAGCTGCCGCGAAACAATGCCGGACTGGCGGCCATACGTGCGCGGCGAATGGATGCCCCGTCAATCATGACTGCTCCTCGCGGTTTGAGACGAGGCTACCGGAGGAACCGATAGATCGACGTCCCCGTTTAGCGCCGCCGATACGCGACGATTCTCGAGCAAGACCGGGAGTACGCCTCACTCGGCGGCCGCAGGAGGCTGAGTGCGCGGTGCAGGGAGCAAGCGCCGAACAAAACCGGGCAGAAGCGGCCTCAGCTTGGCGATGAAGTCCCATGCCATCAGCAGTGCGCCCAGCGCGAACACGATATCGCCAGGCATTCGCATCCACTGCCAGAACAGCGTCGTGTCGTAAAAGGCCTGGCTCCGCGCATAGGCAAGCCCATGCTCATAGACTGCGGCCAGTTGCGGCCAGCCGATGGGGAAGAAGTTGAGCAGGATCCACATCACAAGCCCGCCATTGTAGAGCCAGAAGGCCCAGCGCCCGAGCTTTTCGCTGAAGGCGATTGTGTCGCCCGCGATGTAGCGCAGACAGAAATAGATCAGCCCGATGCCGAGCAGGCCGAAGGCGCCGAACAACGCGGTGTGCGCATGGTTGAGTGTGAGAAAGGTCGCATGCTCGTAATAGTTCACCAGCGGCGCATTGAGCAGTCCGCCGCCGAACACGCCTGCTCCCACGAAATTCCAGAACGCGGCCCCGATGATATAGAGATAGGCAAGGGCGTAATTGAAATTGCCGTGGGCCTTAATCAGCCGATGCTGCTGCATAGCCTCAATGACGAGCAGGACCAGCGGCAGCACCTCGATGAACGAGAACATCGTGCCGAGCGGAACCCACATGCCGGGTTCGCCCGCCCAGTACAGGTGATGGCCGGTGCCGAGCACCCCGCCCAGGAAGATCAGGATCAGTTCGAAATAGACCGAGCGTTCGGCGAGCTGGCGCGAGACCAGGCCAACGGCCATCAGCAGATAGGCGCTGATCGCTGCGGCGAAGAACTCGAAGCTCTGTTCCACCCAGAGATGCACCACCCACCAGCGCCAGAAATCCGAAATGGTGAAGCTCTTTTCGACGCCCGTGAGCGGGATCATGCCGAAGGCATAAAGTACGGCGATATTGATCGTGGAGGCCCAGATCAGATGTTCGAGCCGGATGCGCCCGGTCCAGAACTGGCGCGTGGCTGCGCGAAGCCCCTCACGCGTCGGCCACAGGGCGCGAAACACCAACACGCTCCAGATCGCGAGTCCCGCGAAGAAGCCCATCTGCCAGGCCCGCCCGAGCTGAATGTAAGACAGCCCTTGGTTGCCGAACCAGAACCAGCCCTTGTCGATATAGCCCATGATGCCGAGGTAATTGCCAATCAGCGCACCAGCCACGATCAGCAACGTCACCCAGAACAGCACATCAACCAGGAATGCCTGACCCTTGGCTTCGCGCCCACCAATGGCCGGCGCCAGGAACAGTGCCGATCCGATCCACGCGACACCGATCCATACGATCGGCGTCTGGATGTGGACGTCACGCAGGAAATTGAACGGTAGATAGCGGTCGATCGCGATACCGTAAAAGCTTGCACGCTCGGTATAATAATGGGCCATGATCGAGCCCACGAGAATTTGAACGAGCAGCACCACCGCGACGACAAGGAAATATTTCCACACACGCGTCTGGCTGGGCGTGAGTGCCCGGAATTGCGAGAGCACCGGATCCATCGGCGCCTTGTCCGGGACGTTGAGGAAGCGCTCATAAATGAACAGCACCGCACCGAAGGCGAAGAAGGTGAAGCAGATACTGATCCAGGTCCACATGAAGGTGCTGGTGGTGGGAGTATTGCCGACCAGAGGTTCGAACGGCCAGTTCTGCGTCCAGGACGCGGTCGAGCCGGGGCGGCGCGCGACTGTGGTGAGCGAGGAGTAAAGCAGGAAGTCTGCCGTCTGCCCCGCCGCGGACGCGTCGAGGCTGTAAGCGCGCGTCCAGCCCTTAGCGTAATCGTGGTGCAACAGCCAATCGACGATCTGGCCGTGACGCTTCGCAATCGCATTCGCCAGCGCATCGGGCAGTACTGCGGTCTTGGCGGTGAGATCGACACCCTGCAGCATTTTCTGCATCGCGGTCTTCACCGCCGCCTGTTGGTCGTCGGGCAGCGCCGATAGCGGCTTGCCGTAACGGGTTTCGGCAATGTTGGCTTCGGTCAGTTCGGCAACGCGGACCAGATTATCGGCAGTATAGTCCTCGCCGAAGTAGGAACCCATGCCGTAGATACTGCCGTAATCCATCAGGTCGGCCTTCTGGAAACCGGCCTTGCCTGCGATGATGTCCTCGCTCGTCATCACGACCGCGCCGGACGAGGTCACAAATTGATCGGGAAAAGGAGGCGCACCTTCGTAAGTGAGTTTGGTGGCCCAGCCCAAGGCAGCAAAGCATGCGACGGCAACGATCAGCAATATCCATTTGAGGACATTGCCGACACGATCTTCAGGCAGTTGCGCGGTGAGCGTCGTTTGCATGGTGGTGTCTCTCCACTGCTATTGAGCCGATTTTTCGATCCGGATGCCGGGTCCGAAAGGGCCGGAGATCCTGCTTGCTAGCGGCAGTCAGACTTCCGACAATTGAGACGAATCAATGAATGACGTGATATATATCACACGATGGCCTGTGAGGTTCGCACATTTTCCTGAAAGGCAGAAGTTGGCTTGATACCGAATCATGATCTTGAAATTGCTCCGGAAACGCTGAGTCTGTTCGCGTCCATGCCGCTGGATGCGCGGGAGGGATTGCTACGAAAGACGCTCACGCACAGCGTTGCCGCTGGCACCGTTTTGTTTGAACAGGGAGAACTGCCGACCTTTCAACATGTGGTGCTGTCCGGCTCGGCGCACCTGTTCGGTCGCTCCCATGAGGGGCGGGAAGTGCTGATCGAAATCGTGCGGCCGGGCGACCTTGTTATCCCGGCAGCCGTGGTTTCGCAGGCGCCTTATCTGATGCAGGCGCGGGTGCTCGAACCCTCCCGCTTCCTTCTGATCGAAGGTGATGCTTTTCGTGCGGCTTTGGCCGAAGAGCCTGCGCTCGCGCAGGCCATGATCGACAGTCTGGCAAGCCAGTTCCGGCGCATGGTGGGACAGATCAAGAATCTCAAGCTTCGTTCGGCACCGCAGCGTGTCGCCAGCTATATTGTCGGGCTCTCGCGTCGGCAGCAGGCACCAGTCCGCGTGGTCCTTCCCTACGAGAAGAACCTGATCGCTTCCGAACTCGGCATGACCCGCGAAAGCTTCTCTCGCACGCTCAGCGCCATGCAGCGCGACGGCATCTCGGTTCAGGGCGACGTTATCGTGATTGTCAATCGGCGTTGAACATTGACCCCCTGATCGGCGCGTAGAATTGGTTCTGACTCATATTCCGTGCAGAATTGACAGGACAGGGCGCGGACTGTTGGATTCCTGCTGATGGTTAGTGGGGAGGAATGTCAGTG
>JAGWMZ010000075.1 GCA_028871475.1 Sphingomonadales bacterium | reverse complement strand
CGGCTGATGTCGGAGGTGATGCGGCCGGACAGGAAAACCTTGTTCATGGGAAGTCTCCAGATCTTACCGGCGAGCCTTTCCCGCCGGGATGAACTGAAGCGCAGCCCGCGATTGAGGGGCCGCCGCACCGGAGCGCAGCGCAGGGGAACCTCCATTTTTCGAGTGGTGCGGGCGCCGACCGCAGGGAGGTAACTCGGTCGACAAATGGGGGTTGCGACGGTCCCGCGCGGGCGTAGTGTTCATCCCTTCTTTGGCGGGATGGCTTGCCGGTCAGATTGTCCGGAGATGTGTGGCCAAGGTTGTGCTTTGCTGTCGGGCTGCCCTGAAATCAGGTGCCCTGCTTGGCGCGTGCCAAAGGTTAGCTTGCCCGCACAGGTTCTCGCGCTGGCGCTCATTGGTCGCCAGACAAAGGGTCCGGAGCATGGCTTGGCTTCGACCCGGAGCTTTCAACCCGCAGCTTGAAACCCGGTAGGCGGTCGCCCCGAAAAACCATGGGGCGACAAGCTGATCGTCACCGGCGATGCTGCGCCCATTCGAGGCAGAACGGGCGCGCTACAACATTAGCGTCGGCTGCGTGCTGATCGTTCAGGCCTGAGCGGCGGCCTGTTGGTTGAGCGGGTTTTCGGAATCAAGGCATTGCAGCGCATGATCGATATGCATGGCTGCCAGCAGATCCCCAGCGTCGGAGAGCCTTCCTTTCACCTCGGTCAAGGTCGCCTTGATCGCCTGATATTCAGCGGGTTCGATCCGATTTGAGACCCCGGTCATTCGCTCAGTTCCATCCTGTGAGGCCCAATGACACTGGGCGTGAAATTGCAACAGGCGGCATCGCCAGCGTCAATCGGCAATGCGGATTGTAGAGAATACTCCGTGGTGAAATACTCATCAAGCGTGGCCTTTCCGGGGCATGGAAATCCGGGAGACATTGGCGACCAATCTACGCAGGCTTCGGCAGGCCGCCGGTTTGTCGCAGGAAGAGCTTGCGCACCGCGCAGATATTGACCGAACCTACATCAGTTCCATCGAACGCCAGCAGTATGCCGCCAGCATCGAGGTGGTGGATCGCCTCGCCAAAGGTCTTGGCGTCGAGGCCTCTGAGTTGCTGCAAACTCCTCCGGCGCCCGACAATTAGCATTAGGGTCTAGTCATCGACCTCGAAGATCCCATCAAGCATTGAACGAAAATAGGCGACCCGTCGCGAGACGGGCCGCCCATAGGAACAAGCATTCGGGAGGTTGGTGTCAGGCCGCCTTGGCAAGACCGGGCTCGAGATCGCCAAAGGGCGAGGCGTTGCGGCGAGCATCATCATCGGCGCCAAAGCCATCGTTGGCCGCGCCCATCGCGGTCGTATCGGCGAAGCCAGCCTCTGCCCGACGGCGCGGACGCGACCAGGCAATGTTGAGCGCGCCATCGGCCTGCGCGAACAGCGCGATCGACAGCGGGGCCTCGAAGCTGGGATCATCGATTTGACCCTGAAGGAAGGTGCCACCACCATTGTTCGCGGTCTTCTCCCACAGGCCGCCGACGGGGATGAACTGGCCATTCTTGGCGCGGACCATCACGTCATACTTGGGGGCGGCGGCATTGCTGGAATTGACCGGGCGCAGGCCCACCACGAGGTCGAGCGTGGCGGTCTGGATCTTGCCCATGTAAACACCAGCGCCGTTGAGCTTCAGTTCACCGATATTCATGGCCGTATTCTCCTCTGGCCCGACACCCTCTTGCGTCCTGGGTGCCGAAGGTTGGTTCGCGTCTTTGGCCCCTTGGCCCCAGACACCCATCCTCAATCCCCTCAACTCTTCCCCGCCCGGTGGCCGCCCAGCGCCGCGCCGCCGGAGTTGAGAAAGGCCAGTATCCCGGCATGACGCCAAGCGCCGCAGGCTGGAGACTGACGCCCCGAGCGAACATCACTCAAGGCATCGCGCGCAAACCGTCAGGCCGCGTCCATATAATTAGGGTTGTCGTTGGCCGAGGCCGCCACTCGAAAGCCAGACCGGCGCTGCGGTCGCAGCCAGGCGACGTTGTAGCTGCCGTCGCTCTGCCGAAAGGCGCTGATCGTCAGAGGACGCGCCATCGAGGGATCATCGATCCGGCCTTGGAGGAAGCATTCGCCGGTCGCTTTCGAGGTCTGCTCCCAGAGCGCGCCAACCTGGACGGCGGCACCGGCGGGGCTGCGCGTGCAGATTTCGTAGCGAGGGGCATTGGGATGGTTCGAAGCCACACCGCGTAAGGCGAAGTTCATGGCGACAGTAAGTGTGGCGATACTGCCGGTCAGCGCACCGCGGTCGTTGGCGCGAATGGTGCCGATGTTCATGCGGGTTTTCCTTTGGCAAAGGCCCCGTCTTGCATTCCAGGGGCCGCAGGGTGGGATGCGTCTTTGGGCGCCTGCGCCCATGACACAACTTCGCTACCCTCTTGCCTTTTTCGCCCCGTAAAGCTTAGCTTACCGAATAGTTAGCGAGGTGCCTCCTTACAGGGCATCATGAAGCATCGCCGATGGGGAAGAAAAATTCACTGCTTGATTTAAGACGGCCTACGGTCGATGAAATAATGAAAGGTATATTGGCTTGTGACGCAAATTCGCCATGACCGGCCCATTCTTCGCTATTTAGATAATATGCGGAGAGAATATCAAAGGGATGATATTTATAATATTTACAGCGCAGCTCCCAAAAATAAAATCGATAAAAAATCACCAAGGCGCTTGAAGAAAGACCTTAATGAACGCGCGTATTCTGCTCATATGGATTCATTTATTAGAATTAGTGAGACATCTCAGGCCGCGATAGGCATAATGCTAGACAGGGCAAATGATCTATTGAACGCGCGAATTGAGCACATAAAAGCAATTGGCGCGAGAAAAAACGTAAGCAAATATGAAGCTCTTTCGAAGAGCGCTCAAAATGCTCTAATGGCAGCTTGCGCTGAATATAATGCTGTATGCAACCATGAGGTTCGCGGGGGTAAATCTCCGGCCAGAGAATGGTTTGCCAAACTTAGGGTCATTATGGGAAAGGAATGGGAAGCTTTTGAAGAGATGGACGAATTTATTAAAGAAACATCAAGGTCAAGTATTTCGTAGATTTAATCCGATGTATATTTTCATATTAATTATGCCCTATCAGAGATGACCTATAATGGGTGGTGTCCAGCCCACAGATGTTCTCCGGCGACCAGCGCAGATGCCCACCGGACAGGAAGCGCCCATCCTCCGGCTTCACCGTCACCGGCCCGTTGGCCGGCATGTCGAAGAAGGTGCCGTTGATCGGGTCCATCGTCGCCACCCAGCATTTCTCGAAAGTGACGGGGCGGCTGAGGTCAAGCGCGATCAGGTCAGGGATCGGCACGATCGCGTAGAGGCAGAAGAGGAAGGATGTGGAGCAGGCATTGTCGATGATTTCAGCAAGCTGCTCGTGGCTGATGATCGGCGAGCGACGCCGCCGCGCATGGCTTGGCAGGGCGCGGTCAGCCGGATGGCGGTTCCCGCTGGTCTTGCGGAACTCACCGATGGTGTAGCCGAGGTTGTTCAGCGCGAATTGCAGATTGGCGGTGATGGCAAGCTCGCTGGCCTGAGGCCAGGGGCGATGCGAGAAGACCAGCGCATCATCAAGCCAGCGGTCGGCGCTGAAACGGAACAGCAATTCGCAGCGGTCATAGCTGGCGAAGAGATCGGCCACGCTGCTTTTGTCGCTCTCGGCGGCACGGTCCTCCCAGGCATAGCGAATGGCGTCGATGGCTTCGCTGTCATCGTCGAGGTCTGCCTCACGCAGGCAGGAGCGCAGTTGCGGCGCCACTTCGTGATGCCAGGTCTGGTAAGGTTCAGCGGGCGGGAGCTCGGCCTCCATGGCCTCCTCGATGGCATTGCCGTCATAGCGGGCGTCGATGATCCGCGCGGCCAAGGCGTTGAGGCTTTTGAGGGACCAGCAATCGGAGCGATCCCGCCAGTAGCGGGTGTGCGGGAAGCTCTCGGCCAGCGCCCCGATCCAGCTTTCGCCAGCGGTGCTGGCCAGAAAGCCGGGATCGGCAAGCGAGCTCGGCGCGGGAAGTTCGGGTATGGTGAACATGGGTTTTGGGCCTCCTTTCAGGTCACTCGCCCATCGCCCTCTCGGCTTTGCCACCTGTGGCATCGTCCACATGTCCACATGTGGACCTATGAAGCCGTGGACATGTGAACAGGTGGACAGGTCATCTCCGCCCAATCGTTGGCCCCAGAGGGGCAGCGCTCAAGCCTGAAGGGCTGCTCTAGCGATTGCCGCGCAGCGAGGGCGGCACTTGCCGCCTGCATTCCCTCATGGTCGTTGTCGGGCAGGAGGACGACCTGCCGAATGCCGGAACCGACGGCGAAGCCAGCAAAGTTGCGCAGGCCAAAGCAGGTGCCAGCCTCGCGCCCAGTAAGTTGGGCGTAAGCACAGGCCGTCTCAAAACCCTCCGCAATCCGCATGGTGTCGCCCGCAAAGCTGGCGGGCCAGGTGCCGCCGCGCGAATTGCCCAGCATCATGCGATGCGCGCGCTGCCCGGTTACCGGGTCCAGGAAAAGCCGCTGAATGCCAATGAGGCGCTGCGCATGGAAGACGCCGACCAACAAAGCTGGTAGGCGTATGGGCGATGGGCCGCTCCCCATCGGGCACGCTGGATGGAACCGCACATCGGGCGGGATCACGGTGATGCCCCGGATCTCGCGTAGATAGCGGTGGGCCAGAGTCCCCGTTATCGCTACCCCTTCGGACCAGAGCCGCTGAAAAGGCGCGGTCCGATCATTGGCTGGCACGGGCAAAGCCCGCTGGCTGCCGACCGGATGCCCCAAGACGTGCCGGATGGCCCGCATGACATCCGCGCCATCGCATCCGGCAAAGCAATGGACGAGGATCGAATGCCGCCCTTGCCGGATCGACAGGCTGGGCGTGCGATCCTCATGCGCCGGGCACAGCACTAGCGCATAGCGGCCATTCCAATGACCTCCGAGGCGGGCGACGATGGCTAGCGTCTCGGCGGTGGGTTGAAAGCGCATGATCGAAGGCTCCTGAAAGGATAGGCTCAGCCGCGGCAATGGCGGCAGCCAGAGCCGTCGCAGCAATCTGCCCAGGCGCTGATGTGGAGGGTCGAGCCGTCCTTGAAGCGCGCCGATACACCCGTGGCATATTCCAACGTGCTGGCATCGCGATCGAGCTCGAAACGCCAGTCCTCCTCAAGTCGCGCCCAGACCTCGTAGATGTGGACGATGTTGCAATTGAAGTCGGGAAAGGAATGGCGCGCGAGGTCGGCGATGGTGACCTCGGCGCCGAACCTTTCGTCGGCGCGGTCGACGACAAGCTGCCCGCACATCAGTAATCCTCGGGCAGCAGGATGGTCATCACCCGCGTGGTGATCGAGGCATCGGCAGGATCTTCCGAGCCGAATTCCATCGCCGCGTCGTAATAATCGATCTTCATCCACACCTTGCGGCCGAGAAAGGCGATGGCGGCAAAGTCCCGCTCGGGGCTGTCTTCCGAGAAAGTGCAATGGCGAAAGGCCGCCATGAGGCGGGCTTGCAGGACGATGGTTTCCTCAGGCGCCCCTTCCGCCTCCGCCAGACGTTCGAGGCAATTGCGGGTGATGACGACCCGGGCGCTGCAGTCGAGGCCCAAGCGGGTGCGGTCATTGAGCCGGGCAATCTGTTCCAGGCGCGCGTCAGCGCCCGCTGGGGTGGCGGTGGTCAGCATGATGGATCTCCGGTGGGTGGGCGTCAGGCGGTGGGCGCGATGAGCGCGGCCAGCGCGGGATCGATGGCGAAGCCGAGCGCCATGGCCAGTGCAATGGCGGCCTTGATGTCGGCGGTGGTGATGCTGAAAGCGGTTGCGAAATCGCCCATCGCTTCATGCGCCTTAGGCTGAACGCCATGGAGGTTGCCGGTCACCTGCGTGACGGCAAAGGGCCAGCAATGGGCCACGCCGACAATGCCTTCCGGCAGAATCAGCAAGGTCTCGCCGCTGGCGATCTGATCATCGGTCTGGGTCGCGTCATAGGCATTGCCGGTGCTGGCAAAGCCATGAATGCGCCGGGCTGTGAAGGCGAAGCGTTCGCTGTCGGTGAGCATGAGGCGAGAACTTTCGGGCGAGCGGAATTGCTCGCACCGCCGCCTCCACCTCAACTTTTTGGCGATCTGACTTTTGTAACCCTATATGCCGGATAATGGCTGTCAGCATGCTGGCGCGGCGCAACTTGAGCGACTAGTCGCTTGGCCTGCCAATAATTCGCTGCCCGCAAGGATTGAGAAAAATTTTCCAACTCCTTATGATCATGTTGTGACTAACGATCCGAACGACCAAATCGCCACGGAAGAGGCTGGCAGTACGCCCGTACCTTCGCAAGAGGAGGCGGTGCCTGAAAAACGCGAAATGCGAGGTTTTTTGGGTGCTGCAAAAAGGGATCTAACTGACGAAGAATTGGCCAGTCCGGCGGTTAGGCGATTCCTCATCGCGGAAATCGAAAGACTAGAATCTGAGTGCTCATATTTAAAAGAAATCCAAAATAAATATAATAATTTGAGAGTTTCAAACGCCGCGTTAACTGAGCAATCTAAATTTAGCGTCCGCATAGAAGTTCTTACTTTTTTGGCAAGCTCTGTTGGCGCGGCCGGCATGGGAGCCGCACCTAGTTTTATTACAGTGGACCAGCTATCGAAATATGGGTGGATAATGCTGGCATTGTCACTAATTCTTGTTGTTGCTGGCGTTATTTCAAGGTTCAAAAAATGATCCTTTCCATCTCAAAAATCGCGGATAGGGGCGAACTGGAAAAGGAACGAATTGTTCTAAAAGCACTCGAAGATGGTGATATCGGGAAATTTGCCATCTTCTGCTGCCGAAAAGGGAAAAGTGGTAGTGCACTTTCGGGGCGCATCCCTGACGCATACTGGATTATCGATAAGCAGGTTAGCCAAGGTGATTTGGTAATCATTTACAGCAAATCTGGAACGCGAGGCGAGAAGCTGAACAAAGATGGATCTACGTCTCATTTTTTCTACTGGGGGA
Organism: Sphingomonadales bacterium; assembly: GCA_028871475.1. Taxonomy (GTDB): domain Bacteria; phylum Pseudomonadota; class Alphaproteobacteria; order Sphingomonadales; family Sphingomonadaceae; genus Novosphingobium. The sequence goes on along the minus strand of JAGWMZ010000075.1, from coordinate 371 downwards.
AAAGCGAATCTATTTGGAGCGATAATCGTATTGCAGCGGTAGTTAATACCCAGGCTTACGAATTTTCAAAGTAAGCGTATCAAACGAGATTCCGCCCACCGCGTCGCAGTCTGATCAACGGCCAGCTCATCCTCCCAGGTCCGGCAAAGCGCAAAGGCTTCCCGTGGCGAGCCTTCGATCCATGTTTTCCAGTGATCCTGGAGCAAGATCACGGGCATACGATCATGGACCTCGCGCATCTGGGGCGAGCTCTCGACCATCACCATGGTGTAGGTGTCGCCCCATTCCTCGGTCGCTCGCCATAGACCGGCGACTGCGAACGGCTCACCGCCTGGGAGCGAATACCAAGTCCGGGTCATCTGCCCCGCTTC
>JAGWMZ010000036.1 GCA_028871475.1 Sphingomonadales bacterium | reverse complement strand
CATCAAGCCACACAGATTCGCCCGTAATCATCCGGTTTTTGCGGGTCTCCAGCTGTTCTTACCGAGATCGATACCCAGTGTCGCGACATCCATAGCTTCACCTCCTTCGTCGATACCTGCCTCATGATACATACATCAAAGCGCTACGGTTGGGGCGGGCCATCCCATAAGATCCTCGTGCTCCAGGCGCTCTATTCCCTGTCGGACGAGGCCGCCGAGTTTCAGATCAAGGACCGCCTGTCCTTTCAGGTGCCCGAAGGTGCTGATCCCAAGGCGCCAAAGCCGGTCGATCTGGCCATTCCCATGTTCGGCTACAAAAATCACATCGGCATCGACAAGGCCCATGGCCTGATCCGCACCTGGGTCGCCAGCGCCGCCAATGCCCATGACGGCGGAAAGTGGCGGCCCTTGTGGCTATGACGCGGGCAAGAAAATAGAGGGCCGCAAGCGCCATATCCTGACCGATACCTGCGGCTTCCTCATCTTCATCCTCGTGCACACCGCGGATATTCAGGACTGTGATGGTGCAGTCGATGTCCTCAAAGCCGTGCGGTGGCGATTTCCCTGGCTACGCCATGTCTTTGCCGATGGCGGCTATGCGGGCGACATACTCCGCGATGCCATCGCCGGTGCAGGGCATTGGACGATCGAGATCATCAAGCGGCCGGACAAGGCCAAAGGCTTTCAGGTTCTCCCGCGTCGATGGGTTGTCGAACGAACCTTCGCTTGGCTCGGCAGATGCCGTCGCTTGGCCAAAGATTGGGAAACAACCATCGCCTCGTCCGCGGCCTGGGCAACCATAGCCTCCATCCGCATGCTCACCCGCAGAACCGCAAAATATTGCTATGCTTGATGAAATTCCGAATCAGGCACTTAGACGACCGCATCAATTCAATGTTGAATTGAGGGGCACGACCCTCACAAGGCGTGTTCCTTCACCCCTGCCCACAGAAGCCATCCGATAGCATATGCGAAAAACAACGACGCAAACACCTCAAGAATAATGATACCTCGCTTAGGATATTCAGACTTAACCGGCATGTTAGGAGCCACCACTTTGATTAGATACAGCTGTTTACGCTTAGCTTCAGCTTTCGCTTGTTCAAGCTGAACGGCAGCGGCAGCGTAAACTTTCGCAATTTGGTCTCTCTTCACCACCAATTGCTCAAAATCACCAAGGCGATTAGCGATCGAGTGACCCGGCCCCGCCATTTCGGCAGCTTGCGAGTTGACTTGAGTCTCAAGCGCATGAACTTGTTTAGCCATAGCCTGATATTGCGGGCTGACTGGACTCACCACCCCCGCCATAGCCTGCAATTTTGCCCTTGCTGCCACAAGATTGGCGGTCAAGCCTGTGACCATGGAAACTTGCGCACGCCCACTATCGGTCGGATCAATGTCCTGTGTGCCTCGACGGTAGCTTGTCATTTTGACTTGAACATCCGCCAATTGCCGATTGGCTTCGTCGAGTTCACGCTGCGCGTTAGCGACTTGATCTATATAAGTCCTTTGGTTGATCTGATTAATCTGCTCTTCTCCCATCTGAAGGAGCTTCGCCGCGATTTCGCGCGAATCTTCCGGTCGAAACGTATGGACCTGCAAATGTGTGATCCCGCTTGTCTCGTCCTGCTGCAGTGTCACCTGCTTCCTGTAATACTTGAGTAGCGTCTCGGGCTTGGGATTGGCGAACCAGAGACGACTAATCCAGTCAGTTCCGGGCCTCCGGAACATCCCAACAAGATTGTCTTCCTTACGGAGGCGATCAACGGCATCGTGCGAAAGGAGATATTGCTGCACGACATAAGCCTCAGAGGAGGAGGCGCTGCTACCAAGCGAAAAACCTAGGATTTGGCCCATCCCTTCACTGCCGACAGAATTTTCAGCACGCCGAACAACATAATCAGCGCTGGACTCATATTGATCCGATGCAAAGCACAAATAATAAACCGCCACAATCAAGGTAGGCAGGATGACAAAACCGATGAAGAAGCTATTGGCAAGGATACCCGCCTTCACTCGCTGCCATAAACCGGCTTTCGAACGGGCCCTATCCGCCCTATTCTTGGCGATTGCTATTCCGTGCAAGACCAAATTCTCCGCGCGTTAGAAACTAGAAAAATTAAGCGACATGAATATGTTTGCGAATTCGGCGAATGGCAAGCAAACCCCAATATGAAGCTATTGTTGAAAAGCTTACTACGTAACCGATATCGACATAAGTATAGGGAGCTTGTGTGAATTGGCCATAACGCGCCATCTCAAACACACTCACCATTGGATTCAAAGCCAAATAAGGGTGTGTCCATGGTGGTAGAATGCTCATTGTCACAAAGGCACCACTAAGTGGTAAAGAAAAATATGAAATCGGATGTATCATCCGTCCTATGAAGGGGCTGGTATAAGCATACGAAGCAGCAATTAGTGATAGAGCGAATGACCACCATGAAAATAAAGCTAAAGCACCCAATAAATAAATAGGGCGCGCCGGTAATTCAGCCACCCCAGCCATGATACCAGCACTTTGCAAAATCAACAGAGCAGACATGCAACCTAGAGTTTCGACTAAAGACTTGGATAGTATGATATCAAATGGCGTCACCATCCTATGATATAACAATGCGCCGGATGCATGGAGCGCACCCTCAGACCGGTTAAACGTGTTCCGGAATATGATATAAATACTATAGCCGGTAAGCGTAAACGTGAAAGGGCTAATGCCGGTGCCCAAGTTGTGCTCGACCACAGAATTCAGCAGCGTGATCACACTAGCCAAAAGCATGGGTTCAGCGACAACCCATAGATAGCCAATATTTGATCGGCCGAAACGCTGTTGGAGTTCGCGCAACATCAAAGCGCGAATCACAAAACCTTGGGTCTTTATTCCCGTCAGGAACATATCCATCTGGTTCATGGTTTCAGTTCCGGCCATCGTCATTGCCTTCTCACGACCAACACAAACGCTGCCCGCTGATCCTCGCCAACGGCCAGATCTGGAGAATCAGCGTATGCCAAAGGAGCGACCGAAAAACCACTCCCAATCAGACGCAAGGCCCATTGGCCAATCTCATTACGCGTCAAGCCATTGTGTTCCGCAGCGATCGAACTGCTCATTAAAACATCAACATGCCTGTAGCGCAGACCGACAATCGCCAGTCCACCGAATTTGAGCTTTTCTAGCCAGATTTTAACCTGTGACCATCGCTCATCCAACGCAATGTCTTCTGATGGGCCTTCGGGCCACAGCAAGAAATCGGCAAATTCGTTGCGGTCTACCTTACCGAACTGATTTTCGATAAAACGGATCGTAAAAGGCGAGTTATCGAAATGGTCGCACATGGCCTGGCTGACAGGCCCGATCACCCAGCCATCCAAGCCGGAAATGACCGCTCCATAGGCGGTCATCGCTGCCAGGCACACATCTTCACGCCATTGTGTCAGATATGTCTCGAGCGGTGCGCTACTTGCCGGATCGCCTGCCAGTTCAGGCAGCTGGTCCCACGTGCAGTCTTGTGAGACCGGATTGCTTTTCTCCAAGATGTCATAATGGATCAATGCGTTCGCTGGCCGAACCTCGCTGGGGCCATCGTGCCCCAACATGGCTGACACTGGCGGCTCGAAATAATCGTCTTCTTCCCCTTCGGGCTCATCAAGAATCACCGACAGACCGTCGACCGTGAGATCGCTATATTCGGAAAAAAAACCATAAAATGCGTACGCGACGTCGCGTAACGCATGAAATCGAACAGAAACGACAAGATCGTCCTTTCTGTCCAGTGTCAGTTCCAAACGCGTGCCTGCAACGAGAGTTGCATTTGCCCCGGTCGACGGCTTCAAAGCATGTACGCGCACGGTCAATTGTCCCTGCGAAGACCGCGCTCCCGTCAGTCGCAACTCATATCGCGCCCTGCCGGGACGGACATCGAGATAATGCGTGTGGAAACAGTACTGCGGATCGGGCGAGCGATTTTGTCCACCATATCCGCGTATGGCGCTTGCATGAGCGAAAAAAAAGCAAAATGGATCGACGTCACGCATCTTAACGCCTCAGAATCAGCATTATATCTTCATTCGCAGCAAAATTATTCAAAATTTGTTGCGGCGTCACTTCCACAATTCCAAAATTATAATCAATCCTACTCAGTGCAAAGCCCGGCTTCATCATTGAGTCGAGAAAAGCCTTTGGATCATCATATCGGTCCGGTGTGAATTCAAGCAGAACGGTTTTCATGCAACCATTGTCCAGCAGGCCCTGCATGCCAGCCCATACCAACTGCTCGGCTCCTTCAACGTCGATTTTGGCAAATTCGATCGTTTCCCAGTCGACGCGAGAATCAAGGCGGGTGCTCAGCACATGGACGACATCTTGCGTCAAATCATCCATATATGGCGTCATGTAGCCGTTTTTCGGATCATCCTGTTTGGCAATTAGGATCATTTCCTGATCGATCCGGTCGGCCAGCCCCATTCGATGTACACTCGCCCGCTGCTCAAACCCGTTTACAAACACGTTCTTGGCCAGCAAGCCAGCAAGATGCGGATTTGGTTCAAATGCGTGTACATGGCCGTTAGGGCCGACCAGTTCGGCCAGAATAATTGTATAATATCCCAGATTAGCACCGATATCGGCGACTGTGGCCCCTTCCCGGACGAGCGAGCTGATCACATGAGTGACCCACATCTCCCAGAAGCCTTCGAGCATGAGATGAGCGGAGAGACCGACGTCACGGGTATCAACGTACATCTTATAGCGGCCAAGAATTCGACATAACGCCTGATAATCGCCGACATAGGCCGTCTGACATAAACCACGGATCAAAGCCTCATTGTCACCCCGCATGGGAAGATGAAGATCGTGGATCGAAACGAGAGGGCGACGTGGACCGGGCAGTGATCGGCGCTGACGAGTCTTGGCAAATGATGGGAGAAGCCGTTTTAGGAACATCCAGTGCCGATAGCACCGAGCCTTCCAAGGGTAAAACGGATATTGTCCCTCGCTGCCATCCTTGCGATGAATCGACATGAAGCCTTGACATTTCGCCAGCTATCAGCAGGCGTTTCCGCATGATCGAATTCCATAACGTCTCGAAGACCTATCACACCCGCGGCCTAAAGCGTCGCGTGTTCAGCAATCTTTCCTTCTCCATCCAGCCCGGTGAAAGTCTGGCAATATGCGGCGCCAATGGGGCAGGAAAGTCGACTTTGCTGCGACTTATCGCCGGTGTGGAATACCCGACAAGCGGGCGGGTTAAGCGCTCATTTCGTACATCCTGGCCGATCGGGTTCACCAGTTGCTTCGATCCTGGGATGACTGGCGCCGACAATGCTCGCTTCATCGCCCGAATCTACGAACACGACGAAGAGGCGGTTCTGGCTTATGTCGAGGATTTTGCCCAGTTGGGAGTTTATTTGCGGCAGCCAGTTTCGACCTATTCCTCAGGCATGACCTCTCGCCTCGCCTTTGGCATCTCGCTTGCCATTTCGTTTGATTGCTATCTCGTGGACGAAGTCGCTGCTGCCGGCGATGTTCGCTTCCGGAAACGCTGTGAAGAGGAATTGATGGCGCGCCGGGATAATGGTACGCTCATCATGACGTCTCATGACCCTTATATGCTGGAGCAATACTGCAAACGCGGAGCCGTTCTGTACAGCGGGGCGTTAGTTTTTTTTGATACCGTTGCTGAAGCTTGTGAAGTTCATCACTCCCTGCAAATGCGACAAACTTAAAGGAGTCGCGTTTGCAGGACTACTTCAATAAAAGCAGTGATATTATTGGCTTTGTCAATTTTTGAAAACTGTCGAACGATCTCTCAAAAATTGCCTTTGCTCAAAACAATATCGAACTGCCTCTGCGCGCTTCCAAGCCGGGCGTAATCGGCACTGATGAGTTTTTTGGTTTTCCCGCTCCAAAGCAATTGCTCAACCTGGAAGCCATAATCAGAAAATTCCTGCAGCAAGGCCACGGGATCACGCCCACAATGCGTATAACTGACTGGTGAATATTCAAGGACAATCGCCAGGCGTTGCTTCTCTCGCGCCCACTCCTTCATGCCGTCCCAAACAGCGTATTCAAAACCTTCGACATCTATCTTTATGACCTCGGGTTCGCACGAACGTCCTATTTGTGTGGCCAATTGATCAAGTGCATGTGGTAGTGGCGCCAAAGGTACATCGACGTATTCAGCAATCAGTTCATTTGGTGTAACCGTTGCGGACCCGGTCAGATGAGCAAATTTACCAAGACGGATCACCCCCTCCTCGGCACCAAGCGCCGTCCGACGGACGTGGAAATTGTAGATCATCAAGTTTGCCGCAGCACTTCGCTCGATCAAACCGGCCAGACGGTCTTGGGGTTCAAAAACAATAATTTGACCAGTGGAGCCGACCTTTCGCCCTGCACGCAAAGCGTGAATGCCGTTATTGCCACCAATATCAACAAAGCAATCTCCACTACGAAGTACTGATTCCAGCCAGTATGAAATTTGTGGTTCCCAAGTCCTTTCACGAAGCATGGAAGGCGTCAGGCTGGCGTCATTACCATCCAGGTAGATAAACAACTCATCATTGGTTGTCATTAATACAGTACTATCGCCAACATATTGGCGAAAAAACTTCGCCTCTTGCCGCAATAATGGCCCAATAACGGCTTGCAGAGCTTTACTTATATTAAACATCATACCCCCGAAGAGCCAAACTCCATGACTACGTGAAATCAAACATCCAGTGACGGTGTCCACATATATATTAAATCACCCCTTCCCCACCGTAAACCGCAATTTGCCGTTAAACCATCGCAGTACCCCCGCGGGCACCAGAAGCGAGAACAGCGCCTCAGGCCAAAGAGGAGCTGGAAAGCCAAACAATCGCTTGTTCGCCAGCGCCCCCTTCACGATGCGCCTTGCCGCATCTTCCGGCGTAATCTCATGCGGCCGGTGCCCCAAATGCTTGCTCTGCATGGGGGAGGAAACATAGCCCGGGCAGCACACCGAAACGCCCACCCCTGTGCCGCGCAAAGCTTCGCGGAGCGACAGGCCATACATCACCAGGCCTGCCTTGCTGGCCGAATATGCCGGCGCGTCGGGCAGGGGTGAAAGGCCACCGAGTGAAGAGACTAGAACGATCTGCCCCTTACCACGCCCCTGCATCACCAGCAGCACTTCATGCAAGGCTGCGATGGCCGATGTCAAATTGATGGCCAGAACTTCATCCGCGACGCTGCCTGTTTCAACGATCTGTCCCTCTCTGCGACCGTCGAGAATACCATGGTTCGAGATGTAGAGATCAAGCGCACCAAACTTCGCGACAAATTCAGCAAACCCGGCCTTATCGCGCATGTCGAGCGCGGCTGTACTCACGTCACCTCCACAGGCGCGCGCCACGTCAGCCAACCGCACAGCATCGCGGCCCACCAGCCCCAAACGCCATCCGGCTTTCGCCAGTTCCAGCGCAATAGCGCGGCCAATCCCGCTTGATGCACCGGTGACGATCGCGCTCTTAGGCTCGCTCATTCCTCGTCTTCCAGCGCCTGCAACCGCTGGAGAATGGTGTTTTTCGCAATGCTGGCCAGTGTTACGCCAGAGCGCGACAGCTGCATCCTTTCTGCCACCAGCGTGTCGATCACCCCGTCAATCTGCTCTGCCGCATGGCCTGCTGAGATGAAGAAGCGAATGCGCGCCGCCTTTTCCGGCACCCCCGGCGGCAGCACCGGCACGGTGGCATAACCACGCTCCAGCAACCGCTCAGACAGCATCACCGTCTGCAAACTGTCGCCGAGCACCACCGGCGTCACCGCCAGACCCCAACTCTCGCCAACATCGAGGCCCGCCGATTTTGCCTTGGCCAGAAAACGCCCGCCATTGGCCTGAAGCGAGGCCACACGCTCGGATTCGCTCAGCATCAGGTCGAGCGCAGTCAAGGCTGCCACCGTCGCTGTCGCCGGCAGACCAACCGAATAAACCATCCCCGGCGCGCGATATTTCAGAAAATCGATCAGCGAGCGCGGACCCGCAATATAGCCGCCGCAGGACACCAGTGTCTTGGACAGCGTGCCCATCCAGATATCGACTTCGTGCGGATCGACACCGGCATGTTCGAACAATCCGCGCCCAGTCTTGCCAAGCACGCCCAGCGAGTGGGCCTCATCGACCATCAGCCATGCCGAATGGCGGCTCTTCACCTCGACCAGACGCGCCAGATCGGGCCCGTCGCCATCCATCGAGAAGAGGCCCTCGGTGACGATCAGGCAATGGCGGAACTGGCCGCGCAGCTGGCCCAGCAGGCGATCGAGCGCCTCGATGTCATTGTGCGGGAAGTTGACGCGGTGCGCGCCCGAAAGTTGTGCACCCACCACGATGCTGTTGTGCGCCAGTGAGTCATGGATGATGAGATCGCCCTCGCCCATCATCGTACCGATGGTCGTCACATTGGTGGCATGGCCCGAGACGAAGAGCAGCGCGTCTTCCTGACCGTAAAGGCTGGCGATCTCGCCCTCGAACTGGCGATGCACGGCACGCTCGCCCGAGGTCAGGCGGCTTGCCGAAACGCTGGTTCCCCATTGCGCGGCGGCCTCTGACACGGCGGCCACGATTCTGGGATGCGCGTTCAGGCCCAGATAGTCATAGGAGGTGAAATTGGTGCAGGGCTGGCCATCGATCACCGTATCTGTGCCCGCCTTGGCCTCATGCAGGCGGTAGAAGGGCACTGGAATGCCGATCTTGCCGGCCAGACTTTGCTGCAGACGGATCGCCTCGAAACCGGGCAGATCCTCGAAACTGGGCGCCTTTTTGCGCCCCGTGCCCAGAATCCCTCCCAGCAGGCCCGAAGGCGAGGTGGTGGCCTTTTTCACACCCGCGATCAGCGCCGAGCGCATGTCGCGGCTCAGTCGACGGGGGTGGTTGTCGTCAGCCACGCGGAGATGCTCCTTCTTTCACCGTTTTTGGTTCGGCAGGCTGGGTCGTAGTGTTCGCCACGACGTCGCCGCCCCCATGGATCGCGATCAGCGCGCTTTCCGTGTCGCTCAGACCGGTCGGCGCCGCAGCTTCGCCCGAGCCGCGAGCAATCACCAGCACGCGCTGGCCCAGCTCGCGCAGATTGCCCACAGCGCTGATCGCCATCATCGGCAGCTCGATCTTGTAGCGGTTCTCGATCCCCATACGCAATTCGAGCGCCATGAGCGAGTCCATACCGAGTGAGTCGATCGAGGCGTCGATGTCCACATCAGCCACGGCGAGGCGCATGATCGCCGCCGCCTCCTCCGCCAGCATGGTCACCACGACCTTGAGCGCCTCGGCCTCGTCGAGCCCGGCGACCATTTCAGCAAGGCTCTGCCCGCTGCTCGCCACAGAGGAGCCACGTACCGAGAAATGCCGTGCAAAGGCCGGCGAGGCCGGAACCGGCAGCGAGAAGAGCGCGCCTGCCTCGGCAAAGTCGGAAATGGCCACGACCGGATCAGTCAGGCTCGCCGACAGCGAGAGCACCTTGTCGAGCCGCGCCAGTGCGTCGGCGGACTGCATGCCCGTGACGCCCGCGATGCGGCTGAGGCTCTCGAGCGTATCGCCACGGTCGGCCAGCAGGCCCACGTCCGCGATGGCGCCCCATTGCACGGCCAGCGCCGGACGCCCTTCAGCCCGCCTGCGCCGCGCCAGACCTTCCAGCCAGCCATTGGCCGCCGCATAGGCACCTTGCCCCGGGTTGCCGATCAGCGCCGAGGCCGAGGAGAACATGACGAACTGTTTCAGCGGCTGTGCGAGCGTCGCCTGATGCAGATTGTCAGCACCCGCCACCTTGGGCGCCAGCACCTTGCCCAGTGTGGCCTGATTCAGCCCGTCAAGCATACCGTCCGACAGGGTGACGGCAGTATGCCATACACCGCTGATCGGCCCGTGCTTGACGTCGATCTGACCGACCAGTGCCTTGACAGCAGCGGCATCGGTGACATCGAGCGCGGCAGCCTCGAACACCATACCCTGCGCGCGCAGCCTTTCGACGACGGGCAGCGAGGCAGCATCAATCGTGCCTGCGCGGCTCGCGACGACGATCTTCTCCGCGCCCTTGCCGGCCAGCCACAAGGCTGTCGCCAGACCAAAGCCGCGTGTTCCGCCCACGATGAGCTGCACACCCTTGCCCGGCTTGAAAGGCTTGGCCGAGAGGCTCGGCACGCCTTCACGCTGCGGCGCGCTGACCACGATCTTGCCGACGTGGCCCGCCGACTGCATCAGGCGGAAAGCCTCGGAAATCTGCCCCGCGCGATAGGTCGTGACGGGGAGCGGCATATAGGTGCCATCGGCAAAGCCCTCGGCGATGGCGGCAAGGCCAACGCCGGTCAGCTCGGGGTCCAGCGCCAGGATCTGGTCAACGTCCACACCGAAATAGCTGAGATTGCGACGGAAAGGACGCAGCGCCAGCAGGCTGTTGGCGACATAGTCGCGCTTGCCCAGCTCGATGAAGCGGCCACGCGAACGCAGCACCTTGACCGAGCCACGCATCGCCTCGCCCGAGAGCGAGTTGAGCACGACATCGGCGCCGCCATGCAACTCGCGCACTTCATCGACGAAATCGAGGCTGCGGCTGTCATAGATATGGTTCGCGCCATAGAGCCGCGCCAGCGCCGCCTTGTCCGGGCTCGAGACGGTGGAGATCACCGTCGCGCCCATGGCCCGTGCTATCTGCGTCGCGGCAAGGCCAACGCCGCCCGCGCCGCCATGGATCAGCACGGTTTCGCCGGCACGCAGCCGCGCCAGTTCGACCAGCGCATACCATGCGGTGTAGAAGGCCACCGGCAGTCCCGCCGCTGCCTCGGGCGAGACGCCCTCGGGCACGGCGACAAAGGCTTCCTGCGGGCCGATGGCATGGCTGGCAAAGCTGTTCTGGCCAAAGCCCATGACCATGTCGCCCAAGGCGAAGCCATGCACGCCCTCGCCAATTGCCACCACGCGACCCGCGCATTCCAGCCCATAGACGGCGCCCGCCAGACCTTCATCGAGCACATCGTCGAAGAGCAGGCCCATGGCCAACATAACGTCGCGGAAATTGAGGCCCGTCGCGACCAGCTCGACCTCGATATGACCGGTAGGCGGGGTGTAACGCTCCGCCTCGATCCACTGGAAGTTTTCCAGCTGACCCGGACGCGGGAAATGCAAACGCATGGCGCTCATCGCCGGTTCGCTCGCCAGCGGCAGGCCGGCGAGCAAACGCGCTGAAGTCACGCCCTGCGGCGTTACGCACCATTCGCGTTCGCGGCCCGGATGACGCAGGATTTCGCTCAGCCCGGCGGTCAGCGTCTCCTGCGGCACGGCGGCTGCAATCTCGATGAAGCGGATGTCCATATCGGCCATCTCGTTCATCGCCACGCGGGTGAATGAGCGCATGGCAGCCACGCGGGCCGCACCATGGTCGCCCTGCTCGCTGACCACGACCCACAGATGCGGGCGCGGTTCCTCGCTGCGCGCCGCAAAAAGCATGGTCCGCAAAGCATCGATGCAGGATGCCATCTGGGCGATCGAGCCATCCTCGACGACCAGCAGGCGGTTGACGGCATCGGCCTGTTTAGACCAGCCAGCGGCGGCCAGCAATTGTCCCAAGGCAGGCGCCTGCACCGCCATCTGTCCTTCACCCATGACAGGGACGCAGGCCAGTTGATCCTGAGCCCCGGCTTCAACGCGCCGTTCACCGATATGGACGACCAGCCCTTCGTCAAACTGACCCAGCGTGACGATGCCCGACAGCTCGGGCAGTTCCTTGAGCATGGGGGCCAGCGTGACGCCTTCCTCCTGCCGTGCATCGGCGGGCGCCGTGCCGCGCTGGAAGGCAACGAGCGAATCCATCGCCGGCTGCGCGGCGATCCATACACCGCCCGCGCGCAGCAGCCGTGCCAGCGCCGAGGCCTCCTGCGCGGCCATGCGGCGTTCAGCGGGCGCGCAGAGCAAAAGCACATCCGCGGTGGCGGCTTGCGGCTTGGAGAGGTCAATGATTTCCCACTGACCGGCAGCAGGCATGGCGCGCGCAAGGCGTTCGGCCGCATGGCTGTCGGCTGCAGCAATCGACAGGCGCAGACGGCCAGCCAAAGCGCCGCTCATCAGCCCCGAAGCCACCGGATCGGTCAAAGCGGCCATCACGGCCTCGCCATCCTGCTCGGCAACCACGACATGAACGTGGCGCGGATGATCAGCCCCGATGCGCGCGGCCACGGCCGAGAGACAGGCGATCAGCCCATCTACCGCCGGCTTCAGTCGCAGCGAGGCGCTGTCATGCCGGGCCAGAATGCGCGCGCGTGGGGGCGCCACCGTCTCGCCGCGCAGCAGCGCAGGCAGGTTCTCCGCCGCCAGCGCCGACAGCGCCAGATCCGCCGCCGCCTCGGGGAATTCAGCGGCGCAGCTTGCCAGAATCATCGCGGCATCGGGGATGTGGCTGTCGGCAAGGGTCAGGCGCTCCCCGGCTTGAACAACGTCACCACCATTGATCAGTTCGAGCAGCAGGTCGCCGATCCAGCCGCGCTGTTCTGGCGGACGCCCACCCTTGGCGGCGAGAGCCGGCGGGTCGAGCAAAGCGGCCAGATCCAACTGACCATCCTTGTCAGCCAGAGCGCGCAAGGCCTCGACCGCCGCCGCGCGCATATGGGCGTGCAGCAGCAGCCAACCGTCCGACTGGCCCGGCAGCGTCGTCGTCTCGAACCAGCCCTGCGCGAGCGCCGCGAGTGACGGGGCCGCCGCCAGTCCGGCAGGCGGGGTGGAGAGGTGATAGACGCCCTGCAGCTCGGGCTTTTCCAGGCGGGCCACGGCGCGCAGCAGGGCGCGGTCAAGCCGCGCCACGGTGCGCCCGGCACTGTTACGCATCCACAAGGTGATGGTCTTGAGTTGCTCGCCGCTCTTGTCGACCACGATGGTCACATCGGTGACATCCGCGCCCGGCGTCCACACGGTCAAACGCTCGAAACGGATCGGCAGCCAGGTCTTGGTGCTCTCATCGCCCTCGGTGACGAAATCGAACAGGCCGTGGAAGGAGGCATCGACGCTGGCCGGATGCAGCACCTGCGGTCGCTTGTAGGCGCCGGTGCTGGGTTCCGGCACGCTTAGCGTGGTTTCGACGATCTCTTCACCCTGTCGGCTGAGCGACTGGAGCAACGCGAAGGTCGGGCCATAGTCGATGTCGCTGAAGCTGGCCTTGCGATAAATGGCCGCGGGATCGGCATGGGCGACCGTCACCTCGGTCATCTGCGGCGCATGGCCGCGCAGGACCGGTGCCTTGCCGATGCGACCGCGCGCATGAAGGATCCATTCATCGGCCGAGAAACGCGGGCGGCTCCAGATCTCGACCGTGGCCGGGTCCATCGTCAGGCGCGTGGAAATCTCGCGCTGCTCCTCAGCGCCGACGACCAGCGGCTGGAGAATGTCAAAATCCTCAACGCAGACGCCGCTCTCGGGCCAGAGTTCAGCGGCTACCGCCAGCGTCATTTCCGCCAGTGCCGTGGCGGGCACGACGATTTCGCCGCCCACCACATGGTCGGCCAGATAAGGCACCAGATGCGCATCAAGCACATTGCGCCATTCGGGCACGCCCTGCGCCAGGCGTCCGCCGATCAGCGGATGACGCGCGCTGTTGCCATGCACGTTGAGCGCTGCCGAGGTCGGCGTATAGGCGTAGGTCTTGCGTTGCCAGGGATAGGTCGGCAGGTCGATCGAGCGGTCGACGCCGACGGGATGGCGCGCGGGCTCGAAACCATTGGCGATGGCCCGGGTGAGAATGTCGGTCACGGGATCGCCATCATGACCGGCACCGTCGCTCAAACTGTGGAGCGCGCGGCCCGTGAAGCCCGCCGCTTCCACCGTGCCGGTCATGGCCGAGCACAGGATCATGCGTGGGCCGACCTCGATGAACAGGTTGGCGCCGCGTTCCGCCGCTGTGCGGACGGCGCGCGAGAACATCACCTCATGGCGGATGTTCTGCCACCAATAGGCGCTGTCAAACGCCTCGCCCATCAGCAGGTTGCCCGTCACGGTGGAGATCATCGGCACCGTACCCGCGCCGGGGATGATTTTGCCGAGTTCGGCGTGGAAGGCGCCCTCGATCCCCTCGAGCAGGGCCGAGTGATAGGGATAGGCGATGTCGAGCTGACGCCCCGCGATACGGTTCTTGCGCGCAAGGCGCATGAAGGCCGCGACAGCCGCATCCGTGCCCGAAATGGTCACGGAGCTGGGGCCGTTATCGGCGGCGATGTCAAGATCCTCAAGGCCGCTGCTGCGAATGAGATCGGCGATCGTCGCGCGGTTGGCGGCCATGGCCGCCATGGTCCCGGCATTATGCACGGCCTCCTGACTGTCGGCGCGGGCCATCAGGATGCGCGCGGCCTGATCGAGCGTGATGATGCCCGCTGCATAAGCCGCAGAGATCTCGCCCACGCTGTGGCCCAGCACCATCGACGGGGTCAGCCCCTTGTCCGCCAGCGCGGCGGTCAGGCCGACCTGAATGGCAAAGATCAGCGGTTGCGCCCAGACGGCAAGTTCCAGCTTTTCGGCCAGATCATCGGCATGCATGGCCTCGGCCAGCCCCTCATGGCCCAGCGCCATGAAGGCAGCATCGGCTGCGTCGAATGCCTTGCGGAAAACCGGATTGGCACGATAGGCGTCACGGCCCATGCCCACCCACTGTGAACCATTGCCGTTATAGACAAAGCAGACCTTCACCGTACCGGAGAGCGCCGTGCCGGTGGCAAGGCGCGAGCCCTTGAGCTTTTGCCCTTCGGCGAGAGCGCGAAGCTGCCCGGCCATGGTGGTGCCATCGGTCAGGGGCAGCACCGCGCGCTGGCGCATCAGGGCGCGGCCATTGAGCGCGGCGTGAGCCAGCGCCGCCGGGCTGACACCCTTTTCGAGGCGGTCGGCATAGGCACCGGCGAGCTGGGCCAGCGAGTCCTTGCAGTGGCTGGAAAGAACCAGCGCGTCGGGCGCCGTTTCAGCCGCCTTGACCGCGACCGGCGGAGGGCTGGAAAGTACCACATGCGCATTCGTGCCGCCAAAGCCGAAGGAGGACACGCCGCAATGAAGCACGCCATCGCCCAGCGGCACCGGCTTGGTGGCGGGCTGCAAATTGAGCGCGCCAAAATCGACATGCGGGTTGAGCGAGTCGAGATGAAGGGTCGCCGGATAGACCCGCTGTTCCAGCGCGATGAGCGCCTTCATCATGCCCGCTACGCCCGAAGCGGGCTCAAGATGGCCGATGTTCGACTTGACCGAGCCCATGGGCAGCGGTTTCTTGCGCGGCTTGCCGAGCACAGTGCCGATGGCGGTCGCCTCAATCGGGTCGCCCACGATGGTGCCGGTGCCATGCGCTTCTACGAAAGCGAGATCATCGGGCGCGACCCCGGCATCGGCATAGGTCCGCTCCAGCAGCGAGCGCTGGCCATCGAGACCCGGCAGGGCGATGCCGGAAGTGCGCCCGTCGGAATTGATCGCTGCGCCCTTGATCAACGCGCGGATGGCGCCGGGATCGGCAATGTCGCTGCGCTGAAGGATGAAGACCACGCCGCCCTCGGAGCGGACATAGCCGTCGCCCTTGGCCGAGAAGGGGCGGCAGGCCCCGGTGGGCGAGAGCATTTGCGCGCGGCTGAAACCGACAAAGGCGGCAGGCGAGAGCAGCATGTTAACGCCGCCGACGATGGCGGTGTCGACGCGTCCGCTACGCAAATCGGTCAGTGCCTTTTCCACCGCCACCAGCGAGGACGAGCAGGCCGTGTCAACGATGAAGCTCGGGCCCTTGAGGTCGAAGAGATAGGAGATGCGATTCGCCACGATCGACAGCGTGTTGCCAGTCATGAAGTGGCTCTCGATCGCGCCCGGGTCGCCACCAAACAGGTTCGCGTGATCCAGCGCGGAAACACCGATATAAACGCCCACTTCCTTGCCCGCGATGTCAGCAGGAGCGATACGCGCGTTTTCCAGCGCTTCCCAGACGAGTTCGGCCAGCAGGCGCTGTTGCGGGTCGACCTGCACCGCCTCGCGCGGCGACATGCCAAAGACACCAATGTCAAAATCATAGGGCGTGGGCAGAAAGCCGCCGGCGAAAGTATAGGCCGAACCGGCTGTGTTTTTACCAGGATGGAACGCGAGCTCACCATGCCAGCGCCCCTCGGGGGCCTTGCTGACGGTGAAGGCGCCGCTGTTCAGAACCTCGCGAAAGGCTGCCTCGTTCGGGGCACCCGGCAAGCGGCATGCCGCACCAACAATGGCCGTTTCGACGACCGTATCACGCCTGGATGTCACGCAGTCTGTTCTCTCATTTGGCAAACTTTGAATTCTGTTCGCGCGGCACAACTTGGACGCGTGCACGCTTTATCCGGCGACCTTAAGGGGTACAAGCATATCCCCATGCTGCGTTGCGTCAAGCCACCGGGAGGATCGGGCCTCTGTTTTGAATATGTAAAAATTACTATGCCCGACAAAGGGAAAAGGGTCGTCTTGAACTTCGCACAAGCCTTGCTACACAGATGCTAACAAGCGTGGTTTTCTCCCGCTAAGGTTTGCAGGAGCCACTTGCCCATCATGCCCCGCGTGATCGCCTATGATCTGACGCGCCTGTTTCTTGGGCCCCTCAGCCAGTCTCCGCGCGGCATCGACAGGGTCGATGTGGCACTGGCCAGCGCCTTTTTCAGCCACGAAAATTCCGGGAATATCGGGATTTTGCCTACTCCATGGGGGGTACGCGGCTTTGAGGCCGGCATGGTCCGGCGCGGGCTGGATCATCTTCACGAACTCTGGGCTGAAAGGATCGATGAGGGGGACGATCCGCGCTGGCAGGGGCTGGTCGAGGCGCTTTGCGGAGTGCCCGGAGCGGCCCTCGACACAGCCCCCAAAAAACCTATGTCGACCGCTGTGAAGCTGCGACGGATGATGGCGCATTTGCGACGGACGGGCGTCGCCTTGGGGCGGCCTGTTACCGCGCTGCCACAAGGCGCAATTTATTTGAATGTCGGACAAATAGGGCTTGCAATTCCAGCCTTTCATCGCTGGCTCGCCAAGCGGCGGGATGTCACCGCCGCTTTCATGCTGCACGATACGATTCCGCTTGAATATCCGCAGTTCGTTTCGCCCTCGGCGGTAGAGCATCACACCCAGATGGTTCGTACGGCCGTGCAGCGTGGCGATCTCATCATCACCACCACGCAGCACGCGCGCGGCACGATTGTGCACGCTATGGCGCGCATGGGGCGTCCAGACATGCCTGTCCATGTCCGTGGCCTGCCCGTGCCTGAGGCTTTGGGCACACCACGGTCGGCGGATGCGGCGCTGGCAGGGCAGTATTATTTCCTTACCTGTTCCACCGTGGAGCCACGCAAGAATCACGCCTTGCTCATTGAGGTGTGGCGGCGGCTTGCCACGCGGCTGGGCAGCAAGGCACCCCATCTGGTGATTGTGGGCGCGCCCGGGCGCGACGCCGAAACCATTCTCGGCGCAATCGCGACGGATCGCAGCCTGTCGCGGTTGATCCATCACGTCTCGGGCCTGTCCAGTCCGGCGCTGGCCCGGCTGACGCTGGGGGCCGCCGCCATGCTCTGCCCTAGCCATGCCGAAGGTTTCGGCCTGTCGGTGCTTGAGGCCAATGCTCTGGGGGTGCCGACCATCGCCTCCGACATTGCCGCCCATCGCGAAATTGCCAATGTCGAAACCAGGTTGTTGCCGGTCGACGATGTGGAGGGTTGGGAACGCGCTGTTCTGGCGCAACCGGCAGGCCCGCTGCGCTCTACCCCCGCGCTGGACGAGGCGATCAGCGAGCAGGCCTATTGCCGCGACATTGCGCTGGCCCTCGAACACTTTGCGCGAGGCTATTTGCCGGGCCATAGTCCGCGAAACGAAACATCAACTGCCATTTTGTGAACTGGACACACCATGAGTGAAGCCCTCCCGCCGCCGACAGACAAGCGCGTGAATGAAAGCCCGCTGACGGGCATCGAGCGCGTTGCCCTGCTGGCGATCGCCCGGCGTCTGCCAGGGTGGGTGACGCCCGATCGCTTGACCGGCTTTGGCGTGTTTGGCGCGGTAATGGTGCTGATGGGTGGCTTACTTGCCAATTACGCGATTAGCTGGCTTTGGCTCTCCAACCTTGGCGTTGTCTTCCACTGGCTCGGCGATTCGCTCGACGGCACGGTGGCGCGGCTCCGCAAGATCGAGCGGCCACGCTATGGCTTCTATCTCGATCAGGTGATCGATACGGTGGGTAATCTGCTCATCGCGCTGGGCGAGGGCTTCATCCCCGGCGTGCGGATGGATCTCATCCTGACCCTGCTGGCGGCTTACCAGATGCTGGCAATTCAGGTGTTGGTCCGCACGGTGATTGACCGCAAGTTTCAGGTGACCGTGGGCGGCATGGGGCCGACGGAGCTGCGGATAGGGATTATATTGCTCAATCTGATCGTGCTGATTTTTGGCGCGCCATCGGTGCCGGGGTTGCCCGAATGGGTGAAGCTGGAGGATGTGGTGGTGGGCCTTGGCGCGGCTGGGCTGCTGGGCCTGTTTGCGTGGCAGATGAAGCTGCATTTGGGGAAACTGGCGAAGGAAGAGCCGCCGCCAGCATAACGCCAAGCCTATATGGAATTCTTACCTGATGATTTCGCTGAAACATTAACCATCCGACAGGTTAACCCCGTCACACTGCCAGTCCCATCCGCGCATACATACCTTGTAACCTCTGCGCGAAGGCCTCATTGGTAAAATCGGCTGCATGGGATAGACCCGCTTGGCTCAATTTCTCATAGAGCTCATCGTCGTGGTCGATCGCGCGGATGGCATCGGCGATCTCATGCGTCTCGTAGGGATCGACCAACAGCCCCCCGTGCCCTACCACTTCGGGTAACGAGGCAGCGTTCGAAGAAATCACTGGCGTGCCCAGTTGCAGGGCTTCCAACGCCGGCAGGCCAAAGCCTTCATAAAGCGAGGGAAACAGCACCGCCCGAGCCGACCGGATCAGGCGGAAGAGCATGTCGCGCGGCAAATATTTGAGCTGAATGATCGGGCGGTCAACTTTGCGACCATAGACCGTACCCCCCTCACCCAGACCGCCGCTGGCATCATCCATGCCCCAGTCTCGCGACGAGATGACGACCAGCGGCCGCTGGCTGTCGGAAGCGAGATAGGCATCGACCACGCGGCCAATGTTCTTCTTGGGGTCTGCCGCGCCGAAGAACAGGTAGAAACCCTTGGCCGGCAAGCCGAAGACGCTCTCGATCATGGCGCGGTCTTCCTCCGCGCTGCTCTGTGCCACGCTTTCGGGCAAGGGGCTCGATTGGTAGGTGTTGGTCACCTTGTCCGGATCAGCGCCAAACATGGCGAGAATATCGTTGCGGCTTGCCTCGGACACAGTGGCGATATGGTCACCATGGCGCAGGCAGCCCTCAATCAGGCGGTGATAGTAGCGCTTGTTGTCCAGGGTGGTATGCGGCAATTTCAGCGGCACGAGATCGTGGAGGGTATAGACATTGCGGCTGCCCGCCATGCGCACCGGGACGGGGTATGTCCAGTGCATCACCTCAGGGGGATTGGGCATGGTCACGGTGGTCCACTGCCGCAAATAGGTGAAGCGTGCCCACGCGACCTCGAACAGCAGCGAACTGGTCCACAGTCGGTCGAAAGCCGGCCAGCGCGCACCAAAGCCGCGACGATCGACATTGTCGGTCAGAGGAATTTCGATCAGGCGGCGGGCCAGATGCCACCATATGACCGAATTGCGCACCTTTCGTCCTACATGCCCCTTATGGCCGTGGCCAAACTGCTCAAAAAACAAGGTCTCGCGAAGGGCTGGCTTGCGGCCCGGATCGATGCCAAAGACGGCCTCGACCCCATGGCCCATCTCAGCTGCAACACGCGCCAGTGAGGCGCCATAAGTGGCCACCCCCGTGCCGTTGGGAAT
The DNA here is from genome assembly GCA_028871475.1 of Sphingomonadales bacterium. Lineage (GTDB taxonomy): Bacteria > Pseudomonadota > Alphaproteobacteria > Sphingomonadales > Sphingomonadaceae > Novosphingobium. The sequence goes on along the minus strand of JAGWMZ010000036.1, from coordinate 17,179 downwards.
GGCCAGATTATAGCCATCGATGCCAATGCGCATCCTAGTTCTTGGCTGCGTAGATAAGCGCGGTAGCCGGGCTGAACAGATTACCCAGCATGGCCGCCAACTTCTGCGCCAGGCTGGCGCGGGAATTGGCGAAGAGGATCACGTCCTTGTCCTGCATTTCGAACATCTGCGCCAGAAAGTAGCTCTGCGGCTTCATCATATCGATATGATAGACGATAGGCGCCTTCATCTTGCCGGCACTGTCACGCTCAAAGCGGAACAGGAACACGCCGCGCGCATTGGCGCGGGCATCAGACGGGCCCGAGGCTCGGGCAATAGCCTCGGCCAGCGTCACCTTTTCGGCACTGAAAGGGATCTGCGCGACATGATCGGTCGCGCCAAACACAGTGAAGGTGCGCGCGGCACGGCGCAATTCAATGCGATCGCCCGGCATGATCACCAGATTGGCCATGTCTTCTGGACGAAGATCACCCAAGCGGACCGACACGGCCTTGTCGCCGCGTACCAGATGGACATCGAGGTCAAGGCTGTCAGCGCCGGCCGTGGTGCTCTGCGCACCGCCCGCAATGGCGAGTACATCGAGCAAGCGCTCATGCGCGGCGGTCAGCGGGATGCGGCCCGGCCTGCTGATGGCGCCCGAAAGATACGCCACACTCTGAACGCTCTGCGTGATCCCGACCTGCACCTGCGGGCTCTGCGAGAGTGGGCGCAATCTTTCGCGAATGCGCTGTTCAAGGATCGCCGGATCGGCATCGTCAGCGCGCAGGGTACCAATATAAGGCAGGCTGATCGTTCCATCATCGCGGACCTGGGCGGTCATGGTCTGGGCGCCCGCAGTAGGCGCATGAATATCGCCACCCAAAGCCGCCGAGGACGCCCCGCCGCCAAACAAGGTGACACCGACCTCAAAGACAGAAATAGTCAGAACATCGCCCTTGCGAATCTGATCAGAGTGAGCAGGCAGGGGCATCGCAGACATGGCTTGAAGCTGCAGCAGACCGATATCGTTACGCTCCGGCGGCGTGTTGACATTCTGCAAGTCGATATCGACAATTTTGAAGCCGAGCGTGTTCTCCTCACCGCTGGCGCTGTGCCGAACAGCAGGAACCGTCGGGCCATTCGAGGGCAATGACGCGCAAGCGCTTAGAATTCCGGTCGAGGCAAGAAGCGCGAAAACTTTCAGCGAAGCGGCGGTACGGCCCCTATGAAAAACAGATTGCATGGCGGGCGCGTTGAGATCCTTGGAACACATGCGGGCGTATCTGCCAATCTCCCGGGCCTCGGGCAAGTCATATCGCATGTCGGGCGGCTATATTCTTGACGTCGCCAAGCCATAAGATCCTTGAATTGCCGCTGTTTCCCGGGCGTTAACGCGACTTATCGCGATCTAAGGTCAACTCATCGCCGCAAGGCATGGTTCTCATGCCCCAGAAAGCCATCAGGATTCGTTGCCCATCCCCGGCGTCGCATGCTGGGGTTGCGATTTCACTACGTTCCATATGTAGCGTTGCAAATTGAACAAATTTATGTCAAGAACAATGAATAAATATTCAATCTGGCTTCGCACGTCAAAAGTGAAGTCAATGGACAGCGAGCAGACCGTGATGAAACCTGACGATGCCTACGCCTCCCCATTGCATCCCATTGTCAGCCAGATCGGCGATCTTGCCTCTGCGGGCGAAAAGATGATCGAGCGGCTGCGGCGCAAGGCTTTCCTGCCTGAAAGCCGCAAGGGGCTCAACGTCCGTTTCGGCATTGCCGAAGTGGCGCAATTGCTCGGTTGCTCGACCAACCGCATCCGCATGGCCGAGGATGACGGGCGCCTGCCCCCTGCCCCGGCCAGCGAAAATGGCCGCCGTCTGGGCTATTCGGTCGAGGATCTGCTCAACATGCGCGAGGTGCTGGGCGCCTCCCCTGCCCGCGCGCCCATGGATGTGCCTGCCATGATCGCGGTGCAGAACTTCAAGGGCGGCGTCGGCAAATCCACCGTGACCACCCATCTGGCGCATTATTTCGCGGTGCAGGGTTATCGCGTGCTGGTGGTCGATTGCGACAGCCAGGCCACCACCACCACCCTCTTCGGCTTCAACCCGCATTTCAACATCACGCGGGAAGAAACCCTCTACCCCTATCTCTCGATCGACCCGACTCAGGCTGACCTTCTCTATGCAGTGAAGCCCACCGCATGGCCCAATGTCGACCTCATCCCGTCGAATCTGGAACTTTTCGATGTGGAATATGAGTTGGCCGCGGCGGGCGCCGATGGGCAATCGGTGCTGGCCGCGCGCTTCCGCAAACTGAAGCAGGGGCTGCTCGATCTGGCGCGCAATTATGATGTCGTACTGCTCGATCCGCCGCCGGCGCTGGGCACGATTTCGCTGGCCGTGATGCAGGCGGCCAATGCGCTGTTGGTACCGCTGGCGGCCACCACGCCCGATTTCTGCTCGACGGTGCAGTTCCTTTCGATGATGGACCAGGTTATCGGCCAGCTCATTGCGGCGGGAATCGAGGTTGATTATCAATTCGTTCGCCTGATCTGCTCGAAGTTTGACGGCAATGACCCCAGCCATGCCATGGTCCGCTCGATCATGGAGCAGGCCTTTGGTCCGGCCCTGCTGCCGGTGCCCATTCTCGAAAGTGCCGAGATCAGTCATGCCGCGCTGCGAATGATGACAGTCTTTGAACTGGAAAAGCCTGTGGGCACCGCAAAGACGCACAAACGCTGCAAGGCGAACCTCGATGAGGCCCTGGGCCAGATCGAACAGTTGGTGCGGCAAGGCTGGGGCCGGGTAGCGCCAGCACGCGAGGAGGATGTGCTCCATGCAGCGCTCTGACCTCACTGGGCACGCTTGCCTACAGATGACTGTCGGCCATAGGCCTCCTGCCCCTTCCCTCCCCTCTCCTCTCGCGACACGGAGCTGACATGGCGCGCAAACAATCCGACTATCTTGCCGCCCTGCTGGCTGATGAGGAGACCGTTCCCGAAAGTTCGGCAAGCGAAACAGCCCCCTCTCCTGCCCCGGACCTGCGTGCTCAGCGCGCGCGCGGCACCACCCTTCTGGGCCGCGAAAGCGCTCTGGCCCGTGTGGCCAGCGGCGAGGTTCGGCAGGTCACGCAATTGCTGCTTGACCCGGCCAAGGTGCGGGTATGGAAGGGCAATGCACGATCCTATGAGCATCTGAGCGAGGCATCCTGTCAGGAGCTGATCGATTCCATCGTGGCCGAGGGCGGACAGAAGGTTCCCGCCATTGTGCGCCGGATCGAGGGCGACGCGGATCATGAGTATGAAGTGATCGCGGGCACGCGGCGCCATTGGTCGATTTCCTGGCTTCGCGCCCATTCCTATCCCGACATGATGTTCGTGGCGCAGGTCGCCCAACTCGATGACGAGGCCGCCTTTCGTCTCGCTGATCTGGAAAACCGGGCGCGCAAGGACGTTTCGGATCTTGAGCGCGCGCGCAATTATCTAGCCGCGCTGCAGACCCATTACGGCAGCCATCAAAGCCGGATGGCGGAGCGGCTCAAGCTCTCCAAGGGCTGGCTTTCAAAAATGCTCAAGGTTGCGGCGCTGCCCGATGCGGTGCTCGCCGCTTTCGCCTCGCCCGCCGAGGTGCAGCTAAAGCCAGCCTATCCGCTGGCCCAGGCGATGGATGATAAGCATGCCGCTGCCGCCATTCTGAAGGCAGCAAAAGTCATTGCCGGCGAACAGGCGGCGCGCGCGAAGACTGGCTCCCCTGCCCTGCCCGCCGCTGATGTGTTGACGCGTCTGCTCGCTGCGCCTCACGCCGATGCGGCACCCAAGGGCCCCATGTTCAGCTGGACCTCACCCTATGGCCGGGCCGGGCTCTCGGTCATCTCGGCCAATCGGCAGGGCGCGACGGTGCGGGTCCATGCCGGCTCCGGCGCGGGCGTTGAGCAGCTTGTTGAAGCCTTTCGCGAGGCATTGATCGCACTGGAAGAACAGGGCAAGGGCGTTCGTCCCTGACCCTTGCGGTCCCTCCTCTCACCTGCCATGTTTCCCCGGGGAAACATGGCAGGGGCAAGGCCTCGCGCTGAAAGTTTCCCCGGGGAAACAGGCCGCAGGCAAGGTCAGCGGCATCATATATTGCCAAGGACCCATTTGTGACCCGCGCCCGCAAACAATCCGTTCCCGACCAGTTCGACCTGTTTCTCCCCTACATTTCGGACCTGGCTCTGCGCGACCAGCGCGAGATGATGGAGCGGCCCTTTTTCAGCCTGGCCAAGTCCAAACGCTCCACCCCCATCGATTACACCAGCCCTGACGGCAAATTATGGGTCCATGTCTCGGCCAACCCCGATTATGGCATGGCCACCATCTGGGACGCGGACATCCTTATCTATTGTGCCAGCGTGCTGGCCGATATGGCCCGGCGCGGCGCCAATGATGTGCCGCGCAAACTGCATCTCATGCCCTACGATCTGCTCCGTGCCATCGGGCGCCCGACCACCGGTCGCGCCTACGAACTGCTGGGCCAAGCCCTCGACAGGCTGGTTGCAACCACGATCAAGACCAACATCCGTGCCGAAAACCGCCGCGAAGCGACCTTCAGCTGGCTCGATGGCTGGACGCAGCTTGTCGACGAAAAGACCGAAAGATCGCGCGGAATGACGATCGAGCTGTCGAACTGGTTCTGGGAAGGGGTGATGATGAAAGGCGGCGTACTGTCGATCGACCGGGCCTATTTCGCCATCACCGGCGGGCGTGAGCGCTGGCTGTACAAAGTGGCGCGCAAACATGCCGGCGGGGCAGGGGAGGCCGGTTTTGCCATCTCCATGCCGGTGCTTTTCGAAAAATCCGGGGCTGAGGGGCAGTATCGCCGCTTCAAGTTCGAAATGCTCAAACTGGCGGAAAAGAATGATTTGCCCGGCTATGCGCTATCGGTGGAGACGAGCCGCGAAGGAGAACCCATGCTGCGCATGAAGCGCGTGGACGGCAAAGATGGCGCGGAAAGGATGCGCGACATCGAAGTCTCGACACTGGCGGAACAGGGAGAGGGCAGGGCAGCCGCACCTGCTGCCGACATGCCCAGCGCCAAACCCCCGGCCAAAACAAAGCCTGCGCCGAGCGAGCCATTGGTGGATGCACGCGCGCTGGTGCGTCAGGCAGTTGCGGGGCTGTCTGATGCCGCAACGCGCGGTTTCATGACCGATGAGACGATCGAACACCTGCGCGCGACTTGCCCAGGCTGGGATCTCTATATGCTGCACAGCGAGTTCGAAAGCTGGGTGAGCGGCAATCCCGAGCGGACGCCCGCCGATTGGCAGAAAGCTTTCATCGGGTGGGTGAAGCGCTATCACGCCAAGCACAAGCATCAGTTGCGCTGAAACGGTGCGTTCCCGATGTGTCGGGCGGGCGCTCTTGGCTGCACAGCAAACCACGAGCAGTGATACCGGTAGCCCAGTATGACGCTTCATTTCGATCAAACGGCGAGGCAGTTTGAAGCTTGTTTCGGGAAGGGCAGGGCGAATTGATTCAATGCGCCGCGTTCAATCATCATTCCATCGCGTCAATCGACATTACAGGAACGCCTTGAAGGCAATAATCGACCTATCGGGAACGCCCTCACGATCTTTCGGGAACACGGTCTCGATCCATCAGGAACGTTATCACGACACTCCAGGAACGGCATCAGTTGCCCAATGACAGGGATTTCCGCGAGTCGGGAGAACCGCCACGAGCCCTAACTTATCTAACCTCTCTATAACCCAATCTAACAGCTCCAGATGTTCATATCTGGAAAGAGATACCAAGGATCGGTCACCTCTTGCCGCCATGTCAGATTAACCTACCACCGTCACTTCCGGTTTGTGAGCGAGCTCGGCGAAAGTGACGGAAACCAATGGACTTCAACCGTTTTGAGATAGAAGGCCCGCTTGAAATCATCCCGCGCAAGTTGGGGGATGAACGCGGCTATTTCGCCGAGATGTTCCGGGAGGATAAATTCACCGAATATGCCGGCAAGGTCAGCTTCGTACAGGAGAGCCAGTCGCTTTCCGTACGCGTAGGCACCATTCGTGGCCTGCATTTTCAGACCAATCCGATGGCACAGGGCAAGCTGGTGCGTTGCGCCACCGGTGCCATTCTCGATGTCGCTGTCGATATCCGGCACGATTCGCCAACCTTTGGTCAATGGATCGCAGTCGAACTGACCCCGGAAAAGTGCAATCAGCTCTGGGTGCCTGCCGGCTTCGCTCACGGTTTCTGCACCTTGCTGCCCGACAGCATTGTTTCCTACAAAGTCACCCATTATTACAGCCCGGAATGCGACAAGGGCGTGCTCTGGAACGATCCGGCGATTGGTCTTGCCTGGCCCGACGTGGCCGATGCCGAGACGCTATCAGGCAAGGACAGGATCCAGCCCCTTCTGGCCGATCTGCCCGCCTATTTCAGTGTGAAGGACTGATCCCATGCGTGTTATCGTGACCGGCGGCGCCGGTTTCATCGGCTCGGCGCTTGTACGCTATCTTGTGCTCGAACGCGGGTATGATGTGCTCACCATCGACGCGCTCACCTATGCCGGCAATCTCGCCTCGTTGAAGGCTGTGGAGCGCCGTGACAATCACCGCTTTCTCCATGCCGACATTCGTGACGCAAAGGCGATGAAGGCCGCCATAACGGACTTCCGGCCCGACCGCATCATGCATCTGGCCGCTGAAAGCCATGTCGACCGATCGATCACCGGAGCAGCCGATTTCATCATGACCAATGTGGTGGGCACTTTCACCTTGCTGGAGGCCGCCCGCGGCTATTGGAACGCGCTGGAAGGCGAGGCCAAGGCAGCATTCCGCTTTCTCCATGTCTCGACTGACGAAGTCTATGGCAGCCTCGATCATGATCCCGAGGCCTTGTTTCAGGAAACCACGCCCTACGATCCTTCCAGCCCCTATTCGGCGAGCAAGGCTGCCAGTGACCATCTGGCGAAGGCCTGGCATCGCACCTATGGCATGCCCATCGTCGTGTCGAACTGCTCGAACAATTACGGGCCTTACCACTTCCCGGAAAAGCTGATCCCGCTCACCATTCTCAACGCTCTGGCTGGCAAGGAATTGCCCGTCTATGGCGCGGGTGAGAACATCCGCGACTGGCTCTATGTCGAAGATCATGCCCGCGCGCTCGATCTGATCATCGAGAAAGGCGTGGTCGGCGAAACCTACAATGTCGGTGGCCGCAATGAGCGCAAGAACATCGACGTTGTGCGCTGCATCTGTCAGGTGCTCGACCGACTGGTGCCTGCCGACCGCCCGCGTGAGGAACTGATCCGTTTCGTCACCGATCGGCCCGGCCATGACGCGCGCTATGCCATTGACGCGACCAAGCTGGAGAACGAACTGGGCTGGCGCGCGCAGGAGAATTTCGACACTGGCATCGAAAAGACCGTGCAATGGTATCTCGACAATGCATGGTGGTGGCAACCGCTGCGTGACGGATATGACGGCCAACGTCTTGGTTTGTTGGAAAAATCTTCGTGATAATCGCCGTTACCGGAAAGGTCGGGCAGGTTGTCACCTCGCTGATCGAAAGGGCGCCGGACGGGGTGACGATCGTCCCGCTGGGCCGCCCGGAGCTGGATCTGGCCGATAGCGCGAGCATTGCTCCTGCCATCGCCGCAGCCCGGCCCGATGTGGTGGTCTCGGCGGCGGCGTATACCGCCGTCGACAAGGCGGAGAGCGATGAAGCGGCGGCCTTTGCCGTCAATGCCACCGGGGCTAGCGCTGTCGCGGCAGCGGCTCAGGCGCTCGGCGTTCCGGTGATCCATATCTCCACCGATTACGTCTTTGATGGCACGAAGACCGCGCCTTATCTGGAAAGCGACGCGGTTTGCCCGCTGGGCGCCTATGGCCGCTCAAAACTGGCGGGTGAGCAGGCCGTGCTGGCCGCCGCGCCTGATGCGGTGATCCTGCGCACGGCCTGGGTTTACAGCCCCTTTGGCGCCAATTTCGTCAAGACCATGCTGCGTCTGGCCGAAACGCGCGAGGAACTGGGCGTGGTGGGGGATCAGATCGGCAATCCCACCAGCGCGCTCGACATCGCCGATACCGTGCTGGCCATCGCGCGCCGCCTGCATGAGGCGCCGGGCGCGGCACCGCGCGGCATTTTCCACATGACAGGAAGCGGGGAGGGCAGCTGGGCCGATCTGGCCAAGGCTGTCTTTGCGGTCAGCGTGGCGCAGGGCGGGCCCAGCGCCCGCGTGCGCGCCATCACCACCGCCGACTATCCCACCCCGGCCGCAAGGCCCGCCAATTCACGCCTGAGCGGCGATCGCCTCGCTCAGACCTATGGGCTGCGACTTCCCGACTGGCGCCTCTCCGTTGCCGATGTGGTTGCCCGCCTTCTCAAGGACAAGGATCAGAACGCATGAAGGGCATTATTCTGGCCGGTGGCAGCGGCACCCGGCTCTATCCGATGACACTGGCGCTCTCCAAGCAGCTGATGCCGGTCTATGACAAGCCGATGATCTATTATCCGCTCACCACGCTGATGCTGGCGGGCATTCGCGAGATTTTGATCATCACCACCCCCCATGATGCCGCCCAGTTCCAGCATCTGCTGGGCGATGGCAGCCAGTGGGGCGTGTCCCTGACCTATGCCGTGCAGCCCGAGCCCAAGGGGCTGGCCCAAGCCTATACGATTGGCGCGGATTTTGTTGCCGATGGGCCTTCCTGCCTGGTGCTGGGCGACAACATCTTCTTTGGTCACGGCCTGCCCGAACAGATGGCCAAGGCCCGCGCGGCGCTCGATGGCGCGGCGGTGTTTGCCTATCATGTCTCCGATCCGCAGCGGTATGGCGTCGTTGAGTTTGATGCGCAGCGCCGGGCGATCTCCATCGAGGAGAAGCCATCCAGCCCCAAGTCGAACTGGGCGGTGACGGGTCTGTATTTTTACGATGCCGATGTGGTGGATATTGCCGCCAGCATTTCCCCGTCGGCGCGCGGTGAACTGGAAATCACCGACATCAACCGAGCCTATCTGGAACGCGGCAAGCTCAACGTCATCGAGATGGGACGCGGTTACGCCTGGCTCGATACCGGTACGCCTGACAGCATGCTGGAAGCAGCCGAATTCGTCTCTACGCTGGAAAGGCGGCAGGGGATGAAGATTGGCTGCCCGGAGGAAGTGGCCTGGTTCATGGGTTTCATCAACGATGCAGGGCTGGAGCTTGCCGCCCAGCGGCTAGGGCAGGGGAGGTATGCCGCCTATTTGCGGAAACTTTTGGACGCGCGAATTCCAAGGCGAAAACATGCGATTTAAAAATCACCCATTGCCCATGATGGATGCAAAAAAGTCAATCTCTGTATCCAGCGTCACCGTTTCCCAGATAGCGTCGCCATTGCTCTGCCTAGATGGCTATGCATCAGGATGTCCGTTCGTCCCTCCGCCAGGTCCATGGCTAAGACCTGCTCCCCGTCACAATGTATCCCGGTCTCGTCGCCACGGGCGAAAAGCTATCGTCGCTTGCGTCCATAATGAGCGCTTGCCCGAAATTTGCCCTCAGAGGCTCGCACAGAAGGAAAACGCCTCCAAGGTATCGCAGCATGGGGAGTGTCGATTTCGGCGCTGTAAGAGGGCTTCAGGACGATTTTTATTTTATCGAAATAAAACAAATATTTGTGTAAAATTTCAGGCAAAATGGCACCAAATCGCTCGCATGTGCCCGATTTTCACCGCCATGAACCTCGTGGCCAGTTGCTCGAAGGCGTTTTTCGCAGGTCAGTGCTGGTGAGAGCGTTCGCCCGCATCGCGCCGGGCTCCCGCAACAATCAGATGGTGATTTCGATGGATTGGCTGCTCACGCTGGTGTCGCTGAGCTATCCGCAAGACAGCGCAAGGCCTCTGTCATAGGATATGGCGGCGATCATGCCGGGACGCGGTGCGACCTGCCTCGGCCTTCTGCGCGAGATGTGGTCGCGAGTTCGTTCTGTCGTCACAATGGTCAAATTCAAACCATCCTCAAACACCAACCCATGGCCCGACCCACAGATGACGATGGTGCAGCTATCCCATGACAGCAATCCTAACGCCGTTACCGTCCTGCCATCACGCCCATCATCATCCCATCAGATCTTTCAAACTGTGAGCTGCATCCGCGAAGCGCTCAATGTCCGGCCTCATCCCGGCCTCGACAAGCTTGCGGCCCTGAACATAGTCCTTGACCATGTTGACGCAATCGAGGGCTAACAGCGTGCCGTCCTTGAAGTAGCCGACCGAAAAGGAGCCAAGCGACGGATCGCCACGCAAGACGGCCTGATCATAGCCCAGATTGATGCCGACCGTCTGGAGTTTGAGATCATACTGGTTCGACCAGAACCAGGGCAGGGCTCGATAAGGTTTCCTCTCGCCGCAGATCGCCTTTGCGACGCAGCTTGCCATGTCATGGGCGTTTTGCACGGATTCGACGCGGATCACCGCGCCCCCGGCATAGTCACAGGGAAAGGCGGCGCAATCGCCAATGGCGAACACGTCGGGCAGGGAGGTCTGGCAAAAGGCATCGACCTCCACGCCATTCGTGCCGTGCGCGCCTGCCGCGATCAGCGGTTTGACAGCCGGGGCGATGCCGATGCCGACGATCACCGCCTCAGCCGCGATCAGCTCGCCGCCCGCCAGTTGCACCCCCGTCACGCGCCCGCCATCGCCCACAAGACATTCGACGATGGCCTCCATGCGCAGATCAACCCCGTGGCTGCGATGGACAGCCTGATAGAATGAGGAGAGTTCATCCCCTGCCACGCGGGCAAGCACGCGCGGCAAGGCTTCGAGCAAGGTCACACTCAGGCCGCGCTTGGCAAGAACCGCTGCGGCCTCCAGTCCGATATAGCCGCCGCCGATCACCACGATGGTCCTGATCCCGGCCTCAACCTCCGCCATCAGGCGATCACAATCCTCACGTGTGCGCACGCTATGAACGCCCGCCAGATCCGATCCGGCACAGGACAATTGCCGCGGATCGCCACCGGTGGCCCAGACCAACCGGCCATAGCCAAGCATCTGCCCGTCCGCCAAAGTCAGCACTCTGGCTTGCGGATCAACCCCGGTCACCTCGATGCCGAGACGGAATGCAATGCCTTTGTCCTCCCAGAAGGATCGCGGGCGGATTAACAGGCGATCGAAGGTCCTCTCGCGGGCGAAATATTCCTTGGAAAGGGGAGGGCGCTCATAGGGAAGGTCGGGCTCGCGCCCGATGACGATGATCGTGCCCGCAAAACCGTTTTGCCGCAGCGCAATCGCGCATTGCGCGCCGCCGTGACCAGCGCCGACGATGACGATGTCCGCTTGATCCATGCGATGATGTCCTCATCCATGTGAGAAGCGCGCCCGCGCTACACGCCGCCATCGGGGTAGGCTATGCAGGGCGTGGCGCGCAGAGAGGCACAGCACGGTCGTGCTGGTCCAATGTTATAGACTTGCGTCGGCATCGGCGCGGCGAGACGGAGCTTCCGGAATGCTGCTCAGGTGCCCCCGAATCTGGCCGTCACCGGCATCATGACACCGGATCAGCGGCGACCTCGCTGGCGGGTTCGTCGGCCTGGGTCGCGCTGCCTTGCTCCTCCGCGATGGCGCGATTGATCACCAGCCTTGAACGGGCACCGCCGGCATCAATGTTGAGCTTGAGCAGTTGCCGCTCGGGATAATCGAGCAAATTCAGCTGCTGTCGTTCCAGCATGTCGAGATCCTCGCCAAAAATCCTGCCCTGGCCTTCGCGGATCGTGTCGGTCAATGCGGCGTCATCCACGGCGAACTGGCGTGCCATGCCCCAGAAATAGTGATGCGACGTCTCGGTCTCAGGCGTGATGAAGTCGACGACGATGCTCGATGCCTTGTGCGACAGGTCAGCCTCATAGCCGCCCTTGCCCTCCAGTGCGACGCCAACCTCGATCATGACATGGCTGGGGAGATTGAAGCGGCAGATCTGCCAGCGATCCACCATCGCATCCTCGGGCAGTCCTGCGCCTTTCAGGGCCATGCGCCAGAACGGCGGCGCCTTGATCCCGTCCATCATGCGACTGGTGATGACTTCCTGCCCTTCGACGCGGGTTTTGACGGGGGCCTCGTCAATCTCCTTCTGGCCGATGCTGGAGGCGTGGACATAGGTTTCATGGGTAAGATCCATGAGATTATCGATCATCAGCCGATAATCGCACTTGATGTGATAGCGCCCGCCGCCATAGGCCCAGCCCGCATTCTCGGCCCATTCAAGGTGATGCAGCTTGTCTGGCGAGGCCAGTTCGGCGTCTCCGGGCCATACCCAGATGAAACCATAGCGCTCAATGACGGGAAAATGGCGCACCGCGGGAAAATTCTTCACCCGCTGGCCCGGCATATTGTCGGCCTGCCCCTTACATCCCACGGCCAGCCCGTGATAGCCGCAAACCAGCGTATCATCCCGCACAAAACCCAGCGAAAGCGGGGCGCCGCGATGAGGGCAGAAATCCTCAAGCGCCACCACCGGGCCCGTCTTCGGGCGGAAAAACACCATGCGATGGCCGCAGATCTGCCGGCCCAGCGGCTTGTCCGCGACCTCATCGGGCGTGGCTGCAACATACCAGGCGTTGCGCGGCCAGGGGGCAGGAGCCGCTGCAACAGAAGTCCGGTCGGAATGTGTGGGGGTGGGCTGCGTCACAATCTCTTCTCCCGATGCGCTTTTCGTGGGCCAGATGATGTGGCCTCTCACTTGGCCGCCCTGTTCCTTGTTTCGATGGGGCGGGGCTTGATAACGGGATACCTCTTCCCCCGAACATAATCACGGTGCTATTTTTTTATAGATACTATAAGTCGTGAAAATGATGCTCGACCTCAATCTGCTGCGCGTGCTGGACGCGATTTATACCCATGGCTCGCTTTCTGGCGCGTCGCGCGCGCTGGGCCTGACCCAGCCCGGTGTCAGCCTGGCGTTGCGACGTTTAAGGGAGCACTTTGGCGATGACCTGTTCTTTCGTCAGGGCAGCGCTATGGCGCCGACCGCTTTGGCTGAACAGCTTCGCGTGCCTGTTCAACGCGTCATGGGCACTGTACGCAGCGAAATCACCGCGGCAGGCAGCTTTGACCCGGCGACGGCAGAGCGCTGTTTCGTCATCAACTTGTCCGATCTGGGGGAATTGTCCTTCCTCCCCGATCTCGTCGCATCCTGTGCCGCTGCTGCGCCAAAGGTGACGCTGCGTTCGGTTGATGTGGGGCTGGATCACCTGCTGCCGGATCTGGCCGCCGGGACCATCGATCTTGCCGTCGGCCATCTCACGCAGGTCGACAGCACGAGCCTGTTCGAGCAGACACTGTTTGACCATGAATTTGTCTGTCTTGCTCGGGTGGACCACCCCGTCATCACCGATACGCTGAGCCTTGAGCAATATCTCGCAGTCGATCACGTTGTGGTGATGCAGCCGGGCCGCAGCCAGGAGCGGTTCGAAAATCGCGTCCGGGACCTGGGCCTCAAACGCCGTATCGCCTTGCAATCGCCGCATTTCATGAGCGTACCCCTGCTCGTGGCCCAGTCCGATATGATCACCGTCGTGCCCCGATCGGTGGGGACGATTTTTACCCACTTGCTGCGGCTCAAGATCCTGCCGCTTCCCTTTCATGTCGAGCCGGTCGAGCTCAAACAGTTCTGGCATCGCCGCGCCCATGCCGATCCCGGCGTCATCTGGCTTCGCAAACAGGTGGCCGAACTGTTCCGCGGCCAAAATCCGACGGAAAGCGGCCGGTCGCCATTCTGGTCACGATTTGGAGCCATGGAGCCGTGAGCGTGCGACAGTGTGCCTCCTTGACGTGCGATGATCCTGCTGCGTGGGCTCCAGCCCAAGTCAACTGCGCGATGCAAAGGTCGCTAGGCCTGCAGCCGGGCTGACGCAGAAGGAATGCGGGCCGCGGACCAATCTGCGGCCGGCGACGACCTTCAATATGGAAACGGGTGGGGGGCACGATCTGTCAATTGGCACCAATGTAATACATTGGCACAATCGCCGCCGCTGCACGGGGCTGAACGAGGTGCTTACGAGGGAGTGGCGGCTAGACATAAATTGCCAGATGGAGTAATGTGGCTAACTTAGCTAAGGATGATTCCATGCAAGTCACCGTCCATGCGGCAAAAACCAATCTCTCTAAACTGATCGAGGCGGTTCTCGCAGGGGAAGAGGTTGTCATCGCCAAGGGCAAGCAGCCCATGGTCAAGATCGTCCCCTTTCCGCGCAGCCGGTTTAAGATCGGCGTGCTTAAGGACCAGATCACAGGTCCGGGGCCGAATTTCTTCGAGCCTATGGATGATGCCGAGTTGGCCCTCTGGGAGGGTAGCGACGAGTGAAGCACCTTCTACTCGATACTCACGCCTGGGCATGGTCCATGACGGCGGATGCCCGCTTATCTTCCACCGCTATCGCCGCGATGGAACAGGCCGAGACTGTCTCGATCAGCGCGATCAGCCTGTTTGAGATTGGTGAGAAAGTCCGGTTGGGCAAATGGCCGGAAATGGCCCCATTCCTCGACCGGCTGATCCCTCTGGCGGAGGAGCAGGGCGGTCGCCTAGTGGAGGTATCGCCAGAAGCCAGCTTGCTTGCCGCCACGATGGCATGGGATCATCGCGACCCTTTTGATCGGATCATTGCCGCCACGGCGATCACGAGGGGGGTGGTGCTCGTTTCCACAGACGCCGCATTCAGCGGCCTCGCGGAGGTGCCGAAATGGCCGGGGCTTCTATGGTGACCTTTGTCGAAAGACATGCGGAGCTGTTGAAGAAGGGCGGGGCATAGGCCCGGCCTTCTCACCGAGGGCCAGCTGAAGCTGAAGGTGAACGAGGAAAAGACGCGCATCTGCAACGTGCCGGACGAGACGTTCGACTTTCTGGGATACACCTTCGGTCGGATGTACTCTTCAACGACGGGAAGGGCTCGCATGGGCTTGGCCGCCCCGTTCCATGCGGTCAGAACGTCTTGCTCAAGGTAAACCTCGCCGATCTGGGCTCCAGTGGATGTGTCTGGAAGCCGGTGATACCCTCTGCAGGTTCACCCTGAATGCGGCTCGTGTAGAAGAAATCGGCGGCAGCATCCTTGCTGTTGAATAGGTTGAAGGCGCTGGCCGTAAATTTGTAGCCTGCTGTGGCAGCGCATAGGACACGTCGAGGTTCCACTCGCTGTAGCCGCCGTCCTTGGGGAATTCATGCCCGTCATCCAGAGAATGCGTGCCCAAGCGCCGCCATTGCAATGCCCCCGACCATGGCCCCAACCCATTGACCAGCGCTCCTGCTGAATAGATGAAATTGGACGCATCGGCGATGAAAGGCTGGGCCAATCCATAGGCATCGGGTCGGAGGCCGCAGCTGTATTGTGGACAGAAGGGCTATGCCGGCATTTCGACAATCGCCGCCAGATCGCAGCTTATGCCTAGACGCAGTGTCGTGAACTCGGCGACGGCGAGTGTTACTTTTTCGGGGATATCCCGATGCAACGGTTTGTAATCGCGGATGCCAACCTTGAAGCACAGTCCCTTGATCCGGTTGATATACTCGATGCGCTCCGCTACCAAAATTTCGCGCTCCCGGACGATCCGGCGCTGATCTTCGTCGGCGAGCGACGGAACCCGGACCATCGAACAAACCCGCGGTTCACCTCTGATATGAGCCATCAGCGCAGGCCGCGTCCCGTCGCGTGGTGTAACATCGTCGCCGTTGGGGCGTGAAGCAGAGGGAGCGTCTCACTGCGGCGCTCAGGGTTGTGCCGGAGCTAGCTCGGGAGGTGTACCGTCTGGGCGGCGTGCGACGATCTGGCCTACGGGGAAATCGCCAAGCGGTTGGGGATGGGCGTCAAGGACGTGGAGCAGCATCTGGCTGAGGCCCTTGCTCTCCTGGATCGCCTGCTGGAGGAGGGATGAAGTCCGGCCCGCCTTGATCCGGGGCTGGCTTTCTTCCCGGTTTTGCGTCGCGATGCGGGCATGTGCTTGGAAAAGCAGGGAAGGCGCGAGCCACGGGACGGGAATCTCGGCTGATGTCCATCCACCGCGCCGTCTTAAACAGCGATCCCGGCTTCCTCCGCCAGAGCGGCGATGCGCTGCGTACAGATGTCATGCACGCAGCGGCCCAGCTCCTCAATGCGCTGGCTGAGCCATTCCAGCTCCTCCTCATCGATCTGGTAATGCTTGGAGTAGCGCGCCTTGCGATAGGCTTCCTTCAGCTTCTGATAGGTTGCGCGCTCCCACCGCTTGCCGCGCGGCCAGACATCGAACAGGCGCGGCTCACGTTGCTCGGCAAGATCGCGCAGGAATATGATGTTGTGATCGTAAGGGGTATAAAAAGTCAGCGTTAAAAGGACGCCTTGATAGAGCTGTTCGGCTGCCTGGTGAAATTCGAATGCCGCTTCCTTAGGAAAGTCTTCACCGCGTGCAAGCTGAGCTAACCTGAAGCGGCGCATTGCGCCGCCGAAATGATCTTCGAAATATTCCTTCGCGGCCTTATAGGCCTGTTGGGGCGTCTTGGGCTTGAGCGAGGCGAGGGGGCGATCATCGGACTGGTAGAGCAGCGCACCATCCTTGACGATCTCCCCGAAGATCAACCGCCCATGGGAGAGACCATCGTTCACCTCCTGCAGCGAGTGGACAATGAAATTGACCGGCGTGCGGATCGCATGCTCGACCAGATACGCATCGACGAGCCGCTGCTCGGTCTCCTCCCAGTAATCCGTACGGTCGGCCAACTCCTTCTGGTTGACGATCACCAGAATGTCGTAATCCGACTTGTACTGGTTGGCATCCAGCGGGGCGTCGACCCAATCGCCGCGCGCATACGAGCCGAACAGAATGACCTTGAGAATCCTGGCGGCCTTACGCCGGCCCTTGGCGTCCTGCGTTGCCTCGCGGAACCCTTGGAACAGCATCTCGACAACGCGATCAAGCTCGCGCTGTTTGACCAGAGGAAGGTGATTGATGTCGTTACGCATGATTTCCGTTGGATGCATTTTCGAGCCAGATGGCTTGTCGGTCAGCGTACCACATTGGCGGGAAATGGAAATCCCCTGACCATTGGTCAAGTCGGGCCGGCTTCAAGTCTCTGCGCATTTCCAAATCCAGACACCGGTCACCGCCGAGCGGGGCTATCCCGCCGCTACCGTGGACGACTATTCCACCGCCGTTCTCAATCGATGAGGCAACCTCGCCGGACGAGGCCGAGTGCAAGGATGCGCT